>JAHLLG010000003.1 GCA_020444275.1 Bacteroidota bacterium | reverse complement strand
CGACAGCAGATTTACAGTCTGCCCCAGTTGGCCACTTTGGTATCTCCCCAACATGATGTTTTCAGTACTTGAGCCGATGGGCGGACTCGAACCGTCGACCTGCTGATTACAAATCAGCTGCTCTAGCCAACTGAGCTACATCGGCAATAATAAAAGAACGCCGATTTTAGAAATAATTTTCCAAAATCGGTTCGCAAATGTATGAATATTTTAGATTAAACACAAAAAAAACAGTGTAATTTTCATGTTTTTCGTATTTTTTTTAAACACCTCTCTGTTTCTCCTTTGCTTTGGTCAATTGGCGCTTGATTGCTTCCACTGAACTATCAATAGATTCCTCAAAACTTTTTGTTTTTTTCTTGGCAAAAATATCACTACCTGGAATATCTAATCTTATTTCGGCTAATTTGTTTTCGGGTCCCTGATCTTTCTCTACTCTCAAAAATACTTCGGCACCAATAATATTGTCGTAGAATTGGATAAGTTTCTTCACTTTGTTATTAATAAAATCCAGAAGTTTTTTGTCTGCGTCAAAGTGAATTGAATGAATTTTAATGTCCATAATGACTCCTCCATATTTTTATGCTCTGGGATGAGCTTGTTTATAAATTGATTTTAATTTTTCAAATGTATTATGTGTGTATACTTGTGTTGCTGCAAGATTTGCATGGCCAAGCAGTTCTTTTATTGAATTTAAATCGGCTCCTCTGTTTAACAAATGTGTTGCAAACGTGTGCCTTAAAACATGAGGGCTCTTTTTTTCAATTGTTGTTACCAAATTTAAATATCTATTAACTATTCTGTATACAAATTTCTCATAAAGTTTGTTCCCTTTATCTGTAACAAAAAGGTAATGCTCATTACTTTTTTGCTGAAATTCAGCATTTCTAACTTCGATATATTTTTTCAATGATTTAACGAAAGATATACTTAAAGGCACAATTCTCTCTTTATTCCTTTTACCAAGTACTTTTATCGAATTATTATTTAAATCAAGGCTATTATCCCTCAATCCAATTAATTCTGACAATCGCATGCCTGTATTATAAAACATTTCAATAATTGTTTTATTTCTTATTCCGGCAAAATCGTCACCAAAGGAATAGTCATCTAATAAGTTTATTATTTGTTTTTCTTCAACAAAAGTGGGTAATTTCTTTGCGACTTTTGGAGATACCACTTTATCCATTGGGTTGGATTTAATATGTCCCTCTCGAAGTAAGAATTTATAAAATGTTTTAAGTGAAGATATCTTTCTGTTTATGGATGTAGATGAAAAATCTTTTTCCATTAAACTTACAATCCATGCTCTAACTACTTTTTCGTTAACTAAGTGTATCTTCTTATCATCAAAGTTCAATACAACAAAATCAGCAAATTGATCTAAATCATTCTTATATGATTTGATCGTATTTGCTGAAAAGCGTTTTTCGAATTGTAAATATTTTAGAAAAAGATCTTTGTACATATAGGGTAATTTAAAAATTAGAAGTAACTCAAATACCTATTGGCACGGTACTCACCCTATATGCTCTATTCCTCTTCTTGTTGCATTTGTTGAACGTAGATAGCCTTTTTCTTCTGCTCTCTTTTCTTAATAGATGGCTTAGTAAAAGCTTGTCTTTCCCTTAATTCCTTAACAACACCTGTTTTTTCAAACTTTCTCTTGAACTTTTTTAAAGCTCTTTCAATGTTTTCACCTTCTTTTAATGGTACTACTATCATAATTTATTCCTTAATTTTTTTAAAATTTGAGCCGCAAAAATATTAATTTAATACACACTTTTCAAAAATATTCACCTAAAAAATATTAAAAAAATTCGATAAAATATTTTTAAGTCCTTAAAGTATTATTTAACGCACTATACACCAGTATATTAAACTAGCAATCTGCATTTAATAAAGATACAATTTTTTTATTCAATTGTCAAAATAAAAAACTACTTAAGTTTTAAATATGGTCTTATTCGCAAAAACTCTTCTTTAGTTAAAAGGTTATTTTGATAGATTTGTTCAGTTTTAGTAAATTCTCCCACGATTTCTTTGTATTTTAAAATTGCTTTGGTTTGATATCGATTTAAATAAGGATGCTTAATTAAAGAGTCGTATGTAGCAGTATTTAGATTTATTCTGTTAATTTTATTTGTATCGATAATAACCTGATCGTGAAATCCTGCAAAACGAGCAGAATCCATTCCATACACCTCCAATAATTGTTCTCTGCTATAATATCCGCCTAAAAGTGATTTATACTTTACGATTCGTTCTGCATATGCGTCACCTATACCTCTTAGCCTTTTCAATTCTTCTTTTGAAGAGCTGTTTAGTTCAATTAAAACAACTTCTTCTTCTACAGTTACGTTTTCTTTCAATTGATCTTTTTGTTCATTAATTACAATATACGATTCTAATGCTTTGTACTGTTTTATGTTTATGCCGTATATTTTCATGAGGTCTTTCTTTTCAAAAAAACGACCTCCGCTTTTTCTGTAATTCATTAATGTATTTAACTGCCTGTTTGAAAAACCAAGATCTTTTAACTGTGTTTTGGAAACTGTATTTGGATCGAACCTGAATAGTTTGTTAGGTATATGCCATTTATCTTCAATAATTGTTTTTCTGGCTTGATGAGCTGTCCTTTGTGTCTTATTTTTTTGTTCCTTGGGCAATAACCCTTTTTCAAAGGCTTCAATATCTTTCTGGAATTGTTCATCCATTAATTCAATTGTACCAACAGATTTAGTGTTTTGAAATATCTGGATTATAACTAGGATAAATAAAATTAAAAGGAGCACAATTATACCATTGCGCTCCTTTTTTGTAAATGTAAAATATTCTTTAAATCGTCTTTTGATCATTCAGTTTAAAACTTTATTATACCAATGCTATTTAAAAATACTAATAAAATAGCGATTGGTGCAATAAATTTAATAATAAATATAAAGAGTCCAAAGAATTTCATTTTTAACGTTCCTTCATTTGATAACTCATCAAAAATTAGCTTCTTGCCAAAAAACCACCCTAAGAAAATTACAATTGCCATCGCACCTACAGGTAATAAAATATTAGCAGATACGTAATCAAGTATATCAAAAATGGTTAAGTCAAATAGCTTAACATGACTTAAATCGCTAAACGATAATGTAGCAATTACCCCTACCAACCAAATTGCAATTGCTCCAATAATGGTAGCTTTATTTCTTGAAATCTTGAGTTCTTCCGATGCAAATGCCACAACTACCTCCAATAAAGAAACTGTTGATGTTAACGCTGCAACTGCTAATAGAATAAAAAATATTATAGAGAAAATATATCCTGCAGGCATTTTCATAAACAGTTCGGGTAAAACCTGAAAAACCAGACCAGGACCAGCTTGTGGATCCATACCTAAAGCAAATACGGCAGGAAAAATCATTACACCTGCTAACAGCGCAATTAAAGTATCAGCTAATGAAACTTGTAAAGCTGTCTTGGATAAATTATTATCTTTTTGAATATAACTACCATATGTTATTAATGCGCCCATTCCAATACTTAATGAGAATGCTGCCTGCCCTAAAGCTTCCAGAACAACACCCCACGTAATTTTTGAAAAATCAGGTTTGAACAGAAATTCTAAACCTTTTGCTGCTCCATCAAGAGTAAGTGATCTTATACACATTAAGAGTATTAAGAAAAACAATAAAGGCATTAACACTTTTGTATATTTTTCTATTCCGTTTTTTACACCTGAAAATACAATCCATCCTGTTAAAAACATAAAAATAAACTGCCACATCAAAGGTTTAAAGGTGGATGTTTTAAATGATTCAAAGATTATTGTAGTATCCTGCCCTTTGAATCCATTTGAAACTGCTTTTACGATGTATTCTAATGTCCAGCCTGCAATGGTGCTATAAAATGCTAAAATGAAGAAAGCAGCAACTAACCCCATTATACCAATAATAAACCATGGTTTCCCTGGTGCTAATATTTTAAAAGCACCAAATGTATTTCGTTGCGCTTTTCGTCCAATTACAAACTCAGAAAGCATTACCGGTACACCAATAATAAATATAAATGCAAGGTAAATTAAAACAAAAGCTCCACCACCACTTTCTCCGGCCACATAAGGGAATCTCCAAATATTACCTAATCCAACTGCTGATCCGGCAGCTGCTGCGATTACTCCAAATTTACTTCCAAAACTATCTCTGTTCGAAAAATCTACATTTGCCATTTTATATTTATATTAGTTTGAAGAAAAAGCAATTTTACGAAAATTGACTCTATTTGCAAAATAAGGTTTAAAACAAAAAAACCGATTCGTTTAATTTGAATCGGTTTATACCTATTAAAACATATAAATTAATTTCGATTTTCTGCATTCAAATCCTTATAAGCCTCAGATAATCTTTGTATAAAACTCTTTTCGCCTGCCCTCAGCCAGACTCTAGGATCATAGAATTTCTTGTTCGGTCCGTCAGGATCTTTAGGATTTCCGATCTGACTTTGAAGGAAACCTTCATTCTCATTATAATAATTTAAAATACCATTCCACATAGCCCATTGCAAATCGGTATCGATATTCATTTTTATAGCTCCATAGCTAATTGCCTCGGCTATTTTTTCTTTCTCTGAGCCCGATCCTCCATGAAATACAAAGTTTACAGGTTTTTCATTAGTATTAAATTTTTGCTGGATCAACTTTTGTGAATTATTTAATATTTCGGGACTTAACACTACATTTCCTGGTTTATAAACTCCGTGTACATTCCCAAATGAAGCTGCTATGGTAAAATTAGGACTTACTTTTAATAAATTTTCGTAGGCATATGCTACTTCCTCAGGCTGCGTATACAATTTTGATGCATCAACATGGGTATTATCCACACCATCTTCTTCTCCACCTGTTACTCCCAATTCAATTTCTAGAGTCATTCCCATATCCTTCATCTTATTTAGGAATGATGCTGAAATTTCAATATTCTCTTCCAACGACTCTTCGCTAAGATCCAACATATGTGAACTAAAAAGTGGCTGTTTATTATTCTCGAAATATTTCTGACCTTCTCTAATTAATCCTTCAACCCACGGTATAAGTTTTTTGGCACAATGATCTGTGTGAAGCACAACTGGTACATCATAATATTTTGCCATATTATGCACATGATATGCACCAGATATTGCTCCTGCAATACTTGCCTCCTGATTATCATTTGAGAGACCTTTACCTGCAACAAAAGCAGCTCCGCTATTCGAAAACTGTATTATTACCGGAGAGTTAATATCTCTGGCCGTTTCCAATACTGCATTGATAGAATTTGTTCCAATAACATTAACTGCCGGTAAAGCAAATTGTTTTTCCTTGGCATATTCAAAAAGATGTGTAACCTCATCTCCAAATAATACCCCTGATCTAAATTTTTTTGTCATTTTTTTATATCATTAATTTCTACTTTTATTTTTTATCAAGAAAAAAGCAGCCTCCAGATAGCTATTGGGATAGACTGCCTTAAAATTATATATTTTACTTAATTAAGCAATATCTATTTCTTTAGTAAGATACACATCCTGAATTGAATTAAGTAATTCAACACCTTCTTTCATTGGACGCTGAAATGCTTTACGACCAGAGATTAATCCCATACCTCCTGCTCTCTTGTTCACTACTGCAGTAAATACAGCCTCAGCCAAATCGGAAGCACCTGAAGAAGCTCCACCCGAGTTGATTAATCCAAATCGGCCCATGTAGTTATTCATCACCTGATATCTTGTTAAATCAATTGGATGTTCTGAAGTAAGTTCTGAATACATTTTCTCGTTGGTTTTCCCAAATCCAATCTCCTTAAATCCTCCATTGCAGGTAGGTAATTTTTGCTTGATAATATCCGCTTGAATAGTAACTCCAAGATGATTTGCCTGACCGGTTAAATCGGCTGCAGTATGATAATCAACACCATCTTTTTTAAAATCTGAATTTCTATTGTAGCACCAGAGCACTGTAACCATTCCTAATTCATGAGCTCGTTCAAAAGCTTCTGCAACTTCTACAATCTGCCGATTTGATTCCTGAGAACCAAAATAGATGGTTGCTCCTACAGCTTTTGCACCTAAATTCCATGCTTCCTCAACTGTGCCAAACATGATTTGATCATACTTATTTGGATAGGTCATGAGTTCGTTATGGTTAATCTTTACAAGAAAAGGTATTTTATGCGCATACTTTCTTGATACCGAAGCTAACACTCCAAAAGTAGAGGCTACAGCGTTACAACCTCCTTCAATAGCTAATTTCACAATATTCTCAGGATCAAAATATAAAGGATTTGGAGCAAAAGAAGCTCCTGCGGTGTGCTCAATACCCTGATCAACCGGAAGTATTGAAAAGTAACCTGTTCCGGCTAAACGACCTGTATTAACCATTTGCTGCAGAGAATTAATAACCTGTGGATTTCGATTGGTTTGACTAAATACTTGATCGATATAATCAGGACCAGGTAAGTGCAACAAGTCTTTACTTACGGTATTTGATTTATGCTTTAACAGATAATCAGCTTTATCGGCTAATAAATCCAGAATTTTATTGTATGACATATGCTTTATTATTTTGATTCAACTCATACAAATTTAATAAATAAAATATATTAATTAAACAGCTAACGGAATTAGATGTTTTACGAATGTGTTTAATTATTTTTAAAAGATTAACCGGCGAATTAGAATGGATATCCAATACCAATATTAACTGTAAAATCGTCTTGCCAACTCAACGCCCTGTTCCCGATAATCCATCGGTTATCTTCTGGCAAGGCAGGATCACGAAGTTTAACACCTAGATCTAACCTGAAAATAAAGAAAGAAAAATCGAAACGAGTACCGAATCCTGAACCAACAGCAAATTCTTTATAAAATCTGTCTTTATGAAATAATCCACCTTCGAACTGATCGGAATTTAAAAACCAGACATTACCTACATCGAGGAAAAACGCACCTTCGAGCAACCAAAACATTTTAAAGCGATACTCAACATTGGCTTCTAATTTAATATCGCCGGTTTGGTTAGGAAATCTTGTTGCCGACCCCCCGGTATACGATCCGGGTCCTAATCCTCGTACACTCCATGCCCTAAGACTATTTGCTCCACCTGAGAAATAAAGCTTTTCAAATGGAAGTGACTCTGAATTTCCATAAGGTATCCCCACTCCTCCGAAAATCCTATAAACCAAAGTGTTCGATTCGTTCAGGATATCATAATATCTAAAATCCACATCGAATTTTGCGTATTGAGAAAACGGAATACCAAAAACCATGTAACTTCCATTATCAGAAGTATCAGCCTGCACCCACTCGCTTATTCCAGACAATATATTCCCCGATAATTCCGAGTTTAGCCTAAAGAAATAAAAATCCCGGCGCTTTTTAATATCCTGATTATTAAATATCAGGCTATAACTTGTTACCGAAACCAGATGATTGTCATAACTACTTTTTAGATATGTTGAATCGATAAAATTTTTGAAACTCGTTGAAATTTCGGGTAAATTAACCGCATTTAATTCCAGCAATTTAAATGAATGTTTTAAGTACTTGTTACCATCCCAAAAATAGCCGAACGACATGTTAGCAATTGATCGCCTGTAGTCAACTCTATCCTGAAAATTATAACCTGCCGAAATTTGTGTTTTAGGACTATATTTTTTACTGAACTTTTCTGCTTTGAAAATAGGTAAAATAAATTTAGGAATATTTACGGTTATATTACCTCCTAATTCAGTTGTATAATAATTTCCAACAATATTTTCACGATCGATAGATTCTACTGCTCCATTTATTCTAAAATCAGTAATTTCAGCGCCTCCAAACAGACTTCTGTGCTGGTACAGAATATTCCCTCCAACTCCTAAATTTCCGTATGAATTCGTCCCTTGTAACTCCACAGTGTATGATTGCAATAAATACTTTGTGAGGTTAATATTGCAATTAATATACCCTAAATTCAAGCTATCATTGGCCAGAGAATCGACTAATTTATATTGAATATTAATTATTTTAAATAAACGTAATGAATTGAGATGCTTGTATGTTTTATTGGCATTATTCAAAGAGTACAAATCGCCTTCTTTAATAAAATTAGATTGCAAAATAACTCTTTTCTTTAACTCATCTTCACCTTTCGATATAAAATACACTCCCTCTAAACAGGTTGTATCCAAATCGTTGTAATAATCCTGTCCCTGAGCAAGCGCTTGTTTTTGATCGAAATTTGTAAATACATATACTTTGTTAATTCGATATCTTTTATGATTTTTTTTGATATATGTACTTTCGGGGCCCTTTTGCTGAATTTTTTGGATGTTCATAACCAAATCAACCTGGCGTAATCTTGCTGAACTGTCTGCCTGAAAGAATATAAAATCCTTACTAAAATTGTAATATCCTTTGTTTTTTAAACTTGTTTCGATTCGCTGACGTTCATCTTCCAGAATATCCATGTCGAAATGATCGCCGGGCTCAATTACTGAATTCACTGTATCGGGCAATACAACCGGGGCTAAACTACTATCGCTGCAAGTGTATCGTATACTATTAATTTTAAAAGGTTCATTCACCTCTATCTTATATAAAACCCTTGCTCGCTTTCGTTTTAACTGAACAGTGTCCTTAACTACAGAGTTATAATATCCTTTATTATCCAGGTATGATTTTAACAAATCGACTGATTTCTCTGTCAGAAATTCATCATAGATAACAGGTTCTTCACCTATAGTTTTTAACCAGTTACTAAGTCCTGTGTCTTTATTTTTACCGGATAAATTGTACATTCCCAAATGAAAACGCAGGCCTAAAATTCGTTTATTTGGTTTTTGTCGTACATAATTCTTTACTTCTTCTTTTTTTACGTTTCCATCTCTGATTTTAATACGGTATCGATCCAAAAGATACTCATCCTCGGCCACATATTTAACAGGACTGCATGATGACATTATAACTGAAATAGTAGCAATTATAAATCCTAACAGCTGTTTTTTTGATCGATATTTTAATGTGAAAATCTTCAAGGCTTTATTATCTTTACACTTTATTTTGAAGGTACTACTTAAAAAAAGAACCATGCTCAGCAAAAATAAAATTAAATTCATAAATTCCATTAAAAAAAAGAAATACCGTGAAATCTATCACTGCTTTTTTGTTGAAGGTGAAAAAATGGTTGATGAACTATTACACTCTGAGATTGAGATAACTGAGATTTTTGCAACCCCTGCTTGGTTAGAACAAAACAAACAAGTAGATAGAATAAAAAAACAAATAGATATTAATGAAACTACAGAAGGTGAACTTAAGAAGATAAGCGCATTATCAACCCCCAATAAAGTTCTTGCCATTGCCAAACAACCATCATACACCTATACTTTAAATACAATAGAATCTGAATTAAGCCTTTTTTTAGATAACATTAACGATCCGGGAAATCTGGGTACCATTCTACGAATTGCCGACTGGTTTGGAATAAAACATATCTTTTGTTCACAAGAAAGTGTAGATCTTTACAATCCCAAAGTTGTTCAATCGACTATGGGAGCAATATTTAGGGTAAAGGTTCATTATGTTAATGCAAAAGAATTTTTAACTGAAGCGAATAAATTAAAAGATTATAAGATTTACGGCACGTTTCTCGAAGGAGGAAATATTTACAATGAGCAGCTTTCTAAATGGGGATTAGTTATTATGGGTAGTGAGTCGCATGGAATAGCAGATGAAATTAAACCATACGTTCATAAAAAACTCTTTATTCCAAATTATCCACCAGATAGAAAAACCTCAGAATCGTTAAATATTTCGGTAGCAACATCGATTATCTGCTCCGAATTTAGAAGAAGAATGTAGCTTATTCGAAATGCAGCGAAATCATGAACATTCTGGATTTTGTACCATCGATGGAATTGGCATATTGTGGATATTCATCGTAAGCATCTGATGAAACTACATTAAGCAAACCTACAGAGTATTTTATTTCGGTAGAAAATTTAAAATATGCCAGATAAAAATCGATACCAAAACCAAGCTCATAATAGATATCGAATGGGTTTAACTTTATATAAATCTCTTCATCTTCATTAAACTCTTTATTCCGGGCCATATCGTTACGAACATTAATACCACCAATTAAATAGGGTCTGGTATTATTAATGCGTGTTGCCTTATATTTTAATGTTAGTGGCAAATCAATATAAGTAGATTCAATTAGCATTTCAGTTACCACATTACTTTCACTATCGTAGAATAAAATTTTTCTTTGTCCAAGTGCAATACCCGGCAAAAAGCGTAAACTGAAATTATCATTTAAGCGTAAATCGGAAACAATACCCACATGAAATCCAGGAGCCAGATCGTTAATTTCCGGAAATAAAACAGTAGAATCGGCACCAAAAGGACTCATGGAAGGCGTAATATCAAAATCCATAGTATTAATACCAATTGTAAACCCAAAATGAATTTTTTTATGGTCAACAGCCTGGTAATGCATTGCAACTTCATCTTGTGCATAGATAAACCGGCTAATAAATCCCAGAAATAATATGATAAAAACTTTCCTCATTACTGTTAAAACTACTTAACGTAATTTTGATGAATATATTATTTTTTTCCTACATATATTGTTGCTATTCCTAAGCTTAATGGTTTAAATATACAATCATTAAAACCAACCTTTTCCAACTCTTGAATAAAATCTTCGCGCTCGGGGAATTGATTTACTGATTCGGGAAGATACGTATATGCAGCATTATCTTTCGAAACGATTTTACCAATAAACGGCAAAATAAATCTAAAGTAAAAATTATAGATCTGTTTTACGGGAAAAACCCTGGGCTTTGAAAACTCCAGGATAACAGCTTTACCATCTGCTTTTAACACACGATGCATTTCAGCAAGCCCTTTTGTTAGATTTTCAAAGTTTCTAACTCCGAATGCTACAGTTAATCCATCAAATGATTGTTCTTCAAATTCAAGATTTTCAGAATCCCCTTTCTTTAGTTCAATAATATGATCCAATTTTTTCTTGCGAATTTTCTGGATACCCATATTGAGCATCTCCTCCGAAATATCTATTCCAATAACTTTTTGAGGTTTAAGTTTCAGTGTAGCGATAGCAAAATCACCAGTGCCCGAAGCTACATCAAGAATCTTAGGATTAGCCTTTAAATCCTTTAAATAGCTCACTGCTTTCTTTCGCCATATCTTATCAATACCAAGAGAAAGAAAATGATTCAGAAAATCGTAACGCCGGGCAATATTGTTAAACATCCGAGCTACTTGCTCTTTTTTACCCGACGTATTATCTTTATAAGGTGTTATCACTAATTTGGTCCTATTCTTCTTTTAGATACTTTTCTAATGCACTTTCGTACAACTTCTTAATATCGCTAATAAATCCATATGAGTTGTCATCTAAACGTAATTCCGATTTAGTAACATGACCTAAAGCATAAAATGGGACTTTTGAAGCTATCATGTAGTCGATAAAATGATCTTCGTTTGATGGTGATACAGAAACCACTACCCGGCTTTGCGACTCGCCAAACATGAATGCATCTTTACGAATCTCAGCATCGGGAGTAACATCAAATCCAAAGCATTTTACCATTGCACTTTCAACCAAGGCAGTAAATAAGCCACCATCGGCTACATCGTGAGCTGAAAGAATCAGGTTCTTTTTTATTAAACCTTTTATTGCTTCCTGCACTTCATGCTCTTCTTCCAGATCGAAATGAGGAACAGGTGACTCTTCAATTTTATGAATATAGTTCAGATATTCTGAAGAGTTAATATCATCTCTTGATTTACCAATCAGATAGATCATATCGCCTTTATTTTTAAATGCAATACTCATCTGATCGTTTTTATCTTCAATTAAACCAATCATACCAATGGTAGGTGTAGGATTAATTGGTTCAGTTTTTCCATTCACCATCATCTGGTTATAGAAGCTTACGTTACCTCCTGTTACAGGGGTATTAAATTTTTTGCAAGCATGTCCCATACCTTTTATTGCTCCAACAAACTGCCAATATGCTTCAGGATTATATGGATTACCAAAGTTTAAGCAATTTGTAACAGCTAATGGAATTCCACCTGAACATACAATATTTCGGGCTGCTTCGGCAACTGCAATTTCAGTTCCTTTTTCAGGATCTGCTTTAACATAACGCGAATTACAGTCAACTGTCATCGCCAGTGCGCGGTTTGTACCTTTAATATTGTAAATACCTGCATCGGATGGAAAATTGGTACTCATATTTCCTGTTCCAACCATAGAATCGTACTGCTCAATAACCCATTTCTTTGAAGCGATATTTGGACTTTGCAATAGATCCAGAGCAGTCAGAACATAATCCTCAGGTTCTTTCACCTGGTCGATAGTAAACTTTTTATATTCCTTATAATAGGCAGGTTCTTTATATTCGCGTTCATAAACCGGTGCTCCACCACCTAAAACTAATGTGGAAGCTGGAACCTCTGCAATCAGTTGATCATCTTGATAAAAGTATAACTTATCTTCTTCAATTACTTCACCAATAATCTCACAGTTCAAATCCCACTTCTCAAAAATTTGCTCAACAATTTCTTCTTTCCCTTTTTCAACAACCACTAACATTCTCTCCTGCGATTCGGAAAGTAATATTTCCCATCCCTGCATATCTTTTTGGCGTAATGGAACTTTATCCAAATTAATTTTCATTCCATGCCCGCCTTTTTCCGACATTTCAGAAGTTGAACAAATAATACCTGCTGCACCCATATCTTGCATACCAACAACAGCACCAGTCTTATTTAATTCTAAGGTTGCCTCTAACAACAGTTTTTCCATAAATGGATCACCTACCTGAACAGAAGGTAAATCATCAGCAGAATCTTCGGTTAAATCAGCCGATGCAAAGGTAGCACCATGAATTCCATCTTTACCTGTTGATGAACCAACAATATAAACCGGATTACCAGCACCTTTAGCTATTGCTGAAATGGTATCCCCTTTTTCCATTATACCTACCGACATGGCATTTACCAGCGGATTGGTATTGTAGCATTTGTCAAACATTACTTCGCCACCTAAAACCGGAATTCCAAAAGCATTACCGTAATCACCAATTCCTTTCACTGCACCTTTTAAATGCCATTTGGTACGATCTAAACTGATATCACCAAAACGTAATGAGTTTAATTGTGCTACAGGACGGGCTCCCATCGTAAAAATGTCACGATTAATACCACCAACACCGGTTGCTGCTCCCTGATAAGGTTCTACTGCAGATGGATGATTATGTGACTCTATTTTAAAAGCACATGCCATACCATCACCAATATCAACCAAACCAGCATTTTCTTCACCAGCTTCAACCAGCAATTGTTTGCCAGTTCGTGGTAGGGTCTTTAACCACTTAATTGAATTTTTATAGGAAGCATGCTCCGACCACATCACCGAATATATGCTTAGTTCGGTAAAATTGGGAGTGCGCCCTAAATGTTTTTTGATTGTTTCGTATTCTTCGGGTAATAAACCCAGTTGTTCTGCAGTTTTTACAGTGATTTCCATGTTAGTAAACTTTATTCAATTAATAGTTGGTAAAGACGTAGCAAATATAATTAAAGCATAAATTTTAACCGCAATAAAATGTGTTTTTTAATGTCATAAATGAAGATATGTTCTAATAAAAGGATAAGATATTAATGATGCAGAGATTTTCTATTTAAATTTATTTTGATAATTTCATGAAATGTTTTCCTCGCAGAGAACGCAAAGTACTTAAATCTCTAAATCTGCAATCCGTAGCGCGGATTTATTGACAATTAGCAATTTAATTACACTTTGCTGTCATCTGAATAAGTTAACCGTGCCACGGCTTGCAGATTATCGGGATTGCGTGGAATTTAAAATCCTAAATTAAAAATAACTTAAGATTTTAACTAAATTTATAACCTCATTTACGAATGAAAAAAACTAATAAATTATGAATAGAATAGCTTTAATAACAGGTGCTACATCAGGTATTGGAAGAGCAACCTCAATTACTCTTTCAGAAAACAACTTTGATGTTATTATTACAGGAAGAAGAAAAGAATTGTTGGAAGATCTTGAAAAAGAGATCATGGCAAAATCATTAAATAAAGTATATATTCTGAATTTTGATGTTCGGAATAAAGAAGAAGTTGATCAGGCAATTGATAGCCTTCCAACCGAATGGAAAGACATTGACGTTTTAGTAAACAATGCCGGTTTAGCCGTTGGATTGAACCATATTGACGAAGGTGTTATCGACGACTGGGAGCGAATGATTGATACCAATGTTAAAGGATTATTATACATGTCGCGAAAAGTTCTTCCAATTATGACAGCTAAGAAGAACGGTCATGTTATAAATATTGGTTCAACAGCTGGAAAAGAAGCCTACGAAAATGGCAATGTATACTGTGGAACCAAGCATGCTGTTGATGCTATAACCAAAGGAATGCGCATTGATTTACTACAACATAAAATTAAGGTAACTGCCATAAATCCGGGAATGGTTGAAACGGAATTCTCCATTGTACGATTCAAAGGCGATAAAGAAAAAGCAGACAGTGTTTACAAAGGTTTTACACCGTTGTATGGTCAAGATATTGCCGATGCTATTTTATATGTAGTTACTCGACCTGAACATGTTTGTATTAATGATATGATTATTACAGCTACTGCCCAGGCTAACTCGTTTTATAAAGTAGCAGAATAGTTGCGGATTGCAAATTTTACAATTAAAAATTAGAGTTATGTTTAAATTTTTTATTTCCACTTTACTTATTAGTATACTATTTATAAATAACCTTTCCAGTTGCACTACCGCTGTAGTTTCAGGAAAATATACAGATGACGGTAGGCCCATACTCTGGAAACACCGCGATTCTGATTTTTATCAGAATAAACTAATGTATTTTACTGATGGCAAATACGATTATATTGGTTTAGTTAACACCGAAGATATTCAAGGAGAACAGGTGTGGGCCGGAACAAATTCAACCGGTTTTTCAATAATGAATGCTGCTTTATATGATGTTAACCTGGATTACGAAGGTGATTACAAAGATCGAGAAGGTTATGTGATGAAAATGGCATTGCAACAGTGTGCATCACTGGAAGATTTTGAAAAATTTCTGACTGAACTACCAAAACCAATGGGAGTTGCAGCAAGCTTTGGTGTTATAGATGCTAATGGAGGTGCTGCATACTATGAAACCGACAATAATACATTTGTTAAGTTTGATGCAAATGACCCCAGGGTTGCTCCCAATGGATATTTAATCAGAACTAATTATGCATTCACTGGAGAAAAAGATAAAGGTTATGGCTATATACGATATGAAAATGCCCACGATCTCTTTTCAAATGCTTTTGCTACTAACAAGTTGAACTATCAAACAATTATTACCGAATTTAGCAGATCATTTTATCACTCACTCGTAGAAAAAGACTATAGAGATTATGCCGATCAGTACACTGAGAAACCACTATTTATAAATGCTGGTGATTTAATTGTGAGGAATAGTTCCGTTTCTTCAGTTGTTGTTCATGGAGTAAAAAAAGGAGAATCTCCGGATTTAACTACCATGTGGACCATTTTAGGATATCCGTTTACTACGATTGCTGTTCCGGTTTGGATAAAAGGTGGTAAAGAACTACCCAACATATTAACCGCAGATGAAAAAAGCAATGCTCAACTATGCGATATGGCTTTAACATTAAAAAAGCAATGCTACCCGATAGAACGCGGATCAGGATATAAATATTTGAATATCTCTGCTTTGATTAATAAAGAAAAAACCGGTATTCTTCAAAAGCTTGAACCCATTGAAAAAGTGGTGTTTGAAAAAACTGAAAAACAATTAGAAAATTGGAATAATAAACCGGATAGAAACAACGTACAGGAATATTATCATTGGCTGAGCAAATATGTGATCAACGAATATCAAACTAATTTCTTTTAAAAACTAGATACCGGTTCAAATACGAATCGGTTTTTTTAACCTTTTTACGTTTAAAATGTTCTAATAGCACATCAGAAGTTAACAGTATGGAAAAATTTAATATTATTGATTTAGATGTTGATGAACATTGGATTCATGAACATATCACCTTAGAAAACTTAGATAAAATTACAGAGACCAATTTTGTACTTGAAAAAAAAGGAAGTGATGCCTTAATCGGCACGCTGTGGGGTGAATTTGATGTGAGTTATGATAAAATTAACGGAGGTGTCCGGTTTGCGCTCACCTCCTGCCCTAATGCTTTGGCATGGACTATAACTACCGGATTCCCTCCGGAAAGAGAGAAACTGATTATTCATGCTACTATTAACAGAACTCGTAAACCTCAAGAATTTATCGATGAAATGGATGAATTTTTAGAAGATTGGGAAGAAGGATTACTTAAATTTTACAAAGAATTACAAAGTTAGATAAGAATCAAAATCTGGAAATATAACCAAAATGAATTTTAGCCGTTCGTATCTCAAAAGGATTATCGAACTGTTTTCCCAGTGCATAACTTAATGAAAAGATTCCCGCTTTGGTTTGGAAATCCATGCCAATACCCAATCCCCAGGGGAAATCTTCGGTAACATCCTGTGCTACATTTTTATAATAATAGGCACCATTCCAGAACAGATAAAAGGCCGAATTTCTTTCAAACAGATACCTGATTTCTGCATTCTGAATAGAGTATATCGATGCATAAAAGATGCTTTCATCGAAACCACGCAATGTGTTTGCTCCACCAAATCGATAGAGTTCATTTTCAAAAAATAAGGTTTCTTTATCCCGGTCGGCAAACTGATCCAAATAACGCGTGCTATTTGTAAAACGAAAAACGAAATTACCTATAATTGGATAAAATAGATCCAAATCTACTCCTGCTTCCAATTCAATGGTATTATTATCTGTGTTGATATTCAAACTGTCGTTTACATTTTCCAGACCTGAAATAGTTTTAAAACCAACACCCGAAAATATATTGAGCTTAACACCTTTTCTTGGATTAAATATGTAATCCAGGCGATTCAGATCATACGACAAGCCAAACAGGTTGGATCTGGTATCTGCAAAATTTATTGATGTTGTTTGATCATCTTCATTTCCAATGCGTGAAGAACTTTTATAACGATAGTAGAATTTAACGTAATCGTTGTTACTTAAAAAGAACCGCAAACCTACTCCGGCCTCCAACGATAAAAAGGTTGAATCTTTCTTATATAATCCAAATTCACTATCCAAACCGATGTTGGTTTTAAACAGGTAAGGATAGGCAAATCCCACATTCAGTTTCTGAGTTGATGACTCGAGCTTTTCCCAGTTTAACAAAATTTCTTCACCTTTTCCAAACGAATTGATCAGGTTCAGTGTTAGTTCTCCTGTAATTAAAAGCTCATCATTTTGATCGCTGTTAGGCAAAACTCCGATTAAACCATTAAACGTATTAGCTCGTTTCTTTTCAAGATACAGGTATAAATCAAAAGCCTCTTGTTTAAACTCAATTTCGGCAGGTTTAATTTCTGATAAAAACCGGATATTCTCAATACGATTAGATATTCCGTTAATATGCTTTTGGTTAAAAGGTATTTCCGGTTTTAGATGTAGCTTACGTTCAAGGTATGTATCGGAAATCTTAGCATCGCCTTTAACAATTAAGCTATCCAGCAAATAGTAATCGCCTTTATCAACATTCAATTCAGTATAAAACAAAGAATCATCTATTTCGAAATTTGCAAGTTGCACCTCTGTAAACGGAAATCCTGACGAATTATAATAGGATAAAATATCCTGCTTTATCTTTTTAAAATCACTTAAGTTAATAACAATATTTTTACTGTTGCTTAACCTTAACTCCTCCAAAAGATCGCTCTCCAAATTAGATACATTCAGATCTCCCCAATAAAATTTCTGCCCTATATATAATTTGGCGTATAGATTTATTGAATCAGCATAAGAAGTATCAATACTGGCAGCCAGGAAACCTTCATTTTGCAGTTCTAATACCATTTCCTTTAGCCGGGTTTGAATGGCTGTGCTATCACCGCTAAAACTGGAGTAAAGTTTCGCAATCTCCTTTGGAGGTTCAACTGAACTATCGACCACTAAGTTATACTCCTGACCGTTACCATGCATAATAGAACAGATCAAAATTAAAAGAAGTACTATGCAGAACTTGTATTTCAAACGTTTTGATTTAAGATCAACAAGAACAAATATAGTTAGATAACTCCAAATTTGCTTGAATGGTATTCTGATATCTGAAAAAATATTGGAATAGAAATCCACATGTCACAGTGTGAATAAACTAATAAACAGCACATGGTAGCAACTACACTTCATAATTTTCACGCCGTGACTATCAGTTTTTTTTCGGCCAGGTGGATTAGTTAACGTTGAAACTTTAAAGAAACTGTAAATGATATACAATTTAAAAAAACATCCGCCAGGCAGATTCGAGCGGCCAGGCGGATTAGTACAAAATATTTTTATAAATCTTTTTTATTGATTAAAGAATCCCTGCTTTTTCAGTACATCAAAAAATACTTTCGAGAAATGCAGGTTGTCCACTTTTTTATAGCGATTATCTGTAAAAATCTGGGCTAATGATTCTTTGTTATTCTCTTTTAACAACGCTTTGGTTGATTCCAGTGCTTCTTTTTCCGCGTAGATACGATCAATATCTTCGTTAGAGTAGTCTTTATATTTTTCGTAATGCACCACACCTTCCAACGGTAAACGATCGGTTAATCCCGGCGTTTCATCAGGATATCCCACAACAACCGTTGTAATTGGAATTACACCTTTAGGCAGTTCAAGAATCTCGATAATTTTATCGGCCGTATAGGTTGTCGTGCCCAGGTAGCAAATACCCATACCTTTATCTTCGGCAGCAACACAGCAATTTTGTGCAACCAACATAGCATCAATTACTGCATTGGTAAACCATAAGAAATTATCGTATCCCGGCTCAGCATTGCGTGCTTCGCACCACTTGTTAAAACGATTAATATCAGCACAAAAAGTTAATACAACAGGCGCCTGAGTAGCCATCGGCTGATTAAAATGCGTTGGTGCCAATTGCTTTTTCATCTCTTCGTCTTGCGTTACCACAATCGAATAGATTTGCATATTTCCGGTAGTTGAAGCACGTGTTCCAGCCTCCAGAATTTCCTGTAAATCTTTTTCCGAAACCGGAGTATCTTTATATTTTCGAATCGATCGGTGATTAAAGATTGTATCTAACATTTTTACTAATTTTTAAATTAAACCATATTTCATTTTTAAATAAAAATTATTTGCTAAATTCTTCGATAAACTCAGAACTTTCTCACGAGCGAAGTGAGTAATGACAAATAATTTGCAATCCATTATTCGACAAGCCTGACACTCATAATTTCAATAATATTGTCATATTGAGCCTGTCGAAATATGGTATGAACAATTTTCTTTTAATTATTTGAGCTGCAAACTTACAAAAAAGGATTGAACAACTTTGATGACAGATATCAGTTTTAAAACGATTTACCTGAATTCCACGTTAAATTACTTTTAAATAGAGCATAACAAAGGGCAAACTGCAAAAGAAAAACCAAATACAAAATCGCGCTTTATTGGTTATTTTTCCTGTAAAAAAAGTCATAATTATAGTATATTTCTTTTACACAGCTTACTAACAAAATGTTTATAAAATTAGAAGTTAAATCTTTGAGATTCTGAAAATTTAATGATAAATTGACATCCCTTTTCCATCTAAATTAATTTTGGGGAATTACTTTTAAGAACTATTTTGAATCTATAAATAAATGCAATACTAACCTAAATTTTTTAGTTATGAAAAAACACTTACTTTTTAAATTTTTATTAACCTTTACACTCGCCCTTTTTACGGTGGGTTGGGTGAATGGGCAAACAACGATTGCCGTCCAAGATTTCGATGGAGGAACTCCTGAATGGTCTTATACTAATGATGTAACCTTCTTTGACAACACCTGGGGAGGTGATGGGTATTATGGAATTATTGCAGCCTCAAGTGCATCCCCTCTTGACATGGCCAGTTTCTCCGGTAATATTATTGGTGAAAATGACCTTGATGATGAAGGGGACAATGGAACAGCAGGATTTGCTACTTTAAGTTTTGGCACTGTTGACATAAGTTCCTACACCAACGTTGAAATAACTTTTGACTATGATGTAGTTGGGTATAATGCAAATGATGATGACGCTAAATATATTGTGTATTATGATGGAACACCACAATCCGATGTATTAATTGTTGATGGAGGAGTTGACCCTACTGACGCAGAAGGCTCTATTACTATTTCAGTACCCGGAGGTACCAACACTGTTGCACTGGACATTGCTGTAAGAGATAATGGTAGTACTGGATATTCTGGTTTTGATAATATCAAAATAACAGGAACAGAACTAAACCCAAACGACAACACTTCCACTGTTAATTCATCGGGAGCTACACAACCTGCAGCTGCAAATATTGCATCTACAATTGATACACAAGGTGAAGCTGTAGCTGTATTTCAATTTAATATTGAAGATGCTGCCAGTGGAGATGGACTACCTACTGAAGTTACTGCTATTACCATAAAGGCAGGTCCTAATAACACAGCAGATTGGACCAGCGATATTGGTGGAGGTTATCTTTACAAAGAAGGAACCGGACCATTAACTATTACCACAGAACCTGATGTACAGGCTGACCAGGTAACTTTTTATATCGACGATGGTGAACTGGATATTGCCGATGGCGGAAGTCAATTAGTTACTTTATATGTATGGTTAAGTACAAGCGTTACAGATAATGCTGTAATTCAGTGTATGGTAGATGCTGATTCGCATGGGTTCATATCCGATATTGCAGGTTCAGGTTTTGCAAGTGATTTTGGAACGGATGTTACCGGAAACGATATCACCATTGATGTAACTTCAACACAGTTCTCATTCTTGACACAACCAAGTAATGTAGTTACTGCTGTTGCCATGGATCCTGCTGTTGAAATTGCAGCAACTGATGCCAATGGTAGTATTGACACTGATTATACCTCTGATATTACCTTAACTTTTTCTGGATCAGGCACTATGACAGGAACTAACCCCGTGACTGCTGTTAGTGGCGTAGCCACATTTAGCGATCTTACATTCGACACGGAAGAAACCAATGTTACCCTGGCAGCCAATGATGGTAGTTTACCAGAAGCTACAAGTGAAACTTTCGGAGTATATGGAATGGTAACTGTATCTCCTCCTTATACTCGAGATTTTGAAACTGGCGACATTAACACAGATGGATGGACCACACAATTAGTTACCGGAACACTTGATTGGGAAATTGCCAGTTTTGGAGGTGACTCTTATGCTCAAATGTCAAACTATGATGCTGGTTCTAATCATGCAAGTGAAACCTGGTTAATTTCACCAGCTGTTGATCTAAGTGGTGCAACAACAGCTATCTTTGGTTTTTATAATGCATGTAAAGACTTTGCCGGAACCAGTGATGATATTGAGGTATATATTTCTTCAGACTATGATGGAACAAGTGCTCCATCAGCAGCAACCTGGGATCAATTATCACCTGCATTATCTCCAGGAGATTATGATGATGTATACTCCGGTGATATTGATATTTCATCATATACAGGTGGAAGTGTTCATGTAGCATTTAAATATATTGGAACCGATACAGATGGTAAAACATGGCAGGTAGATGATGTTTCTATTATAACCGACCCTCCGGTAATTTCTAATTTTGCTACAACACCGGCAAGCCCAACATCTTCGGATGCTGTTACCATTTCTGCAGATATTAATGATAACGGAAGCGTTGCTTCTGCAAGTTTATCGTGGGGATTAACCAGTGGTGACTATAGTGAAGGTACCATAACCATGTCAGAAGGAGTTGCTCCAAATTTTGTTGCTGACGCAACTATTCCTGCACAGGCAGAAGCTGCTACGGTTTATTATGTAGTTTCCGCTACTGATGATGATGGTCTTACTACAACAAGTGATGAACAAAGTTATACTATCCCAAGATCAGAGGCTCATGTAACTTCAGGTGTTTACACAGTTGTTGATGGAACACCAGGAACAATTTCAAACATTCCAAATGGAACAACCTTAGCAACATTTAAATCTAATATTACAGCACCTCCAGGGGGTACTTTCGAGGTTTATGTTTCTGATGGCGGTGCAGTTGCAACTGATTTACAAGATGGATATTTTTTAACTGGAACTGCAGAAGATGGAACAACAGAAGCAGATTACAACATTGAAGTTAGTGATATAGTGCCAGATACTGATTCTGACGTAAGTGCTCCAACAATGCAGGTTGCTGCTGCAACGGTTGCAGTAGTAGATGGTGACGAAACTGCTGAGGCATTTGAAGTTTTTTCATTTGATATTACTGATGCCGGTACTGCCGATGGACTTCCAACATATGTTAGACAAATTGTGCTTTACTACGGACCTAATATGACGCTTGATTTAAATACAGACGATCTTGCAGATGGTTGGTTTGTAATTGATGGTACAACTGAAGTTACTATTGAAAACGAACCTATTATTGGTGAAGATTCTATTGCTTTTACATTTAGTGAAGGGGATATTACTGTTCCTGATGCAGGAAGCATAAATGTAACACTTAAAGTTGTTTTGGATCCACATGCCGCTGACGGAAATGTAGTTCAGTTTATGATTCCTGCTACAGATCATGGATTTGAAACCGTTGGAATATCTTCTGAATTCCCTGCTACATTTGCAGGAGGAGATATCACTGGAAATGATATAACCATTGAAGTAGTAGCAACTGAATTAAGTTTCTCAACAGAACCTACAAATGTTTATGTTGGCAATAACATTGAACCAGCCGTAGTAGTAGAAGCTATAGATGCTAATGGAAATATAGATACCGATTATGTAACAGATATAGCAATAACAGCTACAGGTGCAACATTAACCAGTGCTGTTTCAGAAACACCAGTAGCAGGAGTAGCAACGTTTAGTGCAATATCATTCTCAGATGACGGAACGGGTGTTACACTAACAGCTGCTAGCGGATCATTAACTGATGCAACAAGTACAACATTTGATGTACGTGTAGAACCGGAGAATGATCTTTTTATATCAGAATATATTGAAGGATCTGGTAGTAATAAGGCAATTGAGCTTTATAATCCAAATACCGTTGCTGTGGATCTTTCTGAATATACAATAAAACAATCTCACAACGGATCAGGTTGGGGAACTGACGGAATAGCATACGTACTACCTCTTGAAGGAATGGTAGCAGCCGGTGATGTTTATGTTGTTGCAAATGCTCAAGCTGATGCAGCAATTATTGATGTTGCAGATACTACATTTGCATATTCAGAAGAACAAGGACATAAAGTTCCTTCATTCAATGGTGATGATGCTATGGGATTATTCAAAAATGATGTGTTAATTGATGTTATAGGAGTTCCTGATGAAGCTACTGAATGGGATGTAGCTGATACAACTGCTGCAACAGGAGAACACACCATAATGAGAAAGTATGAGATTACTACAGGTAATACAGATTGGGCAGCTTCAGCCGGAACAAATTATGATGATTCAGAATGGATTGTATTTGGCCAGGATTTCATTGCAAACCTTGGATTAGTAAGCTTCCAGGCTCCTGCTATTTCTGATGTAACCATAGCTCCTACAACTCCAACAGCTACAGATGAAGTAACAGTTTCTGCAACGATTACAGATGGAGATACCGAAACTGCAAACTTAACTGCCAGTTTAATGTACGGTTCTGCTGAAGGTTCTGAGGATACAGAAGTTACTTTTACCGAAACGGCTACAGCCGATGTATTTGAAGGAACGATTCCTGCTTCATCTGCAACAGTTTATTATAAAGTAACTGCTGCTGATGAATATTTCAATACTGAACATACAGGATCGTATAGCATAACCACAGGAATCGGAACCCCTGACGGTATCGTTTCCATGAATATATTCCCTAACCCAAATAATGGAATGTTTACATTAGAAATGAATGCAAGCAAAGCCGGTTCATTTAATGTACAGATTATTAACATTCAGGGTCAGGTAGTATACAATAAGGAAGTAAACCAGGATGGTTTCTACAAAGAGCAGATTGACATAAGCAACGAAGCAAGTGGAATTTACTATATCAGAATAAATGATGGTAAAAACACTAAAGTTTCTAAAATTATGATTCAATAAAATGCAAAAGACTTAGGAATTAAGTTCTAAGATGTAAAAGCGGTTCCAATTCGGGACCGCTTTTTTAATTTGCCTGTTCGAATGAGCAGCTTCGAAAATTCTGTAGATAGCTCTAGAAAAAGATCTAATTTTTGCCACAAAGTCTCTAAGTCTCTAAATCGCACAAAGAAGTGATCTTCTAACCTGGGGCTGTCCAAAAAGTCTTTGAGTAACTTAGTGAGTCCTTTGTGTGACTTCGTGGTACAATTACAAAATACTGTTACACAAAGTTTCACGAAGAAGACACAGAGTTTCACAAAGTAAATGGATCTGAATAATTAGCAATTTTCTCACTTTTTGGACCGCCTTTGCTGACGTAAGAAAAATCAAAGGTTTGACTAAAGTAAATCTTTGATTTTTCACAGTCATGCGATGACGCTTTCGGTCACGCCGTGACAATAATCGTCACGGGTTAACCTGACGTATTCATAAATATTGAAAAATATAATATTTATGAATACGTCAGGCTAATAGTTTTTATTTTGTGATTCTTGGAGCCTTAATGTCTTGGTGGCTGGATTAAATAGGTTTATTTTTAAAATACTCTGTTAGATTCTGATGCTTATTAATCTTATTGAAAGCATATTTTTATTCCAGTTCGCGCGGATCTGAATACCATCAGGCAGGCTTAGAGTCCGGGCGTAATAAAATAAAAAGTATAGCACGGTTAACATATCCGCGTTAGCGAAAGGAATTTTGAGCAATTCTAAATTTGCTGTATATTTGATGGTAATTAAAATGCAGAATATGAATAGCATTGTAAAAGAAAAATTAAATGACATCATTAGACTGTGTGATGACCATGGTGTAAAATCACTATATATTTTTGGTTCTGCAAATACTGATCAATTGGATAATAATAGTGATATAGACTTTCTAATTGCTTTTAAGGAATCATTAAGCATTGAAGAATATACTGAGAATTATTTTACCCTTCATTATAAATTGAGAGAATTGCTCAACAGAGAAATTGATTTGGTAACACAAAATTCCCTTTCAAATCCTTACTTTATTCAATCTATTGACCAGAATAAACAGTTATTGTATGGAGCTTAAGATTCAGAAATACCTTTATGATATCATCACATCAATAAATTCAATTTATGAATATCTAGGAGAGGATAGAAACTTTACTGAATATTCTGAAAATAAACTTCTTAGAAGAGCAGTTGAAAGAGAACTTGAAATAATTGGTGAGGCTTCAAATCGTATTTTAAAAATAGATAGTAAATTTCCAATCGATAATGCACGAAAGATCGTTGATTTAAGAAACTGGGTAATTCACGGATATGACAAAGTTGACGATGTTCTTATCTGGGGTATTTTAACAAATCATCTTCCTAAATTGAGAGAGCAAGTTGAGAAATTAATGGAATAGCAAATTCTTTTTGCACCTAAATTTTATCGTTCAAAATTTTATTACTAACTTTAATTTAAACCTTGTTATTAATTAAAGTATGTTTGAACGATTTCTGCATCAAACACCTTTTTTTCGTTTATTAGTACCTTTTATTCTGGGAATCGTTTTCCAGATTAAATTTAGCTTTTGGGCCAAATACAACCTTATCTTTTTGAGCGGTTTGCTTATTGTAATTCTTATTTTTGCTGCTTTTCGTCTAACACGGCACTTTTCATTTAATAAAATTTGGGGTGTGCTTATTTCGTTGTTTCTTTTTGTTCTGGGCATTCAACTGGTAATCTTTAAACAACAAAAAGAGAACTATTTTGAAGAGAAAGAACACACGTTTATTGCTACACTAACGGAATCACCAACCGAAAAAGAAAACTCTGTTAAGGCGGTATTAAAAGTTAAATCGATAAAAGACTCTGCTATTTGGAAAACAACGAATTCTCTGCTTATCTGTTATTTCGAAAAAGATTCTGCTACCCTGAATCTATCGTTAGGTGATCAGATCATTGCAAACGCATATATCAACGAAATAAAACATACCGGAAATCCTTATGCGTTTAATTACAAAAGATATTTATCGTTTAAAGAGATTTACAATCAAAGTTATATTGAGAAAGAAAAATTCAGGGTTATTGCTAAAAATAAAGGTTCTAAACTAAAACTACTTTCCAATAAAACCAGGCAACAATTGCTAAAAATTTACGAACAAAATAACATTCAAGGTGATGAATTCGCCGTATTATCGGCACTCACCTTAGGTTATAAAGATGAACTGACACCTGAACTAAAGGAAAGCTTCTCAACCAGTGGTGCTATGCATATTCTGGCGGTTTCCGGATTGCATGTGGGAATCATCTATATTATTTTGTGTAAACTCCTGTTTTTTCTTGAAAAAAACCGCTATGGTAAAGTTCTTCGGTCGCTCATTACTATTTCAATGCTATTCTTTTATGCCTTTCTTACCGGATTATCCGATTCGGTTATGCGGGCAACCATCATGTTTTCTTTTATCAGTTTTGGGAATGTATTTACCCGCCAAATGAATATTTACAACTCCATTGCCGCATCTGCTTTTATTTTGCTACTGTATAATCCCTACTCAGTTATGAGCGTTGGATTTCAACTATCATACGCGGCTGTGTTGAGTATTGTGTTTTTTCAACCAAAAATATATTCACTACTAAATTTCAATAAAAAAATTCCGGATTATATATGGCAGCTTGTTTCGGTTGCCATCGCTGCACAAATCGGCACATTCCCCATTACAGTTCACTATTTTAATCAATTCCCGGCCTATTTTATCGTAACCAACATAATCATCATTCCGCTAGCTACACTGGTCATTTATGGAGCACTAATTCTATTCATTTTTTCATTTTCAAAGATGATATCATCCATCATTGCCAAACTGATCAACTTCTTTCTGATCGCTTTAAATAGTAGCATTAACTTTATTGAAAACCTTCCGGGGTCAAACATTTCCGGTTTACTTGTGGATAAAACTGAAGTATTCATTTTGCTTGCGTTTATTCTTACCCTGTCCTTTTTTATATTAAGTAAAAGAACTCAGCATCTCTATTTAACGATACTCTTTTTTATAGGATTTACATTATATAACATCACTCTACAAGAGGTAAATTCCCGAAAATCCATGTTTATTGTTCACCATACTCCTAAAATGAGTGCAATTCAACTCATAAGTCATAGCAAAGCATTTTTTCTTCACAACCATCAAGTAGCAGAGGATGATAACAATATCCGGTTTAATATTTTGCCGGTTCGGGAACATCTCCATATCGATAACCAGTATGTAACCGAAAAGCTTTTGTGGAAACCTATCAATTACTTTTCTCTCAACAACCAACGATTTGTGCAGATAAAAGACATTTACTTTCTACAGTACAAGCCTGTAAATAAGCTTAAAACGGACTATATTATCCTATCAGAAAACATTAAGGTATCTATACCAGAGCTATTAAACTACTTCGAATTTGAGCGCATCATTTTTGATACCTCTAATTCGTACTATACCATTAACAGATGGGAAAAAGAGTGTACAGAAAACAAAATCGAATATATTAATGTTATAAACGATGGTGCTTATATAGAGTATCTTTAACTAAGGATTAATCCCGTTTGTAAAAAAAGGAGATATTAAATAGATATTTTGAAATAGAATCTTTTAATTTGTTATTTATTATAAATTTGCAGCCAATTTATTTTTAAGCTAACTAAACTAAACACATGAAGATTATAGTTGCAGGAGCCGGAGAAGTAGGAAGCCACTTAGCAAAAATGTTAAGTGCCGAATTTCACGATATTACAGTAATTGATCCTGATGAAGAGAGTTTAAAAGATATTGATGCACATCTCGATTTACTCATTATGCCGGGATCGGCAACATCTTTCGAGGTATTAAAAGAAGCAAAAGTTAAAAAAGCCGACCTGTTTATAGCAGTTACGCACTCCGAAGAAACCAATATTACTGCAGCCATTATTGCCAAAAAACTTGGAGCAAAAAAAACCGTTGCCAGAGTAGACAACTACGAATATATCGAACCAGAAAATATTTCTCATTTTACCAGATTAGGAATTGATTACTTAATCTATCCGGAACGAATTGCAGCCAGAGAAGTAGTTAATTTATTAGGACAGGGAGAGATATTCGAATCGGTTGATTTTTCGGGAGGAAAACTTTCCTTATACGTATTAAAGCTGGATGAAAAAGCACTAGTATTGAATCAAACACTGATTGAAATTGCGAAAAACAAACATATTGATTTCAGAGCAGTTGCTATCACACGTAATGGTAAAACAATTATTCCCCGAGGACACGATCAGTTTCAATTAAACGACTTAGCCTACGTGGTAACTAACAAGGCAGGCGTTCGTGATGTAATGAAATATTCGGGAAAAAAGAAGATCGAAATCAAGAATATTATGATTTTAGGTGGTAGCCGGATTGGAAAACGTGTTGCCAAATCGCTGGAAAACAGGTTTAATATTAAACTTATCGAGATTGATAAAAATAAAAGTGCCCAATTAGCTGATTACCTGAACAATTCATTAGTTATCCATGGTGATGGTAGGAATATTGACTTGTTAAATGAAGAAGGCTTATCGAACATGGATACCTTTATTGCTGTTACAGGAAACTCTGAAACCAATATTTTATCCTGTTTGCTAGCAAAAAAAATGGGCGTAAAAAAGACTATAGCCGAAATTGAAAATATCGATTATATTGACCTCGGCGAAAGTATGGGAATAGACACCATAGTTAATAAGAAATTGATCACTGCTAGCCGTATTTTTAAATTTACCATGAGTGCAGAGGTTGAAACCATGAAATGCTTAACAGGTTCAGATGCCGATGTTCTTGAATTTGTGGCGAAAGAGGGATCAAGAATTACAAAAGGCAGTTTACGTAATATTGATTTTCCAAAAGATGCCATTGTTGGAGGTGTAATCCGAAACGAGAAATCATTTATCGCCACAGGCGACACAGAAATAAAACCCGACGACCGTGTTGTTGTATTTGCCTTACCTTCGGCAGTCAAAAAACTGGATAACTTTTTTAATTAAAAATGATTAATAAAAAGATCATCATTCAAGTCATGGGACTCCTTCTTTTAATAGAAGGTTTCTTTTTGGGTATATCATCTTTAATTAGTCTGTATTATAAGGAGTATGATCTGTTGGGCATATTAATTACTGCAGGAATATGTTTTGTTAGTGGATTAATACTACAATTGTTCACTAAAAATGCTGAAAAAAATATTGGGAAACGAGAAGGTTATATCATTGTGAGCCTTGTCTGGGTTATTTTTTCTGCGTTTGGAGCTCTGCCATTTGTAATTAGCGGAGCCATACCTTCCTATACTGATGCTTTTTTTGAAACCATTTCGGGTTTTACAACAACCGGAGCATCCATATTAAATGATATTGAAGCCGTACCGCATGGACTACTGTTTTGGCGAAGCTTAACACAGTGGCTAGGTGGAATGGGAATCATTGTTTTATCTATAGCCATACTTCCGATTTTTGGTATTGGCGGAATGCAATTGTTTGTGGCTGAAGTACCAGGCCCAACTCCGGATAAGTTGCATCCACGAATAAAAGAAACAGCTAAACGACTTTGGGGAATATATATCCTATTTACTTTTGCCGAAGTAATTCTTTTAAAAATTGGAGGAATGACGTGGTTTGATGCGGTGAATCATTCGTTTACCACAATGGCAACAGGTGGATATTCAACCAAACAGGCAAGTATAGCACATTTCGATTCTCCATTTATCCATTATGTTATCACCCTGTTTATGTTCCTTGCCGGAACTAATTTTACATTATCATATTTTGCTCTGCATCTTAAATTTGGTAAAGTTTTTAAAAACGAAGAATTTAGGTTCTATCTGGGTTTTACAATCTTTTTTACTGCAGCAATAACCATATCATTATGGCACTTCCATGATTTCACTGCAGAAAAATCGTTTCGCGAATCACTTTTTCAGGTGGTATCTATTATGACCACAACAGGTTTTGCTACTGCCGACTATTTAATGTGGAAACCTTTTGTTATTGTTGCAATTTTTGCCTTAATGTTTTTTGGAGGCTCTGCCGGATCGACAGGAGGCAGTATGAAAATTGTACGGGTTGCTTTACTCTTAAAAAACAGTTACCAGGAATTGAAACGGATAATTCATCCGAATGCTATCATTCCCGTGCGAATGAATGGGAAAAGCGTACCACCACAGATTATCTCTAACATATTAGCTTTCGTCGTATTCTACATGCTCATTTCGATAGTAAGTACCATTATTATGTCAGCATTTGGCTATGATCTGGACACCTCTCTCGGAGCTGTTGCGGCTACACTGGGAAATATTGGTCCCGGAATAGGAAAAGTAGGACCTGTTGAAAATTACGCTCATATACCAGTTTTTGGCAAGTGGTTCCTTTCTTTTCTAATGCTAATTGGTAGATTAGAACTATTTACTGTAATTGTATTATTCTCACCATCTTTCTGGAAAAAATAGATCGAATGAATTTTATCAAAAAGTATTTTTCCGACTGGGATTTGTATGAAAAGTTATGGTTATTGCTTTTTACCATCATTATCATTGTATTATCGATTTATTGGAAAGATTCTCCCATAGGTATTATTGCATCGTTAACGGGTATTTGGAATGTTGTACTGGTAGCAAAGGGAAAAATTGCCAATTACTATTTTGGAATTATTGCAGTAACCACTTACGCTTATACTGCCTACAATCAAAGCTATTATGGTGAAGTAATGCTTAATATGCTCTACTTTTTCCCCATGCAATTTATAGGACTCTATTTATGGAAAAAGAAAAGAACATTGCCACAAAAAGATGAAATTAAAGTGGTTTATATGACCAATAAACAGAGAATTTTATGGTTAAGTGTTACGATCATTGCAACTGTACTATACGGATTTGTTCTAAAAAGATTAGGTGGTAATTTGCCATTTATTGATGCTTCTTCTACTGTAATGTCGATAATTGCAATGATCTTAATGGTGTTTATTTATGTTGAGCAGTGGATACTATGGATAATAGTTGATATTGTGTCAATTATCATGTGGATTACAGTAATGTTAAACGGAGGCAACGATATTGCTGTTTTAGTTATGTGGATCGCTTATCTGATTAATGCTATTTACGGTTTATACAACTGGATAAAACTGGAAAAAAAGTGTAGATTTAATGCTCAAGTTGAATAAGCTGATATTTGTGAATCTGAAATCTTAAACAACCAACTCTCCTATCCCTTGACGAATAATTTCAATATCATCACCTGTACAATCTACAATGGTTGATGCTTCGTTATTTCCATAACCACCATCAATTACATAATCGACTAAATGATCATACTTCTCGTGTATCAACTCGGGATCTGTCATATAATCCAGGATTTCATCCTCATGGTGCAGCGAAGTAGTCATAATCGGATGGCCTAACTTTTCGACAATATCCAATGCTATGTTGTTGTTTGGAATTCGTATACCTACCGTTCTCTTCTTTGATTTATAAAAGCGAGGAACATTATTATTCGCATTTAATATAAAAGTAAACGGTCCGGGCAAATTCTGTTTTAACAGTTTAAAAATGGTATTACTAATGTGCAGGGTAAACTGTGAAACCTGGCTAATATCCTGGCAAACCATTGAAAAATTTTCCTTTAAAGCATTTTTCCCTTTGATCTTTACAATTCGGTCAAAAGCCTTTGGGCTGTTAATATCCCAGGCTAATCCATATACCGTATCGGTAGGGTATATAATTAATCCGTTATTCTGCAAGGCATCAATAGCCATTGCTATTTCGCGTGGATTTGGATTATCGGGATGTACTTGTAATAACATAAGATATTGGTTTCACAAACAGCTGCAAATGTACTAAACAATTTTACAGATCAACATAAATCTGTATAAATAAACTAATGAAAATGAAAAAGGTTGCCTTTATCAGCAACCTTTCAAAATCATTTTATCAAATCTCTTATCCGTTTACCTTTTTATAGTCGGCTAAAAATTTCTCTAATCCGATATCAGTTAATGGATGCTTTAACAATCCTAAAATTGCATTTAACGGACATGTTGCCACATCAGCACCTGCTTCCATACACTGAATAATGTGCATTGTATGACGTATTGATGCAGCCAAAACTTCTGTTTCGAATCCGTAATAATTGTACATCTCAACGATTTGTGCAATAAGCTCAACTCCATCGGTAGAAATATCATCTAAACGGCCAATAAATGGCGAAACATATGTTGCACCAGCTTTTGCTGCTAATAATGCCTGACCCGGAGAAAATACCAACGTACAGTTTGTTTTTATTCCTTTTTCGGTTAAGTATTTTATGGCTTTAATACCATCCTTAATCATTGGAATTTTAACAACAATTTGAGGATGCAGAGCAGCTAACTCCTCTCCTTCTTTTATCATTCCTTCGAAATCGGTTGAAATCACCTCTGCACTAACATCACCATCAACAATTTCGCAAATTGTTTTATAATGATTGATAATATTTTCTGCTCCACTTATGCCTTCTTTGGCCATTAATGAAGGGTTTGTTGTAACACCATCTAAAACACCCAAATCCTGGGCTTCCTTAATCTGGTCAAGGTTTGCTGTATCAATAAAAAATTTCATGATCTATTTTATTATTAAATGAATACTCGAATTTTGATGCGAAAATAACGCATTTTTTTGAGTTTAAAAATTTATCATTTAATGATCATGTTAAATCTTAAGTTTACGCATCAAAAAGCTTAACCAAAAGCAGGTATGCTTTTCCATTAATATCGGGGCTCGAGCTGTGACGGTTTCCTGCAACATTTAAGACCTTGATTTTATTTTCAATGATCCAACGTCTGAATTGATATCCTGAATTTATAGTTGCATTGGTTTCGATAAGTGTATACGGTTTTGATAATTGCTTGCAAATGGAAATGGTTTGTTGTGTACCCTCATCAAGGTCATTTTCATCTTTAATAATTAACGTACCATCCGATTCGATGATATTTTTCTGAGTTCGGTCAATGTACTCTTCACTTTCAATTTCGATAAGCGGATATCGAAAAGGGATCGTTCCCATTTCAGATTTTCTTCCTTTTGGACAATACCCGCCGCAGTCAAAATTATTATCCAGGGCAAAGTCCAATGCCCCCTGGTCAACACCACTTTGTCCTCCTGAAATAATCTTGATCTTACTCATCTGAGGTCTCCTTTAAAATCTTATAAATACCATATTTCCTACAATACCTGTAGAACCAGCTATATTCGATATCAAATCCCAGTTTATCTTTCACCTTTTGCTGCAACTGTTCAACTGTTTTTACACTTTTAGCCGATGCCAAACGCTTTATTTTTGATTTATATGGATGTAACTTCGATTTTCTGCGTTCTGAATATTTATACTTTAACAACCCTTCTGTTCCTTTTGCTATGTATATTTTAGTCCAGTCGGCTACAGTATCTTCATGAATATTAAGCAACTGTGTAATATTGATATTCTTTTGTCCTTCGTTTTTTAACAGAATACAATATAATCTTTTTAAAACATTCTTTTTGTTTTGATTTGTTTTTATTAATTGCCGAAGTTTAGTTTCTTCTTCTTGTGAAAGATTTACCCTGTAGCTCATTGCAAACGAAAAGTTTGACACCAAATTACAAAGACGGAAGTAAAAAAGCAAGTAAAGTGATAAATAACTACTGATTATCAGTTAATAAATTAAGCAAAGAAAAGTTTAGCTGTACTCTGGAAGTTCAATTTTGAGCAATAAAAAGCGGGCAAGCTACTTACATCGCACCGCTACAACCGCCTACCCTTGCTACCTTCCGGTCCTGGGGGAGTTCAGCAGGAGCTGGTCGTATAAGACTTGCCCGGGGGCACAAAAGTAATCATTTCATGAATCTTTTCAAATAATTCGTTATTTATTTCTTTAAAAACTGATATATTTGTCTTAAACGCTTAATTAAACCTAAAAAAAACTATGGAAGAAAAATCAAATTCAATCTGGAAAGCAGGATTAACATACGGAGCAATACTTGGTCTGTTAATGATTATTTATACTATCCTACTTTACGTAATGGACCAAAGTTTCAATAAAGCCTTGGGATATGTTACCTTTCTATTTATCATCGTAATGGTATTTTATGGCGCAAAATCGTATCGAGATAATAACCTTAATGGATATATTAGCTATGGCAAAGCATTAGGTATTAGTATGATTATTGTACTTGTTGCTGCAATTATTAATGCAGTATATTTTTACATCCATATAACAATTGTTGATGGTGAATATCTAAATAAATTAATCATAGCAGCCGAAGAAGAATTATTGAATAAAGGTATGTCTGATGATCAGATAGAAATGGCTGTAGCCATGCAAAAAAAGATGATGAGACCAGCACTCATGAGTGTTCTTGGAATACTAAGTATTGGTTTCTGGGGATTTATCTTCTCTTTAATTACCTCAATTTTTGTGAAAAAAGAAGGTGATTCTTTCCAGGAAGCAATGGAAGATGTTAAAGAATAACACTAATAGCAATAAATAAATTAAGCTTGTTGAAAATATTTATCTTATTTTTGACAAGCTTTTAATTTTTAGAAAAATGGACATTTCGATTATAGTACCTTTATTTAACGAAGAAGAATCATTACCTGACTTACTCGACTGGATAAAAAGAGTAATGGATAACCACAATTATAGTTACGAAGTAATTATGATTGATGATGGAAGTAAAGATAAATCTTGGAAGGTAGTAAGTGAGTTAAAGCAGAAGTATAGTTTTATTAAAGGACTAAAATTCCAACGTAACTATGGCAAATCAGCAGCACTTCATATGGGCTTTCAGGAAGCTCAAGGTGATGTGGTAATTACCATGGATGCAGATTTACAGGATAGCCCTGAAGAGATTCCGGAACTTTATCGAATGGTTAAAGAAGATCAGTTGGATTTAGTTTCAGGGTGGAAGAAGAAACGCCATGATCCTATTTCGAAGCGTTTTCCAAGTAAAATTTATAATCGATTAGTAAGAATTGTAACTGGTATTAAACTACACGATTTTAACTGTGGATTGAAAGCATACAGCCGCGAGGTAGTAAAAAGTATTGAAGTTTATGGCGACATGCATCGATACATGCCTGTAATGGCAAAAGCTGCAGGGTTTAAAAAGATAGGTGAAAAGGTTGTTCAGCACCAGGCCCGAAAATTTGGTGTATCCAAATTCGGTTTTGGTCGTTTTCGCGGAATGTTCGACTTAATAACCATTTCATTTATTTCTAGGTTTGGTAAAAAACCGATGCAATTTTTCGGAACATTCGGTTCGTTAATGTTTTTTGGTGGTTTGATTGCTGCTGGTTGGCTGGGTGCGCAAAAGCTAATCTCGCTTTGGCACGGAATTAAAGCGCCGTTAGTTACGTCAAGCCCTTATTTTTACATTGCTTTAACTGCAATGATCATAGGAACTCAGCTGTTTTTAGCAGGATTCCTTGGCGAATTGATCTCAAGAAGCTCCAGCGATAGAAATAACTATCAGATTGAAGAGAAAATCTAAGACGGAATTGGCTTACTTGTAGAAATTCTTCTTGTAAGCATGGAATTCGTCCTGACCTAAAATAAGTCTTTTATAAAAAGATTTTATAAATCCCATACCATATGCTGATAGCTGAATAAAGCTCGCCATTATTGATAAAAATGCGACCTTCAGGTTTTTGTTGAGTCTTAAAGAATCAAGAAAAATAACGATGATAAAAAACCCCAGCGGGATTAAAAAATAAAGACTTAATAAACTCATTAACAATAAAAAAATAGTGCCCAACAAAAAGGCTGCAGGTAAAAAATGAACAAGTTTTAAGGATTGTGGATGTCGCTTATACAAGTTGATGCGTGCAATACCCGAATTGTAAACTTGCTTGAAGAACTTTCTAAAATCAACTCTTCTTTTATGATAAACAGCTGCATCTTTTATTAATGTTGTAGAAAAACCTTGCTCAATTATACGCAAACTCATATCTACATCTTCACCAAACCGCATTTTTGAAAAACCTTGTGTTTTCTCAAAAACTTCTTGTGTAAATCCCATATTGAAACTTCTCGGATGAAACTTTTTTTCATCTTTCATTCCTCCTCGAATACCACCGGTTGTAAAAAAGGATGTCATGGAATAATTGATTGACTTTTGGATAGGTGTAAAATCAGGATGCGCCATATCAGGGCCTCCATAAGCATCAACCATTTCATTTTCAAGTCGGTTATTTACAATCTCAAAATATTTTTCCGGAATAATGCAATCGCTATCGAAAAACACATGATATGCGCCTGTTGCTCTTTCCGAGCCATAATTTCTGGATTGTCCCGGTCCTGAATTTGGTTTAAAATAATATTTAATTTCTAAATCCTTTTGATAATCTTCTACAATCGAGTCACTTTTTAATGATGAACCATCCTCTACAACAATTACTTCAAAGTTTTTATACGTTTGTTTTTTCAAACTTTCCAAAAGTTCCTTCAACTCATCCGGACGGTTATATACCGGTATAATAACACTAAATTTAATCATTACAATATTTCTCTTTTAAGAGATTAACAACTTTTTTATCTACAGGAAACGTCATATCCTTTTCTGTCAAATCGTTTAGGTTAACCCAACGAAACGACTGGGCACCATTTTTTTCCGCTTTAAAATTAAACGGTTTATTTGAGATTTTAAACCGAATAGGTTCAATAAACTGCGCTAAATAATACACGCTTATTAACTGAGCATTATCATAAAATTGAGCAGGTTGAAAATAATCTGTGGTATAAAAGTGATCCAACACAACTATTTCCTGACCAAATTCTTCAATAGCCTCTCTTTTTAAACAATCAACTGTTCCCTCGCCAAAATGCATTCCACCTCCGGGAAACTTTGTCATGCGCATGTTAAGTTGGTATTCATCACTAATTAAGATATCATTATTCAAATCGATAATTAATGCATAAATGCGAATAATATATCTGTTGATTTTTGATTCCATAATCATTTGGGCTAAAGCCCGATTTATTTCTGTTCATTGACTCCGCCCTGAAGGCCGGAGTTAGTAACTCAACACTCAAAACTTTTTGCTAGTTTACAGGTAGAGTTATTATATTTCAATTATCTAAAATTACAGCAAACTTTTTATATAGCTAATAATTTCATCTTTCTTTTCAGGATGAAACCAAACGATATCTTTATCGCGAGAGAACCATGAAATCTGACGTTTTGCATAGTGTCTTGAATTTCTCTTAATCAGCTCAATAGCTTTTTCCTGGGTTATTTTACCATCAAAATATTCGAATAACTCCTTATATCCAACAGTATTTAAAGAGTTCAGGTGACGATCTTTGCAGTATCTCCCGGCTTCTTCGATTAAGCCCTCTTCAACCATTTGATCAACACGAATATTAATTCTCTCATATAATTCTTCACGATCTCGCTGCAAACCTATCTTTATAATATTAAATTCTCTTTGTTTTTTGGGTTGGGTTAAAAATGACGAATACGGTTTTCCTGTCTGAATGCTTACTTCCAAAGCTTTTAAGATACGCTTTGGATTTTTCAGATCAATTTTTTCATACGAAACCGGATCGAGAATCTTTAACTGTAAACGCAGGCTTTCAATTCCTTCTTCTTCATATTTCCTTATCAAATCTTCGCGTAATTTTTGATCTATAGTTGGAAGCTCGTCAATACCATCGCAAACTGCATTAATATACATACCTGAACCACCTGTCATTACAACGTGTTCTTTCTTTTGGAAAAGCTCATTTAAAGTATCGAGCACTTCATACTCGAACATGCTAGCATTATAATAATCGTAAATAGATTTGTTACCAATAAAATGATGCTTTACTTTTTTTAGCTGCTCATTGGTAGGCACAGCCGTTCCAATTTTTAGTTCTTTATAAACCTGTCGTGAATCAGAAGATATGATCTCTGTATTAAATGCTTTTGCAATATCAATGCTTAAATCTGTTTTACCTATTCCGGTAGGACCCAAAATTACAATAAGACTATTCATTTTACAGACCTAAAGATTTAAAAGAAATTTCATGGTATCCACATTATCGGCATAATCCCACAGCTCAGGTTGTTGGGCATTCCCAAACGGAATTGCATCTTCAACCAAACCTGACTTTGAAACCACACACTGTATTTGATCACTATTTAACTGGATGTATTCCTTTACTTTATTTATATCATCATAATATTGAAAATAGATTACACCTATCGGCGATGATAAACCTTCATCTTCCTTAACGATTACAAAACCATTGTCGAAATGCTGAATCTGATTCATTAAATAAACCGACTTATTGTAATCGTAATTATTGGCATATTTATTATGACTGTATAAAAAACTATAATGCTCAATATTTTCAAAAAAGAGATCGAAACAATAATCCTTCGGCAAGAATATTTTAGAAACATTTCTGCATCCTAAACCAAAGTAGCTAAAAAAATCATTTGCCAGCTGGAGAATTTCTTCTTCAGATTCTTTCCCATTCAATACAGCAACAGAGCTTCTGTTTTTTCTTATGATATGAGGATATTTCCCAAAATAATATTCGAAATACCTCGCTGTATTATTACTACCCGTTGCAATAACAGCATCAAAATTCTCGAGTTTATTTTCTGTGAAATAAATGTGTTGCTTAAATTCAGAGTCTATGGATATAAGATACTCAGCAATAAACTTTAGCAGCCGGTTGTCTTTTGATGACAATTTGCCAATAAATGTGTTCCCTGATAAAAGCACCGTGATAAAATCGTGAAAACCAACTAAAGGGATATTTCCTGCAGTAATTACTCCAATTCTTTTAATGGATTTTTGATTTTGTAGATTTGGATATCGGCTAACCCATTTTTCTATTTTCTCCGGAAGCAAAGAATTTGCAATAGCTTCAATAGCTTGTTTTACATTTTTCTCTGTAAACCAGGGATTATATATATGATCATTTAGAACAATCTCGTGTAACTGTTGACCAAACTCCGATGAAGAATCGCCTTGTGAGAATGATCTCAAAAATGCTCCAAGCTGAACAAACGCCTTTATTCGTTTTGGTAATTCCATGGCCGAAAATTACTGATTTTAATACAGAATAAAAAAGTGGATGACTCAAAGAGTACATCCACTTAGCATAAATTTATGATAATACTATAAATTTTCCCAGGGAAATTGTGTAAATAGTGTTCCAAGTGCAGCACCAACAACAAGTAAGTAAATAATAACAATCGCTATGTAGATTGAAGATAATATGGTGCCAATAATTGCACATATTCTTCCGGCTTTCATATTTTTAAATGAACCTTCGGTATATAGATCTGGATTTTCAGCATAAAGAGATCTTGCTTTTCCTGATAACACCAAGGCAATAATTCCCATTGTTACACCAAATAATCCATAGCACCAACATATTGCTATCGATAAAATTCCTAAAACTAATACAGCTGTTGAATTGGGTAAAGGCTGCTGAACAATTGGTTGTACATTTTGCTGTTGAGTAGTTGTATTTTCCATAAAATTGGGTCTTTAAGTTAATAATTTATAAATATAGCTTAAAACAACTATAATTGCATTTATAATGAACAGATTTTTTAAAACGTTTGCTCCATTTTTAAATTTAAATAGCAGATGTAAAAACAAATAACCGATAAGTCCTATTGTGGGTAGTAATGCAGGATACAACACAAAACTCTCTACAAAATTTCCTTTGAGCAGTTCTATAAATGATCTTTGCATGCCACATCCCGGGCACTCAACGCCTAAATATTTTTTATAAAAACAAGCTTGCTGATGCGATTCTAACCAACGAATTAATTTATTTACCATGCATTTTGATTAAAAGATCAAATATAAAACTTATCAATTAAACTTTATTAGTAATCGGAAAACAGAATGGAAACATAATCAACAACCTCATGCGAAGGAATAATCTCTCCTGAATGACCAATTTTCAGTATATCGACCTTAGGATTTGAACTTGTTAGCTTAGCATATTCAATGAGAGTCATAATCGGGCCATAACCACAAACAGAAATATTTTTTTTACGAATTACCTTTTCAATAGCCGGAGAATCTAATGTAATAATATTTTCGAGCACCAATGCATCCTTCTCTCTACCTTCTTCGGGAGATAAGAAATGTGAAAAATCCGATGATGCAATTATTAGGATATTCCGATCTAAAATTGAGGCTCCTTCTTTTAAACGCTCAGCTAAAAACCGAGCATTTTTATATGTTTGATTTGATAATGTTATAGGTGCAATCTTAAATTCATCATCGAAAAAATATTGCAGGTATGGTACCATAACTTCACCGGAATGCTCTCTTAACTGCTCGATATCCGAAAAATCAATTCCTAAGCTTTCACCAAACTCAGTGTCGAGCGATACATTTCCTAATGGCGTTTCCCAGCTATCGTTTGCGTCGAATGCAATTTCGTGCCCTAAGCCTGTATGATTAGGATTAATAATAACCACCGTATCGAAATGCTGCGACGACTGTTTCACGATTTCAAAAAAATGCACAGCCTGAAATGCAGAGAACATATATCCGGCATGTGGAACAACTCCACCCAAAATAAAATTCTTTTTTAAATCCAGGTTTATATTCGGAAGCTCTTTACTTCGAATGGATTCAATCTGATCAATTAAAGATTGTTTATCTGCCGGATAGAACTTCCCGGCCACAGCCGATTTTCTTATTTTCATGATTTTGGATTTAAAAAGTTAAAAACGTGCGTTCCACATTTTATGCAATCTCCCTGATTGTTAACAGACTGTTTTCGAGTCATATACCCTGTTCGTTTAACTAACAACTCACCACAATCAGGACAGAATGTATTATTTCCATCTTCCAGCAAAACGTTTCCTAAATAAACAAAATCGAGGTAAGTTTTTGCAATGCTATTAAGCTCGAGCATTTTATCCACAGAAGTTTGCTGCACATTTAACTTATATGTTGGATAGTATCTTGAAATATGTAAAACTGTTTGCTTCCCTAAATTTTCTTGTATCCATTTTACCATCTGCTCAAACTCCTCCGAATCATCATTTAATCCTGGGATTATTAAATTTGTAACCTCCAGATGTTTGTCTGCCTTCGCAATACTAATTAAAGTATCTAATACGGGAGCTAATTTTGATTTTGTGTACTTCGCAAAGAAATCATTATTGAAAGCTTTAAGGTCTACGCTATAAGCATCTATATATTGATGAAGCTCATTTAATGGTTCAGGATTAATAAATCCATTAGTGACCATTACATTTTTAAGCCCCAGTTCATTTGCTCTTTTAGCTATTTCCAGCATAAACTCATAAAAAATAACAGGTTCGTTATAGGTATATGCTATTCCAACATTGCCAGCTCTTGATTGTGCGATATTAATAATTTCGTTAACAGTTATTTTCTCGGCCCCTTGCTCAAAATCTTTTACTGATGTTTGCGAAATTTGCCAATTTTGGCAAAACTGACACTGCAAATTACATCCTAAGCTACCCACTGAAAGAATTTCTGCTCCAGTATAGAAATGATATAGAGGTTTTTTTTCTATAGGATCGAATCCCAAAGATGAAACGATTTCGAAATTTCTTACATCTAAAATTCCAGCATCATTTCGTCTAACTTTACAGATTCCATACTTACCAGCGTCAATAATACAGTTGTGAGGACACAATTCACACTTTACCTTACTCCCTTCTAACCTGCTATAATATTTCGCTTCCATATTACTTTACCGTAAAATGTTTGTAATTATTATATGGTATATCCTCCATTTTAACATCATCTACTCTTGCTCTTGAAGGTCCCCGATGGCACCATGCAATAAATTCTTTCAGCGTATCAGGTTCTCCATCTGCTTCTATATATACACTCCCATCAACACGGTTCTTAACAAAACCAGCTATACCTAATTCGTTAGCTTTTTGCAAGGTACTATATCTAAAACCTACACCTTGCACTTTGCCATAAATGTTTATTTTAATACTCTTTATCATATACTTAGTTGTATCGTGTTGATTTAAAATACCAAAGTTCCAGCTCCGAATTATCTTGTTCAGTAATTTTATTTTCTTTTTTAATAAACTTTATTTGATCCTCAACTGTTTTTATTCCTTTTTTATTGGGCATTATAAAACCTGTTTTCCCTGCTGTTGTTTTTAGAACTAATCCATGCTTTTGAGGTTTTAATTCAGCTTTGTTTTCTACTTTATGCAGAGCTGATAATACATCAACAACCACTTTAATCTGCCCAAGCTGGTCTTTTTTTATGGGTTCGTAATTATCATTTTTAGCTGCCTTGGCAGCATTTTGAATAATCTCCTCATACAACGAATCGGTTTGAGGATCGATTGTACCATAACAACTTAGTAATGTATCATTCAAATCAAAAACAGAAACAAAACACGCCACTTTTAATTTAAGATCAGCAGAGATTTTATCTTCATTCATTTTTCTAACCTGACCTGTTGAAACAAAAAACAAAATCGTATCATATGCAATTTTAGCATAATTCGTTTTTGGTGTAAACATAATTTATGTATTTATGATTTTGATATTTAATCCGGTATGGTAGGTAATAAAGGTCATATAGTTGCTAATTTTTATTTAGCAAAATTGTTCTACAAAGAGTGTAAAAGTAAAATTACAAATTTCAAAAGTTAACTTCAATGTTTAGGCTATGAAATCCTCTCATTTTATTTGAAACGTAACACCGATATATTATTTTTGACATACCATATGTTTGTAAAAAGCTTATTCATAGAAAATTTAAGAATTGCTTTTGGTGCGATCCGCTCCAACTTGTTAAGGACAATTCTGACTATTGTTATTATTGCATTTGGCATAATGGCACTGGTTGGAATATTAACAGCCATCGATTCCATAAAAGGATCAATAAGCAGTCAGTTCAGAAGTATGGGAGCCAATACATTTACCATTGTTAATCGAGAAAGCAGAGTTCGTGTTGGAGGCCGAGTAGAACGATATAGAAACATTGAATTTCGCGAAGCTACGGAATTTAAAGAAACGTATGATTTTCCTGCACTTGTTTCCATATCAACCATGGCATCGGAAATTGCAACTGTAAAATATAAATCGGAAAAAACCAATCCAAATATTCCGGTTGTCGGATCAGATGAAAACTACCTGATAACTTCAGGGTACGAAATAAAAGTCGGCAGAAATTTAACTATAAATGATATTCAGTCGAATTCGCATGTGGTAGTTATAGGTTCTGGCTTAGCCGATGAGCTTTTTATAGAAGGAGAAGAACCTCTGAATAAAATTATAGGCATTGGTAATGGTAAATATAAAATTGTTGGAATTTTAAAAGAAAAAGGTTCCAGCTTTGGTTCATCGGGCGATAAAATTTGCATTCTGCCCATAACTAGTGTCAGGCAGTATTTTTCGCGTCCGAATATGAATTTTAGAATTTCGGTTTTACCTAATAATTCTCAACTATTGAAAGCAGCCATTAACGAAGCTGAAGGAAGCTTCAGGGTAATCAGAAAGCTTCGTAGTTTTGAGAATAGTAATTTCACTATTGAATCAAGCGATAACTTATCGAACATGCTTATTGAGAATATTAAATATGTTACCATAGCAGCAACAATCATAGGAATAATTACCTTATTCGGAGCTGCCATTGGATTAATGAATATCATGCTCGTATCCGTTACGGAAAGAACCAGGGAAATTGGCATTAGAAAAGCTATTGGTGCCAAGGCCTCGACCATACGTCGACAATTCCTTTATGAATCAGTAATTATTGGACAACTGGGAGGATTTTTTGGAATTATTTTAGGGATTTTAATCGGAAATGTTGTATCTTTCGTAACCGGAGGGATATTTATAATTCCCTGGTTTTGGATATTAAGCGGAGTATTTTTATGTTTTATAGTTGGCTTAGTATCAGGATTATTTCCGGCAATTAAAGCGTCGAAACTTGATCCTATAATTTCATTACGTTACGAATAATAAGTTGTATTATGGAAGAATTGGTAATTGAAAAGACAGTTAAAACTCCTTATGTTAATTTCGATGCCCAATCTGGTATTTTAAAAATAATTGGAAGGTCGATCCCCGAAAATCCGGAAGAGTTTTATAGCAAATTATTTGCATGGGTAAACGGTTATTTTAAAAATCCGCAAAATGAAACCCTGGTTAATGTGCAACTCGAATATATTAACAGTGGTTCTTCAAAATTTATTCTTGATCTTTTTCAGTTATTTCAGGAATATTCATCAAAAGGACATCAGTGTAAAATTAACTGGTATTACGAAGAAGATGATGAAGCTGTTTTAGAATTAGGAAAACATTATCAAAATATTGTTGATGTTCCGTTTAAGCTTGTTGAGATTTACTAAACAGATTTCTTAAAAATAATAAAAAAGCCTGGCGATAAAAATCGGCAGGCTTTTGTCATATCATTGGTCTGTATTCTACGCTAACTTTTCAAGTAGATCAACTACTCTGCACGAATATCCCCACTCATTATCGTACCAGGAAATTACTTTAACTGTTTTTCCCATTACCATTGTGCTCAGTGCATCAAAAATCGATGAATGTGGATTATGAATAATATCAACAGAAACAATTGGATCTTCGGTATATTCCAGAACACCTTTCATTGGTCCTTCGGCAGCTTCTTTCATTGCTGCATTAATTTCTTCAACTGTAACTTCTTTTTTCAAATTAGCTACTAAATCAACCATTGATCCGGTTGCAGTAGGCACACGTACTGCCATTCCATCTAATTTACCTTTCAATTCTGGTAAAATTTTTCCTACTGCCGACGCTGCTCCTGTGGTTGTCGGTATCTGAGAAACAGCAGCCGATCGAGCTCTTCTTAGGTCAGAATGAGGAGCATCCAAAATCATCTGATCATTTGTATATGAGTGCACTGTGGTCATAAAACCATTCTCAACACCAAACTTATCATTTAAAACTTTTACTATCGGTGCTAAACAGTTTGTTGTACAAGATGCATTCGAAACACACTGATCTTCTGGTTTAAGGCTCTCGTTATTTACTCCCAGAACAATCATATTATCAATCTGATCTTTAGCTGGCACTGTTAATAAAACTTTCTTTGCACCATTCTTTAAATGATCGCCGTATCCGCCTTTTTCGCTCTCTTTTTTTCTGAAAATACCTGTAGACTCAACTACGATATCAGGTGTTTCACCCCATGGAATATTAATTGGACTTTTCTCTGCACTAACTTTCACTTTTTTCCCATTAACAATGATCCCTTCATCGTCGAATGAAACTTCACCGTTAAATTTACCCTGAGTAGAGTCATACTTAAGCAAATGTGCAAGTGTTTTATTGTCGGTTAAATCATTAATACCAACTATTTCGATATTATCCCTCTCCAGGGCAATTTTAAATACATTACGGCCAATTCTTCCAAAGCCGTTTATTGCTACCTTTATTTTTGACATCTTTTTACCTTTTTGAAGTGAAAAATTATTTGAGATCAAAATTATATATTAAAAAGGATTTGATCAAGAAATTACTAAGAATTAATCTAAATAATTACAGATAAACCCAATCAGTTACAGCCAATTTAAAAGCCTGAAGCGTTGTTTTCTCTTCTTTAAATAGGAGTCTGATATTTCCTGAGCATTAACTACTCTGCCAAACTTATAACTTGCAAAGAGAGTTAAGTAAAACTGTTGATTATCTTCAACCGCCATAATTTCCAGTTGATCTAAATAGGCTTGTATCATTATACCGGCTTCAAGCGAATGAATAAGCGTTTCTGCCTGACTAAACTCGAAATTAAATCCAAATTTAAAATATGCACCAGGAACTAACGTAAGCTCGTCGATTCCTTCAAAAAATGATGCTTTCCCTTTAATATCGCCGGAAGTATGAATATCTGCATTAAATTTCTCTTCTCTAACCCCGTATAAACTATCACTAACCGGATAAAGAATTTCGTAATAAATTGGTTTTAAGATTGCAACAGAAGGACCAATGGAATAGAAATACCGAACAGCAACACTACCTGGATCTCGCTTATTAAAAATCTCATTTTGCTTTCCATAACCTAAGCGTAAATCAAAAGCGTAATTTAGTTTACCAAAAACAAAAGATTCCGATGAAATATAGGTTGATGAAGATTTTATCTCTTTTTCATGTTTTAGCAAAGACAGATCTACTTCGTAAATTCTTTTCTCGAAATAGTTTATACGATCACCGTATCGAAAGCCTAAACCCCAGCCATTTGTATTAATTTGAAAACCAAATGTTCGTTCGTTACGATAAAAAATTTTGGGCATATCGTCAGTTAACTCCTGACCATTGCCAATTAGGGTAAGTAAGGTAAAAAGTATAAATGAAAGTAAGAATCTGGGATTCATAAAATAAAAAACTGTCTCAAAGGTAAAAGTAATCATTTTGAGACAGATATTGAGTAATTACTCAAATTTCCTTAAATATTTTTAAGCAATATTCTATCCGTTTATTTCCGCCTGCTCAACTTCAGCTTGTCCATATGCAGGACAATCTTTGCTTTTACATGAACTTAAAAGAGTAAGAACAAAAAGAGATAATAAAGCTGCTACAATAATTTTTTTCATGATGGTTAAGTTATAAATTAATTTTATTCTTTTGTTGATAAAACCACAGAGTTAATTGCTGTGATCAAATTTAATAAAAATATTCCTAAAAGAAAATTTATACATGTTGTTCTACTTCAATTGTATTATCAACATAAGCAGGACATTTTTTGTTCGAATTACATGAGCTACAAACCAATAACACAATAACTACTCCTAATAATAAGCCTATCTTTTTCATTTTAATCTTGATAATAGTTTAACATCATATATAGTCATATGCAAATATACGACCGGATGCAATGCATAGTTTCTACATTAAAAAAATAATTTAAGACCTTTATCACCGAATATATGACGTTAATCAAATTTAACAATAAAACCAGGAATTTTCATCCCTGGTTTCATCTTTTTTCCAATTTGTATAATCAATATTAGTGTATAACAGGAGTTCTTCCAGGTGTCCATGGAGCTTTAGCTTTTTCTATTGCTTGCTCTAAGTTCTTGATATCAACGGTAGCAATTTGTTCCAGTTGATTAATTAAGTTCGGAAGTTCTTCCTGCACTATTTCATAAGCCATTTTGCTTGTACTTGTAATATCGGAAGTGGAAGAAGACTGACCCCATATAATATACTGTAATCTGTTTGCCAAAGGAACTTGTCTTGGTGGTATTTCTTCGTCACTTGCTTTTGGTGTACTTCCTTCGAAAATAAATTGAATATCTTCTAACCTCTTTTCTATCTTCTCGGCTTCTACTAACAATTCCGAATCAGCTCCTGGTGTTAACACAATGGCCTGTTTTAGGTAGTTAACTTTCTCTATTAACTCTTCATTATAATCCATTGTACCATACATTACCCGAATCATTTCAGCAACATCTCTCTGGAACTGAACCATTGCATTTCTGTCTTTTGCAGGAAGTGTAGTGTTTTCTAATGCAACCACATTAAACTCTTTTTCATCCATTAAGGGTTTAATCTCACCTTTTTCGTACACTGATACAGACACCTTATATTTACCAGGCATAACCAACCAAAATCCACGATCATCTTTAAAAGGATCAAACTCATCATCTGATAAGTTTACAGGCAATGTACCAGCATATTTCAAATCCCATGTTACCCTGTTAACACCTTTTGATGGTTTTTTATTGATCTTCTTAACAACATAACCATCCTCATCTTTTATGGTAAATATTAAGTAGGGTGCAACCTCTTTCGACTCATCCTCTAACTCTTTCCATGATGGTTGTGGTATAGGTTTTCCTGCTTCGAACAGCTCTTTCTCCTTTTCCTGACGAGCTTCTTTGCTTGTTTTCGGAACTTCTTTCAAATAATACGTGAAAGTGGCCCCGAATTCAGGATTAGGTGCAGTATAGTAAGTTGCTCCTTGTCCGTATTTCTTGCTTGTTTGCACATACATTAAAGCATCCTTAACCGGGAATAGATGAGCACTTTTATTTACCAATTCAGCATTGATCTCTCTAAGTGGAGCATAATCATCTAGAATAAAAAATCCACGACCAAAAGTGGCAATTACCAAATCGTTTTCGCGCTCCTGAATAACCATATCGCGTACTGCAATTGTTGGTAATCCGGATGATAATTTAATCCATTCCTGTCCTTTGTTATATGAATAATAAACCCCGAATTCTGTTCCGGCAAAAAGTAAATTTTTATTTACATGATCTTGCTCTATGGTATGAATTGTTCCATTATCGTCGAATCCATTCGTAACAGCTTTCCAGGTTTTACCTTTATCGGTACTCATAAGCAAGTACGGTTTAAAGTCGTCTCTCTTTCTATTATCAAAAGAAGCAAACACCACATTTTCGTCATGTTTAGATGCAAAAATATCACTTACATAAGTGTTGGCAGGCACTCCAGGGAACGACTTAATTTGTCGCCAGGTTTCTCCTCCATTTTCGGTGACAGAAATAACACCATCGTCGGTTCCGGTATAAATTAGCCCTTCTTTTACAGGCGACTCAACAAGTGAAACAATCATTCCGTATAGTGACGTAGAGACATCCTTCTTAACTGCATCAACACTCCAGTATTTCCCCATAACAGGCCAGGTGTTTCGATCAATTTGTGCAGTAAGATCATCGCTAATTACTTCCCAGGTATTTCCTCTGTTTTCACTTTTAAACACCACGTTTGCCGCCATATAGAGTCTTGTATTTTTATGCGGACTAATAATTACAGGACTGTTCCAGTTCCACTTATATGTTAACTCACCTTTTGCTGGTTGAGGTTTTATATATAGCTCCTCACCACTTTTCTTATCATATCTTGAAATATTACCATATTGTGATTCATTATAAACAATATTTGGATCTTCCGGATCTATTTGCGCCCAAAATCCGTCACCACCAACTGTTGCTGTCCAATCTTCACTGGCAATTCCATCTTTGCTTGTGGTTCTTGATGGCCCAACACAGCTATTATTATCCTGTGTCCCACCAGTAACATGATAAAACGGGTATGCATTATCAACACCCACACGATAGAACTGTGTAACCGGTAAATTAGAAACATGGCGGTAGTTCTCACCATCATCATATGTAATGTACACTCCACCATCACCACCAATCATCCAGTGTTTTGTGTTTTTTGGATTTATCCAAAGAGCATGATCATCAACATGCCTGTCGTTTAAACCCAATCGTTTCCAGGTTTTTCCTCCATCGTAGGTAACATGCGAAAATGTTTCAACAGAATAAACTTTATTGACATCAACCGGATCGCAATAAATTTCATTATAATATTGTCCGCTGGATGCATGATCGCTCATTCGCTCCCAGCTTTCGCCTCTGTTTGTTGATCTGAAAAAACCACTCTCATCATTTGCTGCCTCAACAATTAAATATAAATAATCGGGATTTACAGGAGAAATTGCAATTCCCATTCCACCTTTGTGAACACTTGGTAGTCCTGATTCAATTTTTCTCCATGTTATTCCTCCATCATCAGATTTCTGAACGCTCGACTCTGGTCCGCCGCCTATCTTAGTATAAACATGACGACGGCGCTGTTCTGTAGTAACATAGATAATTTTTGAATCTCTTGGATCTAATATCACATTATTTACGCCTGTATTTTCGCTAATATTTAATATTTTATTCCAGGATTTTCCTCCATCTGTTGTTTTATACAAACCTCTTTCGCCACCCGGTCCCCAGGCAGAACCTTCTGCTGCAACATAAACAACCTCCGTATTCGTTGGATCAATAGCTATCATTCCTATGTGGCGCGATTCTTTTAACCCCATATTTTCCCAGCTTTTTCCTCCGTCAATGGTTTTGTAAATACCATCACCATAGCCCAATGCTCTTTGATGATTGTTTTCTCCTGTTCCTGCCCAAATTATATGTGGATTGGTTGGGTCCATTGCTAAAGCTCCAATTGAATAGGAACCATAATTATCGAAAACTGGTGTAAATGTAATGCCATTATTCATCGTTTTCCAGATATTGCCGGATGCTACTCCAACATAAAATTCTGCAGGGTTTTCATGGTTTACCGCAAAATCGGCTATTCTTCCCGATGCATAGGCCGGACCTATATTTCTGAATTTTAATCCGCTAAGAATTTCTGATTTTACAGGTCCTTCTTCTTTTTTAGGATCATCTTTTTTCTTTGCTGCCACATGAATTGGTATTGATAATAATCCAACTAAACAAAATGACATTAAAATGATCTTTAGTTTTGTTTGCTTTTTAAATAAAAGTTTCATTTTTGTAGGTATTAGAAATTTTGGTTATTAATAAAAGGTTAACGTCTTTACAATTAGAAGTGTTCAACATTTAAGTTAGACCACAATGCTTTAAAATAGTTTAAATATAAATAAATTCAAAAAAAGGCCCCTTAACTTAATAAGAGGCCTGCTATCTTTTCTAATTTCTTTGTTTTATTTTGGTAATCTAACCTTATAATCGACATTAAACTTACCCTTAGAAATAGCTTGTAGTTTACTTTTCAGCAATCGCTTTTTAATGGGAGCCACTTTATCGGTAAACAGTATACCTTCGGTATGATCATATTCATGTTGTATTACTCTAGCAGCCATACCTTCGAACCACTCATCATGGAATTCAAAATTCTCATCGTAATACTGTAATCTGATTTTCTCAGGACGTTGAACATCTTCTCTAATCGTTGGAATACTAAGGCATCCTTCGTCCATCGAAACTTTATCTTCGCCCGTTTCAACCAGCTTCGCGTTAATAAACGTTCTCTTAAAATTTTCTAACTCAGGCTCATGCTCAGAAAATGGCGAAGCATCAATCACAAATAAGCGAACAGATTTACCTACTTGTGGTGCTGCTAAACCTACCCCATCCGAATGATACATTGTTTCCCACATATTTTTTAAAAACTCTTCAAAAGCAGGGTAATCTTTATCTATCTGTTTTGCTACTTTCCTAAGTACAGGTGAACCGTATATAGTAATCGGATAAATCATTTTATTTTATTCTTTGTTCTAAATATGATTGTAAAATTATTGTTGCACTAATTGTATCAACCAACGCTTTGTTTTGTCTGGCTTTCTTTTTTAATCCAGCATCTAACATTGTTTGATGTGCCATTTTTGAGGTAAATCGTTCATCAACCAACTTCACTTCCATTTCGGGATAAAGTTTGGTTAATCTTTTCAAAAATGGATTGATAAACCTAACAGCTTCTGAGGCCTGATTGTTCATTTGTTTTGGATATCCCACAACAATGCAATCGACATCCTCTTTACTAAGATAATCACTTAAAAAATCCCAGATATCCTTAGAATGCACTGTTTTTAGGGCATTTGCTATCATTTGTAACGGATCCGTTACAGCCAATCCAACTCGTTTTCTACCATAATCGATTGCAAGAATTCTTCCCAAAACTCTGATTTTATTTGAAGCTGCAAAGTTAAGAATTTATATCTTATTAAAACTAAAATCTATAAAAACAATAATTTCCAAATGGTTGCATTTTTTTATAACTTGTAAACACAATCGTATGATATAAAACATAAGCAAGATAAGCGCTTGTGCAGTTGAATGTTAAAATAACATACGTTTTATAACATAGATTTTTGATAGAAAATCATATAAGTTTGGAGAATCAATCGGGTTTAGATTGTTCACTTCTAATTTATTAGCTCTTTTAAATTATAAAATTTAGACTATGAGTAAAGAAATTAAATTTAGTTTAGTTTATCGTGATATGTGGCAATCGTCCGGGAAGTATGTTCCCAGAGTTGATCAGTTAAAAAAGATTGCCCCGGTAATTATTGATATGGGTTGCTTCTCAAGGATAGAAACTAATGGAGGAGCTTTTGAGCAGGTAAATCTTTTATACGGAGAGAATCCGAACAAGGCGGTCCGTGAATGGACCAAACCTTTCAATGAAGCCGGCATTCAGACCCATATGTTAGAAAGAGCATTAAACGGTATAAGAATGTTTCCCGTACCCGCTGATGTTCGCAGGTTAATGTATAAAGTTAAAAAAGCGCAGGGTGTAGATATTGCGCGTTCTTTCTGCGGATTAAATGATCATAGAAACCTTGAATTATCCATTAAATATGCAAAAGAAGCCGGTATGATTTCACAGGCGACATTAAGTATTACGCACTCCGAAATTCATACGGTGGAATATTTCATGGGAATTGTAGATAAAGCTGTTGAATACGGAACCGATGAAATCTGTTTAAAAGACATGGCAGGAGTTGGGCGTCCCGTTACTTTAGGTAAACTGGTTTCTGAAATTAAAAAGAAATATCCACACATTATTGTTCAGTATCACGGTCATTCAGGACCGGGTTTTTCGGTTGCTTCCATGTTAGAAGTAGCAAAAGCGGGTGTTGATTATGTTGATGTTGCCATGGAACCGCTATCCTGGGGCATGGTACATCCGGATGTTATTACAATACAAGCCATGCTGAAAGATGCAGGCTTTAAAGTTCCTGAAATTAACATGAAAGCTTACATGAAAGCACGAGCATTAAATCAGGAATTTATGGACGATTTCTTAGGATATTTCATCAATCCAAAAAACAGATACATGTCGTCGTTACTTGTACAAGCCGGATTGCCCGGAGGTATGATGGGAAGCATGATGGCCGACCTGAAAGGAGTTCATCAGGGATTAAATCAAACCTTAGAAGCCCAGGGAAAAGAAAAACTAACCGAAGATGATCTGTTAGTAAAGCTATTTGACGAAGTAATTGATATTTGGCCTATGCTGGGAAATCCTCCATTGGTTACCCCGTTTAGCCAGTACGTGAAAAATATTGCCTTGTTAAATGTGATGCAAGAGATACAGGGTAAAGATAGATTTACCATTATTGATAACAATGCCTGGGATATGATATTAGGAAAAGCCGGTAAACTTCCAGGTAAACTAGCTCCTGAAATTATTGAAATTGCAGAAAAATTGGATAAAGAATTTTACACCGGAGTTCCGCAAGATAATTATCCTGATGAACTGGATAAGTATAAAAAAGAGATGGAAGAAAATGGTTGGGATTTGGGTGAAGACAATGAAGAGCTTTTCGAGTTTGCCATGCACGAACGCCAATACAGAGACTATAAATCGGGATTAGCCAAAGAAAGATTCCACGAAGAATTAAAGAAACTTAAAGAAGAAGCAAGCAAACCTGCTGTTGGTTCAGAACATCCCAAGGCTGCTCCAGACAAAAAAGATATCGCCTCTCCATATATGGGAAAAATATATTACAACCTAAACTATTTTATTGAAGAGCAAGCAATTGAACTCGGTAATACCATCAAGAAAGGACAAAGAATCTGCTACATAGAAAGCGGATACACTTATGATGAAATACTATCAGAATTTGATGGCGAAGTAGATGAAATTTTCTTTAATCACGGCGATTTAGTGGAAAAGGGAGATGTAATTGTACGTTTAAAATAAAAAATGCTGCAGCAAGTAGTTTGCTGCAGCTTTCGGTTTCGCTTTATTTTATTTTAAATTACCGGATTCTTCTTGAGTAATTTATCTGCATCATTCAATAGGGCGTCAACATATTGTCCTCTCATATATACAAAAGGATCCTTATATTTCTTTCTGGATAACTTGCCTTTAAAATCATCAATCGATTTGTATCCTTTTTTATCCATCCACTGCTCAAGGTCTTTAACCATATTAGATATATGGCCAATTTTATTTTTATACAACGTACTAACAACCTGAACAGCATCTGCACCTGCTAATATCATTTTTACAACATCATTTCCATCAAAAATACCTGATGAGGCGCAAATATCTGCCTTAACATTTCCGTGCAGTAATCCTGAATAACGTAATGGTAATCTGTGATCACCAGGATTACTTAAATTGAATGGAAAGATTGGTTTTTCTTCATCAATATCAACTTCAGGTTCAAATAATTTATTAAATAGTACCAAACCATCCACTCCTGTTTTGTCTACTTGTGTGATGAAGTTCAACAAGTTACTATAAAAAGAACCTAACTTAACTGCTACCGGAATTTTAACTGCTTTCTTAACTGCTTTAATTATTTCCAGTTTGTGCTTTTCTACACTTTCACCAGAATCCTCCGGTTTTTTTAGCGACTTATATATATTAATTTCTAAACCATTCACTCCGGTTTCTTCAATTAACTTAGCATATTCAACCCAGGTTTCCTCGTAAACAGCATTAATACTGGCAATTAACGGAACCGAAGTGTTTTCCTTAATTTTTTTAAGCTGAACAAGAAATTCTTTCGGTCCGGCATGTTCCATTTCCGGATGTATTCGAATCATCTCAGCATGCCTTTCATTATACATTTCTAGTTCTTCATCAAGGTCGGCTGATTCAAAATTTACTTGTTCTTCGAAAAGAGATTTATAAACTATTGCTCCGATTCCGGCTTCTTCCATTGCTTTAATGTTTCTTATATCCATTGAAAGATTAGACGAACCGGCAATAATAGGATTTCGAAGTTTTAATCCCATATAATTTGTACTTAAGTCTGCCATACGATTGGGTTTTTTAATTTAACATTTATCGTATAACAACTATTAAAAAATATAGTTCAAATTATGTTTAATATTTTTTAATTTAAGTTAAATAAAACTTAAACAAATAAGGTTAAAAAAAGAGGCAGGATTTAAATCCTGCCTCTAAAATATAACTTATATCAATTATTAATAAGTAGTTAATCGTTTATAGTTGTTATATCTCCATTTAGCATCTTCCTCAGCCTGCTTGAATAAAACATCAGCTTGTTCAGGGAATGATTTCTTTAATGAAGTGTAACGTACTTCGCTCTTTAAGAAGTCCTGGAACTTGTCCCAGTCTGGTTCTTTTGAATCAAGCGTAAATGGATTCTTACCTTCTTTCTCCAATAATGGATTATAACGGTAATTATGCCAGTAACCAGCTTCAACAGCTAATTTAGTTTCTTGCTGCGATTTACCCATTCCTAATCGTAAACCATGGTTAATACATGGAGCATAAGCAATAATTAGAGATGGTCCGGGATAAGCTTCTGCTTCCTTAATCGCTTTGAAATACTGACTTTGGCTTGCTCCCATTGCTACCTGAGCAACATAAACATAACCATAAGACATCGCCATCATTCCTAGATCTTTCTTTCTTGTTCTCATACCTGCAGCTGCAAATTTTGCAACAGCTCCAACAGGAGTTGATTTAGATGCTTGTCCACCTGTATTTGAGTACACCTCGGTATCCATAACAAGTACGTTTACATCCTCACCTGATCCAAGTACGTGGTCTAATCCACCATATCCGATATCATAAGCCCAACCGTCACCACCAAAAATCCATACCGATTTCTTGATTAAGTATTGTTCAAGAGCTAAGATATCTTTTGCAATTTGAGCTTTCTCTTTCTTACAAGCTTCCACTACTTTGGCAGAAGCAGCTTTTGATTCCTCAGCCATATCTTTATTTTCGATCCACTCTTTAAATGCTGCTTGAGTATCTCCGCTAACTTCATTCATCGAAGTATTCATCTTTTCTGCTATTCTTGTACGAAGTTTTTCAACACCTACATGCATACCTAAACCATACTCTGCATTGTCTTCGAATAATGAATTAGCCCAAGCAGGACCTTTACCTTCGCTATTTGCACAATATGGTGTTGATGGAGCAGAACCACCATAAATTGATGAACAACCTGTTGCATTAGCAATCATCATTCTATCACCGTACAACTGAGTAATTGCCTTAATATATGGAGTTTCACCGCAACCAGCACAAGCACCACTAAATTCGAACAGTGGTTGAGCAAACTGGCTATTCTTAACACTCTTATCTTTTGCAAGAACAGTATCTTTATATCCCACTTTATTATGCATATAATCCCAACGCTCGTCTTCTACTAATTGAGTTTCCAAAGGCTTCATTTCTAAAGCTTTTGTTTTAGCAGGACACACATCAACACAGTTACCACAACCTGTACAATCAAGAGGGCTAACCTGCATTCTAAACTGATATTCTTTTGTTCCTCCGGTTCCTTTAATTGTAACTGTTCCTTCAGGAGCATTTGCAACTTCTTCTTCAGTTAACAGGAATGGTCGTATAACAGCGTGAGGACAAACATATGCACATTGGTTACACTGAATACAATTCTCTGAAATCCATTCAGGAACGGTAACAGCGATACCACGTTTTTCATATGCGGTTGTCCCAGCAGGGAATGTTCCGTCTTCTCTGTCAACAAAAGCACTAACTGGTAAATCATCACCTTTTTGAGCATTGATTGGCTCCACAACATTCTTAATGAAATCCGGAATATTTCTGTCGTCAGATTTTGCCTTTATTTCAATATTCTTCCATTCTGATGGAATTTCGATTTCCTCAACGTTACCTCCACGTTCAACAGCAGCTTTGTTCATGTTAACAATATCTTCACCTTTTCTACCGTAAGATTTTACGATAGCCTTCTTCATTTCTTCAACTGCCTTTTCGTAAGGTATTACATTTGAAATCTTAAAGAATGCTGATTGAAGTATAGTATTGGTTCTGTTTCCTAATCCTATTTCTTCAGCAATTTTAGTAGCGTTTATAATATAAACTTTTATATCTTTTTCTGCTAAAGTTTTTTTCATTTCATCAGGGAAATGATTTTTTGTTTCTTCAGCATCCCAAATACTATTTAATAAGAAAGTTCCACCTTGCTTAATTCCTTTTAACATATCATATTTTTGAAGATATGCAGGAACATGACACGCAACGAAATCAGGAGTACCAACTAAATATGGCGAACGAATTGGTGAATCACCAAAACGTAAGTGAGATGTTGTAATACCGCCGGATTTCTTCGAATCATAAGCAAAATAAGCTTGTGCATATTTATCGGTAGAATCACCAATAATCTTAATTGAGTTTTTGTTAGCTCCTACAGTACCATCTGATCCTAAGCCATAGAACTTACCTTCGAAAGTTCCTTTTGGAACAACACTAATTTCAGGTAATAATGGTAATGAAGTAAATTTAACATCATCAACAATACCTAAAGTGAATCCATTCTTAGGTTCTGCCAGAGCTAAATTATCATATACTGAAATAATTTGAGCTGGCGTAGTATCTTTCGAACTTAAACCATAACGACCACCAACAACCATTGGGGCATTTTCTTTACCGTAGAATAAATCTCTTACGTCTAAGTATAATGGTTCGCCATTAGCACCTGGCTCTTTTGTTCTATCTAATACAGCTAATCGTTTAACTGATTTAGGTAGAGCTTTCATAAAATATTTCTCTGAGAATGGTCTGTATAAATGAACAGATATTAAACCAACTTTTTCTCCCTGAGCAATTTTATAATCGATAACTTCTTTAATTGTAGAAGTAACTGATCCCATGGCAACAATTACATTTTCTGCATCTTCAGAACCGTAATAAGTAAATGGATGATACTCACGACCGGTCATTTTTGTAATTTCCTGCATATATTCTTCTACCATATCAGGAATTGGATCGTAGAATTTATTCGCAGCTTCACGAGCCTGGAAATATATATCAGGATTTTGAGCTGTACCTCTTGTAACAGGATGTTCAGGATTTAAAGCATTATCTCTGAATTTTTGTAATGCATCAAAATCAAGTAGTTTAGCCATATCTTCATTCTCGAAGTATTCAACTTTTTGAATTTCATGAGAAGTTCTGAATCCATCGAAGAAATGCAAGAAAGGAATTCTTGATTTAATTGAAGCTAAGTGAGCAATACCTGCAATATCCATAATTTCCTGAACACTGCCAGTTGCTAACATAGCAAAGCCTGTGTGACGTGTACTCATCACATCACTATGATCGCCAAAGATTGATAGTGCCTGTGCTGCTAAACTTCTTGCACTTACATGGAAAACACCTGGCAACAATTCACCAGAAATTTTATACATATTCGGAATCATTAATAATAATCCCTGAGATGCCGTAAATGTAGAAGTTAATGCACCAGCTTGCAATGAACCGTGAACAGCACCAGCTGCTCCACCTTCTGATTGCATTTCAACAACTTTTACCTGGTCTCCAAAAATATTTTTACGTCCGTGTGATGCCCACTCATCAACATATTCTGCCATAGTTGACGAAGGAGTAATCGGATAAATCGCTGCAACTTCACTAAACATGTACGCAACGTGAGATGCTGCATAGTTACCATCGCAGGTTATAAATTTCTTGTTTTTTGACATTTCTAACTCCTTAATTTATTTATTAAAAGATAATTAACTTTATTTTTAGGAACTACAAAATTAAAATAAAAATCTTATTTATTATACTCAATCACTGCAAAATAACCCAATGGTAAACTTATTCATTCCCATTACAAATAAGCTCCTATGTTATTAATTTACAAAACAAAAAATGCGGATTTTCATCCGCATTTAAGTTATAATGTGTTGTGAAACATTTAGTCAGCATTCATAGAAATAATGAATTCCTCGTTTGTTTGCGTCTTTACTAATCTATCACGAAGGAATTCCATTGCTTCAATTGAATTCATATCTGTTAAGTAATTACGTAGAATCCATATTTTATTTAGCATCTCCTTGTCAATCAATAAGTCTTCTCTACGTGTACTAGATGCAGTAATATCAACAGCAGGATAAATTCGTTTGTTAGACAATTTACGATCAAGCTGCAATTCCATGTTACCAGTTCCTTTAAATTCTTCGAATATAACTTCATCCATTTTGGATCCGGTTTCTGTTAAGGCTGTTGAAATGATTGTTAACGAACCACCTTCTTCAATATTTCTAGCTGCACCAAAGAAACGTTTTGGTTTATGCAATGCATTGGCATCAACACCACCAGAAAGTACTTTACCAGATGCTGGTGAAACTGTATTAAAGGCACGTGCTAAACGTGTAATTGAGTCTAATAAAATTACTACATCGTGCCCACATTCTACCATTCGTTTTGCTTTTTCCAAAACAATATTGGCAACTCGAACATGACGTTCTGCAGGTTCATCGAATGTTGACGATATAACTTCTGCATTAACACTTCGTGCCATATCCGTAACCTCTTCTGGTCGTTCATCAATTAAAAGAACGATCATGTATACTTCCGGATGATTAGCTGCAATAGCATTGGCTATTTCTTTTAGTAATACTGTTTTACCCGTTTTTGGCTGAGCAACAATTAAACCACGTTGCCCCTTACCAATTGGAGCAAACATATCAACTACACGTGTTGAAAGTTTATCGTTTTTGTTATTATTTATTGTAAATTTTTCTTCGGGGAATAATGGTGTTAAATAATCAAACGGTACACGATCACGAATATAGTCCGGACTTCTGCCATTAATTTTTTCTACCTTAATTAAAGGGAAATACTTTTCACCTTCCTTTGGCGGACGAATGGATCCTTCGACAGTATCACCGGTTTTCAATCCAAATAATTTAATTTGTGATTGCGATACATAAATATCATCTGGTGAGTTTAGGTAATTATATTCTGATGATCTTAAAAACCCATAACCATCGGGCATAATTTCTAATACACCTGAATTGGTTATTATTCCATCAAACTCAAATGATTTATCGTTTCGTTTATCATTCGGTCGTTTATGATAGTTATCTTTTGAGTGTCGTTGATTACTTCTTTTCTTATACTCTTCGTTATCTTTCTGTGAAGATTTACTTTCTACTCTTTCACCAGCTTTAACCTCTTTGGTTTCTACTTTCACCTCTTTTTTAGGTTCATCAGTTTTTCTTTTCTCAACCTTTGGGCTATGTTCCTGTTTATTTTTTGTCTTAACCTGATTTGTGTCTTTTTTCTTATCAGAACCTGATGCAGCTTTTGGTTTTTCGGAAATACGTTTTCTGCCTGAAGATCTTTTCTCTGTTTTAACATCGGAAGTGGCATTGATCGCCTGTTGATCTAATATTTTGTAAATCAGATCCTGCTTTTTTAACGATTCTACCTTTTTGATTTGTAATCCTTTTGCTATTTCTCTTAATTCAGAAACTAGCTTCTTATTCAATTCAAGAATATCGTACATTTTGTTATAAATAAAGGATAATTAATTGATTATAATAATTGTTTGAACTTTCATTTGATAAGCAAGTAAATTGATTGATTTTTACTGCGAGAGATTAATATTTTCTAAAACTTAGAAAATCATTGCAATAATAAATATTTCCTGACAATTACCAAAATAAGAATCAAACTTTTTTTTAAAAAAACTATTTATAGAAGAATTTAATTTAAAAAAAATAGAAAAAACTTCGTTCTAAAGATTTTTATTTACATATTTGGATACTATTGTAACAAAACGTTAAAAAACAACGTAAAAAATACGCTAACACTCACTGGACCAAAAAGAATGAGACAGTTAAAAATAATTAAACAGGTCACTAATCGAGAAACTGCCTCGTTAGATAAATATTTGCATGAAATCGGGAAAGTAGATCTTTTATCTGCTGAAGAAGAGGTTGAGCTAGCCCGGAAAGTGCGAAATGGAGATAATCTTGCTCTGGAAAAACTCATTAAGGCTAATCTTCGTTTTGTGGTATCTGTCTCAAAACAATATCAAAACCAGGGATTAAGTTTACCCGACTTAATAAATGAAGGTAATTTAGGTTTGATTAAGGCTGCCAAACGTTTTGATGAAACAAGAGGATTTAAGTTTATCTCGTATGCGGTTTGGTGGATCAGACAATCTATTTTACAGGCTTTGGCAGAACAAGCGCGAATTGTTCGATTACCTTTAAATAAAATAGGCTCGATAAACAAAATCAATAAAGCGTTATCGGAACTTGAACAGAAATTTGAACGTGAACCCTCAATTGATGAAATAGCCAAAGCTATCGAAATTGCTCCAAATGACATTAAAGATGCCATGCGCAGTGCCGGTCGGCATGTTTCAATGGATGCCCCGCTAACTGATGGAGAAGAAGGTGATATGTACGAAGTTTTGTTAAGCAAAGATAATCCGAGTCCGGATGGTAGCTTACTTAATGATTCGTTAAGAAAAGAAATTGAACGTGCATTATCATCGTTAACAGAGCGCGAAGCAAGTATTATACGTTTATATTTTGGATTAAATGGAAAACATCCTTATACTCTGGAAGAAATTGGTGAAGAGTTTAATCTAACGCGCGAAAGGGTTCGACAAATTAAAGAAAAGGCAATAAAACGATTAAAACACACTACCCGAAGTAAAATACTTAAAACCTATTTAGGATAAAACCAAAGGAAACCAAACGGTTTCCTTTTTTTAATTATTTTTGCATCAAAACAAATAGAAAAATATGGCTCATTTAATATCACCTTCGCTCCTTTCAGCTGATTTTGGAAATTTGCAACGCGACATTGAGATGATTAATAACAGTGAAGCAGACTGGTTTCATCTGGATATTATGGATGGTATGTTTGTTCCGAATATTTCCTACGGAACACCTGTAATTAAGGCAGTTAAAAAACATGCTAAAAAACCACTTGATGTGCACTTAATGATTGTTGATCCTGACAGATATATCGATGATTTTCAAAAGGCCGGAGCTGATATTTTAACAGTTCACTATGAAGTATGTAAACATTTGCACCGCACGGTTCAGAATATAAAATCGAAAGGAATGAAAGCAGGTGTTAGCTTAAATCCGCATACACCAGTTCATTTATTGCAAGATATAATTACCGATATTGATTTAGTTTTGATCATGTCTGTTAATCCCGGTTTTGGTGGACAAAAATTCATTCCGAATGCATTAAATAAAGTAAAAGAACTTAAACAACTTATAAAAGATACAAAATCAGATGCATTAATTGAGGTTGATGGAGGTGTTGACCACACCAATGCAAAACAACTAATTGAAGCTGGTTCTGATATTTTAGTTGCCGGAAGTTATATTTTCGGATCGGATGATCCACCGAAAACCATAAAGAATCTTAAAAAAATTGTATAAAAAAAGGTGTCGAAAAATCGACACCTTTAATTTTTATCATATGTAATTACTGTTCCGGAGTAAACGGATCATCTTCTGCAAAACCAGTGAATTGCTGACCAGCGAATACATAATCGCCACTTGCATCAGAATAATTAAAGTAGATACTATCAACAACATGGCCTCCCATAGTTGTAGTAGCATCTTCAAGAATAATTCCATTAGCAATATCAACCACTTCTTCGTTTAGAATATCTGTTGTACCTGTAGCACTAAATGTTTTTGAAATAACATCGCAAGATACTTTAAAACGCATGTCATAATCATGTATTTCAATCCAGATTGAATCGCTAACATTTGATGCAGTATTGTACGTATACGTTTCTAACCAACTATCCAGCTCATTTCCTGCGTCATCGTACATTCTTAGCCACCACTGACCAGACATTTCGACAACTGCAGTTTGTCCAGGATCTACATCGACTTCTTCCTGACAAGCGTAAAAGCTTATCATTAAAAGCCCTATAATAATATATAATGTTTTTTTCATAATCTTTTAATTTAAATTATTCAACAATTGGAGTTAAATTAATATCCCATCCTGTATCAGGATCCGTAGCATCCATAATATGATAAGATAGAGAACCATCAGCTGGAGAATAAGTTGCATTTCCATCTGTTACGAAAATCCAACCATACCATGGAATATCACATAATACTAAATACTCCATGTTTCCTATATATATAAGAGTACCTGACACGGCTAAATCATTTCGTCCATACCATGCATTCATCTCATTAGCTGTAGCATCATCAATGAAAAATACACCCTTTTCAAACTCCTCAATGGTTATATCAGCACCATTCCCAGCATATACTCCTGCTATAGGAGCTTCCTTATAATCAGGATGATATACATAAACTTTTAATTCATAAGAACCAGTATAACCATCGGCCGTAGTAGCTGTATAAGTAACAGGGTAATATCCAGGAGTTTGAAGATCAATCTCTCCTTCCACTATCGCAGTTGAAGTTATATCTTGCTCTCCATCATATATTGTTATCTCTGGAATGGTAAAATTTTCTCCTAATGCAACTACATTTAGTTGATTACCCGAGTTTACAAAAACAGGATAATAAACCTTTCCAGTGGAGATGTCTAGTGTTTCTTTTTCGCAACTAAAAAACGTAATAATTGCAACAAACAATGTTAATGTTATAATTATTTTTTTCATATTCTTTATTTTTAATCATTTAAATCCCACCACACTTTCACAGCCATATCTGTAATTTGCGTAGGTGTATTACTGTTAGATGTAACTTCCGTGCTTGGATAATATAATCTGTGAGGGAATCTATTAGCACCTAATAAATTATCAACCGGACTTGTCCACTCACCTGGAGTATACGATGGATCATTTGCCAAAACAGTACTGATTTCAGGATATCCTGTTCTGCTTTGCTCAATCCATGCCTCAATGTTATTGTAATGAGCTAAACATATCCATTTTTGCATACCAATTTGCTCAATAGCGTCTTGTTCTGTTGTAGCTGTAAATTCATACACTCCTCCTGCACCAGTATAACTCGCTGGATTATCAGATAAGCCATGTGTTTCGAAAGAAGCTGCGACTGCTGCATCATACATTATTTTTGCATTGGTAAAATCACCTGTTCTTGCATAAGCCTCGGCTTGCAATAAGAACGATTCCGATGCTAAAATGATATATGAAGGATGATCGCCAAACATTCTAACAGTTGAAAAATCTTCCTGAAGATCAAATCTTCTTTCAGATGCTATTTTAGATGAACCAAAATAGTTTCCTTCATGCGTACCAGAATTTTCAGATGGATAAAACAATGAATTTAAACGAGGATCTCCATTAGTTTGAAGGTAGGTAATAAAGTTGTAGCATCCTACGTGATTAATACTATATTTACCATCGCCGCTTAATCGGCTAACATTTGTTTCGTACCATGGATTTCTCTTATTCTGAGCACCAGCACTATAAGCTGTTAAACCAGCACTTTGTGCCAAGAATCCTCCTTCTGCAAGTAAACTTGTTAATTCTGATGTGTGAGGATTATCAGTATATGCCATACGCAATAAGATTTTCAACTTAACAGTTTTGGCAAATGCTACCCACTGATTTAAATTACCACCAAAGAACATATCTGTTGTTACAACACTTGCTTTTGATAAATCTTTAGCTAATGCTTCATCAAGCTCATCAAGGATAGCTTCATAAACATCACTACCATTATCGAAAGTTGGATTAACAAAGTCTGTTCCTTCTAAAGCTTCAGTGTATGGCACATTATCAAATAAATCCACTAATAATTGAAAAGTATATGCTCTTAAACTTTTTGCCACTAAATAGTTTCCCCAGTCTTCGTTTTCCTCAGTTTGGTCAATTACATATTGTAGATCATTTAAAGCGCCTGAATAAAGCTCTCTCCAATACTCATCTCCAATTACTGTTGTAAAATCGTATGTTGAAATCGTATTATATTGATTTGCTGTTGGATTTTGATCCCAGTACTGAGCTAAGAAACCTCCAAGGTTAAATAAGTCTCCTGAAACCACTGTGGTTATAGATGCCTGTGCCGCAGGCAATACTAGATCGACTGTTGCCTCAGAAGCATTGTTCGGGTCTGTATTCACATCCAACCAATCCTCACATGAAGTGGTTGCCAGTAACAATACAAAGGCATTGATTAATATTAATATCTTTTTCATAATATGTTCTTTTATAAATTAATTCTTAAACTAACTGAGTATGTTCTTGATGAAGGTGTTCCCAAATATTCACCAAACATACCATTGATATCTGTTCCGAAAGATGAAATTTCCGGATCAATAAATGAGTTTCCTTCAGGTGTCCATAATAAAAGGTTGGTTCCAATTAACGATAATGCAGCTGATTGAATTGGCAACTTATCGATTAACTTTTCTGGTAAATTATAGGATAATGTCACATTACGAAGTTTAACAAACGACTTGTCTATTGTAGAATAAGCTGTTCCTCCAAAGCCACCATCATTATAAAAATTATCCATGTCACCTTTTGATACAGGAATAGTATTCTCTTCGTACCCAATAACATTACCGTCACCATCTAATACTTCAACAACTGAATTTGGAACCACAAATGGTTGACGGTCATTGTAAGTTGTTTCAATTGAATTACCTGTAAAATAAAGTATTTCTTTAGTTCTGGAATAGAACATACCACCTTGACGGATATCTAATGTAAACGACAAGTTGATGTTCTTATAGGTTAACGAGTTGCTAATACCAGCCGTAAAATCATACTCTGCTTTGCCAACAACACTTAAGTCACTTTCGTTTTTAGGCATTCCTCCATTATCAACGATTATTTGTCCGTCTTCGGTAGTAGCTACCTGATTAAACATGAATACTCCCATTGGCTCACCAACTTTGGCAAAAATTCCACCACCACCAAGAAAACCTTCAATTTTTACATTATCAAGGCTTTCTGCCAGCTCCTCTACTTTTGTTTCAATTTTATTGTAATTTAGGTTCATTGTCCAGTTAAAATCTTTTGTTTTAACAGGAACAAGACTTAAAGCAATTTCGTATCCTTTGGCACTAATTAAACCAAGGTTCATGGTTTGAGAAGTATATCCTGTAGAAGCAGGAATTCTTAAGTTAAGAATTTGATCTTCCACATCCTTATTAAAGTAAGCTACATCTAAACCGATTCTATTCTGGAAGAATCTAATATCAGCACCTACCTCAAATTCTGTGGTAATTTCTGGTTGTAGTGTTTGATTTCCAAGTCTATTTGCAACTTCAAATGCATTTGTACCATTTAATGGGAAATTCAAGTCTCTGAAAGGATTATCAATTTCACTTTGAACAAATACTGGATCCAATAAATAAAGTCCTGCATCATTACCAGTTTTTCCGTACGAAGCTCTCAATTTTGCAAAAGAAAGCGTCTGTTTTAAATTATCAGAAAGAAGCTCACTTACAAGAAAACTTACTGTTGCTCCTGGATAGAAATAGCTATTATTGTCTTTTGGTAATGTAGAAGACCAATCGTTTCTGGCAGTTAAAGTTAAATATATCATATTCTTATATGACGCCTCAACCTGGCCGAATAAACCATACAATCTTCTCTTTCGTAGTTCCTGCTCAACTACCGGAGTTGAAGCTGAGTTACTAATATGATAAAAACCAGGAATATCTAATCCATCAACACGAATCTGAGCACGATCTGTTGTTCTTTCATTTATATTTAAACCAACAATACCGTTAACATTAAAATCTGTAGTAATATCCTTATTCAGGTTTAATAATAAATCGTGGTTTAGCTGATAGGATTGAAATTGTTCATTCATTACCTGTCCTAGATCGCTGGTTGTTGAACCATAATTTGGACTACCAGGAGATGGTAAAGTAACGGCATTCCATGATTTTAGTTTATACACATCTAAATCACCACCAAATCGGTATGTAAAGTCGGCCCATTCGGCTAAATCAAGATCAAGTTGTAACTTACCAAAAACCTTATTCTTTTGAACTTCTCTGCCATATTCATTTAGCACATAATATGGATTTGTAATACCGTATGGAGTATACCAGTTATCTACATTATAGAATTTATTGGTATAATCTTCTGCGTCAACCATAGAATAATCCCTTGGAATTTGCATAGCACTATTGACAACAGTTAATCCCTGTCCTGTAGGCACAGATGTAGCGTCTTCCGTAGTGTAATTAATCGAACTACTAATTTTTAACTTCTTAATTTCACGATCGCCTCTTAAGCTAAACGTGTTTCTTGTATACGAGTCAGCATCGGTAGGATAGATACCATCCTGATCAGCATATGAATACGAGAAGAAATAAGAAGTTTTTTCATCAGCACCGCTTACAGATAAAGAGTGTTGTTGAGAGCGTCCTAAATCCCAAAAATCCTTATAGTTATCTTCTTGAGCAACGTAAGGTTTTACAAGCCTCTCTCCATCCACAATGTTTCCATAAATTCTTGTCTCACCATTAAACTCGGGTCCCCATGAACCATTTTCGATTAAAAGATTATAACCGTCCCAACCTTGACCAAATTCATTTTGGAAAGTTGGTGTTCTTAACACTTGAGAAACTCCATAAGAACCGTTGTAGTTAATACCAAGACCTTCAGAGCTTTTACCAGATTTTGTAGTAATAAGTACCACACCATTAGATGCTCTTGAACCATAAAGTGCCGTTGCTGCTGCACCTTTAAGAATAGTCATATTCTCAACATCATCAGGGTTGATGGTATTAATACCATTACCAAAGTCGAAACCACCATTTAACTCATCCTCAGAACCAATTCTGTTGTTAGTTAACGGCACACCATCAACTACATATAAAGGTTCGTTTCCGTTAATAGAGGAGTGTCCTCTAATCGTAATTGAAACAGATGATCCTGGTTCACCGGAACTACCAGAAACCTGAACACCTGCAATTTTACCTTGAAGGCTTTGAACTAAATTGTTTTCACGTGTTTTAGTAAGATCTTCGCCTCCAACAGTCGAAGCAGAGTATCCTAATGCTTTAGCTTCTCTTTTAATACCAATAGCAGTTACTACTACTTCGTCCATTTCTAAAACCGCTTCTTCAAGTACAACATCAATAACAGTTCTGCCATTGATCATTTCCTCTTTTGTTTTCATTCCTACGAAACTAAAAACCAAAGCTTCGGTTTCCGCTGGAACAGACAGCTGATATTTACCATCAATATCTGTTGTTGTACCAATAATGGTATTACCTTTTACAACTACAGATGCGCCAGGTATAGACAATCCATCCTCCCCGGTAACTGTACCTGTAATTTGCACCTGGGCTGCCGCTTGAAAAGCAACAAAGACCAAAAATGCAAGAATAAATGTAATTTTTTTCATACAAAATAATTTTTTAAATGGTTAATTTTAGGAATATAATAACCGGCATATCTACACATAACAATCATGTGGAGTTTTATCCCGCCTATTATTCAAGAAGCTAAAATATTTTGCCTGAAACTGAGATGAAAATAAAATCAAGAATGCTAATGATTAATTATATCTTTAACACAATGTGCATGGCAAGCGGCCTTTATTGATATAAATTTGCCATAAATTAAACCTTTTTTCGTTTTTTCAATCTCACCAATAACATTTGTGTAGTTTTTTGTGTTGTTTGTAGATTTTTTAAAAATTCATCTTCAACGCTACTGCCAAAGATTAGTCTTAAAGGAGGCTATTTATGATTAAATTTTATGCTACACGAATCAAGTATATGAACCTAAATTTGTTACATTATGAGTATAAAATGTTTAATAGTTGACGATGAGCCATTAGCTATTCAACTAATAAAGAAACACCTGGAGCATTTCCATCAGTTCGATGTTATTGCAGAATGCGAAAATGCTATTGATGCTTCCTTAATACTTCAGAGTACAGATATTAATCTTATATTTCTGGATATACATATGCCTGAAATTTCAGGTATTGATTTTATCAAATCATTACAAAATAAACCCGATATCATAATAACCTCAGCCTATAAAGAATATGCTGTAGATGGATTTGATCTTGATGTTATTGACTTCCTTTTAAAACCAATTACTTTTAACCGCTTTTTCAAAGCAATCAATAAGTATTTAGCATCAAAACCAGCTAAATATGCCGTAAACAACGAAGTAAAGTCATCAAAAAAAGCTTACAATGAACTGCTGGTTAAGGATAACAAAAAAACATTTCGAATTAATCCGACAGAAATACGATTTATTGAAGGTATGAGAGAATATATTAGGATTTATACACAAAATGAAAGATTAATTACAAAAGATAGTTTAACAAATTTTTTGAAAAATTTACCTGATGATATTTTCTTGCGTGTACATAAATCGTTTATTGTAAATACCCAGCAAGTGAGATCATTTTCTGCTACTTCGATGGAAATACAAGATAAAAAGATACCTATAGGAAGAAGCTATAAGTTAAAAGCAATGGAGGTACTACAAAATAAATAATTAACCTATGCAACTATCAAGAAAAAGAGTTTTCGCTCATATCATCTTTTGGATAGTATTTGTTTTTTGCTATCCTCTATTTTACAATGCCATTGTTATTGGAAATCTAGATTTATATTCTCTACAAATTATTACAATGGTTATAACTATTTTTTATTTAATTCCTATATCATACTTTATCGGTTATTATCTTATTCCTCAATTTCTTATAAAAAATAATAAAGTTATTGCATTTATTACAAGCTATCTTACTATCTCGATAGGAATTTTATGTATTGATTTATGGGTAACCAGATATATCTATGCTCCCAGGTTTAACCCCGAACTTATTGATTCGTTCTGGTGTTATGCATTAAATGTGCCGAACATAGCCAAACAATTTTTTATTCTACAATCGCAAATATTTATTTTTCTGGCATTTCGCTTTTTTATTCAATATGTACACAACTACATTGAAAAAGAGAACCTTAAACATAAGATTGTAGAAAACGAACTCAATATGTTAAAAGGGCAGATTCATCCTCATTTCCTGTTTAATACGCTTAATAATATCTACATGATGTCGCTTGATTGCAATAATGATTTATTGTCTGAATCAGTAGCTAAAATGTCGGACATACTCCGATTTTCGTTGTATGAATGTGATACCCAGCTAATACCGGTTTCTAAAGAAATTAATTTAATAAAAGATTATATATATCTGGAGAAATTGCGCTATTCGAATATAAAGATTGATTATAGTGTTCCAAACAACCTTGATGATGTTTATATTATTCCTCTGGTTCTATTCCCGTTCATTGAAAATGCATTTAAACATGGGACAAGTAAAACTACTAAAAACAAGTGGATTAGCATTAATTTATTCATTGAGAATAACAGGTTGCATTTTTCTGTGAAAAACAGTAAAAAAGATAATTACATAAAAAGCAATACAACTAAGTTTTACAATCACAGCAAAGGAATAGGTATTAATAATGCAACAAAAAGGTTAAAATTATTCTATGGGAAAAATAATTTTAACCTTGATATTTATAATAACAATACTTTTTTTGAAATTGCTTTGCGTATAAATCTCTCAACAAATGTTGATAAAGCAATTGTATAAACTTTATTCCTTTCCTTCTAAATAATTTTGAAGGTAAGCATACCTCTCGGTAAGTTTACCGTCTTTAGCAATTGTAGCCCGCTCAATCATTCCAGTATCATCATGTCCGAATAAAGATGGATAAACCTTATCGATAAGATTCAAACCAAAATCAGATGATGCATTACGAGGTAGTTCTCCAGGTAAATTATCCACAGCCATTACCGTAATATTTTTGGGGCTGATGAATGGACGTTCATCTTCACCTGTTTCAGGGTTGTAGCCATAAAACGGATCAGCAATGGTTGATGCTCGAACAGTAGACGCAATGGGGCCATCAACATCGCAACTAACATCAGCAATTACAGTGATATTGAAATCCGGATCTAAATAATCTTCTTTTGTAATAAATTTAGGTGATTTTGGATCCCAGTAATGACATGCAATAAAAATATCAGTAACTCTTGTAAATGGTTTAAAGGTTGATTCATACTCTTCCGGATGTTTAAAGAAATGTTGTAAATTGAATTCCATTCCACCTTTGTGCTTAACATAGTGTTGTGGATCAATTCTGCATAAGACTGGCTCATCGAATTCTTTGTTTAGAAAATCTTCGGGAGTAACCTCTCGTATATTTAACTGACTCAATGTTTCCATTGCTCCCATAGCTACTCTTCCACCTCCGGTAACTAATATCTTTTTCTTTTTTAATTCAACCAGCTTTAAACCTGCAAACATTTCGTCCATATCTCTACATTGGTGAGCAGGTTTTAATTCGAAAGAATCTGTTCGAATACCTCGTGCGCGTAGACCATTATATGCACCAACTATTCCTGCCCAGTGACCAAAAGCAACAATTCTGTTCTCGTTATAATCAGTTAAATACTCATAATCAACTAAACGTATTTTTTTCTTAATAATTTCTTGCAGTAAGCCACGATTATAAGGTTGTTTTTTAGCCACATGTGCAAAAAACATATAGGTTTTTTCCGGAATCAATGTTTGTGGATCAACCTCCTTTACTCCCAGAAGAATATCACAATCGTTTAAATCTTCTTTCAAATTTAAATCAAGGTATTGATACTCCTCATCTGTATAACATCGAATATCACTTGGTTGTATAAAAACTTCAACATCGGGAAATCGTTCAGTTAACTTTACAACTTGCGATGGAGTTACCGGCACTCGTTTATCAGGCGGGTTTTTTGTTTCTCGTAAAACACCTATTCTTAACTTTTGACTCATATCTATATATTGTTTTTGCATAATTTAAAAGCTTAAAATTAATTTTTTTTAACTAAAAAAAAATGATATTCCATAAAAGATGCCTTAACTTTGCAAATCATTCCGGGGCCGCCTTGGTTTTGACGGTAAGGTAAACTGGAATGTAAGCATGCCGAGCTTTGGATGTTGGCTCGTAAATCTCAATATTCAACTTTATAAACGGCGAAAACAATTACGCACTTGCAGCTTAATATTGCTAGGCAAATTAAGTTTAATCCTGAAGTAAGACTTTAGGACAAGTTGTCTCTCAAAAGCCTTTCTCGACGGCGTTTGGTTTAGAGGCATCGTAAAAGTTGAGATAGTTGGGTTAACGCTTCGATAACCCGGCGAAGTTTAAGAAGCTAAGGATTAATTGGGCTGCTTTTCGCCACGTTAATCACGAAAACCAATGAAAAGCTAAGCATGTAGAAAGCATTTGGGTTCTTTATTCGGACGCGGGTTCGACTCCCGCCGGCTCCACAAAAGTAAAATACAAAATAACGCAAAACAGCATAAATCAAAGAATTAATGCTGTTTTTCTTTTTTTACACTTCACAGAATATTCATAAATTCACATAATAAACGTCACCTAATCATGTACCATATTCGTTTTTTACAAAATGGTGTCCGATTTGGTATCTAAAAATTATGCAAGTGATATCATTATTGGATTATGGAGTATTAAACTATTCGTAAAATGATATCACGTAATAATACCTGATATCATTTTCGATCTAGTGTTATATTAAGGTTAACATTTTTGATATCAATATTTTATATTCTATATTATTATTTGCTTTTTTAATCAATTTTACTTTAATTTGATATGAGATAAACCAATTCGGACACCAAAAATGATTCAAAAAATAACATTTAGCGTTTTATTTTATATAAAGACAGATAAAAAGGATAGTAAAGGAAAGTCTCCAATATATTATAGAATAACGGTTAATGGCAAAAAGGTTGAAGGTTCTATTAATAGTAAGGTTTTACCTTCCAGGTGGGATGGTAAAGGACATGTTAAAGGGACCAAGGAGGATGCACTATCTATTAACTCACATATTGATACTATTAGAAGTAAAATATATGCCATTAAGAGAGATTTGGAAGACCGAGGGGAATTTGTTACCGCGAAAGCCATTAAAAACAGGCTGGTTGGAGTAGATAAAAGACATAAAACCATTCTTGAAGTATTTAACTATCACAATAAACAGATGAAAGAACTTGAAGGTAAAACATATGCCTCTGCCACGGTAAAAAGATACGAAACTACTCTGAATCATATAAAAGATTTCATCGAGCACGAATATGGCACCAATAATATGTACCTTAAACAATTGGAATATTCATTTATTACCAATCTTGAAAAGTACTTTAAGGTAGTTAAAGACTGCAATCATAACACAGCCATAAAATATATTAAGAATGTTAAGAAAGTTATTAATCTGGCCATTTTAAACGATTGGTTGGATAAAGATCCTTTCTTGAAATTTAAACCCAAGCTAAAAAGAACAGAACGCACATTCTTAGATGAAGAGGAATTACTCAAAATAGAGCATAAAAAAATTTCAATACCAAGACTAGAAATGGTACGAGACATCTTCATCTTTAGTTGTTATACCGGATTAGCTTACATTGATGTTGCTAACTTAAAACCAGATAACCTGGTTACAGGTATTGATGGTGAAAAGTGGATTTTTACGCATCGACAAAAAACAGGTGAGCTTACAAGAATTCCTTTACTTCAACAACCGTTAAAAATTATTGACAAATATAAAGATCATCCGAAAACAGCTATAAAAGATCAGTTATTACCGATATCCAGTAACCAAAAAACCAATGCATATTTAAAAGAAATTGCAGATATATGCGGGATAAAAAAGGAAATTTCCTTTCATGTTGCACGTCACACCTGCGCGACATGGATGTTAACAAAAGGTGTTTCTATCGAAACGGTAAGTAAAATTCTAGGACATAGTACCATCAAAGAAACAAAATACTACGCAAGGATCTTAGAATCAAAAATAAGCAAAGACTTTTCCAAATTAAGGAAGGAAATAAATTCATCAGAAACTAACCCAGAGAGCCAGGCATCATGAATAAAATATTTAAAAAAATTATCAACTATAGAAAGTATAGACTACAAGAGAATCAGGAAAATAAGAGTTTCCAAGATGCTGAAATGTTTTTCAGACTTCTTTACAGAAAAGCGAAATCCGGTTATTTACATAAAAAGTATCCGAATAAATTTAAATACCGACTTAACCATTTCATAAGGGTTTTTTCCGGTGATTCGAATGCAAATACCAAAAGAAAGCTCAATGAAATTATTACAAAAATAAGTTTTCAAACAGGAAAAAACATTGATCACATCGACTTTGCTATAGCTTTAGAGAAATGTATCAAACAAGAAAAAATTAGAGATTTGATTTACAGAGTTTCAAAATCATTATACTTACTCTTAACTCGAATTCTATTTCCTGTTTTATTGGTCATAAGCCTAATTTATTTAACTTTTCCAAGAATCGAATTAAAAATGATTTGCTTATTGGGAACTGCCCTACTCGATTTAATCTTTATTCTATGGATGATCACTTCCATAAATACATCACAAATGAACCATAAAACTGTAAAATGGATTCAATCATACTTTCATAAGCTTAAAAACAAACCCCAGGAAATAATCTTGACACAAAACAGAATCATTCGTAAAGAAAATAACATACTAAAAAAAGAGGTTCGAAATATACAAAGAATTGTTGCTTATGCAGAAAGCAGAGGAGAAATTGATAAATCAGGAAAAATGGATTATCATGACCCTCGTTTAATAGCTTCGCTTTTTTATATGCTATGGAAAAATAATATTATAACTAAATCTTCAAATATAACAAAGGAACTTAGTGATACACTATTTTCAATATTTGATTTTAAAAAGTATAGGCCTAGTACCATAAGAAATTATTTTGGAGATGGTTACTATCAATCTCCAAGGTTTCATGGCGAAGCTAAGGAATTACTCGAGAAAACGCGATACCGAATACAAAATAGCATAAACCCCTTACCCAAAGAAATTGAGAAAATCGAATTTGAAATTCCTTTAGATGTTAAAAAAGATGTTACCACAGTTATTAAAAAGCTAAAAGAATCCGGTTTTGAAGTGAACGATGAAAAATATTTCCAGTGTATGCTTGAAGTTTCTTTTACCAAGATTGAAAAAACAGAAAGACTTAGAATTGATCAAAACATATATAATATACCTTTCTTATTAAAAGTTCATAAGAAATTAGATAAATTAATTGAAAACACTATCAAAATTAAGCAGGATGAGTAAATTTAGTACTTATCCTTACCTAAAAATAATTCAGTTTTATAACTAATAAAACAAAATTGTTAAACATCTTCTATAATATGTATGTCAGCATACGGTTTATCATTCAAATGAGGATCATCAGATTTTAAAGGTCCGTAAACAATTCCAATGGTCTTACCTGCCAGTAATATACTAACTATATTATTCACAACATGGTTATCATAATATATTCTTAATACATTATCTACTTCATGCGGATACCCGATTATTCCCGGAGGGTATGCAAAAATTCGCACTTCTTTAAAGCGGGCATTCGTGTCATTCATATCAGGAAAAAGTCTTATGCCCATACAAGCCACATGCCCTTCGCCAAATGGATTCGGGTGGTTCTGCACTTCAATTTTATATTTCTTTACAATAAAATTTTCACCATCAACATAACATTCTGGACTAAATGAATAAGATTTGTCATAAATTTTACCATCCTCTGCGTAATAGATAATCGGGTCATTTACGTTTTGTTCTTCTTTTTTCATAATTATATAATTTTGATACCTTTATTTAATTGTTCATGACTTTTAATTAACATGAGTAGTCAATATATCTCTATATTTCTAATCTTGAGATCTAGTTTTTCAATAACTCCTTAAAATCATCCTCTGAAAGAATTCTGATTTCATATCCTTCTGTTATTAACTTCTCTGCTTTTCTATGTTTAGAACTTTTCTGATAACCTGCAAGCTTAAAGGTTTCTTGTTTCCCTACTATAAGCATAGTAGTTTTTTTATTAACTGAATTTGAAACGTTACAACCTAAATCTGAAGCCAGTTTAGCGGCTTCTGCTCTCGTTATAAATAAACTTCCTGTAAAAACTGCATTCTCACCAAATAATGATCCTTCAGGATTCCCTTCCAGATTTGGAACTGATGAACCTTTGGAATAAATATTTATTGGTTTTCTAACTCTTTCAAACCAATCATTTATATCCATATTTTTTAACTCACAAGCTTTTAATACAATTTTACCAGCCGCAATTGCATCTTCCAAAGCATTGTGATGTTTAAAACTTATTTTTAGGTAATTAGCCACATTAAACAAACCATATCCTGAATAAGAAAACTCACTCCATGTGCGCCTTACTATCTTAGCAGAATCTAACCAATTAATTTCAAGCTTGTCAATATCATTATATTCACATGCTCTATTTATTGCTATTCTATCAAATGGCATATGATGAATTATAATTTTATCCTTTGTTAGCTCTTTTAATTTATCTACTACTTGCACAAAAGTTGGTGAATTTTTAACCTTTTCTTCATTAATACCATGTATTGAAATGTTTAATAAATCGAAATAATCTTTAGGATTTATAAGAGTTTCCCATGTATTCACTATTTGATCATTAAAAAACTCAGCTACTCCTATTTGGCAAATACTTGAATAATCAGCATTTGCAGTTTCAACGTCTAATGCTATAAAATTCATATTGCATATTCTTAAAATGGTAAATCGTTAAAATCGTCTGTTTCCTTTTTCGTATCTTTTTTGTTTTTAATTTCTTCATTTTCTACAACTTCATTAGTTGGTAGTTCTGGTGGTAGATATTTTTCTCTAAATACTTTTGTAAAATCATCTCTATCGTTTAGTCTTATTAAAACAGGGTTTTCACAAGTAGAAGCTTTACCATAAAATACAGCCTGTCTTTCTTTTAAAGATGAAAGTTTATCAGAATATTCACTTCCAATATAATTTGATATAAAATTTTTACCTGTATCATCAAATGTTCTCATTGCAAAAATTGAATTACATTGATTGAGAATAGTTTTGGTTACATTGGCTGTTCTTTGAGTAATTAACATACATCCTAGTCCGTATTTTCTTCCTTGTAAAATTGCTCTTGCAGTACCATTAGTTGCAGCTTTATCTCCTTCAGATGCAACTGAGTTCCACTCTGGTATTAATGAATGAGCTTCTTCGTATACTAAACAACAACGAGCATTTTCAGTCATTCCTTGTTCTTGGCATATCTCTAATGCACTTTCCGATATTATTTGAGTAATTTCGGTAGGTGTTAAAGACATCATAGATGCATCACCCTGATAAGGTTTACTATCTTGTTTCCATGCTTCAAATTTTGCAGGATTATATATCTTTAAGTATGACATATTAATATCACTAAAGAAATCTTTTAAATCATTTTTTATTGCATTCCTTAATTCGTTAATACTACCACCTTCTTCTACATTTTTTCTAACCGTTGTTTTTCCTGTTTTACCTAAATTGGCTATTTCTTCTATTATTTCAGACTCTGTTTCTGCATCATAATAGTCAGAAAGTTTATCTGCATACTGGTCTGTTAAGTCGATACAAATAACTCTGATTTTCTCTGCAATCATTCTTTCAACCAATTCTATAGAAAGCATAGATTTCCCTATTCCAAGTATTCCTAATATTGCAGTATTATGAGTCACTAGCTCATTTACATTTTCGATTCCTACTGTATAATTAGTTTTTGGGAAATGACCTATTGTATCAAATGATGGTGTATAATCAATAGTTTTCTTTAAGAATACTGGAGTATTTATTTCAGGTAACCATTTCGCAGGAGAGAATTTTCTTTCTTTTGCATTCCAAATTCCAATTTTAGTGGCTGTTGCTCTAGCATAACCATATTTATTTTTGTGTATTACAATATCTTCTTTAGTAAGACCATCAAGAATCTGGTACAACACAGTTTGACCATTTATCTCTACTTCAACAAGCCTTCCTTCTTCAATATCATTATTATCAATTACTTCAAAACATAGCTTTTCTACACTTGTTTGTTCATCTACAATTCCAATTAAATCATCAATATTCTTAAGTATTGATACTTTATCTTTTTCATCTGGATTCTTATCATAATACTCAAATTGAGCTACAGAATTTGAACTAAATATTTTAGCAGATTCTTTAGCAACTTCAATTGCGTCAGTAGTACTCTCAAATTCAATTGCACGAAGCAAAAGCTGCTCATTTCTGCCAACGTAATTTAATGTAATTCCTGTTTTAATTGAATCGTGCGAATCTTTATAAATAATTGTAGTCCCAAATTCAGTAAAAGAATCTTCAGGTTGATTTATAAGAATCATTTTAGGCAATTGATAAGCCGAAATAAAACCTAGATTACCCCTAATTTGTTTTACTTTCCAAACATTAGAAATTCTTTCTATTATTTTAAATAAATGTTTATCTGGTTCTATAACCACAGTTATCACCCAAGCTAATGTAATAAAAAACATTTCTAACACTTCGGTTCTATGAAAAACAATAATTGCATAAAGAATTACAACACTAAATACAATTCTTTGGTTTCCTAAAAACTCTGAAAAGATCATACAAGTCTTAGATATTTGAATCCCTATCGTTTTATCACTATCCTTAGTAATTATTCCAATGAAAGAAACTAGAATAACTATTCCTTGGAATGAAAGAGCTGTAATATAAATTGCTTTATCAATTAGCACCCAATTCAACCAATCATTTACTAAGAATATTGTAATAAGCCCAACAACGGAATATGATATTGCATCAACAGGTTTCGTATAAAATGGTGTAACTAGTAAATTGCCAAGTAAAATACTTGCAATACCTGAATAAAACCACAAACCTTTAAAATCTTTTGCTGGTAGCCAACTATTAAAGGCCAAGTAATTAAATCCGAATAATATCAGTATATATATTAAAAGGATTAATGCTCTTTTTGATTGTGTTCTTTTCATTTCTTTTTCTTCTTCTTTGTTTTGATCTTTATAGTTTCAACAACAGCCGTTTTCTTTCTTTTTTGAGCTTCTTTTACTGGAATAAACTTGCCTGTTTCAGCATCTCGTCCTATTTTTCTAATCTTATTTTTTGCCATATAGCTAATTTTAAGTTATAGATTATTAGGTGTTCCTAATGTATTATAGGTTGCCCAATCTTTTGATTCATCAATTAATAATCCGTCATCAGAATCAATAAATTGTTTAAAATAATCTCTTAAGTTCTTTGCCGAAGTATTAACTCTATTAAAACACCAGGTAGATTCTAGAACCTTTACTGCATTAAAATCTTTTAATTCATCATAAAGTTTTTGATAATCTCTACTTTTTCGCAGATCATAAGTAATAAAATAAAGAGCCATAACATAAAATTTTAATGAAACATTGTTAATATGCTCCTTTTCGAAGTCCAAAATGTACGTTCAAAGCCCGATTTAGGAATTCGGGTGTAAAGTATCCTCCTCCGCACTCAGCTCCTGCGGACAAGTATTTGTGAAATTACAAATAATATTTTAAATATCATTGGAATTAATCGTCAATAAAATAAGAGCTTAATCTCTTATTTTATACAAAATTAAGCTTTGAGCAAATGAAATGATCAATATAGAATATGAAACCTAGCTTTTCGGATATGAACAGGTATTTGAAAAATTTCGATTTATTTTACCTATGACCTGGAATAATCATTGTCTCTTCTCAACTTCTTTTTCTTTTTTTTGCGCTTTTTTTGCTCTTCCTCCTGGTTTTCTCCTCCGTAAGTTATAAAGTTATTTGCAAACAGGTATTTAAAAGGACCTGAGATTGGAATATCTTGTTTGGAATTCAATTTCGTGGTTACATCAATAATATCATTGATAAGCTTCCCTGCAAAGTTATTGGATCGTTCATAATTCATTACTTTGGGGATATTCATATTCCATTTCTTTCCCTTTTGCCCTGTTTGCAATTCGTAACAAGCCCTTCGTATTTTATCTTCTCTTAACCCGGCAGGTAAATCCTTTATGCTTTTGTTTAAAAACCCCGCATAGTTTAATACAATTTTAGTGGGTTTCTCAAGTTGTTTCCCAGCAGCCATACTATCGTTTAAATTATGCAAGCTTTTGTATATGGCACTGCTCATATAAGGTTTATCGGAAGCATTTAAAATTTCATTTTTGTTCAGTTTTTCACCTGAAGTTTTCTCATTGATCTGATCTATAAAATGTGCAATAGAATGTATTCTTTCTTCATAGTTTAATTTCAAAAATTGAGTGACCTGTAAATCTTTCGATTGAACCAACTCAGCATATTTCTGCTTTTCCTGAAGGCTTCCGTTCTTTCTAATTTTCAGAGCCTGATATGATTCTTGTAAACTACGGTTAAACAAAAATTGCCGATCGAATATCAATTCGCAATTATTTTTAAATCGATCGCGGTCAAACCCCCCGGTTACCGGCCCTTTATTAGTATTTCTGTGATTCGACTGAGGGCTCAATTTTCTTTTCCCGTCGGCACTTTTCCTGCCAATGATGAAATGTATATGCGTGTTTAAACCCGGCTTCTCCTCTCCTTGCCTGGCTTTACCTTGTAAAACTTCTTTATCTGTTCCATGATAATATCTTTTATGTTCAATTTTAGCAAACCAGCTAATATCATCAATAGTGAGGTTTTTCTTAAAGTTGTCTGCATATTCTTTCATAACTTCAACTATATATTGCTTTAGTTTACTAGTATCGTTATTCAAAAAAGCCAATTCCTTTTGGCTAAAGTTTAACGAACCCGAATAAAATTTAGCATCGGTTTTCATCAATCCTTTCTTATTGTTATCAATGGTTTCAATAACCTTAAGAGAAGGAATACAGTCATCCAGATGATTGAAGAAAAACTCTTTATCAAGCCCTTTCTTTTCATCTTCTTTTGCCAGGTAATTCACCAGCTTACCACAACTACCTTTATTGTTAGCAACATGCTTAGGCTTGTCGAATTTTAGATATGGCATCTTTAAATTTTTGAATATCCTCTTTGTTGTATCCACCCAAACGCTTATTCATAAGCAGGGTAAATAAAAGCTCAACCAATTGGATTACTTTTCCCAGGTTTTCATTATGATGCTTATAGCCCCTCACATAATTTGCATTAGCTGTAGAAACAGAATTAGATATTTGCTCCATGTTTTCTTTATTATCAGATAGAACTCCTCTGAACTCATGGAAAGAATTCTTGATCTTACTTTCGATACTATCCAGATCTTCCTGAGTTAATAATAATTCCAGTTTATCTTTCAATCTTCGATCAATAATGATCAGGCTATCCAGTAAAGGCGATAATTTGTCCCGTTCATGCACCCGAATAAAACGAATCACCTGATCGAGGCGTTTGTTTAATGCAGCCATCTCTTCTTTTGGGCTGGTAATTTCATCCGTTGGATTGATACCGGTCTTTCGAAAGTACTCCACCGCACCATTCAGAAAATCCACCTGCGATAATTCAAATTTTCGTGCAAGTTTCTTTAAAACCTGTTGGTGAGATCGGCTAATATTTGTGGTTGTTAATTCCTTTGACATATTATTCAATTATTATGATTAAACATTAATTTATAGTGTGTTATAGATGTATTAATAGAATATTTTTCTTTTTTAATATATCCATCACCTAATTAAGTTATTGATTTTTAGATCCTTTCGCTTTTGCGAAAGCAAGCAAAACAGGACTAGTCCTGTTTCCGCTTGCTCTAAATTATCGCCTTCGATCAGTTCCCTCGTAGACAATGTCATTGCACATTTCTCTTAATCGACTTCTTACCCTATCGCCATAGTTTGCTTCAATATCATCTGCATTGTAATTGGTTGAAATGAATGTTTTCATTTCATATTTGGTAAACAGATCATACCTCTTTAAAAGAATATCAGCCATGACATTTCTTTCATTCCCATAGCTTTTGATCAACTTCGGTTCAACACCTAAATCATCGTAACATTTGGTTATTGGTTTGGTTATGTCCGGTGTCGAATCATACATCTTAAAGCTCAACAAACCATGTTTATGAATTGCATCTAAACCATTCGCATAAAAAGCATCAGCAATATCACTTGTTTTTACAACATGAAACTTTTTCTCTGGCAAATACTTCTTCGTAAACTCACTAAAAATTTCAAAGACTCTGGATTTACCCGTTCCAATATTTCCATGCAAAAAGATTCCTTTATTAAGGCTGTAATGAGAATTCAGCTTTTCAAAGTCAGCATCTCCATAAAAGTATTTTATTAGTGTCTTATAGACTTTTAAATCGAAATTATTTAATTGAAAATTCTCTATTGAACTTTTTCCTATTCTCAAAATTTCTTCTAAGACCTTACTCATATTATAATGTTTTTCCATGATCTTTTTCTCCTGCTTGATATCTATCTTTTGGTTCATCATTAATTCGAATATTTTCAAGTTTAAATTCCCAGTTTTCAGCATTCCATCCTCCATCTAAAAAGTTCTCCTTCTTTTTCCCTAAGAAGTTCAAAAAGCTATGTTTATTTTCTCCTGATTTGTATTTATACTCCTTGTATGCACTAAATTGCTTTTTTAAGTCTTCTACCTTATTTAGTTCAGAAAGTATTTGCAAGAAATCAATAACATTTTGCTTCTTTCCCTTATCCTTTTCTGCATCAAAGCCAAAATATGTAAGAATATCAGAAATTATATCTTTTACAGTTTCTATTTCAAGATTTATTGGAACTGAAGGTTCATGGAATTTGAGTTCACACGCAACTTTTGACAGATCTTTTTGTGATAGAAACTCAAAATTTTTCGAAATAAGATGTTTTACATTCTTACTAAATAATTTTTGATCATATTTATCTAGTTTTAGAAATTTTAAAATCTCCTTTCTGTAAATAAAATCTTTAATCCCGTTTTTAGTTAAAGGGTTATCTTGTTTACTTGTTTTATAATATATATCATCATTTTGATTTTCGAATGAATTAGCCTCGATTTCATTATGATTTAATAATGATTTCTGTTTTTTCAGAAATCTCTCATTTATTTCGATAACATCATAAGGTTCAAATTGATTCTTTGATAATTGGTGAATTATTATCGTATCCCATTCCTCCAATTCCTTTAATGCTTTTTTATATGTTTCCTGAGTACCTATACAGGTTGTATTCAATGCATTAATGCGGGAAATTTTAAATCTTGATGGCCAATTACATTCATTGCACAGTTCACCCATGTATAAAAATAATACTATATGATATGGTCTAGCTTTAGAGCTTGAACTAGCAAGAGTGAATATACTTTTAGTTAAATCATATCCTGTCATAATTATTTAATTTTATTGTTTTCTAATATTTTTACTATTTCATCATAATCGTATAAGAGCATTCCACCTATTTTAATAAAGCTAATCTGTTTCTTAACTCTCATTTCTTGGAGCTTTCCTGCGCTTATATTACCAAGAAGCTTTCTTACGTCTTTAGATTTAAGATATTTTCTTCTTATCTCATTTCCTGTAACCATTATTATGAGATTATCGATTCGACCGAATAACCTTTTTTCAAATTCGATGAAATCAGACACTGTCATTATTTTTTCTGCCATAATAATTCATTTTAGTTCATAATTAATTTATTGATAAGTCACAAACTGCAGCATGTGATTCAAATCTAAAATCAATTATTTTCCTAACCAGTGTAAGTTAGTGTACGCTAAATCTTTAAGTTCTCTTTATCAACATCTTAAGCTTAGTGATCGTTTTGTAAAAAGTTCATTTGATTAGAATATTGAGAAAATAACAGAAGTAACTTTACAGTACGTTCATATAATAAAAACAAAAACAATTAATTATGTCAAACACATTATCATGGAGACAGGCCCTAGATGCAGGTTATGAACCGAGAGACTACTCCTATCACAAAGAAGATATTCAGCAAGGAGAATATCTGGCAAGTTTAGATTTTAAAATCTGGTCGAAGAAAATTCCAGGAATAACCTGTTATTTCACCAACCAGGAAAATGATCAGAAATTTCAGCTAACTGTTTACAGAGATAAAAAAGATAGGGAGTATAAACTTAGAAATTGTGAAACTGAATTTGAAATTTGTCCTACTGAAGCACTATACAAAATAAACGTAGGTGAAAATGGAAAAGGTAATATTAAATTTATCGCAGCTGAACTCGTGGAGTAAGGCGTAAGGAAGAAAAGGTCTTTCATTTTTTAAGGACGGCGATTGAGATTGTGCGAAAAAATGAATGTCCTTTTGTGGGAAAAGAAAAAGCCTCATTTCGGAATTAACCGGAATGGGGCTTTTAATAATTATATTAAAAAAATCTTAAATATTAAACTGTGCCCATAATGGTCGATGATCTGCCATATAGTATCTTATATATTTAAAGAAATATTCTTTTTTATAAGATTTGTCAGATTTCCATAAATCACGAAAAACTGCATTATCAAAATCAACTACTCCAATTTTTCCTTTACTAAAGTCCTCATCAGTATGTTTAGGGAAGAAAAAGATTTGATCATAATTTTTATCTCCTGCCAAATTACTTCCAATATATTCTGTATCATGAATTGGGGCTACTAATCCATTGGAAGTGATTTCATCAAAGTAAGGATCTCCATCTTTTATTTGAGGAATGTTGAAATCCCCTAGTAACATAATGTCTTTTGAAGGAAGATGTGTTTGGGGCTTCTTGCTCCGCTTTCGTGCCCAGTTAGAAAGAGCTTTGGCTTCTAGCAATCGAAGTAGTTTATTAGACCAATATAAATGAACATTTACCAATGTAAATTCAAAATTACCTGCCTTAAATGTGGCCATATAAGGATTACGATTAAAGCCTTGGAATTCCATTTCTTCACGTTCTTCTCCAACCTCAATGGTTATTCTTTTTTGTTGTGAGGTTCGCATAGCCAGTTCTGCTACTAAGCCGCGTTTTTGAAGTTTCGTAGCATCATAAATGTAGCCCAAGCGTTCGTAATTTCCTGCTATATCAGAGAATATGGCCCTATAATTACCATCCATCATTTCCAGTAAAACATCAAACTGTGAAATATCATCCGCTACTTCCTGAACAGCAATCACATCGAATTTACTTAGGATATGAGCCATAATCTCTAGATGATCGTTGGATCGTTTCTGCAAACCAAAATTGGTGAGATTCCAGGTTGCAATAATCACTTTATCTTTCGATTTTTTTGGTATATGTCTTTTCTTAAAGTGATACGATAATCTGCGTTTTTCTGTTGTTGGATTAAACTTAAATCCAATGTCTTTGGGTTTTTCATGTCCTACCATAATATTATGTTTTGATGATTAATTAACTGACTGTAAAAATTGATTATAGGTCCATAAGGGAAGTGATATACTTCCTGAAATGATTCTTGATATAAGTACAAGAATTGTAGTCGTAATTGTTTGAAGTTTTGAACCATTTGAATACGATTTACTCTCCCTTTCGTATTCATTTAGTCCTTCTTAAAATGATAGATACAATTTACAAAAAAATGATGGACTTTATAAAAAATCTAAGTAATAATATATCAATACATCGAAGTACCTAATTGAAACATTGGCATATACATAGCAATTAGTATTATTCCAACTAGCAGGCCAACAAAGATTATCATAATTGGTTCAAGAACACTGCTTAACATTCCAATACGATGTTCAAGTTCTTCTGAATACTGATCGTTTAACTTTGAAAAAACGACATCAAGCTGATTGATTTCTTCAGCTACTTTAGTCAATGAAACCGTACGTTTATCAAAAATGGAGAATTGCTCCATACTCTCATATAAGGGTTTTCCATATAAAATATCATTCTCAATAGTTGATAATGCCTTTTGATATGGATAAAAAGTAATCATGTTTTTTATCAACTTAATAGCTCTAAGCATTGGAGTTTTAGAACCAATTAATAAAGCCATTGATTGACAAAATCTTGCCAAATAAATTTTTTGAACCAGTACACCAATCATAGGAATTCTCAACAATAGTTTCGAAGAAAAATTCCTGTACCAGTTCTTCTTTCGTACAAGATATAACACAATAGCTATAGATAATATAATTAACACAACCATGCCAAGATACTCCGAAAAAATATTGGAAAGTTTTACTACGGCTTTTGTTAGTGCAGGTAAATCACCTTTAAAGCGTTTAAATATATCAACAAACATAGGTACAATAAAATTCATCATGAAAATTACTGCTCCGATGGCTGTAACCAGCACCAACAATGGATAAGTTAATGCACTTGTAAACTGTTTCTTCTGTTTTATTTTCTTTGAGAAATAGATACTCAAATCTTTTAAAACATCATTCATTTTACCGCTCTCTTCACCAATTCGAATACTGTAATATTCATACGCAGTAAATTCACCGGATTGTTCCATGGCTTCGGATAAGCTAACCCCTTCAAGCACATGGTTTGTTAATTGTTCAAATACCTTTTTTTCCTTTTTCTTCGTTTGTTCTGCTACAATAATGTCCATAGCTGTGCGAACATCCGTACCTGAAGTTAAGAGTATATTTAATTCTGAATAAAATTGTTCTTTTTTCTGATCTTTTAAACCTTTTTTACCAAAAGAAATATCCTTGTTTAAAAAGTCGAAAATGCTTTTTGCATCTACACTTTTTTCTTTTAATGTTGGTTGTTTCTTTTTGATATCTGCTAAATCAAGGCTCATTATCTAAAGATCTTTTTATTTACAGTTTCTTCACTTTGATATTCCTTATAAAACGAAAAAGGTAAAACATGTTGATGCCATTTTATATCGAATGATAAATGTGTTACCATTCCTGTATTCCCATGCTGTAATTTGTACTCCAAATTTATATATTCAATTTTAAAAGTATCTATATTTTCCTGATATCTTCGAATAATTCCATCACTTGAAAATTCGTATTTACACACTCCTTTTTTATCCTTAAACTCTAATTCATAAATTCCATACTCTATATGGTTATATCGCTCAAAATCGGTATTTAAAACTGATTTTAGCTGTAAGATTTCCTGGTTCCTGGTATAATCTTTAATAATACGACTATTTGATTTTGCTAATTGCATATACAAACTTATACCTAACACCATAACCATGCTGGTAATGGTTAATGCTACCAAAATTTCGACGAATGTATATGCCAATACTTTTTTCATTCTCTTTGCTTAGATGTTAAACTCTGACAGGTCTGTCAGGTTTATATTCTATTTTCACCCTCCGGTCTCCTGCCTACCGTCAGGCAGGTCGCCCCCCTCAAGCCTGCCTGTCGGCACACAGGGGAGGACATTACTCTAATCATTTTCAATAATAACCAACTCATTTTGCTCAAACAGTTTATGATTTTGTTTATCGTACGCTGAAATATTTAGTTGAAACAGTTCATCATTATTTTCATATGCTTTGACTGTCTTTTTAATAAAAATATTTCCATAAGTATATTCCTGATCTACAAATGTGTTTTCAGCTTTGGTTTGCACAAAAATATTGTTGGTTAAAAAGTATGCTTTGGTTTTTAAACTGTTATTTGAATTTTTACCAATATTTACCATTAATAGTAAAGCCAAAGAAAAAGCTATGGTTACAATAAGCATAGCCACAATGGTTTCTACCAATGTGGATGCTTTTAACTTCTGTATTTTTGTATGAATTAATTGCAATTTCTGACTTTTATTCAAAAATAAGAATTATTTAAAAGAATCCTTCCACTATCCCGAAAGCTTTTAGAACTGGCTTAGACTATTTTATTAAATAAACCTTTGGTTTATTGCTAACTTAAAGTTAGCAGTAAAAAAAGCACAAGGCTAAGAGCCTTGCACCATTAGAGGGGACTTTTAATTATTATTTACTTTCAGCTAATATGTAAGTAAAACTTGCATTAAAAATAAAGGCACAAGCTACAAGCTTGCGCCATTAGGGGAATTTTTATATCTATTTATTCAGGAATTTCCGGAAGTTCATCGTATTTCACATTAATGGTCCTTGTAATTCCTCCACTTGTAATAACGATTACTCCTTCATCCGGATAATGATGCGGCGTGCATGTTACAGAAATTGTTTGAGAACCACTCCCTGAATGTGGTGTTATTTCTAAAATGCCCATATCAGTTGTTATATTCCAGCTTACATTAGATGTAATATAAAATGTTTTAGTTACTTCTTCCTCTTCGTTAATATCAAAAATCATATCCGCTCTGCTAATATCTAATTTTGCTGTAGGGTTTGCATTCGTTGTTGGTTCTCCCTTATAATGATATTTATATCGTTTAACAATGTTGCCATCATGGTCTTTCAATAATTTCAATCGTCCAAAACTATCGTAAAAATATCTCGAAATTCTGCCTGTAATATCAGCCTTAGCTGTAATCCCTTTCACCGGATCATAACTACTTGTTGTCATTTGAGCATCAATAGGACATAATCTGATTTCATCCACTTTAATTCCACTGGCAACATCCAACACAACATTTTGTGATGAAGCCAATGTAATTTCTCGTTCGCTGAAAAGCCACTGTGTATTACCTGGTAAAATTGGATCTACTGACTGATTCAGAATAGTAATATTTCCTCCACTATATCCATCAACATTTTTAGCCCATAATGAAATTTTGTATTTACCGGCAGGCAAGGTTTTTATAGAACTTATATTAGAGCCTTTATCCTCGATGCTTTTCTCACCCATAGCTCCATCGTCGTGAAATACTGCATTTTCGCTTTCCCAATCTCCAAAACCAGCTTCAAATCCGGAGTATGCTACCTGTTCATAACTAGCATTGATTATTTGGGCAACAGGAAACATTCCATCATAACCCCAAATAAATGAATTATTGATGCCAAATTGATTATGATACTGTAAAATATTACCATTCGTTTCATCAAACAGATCATATGTCCGCACTAATTCGTACCTGTTATCTTTATCAAAATAATAGTAATCCTGCGCTGAACTCCATTTAACTGACGAATGCGTAAAATTTGTGGCATTATCAATGAAAGGTTCTTCCACAACTAATTTAAACTCCTGAGAAGGAAATACTTTATATCCAGCAGCCTCACTTCCATAGCAATTGTATGTTACAACAGAACCTCCAACTATTTTGTCGTTCTTATACATTAGCTTTTCAACCGGATAATTAACCATATTTTTATCTATAAGATAATATATAGCTTTTGTTTCATCATCTCTGTTATAATCGGCAACATCCGGGTTATTATAATCTCCACTATACTTTATTACAATTTTATCAGTGTTATCAATACTGTATTCTGTAAAATCTTGTGATTTCAGCTTTAAATTATTATATAAAAAACTTTTGTTTTTTATGAGTTCTAACTCTCCTTCAAACTTCTCAGTTGCCTTAATATTGGAATAATTCGCCCATTCATTGCTATTCCAATAAAGGCCTCCATAGAATTTTGATTCAGGACTATCACTACCTTCATATCTCATTAAACGTTGAGGAAAAATACCATTACACACTTTACTTCCAAGTTTGATAGCTGATGTATAATCCTCAATCATAATTTGATCTCCGTTTGCATTATACAATTCACTAACATCTAATAAATACCTTTTAGCACTAACATCTGTTCCTATTGAAGCGGACGAAACGTCTAAATTTGCATTTTCAAATGTTTCATCTTTCCATGAAGCTTTTATTTCATCATTAGCAATAACTGTCAACTCTTTTCTACCATCGTTCTCAGTGTATATCTTTATTTTCTTAAATACGGTATTATTAAAAAAATCAAAACGGTAATTGACTAATCTGCTCGAACTGGATCGAAATCCTTTTATATTATATTTTACATCCTCTAAATAATCTTTTTCAAGAAAGTCCCATTGTGTTCCAATAGGATTATCACAACATGCAAATGAACTTCCAAAAACTACATTGTAGGCTTCTGTATTATAATACCCCAGATCATTTATTTCTTCATTAGTATATGGTTTCATTTTTGCATCACTAAAATCATATAAATCTTTTTTCATTATTTTATCATCTTCATAAGTAATTATACTTTGAACATAATTGCCTAATTCTGTATCTGAAACATAATTAACAGTTTTCTTCATACCTGTTGGAAATTTAACCTCACTAAGTAATCCTGATCTAAGTCTTTCTGTTTCGTTACCACCAAGATATGGAGATCCACTAACATCTTCCACAAATTCCAATTCAGTACTACTTCCTACAATATCATTACCTATATATATACCTGGAGAGTATTGCCTTGCTCTGTAAGCAGAGCTATTTTTAAATAGATATCCTGCCGCATTCTGATGACGAGAAATTCTTCTTGGTAACTTCACGCTATTAAAGTATGTAAATTCATAAGCTGGCATTGCATTTTCAGCCTCATCATATTCAGTAACAGAGTGCAAAAACAAACGATGTCCGGAAGCTTCGAGCATATCCTCAGTATCCATAAATCCTTCCCGGGTATCACCATTTTCTCTAAATTGATAATTTGAATATCGAGTTCCACCGATTCTCAATTCAGGCATCTCATTTTCCTGATTACTGCTATAGGTTAAATAGTTAAACTCTAATTCCTTAAATTTTTGTGCATTATAATAGAATTCAATATCGTTTAACCGTTTTGCTCCCGGCATATCTAACCTATCGTATGTTGCATTAAAGGTCAAACTAAAACCATTGGATGAAGTTATAGACAATAAATATTTGGGATAATACCTAAGTTTTTGATGACTAAAACCCACTGAAGCAAATGGCATAAATGGGAAAGGGCTGAATAAAAAGGATTGATCATTGTTGTCTACGTTAATTGTAACTACTCCCCAATTTTCTGAATAGAATGATTCATCAAATGAAAGGATATATTCTATTGGTAAAACACCTGCATAATAATCGAAATTAATAGTGTTATTATTGGGTGTAATAATTTCCTTTAGATACCATTTATAGATATATGCATGTTCATTATTTTTCTGCTCTCTATATCTTTCGAAATTCTCCATAGACCCCCAAAAAGTTGCCTCAAACCATTTATTATTTTCAAAAGGAACTGAATAATGATAACAACAACTCGAACAACCATTATCACAACCTGCTGTATTATAATACCATCCTCTGTCTCTAAACTTAACACGATCATTATAATCAAGTTGATCTTCTGGTTTAAATAAATAATTTGATTGTATAGAATAGTCAATCTTACTTTCTCTACTATCTTCTGTGGTTCCAAATTTATACTGAACACCATCAGGAGCTGTAATGGTGAAACTTCTAATTTCTTCCCAATCATCATCTCTAACTTTCCTTGTGTAGGTTACTTTTAGGTGCGATTTTGAATTAACAACAACCTGCCCTTCAGGTGTAAAATAAAACTTACCGGAATAAGGCCCGCAACTAAAGGCAAACTCATCGGGTTCCGCATCGTATACAGCACTTGAATTATGGAAAAAACACGCATCATCCAATTCATCTCTTATACTTCCACTTGTTCTTATTTTATCTTTTAGTGCAGTTTCAGTATATCGGTTGCCTTCATATAAATAACCAACAATTTCTTTTTCGTGATGCCCCCAGTAATCCCAATTGCCTTTCCAATGATAAGAATAGTATTTATCATGGTAATCGTCGGGGTAACCTCTCATATTTCGCACAATAACACCTCCGGTATTGATATCCCAGCCTAAACCAACCCAACCGGAAACATCCATTACTCTTACACCTTTGCTGCGATAATTTAAAGTAACTGGCAGTTCGTAATCATTTAATTTAAACGTAAAAATTGGATAAGTAACATTTATTTTACCTGTTGGGATATCTGCTTTTACACTCATGGCTGGAGCAAAACTTGCCGGTTCAGGTTGTACCGGTTCAGGTAAAATGTCATCGTAAAAGAATTGTTCAGACTCATTGGATTTAGCCGGAGCAGGAAGCTCTCTTTTTTGTGGAGAAGTAACCATATCAATTGGTTCATCATTTTTTAATAACACAAGATTATACGATGTTTCCAGGTTAGTAAACCAGCCCCCAACAAGTGTATCGGCTTTATCCTGAATCGTTTGATCTGCTGTATTGCTTGCAATATAGTATTTTTGTCCGGGTGCAAGCTCTCCGTTTAAATTTAATGTATCAACGTGAACCAAATTCGTGTCGAGCTCATTATAATATAGTAATCCATAGTAATGCAAATAAAAGCTCATACTACCTGCATTATATAACTCTATTGCCTTATTATTTCCGTCGTTTATATACTCTAAAATTATAATATCGCTTTCCTGGCTAAAAAGGCTATTTACAGTAAACAGTAAGCTTATAATTACTGTAATGATTATAATACTTTTTCTCATATTAATATTTCTTTTAATATACATTTCCTATTATTCTTGTTGCACACTTAAAAATTGGTTTTCCTTTTCTAATCGATTCATATCGAACAAAAACTAGTTAATTAGCTGTATTACTCTACATAGTCTCCAACATAAATATTCAAGGCAAATTCTTTAAAATCAAAAACAGATAAGTAAATTTTATTTGTATTTCTATCAAAAAAATAACTAGAATAATTTGTAAAATCTACAGGAGATAATATTTGCGTTATTCTATTCATTTTTCCTTCAGTAGAAAATGATTTAATTTGATAATCCCAACGATCAAAAAGAAGAATATTCTTATTTATGGTAAAATTTAAAAATCCTAAACCATTAGAAGGATATTTCCCACAATAACCATTCCCACTTCTCAAATCATAAAGGACTAAATCAGAAGTGGCTATATTTGTAAATATGATTAAATTATCTAAAATTTGAAATTTAACATTAAATATATTGTCGTGATTATATTCAGATAAATTACAATCTGTAATAGCCAGAATTTTGCAACTTTCGTTTTGATTATTATACTTGAAAAAATATTGTTTATTAATTTTATTATTCTTAACCATCCAATACTCATAATTCCCTGAACTATAAGACTGATATAACTCATAATCATTATAATCCAATTCAACTGAAAATAAGCTATCTAAAAGATTCGAAAAATACAAACTAGGATAAAAATCTTTATTATATTCTTTGCTATATTGAAGTGAATTTATAATACTGTTATTATCAATTTCATAAAAATCCAAATGAAAACCTCTATCAAAAGGATTAATTATAATAATTGCAGTATCATTAATATCTACTATTTTAGGAAACTCCTGACCACCATATCTTTCACCTATCTTTGTTTTTATATTATTAATATACTTAGCTGATCTTCTTGTATTTGAATCAATTGAATTCATTAATCTATCAGTAATTACCATTTTCTTATAAAATAAAAGATCAAGCGAATCTCTAATAATAAGATCAGTAACTTTGTTTAAAGAATCTTCTACAACAGTCTCAGTTTTTTGTTTGACATGTTCTTTTTTATTATCGCAATTTACTACTGCTAATAAACAAACCAATAAAATGCCTATAAATTTAAATCGTTTAGTATCGCAATGGTACTTCATTCTGTTCAATATTATAAATGGTTCTTTCAAATTGATCGTATAAATATAATGATCCATCATGCCAATCATATTGGTACTGATCTGATGTTCTAAAAGGATGCCCAATCTGCATTTCTTGACTATCTACCCATATGTAATCTTTTATCACTCCATCTTTAACCCCAGCTGCTTCAATCACTTCAATTTTAACAACTTTTCCATCTTTCTTCATAACATTACCAGTTGCAATACGCACATGACCAGGTGAATATACCCAGTCACCTTTACTCACCAAATTAAAGTTATTATGTAAATAGGCAGTCCCTTCTTTATGCGCTTTCTCAAAATCAGCAAGTTGACCCTTATGTATTTCATTCTCGTAATAACTTGATCCATCACTTAATGGACTCATTAATAAGTCAGGATCGTTATCATATGCTTTTTTTGTCAGACCCGAGCAATCTATACCAATAGATTTAGGTTCTTTAACATTTAAATAATTTTGGACGTTATATTTGTTATATACCATATCCTTTGCATAGCTATATGCTTGATCATAATCATTATTATAAGCATTATAAAGAATTCTAAGATCATTCTTCATATAATTCCACACATTATGCCCAGGATGTCCCTTTAATGCATATCCATTAAAAGCAACATGCGGATTTTTACCGTTCCATTCATAGGGATATCCAATATAACTAGTTGCTCCATAAATAACATCATCAGGAGTCCTTCCATCTGGATCAATAAACCGTAAGGGATTATTTAAAGCATAGATATAGGGTGATGAACTGGTAAATTTCTCTGCTTGTGGATCTAAAACATGCCACCTACCTAATGTCATATCATACATACGCGCACCGTAATCGTACCAGTTTACATTTTCTTTAGTATGAAGTTCTTTACCATTGTACAAATAGTTATTGTTGGGTGCTCCATAATTTGCACTTAAACCGGGCAGCTGCAAACCGAACGGATAGTAGTGGTCTTGCTGTAACAGCTCTGCAAAACCATCGTTGTTATAATCGCCAAATAGTGCCCGTACATTTCCTAAATGGTCGTGTAAGAAATACTCGTAACGCGGATTACCTTGGGTATCGAACGTTATGCGCCCCTGTGTGGTTAATATCGTTGCTAACTCAATAGATTCATTAACCTCTCCGGTTCCTGCATCGGTAGCTCTGTCGTAATTGTAAACAAAATTGCCGTTATAATATTTCCCGGTTTCTAAAATATCTGTACTGCCGGATTGGTCGTGTATAGCATATAATTTTACACCAGCAGCATCGTAACCAAACAGCATGCTATGCCCGGTTACATCATCGGTAACGCTTGCGGGTAAGTTTAGCATATTATAATAGATACTGTGCTGTTTATTTGCATCGGAAATCATATTTCCGTTACCATCATATATATATTCCGTTCCGGAATAACCTATGGTTCCATCGTTAAATCCTAACTCGGCTGTTCCCAATGCATTGTCGCCAACTGCCAATAATTTATTACCTGAATAAACATACTGCAGGTCATCAATTTCACCATTATCAGTACCACCATTGCGGGCTAGTTTTAAGATATTTCCGTTTTTATCGTAGGTTATACCTTTTAAGCTACCATCGTGATTGTACATTCCGCCATTCACATCGTATAAACCATTATTCCAGTCATCTTCGTCGCCATAATATGCGTGTGTTAAGCGGTTTAAACCATCGTATGAAAAGTTGTAGGCCATTTTTTTGCCAGTAGTTTTCCATTCTATTCCTGTAATATTTCCATTATACAATGGAAGTACCATTTCTCCATTTTCGTTTACATTATTAAAAAAGAGCCTCTGGCTAAACAGATCATTGCCCGGGCTATCGGGATTATTAATACCTGTTAACCATCCTCGAATATTATAAGTATAATCAACAGACTGTAGAAATGTATTTCCATTATCTGTTGAATGCAGGTTTTTCGATTTTAGGTTACCTTGTTCGTTATATTCATTATGAGTCAATAGCACTTTATTTGATTCGTTGGTAGTTGTATTGCTGTATTCGTTTATTAAACGTCCAGAATGATCGTATTCATATTCAGTTACCAGAATATTTTCCAATTCTTCATCAGTACCCTCATGTACTGATGTTAACGAAAACGATTTTAACAATTTGCCCGCAAAATCATAATCATTAAATATATGCGTAGTTCCATTCATATGGTTTTGCATATGCGATTGTATCACCCGGCCTTTTTCATCGTAATAATTGATTGTTACCAGAAAGTCGCCCGATTCAAGAATACGAATCTGCGAACCGGTTTGCAATCCTGAAACATTCAGGTTTGGATCAATATCAGGAAATCCTGAAGGAGCAGCTACTGTTAGATTATAATCGTTTAAGTAATTGTAATCATCGTAATATGTTGCCGTATAAATTTCTGCATCGTTTACAGATAGTTCTGCGAAACTATTATTTAACGTATATCCAAAAGTTTTTGAAAGATCCTTTAGCTCATATAAATCGCCAGTATAATTCTTAAAGTAATTTTGTAAATCCTCATGAGATTGTGTAGTTGTTAAAATGCCTGATAATACAGCTCTGCCCAATTTATCATATTTAATGAAACTCCACTGATTGGTTTCGCGCTTTACGCTATCCTGGGTCAATACCAACCGGTTTAGGTTATCGTAAACCATTAATACGGAACCAGCACCTGGAATTTTTTTGGAAATTACCCGTCCTTTTTCATCGTATTTATAAGCATAAACTAATTCATTATACACATCATCCGGTATTGTTGTACCAGTGATAGCATCAACAGATTTTGGTGGTAAAACATAAGCTAACCGATCAAATTGATCGTATACATAATATGTTTCGTACAGTTGAGCAGTGGTCATTATTAATTTACCTGCTTTATCCTTGTACTCGTAAGACCATATTCCATTTTCATCTTTCGTGCTACTTTTATACAGCGTATTTATTGCATGATCACCATCTCTTATGCAATTACCCTCTGCATCTACAGACCATTTTTTAATAGCTGCACTGTTCGTTGTTAGTTCAAACTCCAGATTATGTCCCTGATTTATTTGCCAGGCTTCACCAGGAGCACCTTGTTGCTTTAATCTGCTTAATGGTGAACAATCAAAAATTTTCTCTGCATAAGGATAAAGATCATTTGCCTCATCATTAATCAGGTAGAAATTATTCAATTCCGATTTTGCAATCTCTCGAAATGTTCCATTACCTGTTGCCGTAGTATATGGTAAATATTCTTTTGCTTTTCGCCCTAACTCATCATACTCAAAAATTTGAACTACATCATTTCCTGCAGGACTTGCTGATACTCCAATTTCTTGCACCACACGTCCTAATCCATCGTAATACTGGAACGAAACATTTTTTTGATCGTAACTTAAAGGTACTATTTGTGACTCAGATGTTACTCCTTCAACAAGTATTTCTTCTGTTCGAATAAAATTATAATCGTAATGATTATTAACATATCCAAGTGTTATTGATTGGGTTAACTCATCACCTAAAGCATCAGTTACTCTTACACTATAAATTCCTTTTCCATCGGTACTTATAGTTTGAGTAGTTTCTCCATTACTCCATAAATAAGTATAAGGTGACTGACCGCCGCAAACATCTGCCGTTATATTATCATTGGTACTATTTAGTTCAACTATTAAATTACCAATGGTAACATCCAGATAAACAGGTTCTCCAAATCCGCATTCATTTCCTCTGCGTAACGATATTGTGCCAGACTGTGATCCAAAGGTTACTTCAATCTGATTTGTTCCCTGTCCGGAATTGATATTTGCATCTCCTGAGACATTCCAAGAATAGTTATGACTAAGCATTACTTCCTGTACAGCATAGCTTTCTGTTGAGCCGGGGCAGGCATTTTCCGGTCCGTTAATCTCTCCAAAGGCAATTGGAACTGTATTCACATCTAAGGCTAATGCACTATATCTTGTTCCACAAGGAGTAATTTCATTAACACCTATTTCGGATACTATGTCATTAAATAAAACTTCAATGGTATCAGTACCTTCACCAGATACTATTACTGCTCCCGTAGGAATAACCCACTCAATGGATGCATCATCCCAATATGAAGTTGCTGTATATGTTTTGGTATCACCTACACAAATTTGGCTTTCTCCAGTGATAGTTGGCTTAGGTATTAAAGAACTGTTTTGCACGCTATATGCATTATCAATTACCAAATTACAACCTGATCTGGCGGCTTCAATACGATAGCTTCCGGTTCCAAAAAGAACATTTTGTCCGTTCATACCAAATATCACGGCAGAACCAGTACCAGCAGCCTCACCAACAATTGTAGTATTCTTTATTAAAATATAAGTTGCATCAGCATCCGAACCATCCAAACCAATGGTTACACCGGTTTCATCAGGACAATATATTCTTTCTCCAGTTACATTATACATATTAGGACTAGGGTTAACAGTTACATCAGCCTGTCCGGTCATATTTGAGATACAATTGCCTGTTTCATCCTCGGCATATATAGTATATGTATCACTAACATCTTGTTTTCCAAAACTTATTGGTGAACCATCTCCAGGTAATTGATCAACCTGATCTCCTGCGGCATTTTTCAGATAATAGGTAACATTATTTTCAGACCCATCTAATCCAACTATAACTCCACCAGAGTTACTACAAACTGTTCCTCCTCCAGTAACATTAAATTCTTGCGGTGTTTGATCACGAATAATTATGGCAGTATCGTTCATGTAAGATGAGCACCCCGGTATGGATGTAGTTGCTAAAACTGTATAATTACCCGGTTCTGTCTGGTAACCAAAATTAATTGGATTTCCCAATGTTCTGTCAACTGTTTTTACTGTCGAGCCATCCTTTCTTAAATGATATACAGGACCATCTTCAGATCCATCCAATGTCAATTGAATACCATTTTCACCACTACAAAAACGACCTCCATCACTTAGTGTGAAAATTGCTGGTTTTGGAATAACATTAATAATAGCATTTCCTAATAAATTCCTTTCACAATTATTAGGTGTAATTACAGTAACGGTGTATGTTCCATCTGTGTTTTGGGGATCGAAATTAATTGCATTTCCATCACCAACCTTGGTGTCCGCAATGTCACCACCTCTCATTAGTTGATATGTGTACCCTGATTGTGAACCATTCAGTCCAATTACCAGTCCCGGTTCATCTTCACAAATTGTTCCACCCCCTGTTATATTGTAATTAGTTGGTATTGGATATGTTGAAACTGAAGCAAAACCATTCATTTCCTCAGTACACTCAGGTGTAGAGGCTTTTATGGTATAATTACCCAAAATGGTTTGCTTATCAAAATAAATAGGATTTCCCTCGCCCAAAAGTGGCTCAGAATTAACAACGGTATTATTGACAAATAAATTATAACTTACACCTACCTGAGAATTGCTAATGCCAACTTTAACGCCATCTTCACCTGGACAATACTGTCCACCGCCTGTTACTTCGTAAATTTCAGGACTAGGGTTAATGGTCACATCAGCTTGTCCGGTCATATTTGAGGTACAATTACCAGATTCATCCTTGGCATATATAGTATATGTATCACTTATATCTTGTTTCCCAAAACTTATTGCTGAACCATTACCAGGTAGCTGATCTATCGGATCTCCTGCTGCATTTTTCAGATAATAGGTGACATTGCTTTCAGACCCATCTAATCCAACTATAACTCCACCGGAACTACTACAAGCAGTTCCTCCTCCGGTAACCTCAAAAACTTGTGGTGTTTGATTTTCTACAACAACTGCAGTGCCATTCATTACAGATGTACAACCGGGTATAGAAGTAGTGGCGACAACGTCATAACTACCTCCTTCAGTCTGATAACCAAAGTTTATTGTAAATCCGGAACCACTTACCGGATCACCCAAAGAAACACCATCTCTTCTTAATAAATAATCAATTCCATTTTCTGAATCATCTAAGATAATTCTTATACCTGATCCACCACTGCAGAAACTACCTCCATTGCTAAGATTAAATTTTTGTGGTTTTGAAAGAACAGTGATGGATGCACTCCCTGTCATCATTTCTTCGCAACCATTTGGAGAAATGGCTTTCACTGTATATGTTCCTGCAATATTCTGAGGATCAAAACTAATTGAACCACCTGTACCTGTTTTGGTGTCCTTTATGCTACTACCAATTAATAACATATACGTATACCCTGATTGCGAGTCGCTAAGACCAATTGTTAATCCCGGATCATCCTCACAAATTTCTCCGCCCCCTGTTACATTATATTTTATAGGTAACGGATAACTGGAAACTGTAGCAGAACCATTCATTACTTCAGAACATCCAGATACAATAGCTCTAACTGTGTAATTACCTTCTATAGTTTGTTTACCAAAATTAATTGGATATCCCATACCCAAGAGTGGATCAGAATTGACAATTTCATTATTGACAATTAAATTGTAACTTGCTCCCACCTGAGAATCACTAATACCAACTACAACACCATCATCGCCATCACAATATTGACCTCCTCCGGTAACGCTATATCTGGATACAATTATTCTGGATACAGTAACACTACCACTCATTATTCGAGTACATCCTGTCGATGTTCTTTCTGCACTTACTTTATAAGTGCCAGAGGTTTGATTTCCAAAGCTTATGGCTGATCCTGTACCTGTCCTTTTTATAATCGTTGGAATATCATTTTTGATTAATGTGTAAACTACACCTGATTGAGAATCACTTAATCCAACAGCCTTACCTGCATCTCCATCACAATACTGACCACCACCTGTTACACTATATCGTGCGGGTAAAGAGTTTACAATAACCGTGGCACTACCACTCATAGTTTTTGTACAGTTGGTAGTATTATGATTGGCAACTACCGTATAGGTACCTGCAGTTGTTTGTCTACCAAAATTTAAAGCGGATCCTGAACCGCTTAATGTTTTTACTGTCGTAGAACCTCGTTTTAGATAATATGTAACTCCTGACTGGGAGTCACTTAATCCGACATAAACTCCGGAACCTCCACTGCAATAGGAGCCTCCTCCGGTAACTGAATAAACGGTCGGGCATACTTCAGCTTGATTTATCTGAGTTGTAAAGTTTTCGATGGTTACCGTTCCTGTCCTTGCATTTCCTGTATTTGCAGTAACCGTTATTTCAATTCTGCTTTGTGAACTATTAAAAGAAGCTGTAATCCAACTTCTATTATCAGATACAGGAACACCACATCGTCCTGCAGTTTCAACAGGAATATATTTCGTTTGAGCTGATGAACTATAACTCAGGTTATCAGGTGGGATAGTCATTAAACATGGCCCTGAAACTATCTTTGTATCTATAAGAGGAATCCTTTGAGCATAAATTTTGTTTACTCCAAGCAATGCAGTTATTACAACTACTTGAATTAGTAATTTATAATATGTTCTCATGTAAAAATATTTTGAGCATTTAGAATTAATAACAAGGTTAACTATTTTCTCAAATTGAAGTTAAACAACTATATCAATTTGAAATTGATATGTGAAATTACTATTACTTTTTTACCCAAAAAATATGTTAAATAACATATTTTTAGATATAATAGGCTACAAATAAACTACAACAAACCGTTAAAAGCTTATAAACATATAATTAACAATTTAATTTAGAATTATTATGGATAATCTTCAATGACTCTTTCAAGTCTTATTTATAGTATTAAATTATCAGTTTAACCAATTTATAATTTGTTCATTAACAGGTTTTTCAACTAAATTGATTCCAACAAACTCTTGCGGAAGTTTTGAATGATCTATGATAACATTTAACAAATGGTTTTCATATAAGGAAGCAGCAGTTTTCAACGTAAACCCCTCGCAGTACAACGAACCGTAGATACTGCCCCTATGTTCTGCGTAACCATTACAGTATACAGTTCCATAAATTTTTGATAATTCTTCCAGCTTAATTTTATAAGGATTCTTTGTACTTGAAGATTCCGAATACAATAATATTCCTCCTGCAACGGTTGTATTTTGTCCTATAACCATGGAAAAATCTTCATCTTCTTTATCCTTTAATACAACTAAAAAGCTGGGATATTTTAGCTGACACGAATTACCAACCAAAACTTTATCAGTGGCTAAGATTTGCACGCTACCTTTAAAACCATCAGTTATTCTAACGGATGGTGCAATGATAATAACATCCTTAAGGGAGCAGTTTTCGGGAATAGTAAGATCCTGGTCAAACTTCAAAATGATATTACCTTCTAATCTCATGCCTGAAAGATTGGTTATCTGATCAGAATATAATATCAATGTTTTATTGTAAAAAGAGTTATTAATTAACTCTGAACTTACGTTTGATGTTATTTCGACTAAACTATCCTCTTTTGTAAGCTGCTTAGTTACCAGTGATTCTATATTTTTGATTTTCTCGGTATTTAATGCAGGTAATTTAGCTTCACTTTGCAAGACCTTTCCATAAACCAGTTCACGGTTTTGGTATCCCTGTCCTTCGATATATGCTCTTTTTATTCCTAATTTTGGCAAGTAACAAGTTCCTTTAAGCAATGTATTGCCACTTATGGATAAGTATTTTTTTTTATCGGTCAGGTATAAAGCAATATCTTCCTTTTTACCCAAATGATCTCCAATCAACGCTATCTTTGATGCTTTATAACTTTGCCGTTTTGAATTGGAATAGATCAGATCATAAGCTCCCCAGTGCTCTTTTCTTAACTTTACCAAATCGTAATCGTTACCAAAAAGCTTTACTTCTTCATAATCTCCATAAGAAAGCAACTCTGGATTCTTAAGCACCAAATTTATACCCGATTTCACATTCGATATTGCCTGTTCCTGAAGTATTTGCCGATTAATATAGGAGTTATGTATATAGGTATACGCTAATAGTAATCCACTTAGCACTGAAATTAATAACGCAATAAAAACGGCATAATATAAAGCACCTGCAGGTACTCTTTTATGGATTATCATTTTTCTTAACAACTTCTTTATTTGTTTTGGTTGAATCATCAACAGCTTTTTCTTGTTCTTTATTTTTAAATAGCTTTTTTAAGAATGAGTCATTATTTTTGTCAACTTTTACTCCTTTTTTATATTCAACTTCCTTCTCTATTTCGCCATTAGTATTGTAGTAACGTTGAATATCTTGTTTTAGTCCTTCTTTATAATTTTCTACTGATTTTAACTCCCCATTTTTATACCACGTTTTCCATTTCCCAAATTTCAAACCATTACGAAATTCACCTTGAGTCATTAATCTGTTTTCAGCATCATATACAGTGTATGTTCCATGCAAAGCATTGCCATTTACTCCACCTCTGTTATATCCAATTTTATCATTGGCAAACCAATAGTACTTCAGTTCATCATATATTTTAAAATCTGTTTTTGTATTTCGAATTTTTGCTTTAATTATAGAATCTGGTGCAGATATAAGCACTGTACGTGTGTTATATTTGCTATCGTAATCCTGAGCAAAAAGAACATTCACATATACGATACAAAGTAGAGCTAAATATATTTTTTTCATTTAATTAATGTTTTTTCTTCCTCGTTATAAACTAATACAAGAGAATCTTTATAAAAAGATTTGATAAAAACCTGTTCAATAGTATCACCTTCTTTTACCAAATAATCTCTATCCTGGATATTCAATAAAATGGTTATTTCTTGTTTTTCATTATCTTCAATAAATCCACCATAGGTAATTTGTGGCCATCTTACTCGTGAAACCGTTGTTCTTCTGCGTCTTAAATTAGTTGTTCTGTTATTTTCTGTTTCTTGATTATCTATTTCAGGATTAGCAACTGTTCTATTAAGATTGCTTAAAAAAGGATCACGATAATTTGCAATCAAACGATATGTTCTTTTACTTTCTTTTTCTACTTTATTAATTACCGGTTTAACTTTCACATCGAGATTTTCAGGTGTAACTTTACCTTCAAAAAAGATACGATATATAACTAACCCCCAAATAATAATTACAAGGGGAAATAAAATATATGTTATCTTCTTGTTGTTTTTCATTTTATAACGGTAAATCTTCTTGTTACAGAATAATCACTCTTGTTTCCGGCAGCATCGATAGATCGAACACGCCAATAATATTTTTGCGAACTAGTTACATTAAATGTTTTTGAATATGATGTTTCTGTTCGTTTAATTGCAACTTCATGGTTGGCAACAAAAGTTGAATCTGTTGAAACATACAAACTATCTGTAATTGTTGAACCACTTTCATCTGGTCTTGTCCAACTAAAGGTAACATTTGTACTCGTTTCTTCTCCTTGTGCAGGTGAATCAAGTGTTGGTCTTTGTGGGTCTGTTCTATCAACAATTAAGGTGTTTGTTCCATATTTCGAAACAGAATAGATATTAGATGCCCTAACTCCCCAAATATATGTTCCTTCGGAAGTTATATCAATTGTAATAGAATTTTCTGTCGTTTCTTCTTTAGCTTTTAAACTGCCAGTTTCCCAATCACCTAACATAAGCCTTAATTCATAATCGTCAGCCAAACTTATGGTCTCCCAAGAAAATTCCAGCGATGTTTCACTTGTTGCATAATTATCTTCTGGATTATTAAGAATAACTGTGCTGGTGCTTAGGTCTAATGTACTATCCACAGTTAATGAATATGTGGTATATTCCGTTTCACTGGAACCATTCATTGCTTTTACTCTCCACTGGAAGATACCCGGATATAACTGGTATTCATATTGTGTTTCTATTAAGTTAGTATCTAATACTAATTCTTCCATCTGCTCAAACGTTGGACTTACAATTTGGAGGTTATATTTTGTTGCACCATCAACTGTATTCCACCAAAATGTAAATGAAGTGCCACTTGTTTCTAAATTATCTACGGGACCAACTAGTTCAACGGTTTTTCCTTCCAGTTCTTCGTCGAAGAAATCATCACATGCTGCAAAAACAAGCAACATGGCCATTAATATATAAAATATTCTATTCATACGTTGTCATTTTTATGTTTTGAACATAAATCTCGAGCAATAACTCTATCTCTTTCGTTCTATAATTTTTTTCTGTGTAAAAGTTTAAAGAAGATACTTTTCCATATGAGAAGTTTTGTTCTATTCCATAAGCCAGTCTCAGTAATTTAATAAAGTCACCTTCTACAGTTAGCTTACATGTTTCGGTTGTATAATCCTGCTGACTAAAGTAGTGAATGCCAGGATATTCTTTTAAAACAATATTATTCCGTTTGCTATAACTACTAATATGTTCAATAATCAACTCTTCCAGGTTGATTTGATCAATGCTTTTTCCACCTACTTTTTTATCAATCTCATCTAACTTTGATTTGATTATTGCAATTTGCTGGGGTGCATTCTTCGATTGCTCTAATCTTGACTCTATGGTTTTATATTCGTTTTTCAACCTGAACGTTTTCTTAAACGCCAGATTATATGAGATGATTAAAAACAATACAATCCCTGCTCCTAAAAGGATAAACTTAATTCGATATGTAAGATTTACAAACATCTATTTCATCTCAATTTCAAGTTCAAAAATTGCAGGATTTTCCTGGCTCTCTTGCAAATAATCAATAATAGTAACTCGCTCCACCCAATCGAAGCTTTTTACTTTTTTCACCCAATTATTCAGAATAATACTTTGCGTAACATTCCCAGTAATTCTGATTTTACCCATCATAAAATTCAGTGGTTTATCATTTTTAAATTTACCATCCAGCGGATTAATATTTAACGATGTTAACTGTATATCCGAAGGAACAGAATTTGCAATACGATCGGCATAAAAAGATTGCTCGGAAGCATCTAAAAATCCACTGCTTACAAAGTATTGTTCTTTTAGAGCATACTCACTTTTGAGCGTATCCAGCTTTTTAATCATTTCCAGGTTTTGGTTATACCTGAAATTTGCACTATTCAATTTCTTGTTATATTGGTTAAAGAAAAGATAGTTAACCAGCAATAACACAAAAAAGAAAGCCAATGCAAACCAACCGGTCAATGTAAATAACTGTTTAAAAAGAAACTCTTGCTTTGTTTCAGCTACTTTTTCAAAACGATCTTCATTTTCAAAATCGATAAAAAAGGCCAGTGCACTTGCATACATTAAAAGATCATCACTATACACTTCTTCATCACCCAGTTTATAGCTTACCATTTTAGTTTCAGCAAGTCTTTCTACTTTATCGACAGTATCTTCGCCCAGATTTATAACATGATGACTTGTATAAACGACATTGGAATGAACCAGTGATAGAATATTTTTTATGGCATAAGGACCCAAATAGCAATTTGTAATAAAAATACCCAATTCGTTGATCGAATCGATAATAGTATTTAGAACTTCAGTTCTTACCGCTACAATAAATTGTTCATTTTTACCGGTATCGGTTTTCTGTATTACAAAATCACTCTCTTTTGCATTGGGTAAAAGTTGATGAATGAGCTTTTGTTTTGATTTTATCTCTACCTTTTTAAATAAAATCCCTTTACCATCGATACTTAAGCAAACCGGCAATCCCTTAATGGATTTATCCTCAAGATCTTTAATCTGTTTTAATCCGGTAAACTTTTTATCAATAATCAACTTACCTTTTTCTTTGGTCAGAATCATAGCACTGATATCAAAAGTTCCATCAGAATTGATGAACAGATCAACTCCCAGGACTTTAGAACCTTTTACCAAATTGCTATGTATGAAATTCTGAAACACGCTATCCTATAATTGTAGGTTTAATAAATACGTTAAGTTTGGCCTTCGAATTGCTTTTTGTTTTGGAGCTAAAAAACCATTTTATTATCGGAATCCTTGCCAACAGAGGAATTCCTGAACCAGAATCGTTAATTTGCTCCTGTTCTAATCCACCCAGGATAATCACCTCTTCGTTTTCGATACGAATGGTTGATTTAAACTCCTTATTGCGTTTATTGGGTGGTGCACCTTCGCCTAGCGATTGGGTTAAATCAAAATCGGATTGTAAAACCTGAATATCCAACGTAATCTGATTATCACCTGAAACTACCGGTCGTATGCCAATCTCGAGGTTCGCATCAACCGATTTGTACTCGTAAGTTTGTGTTGATGTTGGATTTTGTGTACCATACAACTGACTTCGTTCCTCTTTGTAAAATTTGGTCTCCCCAATTTTCAAGTTTGCTTTATGACCGTTCAAGGTAGATAGCTTTGGGGTACTCTTGATATCTAAAAATCCGTTATCTTCTAATGCTTTTAAAGTGATATAAAAATCTTCGGAAACATTTCCCAGATTAACCCAACCAAAACCATCGAACTTATTAATTAAACTATTAATTGCCTGCGAGCTCATGGTGTAATCAACACCCGGAAGAATTTGCTGCGAGGTTTGAGGCGCATCACCTAACCCGGCTTGTATGCCTGTTGAAACAGTATGCGTTTTGGTAACATCAACAATAATAATCTCTATTAAGATAACCGGAACCGGTTTGTCAATTAGTTGAATAAAACGTTCCACCTCGCGAATTTTATTGGATGCTCCCGCAATAAAAACACTATTGAGCTCAACAAACTCTTTGATCTCAATATTTTCGACCATTTCTTTAGGTAAAATATGGAGCAACGAATCAACTGTTCGGTGCCGTAACTGAACTACCCGGTAATCGTTCAACTCATTAATGCTTTTTCCTCCAATAATATATACATCATTAATGTTTTTATAGGTATAATCAGAGCCGCTTAGAACATAATCGAGAAACTGCTCGAAGGTTATTCCTGCTACATTTAACGAAATTTCACCTTTTAGCTCCGATGCAATAAAATAGTTGATTCCTAATTGTCCGGCAATGACCTCAATTAAATCCAACTTTTGCGCATTATTAGCATAAATACAAATACTATCTATTCGTTCGGTTGAGATTTGTATTCCTTTACGCCTGAATGATGCCAAATTAACCTGCTTACCTCTGTTGTAATTGCTAATGGCAACTTGTTCTTGTCCATCTTCTGTTTTTGCTGGTTTTATTACAAAAATTCCATCGTCTGATTTTTCGGCCAGCAGACCATTTGTGTATGCTAATTTCTCTATTGCATTATCAAAAGGCATATTCTGAATATATCCTTTTATACGTTGATTATCTAATCCGGGAGAAAGAATAATATTATACCCAGTTTCGCGAATAATTTCGCGTATGGCACTGTTAATCGGCTCATTGGTATAATCAATTGTGATCAGGTTGTTTTCTGCATCGTAAATTACCCGATTGGTTTTGGTTTGAACAATCTCACCGGTTCCTTTTATGGTTACAATATTGCCAATAAAACCTATTTCCAGGTTAAACTGATTATGCAAAAAAAGTAGAATATCTGCTACCCGAACATCTGAAAAGTTATTGGTCACTTTTATTTGCAAATTGGGATCGACATCGATATTTACGCCTGAATTATTGGCTACACCACGTAAAAATTCCTGGATAGAAACATTACCCACAGAAATATTTACCTTCTCGTTTAACCTGGGTACTTCGGTTATTTTTTGTTCCAGTTTTTGCTGGAATGTTATGGTTGAATCCTGCGCTGTAACTGCACATTGAATAAATAACAGAATGATACCGGCAAAGTATACTTTTAGTTTCAATGTTTTATTGATTTTCGGTTAATAACTAATCAATTAAAAAGGAATTCAAAATTATAAATTTTATCTGAACGGAAAAATGTTTTTCGGGCTAACTGTTAAAAAATTAGCTAATTAGATTGATGCTAAATTGTGGTTCGCACATAAAGTCCTTCGTTATGAATTTCTATCATAAGTTAGCATAAAAAATGGTGCAAACAATATTTGCTTGCACACCAAATTTCTCAATAATTATTAGATTTATATACCGGGATGTGCCATTTGGTGTAATAAAGAAAAGGCATGAAGAGAAAACAACTATTTCTTATAAACGTCTTTACGGTGAGCAATCTTTACTACTTCGATGATTAATATATCATTATGAATAGAATATAAAATTCTATAATCACCGATTCTTACTCGATAATCATTGTCTGACCCTTATAATTTCTTAAAACCTTTCGGATAAGGATTTGTCTTAAATTGGTCGATTACCTTACTTGCTTTTACTGCTATAGGTTTTGGAAGTTTGGACAGTTCCTTTATTGCAGATTTCTTGATTCTTATTTGATATTCCATAAACAAAATTTAATCAATGATTCCGTCTTCCTGAAGTCCTTTCTTAACTTCATCCCAAGATAAAGTCTCTTCATCTTTACGTGAGTTAATATCAATTAAATCAAATAAGTCCTCAAGATATTCATTGATAACTTTGTCATGGTTTTTTAAGTCGATCATTAATCCAACTTTTTCGCCTTTAGCATTGGTTACAAAGTTTATTCCTTTCATTGTCTTAAATGTTTTTCATTTCTACAAATTTAACGATAATTAATTCATATTGTTCTACCTTAACGGATAAAATAACGAAATAAAGTCACACGTAATCAATCCTGACAGCTATCGGGACTGGCTTGGACTTTTTAATTAAATAGACCTTCAGTTTACTACTAACTAAAAGTTAACAGAATGAAAAGGTACAAGCTATAAATAATACTATAGTTCAAGCTTCCAAGCTTGGACTTATAATTATTATTAGCTTTTAGCTAATATGCAAGTAAAACTTGCATTAAGACAAAGGCACAAGCGAGACGCTTGCGCCATTAGGGGGGCTCTAATCCTTTTTATTGCATTCTTGTTGCAGCTTATTGGATATAACATTCATTAAATTATTAACCTTTTAAAATGCTTAGTATGGATATTGAAGCAAGAAAAAGAAAGATAAGAAAAACACGCTTAATCTATTACCCTGTTTTGTTTCTAACATTATTTATGCTTATAAACTCTTTTCTTAAAGCTGGTTATAAAGCCGCTTCTCAGCACACCATTATTGAACTTTACGACTATATATATAAGTTTATTCCTCCTTTAAAATGGGTTAGAGGTATTTCTCCTGGCTTTTATATTGATAACATGTTAAGCCTGGAATCTATTCTTAGCATATTAATTCTTGGATTATTCTGTTTCTCGGCTCTCAAAATACATAATTCAAACACCGAAAGCACAAGACTTAAAAAACTAAAACAGGAAGTGGATGATGAAGATTTGAAAAACCAATTTCGTAAGAAAAACCAATTATAATACTTTACCTCAATTAAAAAATAAACCAAACCCAACTTTCTAAAGTTGGGTTTAATTTATTCCATTTCTAAATACAATTTCCTTAAAATAGAACGACGGTGGTTGGAACCACCGCCGAACTGTTTTGTAATTTTATTTAGTAGCCTCAGTCGAACTGGGATTATTTCAAGGTACGAGACCGATAAAACAATTCCTTCTATTGATGTAGCCAAGAAAATTGCTAATGCTTTGGAAGTATCCCTGGATTATTTAACCGAACTAGATTATTCGCTTTATATTGATGACCAGGAGATGACTAAACTTCTAAAAGGATATGATAAACTGAAAGACGAAGAAAAATTAACAATTAAAAAAATAATTAAAGCTTTTAGCTTTTACTCTAAAATACAAGATACTCAAAACGGTTTTGCTCTATAGAACAATTCTAAATTAAGAATATGTAAAATTGTACTTATAAGTAATATTTATACCTTTTTAGGTAAAACAAACCCAACCTTAAAAGTTGGGTTTACTTTATTCCATTTCTAAATCCAATTTCCTTAAAATAGAACGACGGTGGTTCCAACCACCGCCGAACTGTTATGTGCTTTTATTTAGCCTCAGTCGAACTGGGCAAATTGCTCGAACCTTTTTGTTTATTTCGTTTTTATTTGTATTAAGATCTTCTATTACTATTCATTCTCAACAATTTCTTCTTCCTCATATTCAACCCTTGTCTCGGACTTTTTTAATTCAGGTAAATCGGGCAGATCATTCCCACGTATATTAATTAGTGAATCTTGAAAATTATAATAATAATCTATTTGTCCCCTTGTAGGCGTAAACTCTTTATTTAATCTTAATATCACATAATAATAGTAATATTTACCTTTAAAAAACGTCCTCTCACCGTTTTTCATTTCATCAAATACACATAAAGTATCGCTAAATGAGAAATATTTAACTCTATATTTTTCATCACTTATCCTTGTTTTCTTAAAATGGTAAGTTAGAGCAACTCCTAATATATCGTTTTTTGTAAAAGCTACTTTTGAATATTCAGAGCCCTTTGTTTGTGTTATTTCATAATTTCCAGGAAACACTTCTTTAAATTTCCATTTACCCTCAATGAAATCTGATTTACTTTTTAATTCATTTACTAGTTTCTCTTGTTTACACGTGGAAAAAGAAATTATTACCATGAATAATACTATAAAAAATCTCATAGTTCTATTTTTAATAATTCATAAAAAATTGTTTGTAATCATAACTGTTAAACCAAAAGTCTGCTACAACCTTAGTTCCATTAAGCCAAGAAACTCTATGCCAATCTCCTACAATATCTTCATGTGTACTACCTACAAAATTAAATCTATAATTATGTCCACCATAGTCACTAAAATTCCCATCCTTAATTTGATAGATAAAATTTACGTCTGTACCTTTCCAACCAAACTTTCCTGTCCTTACAATTTCGTTTGTTGATTTAAAAAAGTTCCAATCCAATTTCTTAGCTTCCTTTGGAGTCATAAATATCTCTGTCAAGTGATATTGACGTCCATTTGTTTTCTCGAAATTTACACTCTTCAAATACCAATTCCATAATCGAATTTGTTTTGAAAAACCTGGATTATCTAAATCAACCTTATCTGGTTCTTGTGGATTGACCCAACCAAGAAAATTATCACCAGGTTCTGCATAAGCTGTTCCACCTTCTCCTGCAAACCAAGTACCTATTCCACCATATTCAGTAGCATTACCATTACCAAACATCATTGTGCCGCCTGTAAAATTCACAAATCCATTGCCATTTCGATCTCCACCATAGCTTTCTACAGAGTAGTAAGTTCCATTACTTGAATAATACCCTTCCGAAACACTTGAGATACCAAAGGTTTGAGCTCGCTTAAATGTTTGAAGATTATCATATTGTTCAGTAGTAAGACTAGAGTAAAACGAACCTTCATCCATACTATTTCGAAAGAAATCACTACTAAACATATTTCCATAACCTCCCAGCAAAGCATATAAAATAGAATTTGGTGCAGCAGCTCCACTGCCATTACCAAAATTACCTCCTCCTTCAGGTGTATCATCAGGGTCTCTCCATTCAAATTCCATTCCGTTAGTTTCCCTGAAATTTACAGGATTATTGGCTGTAAAATGGTATGGAGAAGAAGATATATATTTCTCGGCCATTGGATCCACGTTAAACCACATACCGAGTGAAGGGTCATAATTCCTAGCCCCAAAATCATACCAGTTTAGGTTAATCTCAGAATTGTATTCCTTGCCTGAGAATAACGTGTTATTTTCTGCACTACCATAACTTAATCCGTCAATGGTTAAACCAAACGGATAATAGTGTGTTTCCTGCAGAATTTCGGCATTACCGTTACCATCGTCGGCAAACATTACTCGTGTACTACCTAAATGGTCTTTGAGGTAATATTCGTATTTATATGTGGTGCCAGATACTGTCACTCTTCCTTGTTCGGTTACTATTTGTGCTAAATTATCGTTTTCGTAAATAAAACCACCTACAAATGTATAAAAATCTGAAGTTGATCCAGCTTGTTTTACCTCTTTTTCGAGCTTATTACCTTGTGCATCGTATAAAAAGTTAATATAGCTACCATCTTCGAAATCAACTCTTGTTGGCAAGTTTAAATGATTATAGGTAATATTAGTTAATCCTTTGTTCTTATCTACATACATATTACCATTTTCATCATACAAATATTCAGTTTGTTCTGTTGTTTCCAAATCAGGGAAATTGTTAGGTAAAACTGAAGATTCTCCTCTAAGCCCGGCATCGTCAACTTTCGTTAATTGATTACCGGTATAGGTATACGTCAAATCATCAATTTTACCATACAGATCTGTACCTGTTTTACCATAACGCTCCAACGAGCTTATTTTACCATTGGTTGTGTAATTGTACGACACATCAAAATTTTCCTGCGTTGTTGCATCATCGTCGAAATAATCGGCCTCTGTTAAGCGGTAGTGATCGTCGTAGGTAAATGCATACGAGCGTTTCTTAGTTCCGCTGGTTGATTTGCTATCAAATATCTTCCACTCTATTCCTGAAATCATTCCGTTATTCAGTGCAGTTTCTGCTTTTATTTCATCGTTATAATGCAATCTCATGGCAAACAGGTCGTTATCGGTTCCCTGCTCATCGGGGTCGTTAATTCCGGTTAACCAACCACGTATATTGTAATTGTAATCTACCGTTTGCAAGAACTGGTTCGATGCTGTTTCGTGCAGTTTTTTTGCCGTAACCTGCCCCAGCTTGTTGTATTCGAGTTCAACCATTTTTACCCGGCCGTTTGCATCGGCTTCAATTTCCTGCTCTATGGATTTTAAACGCCCTGCCTGGTCGTAGGAGTAATATTTACTTACTACCTCCGAATTCGCATCAGGCATTTGATGATCGACAACCTGCTCGGTAACCTGCCCCATAAAGTTGTACTTCATATTCACAATATCGATCATACCATAAATGTTATCGGAGTGTTTTTGTATTACCCGGTTGTATGTGTCGTAGTACAATACCGTTTCAAGATATGTATTACTGCCGTCTAAAACTTTAACTTTTGAATAGGTAAGGTTCCCTTTGGCATTAATACTGTATGTAGGTGCTTCATTTCCCTTGCTATTAATATATGGTTTTGTATTAAGGGGATACGCATCGTACACATTCAACACATGAATATCTGTATTTTGCTGCGGGAATGCATTATTTGAATATTCTCCAGTTGTAAAGTCAATTGTTTCGTATACATCACTGTCAAATAACATATCTTGTAACTGATTACGGCTCAAAGCATCATCATCAGTCCAGATACCTGAATACGCAGTCCTTCCGAAATTGTCATATTTAACAAAACTCCACTGGTTACTGTTTCTCAGGTTTCCGTTCCGTGATAATACCGGGCGGTTCAGCTTATCATACACATATTCGATTTTTTCTATTCCCGGCAAGTGTTTTTCTACTAGTAAGCTTCGTTCGCCATATACATATGTATAGCAATACTGCATTACAAGTGGATCGGTTATATCTACCGTATAAGGTACAGTAGTATTAGCCAAATTTTCGACATATTCTGGTGGTAATACATGTTTTACCCGCCCGTAAATATCGTAAAGATAGTAGGTCTGTAGTCCTTCCTGCTCTTTCATAATAAGTTTACCGTCTTTATCTGTAAATGATATAGCGGTTATCCCATTTTCGTCGGTTACTACCTTCTTGTATAACTTACCATCAGTATAATACACATCTCCAAGATAAACATCTTCCGAAGGAATCCACTTTATAACACTATCAGTAGCTAAATTGGTTTCATAGATTGCTTTTTTCGTATAATTTGTTCCGGTAGTAATCTGCCACTGATCACCAAAAGAAGAAGACTCCTCGACACGACTTTTAGAATCATATGTTACAGTTGCCCATGGAGAGTGACTGATAGCAATATTTTTGCTATCATCAGTTTCATAATATGTTTCTTGTTTTTGTCTGGCATCTGCTAAATATTGGCCTTCTGTTTGATTAGTAAATGGAAGGAATGAGGTGTCTGCACGACCAAACTTATCGTAGCTATACACCTGTATCATATAGTCGTCCATATCTCCTGTACCTGTAACTTGAGATTGTTCTGTACGACCTAATCCGTCAAAATAAGAGATTTGCTCAACCACCTGATCTCTGGTTAGATAATCTAACCCACTGATTGATTTTACAGCTACTTTGGGCATAACCTTTCTTGAATAATTTTTATTTTCTGTTTTGGGTGCATCGTGAAGATACATGTCGTTTACCGTAGCTGTTACGATTACCTCATCACTCTCACAACCTGTTTCGGTGTTATAGGTTGTAACTTTATAATCTGTACTCCTGAAAAGATTTGGAGTGTAGGTTTCACCTGATTGAATAAATTCTCCATCGGATGTATACCAATTTACTACACATCCTTCGGTACCAGGTTCTGCAGATAAGGTTACAGGACCATAACCACTGCGAGTATCACCCTCTACTGAAACAGGAACATCAGGTGGTGTATTCACCCAAACTATTGCTTTGAGCTTCATTAATTTTGAACACCCACTTATATTGTTTATTGCTCTAATGGTATAAGTTCCAGCATCGGTAATATTTTCAAAACTAATAGGAAGTCCACCTCCAGATATCGATATACCAGTATTAATTCCATCTCGCAACAAATGATATGTAACTTCGTCCTGAGTATTACTTAAATTTACAACTGCTCCTTCGCCTCCACTGCAAATAGATCCACCTCCGGAAACATAAAAAACAGTTGGTGATGTTCCTTCAGTTATCGAAGCAGTTCCATTCATAGCTATTGAACAACCGCTTGCACTATTATCTGTGTAAATTTTATAATCACCAGGAGTTGTAATATCTTCATATGTAATTGAACCTCCAGTCCCTGTTTTATTGTCAACAATCGTTCCATCCCGTTTTAATTGATATGACATATTTAATTCAGAGCCACTTAAGTTTATGGATACTCCCTGACTGCCATCACAATTTACTCCACCTCCTGTTACATCAAATTTAGTTGGTTTAGGATTAACAGCCCCGGTTACTGTTACGGGAGTACTATAACATTTTGAATTAATATTATACGTTTTTACTATGTAATTGGTAGTTTCAAGAATGTATGGAGAATACGCTGTACCTGTATTAATTTGTTCAGTTCCACCTGAATTAAACCACACTGTTTGTCCTTCAGACAATTCCGGGTTTGCCTTCAGGTTAACAATACCTTTTCCACATCTTTCATCATTTATTGGAGAAGGTGGTATTGGGAGGGATTTTATGGTTATGGAAGCACTGCCACTCATTGTTTTAGAACAACCCTGAGAATTAGTGGCAACAACCGTATAAGTGCCAGCTGCAGTTTGATTTCCAAAACTAATAGATGCGCCTGTTCCTGCAATTGGATTTCCTGTATTGGATCCATCACGTTTAAGCTGGTAAGTAACTCCTGTCTGCGTATCGCTTAAACCTATTTCAACCCCAGAACCACCATTGCAATATGCACCTCCTCCTGTCACTGCATAAACAGTTGGTAATGATAATACTGTAATAGTTTTCGAACCGCTCATTGTTGTTGAACAGCCATTTGAGTTTGTGGCAACAACCGTATAATTGCCTGGTACTGTTCGTTTACCAAAACCTATGGAAAACCCATCTTTTACTCCTACTACCGGGCTACCCGAGTTACCATCTGCATCAAGTTTAAGTTGATAGCTAACTCCTTTCTGAGAGTTACTTAATCCAATCGAAACTCCTGAACCATCGCTACAATATGAACCGCCCCCTGTTACTGAATAAGATACAGGTAAAGAAGAAACGGTAATATTCGCGGATCCGTTCATCACTGTTGTACATTCCGAATTTGAAGTCTCAACAGTATAAGTTCCGGCAGTAGTCTGATTTCCAAAACTTATGGCTGCTCCTGTTCCTATTTCGCTACTTTTTACCGACGAACCATTTAATATCAGGTTATATGTAACTCCTGACTGTGAACCGTCTAAACCAATCTCTGCACCCTGACCCCCTTCACAATATGAACCACCGCCGGTAACTGAATAAGCAGATGGTGGTGAAACTGCAGTTAATCTAGCATATTTAAACATTTGAGTCGTACATCCCGACGTGTTTGTTGCAACTACTGTATATCTACCTTCAATAAATTGCCTTTCAAAACTAATTTCTGATCCTGTTCCTGGTTCCGAGCCACGAATACTAGAACCGTTTAGCAACAATTGGTAAGTAACTCCAGATTGGGAACCATCCAAGCTAATCACCTTCCCTGTTTCTATGCAAAAGTCTCCGCCTCCAGTTACATTATATACATTTGGAGCAGCGTTTACTGTTACATATTTTAAACGATATGAACTTGATCCATTTGAATTATTTGCTCTTACTTTAACATATCCTGAGGCTGAACCAAAATCTACTTCAACTTGTGTTGTCCCTTGCCCGGATACAATTGATGCTCCTGACGGCACAATCCAGGTGTAACTAGTTGCATTCGCTACTGAACTTATTGAATACGTTTCTGAATGATTCGGGCATAATGATGATGCTCCTGAAATAGTCCCCGGTCTGGCCGGTGGTACCCCTGCCTGGTTAATATTTATTACATATTCTTCAATAGTAATCCAACCACTTCTAGAATCTCCTGAATTGCCAGTTACTGTAACAGAAAGTTCTTTAGATAGAAAATCATAATATGTTGAAATCCATGATCGGTTATCTGAAACCTCCAATAAACATCTTCCTCCTGCTAATGTAGTAACTATTTGTGTTCCTCCTGAAGCTGTAAAATTTATCTCTTCCGGAGGGGTAGTTGTTACGCATTGTGAATAACCTTTAAAATTACTTAGCAATGCAATTAGGATTATTAAACTTATTATAGCTATATTTTTATATCGTATCATAACTTTATCCCTTTATAAATATTATACCAAGAAATTATTGCTCTGGTCCTAGTGTTATGGTTATCTCATCCTGGTTCACTACAATCCCATCAAGCGCTTCTTTCAGAACGACAGTATAGGTTCCTACTTCGGTGTAGTGATGCATTACACTACTTCTTTCAATTATTTCCGTAGTTCCATCACCAAAATCCATTTCATACTGAAATGCTGGATTGAATGCAGCAATAATAAATAACTCCTTATACTCATTATATGAGTCAATTCTTGCCTGAGGTAAATTTGTTCCTCCAAATACTCCATTTGGGTCTGTAGTCTGATCAATAGGAATATCATTCAGACCATTTTTATAATTCCTGGTATTAATTTCCTTGATATTATTAGACTGGTCTGTTTTAGCTACCAGTTTTCCACTGATATCATAAATATACCTGTATTCATTGCCGTTGACATCCGTTTGTGATATTAATCCAACCAATGGCTTATAACTATAATACTCTGTATTTGTTGAATTAAAAGTTTTTGACTTTAAATATGTTCCCTGTTCTGTCCATGCATAATCTATTTCTAATCCATTGGCTGATCTTGTTTTAGTTACGTTGCCATCTTCATTATATGAAACATATTCTTTAGCAAATTCATAATTTTTACTAACCTTAAATATATCATTTATAATGTCGGAGCTTGGAAACACAAAAGATGTTGGTCCATTGTATTCATAATCAATATGAGGAACCACCTTTTGATTCGGTAATTTTTTAAATGTTCTTAAGGTGGAAGATAAAATCCTTTTTTGTCCATCTATTTCAATCCATTCAATTACTTCTACAGGGATCGTGTAATTTTTTTGACGCCATAAGGTTATCAATCCTACCGTATTCTTTGATGCATTAGATATGGAAGTATTTTCCGGAGGAAGAATATCTGGATTTATACCCTTTTTCAAATAATATAACCCGTCAGGTAAATACGTTTTGTAATCTTCAGATGTTAATGTCTGTTCTACTTCCTCATTATACTGCTGGATATCTGACGATAAAGTATAACCATCAACAGAAAAGGAAAATGGATATTTAACTTCCTTAATATGCTTATTCCCGTCTGTATCGTACCAACTTGTCTCAGTTACTAACCTGAAAGAAGTCAGGTAATCAGAATAGCTATATTCTGTTAGGTGATCGAAAGAACTTCCGTTTTCATAATTAATATCTTGTTTGCTTTCCAATAGTTTCCATGCTACCGGATAAAAGAATTTATGCAATGTCCTGGTATCGCTTATTGGGTCACCCAAGTTCTTATGCAACCTAGGACTACATTTAAAACCAGCTACTAAATACTCGTTTTGAACATCTTCATATGTTAAAATACTTTCATGAATTATCGTATTATCTTCTCCAAAACTTCTTTTTCTTATGAGATATGGTCTCAACCCATAACTATAATTTATCTTAAAGTGACTATCTTTATATGATATAGCAGTACAATAATATCCTTCATACACTAAAGAAGTATCATCTTGAAAATCTATACCCATTGCCATATATGAACTATTTGGAACTGGCATTTCATAATCACTTACGGTGTAACCAAATCCATTATCAACAGTTACCTGTTTATAATAAACCGGAATTCCAAATGGCATATTCAATCCATGAGTTAATTTTGCATAATGAAATGTATTTTGAGGGATACTTTCATGATATTTTAAATCATATGCAAAGTTAGGTTTAGCAATAAGCACTCCTGTTGATTGTTCAGCTTCATCATAATTAGTATAATTATATTTAATTACCGTTCCAGGAAAATCTGAATCAGGATCGTCATATTTTATACTATCAATACGAGCTCCTCCTCCCTGAATTAGCTTACCACCATACATAAATGATTGTGCTCCATAAAAATATTCTGTTTCACCACCCTGCATTGTAATAATCTTATTCAATAAGCCAACCTGTATACTTGCAGGATCTGTAATTCTATTAGCACCACTTAAATTTATGCTTTCAGGATTTACAACTAAAGATTCATAATAGCCATTGGAACATTGCATTTCCGGAAGTAATATACTTGATGAACTATTAGCCTTATAGTAACCCCACAAATCCTGTTGCGTACTGTATTCAGCTGGAATATCCAGATCTTCGTTATACTCAAAATCGTACTTATTAAATAGTATAAATTCTCCTGAGCTGTTTTCACTTCCATATTCTACTGATATTAACTTACGGATTCTATTAACATCTGTTGAAGCTGAAGTAAATGTTCCATAGTTAAATCTAATATTCAAAACCTCACTTATTACTGGATCAGCAAAACTTGGTATTATTCCTGACACTTCTATTGAAATCAATTCATTATTAGAGCCATAATTGAATTTTGTAATTGAATTTTTATCTGAAGCACTAATTAATCTTGGCCTCTCTATAGTGAGATTTGCTCTTACCATATCTTCAATTCTAGTTCCAGCTTCGTTATAAAAAGCGTATTGATACAAACTTCTATTAACAGAAAGTGTAACCTGTTCATATTGATACGATTCTTTACCATCGGATATGTTTGTGCCATTGGATAAATACCAAGCAGAAATATATGAAGAATATGTGGTGTCAATTATTGAACTTACATCCGTATTCTCACCATTTATTGAATTAATTGTAATTTCCTCAGGTACATCAAAGTTATATTTTATTCCATCTGAAGTCCTTATTATAAAACCGTTGATTTCCCCCAATTCATTTATATCAGCTGTAATCTTTAGGTTAGTCTTAAGAATAGGTACAATATTGCCATTCAAGTCAAAGATAAAGCTCCCTTTTATGCCATTAAATTCATAGTAAAAAAGATCAGGAGCGGAATCATACTGATCACCAATATTATTTAGTTCTTGTGCATCCTGGTTGATCATTAAATCTAAATCATTATTGTATAAATCCTTAATTTCGTCAGGACAACTTAAATAACCTTTATCTGCTAAATCATCAGGAAAACCCCTAACAATACGATAGATTGCGCCACCTGCTTTTAAACTCCATCCAAGTCCTACTGAAGAACCCAACTCACTTACCTGTATTCCTCCTGCATAATACTCAAGGTTCATTGAATAGCTGCACATTTTATTATTCCAAAGTGGTATATTTATTTTTGGTATACCTGTATACAAGGCAGGAGGCCTTGCAATATGCTTAATTCTGGAAATTGCCTCCGTTGAAGGCAACATATAGTCTGGACTGTGTTTCACCCAATAATCAGGATCAGTCGCAAAAGAGTTAATATTAATAATTAACAATGTAAAAAATAAAATAATTTTTCTCATAAGTATTAATTTAATTAAACTATTTTTTGAAAGGGAATTTATTTGGTTAATAAAATCACTACGAATTTATGCATTTGGATCAATTCAATTTTTAAATCAAAATATGTTAAAAAACATATACAATTTCTTGTATATTTTAAAACCATTTTCTTGATTTTCACATATAAAAATAACCGTAGTAAATTGATAATTGTATAAAATGACATAAACAACCTAAATAGTTGTGTGTCCTTTTTATTTTAATGAACAGAGAAATTATTAACAAAAAAAAGCTCTTTTGTTGATTATTATTTAACGCTAAAAATTATTTCAGAACCTTAATGCTTTTATTGGTTCAATTAATACTTTATTTATTCTCATTTTAAATAACGTTTTCGTATAAATGAAGTAAATTATGAATTAATAAGAATCGGATATATTTCCTCTATTGATGTATGTCCGGAGCTAAACAGCTCAAAAGCAGAATTGGAAAGTGATTTAAATTTATATTTCTTAATCAACTTTTCATCATCGGTTGTCTGTTGCCTAATTCTTTCAGCAAGATCGTGATTAACCGGTATAATTTCATAGACCGCTTTACGTCCCTTATATCCTGTATAAAAGCACTCATCACAACCTTTTGCAACATAATGTTCTTTTATTGCGTGAGGAGCTTTAAAGTTTCGTGGATAGAGTGTTGGATCAAATTGTTGCTTTTCTTTGCAAACGGGACAGAGTAAACGAACTAACCTTTGCGCAACAGACAAGTTCAGTGTATTTGCCACTAAAAATGGTGGAACTCCCATGTCCATTAACCTTGAAATGGTACCCCAGGCTGAGTTGGTATGAATTGTTGATAATACCAGATGTCCTGTTAAAGCTGCACGAACAGCCATTTTTGCTGTTTCTCCATCGCGAATCTCACCTAGCATAATCACATCGGGATCTTGCCTTAGAAAAGTTCTTAAAGCACTTGCAAATGTTAAACCGATACTCTCTTTTAACTGTACCTGGTTAATACCCTCTAGAGTATATTCAATAGGATCTTCTATGGTAACAATATTGGAGTGTTCTTTATTTAAAATTTTTAGTGTTGCATACAATGTGGTTGTTTTACCTGAACCGGTAGGACCACTGATCAGTACAATCCCATGTGGTTTTTTAATTCCTTCCAGATAATTCGTTAATTGCTGCTTGTTCATTCCCAACAGCTCAATATCAATATCTGTAGCATCTTTGCTCAATAGACGCATTACTACCTTTTCGCCATACAGAGTTGGTAATACCGAAACCCGAATATCAAATTTTTGATCACCATCGTGAAAGAAAATACGACCATCCTGAGGTAAACGCTTTTCTGCAATATCAAGATTGGCCTTGATTTTTATTTTATTAATGATTGCAGGATAGTCTTCTTTATTTAAAACATAACGTTCTATGAGCTTACCATCAATTCTCATTCTCACTCTGCAACGATCTTCATATGTTTCAATGTGAATATCAGAACTTCCGATATCATCTGCTTCAGAAATCAAGTTTATTAGAAAATCATCTGATTTTGGGATAAACACATCAGCAGCAGAATGTTCACCACTTTTCTTTTTTCGGTAATACTTTCCTAACGATTTTTGGAGTATATCCGATTGAACCTTTTCAAGTAGAATGTTCTTACCAAAGAGTAGTTCCAGCTCATCTATAACAGCATTTGAATATTTTTCCTCATCAATGTAAAACTCCAACTCGTTACCTTTAACATCTTTAGGAATTATACTATAATGCCATGCCTGTTCAGCTGTAATGGTCTGCTGCAGTTCAGTTGATATCTCTATAAATCCATCCTTTATCATACTATCCAATGAAATATTGTAATATCAGAAAATCGTTATAAAAACTAAACTTACAAATAATTTGTGAAATGATAACAATGATTAAAAACATCGATTGCAATCCGGCTAAAGGCACTCGAGGTGATTTTAGGACTCTTGTCTTTGAAAAAAGAATAAATGTAACCAGCGTAAAAATCAGCGATAAAATAAAATATAGTAGAAAATTTATGGGTGAAAAGAACGGTACGATCATCGTTAAAAATAAAATATCTCCCAACCCAAACACCGAATTAAAAACGTTCTTTGTTTTTTTATACTTAAGCCGGGTAAACAACATGATAATTGCCAGTTGAAATATCAGAAAAAGTAAGATGGTTGCACTATTAATTAATAAATTATGCAAGTTCACTTCCAATAAGGCTACAACAATACCTAATACAAAACCAACAGGAAAAAAAATCCAGGAAACTGCTTTAAATCGAAAATCCTGGTAAACAATAAAGGCTAAAATAATTAATAATAAGATTTTTAAATAGATCATAATTAATCTTTCACGACTTCTTTTAAATTCTTATCCTGATCAATTTCCCACACGTTAAACGTGCCATCACCATCAAAATCTACAATCGCTGTTGCTTTCGCTTTGAAACTATTGGTAGAAGCTTCAACTATTTCAATTACATAGTTAGCCGTACCACCCTCAGAAACAAGTTTCTCGTGTTCGTATCCAATCTCTTCGAAATCATCAGAATAACGTGAATACATATAGAAATAACTTTTCTCAAGCTGATGCACAAAATCGAGTTGTAGTTTTGCCTCAGTGCTTCTCGCTCTAGATATTAATGGCATTAGATTAGGAACTGCTAATAATACCAATATTCCGATTATAATTAAAACGACCAACAATTCTGTTAACGTAAATGCTTTTACCCTTCTCATATCATTATGAATTAAACTGCAACAAAATTAAATAAATCAATTCATTTTGAAAGAATTATTAAGATAAATATTTAATCTTGCCCGACATCACCTATTCGGACACCAATCCTCAATTAATAATGCTATTTATTTGATTATCTGTTTATTATAATATTTTTTCGACTCCCGCCGGCTCCACAAAAGTACACTTTCGACCACTTCCCCCAAGGAGTGGTTTTTTATTTAATCAATCCAAAAATCTGGTTTTTGTGCTAACCCACCTTCCATCTCGCAATTCACGCAAGACTCTGATACACCGGCAGATCCTTCACCTGTACTTATAATAAATACTGGTGTTGTCCGTTCTTGAAGTTCTTCTATATCTTTATTTAAGGAGCAATCGTCATTTAAATAAAAGTTAACTCTTGGGCGGTCAACAAATATCCTTTTTGAAGATACTGAAGCAACGGTAAAATATCCATAAACAGGCTCAAATTGATCATTAGTATTCTTAATATTACCAACAATATCAATAGGTTGCTCAACAGTCAAAAAATTCTCTTGAGAAAATTGATCTTCGATGTTCTTCCAGAACTGATAAGCTTCCTCATCGATCGAATATTGTTCCACTAAAAGGCTGTACCGCTCTTGTAAACGTTTTGTATCTGTTCCAACAAAATGCAACGGTTGATTTCTTATTTGAGGTATAGAAAGATTTGTTGTTTTTGCAGCATAACAGTATGTCACATTTTGGGTTTTCCAGCACCTGTTAAGTCCCATATAATAGGTCAATGTTTCCAAATCTACATTAAACATGGTAGCTAATTTTCGATTAGCTGTATATTCAAATGTTTCAATCATTTTCCACAAAAAATAACTATCCTTATTTTCGGCAATCTGAGAGGTTACATAAAACTGATAACCTGGTAATCCTCTTACATATGAATCATCATTTTTGTATATTAATTTTTCGTGAATAGAATCAATACCAACAAATGGTTGAATGCGTTGAGGTGCTGATAAATACGTTTTACCATCTGGAGTTTCGATAGAAAGGCTATAGGTATTACCAATAGTTCCTTTTATTCCATCCTCAGAAGATACATAAACGCCAGGTTCTATTTCATTTAATGTTTCGTAAGTACTTTCATTCTCAATGATTGATACAATGCAATCTTGATAAGGAATTCTTTGATAATCATTCACGGGAGTAGAAAAAGATATTTCTACAGTATAAGGGCCTGGATTATTACTAATTAGGCCATCTACAACAAGGATCCTGGTGTACGTATTCGATTGTAGCAAGAATTCATCTTTACATCCAATAAAAACAGTAAGCAGTATCAGTATCGTGATAATTTTATATTTATATATCATACCAAATTCATTTTTGATTTAAAGGTATTAATTATTTAATGCTAAGTTGCTTTAAGTGCCTCCTATTTTTAAAAAGTGGGTAAATTCCTTTCTAAAATATAGCTCTATATTACATTTTGTATTAAATCCATTCTTCTGACTTTACTCCAATCACAATAATTTAATCAACCCAAAAATCGGGCTTAACTGTTGTTCCACCTTGTAACCTGCAATCAATACAGTCTGCATCAATTAATCCTTCTACTTCATTTGTAGTTGCAAAATAAAACGGAGGGTCTTGTTTTGACATGATATCGCTAATTGCTTCCGGATTAGTAATAACCATGCATTTTTGATAATAAAATGAGACTGTAAATAACAATAAATTAAAGTATTATATGATTCAATTATAAAAAAGAGGGAAGCTTTTTTACTTCCCCCTTTAATCTTTTTCTTCAATTAATTTCTATTTGTTGTTCTTAAAGAAATCTTTTACACTTTCATTAAACTGATTTACATCGTGTTCAACTTCAGCTTTAAAATCTTTCCAGCTTTCTTCTGTTTGATTTCCCATTTCGTTTAACCTGGATTTTAACTTATCACGTTTGGCTTTCATCTCGTTAAGCTGTTCTTCAGTCTCTGAGTTTAATTCTTTTTTTCCACTTTCAATATCACTTTCTAACTCACTAATCTTTTGATTAAAATCATTAAGTGCTTTGTTAACATTTTGCTTTAGTTCATTTTTTTCTTCAGTTAACATTTCACCAATTTCCTCATTAACATCTTCAATTTCTTCTGCAATTTCTTCTTTATTGCTTTCCTGTTTTTTATTAGAGTTATTGCATGATACAAATGCAACAAAAACTAAAGACATCAATATCAGTAATAAATTACTAAATTTCATTTGTTTTCTGTGTTTTTTCATCTCTAAAATCTTTTTAAGTTCGTATTGCATTGTATAGTATTAAAAGCATGCCAATATCTTCCATATGAAACTCTATTTTTTATTTACATTAAAAACATCTAATTAACAACCACTTAAAAAGAAATAATTTTAAATTATTGTTAACTAGTTTCAATAAAGTGTACAAATAATACCCATTTTCATGGTTACATTTTATGAATAGCTCTACAGAATGCCACTTTTAATTAAAATTAACGGTTGGTACAGAGATTGCGAATAACTTAAAAACAGATTTTATGGAAAGTACTTTTTTCTCTCAATACATGTTACCAGCAGTTATTGCATTAATTATGTATAACTTAGGTCTATCGCTAAGCTTCAAAGACTTTAAACGTACTTTTAAATTACCCAAAGCACTATTAATAGGTCTCTGCTGTCAAATGATCTTATTACCTGCAATTGCTTTTGCTCTGGCTTATTTCTCAAATCTGCCTCCGGTAGTTAAAGTAGGAATTGTATTAATTGCTGCATGTCCGGGAGGAGCAACTTCAAATTTAATTACCTATCTTTTAAAAGGTGATGTGGCATTGTCCATATCATTAACATCAATAAACAGTATACTGATTTTATTATCCATTCCGGGAATCACCTACCTAGCTTTAAATGCATTTCTGGACCAAAGTGCAATTATTTCCATGCCATTTTTAAAGACAGTTTTTAAAATTCTGTTTATGATCCTATTACCAACATTTTTGGGATTACTTACACAGATGAAATATCCCGAAAAATCAAAAAAGCTTGAGAAATACCTGAAATATATTACTACAGGTTTATTAGCCATAGTATTTACTTTTACAATTGTTGGAAATAAAACAAATCATAATATTTCCTTTAACATGTATTGGGAAACAGCACCATATGCTCTTGCCCTAAACCTGCTTGGAATGCTCTCCGGATACCTAATTGGTTTTTTTGCCGGATTCTCCAAGCAGAAAGTTATTACATTAGTTGTAGAAATTGGAATACAAAATAGTGCTCTGGCCATAACCATTGCATCTAGCCAGGTTTTCCTTGGAAATCCAAAGATGGCTATCCCTGCAGTAATTTACGGTCTTTTTACTTTTTTTAATGCTGCTACTTTCGGATATATTGTAAAAAAGAAATTTAAAAAACACTAATGGGGAATATTTCCACACCAAAACTTCGCAGAATATATTTAGTGGAGACTAGATTGTTTTTAATTCACGCTTAAGTTCTGGGCTTTACATAAGTTTAAGCACATTCTTATTCTAATGAAATATTTAAGGCATACCTGTTGCATTTATAAATCTAAAAGTAGAATCTAAAAAACTATATTATGAAAACACTACTAGCAATAATTAACGAACCGGATAATTCGAAAGAATTTATAAAATATGCCGCTCAACTTTCTAAAGATTTAAATACGAATTTAACACTCTTAGCAGTTCAAAATCCTGAGGCATATCCAATGGGAGCACCGGATGCAACCGGTGCCATGACCGTTCATATTCAGAAAGGTCTTGAAGAAATAGCCAAAGAAGCTAAAGAAAATTTGCTTCAGTTATCTCAGAAAGTTGTATCCGAATTGTCTTTTAACATTGGAATTAATGTTTTATCGGAAATTGGTATAACAAAATTTATTGTACAGGAGTTAGTTTCCAATAACAAGGCAGATATGGTCATCTTAAACAGTAAGGTTGATGTAAGTTTTTGGGCGCAAAATTCAACCAACATGGATATTATTTTTGATGTAAACTGCCCTGTTTGGGTAATACCTGCTGATAGTGAATATACTGCTTATTCGAAAGTGGTTTATGCAACAAATTACAAGGAAGAGGATATCACTACCATGAAAAGGTTTTTGAAACTAATACAAACCTTGAATCCTGAAATTGTTGCTCTGCATATTACCGACACTACCGAATTTGAAGAAAAAGTGAAGACAACAGGATTTCTGGATGCAGTGAAAGAAAAAACAGGATATAGTAAAATTGAAGTAAAAGCACTATTGGAAAGAGAAAACGATGATGTTGCCCAACTTATAAATGACTATTCATCAGATATAGATGCCAATTTAGTTATTACTTTAAAGGAAAACAGACAATTTCTTGAGCGATTATTTAAGCCAAGTTCAACTAAAAAATTAATAAAAGAAGCCAAGTTACCCGTATTGGTTTTTCACGAAAAAGAAGAATAAAAAACTTATTAAAAGGCAACTAAAAAACCTTCAAGTAAATCTTGAAGGGTTTTTTATGCTTTATTTAGAGCTATAATTATATTTAGCACAATCTTCAACTTTTCCCACCACACAATTTTTATAATTGCTTAAATTTTTCCCAAAAGCGCTGCATAGCGGCCACTGCTTTTGTTTATAATATCGAATGGCTAAAATTAGTGCCGACAATAAAACCAATATAACTGTTCCTAACAATATTTTTAAAAACATCATCTGCCTCCTTTCTTCCTTCTATTCATAATCTAATGATCAAATTCAAATATATTATTTTACTTCAGATGATTTGATCATGATAACTCCCTCTTTTTTCATTTCTATGTAAGCATCTCTCTCCTCATCACTGTCCGGCTGAACAGCAGCAACAGCATCGTCTACGACGTAAGTTCGAAAACCATTTCTGCTACTGTCTATTGCAGTTTCTTTAACACAGAATTCTGCTGTAAGCCCTGTGATATAAACCTCATCAACATCGCGGCTTTGCAGATACTCTTTTAAATTTGTGTTTTTAGCTTCAAAAGCAGAGTATCCGTCATCCTTGCCATCTGTGCCTTTTAGTAACTCTTTTTCTATTTTTGAGGTATCTAAATCTTTATGAAATTTAGCTCCTTCGCTTCCTGTAACGCAGTGTACAGGCCATTTTTTAAAGTGATCACTTTGTGGTGGGTGATCATCGCGCGAAGCTAATACAATGTCAAATTTTTTTGCTAATTTATTTATTACTGGCACTATATGACCGCCTTTAGGAGCTTCTAAAGCTCCGCCAGGACAAAAATCATTTTGTACATCAACTATTAATAAAGCTTTCATAATTCCTCCTTTAATTTTACTTGTAATTCACTTAATTTTTTCCCGACTCCAATCACATAGGTGTGTGGATTTTCAAAACGCTTACTTTCTTCGTTAAGTTGTTTTAGCCTTGATTGGCTATACGAAGCTATTTGATTTAAATTCTGTTCAGGTACTGTTTTTTTACCTGAATCCATTACCTTTAGTATAATCTCTTCTTTTGTCAACTTTTTATGGTTTTCCATCTTTTTAATCCAAACCTCATCAGGTTCGAATTCATTTTTATTCACCGATAGCAATTCAATACCATCAAAACAAAATGTGTGGGTTTCCGGATCAATAAATCGGATAATACTTTTTTTACCCGGCAAGGTCATTTTTGATACGTTTTCGGATAATTTCATAGTTGGTTTATTTCCAATATGTGCCAGTTTATACACTCCGTCAAGAGCTCCTTCGCTTTTACCAATAACCAGCGAAGTACCAACTCCAAATACATCAATAGGTGCTTTTTGCTCCAGCAAACTTCTTATCAGATATTCATCCAACTGATTAGATACAACAATTTTCACATAGTGTAAACCCTCCTCATCGAGCATTTTCCGTGCAGCTTTGCTTAACGCAGCTAAATCGCCACTGTCTAGCCTAATTCCTAAAAGTTTATGACCGTTTTTTTCTAATTCTTTGGCTATTTTTATGGCATTGGGCACTCCTGTTTTTAAGGTATCGAATGTATCAATAAGTAATATTGCGCCATCGGGATAAATTTTCACAAACTCGCGGAATGCTTCCAGTTCATCTCCATAGGCTTGTATCCATGAATGTGCCATAGTACCGGTAGATTCGAAACCAAACTCACGTGCACTAAAAACATTTGAAGTACTATTAAAACCACCAATCATAGCGGCTTTGCTGGCATGTATGGCTCCCAATCCTTGTGCACGACGCAACCCAAAATCGACTAACTGTCTGTCTTCTCCTGCTACCAGCCGCATACGAGCTGCTTTAGTTGCAATTAACGACTGAAAGTTGATTATATTTAATAAAATACTTTCTATGAGCTGTGTTTCAATAAGATTTCCTTCAACCCTTAAAACAGGTTCATTAGGAAAAACCAGTTCTCCTTCTCTAACTGAATATATACTCCCGGTAAACCTGAAGTTTTTTAGATATTGAATAAACGTATGATTAAATCCAATGGATTTTAAATAGTTGCAATCTTCATCACTAAATTGGTAACTTAAGATCAGATTCAATAAGTCTGATAATCCTGCAAATATTACAAACCCACCATTATAAGGGTTTTTTCTAAAAAAATAGTCGAAACTCGCTGTTTTTTCATGTAATCCGGAAAGGAAATAACCCTGAGCCATAGTTAGCTCATAATGATCGGTATATAATCCTATGTTTTTATTTAAATTAATCATGCAACTTTATTTATAAGTTATAACGTCGTGTTATACTAATTAGAACCATCTGGCTACACTATTGTTCTCTGTTATTATTTATAGTTCTTCAATTTTTGCCGCCATAATAAAATCATTCTCGGATAATCCTACAATATTATGCGTTGTTAATTCAATTTCAACATTTGTATAATGAATACAAATATCGGGATGATGCTGCTCTTTTTCAGCAATCATTGCTACATCTTGTGCGAATGCCATTCCCCGTTTAAAATTCTCAAAAGAATATGATCTCTTTAATTTCTTATTTTCAACAACTTTCCACTCTTTGGGTAACATATCCATGTATTTCTTAACTTGAACAGTATTCATTGGTTCTGTATCGGATTCACATGGTTTGCATTTCTTTTCTTTTAATTCTTGCATAATTATTCTCCTTTTGTTTATATAGTACATCGAAAATTGCATGCCATTCAATTATCACAACAGGCATTCGCGAATACAAGAATATATGCTGTGGGTTTTTTCCACAAATCGGGTAACATTACCTCATAAAATAAGAACCATTTATTTCATGCTATCCAATTTTGAATGCACTGCGCACCTTTTGTTGCCATGTTTATATTTTTTATCAAAAATAAAAACAATTTATGGCATACTAATGGAAGTATTATAAGAGAAAATCAAAAAAAGGAAATTAGCTATGGAAAAAGAAGAATTAATACTCAAAACCAAACAAAAAATTGATGAAATTCAAGATAAGGTAAAAGAAGTAAAAGAAAAGGTTGAAAAAAATACCAATGAAGCAATTCAGGAACAAAGTGAAAGCATCTTGAACGAACTGAATCAAATTAGTGATAAAATACAAAAGGAATATTCGAGTTTAAGCTTACCTGAGAATCAGAGTAAACCCAAAGTAAGCGAAATGGAAAAGAATATTTATAACAGTATCAACTCATTTGATTCTGCATTTGAGCGAGCTGGTTCGATATTCAAAACAAACTAAAACTAACCTTTAACTCAGATAGCTAAAAATATTGCTTATCGCGATTGTTTTTTTTAACAGTTGTTGCTTATGCTTATCCTCAGAATTATAAACACAAAGTTACACAGGATAGCATAAGCATTTCATATCGATATTAAAGAGAAGAACCATATTTTTTGCTTTTACAGTTTGAAAGCCAAAAAAATTCTGTTAAAACCCGGTTAGGTAATCAAAAGGAAACCCTGGAATTTAGGGGTTCAGTCACATTTTATTTTGTTAGATTCAATGTTTAAATGGAAAACTGATCGGTTAATGGTTAAAGAAAACAAAGATTGTAAAACAGGGTTAAGTATAAAGCTTCCGCTTACTCACAAAAAACTAAATAAAAATATGCTCCAGATTGATAAAATGAAGTATTCGAATGCGATAGGATTAGCGGCAACGCATGTTGTCACTAGAGAAGATTTCCATAAATTAGATTCTATTGTAGAGCGAAAGTCAGAACTTTATGGTAAAATCCGCATGCTAATTCATGTTGGGAAACTTAACGGTGTATTACTTTCGGCATTTTGGGAAGATTTAAAAATGTCTGTTCATCATCCCTATGATTTTGAAAAAGTAGCCATTATTAGCTCAAATAGAATCGAAGAGATCATTACAAAAACCACTTCGCCTTTGGTTAACTCTAAAATTCAAGTTTTTAGAGAACCCCAGAGAGCAAGACAATGGATTTTAAACTCCTAATAAAAAAATAATATAAAAGAACTATGAATAACTTTAAGAACCGACTCATAAGAAATGTGCACGGAATACTAACGATACTTTTTGGTATTATTGCACTTTCCATACCATCTATTACTGTATTTGCTTTAGTAATTTACTTTGCTGTTTCAATACTACTTGGTAGTGGAGGGTTAGTATTTCTATCCATAAAGTTAAAAGATAAAAATCCGAACTGGACACTCATGCTGTCCGAAGGAATTATCGGTATACTTTTCGGAGTTATTATACTTGCACGACCAGAGTTATCTGCTGTTGTTTTAATTACAATTATTGGTATTTGGTCGGTAATTATGGGAATAATTTTTACCGGTACTTACTTTGTTAAAAGGTTTCCGAAAGAAATAAGAAACCTTTATCTTTTTGCAGGTATACTATCCTTACTCTTCGGTTTCTTAATTGTGTTAAATCCTTTTGAGGGACCAAGAGCAGTAATTATTTTAATCGGACTATATGCCATAACATATGGTATATTCTCGGTAATTAAAAATTCAAAAAAACATGAATGATATAAAAAACAATATAAATGATAAAAAGATAGCCATTTTAGCCACACATGGATTTGAAGAAATAGAATTGGAGATGCCACAGAGTAGGTTAACTGAAATGGGAGCTACCGTTCATCTTATATCCGATGAGCCTATTTTAAAATCGTGGCACCAGAAACAATGGAATAAGGACTTTCGGGTTGATAAACAACTTGACAATGCTCGACCGGGAGATTATGATCTATTAATATTACCTGGTGGCGTGTTAAATACAGACAAGTTGAGGAGAAATGAAAAGATAATTGAATGGATTCAGGAATACCATGATCAGGATAAACCAATTGCTTCAATTTGTCACGGGCCTCAGTTACTTATAGAAGCTAAACTTGTGAAAGGAGAAAAAATTACATCGCATCATGCAATCAAAACAGATTTACTAAATGCAGGTGCAGACTATATAACTGATCGGGTTTACAGCGAAGGAAATTTTATTTCGGCTCAGGGAGCAAGCGATACGGAACAATTCGTTCAAGAAATAATAAAGATATTAACCAAATAATTATTCATAATTTAGTAGAAATTAAAAGGACAAAGTGATGAATATTCTAGTAACAGGAACAAGCACGGGATTAGGAAAAGGTTTGGCAAAATACTATCTAAAACAGGGGCATACTGTTTATGGTATTAGCAGAAATTCCGATAAAGAGTTGAATAGTAACGAGAATTTCAAATTCCTGGCGCAAGATCTAAGTAATTTCAAGGAAGCAGAAAAAAATGTTGTTAAGTTCTTAAATGAACTGTTAACACTGGATATTGTCATTCTGAATGCCGGAAAATTAAATGAGATTAAAGATTTAAAAGATACCAGCCTTGAAGAAATAAAAGAGCTTATGGATATTAATGTTTGGGCCAATAAAATATTAATTGATACGATAATGAAAACTGTTAAACAGGTTATTCAGGTTGTAGCCATATCGTCGGGTGCATCACTTCATGGATCAAGAGGATGGAATGCCTATTCATTATCGAAAGCAACGTTAAATATGCTTATTGATTTATATTCGAAAGAACTACCGGATACTCACTTTATAGCATTAGCTCCAGGATTAATTGATACCAATATGCAAGATTATATTTACAATTATCCCGACGAAGAGAAGTATCCTGTTGTAAAGAAACTAAGAGAAGCCAAAGGAACACCAAATATGCCAAAACCCGACGATGCAGCTAAGTTAGTTGCTGACGCTGTTAAAAATTCATTTAAATATGCAAGTGGCAGTTTTCTTGATGTGAGAAGTCTGTAACAACATCATCAATCTTAAATAAGAGAGCCTTGATCAAAAAAAGATCAAGGCTCTCTTATTTTTTATGATGAAAATCTATCGAATGATTATTCCAACTCGAATGATATTTTTGCATTTACAGCATAAGAAACTATCAGATTATTCTGCACATTAGCATTCATCTCATTAATATATACAGATCGTATATTTTTTACCGATTTAGAAGCTTCTTTAACTGCATTTTGAGCTGCATCAGAGAAACTCTTTTCCGATGTAGCTATTACCTCAATTACTTTTACTATTTTACTCATATAATCTCCTATTTTATATTGATTTATATTTATTCAATTGTGATATCTCCAATTACATTAATAACACCTTTTGTATAGGTAGCAATATCAATGGCTTCTTTCTTTATTGGGAAATTTGACACTACCCCTGTAAGGTGCACAGTACCTTTATTTACATCAACATGTATTTTATCTTCATCAATAATTGCGCTGCGTTCAAATGCTTTTTGAATATCTTTTTCAATTTCAAGATCAATCACTGTTCTGGATAGTTCTACTTCCAGTTTGTTAACTACACCTAATACTCCATGAATTCCGTTAACAATTTCTTCCGCTTTGTTTTTACCCCACAGTGTTTCTGTTGTACCAAATAAGGTTACAATACCTCCATTTGAATCGACCTTTAAATTAGCTGTAGACACGTGGCTTTGCCATTTTAAAGTATTCACAACATTTTCAATAATCTCCTCATCAGAAGGCAAATAAGAACTTATAGGGTATTCTACTTTTAGGTTGTTCTCAACCTTGTTAATTCCGGCAACTAAATATGCATCGGAAGCTGCCGCAATTTTTGTGGCATAGTTGGGAACACTCCCCTGTAAAAGTGCCGTATTGTCGGACACCTTAACCTGTATGTTATTTGCATTTACACTATCGTCCCAGGTTAATTGATCAATTATTTTTTGCTTTTTTAATTCGTTAGGTTCTGGCATAAAATTCTCCTTTCTTTAAACTCATTTAGGACTTTCATCTGAATTATATATCCAGGTAATACAAGTCAAAATCAGTATACTCTTTTGGTTCAAGAGTACCATTTTTATTGATATCCCAATGATTAAATACACCTTCTGCCAATTCTTTATCAGATAAATATTCACTAGCATCCAGGTCCCACTCTAAATAAAAATCAGTATCTTCTAATGCTCCTACGTATTCAGAGTACTCGATAAATCCGTTTCCATTGGTATCAATAGCATCATAATCAGTTACAATATAATCGCCATAATAGTAATCATAACCATATAACCACTCTTCCTTTGATAATAACTTATCTTTGTCTTCATCCCAAATCTCAAAAACTGTTAAATAAAAATCTTCATCATCTAAATATTCATCATCATTTTTATTCCAATCGTCGTAGAAATTGGCAGTAAAAACATCTGTAAATTCCTGTTTACTTATTTCGTTATTTCCGTCTTTATCAAAGTCCATGAATGTTAATTCACTTGTTCTGTTACACGCTATAGGTAACAGAAATACAATACTTAATATTAATCCTATTATTTTCTTCATAACTTATGCTTTAATTTTATGGTTTAAAAATCATTATAAATAACGACCAGGAACCTTAGGGCTAACAATACCTAAATTCCCGGTTGTTATCTTTTTTATACTGTGTTAAATATCTAAGTAATATGCATCGAACTTTATATACTCGTCTTTCTCAATAAAATTATCATCATCGATATCCCAGTTATTAAAAACTAAACGAGCAAGCTCATACTCATTTAAATATGTATCCTTATCAACATCCCAAGTTACATAATAGCTTGTGGGATATAAATAGTTGTAATATTCGGTATACTCAATGAAACCATCTCCATCGGTATCAATTGCTACATAATCATCAATTATATAATCACCGTAGTAATAATCGTACCCGAATAACCACTCTTCTTTACTCAGGAGTTCGTCATTATCAACATCCCAAATTTTGTATGTTGATAGAAAAAAGTCTTCATCATCAAGATGTTCATCATCTTTGTTATTCCAGTCGTTTGCATAGTTTTTTGTAAAACGTTCAACAAATTCGGATCGTGAAATAAGATTGTCTACATTCTTATCCCAATCCTCAAACGTTAAATCATTTTGAGCATAGTTTGCACTTATCATCAAGATTGATAAGAATAATCCTATTAATACTGATCTAAATTTCTTCATAATATAAATCCCCTTTTTAATTTTAGTTTTACTTTTTTTAGTAATAGTTATTCTAATTCAATGCCAAAAATGCAATTGTTAAGTAATATCTTAGAGCAGATGAAGATTAATTTTCTATTACATGGCTATGATAGGAAATACAAAATCTTTTCATATAATATAAAGAATTGAATAAAAAACGATTTTAAAATCCTGTTGAGATAACCATGTGAAATTTTTCCAAGGTATGTAGAATAAATCCACATTTAAATTAAACATCATAAATCCTATTTTTTAATTTGCCAATCAATTACCCTATTAAATAGGGGGGTTCAATGTTATTTAAAATTTAACAAGCAAGCATGGCATAATTTTTCATAAATACTAATTGATTCTAACTACAAAAATTATTTATTATGTTATTTATGAAATTTATTTTAATTGCATTAGCTGCATTTTTAGTAGGTGTAGTTTTTTACTACGTTTTTAAATCGACCGGACCCTGGGGAAATTTTTGGTCTGTTCTGCTCATTTTAATCTTAGCAGGTATTGCAGCAGATGCATGGATCACTCCTATTGGCCCTTACTACCAAGGCGTTGCCTGGTTTCCGGTAATGTTTGTTATATTGCTTTTTGCCTTTTTCATGGCAGCATCAACCCCGGTACACCGAGGCAAAATAGATCCGGTGGAAAGTGAACCATCAAAAGTTGCATTTGGCGTATTTTTTTGGTTCTTAATGGTATTACTGATAACAGCAGTAATTTGGGGATTAATCATTTAAATAATTTAACGGACAGATACATTTCATGTAACTGTCCTTTTTTAATTACAATAAAAAGATGGATAACTCAACAAAGAAGATTAGTTTATGGTCGGCTGTAGGAATTGGTGTTGGAGCAATGATTGGAGCAGGTATTTTTGCTTTAATAGGACAAGCCGGATCAATAGCAGGAAAAGCAGTTTACATTTCGTTTATTATCGGTGCTATGGTTGCAGCAATTAGTGGTTATTCGTTAGCAAAATTAGGTGCAACATATCCTGCTGCCGGAGGTATTGTAGAATATGTGGTACAAGCATTTGGCACAAATATTTTTACAGGAGGGATAAGTGTTATGCTCTATCTTTCATCCATAATTGCTTTGGCACTTCTTAGTAAAGCATTTGGGAGCTATGCTGCAGCTTTATTTAGTGTAAAAGATTCGTTATTATTTGTAAATATTTTTTCTCTGGCTAGTGTTTTTATACTGGGAACCATTCACTTTATCGGGCTAAAAAAAGTTGTTAAGTTCGAGAATTTTGCCACTATTCTTACCATATTAATTCTGATCTCTTTTGCAGTTGCGGGTTTATGGCACATGAAACCTGAATTAATGGCACCTAATTTATATCCAACACCCAATAACATCTTTTATAGTATTGCAATTACCTTTTTCTCTTACGAAGGATTTCGAATTATAACAAATACAGCGGAGGATGTTCCCAATCCGGGTAAAACCGTGCCACGCGCAATATTTATTTCGATACTTATAACGATGACTATTTATACAGCACTTTCTATTGCTGTATTTGGGAATCTTGAGGTTAACGAAGTAATACAAGCCAAAGATTATGCTCTGGCAGAAGCAGCAAAACCAGCATTTGGAATGGCAGGGTTTACTATAATTGCTATAGCTGCACTATTCTCTACCTCATCATCAATCAATGCTGTATTATATGCAGCCAATAATATCACATATCAGATGGTAAGAAACGGTGAACTTCCAGGCTTTTTTGCAAAACCTATTGGTAAAACCAGAGAAGGCCTTGTGGTTACTGTTATATTAACAAGCTTGTTGATCTTATTTTTGAATATTCTTCAAATTGCAGCGATAGGTTCAATTTCACTTCTGTTTATTCATGCTGTAACCCATTTAGGACACCTTAAATTAGTTAAAATCACGAGAGCCTCAACTATAATGGTTATTTTAGCATTACTATCTACGTTATCAGTTATTGTTCTTTTTCTAATACATTCGATAAAAGACTCTTACACAATACTATTCTTATTTATAGGACTTTTTGCCTTCTCCATATTAATAGAATTGTTGATACGACTAATAACTAACCGAAAAGTTGAAATAAGCAAACACAAAGGCCTATTTGCATTATTCAATAGGTTTCTAACCAAGCAGTAAAAATGGAATCTTGGTACTATTCATGATATTTTGGTACCTTTTTTTCTGAAGCATTCTTTTAAAGATACTTTTTCGATTCATCAAATTCATGATTAAATCCGGAGTTTCCTTTTCAATAAAACCACTCAACGTTGGCATAAACTTTTTGCCTGCTAGCGTAATGGATTTAAATTCAAAAGGTGTAAATCGATCTTTTCTTATACTTTCCAGGATTTTATCCTTTTGCATTAATCGATCATAATTTTTTGCACGAACTACATGAATTGCTTTAATAACAGGATTAAAGACTTTTAAAAAGGACATTTTCTTTTTTAGTCTTTTTATCTTCCGTGGAGCCGGATTTGATAACAGAAATACATTCTTAAATTCATGGAATGAAGTATCTCCCGGAACTAATAAAGTAGCCGTATCCAGGTTATATATAGTATCTAAAATCTCTGACTTCGAATGAAAAATAAAATTATCATGTTCTGAATTGATTAATAAAACAGTATCATTGTCTGTTTTTATTTGTTCTCGAATTTTTCTTTCAATACTTCCTTCAACAACAAATGTATTTATTTTTAGCGGATAATTTAACATAGAGGCTTCTCTGCTCAAAATCTTATCCAGCTCCATTTCTGCATGTTTCTTCTCCCTTTCGATAATTTCCTGATGTGACAACTTTTTTCCCGGCGTTACTGATTGTGAATCTGAATAAGCACTTTGAACACCATGCAAAGATCTTGAATCAACAATATGTAGAATATCTACCTCACATTCCAGTTTCTTTGCCAGGTTTAAACCATAAGGTATAATACTTTTATCTTTTCCTTTAATATCGCTAATAATAATTGTTTTCATAATTTTCCATTTATTTTTTAGAGAATATATGGGCGGCGTGTCCGTAAAACATTTCTGCTGCTTCCATAATTGTTTCTGCTAATGTAGGATGTGGATGAATGGTTAAAGCAATATCTTTGGCTGTGGCAGCCATTTCAATAGCTAATACCAATTCAGAAATCATATCGCCGGCATTTCGGCCCACGATTCCAGCACCCAGAATACGTTCTGTATCCTTGTCAATAATTAGTTTTGTAAAACCATGCTTTTCATTCATTGCAACTGCTCTTCCAGATGCTGCCCATGGAAACTTAACTACTTTGTAATTGATACTTTTCCTCTTCGCATCGGTTTCACTCAATCCGGCGGTTGCAATTTCAGGTTCGGTATACACCACACCCGGTATAGCTTTGGCATCGTTTAAAGCTTCTTTTTCCCCAGCTATAGTTTCAACTGCAACTACACCTTCGTAACTTGCTTTGTGTGCCAGTAAAGGAGGTCCGGAAATATCACCAATGGCAAAAATATTTTCATTACTAGTTTGTTGATGTTTATCTACATTAACAAATCCTTTATTATCTTGTTTAACATTAGTATTTTCTAAACCCAATTTTTCAGTATTTGGACTCTGCCCTACTGCAACAAGCAGTTTGTTGTATTTCTTTTGAAATGATTTATTATTTTTATCCTTAAAAGATACTTCCAGCATCTTATTCTTTTCTTCGATCTTATCCACTTTCGTCTCAAGAAATACTTCTTTAAAAGTATCTTGGTTAGCCTTTTTATATTCAGCAATAAGATCAGGATCCATACCAGGCATAAAGTCTTTGGTGAGCTCAACAACAGAAACCTCCGAACCTAATGATTGGTATATAGTAGCCATTTCTAAGCCAATGTATCCACCTCCAATTACCAGCATTTTTTTTGGAACTTCCTTCAGGTCCAGAGCTTTTGAGGAATCCAATATATGTTCGCTACCTATATCAAAAGTTTTAATTCTGACAGGTTTTACTCCGGTAGCTATTATAGCCTTTTTAAAGGTGATTTTATCTCCCTTATTATCTCCTCCAATTAACTCAAGAGTATTTGAATTAATAAACTTTGCTCTAGCTTTTATATAGTTTATTTTTCGAGCTTTTACTAACTGACCTAAACCTCCTGTAAGTTGTTTAACCACCTTATTTTTCCAATCGATTACTTTGTCCATATTAATGTCCGGATCTGAAAATTTAATTCCCAAATCTGCAGCATGGTGTGCATCTGTTTTAATTTTAGTCAAATGCAATAATGCTTTGGTAGGTATACAACCTCTGTAAAGACAAACTCCTCCCGGGTTTAATTCCGGATCGATTAAAGTTACACTTAATCCCAGGTCTGCAGCCATAAATGCTGCCCGGTAACCTCCAGGTCCGGCTCCAATTATTACTAAATCATGTGTTTCTCTTTCACTCATAGATCTAAATTTTTAAAATAACATTGCATAAGGATCTTCTATTACATCGCAAATCCATCGTAAAAATCTTGCGGCATCGGCACCATCTATCAATCTATGATCATAGGATAGCGATAATGGAATTACCATTCTTTTCTCAAACTCTTCATCTACCAATACAGGTTGATATTTTGAGCGAGAAACTCCAAGTATGGCAACTTGTGGTGCATAAACAATAGGCGTAAAACCTGTGCCACCAATACCACCTAGATTAGAGATGGTAAAGTTTCCTCCTTGCATCTCGTCAAGGGATAGCTCTTTATTACGTGCTTTTTTGGCTAGTTCGGATAATTCAACGGATAACTCTGCCAGCGATTTTTTATTTACATCGCGCACCACAGGAACTAATAATCCTTGTTCGGTATCGGCTGCCACTCCAATGTTATAATAGTGTTTGTAAATGATTTCCTGGTTGTTCATATCAATACTTGCATTAAACTGAGGAAACTTTTGTAGTGCAAATCCCACAATTTTTAACAGCAATGATGTTACGGTAAGCTTACCACCTTTTTTCTCTATTTTCTCCAGGTGTTTCTTTCTGAATTGTTCCAGTTTTGTGATGTCGGCCTCATCGAACTGAGTTACATGCGGAACTGTTTGCCAGGCTTGAGAAAGACTCTGAGCTGTAACTCTCCTTATATTGTTCATTTTTTCTTTTGAAACCGGTCCCCATTTTGAAAAATCAGGTAGCTCTGTTTTTACCTGTTTAGGTGAAATTGATCCTTTTTCTGAATACGATTCAATATCTTCTTTTGTAATTCTTCCTCCCGGACCACTACCCTGAACCTGCGTAATGTCAACACTTAGCTCCCGGGCAAGTCTTCTTACGGAAGGAGAAGCAGGAACCTCTTCCTGCTGCACCTCTTCACTGCTCTTCTGCTCATGTATAGCAGGTTTGTCCTTTTCATGAGTTTTTTTATCCTGGTCTTGCTCATCTGTTTTATCTTCTTCTTGTTTCTTTTGTGCAGAACTCTCTTTGTTTGTCTCTTCATCTTCACTTCCACTATCTGCCTCCTTAACCTCAATAATCATGATCACCTGGTTAACACTAACTTCATCGCCTTGTGAAACCTTAACTTCTTTAATTACACCATCGTAATCGGATGGAATATCGGTAGTAGCTTTATCTGTTTCAATTTCAACCAAAGGCTGATCCTTACTAACTTTATCACCTTCTGAAACTAACACACCTGCAATTAATCCTTTTTCTACATTTTCTGCTATATCCGGAATTTTTATTTCTTTTTTCATAATTATTTTCTTTTAATTATACCGAAGCTCTTAAAACTATCTGTTCATTGGAGATTGTTTGTTTGCTTTGATTTTTAATTTCTTTTTTGCTTTTGTAAGCACTTCCTGTTTAATCTCACCTTGCTCTTTAAGCGCATTCAGAGCGCTCCAAGCAATATAATTTGCATTTACTTCGAAAAATTCTCTTAATTCATCTCGATGTTCACTTAATCCATAACCATCGGTTCCTAACGCAATAAACGATTCCGGGAACCAATTAGAAACAGCTAAAGGAAGTGACTTCACATAATCGCTTGCAGCAACAAATACCCCTTTTTTTGTGCCAACGCAATCTTCTATGTAGGTCTTTTTATTTTGTCCTTTTAATCGGTTTACCCGATCGGTTTCAACCGCATTGTCATAAAGCTTTTTATAACTTGTTATACTCCACACATCAGCTTCAATGTTATAATCATCCTTTAAAATTTCTGATGCTTTTAAGGCCTCATTTAAGATAGATCCGCTACCTAAGAGATTTAAGTTATGTTTATTGTTTTTCGCAGACTTGTACTTGTACATTCCGTTGATGATACCGTCTTCAATTCCTTTCGTTTTGGGCATTGAAGGCATTTTATATTTTTCATTCATAATGGTAATGTAATAAAACACATCTTCTCCATCCTGGTACATGGTTTTAATTCCATCTCTAATAATTACCGCCAGTTCGTATGCAAAAGCAGGATCGTAGGCACGTACTCCAGGAACCGGAAGTGCTAACAGATGGCTTTGTCCATCCTGATGCTGCAAACCTTCACCAGCAAGTGTAGTTCTACCTGCTGTACCACCTAACATAAAACCTTTGGTTCGTGCATCGGCAGCTGCCCATATAAAATCACCTACACGTTGAAACCCAAACATGGAATAAAAAATAAAAAATGGTATTGTATTGATCTGATGTGTAGAATAAGCAGTTCCGGCAGCTATGAAAGAAGACATTGAGCCTGCTTCAGTAATTCCTTCCTCAATAATGGCTCCATCTTTAGCTTCTTTATAATACATCAGACTTTCTCTGTCGACTGGTTCATAAAGCTGACCTTTATGCGAATAAATACCCGATTGACGGAACAAGGCATCCATACCGAACGTACGCGATTCATCAGGCACAATAGGAACTATTAACTGCCCTATATTCTTATCTTTTAATAATTTACCAAGCAATTGAACTCCTGCCATTGTAGTAGCAACATCTCTTTCACCTGATCCTTTCAGGAATTCTTCAAACACTTCTTTTTGCGGCATTTTAAAATCCGGGGTTTCAGGATTTCTTTTAGGTAGATATCCTCCCAACTTTTTTCTTTGTTCTTTAATATATTTAATCTCTTCACTATCCTCATCGGGCTTATAAAAAGGTGCATCTTTTAAATCTTCATCTGAGAGAGGAATATCAAACCGATCACGAAAATGTTTCAACTCACTTTCGTTTAGTTTCTTTTGCTGATGCGTAATATTACGTCCCTCTCCGGCTTCACCCAAACCATATCCTTTAATAGTCTGAGCCAGAATTACACTTGGTGTTCCTTTATTTTCTGTAGCCGATTTATAGGCATTAAATACTTTCTGCGGATCATGCCCTCCACGGCGCAATTTCACCAGCTCATCATCACTTAAATCCTCAACCATTGCTTTCAGTTCTTTTGACTTACCAAAGAACTCTTTTCGAATATAGCTACCTTCTTCAGTTGAAAGTTTCTGACGTTCACCATCTACTATTTCGGTTAATCTTTTCTTTAGTAATCCCTTCTTATCTTTTTCGAGCAGCGGATCCCAATTAGAACCCAGAACAACTTTTATTACATTCCATCCGGCACCACGAAAAGCACCTTCTAACTCCTGAATAACTGAACCATTACCTCGTACCGGACCATCCAAACGTTGCAGGTTACAATTAATCACAAAAATCAAATTATCTAATTCTTCTCTTGCAGCTAATGTTAAAGCCCCCATTGATTCCGGCTCGTCCATTTCTCCATCACCTAAAAAAGCCCATACTTTTTGATTCGATTCTTTAAGCAATCCATTATCCAGTAAATACTTATTAAACCGTGCCTGATAAATAGCTGTAATTGGCCCTATACCCATTGAAACAGTTGGAAATTGCCAATAATCTTTCATTAACCGCGGGTGTGGATATGACGATAATCCACCCTTCGGATTCAACTCTCTTCTAAAGTTCTCAAGTTGTGTTTGAGAGATACGCCCCTCCAAGAATGATCTTGCATAAATACCTGGTGATGCATGCCCCTGAAAATAAATGATATCAGCTGGCGAATCTCCATCGCTACCTTTAAAGAAATGATTAAATCCTACTTCGTACAAAGTAGCAGCCGAAGCGTAAGTAGAAATATGTCCTCCTATTCCCTCTTTCCTTTTATTCGCCTGTACTACCATTGCCATAGCATTCCAGCGTATTATACTTTTTATTTTACGCTCCAGACTTCGGTCTCCGGCATATTCAACCTCATGAGCCTTAGGTATTGTGTTAATAAACTGGGTAGTTAAAGAAGGATCTAATTTAACACCTTTCTCAACTGCCATATTTTTCAACAACTTAAGAATTTCCTGCGGTCTGTGTTCTTCCTCATTGTTTATAATATATTCAAAAGAATCAAGCCATTCCTGATTCTCAAACTGATAAATTCTCTTTTTTTCTTCTGACATAATTCAATGGTTAAATTATTCTAAAAAATATTATTCCATAGGTAATCCGGCATCTTTCCATTCCTTTTTACCACCTTCGAAATCGTAAACATTTCTAAAGCCTAAATCGTCCAGCTTTTTAGCAGCTGTTGGGCTGGCAGAACATGAATAATCAGAACAATAAACAATAATTTCATCATCCTTATTGAATTTATCCTTTGCTACTGTTCCTATTCTTTTTAATGGAATATTTATAGCACCTTTAATGTGTTCAGCCTTATAGGAATCTTCATCAAGAACTTCTATTAATATAGTATTGTCATTCTCTAATTTTTTCTTTACATCTTGAAGTTGTATTGGACTCATAATTACATTTATTTTATTGGTTAAGAAGAGACAATAGGTATACCATAATAAGCGTATTTTGTTCTTACCTAATCTAATCAACTCATTTCATAGTAATTAACCTGCTTTGATTTTCAAAACATTTAATATAATATGATTCAGATATGTGGAAACCTGGGATATAGTTGGGTAATATTTCCCCACTTTAAATTCAACTTTTTGTGCACTTGATTGATTATGTATGGCTTAATAAATGAATCTAAAATGGTATGATTTTTATACATTATGACATGAAGAATTATATTAAAGTATTAACTGTTTAAAAATTAATGACATGACAAAATCAAAATCACTAGCACAATGGAAAGGGAAGATTAAAGAAGGTCAGGGTACCATGAAATTTACTGGTTATGAAGGTATTTATAACTTTGCTTCACGGTTTGAGAATGGTAATGACACAAATCCTGAAGAACTTATAGGAGCAGCGCATGCAGGATGTTATTCTATGTACCTTTCACTTTTGATTACCGAAGAGGGGTTGAACCCTGAAAGCATTGATACTAATGCCGAAGTATCTTTGGATAAAGATGATACAGGTCCCTACATCTCAGAAATTAAACTGGATTGTAAAGTAAAATGCGACGGTTTGGAAGAGAGTAAACTAAAAGATTTAGCCTCAACTACTAAAGAGAAATGTCCGGTTTCAAGATTATATGCCGGTGGGACTGCTAAAATATCTGCTAAAGCGGATTTAATTAAATAAGCACAATTATAACGTGTAGCAGTTTTTTAAGTCCTATAAAGAAAACGCTAAATAACGAGTCATTCTCGCTTTTGGAAAGTCAATTATAATCAGTAAGTTGACATTGTTTTCTTTCCTCTTGCAAAGCACAGTCAGACTAATTCTTCGTTGAATTCATAACAGCGATTTTGCCTCTACTCTGCTTTATTCGTCAGTTCTTTAGTCTCAAAAACTTCTAAAGCTTTTCAAAAATTCCGAATAGGTTTTGTTTTAACGCTTTCTTATAAAAGACCCAAAGACAAGTTTTTTGCGGACATTAACTACAAGAACTGTTGTAACAAATTTTCAATTAAACAGAAGGAGTATGAAAATATTTGATCTTTTTATTATTGGAACTGGGGTTGCAGGTACTGCAATAGCCAATAAATGTGTCGAAGCCGGATTATCAGTTGGAATTACTGATAATCAGGTTTATGGTGGAACATGTGCTTTGCGTGGCTGCGTTCCTAAAAAAGTACTAGTAGATGCCACTAAAGTTGTTGATATGGCAACCAGATTTAAAGGGCAGGTAAATACCTCAGCTCAGGAAGTAGATTGGAAAAAACTAATAGCTTTTAAACAATCATTTGTTGATTCCTTTCCCGAGAAAAAGGAAAAAAACTTTATAGAAAAAGGAATCACTACCTTTCATGGTACAGCAAAGTTTATTGATAAAAATAAATTGCAGGTTGGTGATCAAAAATTGCAAGCCAAGAAAATTGTGGTTGCTACCGGAGCAACGACCCGCAAATTAGATATTCTCGGTAGTAATTATGCACTTTCCAGTACCGAGTTTCTTAACCTCGAAGCACTACCATCTTCTATGTTATTTATTGGTGGTGGATATATTGCCTTTGAATTTGCTCACGTTGTTGCACGATGTGGAGTGAAGGTAACCATGATTGATATGGCCGCTTCACCTTTGGGAAAGTTTGAGCAAGATATAGTAAAATATGAAGTTGAAGCAACCAAAAACCTTGGTGTCAATATCGTACTCAATACGCAGGTAACCAAGATTCAAAAGGAAGGCGACCGATATAAAGTTACTGGCCAGCATGATGGGAAAGACACAACCTATGATGCTGACATGGTGGTCAATGCCTCCGGACGAGTTCCAGCAATACAAAGCCTTGAACTCGATAAGGCTGGAATTAAATATTCTAAAAACGGAATTGAAGTGAACAAATACCTGCAAAGTGTTTCCAATTCGTTAGTATATGCAGCAGGTGATGTGTCCGCCACACAAGGTCTACCATTAACGCCACTGGCAACAATGGAGGCATATGCAGTGGTGGATAATATCATTAATGGCAATAGCAAACAACCCGATTACACAGCCATGCCCACTGTTGTTTACACTCAGCCTCCGCTGGCAGCAGTTGGATTAAACGAAAAACAGGCAAAAGATAAAAAACTTGAATATACAGTAAATTACAAGGATGCAAGTGGATGGTATAATGCACGCCGGTTGAATGCTTCTGTTTATGCTTTTAAAATTATCATTGAAAAAGGTACAGGTAAAATATTAGGTGCCCACATCATAGGGCCTTGCGCCGAGGAAACTATCAACCTCTTTTCCATGGCTATAAAAGCTGGTTTAACACCCACAGATATCAAACAATTGTTGATTTCATTCCCATCGATGGGTTCCGACATTAAGTTTATGGTATAACAGGAACATTCTTAAAAATACCTTAGAGCTAAATTGCCAAACAAAACATTTTGTGAAATTAATGGCCAAACTGAGGAATATGATACACACATGTATACATCAATTAATCTGGCAATATTTAATTATATATCTGATATTCATATAGATATAACAGATGTTTATAACTTCAAAATAATTTGGCAGGATTTTATTAGTAAGTGTTATGGAATCAATTAATTGTTTTTTATTAATTGAGTTGAACTTTTAAATTAGTAAAGATGGATTTCAATAATTATAACTATGATACATTGGCTTATGCAACGGAAACTTATTGAAGAGGGATTACAACGTTAATTTTAGGGGAAACAAAATGGATAAATTAACAGATAGTAAAGATTTAGAATTTGAACCATCAGTAGTAATTCTGATGGAAATACATCGATTTGAAGGATTATCAAATCCAGCTGATAGTTCGATTCTTTATACAGTAAATCCAAGAACGGGAAAAAAAAGGGATTGTTATAGATCCCTATGTAGCTTAAGGATTAGAAATTACATCAAACTTTATGAATAAGGAGGAGCAGCAGCGGATGGATTAAATAGTTTTTGACCCAAAAAAATAAATGTTTTAAAATTAAAGATATCAAATAATTACAAACCATTTAAAACTTAATATTATGAGTAGTATAACAGACAAAATAAAAGGAAACTGGAATTTAGTAAGAGGAAAATTAAAACAAGAGTTTGGTGAACTTACCGATGATGATTTAACACTTGTTGAAGGACAAGAAGAAGAGGTGGTAGGCCGTATTCAGGAAAAAACGGGAAAAACCAAGGAAGAGATTAAGAATTTTATTGACAATATTTAAAACAATTGGGTTAGACAAAGATTGCCCGGATCAATTTTAATAAAGGATAAATAAATTATGCAAGATTTAATTAATAAAAAAGTAGCAATTTTGGCTACTAACGGTTTCGAAGAGTCGGAATTGTTTGAGCCTTTGAAAGCCCTTAAAAAAGAAGGCATCCAAGTGGACGTTGTTTCAACAGAAAAGGGTAATATAAAGGCATGGAATGAAGGTAACTGGAGTAAAGAAATTGCAGTCGATTTCACAGTAGACGATATTGATAAGAACAACTACGGAATATTGATTTTACCGGGCGGAGTAATAAATCCTGACAAGTTGCGAAGGGATAATAAAGCAGTTAAATTTGTCCGCTCGTTTTTTGAAAGCAACAAACTTGTAGCAACAATTTGCCATGGGGCGCAAACTCTTATTGAGGCTGAGGTAGTAAAAAACAGAACAATGACATCGTTTTTTTCCATCAAAAAAGATTTACAAAATGCGGGTGCAAATTGGGTTGACAAAGAAGTTGTGGAGGATGGAAACTTAATTACATCAAGAAACCCAGGAGATCTGGAAATTTTTAATACAACAATTATTAATAGAATTAAAGGAAGTGACTAATTATTACAATTATAGGAACTATTTTGGTTTCGATTCTGGGATCATTTATATATGTATCATCCGGATCATATAAAGTTAGTCAATTAGTACCTCATAATAAGATGACTAAATCTTTAATTGAGACTATGTTGTAGAAATCTATTGAGAAATTAATAAAGGCCATTAAGATACCCGATTACTTTGGAGATAGCATAGTGATTATTGAAGAATATGAACATTACAATCACATGTGTGTGAGTTGCCATGGCGCTCCAGGTAAATCCTCCAGTGCTGCTTGAATATACTAATAGAGAAGAAGCACAAGAATTCTTTTGGGTTATAAACAATAGAATAAAAATGACCGGTATGCCAGCTTTTAAGCTAGCGCATAGTGATAAAGAAACATGAGCTATAACGGCTTTTGAATCCTGAATAATTTAATGATTCCTCTTAAAAAGTAAAAAAGAGGGAATACAAATATTTAGAATAAATATATAATGAAAACCCATATTATAAAAGTAAGATCAATAACGCATATTACTCACAACGTGCTCAGGATCGTAACCACGAAACCACCGTTATACAATTTTAGTTCAGGGCAAGCCACAGAGTTGAGCATCAATAAACCGGGATGGCAGGACATAAAGAGACCATTTACATTTACCAGTCCTCCTATAGATAATCATTTGGAATTTACGATAAAAACCTACCCTTCTAGAAAGGGACTAACAAATGAATTGTTGAAATTAAAAAAGAGTGATGAATTAATTATTCGAGACTCTTGGGGAACTATTAATTACCGGGGTGAAGGCGTTTTTATTGCAGGTGGTGCCGGGATTACATCATTTATTTCTGCACTTAGAACTCTCCATTTCCAAAATGAAATAGGAGATAATAAACTCATCTTTGCCAATAACACAGAAGAAGATATAATCAACAAAAAAGAATTTGAAGATATGCTGGGTGACAATTTTATTAATATTCTTTTTCAGGAAAAATCTGACAAATATGAACACGGCTGCCTTACAAAAGATTTTCTCAAAAGGAATATTTCTAATTTTAACACATATTTCTACTTATGTGGTCCATCCCATATGGAGGAATCAGTAGAAAGAATCTTATTAAATCTCAAAGTTGACCCAAAAGCAATAATAAAAGAAGAATAGGAGATGTCTCTAAATGAAAAGAGAATTAAATGAAACATAAATTACAAACGAAAAACAATATTAATTATGCCTTACACAAAAAATGATTATCCAAACACAATGAAAAACTTACCTGAAAAGGTACGTGAGAAAGCAATTGAAATATTAAACACGTTGCTCGAAGACAAAAAAATGGAAGAAAGTATTGCTATTCCAACGTCGATAAGTCGAGCTAAAGATTGGGCAACTAACAGAGGAATAGATATTGAGAACACTGATACAGATTCAAAATCGCATGGTAATGATCTATACATCTTACCTCGTAAAGATGAGTGGATCATAAAAAGAGAAAAATCTGAGAAAGCAAGTTTTACTTTTTCCAATAAAAAAGATGCTATTGACAAAGCATTTGAAATGGCTGAAGAAGATCATGTAAATGTTACCATTTACGGTTCTGATGGTAAGATACAAACCAAAAAATCGTTTGTATAAGTAAGAAACTAGAAAAGAAGAGAAAGCATCAAGATAATAGCTTATGTATAAATTAACATTACTCAGACATGGAGAAAGTGAATGGAACAAAAAAAATCTATTTACCGGATGGACCGATGTACCCCTTTCAGAAAATGGAATTCAGGAAGCAATAAAAGCCGGCCAGAGATTAAAAGAAAATGGCTTTCAGTTTGATCTGGCTTTTGTTTCATATTTAAAAAGATCTTTACATACGCTCTGGCTTACCCTCGACGTACTTAACCAATTATGGATTCCGTGGGAAAAAAGCTGGAAGCTTAACGAACGTCATTATGGTGCATTGCAAGGCTTGAATAAAAAAGAGATGGCCGAAAAATATGGTGATGATCAGGTACACCTATGGAGAAGAGGATACAGTACTAAACCTCCCTTGCTCGATAATAATGATAAACGCTTTCCGGGAAATCAAAGAATGTATAATGCATTAAAAAAAGATGAACTCCCATTAGGTGAAAGCCTTGAAGATACTGTAAAACGTTTTCTTCCTTACTGGAATAATAGCATTGTTCCTGAAATCAACAAAGGAAAACAAATTATTATTTCAGCGCACGGAAATAGTTTGAGAGCTTTAGTAAAGCATCTTGAGAGTATTTCGGATGAAGATATTTCTTCGGTTGAAATTCCAACGGGAAGGCCGTTAATTTATGAGTTAAATGAAAATCTGGAGGCTGAAAATAAATATTATCTGTAATTTATTTCGATTTGGTGTCTTTTGCTTTTTGCTTTTCCTTTTCCTCGTCCTGTTCTTTTATTGCTTCCTGGTGGTCGCGATCACCTGAAGCATCTTGCTTACGTTTTTCAAGGTTTTTAAGATTTTTCTTTCGTCCGTATAAAATTAACTGATCGTCTTTGGTGATTTCGGTATCGCCGTAAGGTGTTCCGATATAAGTACCATCTTTTCGCTGAACTCCAATAAGATTTATTCCCTCATTCCTCAAATCAATATCCTTTACTTTTTTGCTAGCCATCCAGTCATCTTCATTAACAGTAATTACAGTAATTTCATATTCATTTTTCAGATTCAGAATCTCAACATAATCTTTTATATTTAACGCAGTAAATGACTTAAGTGCTTTTTTAATAATCTTAGCTAGCATCTGCTCCAACCATTTACTTTTTGAGAGTAACCAAAAACTTACCAGAGTTCCAGCAATTATAGATACTCGCACAATATTTGCTATTTTATCTCCGCTAATATTAACAAAGGTTAGCATCAAAGAGGCCAAAGCTGAAATAATTCCAATATTACCGATAAGCATTAATGACATGATTATCTTTCGTCGTACAGGATGATTAACAATACTTTCGGATTCACGAGTAGTAAAGCCAACGCCAGTAAATGCCGATCGCGCCTGAAATTTTGCCATTTCTTTGGAAAGACCTGTATGTACTAATGATTCCGAAGCTACTTTTGTAATTAGAATCGATAAAATAAAAATTATAATAAGACTAATTAATGATCCCATAGTTATCAGTCTTTTACTGAATTAATTATCACTAACATTTTTGTTATCAACGCTTTTTATGAAAAAACGCTCAAATAATACGATAAAAATAATCGAACCTCCTGCAACCAGAATTACCAGGATATCAGATTTTATCTTTAACCATAAAAAAGTTCCTAAGACTATAATATCAAGTACAATAGCTGTTATTACTGCCCATTTTTTAAATTCAGCTCTTAATTTTCTAACAACACCCCATTGCACTATAATATCCATGACCAGATAAAATATAGCACCAATGGAAGCAATACGTGTAAGATCAAAAAATATTGTTAAAGTAATTGCTATCACCACAGAATATACCAGCATATGCTTTTGAATACTCCCTGGCATACCAAAATGACTGTGTGGTATTAGTTTCATTTCTGTAAGCATTGCTGTCATTCGAGAAACTGCAAAAACATTCGCGAGCACTCCTGAAATTGTTGCCAATATAGCAATGGCAACAGTGAACCAAACACCATATCTTCCGAAAGCTGGACGGGCAGCTTCTGCTAATGAATAGTCTTTTGCTTTTATAATTTCTTCAACACTTAAGTTATTAGAAACAGTTAATGAAACTAGTAGATAAATGAAAGTGCAAATCACAAGAGAAATAATAATTGCACGACCAACATTTTTTTCTGGTTTAACAATTTCTCCGCCACTATTTGTGATTGACGTAAATCCCGCAAATGCCAGTATAGCTATAGCTAAAGCACCTAAATAATTAACAACAGTATACTCTTGTGATAAGTTTTCGGGTATTATGCTATTAAAAGAAAGATTAGCAACCCATAAACCTCCCATGGCAAAAATGATAATACCTCCCACTTTAAAAAAAGACATTATAAAAGAGGTTCTTTGCACAGCTTTGTTTCCTGCAATATTGATTATAAAAATAAGAATCAGTAAAAGCACTCCTAATGCAGGAATCCATAAATTCAGATTCTGAACATTGAATAATTGCATGGTATAAGTTCCAAAAGTACGCGCAACTAGGCTTTGATTAATAATCATAGCAAAAGCCATTAGCAAAGCTGAAACTGCAGTTATTGTAGTTTTACCGTAAAGTTTCTTCAGAAACATGGCAATTCCACCTGCCGATGGATAAGCATTTGACATTTTTATATAAGAATATGAACTTACTCCTGAAATCAAAGCTCCTAAAAAGAAAATTACAGGGAATAACTTTCCTGATAATTCCGCTACCTGACCTACAAGTGCAAAAATAGCAGCACCAATCATTATACCTGTTCCAAGAGAAACAGCTCCCACCAGAGTTAAGCTATTTTTCTTATAATTACTCATAATACCTGCTTACCTTTTAAATGCATTATTCAAATTTTTATTTTTAAAGATTTAAAAATATTCTAATGCCATTTCTAATTTATTCTTGATTTCAACAGCCAGGTCTTCTAACTCTTCATTTTCTACAACTTGCATAGAAACCACAGGGTTTACCACAGCTACCTCAACATTGTTCGGCCCTAACTCCTGAACAATTACATTACAAGGAAGCAGTATACCAATTTTATTTTCTAATTGTAATGCTTTGTAAGCACTAGGTGGATTGCAAGCTCCAAGAATTTTGTATTTTCTAAAATTAACATCTAGTTTCTCTTTCAGCTTATCATGCATATCTATTTCAGAGAGAACTCCGAAACCTTCTTTTTTAAGTGCTTCGGTTATTTTCTCAATGGCCTGGTCAAAACTGTATTTAGCTGTTTTTTCAATATAATACTTCATATCATTAGGTTGAAATTGATGTAAAATGAATTTTATTTATATTCTATTTCATTTTAAACTTTTCGCATAAATCCAGTATCTTTTTATGTTCAGGCATTCCTTCAGAAACTAATTCGCCGTCACAAATTAACAGAGGTGATGTTTTTAAATTAAATTTCTCAAAAATTTCAGGATGTTCTTCATAAAACATCAGTTTATACTCCAGGCCGGCATCTTTTAATTCTTGTTCAAGAATTGGCCTGTGATTGCATGATTTTGTCGCTGCTATAATAATTTCCATAATATTAGTTTTTAATGATTTATATTCATTTTTCCTCTTAATAGTTGTGCATTTATAGCTACTACAACGGTACTAATACTCATTAGTACTGCGCCCAATGCTGGGTTAATTAATATTCCGGCACTGAATAGCACACCAGCAGCTAATGGTATTGCAACTACATTGTAGGCAGTAGCCCAAATAAAGTTCTGAATCATTTTTTTGTATGTTTCCTTACCAAAAATGATTAAACCTGAAATATCTTTCGGATTGCTATTTACCAGGATGATATCTGCAGTCTCTGCTGCCACATCGGTTCCTGATCCGACAGCAATTCCAACATCGGCTTCAGCTAATGCCGGAGCATCATTAATACCATCACCAGTCATGGCTACAAACTCACCTTTCTTCTTAAATTCTTTTATCTTATCCATTTTTTGATCGGGAAGGATGCCCGCAAAATATCCATCCAATTCCAATTCATTGCTTACACTCTTGGCCACTTTTTCGTTATCGCCAGTCATCATATAAACTTTTAGCTTATTACTCTTTAATGTTTTTATGGCTTCGTATGATTCTTCCCTTATCTCATCTGCCATTGAGATATAACCGGCCAGCTTTTTATTTACCAAAAGATAAACTACCGTTTCTTTATTATCCTTTTTAAGATCATCAGGAATATTTATTTTCTTTTCTTCAAGATACCCGGGACTTACTACCATCATTTTTTTATCATCTACTTTCCCTTCAACTCCTTTTCCTTTAATGGCATTAAAATCCTTTACCTTGCCCAACTCAATGTTTTCATCTTTTACTTTATCCATAATTCCAGAAGCCAACGGATGCTCTGAGTTTGATTCCAGTGTTCCGGCTAAACGAAGTATATCTTTATCTTCAAACTCCTTGTTTAATGAACCAAAACGGGTTACACCAAAATTTCCTTTGGTAAGTGTTCCGGTTTTATCAAACAAGAACGTGGTAATTTTTCTGGAATTTTCGAAAGCAGTACGGTTACGAATAAGTAAACCATTTTGAGCAGAAATTGAAGTAGATATGGCAACAACCAATGGCACTGCCAATCCTAGTGCGTGCGGACAGGTAATAACCATAACACTTGCCATTCGTTCTAAAGCAAATACAAATGGTTTACCCAAAATTAACCAGGTAGTTAGTGTTCCAAAACCAATGGTTAACGCAATAATGGTTAACCAAAATGCAATCCGGTCGGCCAAGTGCTGTGTTTTTGATTTTTTGTTTTGTGCTTCGCGCACCATTTCAACAACCTTGTTCAAATAAGCTTTTTCGCCAACCTGTTCTACCTTAACTTTTAATGAACTGTTACCATTAATGGTTCCACCAATTACCTTTTCATCTTTTGATTTGGTAACCGGTTTTGATTCGCCGGTAACCATCGATTCATTTACACTGCTTTCTCCATCGGTTATAATACCATCTACCGGAATTTTCTCACCGGGTTTAACCAGTACCAGGTCATCTTGTTTCAGTTCATCGATTTTTACCTCCTTCGTATCACCATCTTTTATAATACGAGCTTCGGTTGGCATCAGCTCGACCAGTTTTTTGAGCGATCCGGATGCATTCACAACAGATTTCATTTCTATCCAGTGCCCCAGTAACATAATATCAATAAGTGTTGCCAACTCCCAGAAAAAAGTACTTCCTTTTACTCCAAAAGTTGTTGCCGAACTGTAACCCCAGGCAACTGTAATAGCTACAGCAATAAGGGTCATCATTCCGGGTTGTTTTTTCTTTAGTTCATCCACCAATCCGGTTAAGAAAGGCCAACCACCATAAAAAAAGATAAATGTTGACAATGCAAACAGGATATATTTTTCAAAACTAAACGAAAACTGGTATCCAAAAACATTCTGGATCATTGGCGACATAACCAAAACAGGAATCGTAACAACTAAAGAAATCCAAAAACGTGTTCGAAAATCTTGGATCATCATTTTATGATGTTCGGTATGATCGTGCGAACTATGATTGTGCGATTGATGGTTATCAGAATGGTGATCGTGTGATTTATTATGTTTATGATTCTCGTTTTCTTTCTGTTTATGCTCGTGATTATGATCCATATTACCGGCGTTTTAAATTTTCATCATATTTTATTTAGAAGAATCATCCTCCTTAATTTCAATAAGACTAACTTTTTACATTAAATCCTTTTTTCGTTCTTCAAATTCTTCTTTATCAATTTCTCCCTTTGCATATCTTTCTTTCAAAATATCAAGTGGAGATTTATTTTCCAACTGATTAACTTTACCTTGGTTAAATGTTCTGGCAATTAACCAAATTATAACGACTAAAAGGATAAGGCCAATGATCCAGCCCCATCCCATGGCCCAGCCATGATTTCCAAATTGATGCATCATTTTATTATTCTTTTTTATTTAATTATTACTTATTTATTATAAACTATCCATAATAACTGATAAGAAAATCGTACCAAAGTGAAGTTCTTTTCCAATACATTTATAGGTTCAGCATTTTCAATACTTAAATGGAATCTTACCTCTGAAACTCCATCATGATCGTGGATTGTTTACACATTATTTGTGTTCTTTTTCCTCATAAAATTTACTAGCTAATTGGTTTTATTAATCATATCAGCTAAGGATTCTCCTCCTTTAATTCCAAAATCAATTGTTCGTATTGGAAACGTAATGGTAATATCATTCTCTTCATAAGCCTTTTTAATGTTTTTAATGCCATCGCTCACCGCTCTTAAGTAAACAAGTATGTCTCTGGGAGTATATCTTACCCAATACCTTACAGTAAATGTTATCGCACTATCGGCAAATTCAGTAAAATACAAATCAACGGGTTTATCTTTTAACAAATAATCAATTTTTTTAATAGACTCAAGAGTAACCCTCTCAACTTTATCAAGATCATCACCATACGATATTCCAACATCTAAATCTATTCTTCGTTCTTTGTTAATTGTATAATGCTTGTACTTCTCCTCCATAATCAAACGATTGGGTATAATAATGTTTTGTCCCTGAAAAGATTCAATCGTTATTGCCCTAAGCCCTATCTTCTTAACTACTCCATAAACATCATGATATTCAACCACATCGCCAACATTAATGGGACTTTTTACTGCCATATAAATTCCAGCAATAAAATTCGCGGCAATGTCTTTAAATGCAAATCCAAGTGCCAAACCTACAATACCAACACCTGCCAATAATGAAGTAACTGTTTTGTCGAGATCCAGAACTCGAAGTGCCACAAAAAATCCAATAGTTACTATAATGATGTATGTTACAGAACCAAGCAGATCAACAATTGCTTTATTATGTATGAATCGGGATAATGTTCGTTTGGTTAGTTTTCGAAAAAACTTTGAAACGATTACTGTAGCAACTATAATAAGTATTGCTAATAAAAGATTTGGAAGCATAACAATAATGTTTTCCATCCAACTCAGAATCTTTTCTTTTACCTGACCGTATGTTGACTGTAATTTTTCAAACATCTTTATATCAATTAGTAAACACTTGTTGTGCTTGTTTTCTTGATCTGTATGCTATCTTATATATTTTTTTAACAAACAATGACCTTAAATATCTGTCTATAAAATCGGGGTAATCTTTCTTAGTGCCCAGAAAGCTTAACTTAACCTCTATTTTATGTTCTCCTACTTCGCGAATATTCCATTGCGCTGTAAAACTTTTTAACCGTTTATACCTGGAATCATACACTAAGGAAGTATCAATTTGCTGTATGATATAGGTTTGCCTGTTATCCGGCTGCTTTTTAATAACTGTTTTTACCACAGCTTCTTTTTTCAGAATTGATTGTACACTTATGATTACATAAGAATAAATTATTGAATCATTTATTTGACTAATATTTTCCGCACTTTTAATATTACTAATCCAGTGCTCATGATTTTTGGGATTTAATACCAAATTTCTAAAATGATTTAAATCTGTATCTATATAATAAATAGCTTTATAATGATTATTGTTTTCCGAAGGATCCAAATCATAAATAATAATATTGTTCTTTTGTAACAACTTATTAGGCTCATCAGCTTCTGCACTTATAGCATACCCTGTAATGAAAAAGATCAGCAATAATTTTAATATGTTTAGATTACTTCTAATCATTCTTAACGGTTTGTTTTTGTGGATTTGAAATGGGTAACAGCACAAAAGCAATGATTCCAGTAATCAAATAAATATGGTTTGTGGCCGAATGCGCCATTAAAGCAAATACCTTTCCAACATCGGATTCGATTCCGAAAATGATTAAACACTGTATAACAACAAAATGCCATGCGCCCATACCTGCTTGTATGGGTAATAAAAAGGCCAGTGTTGCTAATCCAAAAGTAAAAGCTGCCGCTTTAAAACTTAAATCCTCGGTTGGAGGATATGCCAGGAATAAAACATACAACATTAGCAACCAAATAGCATAGATCGAAACTGATTGAACGAAATACAACAATTTATTTTTGATATGATAAATGGATGTAAATCCTTCGTGTAAATCGTTTTTAATGCTTTTTATCTTATCACTAAACTTATTTAAAAGTTTAAATCTCCTGATCAAGTAATAAATAAGAAATAAGCCGGCCACAACTGCACTCACTATAAGGCCTATTCGTAATAGGCTTATATCTTCTAAATTAATTTGTGGTAAGGCTGCCAACTTCTGAATAATTGGAAACTGCCATATTAATAAGATTAAAAATATAAGTATAAGTATAATTAAATCGGTTAATCGCTCAACTAAAGCAATTCCAAATAATTTTGACATGGGGACCTTTTCATACCTGTTTATAACTCCTAATCGTGCAATTTCTCCACCCCTCGGAATAACCTGGTTTGTAAATGCCAAAACAAGTACTGCATAGAAAAGGTTATAAATTTTTGGTGAATATTTTAAAGGTATAAACAGGGTTTTCCAACGAAAAGCTCTTACCAGTTGACTTATTAAGTTTAACAAAACAGATACACCAACCCAAAACCACTTTACTCTATATAGCTCGTTTTTAACTTGCTCCAGATTGGTATCTCTAAAAATAAACCACAGAAGAGCTACACCAATTATAAAAAATAATATAGACTGATATATCTTTTTTCTATCCATTATTTCTTAAAAGAGTCTGTATCTTATCGTTCAGATCATCCTGCATTTTCTTAATCGAATCTTTAAATTTTTCACCTTGCTCCTCGAAAGAGTTACCAATTGTTTTAGTAATCAAGTCATAGTTTTTTAACAGAGTTACTGCTATCTCCTGCCCTTCGCTAATAAACTCTTTTGTAGCTTTTGCAGGTGATGTTTTACCATATTTTGTTGGATGTGTTAAACCATCTAACAGGGTATATTTCACTTTTTTACCATGTGCCTGAAAATACAAATTAATGTAAGTTTCTACGCCAAATCGAATATCCCTTATATTTTCGAGTATAGGTTCCAGATCCTTTTTGTACAATGCTCTTTCACCAGTCAAACTTTTAAATGGATTTACCCGATAATCAATCAGTGTTTCCGATGGAGAGCCCAGCACCATATCGGCTTCAGCATTCTCATCCAATACCGGTTTTAGAATCTGATCAAAATGCTCCTTTCTAATACCTGTAACGTCGGCATCCCAGAACAGAATAACTTCATTTTCAGCATTCTCAACACCAACTACCATAGCATTGCTTTTTCCCTTATTTTCGGGGAGCCTGATATTTTTAAAATCGATCTCCTTATTCAGGTTACTTAAAATATCCTGCGTTTTATCGCTTGAACCATCATCAACTACGATAATTTCGCTTTTCGAATTGTATTCATGACATTTTCGAACTACCTCTTCAATGGTTTCTTCTTCGTTATATGCACAAATAATAATGCTTACTTTTTCTTTCATCGTTTTTAATTTTAGTATTAATTTTTATTTATGAGAAACAGAAAATGTAACTCGCCTGAATATGGTATTTCCCATAGGTACAAGTTCAACATCCTGTTTTTTATTTTGTTTGTCTCTTAGTGTTCCTTTCAATTTTACAATCGGCTCATCCCAAGGATGCAATTTTTCTTCCGGGCTACTTGGCTCATATGTAAATTCATCGTTTGTATTTACTTTGTAATGCCATCCTGATGAATCAGCAGCTGTTATTTTGTATCTGTAAAAACCACTGTTTCGATATTCTTTTATCGTTTTTTTCTTATCTTCAAAAGGTAATGCGAAAACCAACGGACCTCGTTTAAAATAAACACCACTATCTTTTACTGTTTTGGAAGCCGGTTGAGAAATTTGCTCAATATTAAAATTGAATTTTATGTTTACTACGTCATTTTTATTCCATGTTTTTTCAATTCTTACCAAGTTATCAGTTTCATTTACACGCGCATCTTCCGAACTATTTACCTGAACACTTTTACAGCCATGCGGTTTTCTGATGTACAACGGAAATGTAACCGGCTTAAGTGCAGTTATTTTAAATTCGATTTCATCTGAAAACGGATAATTTGTATTCTCAACTATTTCGACCGGAATATGATTGATTGTTGTTTTAAGTTCACTCGGTCCCAGGAGAACTGCGGCAATACCATTGTCGTCTGCTTTTTTCATCCACATTCCTTCAACATAATATGGCATTAGACGTGCTCCATTTAACGCGCAGCATGCTGCTGCCAGGTGCGATGCATCATAATGTTCTCGTTTGATTAACTCGCTGTGCTTTATGTGAATTCGATTATCGGTAGTTAAATATGATAATGCTGATAACACGGGGAAACGCGCACCTTGTCCGGCATTAAATGTCATAATTTCAATTTTATCTGCCAACTCCATATCTCCGGTAAACGAAATCATTTTATTCAACGGGCTCACCATTTCGGCAATACCGCAATATTCGTAACGTTCGTCGGCAGTTCCTTTGCGTTGTTTTATCCATTCGTCGGCTCGCATTGCTCCGCCAGGTGTCAAATGTTGATTAAGTTTTATCATTACATGATCAGCAGCTTGTTCGTGTCGATCACTCTCTTCTATTGAAGCTATATATTCCGGCACAAATAAACCTTCGGCAATATGTGCTCCATGACCTTCGAAAAGATTATTTTCATCCAGTAATTCCAATGTAGTGAGGTCATCATCGCGCATTTTACCGTTGTTAAAATCTTGATATAACTTTACTGAAAAGTCGAGATATTCTTTTTTACCGGTTATGCGATAGAGCCATTCAAGATTTTCGAAGAATCCAACACCATGACTTACTCCTCCACCGCGCTCTTTAACTGCAAAATAATTTTCATTCTTGTAGCTTTTCATAATAAGCTGAGCGGCATCTTCAGCCATTTTTAAAACTTCTTTATTATCTGTAAACTCATAATAGGCCAATATCGCCATTAATAATCTGCTTGTGGTCCAGAGTTCGCCATTACCTCTTAAATGGTTAAAACGACAACCAGATTTATCACAATCGGCATATATTCCAATATAATCACCATTTTGAGTAATTTCCTTTAATTCTTTAATCCAGTCTTGTGATTTTTCGATATAATTCTTATTTCCGGTAAGAAAAGCCATTCTGACAACTGCATCTTTCCAATATCCTTCATGTTCGCCACTCCACCACTCTTTTCTTAAACCAACGCGGCGTCGGCTTTTTCTGTTTTGATGAATAAAAACATCATGTGTAACCGTTGGATTAACGTCATCATATTTACCTATATAACCTTCCTGCAAATCACGTTTTAATTGTTCCTTAATCCATCCTTTTGGCTCAATAGCTCCGGCTTTCAGAAGTTCATAATTATAAATACTAAGATCATTAATTCTTTCTGGGTTTTTCATACTAGATATAAGTTCAATTAATAAAATGACGATAACAACTTGTGTTATTTTATACATATGCTTCTTTTTTCAATGTTATCTGGTTGAATAACTCCAAGATGAATACCAAAAATATCAGGCGAAAAGTGCACTATGCTACTAATCAATATTTTAATATATCATCTTTATTTCTTTCTCACGTGGAATTAATACTTTGTGGGGAAAAAATCCTCAGTTTTATGTGCATACAATCCTCAATTACACATTTTGTTTAGCATTCAGATATTTTTAGATAAAACCATCACTGCTTAGAAACTACATCAGACTTCGGATCGAATATCTATTATTGGCATGTTATTAGGTTATGTATAGTTGTACTAATAATTTACGTTATGAATAATGATGTAGAACAATACTATGATAGTCACATATTTTTCGAAGATCAACGACTTAAGAATAATCCGTTTGAGATTCCAATAACACTGAAGTACATAGAAAAGTATTTAAAAACGGGTGATAAAATTCTTGATATTGCCTGTGGAACCGGAACATACGCTGAGATTTTATTAAAAAAGGGATTCCAATTAGGATTGAATGATTTATCGGAAAATAATATAAAACTCACACACGAGAAAGTAAAAAATCATCAAAATATTCTTTACAGTTCTGTATCGAATGCACTTGACGCTGGTATATGGAAAAAAGAACTATGGGATGCGGTTTTAATTCTGGGACCCTTATATCATTTAACAAAAAAAGATAACAGAATAAAAATATTAAAGAATGCCAAAAAATATGTAAAAAGAGGTGGTTATATTTTTAGTGCATTTATGTCAAGGACAGCAGCTATGCTTTACGGACTAAAAAATAATCCGGAAGGAATTCAGGAAAAACAAGGAGTATTTAGTCTATGGGAAACAGGTACCGACAAAAATTTTGTGGAAGGTACAGAGTGGTTTACCAATGCTTACTTTTCGTTTTCCGAAGAAATTAATCCGTTTATTGAAGAAGCAGGTTTAAAACCACTTCATCTGATTGGAATTGAGGGTCTTTTTGGAGAAAATATGAATCTTTACAATAATCTTAAACCAAATCTAAAAAAACAATGGTTTAATTTCATTATGGATCACTGCGAAGACAAGCATTTGTTAAACTATTCAAAACACTACTTAAGTGTTAGCCAAAACATTTAACACCTGTAGGTTTTAACCCAGTCATATATCTTGTCAGTATCCTCTTTTGTACAAAGTTTGGATCCACCTGTCATTGTAGCAGCTGTTCCTGCAGCAACACCATACTGAACTGCTTGTGATCCCCAAAAATCTTTCATAAGCCCAACCAAAATTCCGGCTATCATAGAATCACCGGCTCCAACAGAACTTCTTACCGGCATAACCGGTGGAACAAAATACTCAATCAGATTTTCCCTGCTAGCAAGCATTGCTCCTTTTGCACCTAAAGAAACAGTTAGCAGTTGACAGCTACCATTTTCAATAAACTGATGAGCTACCTCCTCTATTTCCATTCCTGTCAGATCGTTCTTATTTAATAAAAAGGCTAATTCATTTAAATTGGGTTTGATCATATAAACACCTTCATCCAGTGCTAACTTTAAAGGTTCACCTGATGTATCTAAAATCATCTTAGAATTAATATCCTTTGAAATTTTTGCTATTTGTGCATAAAAATTGTCTGGTACTCCAGGAGGTAGGCTTCCGCTGGCTACAATATATTCAGGTGTATTACTCAGGTTTTTAAGCTCTTTTAGAATCTTCTTCCAGTTTTCTTCTTCCATTTCAGGACCCGCCATGGTAATCCTGTAATTTTCGTTTGTACTTTTGCTGTAAACCAAAAGATTCTCTCTAATATCTTTTCCTGAATTAAACATTCTTTGTTCAATCCCTTCTTGTTCCAGAAGTTCGTTAAGCAAGTCTCCACTCTTTCCACCCGCTATGTACCATGCAACAGATGATCCTCCCAACTTATGGATGGCCCGGGAGACATTAATTCCCCCACCACCCGGTTCGTAAGTTGGAGATTGACATCTGATCTTTTTATGTGGCATAACCATTTCTGCTGTTGTAGTTTTATCGATAACAGGATTCATGGTTATTGTAAGAACTTTCATGCTACTATGAATTTTCTAAAACAATTACTGCTTCAGGACTAATTACTCTGAAGGTAAATGATTCGGTAAAATATAGCTTTACTTTTTCAGAATCATGACTATCATAACCAATAGAAATATCCTGCCCGATAGACAATTCAAAATCGCCACCGCGTTCTGAAATCAAGAATGATTTATAATTTCCATGATTGATAGACACTTTTACATTAATTACCTCTTCTAATTGCTTAACTAATGGATAACCATTTTCTAAACTAGCCAGTTCCTGCCATTTTTTATCGTTAACAACAAGAGTAAATGGTCCTTCCACACCATGTTTTTCGAAGTTAGTTACCTGTTCACCAATTACTTTCAATACTTTCTTTGGATCTCCAGGTAAAGTAACCTTGGGGTGTATTGAGCTTTTCTCAAGTCCCAGAACGTTTCCTTCCTTGAATCCTTTATAGATTAAATCCTCTTCGAAAAGTGCTACCTGTTTGGCAGCTTTAACCACCGGATCCATATCTACATCTAAAGCACCACGTTCAACATTGTCCATTTCCCAAATGTCTAGTTCAAAAGGTTTACGTATTTCTACAAGTGGCATTATTTCACGCAAGCCAAAGTTTACACCTTCTTTAATCTCCTTACCGGTTTGTAGTAATCTACCAGTAGAAACACCTCCATATTCTAATCCATTTGGGCCATCAATATCGACAAAGTTTCTGGCGGTAAGGTAAATATTAAATATCTCTGATGATTGATCTGTTATCTCTTTCCACGCCTTATCAGATAAAGGCGCTATCTGTTTCTTTAAAATATTCATTTTATTTGTGTTTTTTAAAGATTAGTAGATTAACCTGGCAGATAGCTTTTATTGAAGCTATGCTGCTAGATTATTCATTTAGTTTTCGTTTTTACCTTAGTAAATACTAAGTTATTCATCTTCAATTTTAGTAATTTCTTTTTCGGTAAAAAGATAAGTTTTAAGCATACTGTCCCAACTGTCCATGTTTCTTCTCAACCATTCCAAGACCATACAAGCGTGTTCCATCTCTTCGTCTCGGTTATGCTTTAAAATTTTCTTAAGTTGCTGATCGGATGCAACATCCATACGTTGCTGATACCAATCAATGGCTTCGATTTCTTCTTTTAACGAATTAAGTGCCCGAGTAAAATCTCTTGTTTCTGAACTTAATTTTTCCGGATTTTCGTGATAATCTTTCATTTTATTTTGTTTTTATTTGTGATACAATTCTGCTACTTTGTCCCAATTCACTACCTTCCAAAATGCCTGAATGTAATCGGGTCTTTTATTTTGATATTTTAAATAATAAGCATGTTCCCATACATCAATACATAAGATAGGCGTACCTTTTATGGGTGCAATATCCATTAACGGATTATCCTGATTAGGAGAAGATGTTACTACCAATTCTCCATCATCTTTTTTTAGTAACCATGCCCAACCAGATCCAAATTGTGTGGCTGCCGCATTAGAAAACTCTTCTTTTAAATTTTCCAGCGAACCAAAATATTTGGTAATGGCATCAGCCAAATCTTTATCCAGATTTTCGTGAGCATTTGGAGTTAAAAACTTCCAAAAAAGAGCATGATTAAAAAATCCACCTCCGTTATTTCTTACTGCATCATTGTATTTTGATACTTCGGCAAAAATATCGGAAGGTTTCATCTCTTCGAGTTCAGTTCCTTCTATCGCTGCATTGAACTTTTTCAAATATCCTGCATGGTGTTTCGAATGGTGAATTTCCATGGTTTGTGCATCGATATATGGTTCTAATGCATCGTAATCGAATCCTAGTTCTGGTAATTTAAAAGCCATAATAATTTATATTTTATGTTAAAATCTAATTCTTACGCAGTCATTCCTCCATCTATTGTCATTACTGTACCTGTAATGAATTTACTTTCATCACTTGCAAGGAATAATGCTAAATCTCCTATCTCTTCGGATTCTGCATATCTTCCCAAAGGAATTGCCTGCTCAAATGATTTTTTTGCTTCATCGGCTTTACCCGGAGCAAAACCGTCTTCAAGCGAGCGCATCATCCTGTTATCAACTGGTGATGGATTGATCGTATTTACTCTAATTTTTTTAGGAGCACATTCTAGTGCAACACTTTTCATTATTCCAATGGTTGCGTGCTTACTTGCTACATACGGGGATACATTTGCTGTTCCCATTAATCCGGCAACCGAAGATGTAATAATAATACTACCACCCTTCGCACCATTCATTAATGGAATAATATGTTTTAATCCAAGCCAAACACCTTTTACATTTACATCAATTACCTTTTGGAATTCCTCTTCGGGGTACTCGGTTATAGGTTTTACCTGACCTTCAACACCCGCATTATTAAAGAAAATATCTACGTTACCCAGGTAATCTTTTGCAACCTTGGCATAATTTGCAACATCTTTACTATTTGTTACATCAGCAACAACATAATCTATATTTGAACTTCCAATTTCTTCTTTTGCTTTGATAAGCGAATCTTTATCAACGTCTACTAATAAAACCTTAGCTCCTTCCTGTGTAAAGATTTTTGCGGTTGCTTTACCAATTCCTCCAGATCCTCCTGTAATAATCGCTGTTTTGTTTTTTAATCGTTCCATATAATCGTATATTTTATTAAGATTCTACTTTTCAAATTTTTGTACTGCTATATTGTTAACCACATCTTTGGGACCAGCTTCTAAAGCATTAACTAATGCTTGTTTTTTCTCTCTTCTGGTTTCCACGGTACCACTTAAGATAGCTGTTCCGTTATCAACTTTAACCGTAATTTCGTCCTGGTTAACATAAGGCGACCACCATAAGCGATCTTCAATATCCTTTTTCAATGTTTCATCGTCGATATAAGCTGTTCTTGTGTCAACCTGATAAATAGGGTAATATGAATTCCAATCGTAGTAGTCGTAATAGTGATAATCATTATCATCACGAATTTTTATATTATTTTCGATAGCCACAACACCTTTTTCCTTGGATGCTATATCTTCGATATGAAATTTATCGTAATAAGAATCTACCATTCCATCCAAATACACAACACCGTTATTTGCAGTTACTTCAATATTCCATCGATCGATCATAGGATCGCGTAGCAAAGCATTGTGTATATTCATTGTAAGATCCTCATTATCTGGGATGTTTGCAGTTCTTACTTTTATGTAATTTTTCACGCTAACAACGCCTACAATATTTTTAGCATCGCTTTCGGCGGCTCTTTTGGCTTTTAAGTTACTTACCTTTCCAGAAAGCGTAACCTCGCCGTTGCTAACCGATACATCAGGTGTGAAAGATGACACTCGCGGATCGTATGAGAACGCATCCAGAATGGCATCCTTAATTTCTATATCTGTTCTTATATTATACTTCTGCATTCGAAGATTTTCGTTTCTGGCCCAGTCTTTAATTTTAATATCAGAATCGTCAACAGCCACTACACCATTTGTCCATGCAACTGCATTTGCAACAACTCGTTCGTTAGCACTGCCAACAACACCACTTAAATAAACTCGTCCTTCAATAACTTCAACATCTATTAAAGCACCATCTATTCGAACATCGTTATTAATTGTTTTTTTTATGTCATTTTTAATATCAGCATCAGATCTTCTGGATTTAGTATCTACAGTAATTTGATTTTTGATTCCTTTAACTCCGATGACACCTTTAACTACATAACCTGCAAGTCTTTTCTCCTGCCACGATTCAACCAATCCGTTGAGTGTAACTACACCGTTATTTGCATCAACGGTTATCTCAAACGCTTCTGTAGCCGGATCGCGAACTAGAGCCTCCGTAATATCTTTTTCTAATTGGTCATTTGATCTGTCGGGAGCAAGAACTTCGATTTGGTTTATTACACCTCTAACTCCTTTAACCGTTCGTGCAATTTGCACAGCTTTATCCATTTCCAGCATGTTATTTACTTGTCCGGATAAAGTGACAATTCCATTCACGGTTGATACATCAATTAAATGCGAAGAAGTTGTTTTATTAAAAAGCATTTCTTGTTCTACTGCGTAGCTTACTTCCTTATCGGAAGGAACAGCAGTTTCTTGACCATAAACGTTTATGGCCATTAAAAAAATTAAACTAATTAGAAGTGATTTTAAAAGTTTCATAACCTGAGTTTTTATTTTAACCATTATATTTTACTTTTTTTTTGATATTATATTGGAAAACTCATGCCATTTTTCGACGATAAAACCTAAAAGACTTAAACAATGACAGATATAGCTTGTTGGAAAGTAAATAAACAGATAAAAAAGTGTAGATTAAATCCACAGTTGCGATGAGATTCCACAACTAATAATCGAAATGATGATGCAGTATAGTTTTGTTATTTCGTAATTTCTATTTCGTACTGTTTTATTTTATTATAGAGCGTTTTACGGTCGATATTAAGTATTTTTGCCGCTTTAGATTTGTTGTACTTTGTTTTTTTCAAAGCATCAATTATTACCTCCTTCTCTGTAATTTCAGTAGCTTCTTTTAAATCATGATTATGCACTGAATGTTCAGAAACAGTACCTTTTTGCTTATCAGACAATTGTGTAATTTCCCGTGGTAATACATCGAGGTTAATCTCTTGACCCTGTGTTAAAAGTACAGCACGATTAATAATATTCTGGAGTTCACGTATATTACCATACCACTGATATTGTAAGAATAGCTCTTTTACATGTTCATCTAACGAAATTACTTGTTTATTAAATGCTTTATTGGCTTTAGCAATAAAAAATTCAGCAAATTCCAGTATATCCTCACCTCTTTCGCGTAGTGCAGGCAACTTGATTTTAAATCCATTTATACGGTGATATAGGTCTTCGCGAAAATCATTGTTTTTTAGTTGTTCAATTAAATCATCATTTGTTGCTGCAATCAACCTTACATCAACCTCTATATCCTTATTATCTCCTACACGACTAATTACTCTTTCCTGTAATGCTCTTAATAGTTTTATCTGGTTTTCATATGGTAGGTTTCCAATTTCGTCTAAAAAGAGCGTACCTCCTTTGGCTTCCTCAAAAAATCCGATTTTATCGTTTATTGCTCCTGTGAAGGCACCTTTAATATGTCCAAACAATTCACTATTTGCCAATTCTTTAGGTATAGCACCACAGTCAACTGCAACAAAAGGTTTTTTGCTGCGATTACTTGCATAATGAATCGCTTTGGCAATATACTCCTTGCCCGATCCTGTTTCTCCTTCAATGAGAACAGTTATATCGGTTGGTGCCACTACCTTAACATGCTGCATAACTTCCTGTATTGCCTGGCTTTTACCAACAATGAAATCTTTACCAAACGTATCACTTGTTTCAGCATTGTTATTGCCACCTGTAGCTCGGTTAATTAAACTCAAAATTTCTTCTGGTTGAATTGGTTTTGTAACGTAATCAAACGCACCGGATTTGATTAATTTCACAGCCATACGCACATCGGCATACGCTGTCATGATTATAACTGGCAAATAAGGTTTTAACTCCTTAATTTTTTGTAAAACTTCCATACCATCCGAATCCGGTAAACGGAAATCGGATAGTATCAAATCCAGTTCTTTCTTCTCAATTAAATTAAGTCCTTTTTTCCCGGAAAGTGAATACTCTGCCTGATATCCATTTTGCTCAAGGTAGTTTACAAGTAAATTACATATGTATGTATCGTCATCAATTACCAAGATTTTTTTCATCTTAACCTCTTTCATATTATTTTTTGGATATCAAGTTAGCACTATATTAAGACCAAAAATTTATCGCCCGATAATCCTACAAAACTTAGACCAGACCATTTATTTATTCCAAATATACAAATTAAAATAGTAAGGTAGTTATCGATAAAATTAAATAACCACTTAATTTATCTCATTTTTTAAGTCTTTCAATAACTCTTGCATATTGGTAATTGTACCTTTCGTAAGATCAGGAACACGTTTATAGTCTCTTTTTTCTAATGTAATTTCTTTCAATTCAATTAACATTTTTACAACCGAGTTAACCTGTAAATGTTTATATGCCGGAATAATTTTGTGTGCAGTCTCTCCTATCTGCTTCCAATTCTTCTCTTTTAAAAACTGTTTAAACAAATGAACAGTATTTTCAGTATTTTCAATAAATGTAACTAACATATCGTTAACAAATCTTTGATTTCCATCAGCCATTCTTAGAAGTTCTGATAAATCGTACAAATCTGCATTAGCATTTTCTCTTAAAATTGTATGTTCTACTTCATTTTTTGTGTTCTTATCCCTTAGATTAAGCACTTCACACATTTTATTAAATAAATCTATTTCCTTAAATGGCTTGATTAAAAAATCGTTTATACCCACACGAAAATATCTATTAATGTCATCTTTTAATACTGCTGCAGTAACCGCAAGAATTTTAGTTTTCTGATCTTGCTTTTTTTTGCGAATAAACTCAGCTACATCAAGACCACTAACCTCCGACATATGAATATCAAGAAGAATAATATCAAAGCCTTGTTTATCAATAAACCTGATTGCTTCAGAACCATTAACCGCAATTGTAACTACGCATCCAAATTTTTCCAAAATGGTTTTAGCCAGGATTCTGTTAAAATTATCGTCATCAACCAATAAAACCTTTATATCCCGTAATGCATTAGAGTCAATATTTCCTATATCCTCAGGAACCATATCTTGTCGATGTCCTTTTTTATAGGGTATTGCAAACGTAAATGTAGTTCCAACACTTTCTTCGCTCGATACTGATAAAGTTCCTGCCTGTAACTCAATCAGGTTTTTACAGATAGCTAGTCCCAGACCTGTTCCTCCATATGTTTTTGTAATAGAAGGATCAGCTTGTTTAAATCGCTTAAATATCTCTTTCAGATTTTTAGGATGAATTCCAATTCCTGTATCGGCTACTTCAAATTTAACCCTAACCGAATCATTTTTTTCCTCATCTAAAAAGCAATTAAGTTTAACGGATCCTGAATTTGTAAACTTTATTGCATTGCTTAGCATATTTATTAAAATCTGACGTAATCTGAACTGATCGCCCAACAACACCTGATCAAGGCTTTGATCAATGTGGTATGTAAAATCAATTTGCTTTTCTTGGGCTTTAACCAACATGGCTTTATACAAATATTCAATTGTGTAGGTTAGCTTGAATGGCGATTTATCAAACCTTATCTGCCCCGCTTCGATTTTAGATAAAACCAGTATATCATTAATTAATGAAAGCAGATGTTCCGACGATTTATTGATAATATTTACATATTCTTGCTGGGAGTTATTAAGTTCTGTTTGCTTTAATTGTTCTGCAAAGCCCAAAATCGCATTCAGTGGAGTTCTTATTTCATGACTAACTCGCGCCAGAAAATCGGTTTTAGATTGATTAGCTCTTTCGGCCTCTTCTTTTGATTTTCTTAACTTGCGTTTAATCTGCTTATCTTCAGTTATATTCTGAGTTATGGCAACTCCGGTAAATATCTTCCTCTTTTTTGTATAAACCGGTAATACCCAAATATTATACTGATAATTATTGTATTGATATTCTGTCGAACTTTCTTTACCATTTAATGCAGATTCAAAAAGTGGAATCCATATTTCACGAAGTTCCTTATCAGGAAACTCATACAGTGTATTTTGTTCGAAATCGTGTCGACTCAAATCATTATTTTTCATTTCATTTCCTTCAGCAAGTATAAACTGCAGGTTTTTATCAAAAATAAAAAGATTAATATCAGGTATATTATTGGCCAACAAACGATATAAACTAAGATCTGTTTGTAAATCTTTTTGTTTAAATACATAATCTGTAATATCTCTGCCTGAGATTAAGATTCCCAGAATATTATTGCTTTTATCTCGTATGGTTACGTTTTTTGATTCTATAATTCTTTGTTGCTTTTTCTTTCCCTCTATATAATATCTTGTTTCTTCCTTATAAAAAGATTTTCCATTAATAACTGACTCAAAAAGCTCTTTAGTCTGTTTTTGTTTTGATTCAATAATAAAACTCTTTATAAAGCTTAAACCTATAATTTCTTTTTTTGAATACTCTAACAGTTCAGCTGCAGTGTTATTAGCAAATGTAATATTGCCCTTCAGGTTAATGGCTATAACAAAAACTCCCACAACATCAAAACATTGCTGTATAATTTTATTTTCATGGATATGTTCAGAATCAACTATAAAAATATCTTCCAATGTATTTTCATATGATTTCTTCTGCATAAAATATTTTTTTATAATTAAACATTCTTAATTACTTAACTAAAAATTCGCTAGTTAATCCTAAAATTAGAAAATATAAGTTAGAAACTACAAATTTACCTAAATTTAAATTCAACGGTGACTCTGTTAAAGTACAAATGTTTCAATAAATTCAATTTATACAATAAACTGAGAAGCTAACAATTACGGTATTATATCTTGAAAGAATTCAAAAACCCGAGTTTATACTGTCAAATTTACATCTCATCCACTTTCAATTGCAGTTCTCATAAAATCTTTGTTTAACTGTTTGAATCTTATTTAAATTTAGAGATCACTGTAGTTAATTTATCGATAAAAACATATGTTTTATCGATAAATTAATGTTTTTATTAAACGGTTGCGTTTAATAAAAACATTATTCATATATTTACCAAATTTAACCGCAAAATCATTGCATTAATGCCAAAGATAATAGCAAAAAAAGAGGATTGGATAAATTTAGGATACAAACTCTTTTCAGAACAAGGAGCTTCAGGAATTATTATCGAAAAAATGGCAAAAACATTGAAAGTTAACAAATCGAGTTTTTATTGGCACTTTGAAACAAAAAGGAATTTTATTGATCAGTTGATAACCTATTGGATAAATACAAAAACGGTTCAAATAATAAATTTAACTAATAATGTAAAAAAAGTACCCGATAAATTTAAAACATTTATAGCCTTAATTTATAAGCAAGATCCTTTTTTAGATTTTACATTTTATTTGAAAAAGTATGCAAAAAAAGAACAAAGAATTCAACAAAGTATTAATCAAATTGATAATCAAAGAATTGAGTATGCCAATAAACTGTTACAAGAAATAGGTTATTCAACGCAAGAGGCAACTATTAAAGCAAAACTGTTACATAAACATTTTATTGGGTATCACGAAACCATTAGATATAAAAAACAAAATAAAAATTATCAAAAGGAGGTTAAATTAGAATTAAATCAATTTATAGATTATTAATTAATTTCTTTAAGCTTAATTTAATTACCACTATATGTTAATTAATAAGCTATTTGTAGACAAAATGCAATAGCTTCTTTAATCTTTTTTAGAGCTTTCGTTTTGCATAGTTTTACGTTTGTCGAAAAATCAATGCTTTTAATCGACAAATGAAAAATCAACAATTAAAAAAAATAGACCTTTGAAATATAAATATAAGATAAAAGTCATGTTTAATGTGTAATCAAAAAAATATTTTTATTCTCTCTTTTAAACCTTACATAATCTATCAAGTCAAATGTAGTTAACAAGGGGAAATTAACAGAAAAAAACACTAATACACTAACCTTTACGTGCAATGAATAATAAAATATCAGGTGTCGCAAAGCTACTTATAACAATACTTTTAGTAGCTTATATATCATTTAATCTTAAATCTCAGAATACCTACAAACAATCAGCTCCAGAAGTGATAGCGTTAATTAATCAGGCTGAAAAAATCTATACTGCGAACGATCAATTAATTAATGGAGCAGTTTACCCGATCCCAAACCCCCGAATTAAGGGTAATCCTTATTTAACCGATATGTGGACACCGTCAGTTTTATATATTAATTCGAATACATATTCTAATATGTTTATCAAATATGATTTAACTATTGATAACATTATTTTAAAGATTGAAGTTGATGAAGAAGTTGAACAATTGGTTAATCTTAATAAATATCAGATAGATTCGTTCAAATTGGGAAACTCAAAGTTTATTAACTCTACTACAATTAAAAATGATAATGAGTCTCCTACATATTTTGAAGAGTTGGGAACAGGAACCTATTCTTTATATGTTAAATATGAGAAAGTATTTATTAAGGAGTACAACAACATTACTCCATATGGCAAGTACTCTTCAACTAGAAAAGACTTATTTCTGTTTTATAATAAGCAATTGCATAGTGTTGACAGAAAATCAGCTTTCTTAGATCACTTTAGTGCAAATGAGCAGGCAGAAATAAAAAACTTTATGAAAAAAAATAAGATAAATTATAGAAAAGCTACAAATGACGAACTAAAGAAATTAATAAAATTTAGCAATGCCCTAACCCAATAATAAAAATGAAATTTAAACTAACTATTTTTTGTTTTCTTTTCACACTGTTAACTAGTTCATTATTGAGCCAGGAAACGGAAAAGAAAATATATCTGGAAAAGCAAAACACTGATTGGCAAACTTTTTTTAACCAATTAGAGCAAAAGCATGGTATTCGATTTTTTTATAATAAAGATAGCATGCCTGATATAACAATAAAAATCAGTGAGGATAGCCTAACAATTGATGAAGCTTTGCAAAATGCTTTTTCAAGTAGTACCATAAAAGTTTCAAAAGATAAGTTTGGCAATTATTTTCTTTTCAGTGATTTTAGACTAAAAACTGCTCTTGACAACTATTTCATGAATCGAAACCAAGATCTGGAATCGGAAGAATATTATGCAAGCGATGAGTATCTAAAAACGTATCAAGATTACATCTCAGAACATGTAGTAATTGGATCAGACAAAAATGGTTCAAATAAAAAATTAGTTAAGTTTAGTGGATATGTTATAAACGAATCAGATGGCACAACCATACCACAAGCCAGGTTAAAAATCAAGGAGCTTAACATGAATATCATTTCTGATATTTCCGGTTTTTACCAAACACAACTAAAGCCTGGTAACTATACAGTAATTGCCAATAGTTTAGGAATGTATGAAAAAACCTATAAAATAACTCTCCTGTCGAGCGGAAAACTGGATATAGCCCTTAAAACGAAATCATTTTTAATGGACGAAGCTGTTGTGTCGGCTAACAGAAATCATAACGTAAGAAGTACAACAATGGGGTATGAAAAGATCTCCTCAAAAGCCATTAAAGAGTTACCGGTTGTGCTGGGTGAGCAGGATATTGTAAAAGTAGCTTTACTCTTACCGGGAGTGCAAACAATTGGAGAAATTTCATCGGGTTTTAATGTTCGAGGAAGCCCTGCCGATCAAAACATGTTTTATATTAATGATCTGCCTGTATATAACTCATCTCACTTGTTCGGACTATATACAACATTCAACTCTGATGCCATTAGTGAGTTTGATTTTTATAAAAGTAATATTCCGATTGAATATGGCGGACAATTATCATCGATTTTTGATATTAAAGCAAAAAAAGGAAATACAGAACACTTTTCAGCACGAGGAGGAATAGGTCCACTATCGAGCCGGGCACTTATCGAAGGTCCTTTACTTAACGATACTAGCAGTACTTATCTTATAAGTGCACGAACAACATATTCAGACTGGATTCTTAATCAAATAGAAAATGTTGACATTAAAAACAGTTCTGCTTCGTTTTATGATGCATTGGCAAGTTTCTCTTTAAAGCTCTCTCAGAAAGATCATATCGATTTGTTTTTTTATGGCAGTAATGATAAGTCTGATTTAGCTTTCGGTATTAAAAACGACTACAACAACATTGGTGGTTCACTAAAATGGACACACATTATCAATAAAAAACTAATTAGTGAGTTAAGTATAGTAAAAACACAATACGACTATGAACTTGAAAATTACGAAATAGCATATTTAGGATATAAAAACTCATTTGAACTAAATCATAACGAAGCCAAGTTAAATTTCAAGTATTTCTTAAACGACTGGCATGATGTGTTAATCGGAGTTAATGCAAAACTGTATAATTTAAATTATGGTGATTTACAACCTCTCAATGAATTATCAAGTATAAAAACTATTGAGTTCGAATCAGAAAAAGCAGTTAGTGCAAGTGTATTTTTATCAGACAAATGGGAAATATCAAACGAGTTTAGTTTAGAAGGAGGAGTGCGCGCTACGTATTATGCCTATTTAGGTCCTAAAACAGTTTATTCATATGATGAAACTTCGCCAAGAGATGTTAATAACATCATAGATTCGACATCATATAGTGACAATTCCATTATTAGTGATAATATAAATTATGATTTCAGAATTGCAGGTAAATATGCATTTACCCCAAACTTTTCTGTAAAAGCAAGTTACAACATGCTTCATCAATACATCTTTATGTTATCAAATACTGTATCTGTTTCACCAACAAGTAAATGGAAACTAAGCGATTCGCATATTGAACCAATGAGTGGAGAACAGTATTCACTTGGGCTTTATAAAAATTTATGGAATGATAAAGTTGAAGCATCACTGGAAGGATATTACAAAGACATTAAGAATCAGGTAGAGTATAAAGATGGTGCTGATTTTCTTACCAATCAATTTCCAGAAACTGCTATAATTCAGGGCGATATTGAAGCGTATGGAATTGAATTCATGATTAAGAAAAAAACAGGAAAGATTAATGGTTGGGTGAATTATACCTATTCAAAGGCAGAAGTTCAAGCATTTAATCCGGTTACAGGTGAAATGAATAACCAGGGATTAGCTTATCCTGCAAACTATGACAGGCCACATGCTGTAAACTTAGCTTTAAATTATAAAGCGACAAAGCGAATTACCCTTTCAGCCAATGTTGTATATTCTACAGGTCGGCCTATAACGTATCCTACATCACTTTATTACCAGAATGGGATTCAAATAATTGGTTTCTCAAAACGAAACGAATACAGATTACCTGATTATTTCAGAACAGATTTTTCAATAAACATAGAAGGAAATCTAAAGAAAAATAAATTTGCCCACAGCTCCTGGTCTATTGGATTTTATAATGTAACAGCAAGAAAAAATCCTTATTCAGTAGTATTTCAGAATGTTGATGGTCAAATTAAGGGATATGAAATATCTATTCTTGGTACTATTATACCATCTATTAATTATAACTTGAAATTTGGAAATTATGAAGATTAATGTTTATATTATCTTACTCTTGATTCCATTTATTGGATGTAAAGAGGAATTTACTATAAAAAACGAAAGTTATCAGCAAAATCTGGTTATCAATGGAACCATTTCTAATGAAGATGGGCCTTATACCATAAAAATCTCAAAATCAGCACCAGTTAACGAGTTTACTGAAATACCGGTGCAAGGATGTACTGTTTTAATATATGAAAAATCAGGAACAACCGAAAATTATGAAGAACTTACTGAAATTGAACCTGGAGTTTACCAAACAGCTGTTGGTGGAATGCAAGGTAAAATTGGCAATAGCTATTCTTTATCTGTAATAACACCTGAAGGTCAGGAATATATAACAGATTATCAAGAAATTAAAGAGCCAGTTGAAATAGAATCAATTGATTATGAGCTTCTTGTTAAAGATCATGAAGATTATACATATGGCCTTCCAGGGTACCAATTTTATATTACCAGTAAAGAAGCAACTACCAAAGACAACTATTTTCTCTGGCAACTGACTGAAACATATGAATATCAAAATGATTATAAAGTAACTGATTACTTTTTGGGATATGGAACCGTACTTATAGGTGATTCTGTAGTCTTTGAAGAGGAGAGAAACGATACCTTGCTACAATTTTTTAATGAAAAAGTATACACCTGTTGGAAAACCCAACCAGTAAATTATATCTATACAGGAAAAACAGATAATTTAGCCACACCTCAGATCATTAAACAACCCTTAGAATTTATTACAACAGAAACAAAGAAGTTAAGCATAAGATACAGCTTATTAGTTAAGCAATTAACCATAAGTGAACAAGCTTTTTATTATTGGCAAAAACTTGAAGAACAAAGTTCAAATGATAATTTCTTAGTTGCAAGTCAACCTTATAGCATAATTGGCAATATAAGAAATGCTAACAACGAAGATGACTTAGTTTTTGGTTATTTTACAGTTAGTTCAGTGTACGAAAAAAGAGTATTTGCTAATAGACCTAACAAACCATTTTATTGTACAGAGTGTTATGTTATTACAGATCAAGAAACTATAAATGACATTCTCAGCAGACAGAATCCTCCCCACTACTATGCAACCACTGATGATGGTGAAGGAATAATTGATTCAGACTGCATTGATTGCAGAACTGCAGGTGGAACAATTAATAAACCTGACTTTTGGATTGATTAAATAATTTCAATACCTTTTAGTGAATTTAAAATCACTACCATGAGAAAAATTAGTTATGTATTAGCATTCTTAATAATCATACTAAAGCTAGTAAGCTGTAAAGAAGAAATCTTATTTAGATCTAGTAATTATCAACAAACAGTTGTTGTTGATGGTATACTTACTAATAAGAATGAACCTTGTACAATCAAAATATCGTATTCAAGTCCTGTTGATTTTCCAGAGTTTGCAGCCGTTGAAAATTGCGAGGTTTCTATAATTGAAAATGAAAATACTAGAATGGACTTATCTGAAATAGAACCTGGTGTTTATGTTTCATCTCCTGACGATTTAATTGGTATTCCTGGCAATACATATAGCTTGTATGTTAAAACCCCAAATGGAAATGAATATAAAACAGATCCTCAACGGATGAAAGATCCGGTTGATATAGATTCAGTATACGCAGAATTTACAACTCTTGATGATGAAGATTATGTGCATGGTTTACCTGGATATAAATTTTCTATCTCAACAAAACAATCCGAAGTTAACGAAAACTATTTTCTTTGGAACATGACAGAAACCTATCAGTATCATGCCGATTATATACTTTACGGAATGTATGACAAGTGGGGCGAATTCCAAAAGGTTGGAATAGGTATGAATGACATTTTTAATGATGTTTATTGGTGCTGGAAAACACAGAATTCAGGTTATATTGTTACCGGAACAACTTATAATTTAAGTACACCTCAAATAACCAAACAACCAATACTATTTGTTGGAACAGATAGCAGAAAGTTACAAAAACGATATAGCTTGCTTGTTGAACAATATACCATAAACCAGCAGGCATATTCATACTGGAAAAAAATTCAAGATCAAAGCTCTAATGATAACTTTTTAGTTGCCAATCATCCATTTAAAATAGTTGGAAATCTAAAAAGCATAAATAATCCGGATGAAGATGTTTATGGATATTTCACTGTTGCAACTGCTGACCAAGCAAGAATATTTGTAGATGAAGCCATTGCACCTTTTTATTATATCAGCTGTTTTGTGTCTTATGAAGCACCTCATGTCTCCAATTTCTGGGTTATATCAAACGACGGACGTTTAGGAACTGTTTATGAAAGTTGCCTGGACTGCACCAGTAAAGGAGGTGATATTATAAAACCAGACTTTTGGATTGATAAATAAATTCTATAACTTTTAATGAATTTAAAACCACTACTATGAAAAAAATTAGCTATGCATTTTTATTTATTATTATCATCCTAAAGCTAATAGGTTGTAAAGAAGAAATCTTATTTAAATCGAGTGGTTATCAACCTAAACTTGTAATTGATGGCATACTTACTAATAAGAATGAACCTTGTACAATAAAAATATCATATTCAAGTCCGGTTGATTTTCCTGAATTTGCAACTGTTGAAAATTGTGAGGTTTCTATAATTGAAAATGAAAATAATAGAATGGACTTATCTGAAATGGAACCTGGTGTTTATACTTCATCACCCGATGATTTTATTGGGATACCTGGCAATACATATAGCTTATATGTAAAAACCCCAAATGGAAATGAATATAAAACAGATCCTCAACTGATGAACGACCCAGTTGATATAGATTCAGTTTACGCAGAATTTACAACTCTTGAAGATCCAGATTATGCGCACGGATTACCAGGATATAAATTTTCCATTTCAACAGAACAATCCTCAGTTGAAGAGAACTATTTCCTCTGGAACATGACAGAAACCTATCAGTATCATGCAGATTATAAACTTCATGGTATGTATAATAAATGGGGTGAATTTCTAGAAATAGGAATAGATACCAGTGATATTTTTAGTGATGTATATTGGTGTTGGAAAACACAAAATTCAGGATATGTTGTTACCGGAACAACCGACAATTTAAGTACACCACAAATATCAAAACAACCTATACTATTTGTTGGAACAGATACTCGAAAATTGCAAAAACGATATAGCTTACTTGTTAATCAATACTCTATAACTGAAGAAACATACTCATTCTGGAAAAAAATTCAAGACCAAAGTTCTAATGATAATTTTTTAGTAGCTAATCAACCGTTTAAGATTATTGGTAATTTAAAAAATATAAATAACCCAGATGAAGAAGTTTATGGATATTTTACTGTCGCAACTGTTGACCAAACAAGAATATTTGTAGATAAGCCCAGTGCACCTTTTTATTACACAATATGTTTTGTGAATTATGACCTGGATAATCCCATATCTAATTACTATGTTATTTCAGAAGAAGGTTACCCAGGTACAGTTTATGGAGGTTGTTTAGACTGCACAAGCAAAAGTGGTACAATTGAAAAACCAGACTTTTGGATAGATAAATAATCACATTTAAAATGAATAAATTGATTTTAATAATAATTTGTCCACTATTGCTCTTTGGATGCAAAGATGAATTCTTGTTAGAATCAGGAAGCTATAAGCCTGTTGTTGTTGTTGAAGGAGTTATTACTAACGACCCGATGCCATATATAGTGGCGTTGTCATTATCCTCGCCGGTTACTGAAAATGAAAAAATACCGTTAATAAATTGGACTGTAACTTTGTTTGAAGACAGTATCTCAGAAATACTAGATGAAATAGAGCCTGGCATTTACAAAACCAGTGAAAACAGAATAATTGGAACAGTAGGTAAATATTATCATATAACCATACAATCTCCAAATGGCAATATATATAGCTCAGAGCCTCAACAAATGAAACCACCTGTTGAAATTGAGTCTGTTTACGCAATATTAACAAATAGGGAAAATTTAGACTATGTATTTGGTTTACCAGGCTACCAGTTTTATGTAAATACTGAGCTCGCTGAAAATCAAAACAATTTTCTCTTATGGCAAATTGAAGAGACGTATCAATACACATCAATTCATGAACTATTTGCAATTTTTGATGGTCATGATCTGAGAACTGCAGATTACGATTTATATAATGAATATACAAGTAAATACCGTTGTTGGAAAACACATAATGTAAAAAACATCTATACTGGTAAAACGGACAATTTGGTTTCACCAAAAATAAATGATCTGCCTTTGCATTTTGTAGGAACTGATTCCAGAAGACTACAAGAAAGGTATAGCATATTAGTCAAACAATATTCTATTAATGAACAATCCTACTATTTCTGGAAAAATATTCAAAATCAGATTGAAGAGGATAACATTCTTTTTGCAACACAACCATACAATATCCCTGGAAACATAGTTAACATGAATAATCCTGAGGAAATGGTATATGGTAATTTTACAGTTGCTTCTGTAACTGAAAAAAGATTATTTGTTGATGCCCCAGTAGTACCATTTTATTATGTAACATATTGCAGTACTATTGAAGATTACAGTAAAGTGGTTCCTCCCGTATTTATCGTGGTTGTTGAAAAGGAGGATGAAAACTCTGAGCTGGGTGCAGTGCATCAAGCTTGCATAGATTGTACCTATTATGGAGGTTCTAACAGTAAACCTGATTTTTGGATCGATAAATAATCTTTTTATGAAACACACTGTTACTGTATTATTATTATTTCTATTATTACTAGGATGTAAAGAAGAGTTCCTGTTGAAATCCAATAATTATAACAAATCCCTTGTTGTTGACGGTATAATAACAAACGAATCCGGACCATATACCATCAAATTATATTTTTCTTCTCCTGCAAGTTCTCCTGGCAAAGTTCCTTGTGAGAATTGCAATATTACTCTTTTTGAAAACAATTCTAAATCTGAAACGCTTACAGAAACTAATCCGGGTGTTTATAAAACATCCGAGGATGGAATTAAAGCTAGCATAGGTAATGTATATTATATCTTAATTGAAACTCCAAGTGGAAACATCTACAAATCAGAGCCTCAAGAAATGAAATTTCCTGTAGAGATTGATACTGTTTATGCAAAACTTGAATACAAAGAAGATTTAAACTATGTTTATGGCTTACCTGGATATCAGTTTTATATCAACACAAAGTTAGCTCCATATAATAATACTTATTTATTGTGGACACTTATTGAAACGTATCAATATTCAAATGATTTTCGTTTAGAATATCTTTTTGACGGAGAGGAATGGTTATATATGAATCTGGGGCAACTTCCAGAATATGAAAACCTTTACAGGTGCTGGAAAACTCAAAATGCAGGATATATTTTTACGGGAAACACTTCTAATTTAAGTATTCCTAAAATTTCTAATCAACCCCTAAATTTTGTGGGAACAAATACCAAAAAACTACAAGAAAGATATAGCTTAAATGTTATTCAGTATTCAATTGATGAGAACGCTTATTCTTTTTGGGAAAGTATTGAAGAACAAACTTCACAAGATAACTTTCTTATATCAAATCAACCGTATAATATTATTGGAAATGTAAAAAATACAAACACCCCTGACGAAACCGTTTATGGATATTTCACAGTAGCTTCAGTAAGTAAAAAAAGAATTTTTATTGATAGGCCAAATACACCTTTTTACTATAAGAAATGTGCAGTAATGGAAGACGCCCCTGAACCTGTTCCGGACTTTTATGTAACTGATGAAAACGGAAAAACGGGACAAGTATTAGAATCATGTATTGATTGCAGATTTAACGGAGGGGAACCTTCAAAACCTAATTTTTGGATAGATAAATAGAATACTAAATTATTAAATAATATGAAGATGAATAAATTTTTAACCTTAATTACGCTATTACTTGCCTTTATATGCTTAAGAGGACAGGAAACCAATAATCCTGATATTTTAAAGGTCATTGAAAAAGTAGAACTTAATACAGATCGAGAGATATATTTTAATGGTGAATATATCCATTTTAGTGCAACCTATTTTATTAACGGTGCCAAAACAAAGCCACCATTAAGCCATGTTTTATATATTGAACTAATTGATTGTGTAAACAACAAACCTGTAATACAAAACAAGTATCAAATCAATGACTTTAGTGTACGCAATAAAATAAAAGTCCCTTTTAATGTTAGTTCGGGAAACTATATATTAAGAGCATTTACTCAATACCAGCGAAATTTACCTGGTTTTAAATACTCGTATAAATTAATAACACTGCTTAATCCAAGTTACGATCCACAAAGCAGAAACGATCAGGCGAATAGAGATTCAATTTATATAGCCCCCGAAGGAGGAGTTTTAATCGATAATATAAAAAATAAGGTTGTTATTCATATCCCGGAAAAGTTTATATCTGACTCAAATAAATATTACATTGAAGATCAAAACCAAAACATCTTAAAAAAACTAACTCCTAATTCGTTCGGTATACTTCAAACCGAAATGGTTTTTAAGAGTTCGATTAAGTGTAATTTTATTGTTGAAACAAAAGACAATGATAACATAACAACTCCATTCCCTGCGGTTAGACAAAACGGAATTCAAACATCAGTAAGCAATGAGCAATACAATGTTAATTACAAGATTATATCAAAAGAAATAAATCAAAACACCAATCTAAAATTACAGGTATTATCGAATAAATTTATTGAAATTTTTTCGCAAAACATTTCACCAGCCAATAATTCGGAAAGAGATATTAGCATTACCAAAAGTCAGTTAGAAAATGGTATAAACTATTTGATATTGACTAATAATAATGAGATACAAAGTATTAATACTTGCTATATCGATAAATCTTGCAACACTGTAGAGATAAAAACATCTAAAGAAATATATAAACCAAAAGAAAAAATTGATGTGTATGCAACAGTAGAAGATATTTCTCATATGCCAATAGCATCAATTACAGTATCAAGAGTAGGAACACATCTTGATGATCACAAATACAACGAAGGTCTTTTTTCAACTCACCCAATCTTACTTGAGAACTATCTGAGTAGTTGTAAAAATATAGAACCGGAACGTTTAAATCAACTTCTTATTCTAACAGATAATCAAATTAAAAAAGATGCGTTTAATGAAATTATTTTCAGCCATTCAAACGCGTTAGATTTTATTCCTGAAACAAGAAGTTTAACAATTACAGGTGTATTGAGAAATAAAAAAACAAAAGAGCCTATCCCAAATCAAAAGGTATATCTTTCTGTTCTTTTTAACAACCCTCAGTTGCATATATATACTACTCGCGAAAATGGAGAGTTTATATTCTCATTAAGTAACGTATATGAGAAAAACGATATCTATCTCTGTTCAGAAGATCCTGAAAATAAAGAAGAAGAATACGAATTATTAGTAAAAAGCTCATTCCCATCTGATATACCGGATTTTAGCAATATCCCTTTATTTATTACCAAAGAAGATATGGATATTATTGCCGAACTGTATCGTAATGCACAGATTCAGGAAAAATTTCAACCAAAGAATAATACTAATAATCCTGGTACCTCAGGTGAATTTAATCTTAACGATAATAAATTAACCATCGATCCTGATAATTATGTTGATTTCGAAAATATGGAAGAGCTATTTTATGAAATCGTACCAAACGTAATCGTAAAAAAAGATAAGGACGATTACTTTTTCAAGGTGCTTGATGAAAATGATTATATGCTTGTGGGAACACCATTAATATTAGTTGATCATGTTCCAGTTTTCAATGCAAATAAAATTATGAAACTGAACCCTGCTCAAATAGAAAAAATAGAAGTACTCTATAAACCTTACATTCTTGGATCTCATAAAATTAACGGCGTAATAATATTAACCACAAACACAGAAAACTTTGCAGAGATATCACTGCCAAAAACATCAACGTTTATTGAATATAAGGCGCTTGAACCAACTGATTATATTTCTCAGTTTGATTCAAATATTTCTGAAACTAACAACGAAATTCCAGATTTTAGAACTACACTATACTGGAATCCAGCTCTAAATTTTGACACTAATGAGAAACACATCAATTTTAAAGCATCTGATAGTAAAGGAACATACAACATCATAGTTGTTGGGTACAATGCGAATGGAGAAAAATATTATGGTGAAAAACAAATCAAAATTGAATAATCAATAAATTATATAAATTGAAAGATCAGGAAACAACTTTTTAAGGTAATAGGAAAAGTTGTATTCTGATCTTTTTCCTTTTAACAAAACCACTATTATTTCTTAAATTCATTGCAATAATGAACAATAAACACACCTCGTTGTTGATATTAAGTTGCAATAAAATTTCGTATAACAAGATTTAATACTACTTTTGACAGTTCTAAACCATCTAAATATGTGAATACGAATATTCACGCACTTTAATAGTATGTAATTCACTTTAGAAGAACCATGAATAAACTTTCTAAATATACCTTATCACAATTACTGGAGAACAGTGTAGACTCATACGCTAACAATAAAGCTTTATCGTATGTTAATGCAAAAGGTTTAACATATAAGGAACTTTATAATGAGGTTAAAAAAACAAAAAAACAACTAGTAAACCTGGGTATTTCAAAAGGCGATAAAGTTGCTATTCTTAGCAGAAGTATGCCTAACTGGGGTGTAGCATTTTTCGCTATAACATCATTGGGTGCAATCGCAGTGCCACTGCTTCCTGATTTTCACGAAAACGAAATCAGAAACATTTTGGAACATTCTGAATCCAAAGCCATTTTTGTTTCTAAATTAATGTACTCCAAGATTGAGAATTTACCTTCAAATCTTTTGAATACTATTATTTATACTGATGATTTTGAAATAGTAAGAGGAGAATCTAAAATAATTGATGATAATGATATTAAAAGTAACGTTGAAGAAACTGATTTAGCATCAATCATATATACATCCGGAACAACAGGTAAGTCAAAAGGTGTAATGTTATCACACAAAAACATTGTGTATAATGCCGTGCAAGTTCTTACCATTGAACCGGTTAAATCGCATCATAGATTTCTATCCATATTACCATTATCACATACATATGAAAATACGTTAGGATTAATTGTTCCAATGCTGCAAGGCGCATCGGTTTATTATTTAGAAAAACCACCAACAGCAAATGCACTTATCCCGGCAATGCAGAAAATTAAACCAACGCATATATTAAGCGTTCCAATGGTAATCGAAAAAATATACCGAAATAAAGTATTACCAAGTTTTACAAAAAGTACATTTATGGCACTGCTGTATAAAGTACCTTTTATAAGAAAGATATTAAATAGGATTGCCGGAAAAAAACTACTCAAAACTTTTGGTAATAAATTGGTATTTTTTGGCATTGGTGGAGCTGCACTCGATCCGGTTGTAGAAAAGTTTCTACGCGAAGCAAAATTTCCTTACGCTATTGGTTATGGACTTACCGAATCATCGCCATTAATATCAGGAGCTAACCCACATGTTGTCAAATATAAAGGTACAGGACCTGCATTGGATGGTGTAACTGTAAAAGTTCACAATCCTGATCCAGAAACAGGAGAAGGTGAAATCTGGGCTAAAGGAGAGAATATTATGCAAGGTTATTATAAAGAGCCTGAGCTTACAAAAGAAGTTATCACTCCCGATGGTTGGCTGAAAACAGGCGATTTTGGATATTTTGATAAAGACAACTTTCTTTTTATTAAAGGCAGAATAAAAAATATGATTGTTGGCGCCAGTGGAGAAAATATTTATCCCGAAGAGATTGAATCCATCATTAACAACTTTAAGTTTGTATTAGAATCTATTGTGATTGAGAAGAAAGGTAAGTTAGTTGCATTAGTTCATTTCAATCAGGAAGAACTCGATAAACACTTCAATCATCTTAGAGATGAAGCTGTAAAGTATGCGCGTAAAAAAACAGATGAGTTAAAAGAAGAACTACAAGCTTATGTTAACTCTCAGGTTAACAAGTTTTCAAGAATATATGCTGTAGTACCACAGAATAGCCCATTCGAAAAAACAGCAACCCATAAAATTAAACGTTATCTTTATTATTAGATAGTGAATTAATAATATTTATATCTCTTTCATTGAGTTATTAAATCTATATTATTTAAACTAATCTCTTGACATTGTACAAGCATATACTTATTTTTTAAATAAAAGTATTATGCGATATTGTATTGGAGATATTCATGGTTGTATAAAAACATTGGAGCGACTTATCAGTCAAATTTATAAACAAGACTCTAATCCTAAGTTCTTTTTTGTAGGCGATTTAATTGATAGAGGGCCTGACTCAAAATCTGTTATCGATTTAATAATTGAGCTAACTAAAAAGGATTTAGCGCAGGTAGTGCTTGGAAATCATGAAGTAATGATGCTAAGTACATATAAATATAATCGAATAGTTACAGAATCCATGTGGCAGCAGAATGGAGCGGTAAGTACTCTTTTTAGTTTCAACCCAAAAGCAAATATAAAGCTTCCTGTAAAAGATCTGATTCCAAAAGAATATTATCAATTTATTAATGCACTCCCCTATTTCATAGAACTTAAGGATTATTTTATTGTACATGCCGGCTTCAATTTCAATGATAATAACCCTTTTACAGAAACAGATTCCATGGTTTGGACACGTGAAGAAAAAAACAACTATAAGTATACCAAAGGAAAAACCATAATACACGGACATACGCCTATCCCAGTTGAACAAATTAAAACTCAAATGGGTAATACAAAAACAGATATAATTAATATTGATTCAGGGTGTGTATATACACAGCGTAAAAGCCTGGGAATACTAACAGCACTGAATATGGATGAGAAAACCATACTATATGTAAAAAATATCGACTCTGAATAATGTAACCAGGTCTGTTTACTTAAGATTAAATTAATGTATTATTTTGTATTTTTAAACAATAAAGGAATTCTGAATTTTTGGAAAAAATAAAATTCATGGCAAAAAAATTTATAAACAGAGAAATAAGCTGGTTATCGTTTAACGAAAGGGTATTGCAAGAAGCAATGGATAAATCAGTGCCCATTCTTCAACGCTTAAGATTTTTGGGAATATTCTCTAATAATCAAGATGAGTTCTTTCGAGTTCGCGTAGCTACCATGCGACGTATGGCTGCAATTTGGGGTAAAGAAAAAATTCTTCTTGGAAATAAAACTCCTAAACAGGTATTAAAAAACATACAGGAGATTGTTGTTCAGCAACAAAAAAACTTCGAAGAAATTTATAAAGAATTAATTGCTGAACTTGAAAGTCACAACGTTTATGTAATCGACGATAAGGACCTTACAAAAGAACAGCAAATTTTTGTAAGAAAGTATTATGAACAAAATATTAGACCGGTTTTAGTGCCAATAATGCTAAAAGAAAATGATTTTCCTGAACTAAAAGACAAACCAATCTACTTTGCTGTAAAGTTATCAGAGAACAAAGGTATTAAACCAACACGTTACGCCCTACTCGACTTATCAACGGATATTTTACCTCGGTTTGTAATACTTCCTCCTCAAGGTAAAAAGAAATTTATCATTATTCTTGACGATATTGTAAGATTTAATATTAATGATATCTTTTCTATTTTTAATTATGATAACATTGAAGCATATAATATAAAAATTACCCGCGATGCAGAAATGGATCTTGACGACGATATCTCTAAAAGTTTTATGGAAAAAATGTCGTTAGGTCTTGAGCAACGTAAGAAAGGAGAACCGGTACGATTTGTTTATGATGGAAATATGCCTACCGACTTACTTGACTTTTTTAAAAAAGGCATGCAACTCGATGATGAAGACAATATTATTTCTGGTGGTAAATATCACAACTTTAAAGACTTTATAAAATTTCCAAGAATAGGTCCAAAATGGTTAGAAAACAATGCCTTACCACCACTACAAGCACATTATTTTAAGCATCATAAAAGTGTTTTTAACGAAATACGAAAACGGGATCATATTTTGCATTTTCCGTATCAATCATTTAGCTACTTTATTGACATGCTGCGCGAAGCTGCTATTGATCCTCAGGTCGATTCTATAAAAATAACCTTATATCGTGTAGCAAAAAAATCAATGGTAATTAATTCATTAATAAATGCAGCACGTAATGGTAAAACAGTGATTGTACTTATTGAGTTACAAGCTCGATTCGATGAAGAAAATAATATTATTTGGTCAAATAAATTACAAGAAAACGGAATTAAAGTTGTTCACGGCATCCCAGGATTAAAAGTACACAGCAAAACATGCCTTATCTCAAGACGCAAAGAAGAAACCGATAAACTGGAATATTTTGCATACGTTGGAACAGGAAATTTTCAGGAAGAAACAGCAAAACTATATTGCGACGAAGGTTTATTTACGTATGATAAAAGAATTACTAACGATATTGTAAAAGTTTTTGAGTTTTTCGATAAAAATTACAAACAGCACATTTTTGAACATGTAGTTCTTTCACCATTTAGTACCAGAAATCATTTTATTAATTTAATTGATTTTGAAATCGATCAGGCAAAAAATAAAAAACGAGCCCTGATGATAGTAAAAATGAATAGTCTGGTAGATAAAGAAATGATTGAAAAACTTTACGAAGCAAGTAATGCCGGAGTCAGAATTAGATTAATAATTAGAGGAGCCTGTTCGCTAAAACCCGGTATCGAGGGTTTAAGTGAAAATATTGAGGTTATAAGTATTATTGATCGGTTTTTGGAACATTCCAGGATCTTCTACTTTTACCACGGAGGTGATGATCTGGTTTATATCTCTTCTGCAGATTGGATGGTTCGTAACCTGGATAACAGAATTGAACTTACATGTCCGGTTTATGATAAAGAAATAAAAAAAGAGCTTAAGCATATGCTAAAGATACAACTTAAGGACAATGTAAAAGCCCGAATTCTTGATCAAAAACAGGTAAATAGTTATGTGCGAAATAACAAACAAAAGGTTAGAGCACAGATTGCATACTATCAATTCTTAAAAAGAAAACTAAAAACTATAGAACCGAACGAATAAATTAACTAACTTTATTTATTCATATTTATGTTTTACACTTAAATAAATGATTATGACAAATCATGAAGATTTAGTTCTACTTTATACAGGTACAGAGATTAATGCCAATGTTTTAAAAGAAATTTTGGAAGATAATCAAATAGGGGCACTGATTAAAAACAGCTTAAAGTCGGGATTAGTTGCCGGATTTGGAGGTGGTTATTCTGAAGCAGAAGCTCAGCTTTTTGTTACACAAAAACACCTTGAAAAAGCAAAACAGCTCTTGGAAGAGTTTCTAAAATCACTAGAAAAAAATTAGACTATATTTTTTTAAACGATCTATTTCGATTTGTAAATACAGCTATTTGCTTGTATCCTATTTGTTTAAGTAATGTAACAGCCTGATCAAAATAACGGGCAACTTCATTGGCAGAATGAGCATCGGATCCTAAAGTAACAGGTACATTTTGCAGGTAACATTCTTTTAAAAAATCATTACCCGGATAAAATTCACCGCAAGGTTTATCTAATCCACCAGTATTTATTTCTATTACAACATCTGATTCAGCAAAAACCTTAGCAGTTTGTTTATAAAAAGGTTCTAATTTAAACGATGGATAATGACCAAACTTCTTAGGTACATCAATATGTCCCATGATATCAAATAATTCACTGCGGGCAGCCTTTTGAATTAAACGATAATAATCTCTGTAAAACGAATCAATATCAATATTTTTATAATCAGCAGGATTCGTGTCAAAATTCCAGGAGTTAATGTAGTGAACAGAACCAATAATATAATCGACCGGAAATTTTTCGATGTATTCTTTAACTTCATTTTCCTTACCTTCAATATAATCAACCTCCAATCCAAATTTTATATTTAACGGTGATTTCATATTTTTTAAGGCAATAATATCCTGCTTAAGATTATCGAATTTTGCTTCAGGAACAGCCCATTCGGGATAGTGTAAACACAAATGATCAGAAAAACCAATTTCTTCAATTCCTTTACCAATTGCCGATTGTATTAAATCATTGTAGGTATGTATTCCATCTGAATATTCCGAATGTGTATGATAATCGATCATTTAAAGTATATTAAATTTTTCCCAATTTTTCCTTACGCTTAAAATAAGCATTATGTATCCGAAAGATAATAAATTCAACAACCAATACAATTTGGACAGGTAAAAATTTTGGCACAACTCTGTCTTTCATGAAATAAATGTCAGATCAACTCTTTTTATGCTTAAGAATTATGTAATTTCATTAAGTTTGTATTTAATATATGGTATAAATAATGATAATTAGATGCATCAAATATTCTCTATTGTATAAAAAGAATCAAATCGGATTCAACAAAATCAGAAGCTGATTGTTCTTAATATCATAATTACAAACGCTAATGTACGAGCTAAAAAGAATACAACAAATACCAATTACAATTGAAAAGGCCTGGGATTTTTTCTCAAAACCAGAGAATCTGGCGAAGATTACTCCATCATATATGAATTTTGATATTCTTTCGCGCTCAGACGCCGGAGAAATGTATCCTGGAATGATTATTTCTTACAGGGTAAGCCCTTTATTTAATATCTCAGTAAAATGGGCAACCGAAATAACACAAGTAAGACAGCACAAATACTTTATCGATAACCAAATCAAAGGTCCTTATAAGATTTGGCATCACGAGCATCATTTCAAAGAAATTGAAGGTGGAATCGAAATGAGGGATATTCTATTTTATGAAATTCCATATGGTTTTTTAGGTAAGGTACTGTATAGGTTAATGATCAAAAATCGAGTTGAAGAAATATTTAACTTCCGTTCCACCAAAATAAAAGAGCTCTTTGGTTCATTATAAACACCAAAAAGCCCTTTGAAAATATATTATCTAGCAAATACGTTTTAATCCTATTGAAAATCTTTCAAGCTTTCCATTAGTTTCTTTCGAGTAAAAAATATTCTACTTTTTACTGTTCCGATTTTTAATCCTAACTCATCGGCAATTTCTTTGTACTTATAACCATTTAAAAACATTGTAAACGGTTTTCTAAACTCATCTGATAAGTTATCAATCTCTTTCTTAATCTCAAACCTGGTATACTCATTATCAGGTCGTGCAGGTGACAACTCCTTAGACATATTCAGAAAATACAAGTTCTTTGTTGTATCATTATGTGTATTTTCTTTCTGCGCTTTTCTATAGTTATTAATAAATGTATTTTTCATTATAGTAAAAGCCCACGCTTTTAAATTTGAATATCCTTCGAACTTATCTCTATGCGACAAAGCTTTTAAATAAGTCTCTTGTAACAAATCCTGAGCTTCTTCTCTGTTGGAAGTTAAACTCATTGCAAATCTAGAGAGTTTATTCTCTAAACTAATTAGTTGATGATTAAATTCAATTGCTGTCATAGTTGTATCTTTTTATTAATTTCTTAAACAAATATACAACACAAAATCACCTTTTTCCAAATTATAACACCTTGCTAAACCTCTATACAAGGACATTTCTAAATAAATAAACATGCGGAAAGCATTACTATTTAAGCATTACGTTACCTTTTTACTATATGGTTCTAAATTACATTTTATAGTGTTTTTTTTGTTCAATTATTGTGTTATTTAATTAGCAACTCATTAAACAAAAAAAATCCTGTCTAAGTCAGACAGGATGCGTTATTTAGAAGTATTCTAAAGAGTTAAAGATCTTTTAATGCATTTGCAAAATCCTTTGGTGATGAGACTTTTATAACATTTTTAGGAAAATGTATACTACTTTCCTTTATCTGTAATCCGGTAACAAATATTTTTTGTTTTGCAAATTCCAGCGATAAATCTTGAATATACTGATCTACCTCAACTTTGTTTAATGATGATGTAAGTGAAGTAAAAATATACTCAGGTTCTACCATTTTTACTGTTTCAACCAAATCAGGAAATGGAACAGAACTACCTAAATAATATACTGATTTTCCTGCCTTTTTAATTAAGTAGTTATAAAACAATAAAGCAAGTTCATGATATTCGCCTTCGGGCAAGAATAATATAAATTTCTTGTTGGCCTTACTATCAGGGACAACTATATTATCAATAGCGACCATTAGCTTTTGCCGAAACAGATTAGAAACAAAATGCTCATGTGCAGGATTTATTGATCCTGTTTGCCATAATAAACCTATTTTTTCAAAAAAAGGAAATATTACTTTAATTACGGCATTTTCAAACCCCTCATGCATTATAAATCGAGATAAGATTTTATCGAACTTGTATTCATCCAACTCTACCATTGCAATAATCATATTCTCTATATTACTTTCAGCATTGCTAAAATCTGAAGAGGCTCCCATTACCTTTTCAGACATTTCCTGATCCGATAGCTTAGAAATTTCAGATATTCGCATTCCATGTCTGTTTAAAATGGCAATATTGAGTAATCTTTTTAAATCACTATCACAGTAATACCTGATATTTGTATCGGTACGTGCAGGTTTTATAATACCGTAGCGTTTTTCCCAAATTCTTATGGTATGAGCCTTTATGCCCGATAAATTTTCTAATTCCTTTATTGAATAGCTTGCCATATAACTAAATACCTATTTTTAACCGTTAAACAACAATAGTCCCCAATAGTTCATATGTTAGAGATTATTTTATATATTGTATAATATATTGCACTAAAAACTGAACAAATAAAAACGACTTTTGTTTAAAATCCAAATATTTAAATGCTAACCTATGGTTCTGGCTTATACTCTTATATTAAGAATTATTAAAAAAATCACTGAACTTAAACATGAATAAGACAAAAACGATAAACATTTTTTGGTTCAGAAGAGACTTGCGGCTAAATGATAATAACGGATTATTCAATGCCCTTAAAAATGGGAATGTTATTCCTATATTCATATTTGATCCGAAAATAATAGATAAGCTTGATGATAAAAAAGACAGACGTATTAATTTTATTTTCAATGAATTAATCTTAATCAACAATCAACTTAAACAATATAGTAGTCACATAAATATCTTTTATGATGAGCCAATCAACGTTTTTAAACATCTTTCAAAGGTTTATGCTATAAATAAAGTATTTTATAATCATGATTATGAGCCATATGCCTTAAAAAGAGATCATGAAATTACAGCATATCTAAAATCACAAAATATCGAGGTGCATTCATTTAAAGATCAGGTAATATTTGAGCGAAATGAAGTTTTAAAAAAAGATTTAAAACCTTATACGATATTCACGCCATATGCTAAACAATGGAAAGAACATTGTACCATAGATATGACAGAGCCTTATCCATCTGAAAAATTGTTAAATAATCTTTATAAGGACTCGAAAAGCAGTAATTTCAGTTTAGAACAAATCGGCTTCGAAAAGGTTAACTACAGCTATCCTTCTAAAACAATCAATATAAACGTGCTAAAAAACTATGATAAAACACGCGATTATCCTTTTTTGAATGGCACATCAAAACTAAGCGTTCATTTAAGGTTTGGCACAATAAGTATTCGACAACTGGTTAAAGCAGCTTTCGAACATAACGAAACCTTTTTAAATGAATTAATCTGGCGTGAATTTTATATGATGATCCTTTGGCATTTTCCTCATGTAGTTGAACACGCTTTTAAGAAGGGATATGATTACTTAAACTGGGTTAATAATGAACAGCATTTTTTTGCATGGTGCAATGGGGAAACAGGTTATCCTATTGTAGACGCAGGAATGCGAGAATTGAATCAAACCGGATTTATGCACAATCGGTTACGAATGATAACAGCAAGTTTCTTAACAAAACACCTGTTAATTGATTGGCGTTGGGGCGAAGCCTATTTTGCTAAAAAGTTGCTTGATTACGAACTTTCATCAAATAACGGAGGATGGCAATGGGCAGCAAGCACCGGTTGCGATGCTGTGCCCTACTTCAGAATTTTTAATCCGGAAACACAAGCACAAAAATTTGACATACATGCTGATTATATTAAAAAATGGCTTCCCGAGTATAAAACAAATGATTATCCGGAACCTATTGTAGAACATAAATTTGCCCGAGAGAGAGCTTTAAATGCATATAAAAACATTAAACAGCAATGAACATATTATTATTTGGTGCAACAGGATTTATTGGTAAACAGCTTACCGAAAGATTATTAAATAAAGGCTACAGCATTACAGTAGTTTCGAGAAACCCGGAAAAAGCCGATCAAATTTTTACAAATAAAGTCAATACATTTAAATTAGAATATAACGATATTGATAAACTATCAGAAATAATTTCAAATCATGATTTTATCATTAATCTGGCCGGAGAAAATATTGCTTCAAAATTATGGACCAAGAATCAAAAACAGAAAATCTTAAATAGCCGGGTTAAATTGGGTGCATTTATTACCGAAGCAGTTTCAAAAGCCTTAAAGAAGCCTCAACTATTAGTTCAGGGATCGGCCATAGGCTATTATGGATTTCAAACCCAGGAAGCATGCACGGAAAAATCACCTCGTGGTGCTGGTTTTCTAGCCGAAGTAACTGAAAAATGGGAAAAGTCGACACAACCTATAGAAAAGATCGGTGTAAAAAGAATTGTAATTAGAACAGGCGTAGTACTTGGAAAAGGAAATGGTATTCTACCAAAGTTAATTGCCCCAATCAAACTATATCTTGGCGCTAATTTTGGTCAAGGAAATAATTACATACCTTGGATTCATATAGAAGACGAAATTAGAGCTATTGAATTTTTAATTTCAAATGAACAATCAGAAGGCATTTATAATCTTGTTGCTCCTCATCCGGTAAAATCCAAAAAACTGAATGAAGCAATCGCAAGGGAACTAAAAAGACCGTTATGGCTTACCATCCCAACATTATTAATAAAATTACTTTTAAGAGATATGGGTAAAGAGCTTCTACTTGCTAATCAAGAAATCTATCCTGTAAGATTACAAACAGAAAATTTTTATTTTTCCCACCCTTCAATAGAAAAAACTATAGAATCACTCATATGAATAAAGGCTGCATTTTGCAGCCTTTATCATCTATCTTAGTTTATTTCGGACTCTTAATAAATTGTTCCAATTGCATCAGCATTTCCATCAGGATCACCAATCACAGAACCATCACTCTTTGGACTACCATTGGTCATAAGTAAAATACCGCACATATGAGGAGCTGCCATTGATGTTCCACTCATTGTAGCATATCCACCCTTATAATGTGTCGAATAAACATTAACACCCGGCTCACAAAAATCAACTGGAGGATTTCCATAGTTTGAAAAATAAGCCCACTCATCGTTGCTATCCATGGCAGAAATTGTGAAGATATTTGGACCATTTACTCTTGCAGGTGAATGATTATTGGCATCATCGCTTTCGTTTCCAGCAGCTAATGCAAAGTTAATTCCTTGTTGAGAGGCAGCATAAACAGCATCATCAATTGGTTGATAAGCTCCACCGCCTAAACTCATATTAGCAGCATCACCTGCACTAGCTACACTTGCTACATAATCTATTCCTTCAATAATTCCAGAGTATGCTCCACTTCCCTTTCTATCTAGTACTTTAACAGCAACAACTGTTGCTCCTGCAGCAACACCAACTACACCTACATTATTGTCTATGGCAGCTACTGTTCCAGCACAATGTGTTCCGTGTCCATTATCATCATCAGCACTTTTACTTCTAACAAATGTTCTACTTCTTGATACGTCAACATTTAAATCTTCATGATCTAAATCAATACCAGTGTCAATAATCCAGGCAGTTTTGCCTGTTCCGTCACCATAACCTACTCGTTCTATACCATATGGAATTTCCTGTCCTGTAGATGGATCTGGCTCTGGATCATCATTTTCCCATGGTGGACGCATAATAAACATTCTATCTGGCTCGATGTATTTAATCCTTTCATCTTTTGCCAATTCCATTGAAGCAGATTCTGACATTTTAATGCTAAAACCTTTTATTGCTTTTACATAAGCTTTATCAATCTCAACATCAGTAAAGCTTTTTTCACTAAAAAATGAATTTGCATAAATTTTCATCTGTTCAACTTTTTCATCGTAAGTTCCTTCAAACGCCAATTTTGTATTACTTTCATTTAGAACTACAACATACTGGCCTTCTATAACATAACCGCTATTTTTATCAAGTGTTACCAGATTTTCATTTTGCAAATCAGTTACCTTTGCAGATTCTTCTTTACTACAGGCAGTAAATAAAAATATACCTACTGCTGCAATAGATAATACATTTCTAAATTTCATAATAAATAGTTTAGTTAATAATTAGAGAGTTGTATGCAATTAATAAAACTCATATTAAAATTCCAAGATATGTTAATAAATATACAATTTTTACATGTGCACTAACCGTTATTTGTAAATGTTAACCTTTTGTTAATGTGCATCCTATAATTTATTTTTATTTATTCTAAATTACTAAAAACTGTAACTTTTGAGTTATATTAACGTTGTCGAATTTTGTAAATTACAACATATGAATCTACCAATAAATACCAATGATGGCTCTCATACCATCTACTCAGAGCTATTTAACGAACATTATCATTCTACTTTTGGTGCACTCAGTGAATCCATGCATGTATTTATTGAGGCCGGATTAAATCACTGCTCATTAAATCATATTAATATATTCGAAGTTGGTTTTGGAACCGGTTTAAACGCTGTATTAACTTACGCTGAAAGCAAAAAACAAAAGTTAAATATCAACTATACTGCTATCGAATTGTATCCAGTTGATATACAAATAATTGAAAAACTAAATTATCAACAATTCTTATCTCAGCAACAGTATAAGAAATTCATATTAATGCATAGTACAGTTTGGAATACCGAGGTTGATATTGACAGCAATTTCACCTTAACAAAGATCAAATCAGATTTAACTAATTTTAACATGCCATCTAGTTATGATATCATATATTTTGATGCCTTTTCGCCTAATAAGCAACCAGAAATTTGGTCATTGGACATCTTCAAAAGGATATATGCTTCAATTAATCAATTCGGCATTCTTACAACATACAGCAGCAAAGGATTAGTGAAAAACAATTTACGTAATGCAGGTTTTAAAGTAACTCGTTTAGTTGGACCTAAAGGTAAGCATCATATAATTAGAGCTGAAAAAAATTAATACAATGCTTTTTTAACTCTTTTTAAGTGATTTGATGTTGTCATTTACAAATAAAATCAACAAATTTGCACTTCATCATAAAAATAAACTCAAAAACAAAGTATATTATGAAAATTAAACATTGGATTTTATTATCAATTGGTGCTGCAATTATTTTCTCTTCTTGTGGCCAAACCAATACAAAAAATGTAAAGTTAAACACCGAAATGGATACATTAAGCTATGCTATTGGTGCTGATTTTGGAAGTAACCTAAAGAACTTTAACTTAAATGGCATCAACTATGACGCTTTTGTAAATGGTTTAAAAGATAGAATTGATGAAAATGAATTAAAACTAGCTGAAGAAGAAATCAGACCATTTATTCAGGCATATATTACTAAACTTAGAGAAGAACAAGCTCAAAATAATTTAGAAGAAGGTCGCGCATTTCTTGAAGAAAATAAAACCAAAGAAGGTGTAATTACTACCGAAAGTGGTTTACAATATGAAATTATAAAAGAAGGCACAGGTAAATCTCCAAAAGAAACGGATATTGTTCGTTGTCATTACCATGGTACTTTAATTGACGGTACTGTATTTGACAGCTCAGTTGAACGTGGTGATACTGCAGAATTTGCATTAAACAGAGTTATTCCTGGTTGGACTGAAGGATTACAGTTAATGAAAGAAGGTGCAAAATATAAGTTTTACATCCCAACTGAATTAGGATACGGTCAAAGAGTTCGTCCGGGTGGAGCTATTGAAGCAAATATGGCGCTAATTTTCGAAGTTGAACTTTTTGAAGTTAAATCTCCGGAAACTAAAAATTAGTAACACTTAATTAATAATATTACTAAAACAAGCGTGTAAATATGCGCTTGTTTTCTTTTATAACATTTTACATTTGTCTCTGAAACAATTAATTTATTAATTTATATACGAAAGTCAATATGAAAACTAATATTTTGCTAACGATTGGATTGTTTAGCATCTTTTATTTTAGTTCCTGCAACACCTCTGAATATAAAACACATAAGGAATTAGAGAATGGTATGGATAGTATTAGTTATTTATTAGGTGCTAACATGGCTCAAACACTTGATATGAACTCTTTGCATAGTGTTGATTACGATATGTTTATAAAAGGAATGTCTGATATTTTTGAACATAACGAACTTAAAGTTCATCAAGATAGCATTCTTTTATATATTAATAATTATTTTAAAAAACTAAGAGCGGAAAGAAGTAAAATAAATCTCGCTGAGGGTAATGCCTTCATGGAAGATAATAAAACTAAAGAAGGTGTCATAACAACGGAAAGTGGCTTGCAATACAAAGTTATTCAAGAAGGTACAGGCCCATCGCCTGAGTTTAAAGATATTGCCAGGTGTAAATATAAAGCTACAACCATTGATGGTGAAGTTTTTAAAACTTCTGGCGAAGATGGGGAATTTGAAGAGTTAAAAATTAACAGGCTTATAGCAGGTTTGGCAGAAGGTTTGCAACTTATGAAACAGGGAGCCAAATATATGTTGTACATACCACCTGACTTAGCATATGGACAGAATGTACCCAGAGGTGAAGTTATTGAACCTAATATGGCCATTATCGTTGAAATTGAACTTCAGGAAGTAATTATTGTTGGTATTCCAAATAGAAAAAATTAGTATATAATATTGTAGAAATGAAAACAGCAGAAATCAAAACAGAAAAAGGCACAATGAAGGTGCAATTTTACGATCAGGATGCACCAGGAACAGTAGAAAACTTCATTAAACTTTCGAAAGAAGGTTTTTATGATGGACTAACTTTTCATCGTGTAATTCCGAATTTTGTAATTCAAGGTGGTTGCCCAGACGGAACAGGTATGGGAGGTCCGGGATATACTATTAAGTGTGAATTAGATGGTGACAATCAGTATCACGACAGAGGTGTACTTTCTATGGCTCATGCAGGAAGAGATACCGGAGGATCGCAGTTTTTTATTTGTCACAATCGCGAGAACACGCAACACCTAGACAGACAACATACTGTATTTGGTAAAGTTTACGAAGGACTTGAGGTGATTGATGAAATACGACAAGGTGATAAAATTGAAAAGATAACGATTAACGAAGAGTAAAATGAGTTTCGAAATTAGCGGAAAGATAATAGAAAAATATAACACAGTTCAGGTAAATGACCGTTTTAAGAAACGTGAATTTGTGATCGAGAAAACGGAATCGAATGGTGGTATGGAATTTACCGATCATATTAAGTTTCAACTAACACAAGATCGATGTAACTTAATTGATTCGGTTGAAATTAACGATGAAGTAAAAGTAAATTTTAACATTAGAGGAAATAAATGGGAGCGCGATGGTAAGGTAAATTACTTTACCAATCTAGATGCATGGAGAATTGAAAAAGTGCAGGCAGATCAGGAAGGTTTTGCAGGTACACCTCCTCCATCAATAGACGATTTACCTCCTGAACCAGACGAACCAGATGATTTGCCATTCTAAATAACACTAAAAAACCGGAATATTCTTCCGGTTTTTATTTTATCCGAGCTCTGCAAACTTCTCTATCCATTGTATTTTTTAAAACGTAAAAATGCTCTTTTTCATCTAAGGCTTTATGGACTGTAAAGTGATCATTAAGATATAATTCAGATAGAAAATTTATTTCAAATTCTGTTATTTCTTTTTCTGAATCTGAAAAATAAGAATCTAAAATCCATCGAACATACGTTGCATTGTTAACATGTTTATTTACATCTAAATCGGAGTAATAAACTTTTCTTTCGTCCACTCTTTTCGTCTCATTGGGAATACTAATTTTATTAAGATCTCGCTCAATTGCATGATCGTGAATAAAATCCTCCTGAACGAAATTAAACTGATCTAAGCGCTGTGGACGTTTTGAATCTTTATTAAGAATCAACCATGCTGTAGTAACATGACCAATAACCTTTTCGTTTTTATACACCTCAAAATCACGTAATGCAAAAAAGCCATTCGTACCTTTTGGCCAGGTTTTTATTTTTATTTCATCTCTCCAGTCAGGATATTCATCTATTTGAACTAATATTCTGGATAAAACCCAATACGCATTTTTACTTTCCAGGAATTCAAATCCAAAATTGTTTAATCGGGCATTATCCCAGGCGCATTCTTGCAAAAAGTGAAATAATGTATGTAGAGCTAACTTGCCCTTTTGATCTGAATCATAAGATTTAATCGAAAAATCGTAAATACTAAATGGATGTTTTAACATAAACTACTTTTTTTGTTCTCCAAACTTAGTATTTTTCTTAAGAATGTAACGTAACGGTCGCACAATTCTTTCTAACAAACGAATATCTTCTGTTATGATTTCAATTGTTCCCTGCATTTCTTGTTTAAATTCCAGATTAACTCCATAGAAAGTTTTCAACCCAACCGGAAGCTCTATTTCTGCAGTATACGAGTTGTTATTTGGAGCTAGAGATATAGATCTCACCACCCCTTGTACCATACCAAATTCCATATAGGGATAATTTGCAAATTGAATATTAGCCTGTTGTCCTACTTGTACCTTTCCAGCCCCGTCAAAACTTAACTTTACCTTCCCGATAATTTCACCTTCATCCTGGGGGATAATCGTTATTACTGTTTCACCTACTTTCACGGTTTGATTCTCATCCCAAAATTGATTAAAGGTTACAATACCATCTGTAGGAGAAATCAACACGAAGTTATGTTTCCAGCTTTCAATTGCAGATAAGAGATTTTCATAGCCCTCCCACATCATGATAATCTGGTCCGATAATTGCTTTTCATTTTGAAGTTCAAGCTCTAGAATATTCTGATTGATATTTTCAATTTGAATTGCCGTATTGGTAATGGCTAAATTGTTTTGCTCATAATTATATGATTTTGCTAATAAAGCTGTTTTTGATTTCTCCAAATCAGATTCCGACATAAGCTCCTGATCAAATAATAATGAATCGCGATTAAACTGTTTTCGCGTTAAAAAAAGTTCCTCTGCCAATATCTTATTCTGAATATTAAGATTATTAATATATTGACTGTATTTTTCTAGTTCTATCTTGTATAATCTAATCTTTTTCTGGTAATAATTTAGTTTAATAAATTGGTTATATTCATCCAACCGTTTATAAAAATTAGAATAGTATGACTGCACATCACCCAGTTCATACATTTCATTTTTTAGTTGATAAGAACTACCAGCACTAAACTCTCTCTCAAACTTCTTCAATTTAAGATATAAAGCTTGAATATCTTCTAATTTTGCTGGATTCTCGATTACTCCTAACACCTGTTCTTTAGAAACTATTTGGTTATCGGAGACTAATAAGTTCTGAATTTTTCCGGTTGTTTTTGCCAATACCGGAGCTGGTGGGTTTTCTGTAGTTAATGTTATCGGAGCTCCAATGATATCAGGATATTTAAAGAACCAACTACCAACTAATACAACCACTATTACAAAGAAAATAATGGTAATTCCCCAACGAATAATCCATTTGGGTGGACGATTTAGTATTTCTTGAACCTCGTTACTTCGAAGTTCTATTTTTTCGTATTCTTGATGCAAATTTCTATCCTTTGGAATCATTAATATACTAATTGTTAAATGGTTATATTATCAAACTGTCTATAGAATCTAATAACTTAACAATACTTTTATTCTAAACCTTAAGCTTTTCATAGGTAAACTTTATCAGTGTATTTAATTCTCTTGGTAGTTCTTCTAATTCCTTTTTAATTTTCTCATATTGTTCTTGATTAACCAATTCCCTTACGTTTGCTTTTTCAATCCAATTTATTGCTTCTTGTATTGAACCATAGCTATATCGGTAAAATAATATCTTATCCTTTTTGTAATATCTTACAAAACCTTCTGCAATATTAGCTGAAATTGAGTCAATAGATCTAACAAATTGTTTACCTATTGTATCATTTGCAAAATAGTCCCATTTCGTTACAATTTCCCAAATATAATTTGACAAATCAAATGCAACATTATATGAACTTAAATCCTTTAATGTTAAATAATTCATGATACTATAATTTTAACAGTTTATCAATTTAACAGTTTATCAGTTTCCAAGCTCAAGTTGATTTTTAACCAACTCATAATATGCTCCCTTTTTCTTCGATAATTCTTTATGCGTACCTTTTTCCACAATTTTACCTTTTTCCAACACCACAATCTGATCAGCATTTTTAACAGTACTCAGTCTATGAGCTACAACAACAACTGTTTTCCCCTTAAAAAACTGATCGAGGTTTTCCATTATAACTCGCTCGTTATTCGCATCAAGAGAATTGGTCGCTTCATCTAAAAAGATAAATTCCGGATTCTTATATACGGCTCTGGCAATTAAAATTCTTTGTTTTTGCCCCTGGCTCAATCCCACTCCGTTCTGACCAATTTTTGTATTGTAACCTAATGGCAACGACTCTATAAACTCTTGGATATTCGCTACTTTTACTGCATGTAACAACTTCTTCCTATCGGGAAACTCATCGGATACAGCAATATTGTTTGCAATAGAATCAGAAAATATGAAACCGTCTTGCATAACTACACCGCATTTATCTCGCCATATCGCATTACTTATGTTATTTAAATAGAGATCACCCAATTTTATTTTCCCTTTAACAGGATTATAAAAGCCCAATAATAATTTAACTAAAGTAGATTTTCCACTACCACTAGTACCTACAACTGCAGTAATTTTCTTTTCCGGTATTTCCAAATTTATATCATCTAAAACAAAGGGCGAATGCGGACCTTCATACTGAAAAAACACCTTATCGATGTTCAAATCTCTTTGCTCGGGTAAGATATCTACTTTTGGATGCTCTTCAGACTCTTCATTATCTTTACCATGAATTTCACCTAAACGCTCCAGACTAATTTTGGCATCCTGTGTTGACTGTAAAAAGTTTATCATTTGATTTATCGGACTATTCAGTTGTCCCATAATATATTGAACAGCTAACATCATACCTAATGTCATGCTTCCATCAATAACCGATTTAGCTGCAATAAATGTTATAATCACATTTTTCACCTCGTTAATGAAAACACCTCCAGCTTGCTGGTACTGATTTAATGATAAGCTTGCTATATTTACTTTGAATAGCCGCGCCTGAATATTTTCCCATTCCCAACGTTTCTGTTTTTCGCAATTATTCAATTTAATTTCCTGCATACCAGTAATTAATTGAATAACATTACTTTGATTGTCTGAAAGTTGGGCAAAACGGCGATTATCGAGTTCTCTCCTCTTTTTCATGAACATATATACCCACAGCGTATAGAATGTACTACCTACAATGAAAATGAGAAAAATATACACATTGTATATCAACAGAACAATTCCAAAAATAATTAAGGTAACAAACGAAAAAAGTATGTTTAATGTAGATGAAGTAAGGAAATTCTCAATTCTTCGATGATCATCAATTCGCTGAATAAGATCCCCAATCATTTTAGAATCGAAAAAAGCAATGGGCAGTTTCATTAACTTGATCAGGAAATCGGAAATTAAAGAAATATTTATACGGGTTCCTAAATGCAGCAAAATCCAGCTACGAATAAACTCAACGGTTGTACGCGAAAATATAAGCACTAATTGTGCAATAATAATTAAGGTAACAAAATCAATATCCTGCGTATTAATCCCTTTATCGACAATACTTTGGGTTAAAAACGGGAAAATTAGCTGAAGTAAACTGCCTAACAACAAACCCAAAAACAGTTGCGTAATAATTTTTTTATAAGGCCTTAAATACGAAAACAAGAATTTAAAGCCCGACTTATCCAATTTCTCATCTTCAGCTTTATAAAAATCAGGTGTAGTTTCTAGTAAAAGGCACAATCCTTTATCTTCTCCTTCCTCTTTGGTATTGGCCCAACCCGACAAGAACTCCTCTTTTGTAAATTTTATTAAACCGCGAGCGGGATCGGCTACATGCACATACAATTCACCTTTTCTGTTTTTCGTAATTTTATGTACCACAATAAAGTGGTTTTGCTTCCAATGCGCCACACATGGCAATGGAGCCTCGTTCATTAGTTGCTCAAAAGTAATTCGAACTCCCATGGAACGAAAACCAATGGATTCAGCTGCATCGCTAATTCCGAGCATTGAAACACCCTCGCGAGTTATATAACTTTTATCGCGCAGGGTTTGTAATGAATACGTTTTACCATAAAACTTTGCGATCATCCGAATACATGAAGGTCCGCAATCCATGGCATCAAGTTGTTTAAAATAAGGAAAGGACACTATTCTTTTATTTTAATTTTGTACTAATTAACAATATTACATAAATTAAATTTACCAATTGTATATTCATAATTTGAAATAGCAGGACAAAGACAATTATATATGCATTTTCTACAAGGATTAACTCTATTTCGCGTTTTTAACCATCCAGAATTAGGGTTCAAAATAGCATCTTGCAATATTTCTTCTAACGAATTATGTTCAATATCTCCATTTGTAGTCAGATTAGGGTTTGTATAAACTTTTCCATCATTTAAGAAGTAGATCTTTCCAAAATTATTAGAGTTATAATATTGATTAAGTTTTAATTGTCTATGCGAATGTTTATTATTTAGGATATCTTCTTTTTCAATAAACACATTATTCCTAAAAAATTCCAAATTCTGGCCATTGAAAAAAGGCTTTATCTCATAATTTCTTAAATTATATCTCAACAACAAGTTATTTTCAATAAAAATATATTCCTTTTCATCTTGAATTATAAATGTAAAGATAAAATTATCAGAATAATTTGAAATCATTTCTTTTATTTCGGAAATATTAAAGAAAGAATTAAATAACAAATTGATATTAAAATTCTCGCTAATTGCATTCTCAATTTGATTTTTATTGCACTCAAAATCTTTGTAATGAATATAAAGGGTACTCTTCATATCTATTGCTTTTAAATATGAAATAATTTTTCCTATATCAGGGTAGTTTTGCAAATCTCCTAAAACAATATTCACTTTACTTGTTCCCAAACGATATGAATCTTTAATAATATTAATCACAGTATCTGGTTTTAGGAAATTAACACTATTATTTGATGGTGGATAATTTAGCTGCTTATAACCATCCTTTATATGTATAAACTTGTTATTTCCAGAATTTAGGAAAACTGTTATTTCGGCAAGATAATTCTTGATACTTGAATCAAGTTTAATTTTGTCTTTTTTTATTTCATTTATATCTTTATTAATATTTACAGATAATCCATAATTTAATGGTGATTTGAGATGATTATCAACATATAAATCACCAATATATTTAACTTGAGACTCTTTTATAAAGTTTTTAAAGTTAACTTGAATGCATTCTTCATTTGTTAAGAAATATATATTCTTATTAGTTTTAACCATATGATTAATCATTGCAACAAGCTCATCATCTTTACTTTCTATTATTTCTCCATTTAAAACATTATATAAAGAGAATGCTTGATCTACTGCTGTGATATGAACATATGGTTCAATAAAAAAACAATTTTTCATATAAAATAGTTTATTGCAATATGTAATTGTGTAAATTGAATTGAATTAAGAAAATTGAATTGATTATAATATGAATTTCTATTATCTAAGAATTAAATACTATGTTCTTTAGCTTGCACTTCTGCAATTTCAATGCTTTCTTTAATATAGTTTTTAAATTGTTGGTAGTTTTTAAATGAATCACATTTGATTTTTCCACTATCAATCCCCATATTAAAAATACATTTACCACAGATAAGATAATAATAGCATCTATTACAGGTTTTTATAGCATCACTTAAATATTTATTAAAACTCTCAGCTATTGACTTATAGTTAAGGTTAAACAACTTATCATCAACATCACCTAACTTATAACAATGCGGAATTGACTCACAAGGCAGGATTGTCCCATCTGCCGTAACAAATATGCCCCTAGATAATGGAGCGCACGTACCTGTTGGGATAATCTTTTCATTATTATCTCCATATATAAATTGGTCTATGCTTTCGTAATTAAACTGACAATACTTTTTTTTAAATAATTCTATATTATCTGAATTTATTTTTTTATTGTTTTGTTGTAAATTTTTATATATAGTTTTGAAATCCTTTTGTTTTTCCTTAACTAATCCGGTACTTGAAATTTCTGATATTAATGGAATCTTGTTAAATTCTCTCTTAAAAAAATTAAATATTCCTGATTGATTACTTTTACTATGTAAAACAGAATTAAACGTAATGTTTGACTCAAAATATTCAGGATATTTGGTTTTAATATAGCAAATATTGTTATAAATAGATTTAAAAGAGTTTTCTCCATTTGGAAATGTTCTAAGATAATTATCTTCTATATTACCATCTAGACTTATCAATATATCGAAATTATTCTCCTTTAAAAAATCAATATACTTATGAATTAGGATACCATTAGTAGTTATACTATAGGAGATTTTAATATTATTTTTAAATTTCTTATTTATATAATCTATAGTCTTAGTTACTTGCTCAAAATTTAAAAGAGGTTCTCCACCATAAAATGAAACTGATAATTCTTTGCTGTCTTTGTCTATATAATTGTCAATTGTATTCTTTATTATTTTGAAATTTATATCTTTAAAATCTCTTTTCTTATAATGATTATATAGCTCACCATAAGTGCAGTATTTGCAGGATAAATTGCATTTTTCTGTAATTTCAAAAGTTATTGAATTATTTTTTTTGATATGTATTAATTGTTCTTCAATAAATTTGTATCTTGAGTTAGAAGTTATATCATCAAAATAATTATTCTCTTTCAAAAATTTATACTTTTCATAGTAGTAGTCTATTTCTGCGTGCGAGTACTTATCCTTTAATTTTTTTATAGAATTCTGCTCATAATGAGATGGTAATTCGGTATCGTTATAGCAGCTCTCGATGATATCATATAGTAACGGATTAATGATACCTAATTGTTTTTTGCTTAGACTGTAAAAGTAATGATTACCCTGTTGGGTTTTAATGATAAAAAAAGATTTCATTTTGCTTTATAAATAAAATTATATCTCTGATCAAACCTGTGTTAATGAATAAATCCCAAGGTAAAAACCTTGAGATTTAAAAAAGACTTTTTATTAGCTAGTTCTAGTTAGAGTTTGTTCAGGCATTCCATTTACTTTAACATGAACGCGCTTATAAGTTGTTTGTCCCATGCATTCTAAAAGACATCCTTGTCCTCCTCTAAGAACATTCATTTGATTTTTAGTTAATTCATCTTTTGATAAATTTGTTAATTTTAAATTTTTCATAACAAGTAATTGTGTAATTATTCCTACTCTATTTTAGGCTTTTCGGTTTCCGCCTTCGAGCTCGATTTAGAAAATGAAATTAAAAACAAAACCTTTTTTTGCAAAACCCAGCAGATTCCGTAATATCAGAAAAAGCATTATTCGTTCCTTTTTATTTCATTATCGTATTTTTTTTAATCATTTTCGTTTAACTCTTTTTGACAAAAAGTTTTAAACTAAAGTGATAAAAATCAAAAAACCTTCAGGAATAATTATCCTGAAGGTTATATTTACTTTAAATTTTGATTTACGACCAAAACTCAAATTGTGTTTTTATAAAATCCATAAAATCTTTATACTTACGGTGCGCTATATTTAATTCAATGCCATTTTGAAGCAATACCGTTTTATGCGAATTAACATTTATACCTCTTAAATAATCAATGTTTATGATAAAAGATTTATGAATTTTAAAAAACTTTTCTTCGGGGAGTATTTCTTCTACCTCGCTTAAACATTTTTTAACCAAATATTCCCTTCCCTCAGAACAGAAAGTTCTTGTTCTTTTCCCGCAAGATGTTAAATAAACTAACTCTTTAAGTTCCTTTATTTGCAACGTTTTATCGCAATCGTCATGAACGATAATTTTTCTATTCATAATAAACAAGGTTTAATAAACCAGATTATGGGTAGTAATCTGTCGAGCCTGCAAAAGTTTATAATTTTACCAAATAGTGTACTTAAACTTTAAAAACCTAATCAACTCCCAGTAACGGTCCTGGGCAATATTCAATTCAATTCCACCTATCAGCACAGCATTTTTTATGGCTTTCATTTTAATCTTTTTAAGATAATCGGCGTTAATTATAAATGAGCTATTAATTTGAACAAATTTCTCGTCAGGTAAATCATTCAAAACCTGATTAAGCTTTTTTTCTATTAAAAATTCTCTTCCATTGCAACAATATCGGCGGGTAAATCCTCCAACGGATTCCAGAAAAACTGTTTCCTTAATATTAACGAGTGTTGCTCTGTTTTGTAGGACTACATTATTCATAACTTCATCATTTTTCTTTATGAATAACCTGCCCGGGTTGGTATAAATACCCAAGCAGGTTTTCAATGGGGTTAAAAACACAAACCTTATCGGTAATTTAAACTAACGCATGCAAATCATAGACTTGTTTTAAGCTTTCAAACAGATCATCTTTTCTATCGTGGTTAACAAAAATTTCTTTACCATTTTCCAATACAACTTTCGAGGCATCTTTAGGGAAAACTACCTCAACATACTGTAGGTTTACAAGATATTTGTTATTAAAACGGAAGAATCCCTGGTTAAATAACAAATGTTCAACCTCATTTATGGTTAACAAAAGTTCCAGCCTCTCTTCATTTGTAAAGGTAACTCTTGAAAACTGCAGACTGGATTCAACATATAAAATTTTGCTACAGTCAATTTTTGTTTTTCCTTTTTCTGTTGGTACATATATATGATAATTCATAACTATAATTTTATTTATATTAATGTTTTATTTTTTTTACAATGAATAGGAATTTCAAACGAAAATTCCTGATTATTTGCGTCCATTACCAGTTCACCTCCTAGTAATGAAACAGAGTGTTTCAAAACTTTAAAATTGAAATAATCGAACGAGTCACTTTCGTCGACAGAATATAACTGTTGCGTATTTAGTAAATCTTCTGATTTTAACTTTTCTCGTGCTGGTCTTACAAAAAGATTAATCCTGCTTTTTTCAGATATCCGATACCCCAACTCAAACTCTACTATTGGATATTTCGCAGAAACAAGATTGATCATTCTACCAAGCGCTTTTTTTAATAGTACCTCATCCGTTTCAATATCGCAATAATCAACTTTATTTTCCCAAACTAACATCAGGTTAATATCTGTTATATTATTTTCAATACGCTGATTGTAAAGATCTTCGGTAAAATCCCAAAGTAGCTTATTGATATCATATTTTTTCATTCTTAGAGAATAATTATCTGACTCAAATTGAGACAAATCCATAATGTTATCAACAAATTGAAGTAAGAGATTACTACCATTTAATATTCCATCGATATATTCCTTTTGTTTTGGGTTGACCAAATCTTTCAACACCAATAATTTTGAAAACCCCATGATCGAATTGAGGGGTGTACGAATACCGTGAGAAATATGCGATAAAAAACTTATTTTCTCTCTTTTATATTTTTTTCGGTTTTCTCTCACAATAAATTGATTTATGGTAGATGAGCTGTTTTTCATGATTCTTTTCTTAATCAAGATCTTTTAAAACCTTTAATGCTTGTTCCTTATAGTAGCTTTCCTGTTTGATAATTTGCTGCAATGCATCTTCTGCTTTATCAAGCTGCTCAGTTTTCAGGTAGCACATCGATAAATACCACCGGGCCTGCTCTATAAATAAGTTATCATTATCAGAGATAATATCATTAAAAGATGTAGTCGCTTTCTGATATTTCTCTTCTTCCATATAAGAAATACCTGAATATAAACTAATAGCCATATCCTTTTTTCTGTTTGCTAGTATTTCTTCAAAAAGCACTAATGCCTGATTGTAATCCTTTTCTTCGTAAAATTCCAGGGCATTCAGTAGTAACCGGTCTACTTCAGTATTACCAGAACGATAGGTTACCGTTACCTCATACGGTTGATAGTATTTTTCGAATACCAATTCGCTGTCCATGGAAGGGTTTAATAAGCGCTGAGCAACACCACCTGCTGCAATAAGTAAAGCGGCAGAAGCTGCTGCATAGTAAAACTTTCGTTTGGTAAATATGGTTGGAATACGTTTCACAGCTTTCTCTTCGCTGTACATATAATCCAAGGTTTCTCTCAGATTCATTACATCGTCTTCAACGATTGAGTTGTTTATCTGGGTGCTTAACTCATAATCGTTCTTTATATCGGAGTCAGTTGAAAGCATTTGCTCAAAATCGAGCAGTTCTTTTCCTTCCAACTCACCATCGATATATTTTTCAATAATTTCAATGTCGGTTTGCATATGATTACTTTTTTAATGAATATTTTAGTTCATAGTTATCGGGTTTTTAGAAATTCATGTTGATAAAATGACCAACTCAATCTGGCAACTGAGCTGGTCAACACTTTAAGAACGTATATTTGAATCGAAAGGGAGTACAAGTTTAGTTTCCGGTTCCTGTTGTACTTGGAGGCCAGTTATCATCATCATCATCCTTACCTTCATTATCTCCTCCTTTAATCAGTAACATTTCATTATATGCCAAATGGTTTACAAAATGGTTGATTGAATTTTTTGATTCCTTTTTTCCGAATAGGTCTTTTAATGTTTTCATGGTTTTGTATTTATTTTGTTATTTCTTTAATGTCCTCTCACCTATTTATGCCGGAAAATTGAAAAAGGTGACCCCCTATTTTCATTTTTTTTTGATCTTTTTTTATCTTTTCTTGTCAATCTACTGATTAACAAGTGATTATTTTTTAAAAAAAATAAAAACTTTTGCTTACATTTCGAGTATAATTTGACTACAAACTAAAATTGTTTTGAAAAATATACTTTTAATACCAATACTATTTTTTTCAATCCATATATATGCTCAGGAGAATGAAAAGGTTCATGTTCAACAAAACGTTGAGCAAGCCACCATATATTATGAAAAAGGCCTTAATTTTGGAAAAGCAGGTAAACTAGATAGTGCCTTATTTTTTACTGAACAGGCCCTTCATATATTAGAAGGAACTAAGACAAAGGAGTCTACTTTACTAGCCAACACATATCAAAGTTTAGGAATAATTAGCAGGCATTTAGGAAAATTTGATGATGCATTGAAGTACTATGATCAATCTGAAATAATATATAAACAAAATAAACAAAAAAACCTACTAGCTTATCTATACAGTAATAAATCTATCATTCTTAAGGCACAAAATAATTATGTCAAAGCCAACGACTATTTAATGCAGGCAATTACGATATTTAACCAAGACTCTATAAAATTTAAAGATCAGTTAGCCAATTCCTACAATAACCTTGGCAACATTTATTCAAATCAAAGGAAATATGATGAAGCGATAAAATTTTATAAAAAAAGTTTAGCATTAAAAGGTGAAAGTAAGAAATCTTATTCAACCTATGGCAATTTAGCTTTATCCTACAAGGAGTTAAAAGATTTAAAATTAGCAGAAACCTATCATTTAAAAGCAATTCATATAGCAATTGAATATTATAAGGATACCAACAATTTAAATATTGCCAAACATTATATGAACTATGCCAACATACTGGCGCTACAGGAAGAAAATCAGAGATCGCTTAAATACTTTAGAAAAGCGCATACTATTTACAAAGAAAACTTTGGAAATGTTCATCCCGATATATCCACTTTATATTTAAATATTGGTGAATATTATACTAAACTCAATCAGTTAGATTCTGCATTGTGGTATTACCAAAAATCGTTACGAGCCATTTCGCCAGCATTTACAGCAACCGAATTTTCTGCTAACCCGGATATTAATCAGGTTTTATCAAAAACACATTTCCTAAGATCATTAAAAAATAAAGCTAACGTATTAAACAAGCTTGGAGAACAAAGTAATAAACAAACGTATTATACAGCCAGCCTTCAAACCTATGATCTGGCCATAGAAACCATTGATAAAATCAGGTCGGGTTACATTAGCGAGGAGAGCAAACTGTTTTTGGCAGAAAATGAATTTGAAACCTATTCTCAGGCATTACAGGTATGCAATAAACTGTACACCTTAACAAATGAATCAAAGTATATCGAGAAAGCATTTCATTATAGTGAAGCAGGTAAATCGGCCATATTGACCGAAGCATTAAAAAATACTGAAGCCTTAAATATCGGGGGTATTCCTGATTCTCTTTTAAACAAAGAAAGAGAACTCGAAAAAGGAATCTGGAACTATGAAGAATTGATTTATGAGGAAAATAAAAAGAAAAACCCCGATGAAAACAGACTCCAATACTGGAATAAATATCTTTTTGAGCTTAAGCTTGAATATGATGCGTTGATGGAATATCTCGAAAAAGAGTACCCAAAATATCTCACCTTAAAACAATCTGATAATAATATTGATTTAGACCAGGTACAAAATCACTTGCACAATAATGAGCTTATGATTGAATACTTTTATTCAGATAGTAGTATATACAGCATTGTAATAGGCAAACACAAATGGGATCTGTTAGAAATAAAAATCGATGAACAATTTGAAAAAAATCTGGATAAATTACTTGCAGCCCTTTCAAATAATAATTTCTCCAATCATGGATTTAAAGAGTTCAACGATTACCATGCAAGCTCTTATTATATTTATTCCAAAATCCTAAAACCTTTTGAAGATCAGATTGAAAATAAAAACCTGATTATTATTCCCGATGGTAAGTTAGCTTATTTACCTTTTGAAGTATTGACAACTAACAATAAACCATTCAAAAAGATAAACTATCGAGAACTACCTTACCTGCTGCATAAAACCCTTTGCAGTTATTCTTACTCAGCGCAATTCCTGGTTGAAAACCAATCACTAAAAATGAATGCGCATAAAAAGCTGGGTGCATTTGCTCCTACATATAATAATTTAGATAGTCTACCTAAAGATTATATTGTATCAAGACAAGAATACCGCGAAAAACTTTTCCCACTCAAAGGAATAAAAATTGAGGTTGAACGAATTGCAGAATTGTTAAATGGTGATGCATATATTGATCTGGACGCCAACGAAAAAACATTTAAAAAAGTAGCCGCTGACTATGATATTCTGCACCTTGCCATGCACACCATCATGGATGATGAAAATCCGATGTACTCTAAAATGGCTTTTACACAACAAAACGATTCGGTTGAAGACGGCTTTTTAAATACCTATGAGCTATACAACATGCAGTTAAACAGTCGAATGGCGGTTTTAAGCTCGTGCAATAGTGGCAGTGGCAAACTTCGAAGAGGCGAAGGTGTTATGAGCCTTGCCAGAGGATTTGTTTACTCCGGTTGTCCTTCAATAATCATGACACTTTGGTCGGTTGAAGATAACTCAGGAGTACAACTAATGACCTCATTTTATAAGTATTTGCTTGAAGGAAAAACAAAATCAGAAGCTATACAACAATCCAAAATTGATTTTATTCAACATTCCGATCAACTTAAAGCACATCCTTACTTTTGGTCTGGTTATGTGGTTATAGGAAATAATAGTGCCTTATTCCGATCAGGTAATTTATTGTTCATCTTATCAGGAATACTGGTATTTTTGATATCTGCTTTTATTTTTAGAAAAAGAATACAAAACTTATTTCATTGATTTTAAGATATCTTTAGCTTCTTTTTTTTTAGCCATATTTTGCTGAACAATTTTATGAAGTATTTCTCGGGCTTTATTTTGCTTATCCTTTTTGACATAAACCATAGCTAAATACCAATGCGCCTGCTCCCAGAAAATATGGTTGTTTTTTACAGTTAATTCAGACAGGTAGTCTTCTGCTTCATTAAGTTTATTAGTTTCTATCTTGCATATACTCAAATAAAATCTGCTCAAATAATTGGTACTATCTTGTTGTGCTATTGATTCAAAATACTGAGATGCCTGATTATAATCCTTGATATCATAACTAGCAAAAGCTTTGTATAAAAGATCTTTTTCTTCAGCACCTTCGTTGGTAGACCGAAAACTCATAATAACCGGATAAACTTCGTAGTATCTTTCATACAGTGCTGAGCTTTTTTGACTGCCTGCTGAGAAAAAAACTTTGGACGAAATTACAAGGATTACCACAAGTGCAGCTGCAACTGAAGATATCAGATAGATTTTTCTTGTTTTATTTGAGAAAACAGGTTGCTTTTTCATCACCTGATCCAGCGAATCTCTGAGCTCCATAACATCATCTTCCTGAATTGCATCATTAATTTCTTTTCGCAATTCATATTCACGCCTTAACTCAGGATCTTTTCGCAAATCTTCTTCAAATTTAACCTGCTCCCGAATCGAAAGTTCGTTCATTAAATATTGTTCTATTTTCTCGTATTTATCCTCCATCACTGCTCTCTAAATTTCGGGTCATTTTTAATATATCTTACCAGTTGCTCCTTACATTTATATTTTTTACGTTTAACATACTGCTGACTCTCGATACCCATGATTTCAGCAATATCTTTTAAAGGAACTTTTTTTAAGAATAATTGCAGTACTTTTTGGCAATCTTTTTCTAATCGTTTAAAATGCTTTTGATATAATTTGTACTGTTCATTTTTCTCATACTCATCAAATGTTACATCCGGAATCACCTCATATTCAACATATCCCTCCAGTTTTTCCGTATTTTCCTTCCGTTGTGTAAGCTGTTTTTTCCAAATGTATCGGCAAACACCATATATATATGATTTAAACGATGAAGTAAGGTTAATGTTTCCTTCTTTGGCTTTTCTGTAAATAATAATAATCCCTTCCTGAAATACATCTTTAGCGTCTTGCTCCGATCCATAGTTATCCATAACCATTCTCTTTATGGTAGAGAAATAGGTTTGATAAATGTTTTTTAAAATCTGTTTATCCTGATTACGTATTCCTTCAATTATTATTTTATTATCCAAAGATTTCAATATAAAGATGGGTGTTATATTTGCAATCAAATCTAAAAAAATAACCTTAATATAAAAAGATAAAAAAAGGCCGTAATCGTTTACGGCCTTTGAATGAATTGGTTATATATGTTAAAGTGAATGTAAATATTTTACAATGGTTTTATCGATAATAACCAATAGCATAACGCCTGCTAAGGCTACTAATAAATAAGGTGATATTGTTAATTCAGTCCACAATTTGGAAAAGAAACCGGCAAAAACACTTGTTGTTACCGATGATTTTATACCAGTAGCTACTTCATCAACATTCAGTCCAAAATAGAAATGGTAAAATATAAAGAATCCCAAAACCATGATTACCATAGATATGATTAACCATATATTGCTTCTTCTGTCATCCAAAGTAAAGAAACTTACATTCACCTCGGGATCTTTTAGTATCTTACTCATAACGCTTTTTGTAAATCCGGAATCCGGTTCCTGCACTCCGCCTTTACCAATTAGGTCTTGAGTATACTTATCGATATTTAATTTATTGTTGTTCATATCACAAAATTGCTTTTACCTCATGTTTTAAAATTACTTTCAGTTCATCGTAAAATCGCTTTCGTGCCCGGTGCAACTTTACTTTAACATTAGAGAGATTGAGTCCGGTTATATCAATTATTTCATCCATAGAATTCTCCTCTAAATAATATAGAGTTATTATAAACGCATCGTCTTCTTTTAAATTCTGTATTGCCTCATTAATATATTTTTTTTGCTCAGCTTTTTTTAAATCATTAATCGCATTATAGGTTGATAAAACCTCATTTTCTGGCAACGTTACATCATCAACATCGTACACCTCAATTTGTTTTTTTCTCAGTTTAGAAATCGCTGCATTGTATGTAATACGATATAACCATGTTGAAAACTTCGATTCAAATTTAAAATCTTTTAACGATTTAAATGCTTTAACAAACGTATCTTGCGCCAGTTCTTCTGCATCTTCTTCGTTTTTTAGCATTCGTAGTGCAACGGTATAAACCAATCCTTTATACCTATCGACCAAATGACTATAAGCATTTACATCACCATTTAAAACGCGCTCAATGTTGTATTTATCCTGTTTCAATTTAAATCGTTTTCCAGTATGACGCTATAAAATAAATTCGGTTACACTTCAAAGAGGAAAGTTATGCAATATTTTTTTTGAAGTAAAGTGTAACCCGATTAAAAAAGTTGGCGTCATAGCAATAAAACGATGTTTAACTAAAACAATTTTATTATGAATTTTGAATTTTTAGTAGGAATAGCATTCTTCGCAACAGTATATGGAATATTTCATTTGTTTGTAAGAAGAAAAGAAAGATTAGCACTAATCGATAAAGGATTAACTGCATCGATATTTAACAGTGAAGCCAATGTTTCACCCAGTTTAAAATGGGGTATATTCTTAATTGGAATTGCCATTGGATTTTTACTTGGAGAAGTATTAGCACAAAACACACGCATGGAAGAAGGTGTTGCTTATCTATCCATGATCTTCCTTTTTGGAGGTATCGGTCTGGTAAGTTATTACTTTATTGCACGTAAGCATGTTCGTAAGGAATAACAATGAAACAACTGCAAAAAAACCTACGAGGGTTTTGAACCCTCGTAGGTTTTATAACGATTAAAATTAAACATCCGAAGTTAAAAACTTCGGATGTTTTCTTATTCTTATTTACTTTTTTCTTCAATCATTTTAAATATCGACTGTTGACAAACAGGGCAAAAACCTTCAGCTTCATTGGTTTTCATTCTGCAATCCATATACGGACTAAACATTCCTTTGTTCACATAGCCTCCGCCTTCGTATGCGCCAACAACTTTTTCATTTCCTTTTTCCCTAGGTGTTGGTATTGCGACTGTATCATTAACCATTGATTTCCATTTTGAATCAAAGTTAACCAGCGTAGTTAAGTTGGGCTGCCAGGGTTCAATTTCCAAATTAAAAAAATCGTTATATGCTGTTGATGAATTATAATATTCATCACCTAAACCTGCAAATGAGTGCCCTAACTCATGTATAAAAACTTCTTCTGATAAGGCATGATCAACAGTAGTTATGGCATAGTGATTATATATTCCTCCACCGCCATACTTTTTAGAATTTACCAAAATACACACATCATCATAAGGAACTGATGCCGCAACACTACTTACAGCAAAAAAATCTTCGGTTGTTAAATACCGTTCGCTTCCGAATGTATAAAAGTTACTGTTTAAAACTGTGTTTTTATAGATATCCTTACCCGGAATATCAGTACCCGATTCTTCTGACTCTGACTTTACTAACCAAATATTAAACTTTTCTTTATTTGATTTATACGGTTCGTAAGAAAACAGGTAATCAATCATACGTTTTGAATCCTTAACAAATTTATCCATCTCTTCTACAGTATACCCTTCGGCTAAAATGGCTAAATCTACTTTATTTGCAGGATCGCCATTATCCAGTATTTTCTCGAATGGATATGTTTTCAATTCACTTGCTTCATAATCCGTGGGTTGTATTTCTGTGGTTAATAACTCAGCAAACTCTCCTTCCCACGATCTGCTGTATATTTTGAGTTTTACGGGATTATTTGGAACCGGAAATAAAATACTTTGTTTAAACTTTCGATAAGCTGTATCAGCTTCTAAAGTAGTCTGCCACTCTTCAAACAGAGTGCAAAACCCTTTTGAAAAAATCACTTGATCCGATTTCAGATCAATTAATTCAAATTTATATTCTCCATAGTCCAGCGAACTTATCATACTTGTTTTTGTTCCGCCCCAAAATGGCTCTTTGGTAATTTTGTCCAGTTGTATCTCTTCCGAATCTGCATTACCATAAAAGAAGAAATCTATGCGCAAGGACTGATCTGTAAAGTATTTTTCAAAATCAGTCTGACTAACACACGAATGACTGATTACTGCAACTAAAAGAAAAAATAATATTGTTCTCATCTTAAACTTTTTTTTATTTGTAAATTTACAAATTATCAACAATATACTTTGACTATGAATTCTGCTTTTGGATTAAAACTAAAAGAACTTTTGTTAAGCTGGGGCTTATCAGAGCAGTATGCAACGTTTACAAAATCGTTCATAATTGTTGTACTCATTCTGATTATAGCATACCTGAGTTATCTGATAACCAACAGGATAATTTTCCGCGTGGTGCATAAATTAGTAACCAAAACAAAATATACCTGGGACGATATTGTATTTCAGCGTAAAATTTTTAAGCGTTTATCGCAACTGGTGCCTGCTATTGTTATTTACTACTTTGCCGAAATTGGCCTGGTTGATTATCCAAATGCTGCATCGCTGATACAATCTATTGCATATATCTATATGATCTTTGTAGGGATGCTTGTTTTGGATACTTTCCTCACCAACTTACACTCGGCATACCTAACACTTCCTATTTCAAATGAACGCCCCATAAAAGGATATATTCAAAGTATAAAAATAGTTATCTATGCCGTTGGAATCATTTTTATTTTATCGGTATTAATCGGCAAATCGCCCGGTGCACTGTTTGCCAGTTTAGGTGCTGTTGCTGCCATTTTAATATTGGTTTTTAAAGATACAATCTTAGGATTTGTTTCCAGTATTCAGCTATCAGCAAATCAAATGGTTAAGCCTGGCGACTGGATTTCGATGCCCACAAGAAATGCAGATGGAACAGTATTGGAAATTACCCTGAATACGGTCAAAGTACAAAACTGGGATAAAACCATATCGACCATACCTACTTATGCCCTTATTTCCGAATCGTTCCAGAACTGGAAAGGCATGGAGGAATCGAAAGGCAGACGAATTGCTCGTTCGGTTTACATTGATGTGAAAAGCATTAAGTTTTGCGATCATGCAATGCTTGAAAAGTTTAAGAAGATAAAACTCATAAGTGATTATATTGACAAGAAACAAGATGAAATTGAAAAATACAATAAAGAGCTGGGTGTTGATGATAACGATAAAGTGAGTCGCAGAAACTTAACCAATGTTGGCGTTTTCAGAAAATACATGGAGATTTATCTTGAAAAGCATCCTAAAATTCACGATAATAAACCTCCATACCTGATTCTTGTTCGGCATTTTCAACCTACCGACAAAGGTTTGCCAATACAGATCTATTGCTTTAGTAAAGATCAAGCCTGGGCAGATTATGAAAAAGTACAGGCCGATATTTTCGATCATATTTTAGCGGTTGTGCCTGAATTTGAACTCAATATTTTCCAAACTCCAAGTGGTAACGATGTTCGACAATTATCCAAATCATTATGAGAACAATTACAATAAGTTCCATTCTTGTTATTCTCTTTGGTCTGAATTGCCATGCTCAGAAAGTTTTCTCGGTAGACCATGAATACCAGGCTGATGTGAAAATTTACGTTACCGGTCATGAATACCAGGCCGACCTGCTGGTCTATAAAGTTGATCATAGCTACCAGGCGAATGGAAATGATGGATTGTGGTTTTTCACCGATTATGAATACCAGGCCGATAAAAGTGTGTATTTTACAGATCATGAATATCAGGCCGATTTGAAAATCTATTTTGTTGAACATGAGTATCAAGCAAAATGGAGGAAATCAGAAAAGAAACATTTGATGTTTTAATTCGTATTTAATTTAAACTTATATTTTAAAGCTAACAACTGAACCTAAGATTTAATGTCCAAGAAGAAGCTTAAAAATCTTATCTCCAAAAAATCCTCAGAATCTAATAATGATGCTATTGAGCAAAAGGTTGATCAATCATCAGATAAATCTCAAATCATAGATTATCTTAAGAAATCGCAGGAAGAAAATGTTAAACTTACCGATAAAATTGAAAATCTTGAGAAAGCCCAGGATATTATTTTTGAGCAGTTTAGAACACTGGAATTACAGCGGACAGAATTAGAAGAACAACAAAAGAAGTTAGAGGAGGCAAGTGAAAAATTCAGAAGCAGAACCATTGAGCTGTTTGGTAAAATGATTGACCTGAAAAAGGCCAAAAAAACCATATCACAGCAAAATGAGAAGCTGGAAATCCAACAACAGGAAATTGAAAAGCATCAGGTATTAGCAGAGAAATCAAGCCAGAAATTCAGAGAACGCACCATCGAATTATTTGGTAAAATGATTGATCTGAAGAAAGCAAAAAAAACCATAAGCCTACAAAAAGAAGAAATAGAAAAGCACCGGGAACAACTAAAAGGTTTGAATGCTAGTAAAGACAGGTTTTTCTCTATTATAGCACACGATTTACGTAATCCAATTGCCGGATTTCTAAATCTTACCGAAATATTAACCAATAATTTCGATGTATTTTCTGAGAAAGAGAGCAAAGAGTTTATCGATGTAATGAATCAGGCGTCGAAACAGTTGTACAATTTACTTGAAAACCTGCTGCAATGGTCGCGAGCACAAACAGGTAGCATCACTTACGAGCCACAATTTGTTCCGGTTAAAAAAATGGTTGACGAAACCATCGATGCCTTAATGATCAACATCGAAAATAAGCACATAAAAATAAATGTAAAGGTGGATAACAAAACGATTGTTTTTGTGGATGAGAATATGATTACAACGGTTATTCGAAACCTGATCAGCAATGCCATAAAATTCTCGCACCCGGAAGGAGTAATAACGTTAAGGTGCAATTCACTTGATAAATTTGTTGAATTATCGGTTATTGATCAAGGAGTAGGAATACCAAAAGAAGCTCAACAGAAATTATTCAAAATAGATCAATCGGTAACTACCGAAGGAACATCGCAAGAAAAAGGAACAGGACTGGGACTTATACTCTGTAAAGAATTTGTAGAAAAAAATAGCGGGGAAATTTCTGTTGATAGTGATTTGAATAAAGGATCTGCATTTACGATTAAATTACCAAAAAATAAATTTTAATTATATGATGAAAGATGATTCCATCATAAATGAATACAACAAAAGACTTCCCGCATTAATACTAAATCATTATCATTTTTTTATAACCATTTATATTCTAATTTTAATAGGATTTTGTTTTACAGATTTTTACATACGTGAAATTCCTGAACTGATATTAACGCGAATAGCCCCTATTTCACTTGGAATTGTACTTTTAATCATTAAATTCTCTAATCTTAAACATAATGGCGCTTTAGTAATTACAATTAATAACCTGTTCTGCATTAGCCTGTTAATAATGATATTTACCATATTGATTATAACCTTTTACACACCGGTTTTTAAATCATCTATTATAGGTATAGTTGTAATAAGCATTTCGGTCTATTTTTTAGTTAAAGGAAAAAAATCAATACTACTGGTTTACTCTGTTCCATTACTGTTTATCATTTTATACCTGGTATTTTTTATACACCCTTCAGTTGAACAAACACAGGAATTAATGAATCCTTTAGCTATTTATATCGGCATATTCACGGTAAGCTTTTTTACCGAAAAGTCGAGAATAAAGGAGTTCGGATTACTAACCAAATTAAAAGAGGAGAAAGAAAAGACACAGAAACTTTTACTGGAGAAACAGGATCAAAACAAACTTCTATCCAAACAAAAATCTGAAATTGAAGTGAGTCGGAATCAGTTGGAAGAGCTAAATACGAATAAAGATCGATTCTTTTCCATATTAGCTCACGATTTAAGAGGACCTATGGCTGCCTTTTCAGGTCACCTGGAATTCTTATCTGATGATTATCCTTCGTATACCGAAGAAGAAAAAATACAGTTGTTTAAAGAGATAAATAAATCGACAAAACGACTATATAATTTGTTAGATAATTTACTTGAATGGTCTAGGTTACAAATAAAAGCTGTTTCTTTTACACCTGAAAAGATTGGCATAAAAGATATTATAACCAGTGCGATAAACAACACAATAGAGCAAGCCAAAAACAAACAGATAACCATAAACTTTACTATTGATCAAAACCACGCGGTGTATTGCGATATAAACATGATCGACAGTACATTACGCAATTTAATAGGTAATGCAATAAAATTTTCGCATGAAAAAAGCCAGATAGATATTCATTGTACTGATTTGAACCAACAGATAAAAATTTCGGTTATCGATAGAGGTGTCGGGTTATCAGAAGAAGACCAAAGTAAACTATTTCGCATTGAGAAATATATTTCAAATCCTGGTACTAAAAAGGAAGCCGGTACCGGACTAGGACTTATTCTTTGTAAAGAATTTGTAGAACAAAACGGAGGTAAAATCTGGGTCGAAAGTGAACTAAACAAAGGTTCTGCTTTTACGTTTACGCTTCCCAGAATACCATAAGATTAATTCTTACTACTTATTTTTATTTATCTTTAGCCCGAAAAATTCGGACCAAAACATACAGGATGCTAAATATAAATAAAATATTACTACCTATCCTCTTCCTACTCATTTCATGCATAAGTTGGTCTCAGCAGTCGTCCAAAATAGATAGCTTACAACGAGTTCTAAAAAATAAGCAGGGTGCTGATCGTATGGATTGTCTCAGGCAACTTTCCAAAGAATACATGAATAATTCTGTTGAAGAAGCCATTAAATATGCCAGCGAACTACTTTTAATTGCAGAAAAGGAAGGTGATTTAAAATACCTTGATTTGGCCAGTTCATTTTTGGGTGAAGCATATTTTTACATGGACGAGATTGATAAATCTATTGAGTTTTTTGAAAAATTCCTGGAAATTAATATTGAACAAGACGATATTGATGGCATTGCCACAGCTTACAATAACTTAGGCATTGTATACCGGTATATAGAAAAATACGAAACAGCTATTCAGTATTATTTAGAAAGCTTAGCAATAAAAGAAAAATTAAAAGATACGGCAGGATTAAGCACCACGCTAAATAATATCGGGGTATTGTATTTTCATATGGAAAATTATCAGGATGCACTGGATTACTACAACAGATCATATGATCTGGAAAAAAAACTGCATAATAAAGCAGGCATTGCAACCTCGTTGCTTAATATTGGTGAAGTTCAGGGTATGCTAAATAACTACTCAAAAGCACTTAGCTGTTTTCAGCAGAGCATTGAAATATCTGAACAGATAAAAGATAACTACACTCTGGAAATTAATTACAAATGTTTATACAACATGTACAAACAAAAAATTAATTTTCAGAAAGCACTGTATTATTACGAACTATATACGGAGTTAAAAAACGAAAGACTTAGCCAGGAATCAAGAAAAGAAGTTGCTGAGCTGGAAATACAATACGAAACAGCAAAAAAAGAAAAAGAGATTAGCCTACTTAACCGTCAGAATGAGCTAGGGCGAACGATCATTTTCGTTCTTTCGGGTGGATTTTTAGTAATTACCATACTGCTCTTTTTATTACACAGGCAAGGGAGAGAAAAAAAGAAAGCACTACAATTGCTTTCAGTTAAAAACAGAAAAATTACCGAACAAACAAAAAGTTTAAACAGGCTTAACATTACAAAGGACAAATTTTTTTCAATCATTTCACACGATCTAAAAAGCACAATAGGCGGTTTTATGGCACAAACCGAATTTTTAGCCGACGATTTCAAAAACCAGCCTCCTGATAATATGCACGATCTGATTATCAAAATGAATCATTCTTCGCAACAATTGTATCGATTACTGGAAAACTTACTTGAATGGTCTAAGGCACAAACCGGAAGTATTAAGGTTCAGCCCGAATCGTTTAGTCCGAAAAAGCTTATAGAAGAGATTCTGCCACTATTCAATGATTTAATGCAAGAGAAAAAGATAACCGCGATCGTAAAAATTAATCCTGACATCAAGGTTTTTGCAGATGTTAATATGGTAAGCACTGTATTTAGAAATTTAATTACCAATGCTATTAAATTTTCGCATCCAAATAGTAAATTTAAAATTGCATCAAAAATACAGCAGGGTTTTGCAGAATTTGAAGTGGCCGACCAAGGTGTAGGTATCTCAAAAAAGAATCAGGAAAAACTTTTTAATATTGATCAGAGTTTTACTACGCAAGGTACAAAGCATGAAAAAGGTTCTGGATTAGGTCTTATTATCTGCAAAGAGTTTATAGAACTAAACCAGGGCAAGATTTGGGTTGAAAGTATTCCCGGTTCAGGTTCTGTTTTTAAATTTACGCTGAAGTTGGCTTAGTTCTTTTTTCGTTTTTTATTATCTTCATATTGCCTTAAAAGAAAATGAAGATGATATTAAATTATTTTGTTACTACCTTAAGAAAATTTGGCAAAAATAAACTATTGCAGTTCTTAAATATAGCTGGATTAGTTTTTGGAATTACAACTTTTCTTTTAATTCTATTGTATGTTATAAACGAATCAGGCTTTGATAGTCAACATAAAAACAGAAATAGAATCTACAGGATATTAATGAATTATCATCCTGAAGGATCAGATCCAAACTACAATATTTCCTTTATCCAAGATGAAACAATTCAAAAACTAAACAATAATTATCCTGAGATTGAATATGCGATAAGCATATATCAAGATGATAATACATGCGAGATTATTGGTGACCATTACTTTTCCGAAGAAAATGATGTTATATTCTCCGAATCTGAAATAGTTAAAATATTTACTTACCCTCTTATAAAGGGAGAAGCAAATGATTTATTAAAGGAGGATTTTGATGCTTTAATTACCAGCTCGAAAGCAAAAGTGTTTTTCCCAAAGTGCAATCCTGTTGGAAAGATACTTACTTACCAATCAGCATCAGACACTTTTTTAATTAAGATAAAGGGAGTTATAAAAGATTTCCCAATAAACTCAACCTTAAAATCTGATTTCATAATTAAAATAAGCAATCAACTTAAATTAAACAATTATATATATCCTCAAGAATCATATATAATGATTAAGGAAGGTAAAAGTATTAATGAACTTAAGAAGAAACTTCCAACACAAAAATTAGATTATGGAACAATAATGATTAGAGAATATTCTCTTCAACCATTTGAGGATATCTATTTTTATTCTGATCATATAAGCTACAACCCAAAGCCACATGGGAATATTAATAACCTATATATATTAATTTCCGTAGCAATTATAATTCTTTTGGTATCAGTCAATAATTATATCATTTTTTCAATTTTTAATACCAAGTCTATCTTAAAAGATATTGCCATTCGAAAATCATTAGGAGCATCAACAAGAGACTTGAGAATTCAGCAGATGATTAGAACTTCTTTGTTTTTAATTATTGCTTTCTTTCTATCCTTAATTCTTACATATATTATAATACCTAAATGGAATACTTATTTTCAGGTTAATTTATACCCTCTGTTTTTTTCAAATATTAAATTCTTTTTCATAAGCATATTCATCATCTTGATCATGATAATTATTTGTAGTAGTTACATTAACCTGTATATTTCAAAATTCAATCCTCTTGATCTGTTTCATTCTTCATTTATTTCGGGGCGTAGCAAAAATTATCTTCAACAAGGTGTTGTTGTTTTTCAACTATTTTTATTTGTTGGACTGAGTAGTTTTTCTTTATCAGTAAAAAACCAACTCAACTATGCCATTAAAAAAGATCATGGTTATAACGAAGAAAATATAATATGTATTGATTTTTCTAAAGAGGAACTTAGCATCTTTTATCGCCCATTTATTGAAGAAATAAAGAAATTACCATTTATTGAGAGTATATCGGCCAGCTCGTTACCTATTCCAAATTCCACTATGGGAAAAATGCATGTGCCTAAATATAAAAATCCAGATGAGAATGTAGTTTTAAATCATATGTTCATTGAGAACAACTTTTTTAAAACCTTTAAAATTCCGGTTAAGAATAAAGATCAGATTTCCTTATTACAAAAGGGTTACGTTATAAATGAACATGCAGCAAAATTGATTGGGATTCCGCAAAGCCCTAAACTACCTATAATGCTAACAAACCCTACTGGTAAAACTATTCAGATTGAATCGATATGTTCTAATTTTGATATTCAGAATGTAGAATCGGGAATAATACCAATGGTGTTTCATATAAAAGACAGAATTTTTAATTATATCTACATTCGTTTATCAGATAAGCATCCTGAAAATGCCATGGCTATTATTAAATCTAAATATAGTGAAATCACAAAGAGCGAAACCTGTGAAATAAGTTCACTTTCAAGTACAATAAAAGAAATTTATCATACCGAATACAAATTCTTACAAGCCTTAAATTTCGGAACCTTTTTAATTATACTTATGGCAATTACAGGACTTGTTAATGTTTCGTTACAAAGTTTAAGATCCAAACTGAAAGAAATAACCATTCGTAAAATTGTTGGAGCTACGGAGTTTTCAATTAATAAGCTTCTTTTGAAACAACAATTCACCGGGTTATTAATTGCAAATATAACAGCACTGCTAGTTTCGTATACTCTTATAAATAAGTGGTTACAGAATTTTGCTCAAAGAATACATATTACCCCAGAACTATTTATTATTCCTATTCTTTTTTCTATTTTAATTGTGGTACTAATTTCAATTATAAGCGTGAAAATAATATACAAAGGTAATTTGCTAGATAATCTGAACAATGAATAGAAATTAATTTAACCCAGTTTCTCGGTTCTTTGGAGACTTAATACATCCGAAGTTTTGAAAACTTCGGATGTCTTCTCATTAATCTCTTTAATTCTTACCAAAAAGTGAATATGATTTGGCATTAAGCAATAGGCAAAGGTATCATCAACAGGCATAATGTAGGAGGTATACCTCTTTAGAAAAAAGTTGTAATTTTCGTCATTTAGAAACAAATTCTCACTTCCATTGGCATGATTATAAATATGATAATAAAAACCAGGCTGTAAAGGTCCCATAACTACTTCTCTGTCAGAATTTAATCATTAGCTAGTTCTCTGTTTTACCGCTTCGTACATCAAAATAGAAGCGGCTACCGAAACATTTAACGATTCAATTTCACCCAGCAGTGGAATTTTAACCATTTGGTCGGCATCTTTTAGATATTCTATGGCAACTCCCCTATCTTCGGCTCCCAGTAATATAGCAGTGGGAATGGTAAAGTCTGTTTGGTAATAAAAATCTTGAGCTTTTTCTGTAGCTGCAACCACCTGGATTCCGCTATCTTTTAAAAACTTAATGGCGTTGGAAAGACTTCTAACCCGGCAAACCGGAATTTTATGCAACGCACCGGCCGAAGTTTTTACTGCATCGCCGGAAATACGTGCCGATCCTTTTTCAGGAATAATTATGGCATCAACTCCAGCGCATTCAGCAGTTCGCGTAATGGCACCAAAATTACGTACATCGGAAACCTTATCCAGAACTACAATGAAAGGAGTTCTTCCTTCTTCGTAAATAACAGGCAAAATATTTTCAATTTGCTGAAATTCAATCGGAGAAATAAATGCCAGCACTCCCTGATGATTTTTCCGTGTAACTCTGTTAATCCTGTCGTTAGGAACATACTGCATCGGAATATCTAAATCTTTAACCAGCTCAATAAGCTCAAAAAAGAGTTCTCCTTTTAATCCACTTCGGATCATTAACTTATCGATTTGTTTTCCTGATTTAATGGCTTCGATTACTGCCCGAATTCCAAAAATATAGTCTTTGTTTTCTTTCATAGCTAATTTTGATAATAAAATACTTCTCCTGTGTTCCAGAGCCCCACTGCTTCGTCCCAACCTGTGGTTTTAAGTTTCTCTCTGTCTAACAGGTAATGATTTTGCGTTATCGGATGTTCAACCCAATTAAATTTAAATTCAATTCCCGGACCTATACCATTGGGATTATAAATCCAGCGTTCCTCATCGCCCGATTTAAACAGATAGTCCGGGATACCATAAATTATGTAGATCATTCCCCGATCAGTTTGCCAACCTTCTTTATACGATGTAAAATAAGTATTTGCGAAAACAACTCGTTTATAGTATTCTTTAAGTAGCTGCCTCGATTTATCCATGTTATTCTCCTTGTCGAGCCAAAAATTGTCTACCGCTAATTTGGTTAATTTTCCGGTTGAATCGCTTTCCGCAATGGTATCCATACCTCCAAGATAAATTGTTGGTTTAGCTAAATCGTCAGGAGTTTTAATCATTGGATACCCGTGACCAAAATTATACAAAGCAAATCCGGATTGAGTAATATCTGCATTCTGATACCTGGAAAAGTAATAAACTCCTTCTTCGCGAAAATCAGCATAATTTACAGAATCGGTATAACACACCCAGGTAGAATCATACGTTGCAAAATTTTCAATAAGTGTATCTTTTTCGTATGGAACAACCGCTGCAGCAAACCTATCGGGAAAGAAAAATACAAACATCGAATCCAGATCATCTTTATAATGCTCAATTTTAACCTCTTTCGGTTTATTGATGTACAAATCGGCAACAAGCTGATCATCTAACCTATTGTATATTAAATAATCATTTGTACTATTTTTATCGGTGCGATCAATAATAAAAAATGCGTACTGGTTGCTGTTTCTGTTCAGATCAGTTGTAATTACTTCCAGAATATATTTATTCTCCAACTTAGCATTTACAGGAATTTCCAGATCGTAAAACAACGCAACAGTCTCTTTATCAAACTTAAAGGTAGTTGTAGCACTATCCACCAGGTTTTGTCTATTATTTAGATCGTATAAATTATAGATAACTTTTACTCGTGCCAGCAGTTTGTTTTCTTTATTCGCCTGATTAAACAAAAGTTCCTTGGTAAAAATTCGTTCCACTATCAAAGAGGCAGAATCAGATATATTATAAATATTCATTGTTGGATGCATTGATGAGCTTGCAGGATCGTAAATGCGTTCCAAATTACGCGGCACGGTTGATTTCTGATTAAGCTTACATGTTGCTAATGCAACAACAATTAGAACAAGAATTAGATATTTAAACTGATTAATCATGCAAGTGCTCTCCTGGTTAGGAGTTATAAATATAGTTAAAATCTTTGTTGTTTCAATTCTTCGAGATGCTCTGTTTGCTCTTCCCACTTTTCCATTTCGCTCTCGAGTTCTTTTTTAAGCTCTTGGTAATTTGAAAAAAGCGATTGATCTTCGTTCATTTTTTCCGGATCAGATAAAATCTTTCCTATTTCATCAAGCTCTTGTTCTAACTTCTCGATCTTTTCTTCGCTTGACTGAACTTTATTCTCAACCTTACGAATCTTTTTATCAAACTCCTTACGCTCCAAATAAGATTGTTTATTTTCTGAAGTATTTTCTACTTTTCCTTGCGATTTCTGTTTCTCTTTGCGCTCTAACTCCTTTAAGTTTTCAAGTCTTCGTTTTCTTAAGAACTCGTAAATTCCGCCAATGTGTTCCCGAATTTTTTTATCGCGAAATTCATATACTTTATCAATTAAGTCATCCAAAAATTCACGATCGTGAGATACAAGAATTAACGTGCCTTCGAAATTCTTTAATGCATTCTTCAGAATATCCTTTGAGCGCATATCCAGATGATTTGTAGGCTCATCCAATACAAGCAGGTTGTATGGTTTCAACAGCAACTTCGCCATTGCCAGTCGCGAACGTTCTCCTCCCGAAAGCACTTTCACTTTTTTATCAATATCTTCTCCGCTAAACAGAAAAGCACCTAAAATATCCCTGATTTTTGTTCTGATATCACCAACCGCAATATCGTCAATGGTTTGAAATACAGTTTTATGCTCATCGAGCAGTTCATCCTGGTTTTGGGCAAAATATCCCACCGAAACATTATGTCCAATTTTTAATTCTCCGCTATACTCCAGATCACCTACAATAATTCTCGAAAGAGTTGTTTTTCCCTCTCCGTTTCTACCAACAAAAGCAATCTTTTCTCCGCGGGTAACTGTTAATTCAATATCCTTGAATACCGTTAAATCTGCATAGTTCTTTTCCAGGTTCTTGGTTCGCACAACCAAATCGCCAGATCGCGGTGCAGGAGGAAATTTTATATTGATTGATGATGTATCCAGGTCGTCTACCTCGATACGCTCAATTTTCTCGAGCTGTTTTATTCTTGATTGAACCTGAACCGCTTTTGTGGCCTTGTATCTGAATCGTTCGATAAACTCTTCCGTTTCCTCAATCAATTTTTGCTGATTTCGATATGCTGCCAGTTGTTGTTCTCTACGTTCTTGTCTTAATACCTCGTATTTTGAATAAGGAACATTGTAGTCGTACACTTTTCCAAGTGAAATTTCCAATGTGCGTTTAGTAATGTTATCGAGAAAAGCCCTGTCGTGTGAAATAAGCACTACGGCACCAGGATAATCTTTTAAGAAATCTTCGAACCACTGTATAGCTTCAATGTCAAGATGATTTGTTGGCTCATCGAGCAAAAGAACACTCGGTCTGCGCAACAGAATTTTGGCCAACTCTATTCGCATACGCCATCCACCGCTAAACTCAGCTGTAGGCCGCTCAAAATCTATTGCTTTAAATCCAAGTCCAAGCAGTGTTTGTTCTATATTGGCCTCAATTGAACCGCCACCCAACAGTTGGTAACGATCACTGGCTTCGGTTAAATCATGAATCAACTTAAGATACTCAGCAGATTCATAATCGGTTCTGTCGGCCAACTGCGCATTGATATTTTTTATCTTTTCATCCAGTTGCAGTACCTCGGAGAAAGCTTCGCGGGCCTCTTCAAAAACCGTTCGCTGATCTTTAATCATCATATTTTGAGGCAGATAACCCAGCGTTACATCCGACGGAATAGTCACAATCCCTTTGGTTGCAGGTTGAATATTCATAAGCACTTTTAATAACGTTGATTTTCCTGCGCCATTCTTTCCCACCAAACCAATCCGGTCTTTCGGATTGATTACAAAAGAAACCTCATTAAATAACTGAAACGCACCAAACTCAACGGTTAACTGATCAACTGAAATCATAGATAAACAATTTGCCGCAAAGATAACCAAAGTTTCAAATTAAGTGTTTCATATTACAGAATTTGGATATACTATCTGATTCAATTATACCAAATCCCTCACAAACAAAAACAAACTACTATCTATTAGATTTAACATATGGAATTTAACTATCTCCAGCTTCCACACGAAGCAAACGCAGAGGATATGAATCGCAAAGTTATCGCAAAGACTTCACAAGATATACTTTGCGCATTTTGCGTCAAACTTTGTGTCCTTTGCGTGGAAACACTATTATTGCAAATATTATATATCAGTCTGTTCATAATTGAATCTTTAAACCCATAAACTTTATTTATCTTTGCAAAAATTTAAAATCAGAAAACTTGGGAAGAAAAAGAAGATCGCTGCCATTAATTGAAAACATTGAGATTACAGATGTTGCTGCAGAAGGAAAAGCCATAGCGAAAGTAGATAACAAGGTTATTTTTATTACTCAGGTAGTTCCGGGTGATATTGTAGATATACAAGTTACCAAAAAGCGTAAAAGCTTTATGGAAGCTATTCCTGTAAAATTTCATAAATATTCTGACATACGAGTTGAAGCATTCTGTAAACATTTTGGAGTATGTGGCGGATGCAAGTGGCAAAATCTTCCATATTCCGAACAATTAAAATATAAACATCAGCAGGTTATTGATAACCTGGAACGCATAGCCAAAGTTGAGTTGCCCGAAATCGATAATATTTTACCTTCGGATAAAACTCAATTTTACAGAAATAAACTGGAGTTTACATTCTCAAATAAACGCTGGTTAACCAAAGACGAAATAAACACAGAAGAGAAACTGGATCGAAATAATGCCCTTGGTTTTCATGTTCCCAAAATCTGGGATAAAATTGTCGACATTGAGAAATGTTACTTACAAGGAGATCCATCGAATGCAATTCGAAATGAAATCAGAGATTACGCAGATGAAAATAATCTTTCCTATTTCGATTTAAGAAAACAACAAGGATTTTTACGAAACCTGATTATCAGAACTTCTACCACGAACGAATTAATGGTAATTATGGTTTTCTTTTACGAAGATAAAAAGCTGATTGATGGTTTATTAAATCATGTGGCTGCAAAATTTCCCGAAATTACCTCACTGATGTATATTGTAAACTCCAAAGCGAATGATTCGATTACCGATCAGGAAGTGATCTTGTTCCAAGGCAATGACCATATTTTTGAGCAGATGGAAGATTTAAAATTCAAGATTGGACCAAAATCTTTTTACCAGACCAACTCGGAACAGGCATATAATTTATATTCCAAAGCAAGAGAATTTGCTGATTTAACAGGTAACGAAGTTGTTTACGATTTATACACCGGTACCGGAACTATAGCCAACTTTGTGGCAAAAAAAGCAAAAAAGGTTGTTGGAATAGAATATGTTCCGGAAGCCATAGAAGATGCTCAAGTAAATTCAGAAATCAATCAAATTGATAATACCCTGTTCTTTGCAGGAGATATGCGGAAAATACTCGTTCCTGAATTTATTGCTGAACACGGAACACCCGATGTAATTATTACAGATCCACCTCGGGCAGGAATGCATCCCGATGTTGTACAAACAATCTTGCAAGCCAATCCGGTAAAAATTGTTTATGTAAGCTGCAATCCGGCAACACAGGCACGAGATATTAGTTTACTTGACCAAAATTATAAAGTTTCTAAAGTACAACCAGTTGACATGTTTCCGCATACCTATCATGTGGAGAATATTGTTTTATTAGATCACCGATAAATAAAATTCGCAGAGAGATTCCAGCAGATTACAACCAGTTATACGTTATCTGTCAATTAATAGGTATCATCATACCGATTATTAATTTTATTTCTCTATATTAGCTATTCTTACCTTCATCTAAAATAGATCAGGTAAGAACATTTTAGGTTAGTATATAATGAATCAAAAAAGTCAGGTCGAACATAAAAAAGAAAGTGGCAATTATATAGACTTACTGTTTGGGAGTCGTAATTTATTTAGTCTTGAACATCGCTTTTTTAACTCGGTAAGTTTATTTTCTGCGTTGGCTGCCTGTTTTGCGAGTATTACGAATCTTGCTTTAAAACTGAACCTGAAACTAACGATTTTCACCATATTCTCAACCTTCGTATTATTTGTCTTCTATTATATTTCACGTAAAAAAAGAATTTTCAAACCACTTATAACACCCTTTATTATCTACTCGTTGATTGTATTATCGACAGTTTGGTTTTTTAATGCCGGATCTGAAGGTCCTGTGGTTTTTGTCTACCTTGTTGGCCTGGTATTGTTTGTAATTATTACCGAAGGCAGAAACAGAATTATTGTAATCACTTTTTTCCTGTTAAACCTGATACTGCTTTTTTATATTGAACAAAGGTTCCCACACCTGATTACACCATACGAAAGCGATTTTGTGAAATTTTATGATGTCTCCATAACTTTTCTCTTTTCCTTTGTACTCATATACTTTGTTGTGGCTATTCTGGTTAACAGCTATCGTGAAGAAAAAAATATCTCAACCAATCAGCGAGATGAATTGATATTTCAAAAAAATCAGATTACAGATAGTATCCAATATGCAAAAAGCTTACAAACCGGTTTGCTTACTGATACAAAAACACTCAAAAAAATACTGCCAAAACATTTTATTTACTATTTACCTAAAGACATTGTCAGTGGAGATTTTTATTGGGCTAAAAGTGTTAACAACTATAAGCTTCTTGCAGCTGCCGATTGTACCGGACATGGTGTTCCCGGAGCATTTATGAGCGTGTTAGGAATTTCGTTACTGAATGAGATTGTACGAAGGAAAGAAGTGTTAAAGGCAAATCAAACCCTTGAAATTTTGCGGCATGAATTGAAGGAGGCATTGAATCAATCGCACAAAGATTATTCACACAATAATGGAATGGATATCGCTTTCTGTGTTATTGATGAAAACACCAAGACTTTGCAGTATTCGGGAGCAAACGCACCGTTGTATCTTATTCGCGACAGCAAGCTTATTGAATATAAACCCACAAGAAATCCTATTGGTTTAACTCCAATTGAAATTCCTTTTCAAAATCATGAGATAGAATATCAGGAAAAGGATGTTTTTTATCTGTTTTCAGATGGTTTAGTTGATCAATTTGGTGGTGACGAAGGAAAGAAATTCAGAGCACGACGGTTTAAAAAATTGCTTCTTGAGATTCATAAGAAACCATTGGAAATTCAAAAAGACCACATAGCTCTTGCTTTAAAGAAATGGATTGGAACCAGGTATGAACAAATTGATGATATCATGATATTTGGTTTTAAACCATAAAAAAAATCACCCCGCAAAATGCTAAGGGTGATTAAAAGTAAAGTATCTCATTAAGGTTAATCTACTTTCTCAGGTATTTTAATATCAGGATGTTCTGATTTAAAATCTTTCCAATAGTTTTTAATGGTAGATTTTACTTCTTTATGTAGCAGTAAAATTCCTGTTAAATTTGGTATTGCCATAAATACCACTGTTAATAACGACAAATTCCAAATAATGGTTGTATCTGTAAATCCTGCAAAAAAGAATCCAAGCACATAAAGCAATCGATAAATGATAACATATTTTGAACCAAATAGAAAGGTTACCGATCGGTCTCCATAATACGACCATGATATGGCGGTAGAAAATGCAAACAGTAACAATCCGATAGAAACGATATATTTCCCCCACTCTCCAAAGAAGCTTCTTGTAAATGCTTCGGCTGTTAATGGTGCACTATGCAATAGCGATTTACCATAAAAGGTAACATTTTTCTCATCACTATCTATTTTACCTTCGGTAATTTCAATGTTTCCCGTATACGGTTTATCGTCAAGCAGAACTTTCATATCTTCAGCAATTGATCTGGCGTGAACAATGGTTAAATCATCTTGAATTTTTCCTTCTTCAACGGTCAGATCGCCATTAAATAAAGGCAATGGTTCTTGGTCTGATAAATGCTTAAAAATTGCCTTTTGATCCGATTTGTCCTGATCATTATAGGTATCAGCAAACACAATCATATCTGTATTCTGAAACTGATTATTTATCTTCTGGTTCCAAACTCCTGACGATAATAAAACCAACCCCGTAATTGTGCAGATAATGATAGTATCAATAAATGGTTCTAAAACTGCCACAAGACCTTCGGAAACAGGCTCATGAGCACGAGCTGCAGAGTGAGCAATCGGTGCTGATCCTTGTCCTGCCTCATTCGAGAATAATCCTCTGTTTACTCCCTGGTTAAACATAAATGCGAAACTTGCTCCTAAGAATCCTCCAACAGCAGCCTGTCCTGATAAAACATTTGAGAAAATAGCACCAAACGAAGGAATTATATTCTCATAATTTGTTATGATCACAGCAAATGCACCAATTAAATAAATGAGTGCCATGCCCGGAACCAGACGCTCAGTTACTTTTGCTATTCGTTTAATACCTCCTATAATTACTACAGCTAAAAGAACGGCCATTATTGCTCCGGTTATAATTCTTTCGATACCGAATGTAGCCAATACCGAATCGGTAATACTATTAATCTGTGGCATACTACCTGATCCGAAAGAAGAAAGTATAGTTGCTCCGGCAAAGAAGATTCCTAACCACTTACCGGTTTTAATGATTTTACCATTCTTAAGATTAATATTTAACCTCTTTTTCATATAGTACATAGGACCACCAGCTACCATTCCTTTCTCATCAAAATCACGATATTTATGCGATAAAGTAACCTCAACAAATTTGGTACACATGCCAAAAAATGCTGTAACCAGCATCCAGAAAAGAGCTGCGGGTCCTCCCATATGAATTGCCAATGCAACACCTGCAATATTTCCGGTTCCTACTGTTCCAGACAATGCGGTTGTTAATGCCTGAAAGTGGGATGTATCTCCCTGGTCACCTTTTTTATCGAATTTACCTCGTACAATTCTAACCGCATGTTTAAAATATCGTAATTGAGGAAATTTCAGATAAAGTGTAAAAAATAATCCCGTGCCTATTAAAAAGAAAACAAACCACGGGTTTCCACCAAGATAACTGTGTAGAGTCTGGAAAAATTCATTCAGTTGTTGCATAATTATTGGTTTCGTTAATTAAAAAAATGAACAGCTAACAAATGTAATAATATTTGGTTAAGTTCAAAATTTGAATTGCTGTATGGTTTGATGTTTGTACAACAAAAGGGTTTAAAAAAAGCCTGAATAAAAATTCAGGCTTTTTACAGTATAATTCAAATCTTACTGAGGAACTTTTATAAGATCTTCCTTGGTAATTCCTGAAAGGATTTCGATATTAATACCATCGGATAATCCAACTTTTACAGGTCTTTTTTCGAAGGTCTGTTCTTCTGTTTGTACTTCAACAAAAACAGAATCATTTTCAAATTCCAGCAGGCTTTCTTTAATTGCCAAAACACTGTCTTTTCTCGAAAGCACTATATCAGCATTAGCACTATAACCAGCTCTGATAAAATAATCTTGTTTTAACTCTACGGCTGCCTTAATTTCAAACTGAATAGCACCATTTTCTTCAATACCTTTTGGCGATATATATTCAAGGTAAGCATTAAATGTAGTTTCTTCGATTGCACCAATAGTTAAAATAAGGTTCATACCTGTCTTAATCTTTCCAACTTCTGTTTCGTCCACTTTACCTTCGAAAACCATTTCCCCCATATCGGCAACTACTGCAATCGTGGTACCGTCGTTAAACGTATTACTTTCAATAACTGAATTACCTTGTTCAACAGGCACATCCAGTACCATCCCTTCAATGGTTGATCTGATCAAGGTATTGGATGAAGATTCAGAATCCTTGGTAACACCTTCCTTTATTAACTGCAAATTATTTTCTGCTGCGTTAAGTTCCGATTTTGCTCGGTTAAGCGCAATTTCATACTGTTGAAATTCAGCAGCAGGAATTACCCCTTCATCAAATATCTTCTTCTGTCGATTATATATCAATTCAGCATCTTCGTAATCGATCTTTGCTTGACTCAATCGAGCTTCTGCATTATTCAGATTAATCATATTAGGAATGATACGAACCTTTGCAATTAAATCACCATTTTTAACCACATCACCGGGTCTGATATAAATCTCCTCTATAATACCCGACACCTGAGGTTTTATTTCAATTTCTTTACGCGGAACCACCGATCCGGTTGCCACCGTTTTTTTGATAATATTGGTCACAAAAGGTTTTTCTGTTTCGTAAACAACAGGTTCTTTTTTTGATTTCTGGTATAAAAAATAAATCGTTGCGGCAAAAAGGCCAACGATAACCACTAACAGAATGATTCTAAATATTTTCTTCATTTTTATATTAATTATTACACAAATTATTCAGTTCTTAAAGCATCTATGGGTTTAATACTCACAGCTCTTTTGGCAGGAATAAGTCCGGCAAAAACTCCTGAAAGTATTAATATTATTAAAGCAGACATGGCAATTCTAAAATCTACTTCGGGATTTTTAAACATCTCACCGTTTGATCCGCTCGATTCTAACAAAAAATTTATTAATTCAACCAACCAAAATCCGGCTATTAAACCTAACGAACCAGCAATAGATGTTAGAAAAACAGCTTCATTAATTATTTGTAATATTACGTTGAACGGCGTAGCTCCAATGGCACGTTGTATGCCAATTTCCTTAGTTCGCTCCTTAACAATTACAAGCATTATATTGCTTACTCCAATTACGCCAGCCAATAATGTACCTATTCCAACAATCCATATTAAACCATTAATTCCGGCAAACAAACCCCGCATCTTCTTAAATTCTTTGGCTACGTTAAAACCTCCTACAGCTCGCTCATCTTCAGGAGCAATAGAGTGCCTCTTCTTTAATATTTCCCGGGCTTTTTGTTCAACTATTTCAACAGGAACATTATCTTGTGCTGTCATAGCGTACCAACCGACATCCTCACCAAAATTGTATATTCTTTGTAAAGTTGTAAATGGCATGTGAATATTCTGCTCTTCCCGTTCGGCTTGTTGGCCATTCTTTTTCGATTTAAAAACTCCAACTACCTTAAAATAAACTCCATTTATTTTGATGTATTCATTTATTGGATTTTCATCGGGATTAAAAAGCACCTCAACAACTCTTTTCCCAATAACTACTACTTTACGGTTATCTTTGATATCAAAATTATTAATAAATCTACCTGAAGTGATCTTAATTGGATCTATTCTATTCCACGCCGGATAATCGCCGAAAATAGTGAAAGCCCCGGTTTTTTCATTTCTAACGGCATTATTAGCACCATCGCCACCAAAACCTTGTAAGCGTGGAGAAAGCTCTTTCAGCTCAGGAATGTTTTGCAGTAAAGCTTTGGTATCGCCATTATTAAATCGAAAAAAACGTCCTCGTGGAAAACCTTTGTAAGAAACTGTTGTTTGCTGTGTCCACATAAAACAACTATTGGTAGAAAAATCGCCCATATTCTGGAAAACAGCATTTTGTAATCCATTACCCGATCCCAACATAATAATCAGCATGAATATCCCCCAAAATACACCAAATGCAGTAAAGAAGGTTCTAACCTTATTCTTCTGTAAGGTAATGATAATCTCTTTCCACTTATCTATATCAATCATTTAAATTAATTTTGATGTTTATTGGTAATTCATTCATCTTATTCATCACGCAATGCCTCCACGGGTTTTATTTTAGCTGCTTTTCTGGCAGGAACAAAACCCGCTACAGCACCTGAAACCACAAGCAAAATAGTTGCGCTAACCGCAATCCGGAAATCAGCTTCAGGATTGGTAAAAAAGTCTGACTGAATATGCGGCGATATCAATTCTAATAAACCTACCCCAAGAACCAATCCCACATAACCTGCAAAGCTTGTAATAAGAATAGATTCTAGTAATACTAATCCGATAATTGATGTGGGAGTTGCACCAATTGCTTTTCTTATGCCTATTTCCTTGGTACGCTCTTTTACAACAATGAGCATTATATTACTAACACCCACTATACCGGCTATTATTGTTCCAATGCCAATGATCCAGACAAAAAGCCTTATTCCTGCAAATAAGTTCTGGAATTTTTGATACTCCTCAACATTATTGTTAATGTAAATAGCACGCTGATCATCTTTACTAAAATTATGTCGTTGTGCAAAATTTGTTCTGATCTCATCTTCAATTTCAAGACTCTCTTTCATAGAAGCATCGCCGGTTGTAAATGCCAAATTTTGTATTTCCCGGCCTCCGGTAAAAATCTTTTGTGTTGTAGAAACGGGTATATAAACCCTTCGATTATCGCGTTCAGAGCTATCTTCGAATAATCCAATTACCTTAAATGGAATATTATTGATTTTTATATATTCACCTAAAAACGGTTGATCTTTAAATAGTGCCTTTTTTACATCGGTACTTATGGCAACCACTTTACGATTACTACTAACGTCAATTTCATTTAAGAATCTGCCTTCGAGAATATCTACATTCTCAAGAGCTTTAGTTCCGGGATGCACACCTATAATATCAAAGTTTCCATATTCGTTCTTGTAAGAAAGATTCCTTTGCGGAAAAACACTTAAGCGTGATGAAAGATTCTCAATATTTTTTATTTCGCGTTTTGAATAGTCAAAATCATCATTTGTAAACCGAATTCTTCTACCGGGTTTTAATCCTTTATATGGCATACTTGTTTGTCCGCGGTAAATCCATATACTATTTGATGCATCGCGCTCGAACTGTTGCTGTATACCATTTTCTAACCCGCGTCCGGAACCCAGTAATATAATCAGCATAAAAATACCCCATGCAACACTAAATCCGGTAAGGAAAGTACGCAACTTATTTTTCTTTATGGTGGCAAAAATCTCTTGCCATTTATCTATATCGAACATTGACTAGTTTTTTGAAATAAATTCGGATTCAATAATTCCGTCTCTCAAATGAATAATACGATCCGTTTTTTCCGAAATATCTTTTTCGTGGGTTACAATAATCATGGTAATGCCATCTTTATTGATTTCGCGAAACAAATCCATAACTTCAAGAGATGTTTTTGTATCTAATGCGCCGGTTGGTTCATCGGCCAAAATCACTTTAGGTTTACTAATCATTGCACGCGCGATAGCCACCCGTTGTTTTTGTCCTCCCGATAATTCATTTGGCATATGTTCCGCCCAATCTTTTAACCCCATTTTTTCAAGATATTCCAAAGCAATGCTATTTCGCTTTTTCCTGCTAACACCCTGATAATATAAAGGTAAGGCAACATTCTCCATCGCGTTTTTAAACGAAATTAAATTGAACGACTGAAAAACAAACCCTAACATATTATTGCGATATTGAGCTGCTTTCTTTTCCGAGAGGTTACTCATTAATGTGTTATTGAGCTTATAAAATCCCTGATCATATGAATCGAGTATTCCTAACACATTAAGCAATGTCGATTTTCCAGAACCTGAAGATCCCATAATAGAAACAAGCTCGCCTTGCTCAATTAGCATATCAAGGCCTTTTAGCACATGTAATTTATTAGTACCAGTAATATATGATTTATGTAATCCCTTAAGTTCTATCATACTATTTATCGATTATTGAGTGTCAATTTAGCTTACCAATATTTATACCACAAAACATAATAAGCTAACAATCTTTAGTTTATAAATTTAGAGGTAATAAAATAGTGACTGTTTTTTGCACGGTTTAGTACATGAGCTGCACAGTTTCGTACATATGATTTGGAAGGATCTTCCATCGTTTTTGTTTAAAGTTATCAAAAGTTTCAAGAACAATACGTAAATGCAGGCTTAATTATTACTTTTACAACATATTTTTTTGTTATGGAATGTTATCTTGACTTTTATATTCATAATTTTCAGCTTAAATCGTGTAGTGAGTTTGATGAATCATTACTAGAAAAAGGCACATCGATATACGAAGTTATTCGCATTGAACAAAAGATTCCCCTGTTTCTTGAAGATCATCTAAATCGCCTGTTTGATTCTGCAGATCTGTCGCAGCTACAGGTAAACGAAAGTTATTGCGATATAGAATTGCTCATTACAGAACTCATCAAGAAAAACAATATATCTGTAGGTAAAATTAAACTGGTAATCCATTTTGATCAAAAAAATGGCATGCAGGAAAAAGACTTACTCATCTATTTTACACCTCATTACTTTCCATCCGATTCGGAATATGCTAATGGTGTTCAGGTTGGAGTTTGCCACGCCGTTCGTTCAAATCCTAATGCTAAAATTTTAAACTCTGAAGCCCGAAAAAGAGCTAATAATACCATAGCTGAAGAAAAAATATTTGAAGTATTATTGATGAATCATAATGGATTTATTACAGAAGGAAGCAGATCTAATGTTTTTTTTATACGTGAGAATATAGTTATTACCCCCCGACAAAAGGATGTACTTAACGGAATTACCCGAAGGAATATCTTAAAGCTTTGTAACAAACACGGAATTGATATTATCGAGCAAGATGTTCATCTTAAAGATCTGTTGAAAATGGATGCTGTATTTTTATCAGGCACTTCGCTAAAAGTGCTACCTATACATTTACTTGGTAATCATAGTTTTGACGCAAAGAATAAAATGCTTCGAAAGATTATGAAACTATATGATGGTACTATTAGCGATTATATTTCATCGAAAAACATTACTTAACCGAGCCAGTTGATAAGATTTTTGGTTTCTTTAAATGCATTGATCTTACCAAATAAAAAATCGTTATCTCTTCCGGGTTTATCGTAACACATCATGGGATGCATCGATTCTATTTTATTGCTGATTTTGATATTACTTACTACCGACTTGGCATTATTGCCCCAAAGGAACCAGGTTATTTTGGGATAGCATTCGGCAATATAGTTCAGCAATCTTTGTGTAAACTCATTCCAGATTTTTTCATGACTGTTTGATTTTCCCACTTCGCAAGTAAAAGAAGTATTTAGTAAAAGAACGCCCTGTTTTTCCCACGAACTAAATATCTCGTATGGAGGTTTAATGTTAAAACCAGCATCCATTTTGCCCTTAATTTCGCTATATTTTAGGTGTTCATTGTAATAGGCATGATATATTGCTCGTACAATATTTTTAAGCGAAATATTACTAAACTTATCATACCATGAATTTAAAGTACCCACTTCGAATGCTCGTCCTGTTGCAACTCCACTTTGTGGATACGGATCCTGCCCCAGGATAATAACTTTAACCTGATCAAGTGGAGTTTCTAAAAACCTTAATACTTTCTCTGGCTTTGGATTAAATTCGTTAGAGTTAAATGAAATCTTAGCTTCAATTGTTTTTATTAAATCAATTGTTTCGGAATTAAGAAAGTTATTCCAGCTTTGATCGATATGTGATAGTGATTGTAAGAAAAGAGAATCGTAAGACATTGAATTTTTAACCTTTATAGATTTTCCATAAAGCTTGTTCTTTCTTGTAGTCGTAAAATGATTCGAGAAACTCTCTCATTTTATCAACCGTCCAAATCCCCACCGGATATTGCTTAAACAATACTTCGTTACCATTCATAATAAATAAAACCGGTATTCCAAACTTATACTTTATCTCCAACTCAAGATCAGGCAACCACCCTATAACATCCTCTTTAAATTTACTCCTGTTTAATATTCCGATGATAACCTCATTACCTTTAGCAATAAATTTGCCAAGATGTTTACTACTAATACTTAGTATAATGATATCTCTAATTAGAAGCAATCCAATCATTATAAGTAGTAACCTTGTTTCTTCCCAATCGTAAGGTGGTATAATAAGAAATATGATTATAATGATATCGACAATGAAAAGCCAATAGTTACGTTTTGCAAATAAAAATACTCTTCCAAGGAAGCTCTGATCTGTATGTGTTGTATTGTAGTTTAACTGCATTTTTTTTAATCGTCCAGCCAAGGATCTTTATTTAAATTTGTTGAAGAATATATATCCAACGCCTGAAATTTAAGAATATCTTTTATCATTTCAACCCTTGACTTAATAATTTTATTATCAGGTTGTAAATTTATTACCAGGTTAAAATCATTTAAGGCTTTACCATATTCTTGCTTTTTATAATATATGTCGCCTCTTAAAATATATAATTCAACATCCTTTTTATTATTCAGAATATAATTTGTCAGCTCCTCTAACGCCTTAGTATACTCCTGATTATTAATATATCTTTCGATATTCTTTTTAATATTATCCATAAATTTATGCAAAATTTCCACACAAATTTAGTTAAACAAGTAAAAGTTTACAGGTATTCGTCAAATTATTACTAAATGAATTTTTGTTTTTTTGCAATGCGTATTATCTCCTCCTCATCGCCTGCATTAAGTTTCAGAAGTATATTGGCTAAAAAATTATCCATGGTTTTGGTATTCATTTTCATGTGTGTTGCAATTTGGTCTTTTGTTTGATCATCTGCATAATATTTAATAATTTGCAACTCGCTTTTTGTCAGAGAATCCAGATTTTTACCATTACCGTTTTTTTCAGCCTTAAATCCAAATTTTGATTTAAACTGCGGGCAATAATAGTTATCTCCATCATAAACAGACCTTACTGCATTAATCAGTTCTACAACTTTGGAATTTTTCGAAACAAACCCTCTGGCACCATTAGTAATTAATTGCTCAACAAACCAGTTTTCGAGATACATGGTAAAAACAATAACTTTGATGTTAGGATACTCTTTTTGAAGCTGTTCCGATAGCTCAATACCATCCATACCAGGCATCGAAATATCAGTAATTACAAGGTCGGTATTTTTATACTCAAGCATTTTTAGTACTTCCAGACCATTTTTTGCCGTACCAACCAGTTCAATATCATCTTTCGTTTTGAATAAAGATACCAAACCAAAAAGCGAAACATCATGATCTTCTGCTATAATAACTTTTATACGTTTATTCTGTTTTTCTGTAGTTTCATTTCTTCTATTAAGAGGTATGTTTGCGCTAATAATAGTGCCTGTGCCACTGTAGTAATCTATTTCAACTGTACCGCCCCCTCTCTCAACAGATTGTGTTATTGCTTGCGTATTATTTAACTGTTCATTACTAATTGCTGTATTTTCAGCCTCGATAAGAACATTAATATAATCGTTGTGCAGAACAACTTGAATATCGACGTGATCGTTCTGCACTGTTTCACTTATTAACTTTAAGCATTGATTTGTAAAACAGCTGACTGTGTTGTGAATTTCCTTTTTTAAGGTTTGATTGAAATACTCAGGATAAATAAAGAGACTAATATTTTTGGCATTATTTTGTTTCTGTATAATGTTATTTAACTGATCTTTTAAACTTAAATTTTTATTTTGCTTTGACATTGAACCCGAAAGTGTCTTAACAACTTTCATTGTCTGATCAACCTCTTTTATTAGTTTTGAGTATGAATCACCATGCAACTCTTTGCCCAGCTCCTTTATTTTTGATTTAAGCCCAATAAATTTTTCTTCGATATTGTCTTCAATTTCATATAAAAAATCACTTTCTGATTTAATCTTAAATATTTTCTTAAAATTCACATATCTCAGCTTGTACAAAACGAATACCAATGCATTAATTACAATAAATAATAAAAAGTAGAAGACATGGCTATAAAAGAAACTCTCATTTTTATGAAAATTAAAAAGAAATAATTCATTATTAACCTGAAGCGATAATTTATTTGATTTCTGATTATTTCTTACCACCGACATAATTACCTCACCAGCATTAGTGGGAGCTTTAAATTTTAATCTGGACCTGAAATCATCAAATAAAATAATAAAACCAGATTTACTCTTTAACACAAGCTCTTTTCTGTCATCGCCAATAAGGTCTATCTGACCAATAAACTCTGTTTCCTCCTTACTACTTTTATATGTTTTATTTTTTCTTAAATCAGCATTATATTTTAAGATTTTATGTTTGGAAAAAAGATATATATGTTGCTGATCAGTTAATTGATGTATTTTTAGATTGGAGTTGCTATTTATTAATGTTTCCTGTTTTTTTTGACCTTCCGTATTAAAGAGCATCAAAGTATTGTATACGTTTTCTTCTCTTTTACCACTATTTAATGCAGCTAAAAACTTTTTATTATCTACTGTAACTACACTTGCGGTAATTTGTGATGGTGCTCCCTGAAATACAACAGGTGGAAACAAATATTCCAGTGCACTATTTAACACAATTAACTGGGATTCGAAATCGTTACCATTGCTCTCTAAGGATGAACTTGATAATATAATTTCAGGTTTATTATCAAAATTAATATCATCAACAACTATTGGTAATTTAATATTAACATTTAATGCTGATGATGCTATAACATTTCGGTTTGAAATATCATATGCATAAACCCGTTTGGGTTCGGAGTTAGTACACTGATTGCAAGCAAATAGAAACTCTTTATCACCGGATCCATTAAGATTATACAGCCCAATTGGTATAATTTTAGCTTTTGTAATATCTCCAGATGTAATAAATTCCTTCTTAACAATGTACTCTTTATCATTCTGTGAATTTAAAATATATAAGAATAATGAATCAGAAGCTTGTGTAAATACAAATATTTCCTTTATGCTATCACTGTTAAAATCTCCTGCATATACCGTTGTGTTTTTAACGGGAGATTCCATAAAATTCCACAAAAACTTAAATTTACCCTCAGGATTATATAAGTAAAGCGTTGGTTGAAATATTTTATCGTACTGGTAATAATCAATCTTTTCGCTGTTTCCGTCATTATCCAGATCAAAATAATACACTTGACCATTATTGGTAAGTACTTTTTTTTCGGTTAATTCGGTATAATATCGCGGCATGTATCTGGCAACCAAGAATATTACCAATACACTTAAAATAAAACCAACACTTAAAGGATGCTTTAAATAGCTACTCCACTTTTTAGCCACCACACTTAAATTTTTCTCATTAAAAAATTGAACATCGAATTTACCACTATTTTTTTAATAATAAAACAATTTACCTATTTTAAATACTATGAATTTTAAAGCTACAAAAATTCTAACGTTTTACATATTATATCTAAATTTAATGGTAAATATAAGTCTCAAATTAAATGATTACTAAAAATATAGATACCCTAACCAATGTCACTTATAAAACTATAAATCATTTTTATATACAATATTTCTTTTAGACAAGTGGTCTAAATTAATCGATATAATAATTTAAATTTAAGAAGGATTAGAATATCTTTACTTCAATATCATAAAAGATGAAATCATTTTATTTATTTAATAGCAGAATACTATCACATATCATTTTTTGGATAGGAATTCTATTTATTTACACCTTCTTTCCGTATATCTATCGCGGAAATTTCGCAGCTATTCTAAAAACAAATCTGTTGTTCCTTCCGCAGGATATTATTGCGGTGTACTTTGTTTTATATGTTTTGTTTCCTAAATATTTGATTCCATTTAAATTTGTTCGTTTTATTCTGTTTAGCATTTTAACGATACTCTTTTTAACCCTGATTTCGGTTTTTGTAAGTTACTACATTTTACCATCAACAGAGTTATATTATACGAATCGATCGGTTGAAGAACAATTTGCCAACAGTTTAATCATTCTTTTTTCAATTACAGGTATGGCTGCTACCATAAAATATGTAAGGTTAAATCTGATACATCAATTTCAGAGAAAAGATATTTTAATGCAGCAAATGGAAACAGAATTAAAGTATCTGAAAAACCAAATTAATCCTCATTTCTTATTCAACTCGTTAAATAATATTGATGAATTGATATTTACGGATCAGGAAAAAGCTTCGAATGCAATATTCCATTTGTCGGAGATATTGCGTTATGTGTTAAAAGAAACTGAGAGTAACACAGTGTCATTAAGCAATGAAATAAGCTTTATTAAGAACTATATTGAATTTGTAAGCTATAGTTTTAAATCAAAAAAATTTATTTCGTTTAAAATTGAAGGTAACTACAAAAGCCTGCAAATACCTCCCCTTCTGTTCTTACCTTTAATAGAAAATTCAGTAAAGTATGTTGATCGCAAATCAACCATTCCCGGAATAGCAATTTCCTTTTTTATCGACAATGAATCAATACATTTTAAAATCGTTAATAAATATACAGGAATGATAAAAAAGCAAACCCATGGCATTGGCTTAAAAAATCTTAAACGACGATTAGAACTAATTTATCCGGATAAACACTCATTAGATATTGAAAAAACTGCAAGTCAGTTTATCGTAAACCTTAAAATTTCGTTTGTATGATCTTAAAATGCATTGCAGTTGATGACGAACTACTTGCTTTAAATAAGATTAAACGATTTATATCGAAAATCGATTTTATTGAATTGGTTCAAGTATTTGACAATGCTTACGATGCCATTAACTATCTTAAAAAAGATAGCATCGACATTATTTTCCTGGATGTTGAAATGCCCGAGATGAGTGGCTTTGATTTTTTAAAAGAGCTTACCAAACCACCTTTTATCGTAATGACTACAGCCTTTGAACAGTATGCACTAAAAAGTTATGACTTTGATGTAGTAGATTATCTCTTAAAACCTTTACAATTTGATCGTTTTCTAATGTCGGTAGAAAAAGTTTATAAGCTATTACAACCAGCTAGCTCATCAATAAAAAAAGCTAAAGAGGCACAGTACCTGTTTGTAAAAAGTAGCGGAAATATAGTTCGAATACCAATGGAAGATATATTATACGTTGAAGGAATGAAGGATTATCTTGCCATACACTTTAACCAACAAAGAGTTTTAACGTTAATGAATTTTCAGGATCTTTTGGAAAAACTTCCAGCTAACGAGTTTATGCGAACACATAAATCATTCATTGTAAATAAATCAAAAATTGATCAAATAAAAACTGGTGAACTTATAATTAAGGGCCAATCTATTCCAGTAAGCAGAACTTACAAACCCCAAGTAAATAAACTAAAAGACGATTTGATTTAATCCTTAACGCGATATTTGTTCTCACAATATATTGTGTCATTTTCTGAAACTTTAGTAACCGAAACAACATCGATATAATAGTATGCCAGCTTATTTTCTTTAATAGTTTGCTGTATTGTACCCCTGTAAATGGAATAATCCAGCTTTTCTATCTCTGTATTATAATCATCATAAAAATTACCAATGGTAATATATTGCTCGTTACCCTGTGCTCTAAAAGTATCACAAACCTGGTACCAGTAGTCACGTTCATGATAGGTTTTATTGGTATCTAAAGCAATTTGTGGTTCAACTTTAATAACTTTAGTGCTTAGCCTTTTGGAAAGTTTCGACTCTGAAATGTATAATCCCAGTTTATCAACAGCATATGTAGAGTATGATGCAATAGAAAAATAAAACTGTATGCAGTACAGGTAGTCTTTTTGCAGAGGTTTGGTTAATTGTGTTTGTAAATATTCCCGATAATGTAATGGTTTTTTAAGTTTAGATTCGCTTGGAGGTTGCTCAATTAATATTATTCCGGCATATGCTTCGCCATCCAATGCAAACATGCTACCCATTACATTATTCGGAACATTTACCTGGTGTATTGTACAGGCATTAAAATAATCGCTGGTACCCCTGTTGGGCATATACCAGTTAGGTATAAGTACTTTCCGTGAATCTATGGTAACTTCATCGGGACATTCTTCAAAATATTCGAAACTAAAATTAGGCACCAAATTCTGTGCTTTCCCCACTTCAGAAAAAACAAACGACAGAATCAATAAAAAGTACTTTATACCCTTATTCATACGCTAGAATCCGAGTTTAGGTACCTTTCTCCAATAAATATTTACTCCCACACAAACTCTTAAGTCAAATGAATCTTTAGGTTTTACATCCTCGGCTAATACTGTTATATCAAAAACCAGATTCTGCGTTTTATCAATAGTGAAACCTACCGATTCCACATAATCATCCTCAGAATTATCGTATAGAATTTCTTGGGTATCTGCATTGCTTATAACATAATGAATAGGATAATAACCATAATCTGTACATAGAACTACCTTATAGTCTCTATCTCCATAAAAAACAGCTTTAAAGGTAGCTTGCTTTTTAATTTCTAATAAAGCACTGCGCGACTGACCATAATACTCAAAGCCATCAGATCGGTATATTTTACAGTCTCCTGACTTGTGGTAATTATCGCATCGCTGAGAAAATGCCGATGTGGTTATAAATAGTGCAATAAGCAAAAAATATATTTTCTTCATACGAATCATAACAGAATAGTTTATAGTTTCTATCAAATATACATTATTTTATTTACTCTAATTGATAGATTTAGAAATACTTACCAGCAAAGTTCTTACATTAGTAATATTCTCTCTAAATCCAATATATGCTTCTTCGGTAACAATAATTTCTTTTCCTCCCTGAATTACAAGAAAATCGTTATCGCTTTCTTTGGTCACTTCAATATCTGTTTCGCTAAAGTCCAGATGATCGAACATATCTTTTATAGCAGTAAGTTCTTTAAGCACAGTCTTAACATAAATATCGTCTTTATACTGACTGGCAAATTCGTAGTAATTGTCAAAAACAAATTTCTGATCAAATATATTTTGTATAATTTCTCCGGATTGATCAAAATCGATATTGTTAATAGCCAGATATAATGCCTCAACAATAGCACCTGTTGAAACTAAAACAAGTATATTATTTCGATCGGAGCTTTCTAAAGTATTCGACATTTTATAATAAAGCTCTTGAGAAATTTTATCAAGCGAATCTTTTACCATCAAATTATTATTTATTCGATCGAGCATATTTTCATCAACAATACCGTAAAGATTAACCTTATCCATCAGTTCTCTGATTACTTTGAGGTATTCCAACTCGTCGGTTGTATTATCATTTACAGCGCTTAAATAGGCAAAGTCGCTGATATATACTCCCAGGTTAATTGATTGGGATTTAATATCAACATAGTTTGTTGCATTGGTAACCGGGTTAACATACTCTGGTTTTAATTCCAGATCTTCGATAAAAATTTCCGAGAACATTTCGTCGGGAGAGGGTAACATATACACAACCTTATCGCTGTTTCCAAACGCTTGTGTTATTTCTTCATGTTCCGTTGATTGCTGACTGTTTTCCTTTTTTTCGGATTTACATTGTGTAAATGCGAAAAACGTAAAAAACCCTAAGACAATAATTAGTTTCATTTTCATGAGTCAAGTAGTTTTGAAATTATATATTATTAAAATTTTTTATAAAACAATCCGATCAAAAAGATACAAAAAATAGTTGTCATTATCCAAAGAATAACAATATTAAACGCTACAGTACCTACTAATGAACTTCCGATTCGTTTTTGTGAAGCATAGAAATGTGCTCTTCCAATCTTCGAATCCGGAATATGATAGATCGGTTCAATTTTTCGAATAATCATGTTGTTCTTTTTAATAAATGGTTTAAATGTTTGACGTTTCAGCACTAATTCATTGACACTTTTATTCGAGTTTCTATTTTTGAATTTGTTAAATTTTTCGATACTTCCAAGCTCGTCTATTAGCTGATGTGTAATGCTATCCTTATGGTATGAAGCTGCATTAACTATTTGAATAGATTTATTATTCAAATCGTTCAGATAGTTTTCTATATTTTGTACATCTGACAATCCTAATTCACCAATATTTTTGCTTGAAATAGTTTTCAGTTCAGGGAACGGATTATAGAATCTCAGCTTTAGTAATTCTCCTTTAAGAAGTTCCCAATCAGACTTGTATTCTTGAATATTTCCATTTTTTAATCCATCGTACAGATTAGCTTTCGCCTCTTTAAGTTCAGGAATTAAAAACAGCACATTAAATCGTGCATAACTATCCTGCTTATCGAACTTAAAATATTTTTTCTGGTATTTATTCATTCTAAATTGTGCCACAACCAGTGCCTCGTAAGCCCAACGTGAAGCCATCATATCGCCAACAAAAGGCACATACTTATCATTAATCACATTGGTATTTAACTTATCGTACTGTACCATTGTTCCGCTTAACAATATTTGTGGAACGATAAATAGTGGTACTAAAATATAGATAACAACAATTGAATTAAACAGTGATGAAATTAGTAATCCTACCACGTTGGCAAAACAGAAAGTTGAGAAGAGTATAATCCAGAAATTAAAAAGCATACCTTCAATAGCCAGTATCCAGTTACCTATTAAAACAAATAATAGCGACTGGATCGCACTTAGTATAAATAAAAACAACAATTTTGATTTTAAGTAGCTTAGCTTATTTAAACGCAAAAAAGCTTCGCGTTTTAATATTTTACGATCGCGATAAATATCTTCGGCACTAATTATTAAACCTACAAAGAGGGCTACAATAACTCCCATAAACAAATAAGCCGGTATATTTTCGTTCCCAAAAAGCATATATTGATCGAAATCGGAACCGGTATTTTTGCAAAGTAATGATAAGATTAAAGCTAATAAGGGTGTAATTAGAAAGGCTAGCAGAACATACTGTTTGTTGGCAAATTTGGAAAGAAAATTTCTTTCGCTAAAAATAAAAAATTGTTTAAAAACATTAGGACGCTTAAAGCTAATCTCCGGAATCTTTTTCTCTACCTTTTCCTTAATATTTAGCTCACTTACTTGCTTTTTATAATTTTCGTGCCATTCTTCGGGTTTTACTTTACGATAACTAACAAACTCTCCCTTTTTATTTACTTTTCTCTCTTCAAGTATTTTAAAAATCGATTCGGGATTTATATTACCGCAAGTCTGACAACTATCGGCAACCGTAACGAAACTTTCGGCTAATGAATTAAAATATGGAATAGACTCTATCGGATTGCCAAAATAGACAGGATACCCCTCTTTATCGAGCAGTAGTATTTTATCAAAGGATTTAAAGGTATCTGAAGATGGCTGATGAATATTCATCACCACTATTCTGCCTTTAATGGTTTGCTCTGAAAACAGCTGCATTATTTCTTCAGAATCGGAGGAAGATAATCCTGATGTTGGCTCATCGGCAAACAAAATATAAGGTTCGCGTATTAGCTCTAATGCAATGTTTAATCTTTTTCGCTGCCCTCCGCTTATAAATTTATTTAGTGGAGTTCCCACTTTCAGATCTCTTACATCGAATAAATCCAGATCTTTTAATAATTGAATAACTTTTTTCTTTATCTCATCATTACTAAGATTACCAAAACATAACTTCGCATTAAGGTATAAATTTTTAAATACCGACAACTCTTCCACAAGCAGATCATCCTGAGGTATGTAACCAATTAAACCTTCCAATTTATTCTGGTCCTTAATAATATCAAAATGGTTAATTTTAACTTCACCTTTTTGCGGAAGCATGGTACCATTTAGCAAGCTTAAAAGTGTTGATTTTCCTACACCACTCCGGCCAATTACACCAATTAACTGTCCCGATTTTATGGTTGCATTTAGATCGTGTATTCCATTCTTGCTATTTTTAAACCTGAAATCGATATCCCGGGCTTCAAAATATAACTGCACTGTTTCTTCGGAAAGAAATCTTCTTAAAATCTGATTATAATAAACCGGCTCAATATACTCTCCTTTTATAGATGCACCCTTTGGCAATATATAGATGTTTTCAGGAAAAATAGTCTGGTTATCAAACTGGATATTTTCGTTGCCTTTATAATAAAAGATAATGAGGTTAACACTTTTAATAATCATGAAATAGAGTTGGCCTCTAAAATTTTCTTTTTCAAAAAAATTAATGTCAATATCAAAAGGTTTTCGTTCGCACAGAAGTAATAGATTCTCTTTATTTTGCAGGTTATATAACTTTTCTTCTACAAACGATTTACAATTTATATACTCATCATCATCGATATTTAATTCGCGGGCAATTTCTTTAAGCAAATCGGATAAACGCACCTGGTTATGTTTTTGATGAAACGGATATCGCAATAAAAATTTATTAAACAGTAATAAGCGCACCAGAAGAATAAATCTTTCCCACTGAGGTAATTTATCGTTTACTTCTCTGGTTAATTGCAATAAAATGTCGTTTAGCGATTGTTTATTTTCAAGCTTAACTGCCTTGTATTTCTTATAGTTTGATTCAAATTGAATAATAAAATCTTTTACAGCCTCATTGCCAAATTCCTTTTTAAGTATTGAAGAAATAAAATCTTTCACATTCGCATGCGGGATCGATGAATAAATGTTAGAAATTATTGAAAACAGACGAATTATATACTCAATTAATATTTTATTCATTGCTTTCGGCAGGTTGAAGATTAGAATTCAGATATAGTTCTATTAGCATACCAGCTTCTTTCGGATTTTTTATTTCTATTTTGCCTTCGTGTTGCTCTACAATCTGATTAATTAAAAACAGGCTTAACCCGAAATTTCCCAGATTATCCTGGGTTGATGTCTGGAATGGATTCATCAATAAATCAGCAGGGTCTTCAATTTCAACGTCACCATGATCAAGAATTGAGCATTTTAAAAAATTATTAACCTTCTCGAATTTGATATCAACCGAGGTTTTGGGCTTGGTTATGAGCACCGCATTTTCCAGGATATATAAAAAAGCCTTATATAATAGGTCACGATCACCTTTAATGTGCAAATTGGGGTCAATATCCTCAGTTATTTCAACTTCTTTTTCCATTACCTCGTTAGTTAGCTCAAGATAACAGTATTGCACCAGTTCTTTAACATTAATATCAGAAATATTCATTTGATAATTCCCTGAACTCAACTGAGTAGAAAGAATGGTTTTATTGGCGAAATCGTCTAACCGGTGAACAGAATTCTGCAGTGTTTCAAGAAGCTCTTTTATGGTTGAAGAAAATTCCTGATTACGCAATAAATGTAATGCTCCTGATATGCCTGTTAAAGGTGTTCTAATTTCCTGACTAATCATGTTCAGAAAATGAGATTTCATATTGTTTAAACTCTCCAGCTCTTTCTGCATTCGTTTAAACTTCTCGTCATTTTCAATTTCTTTGGCAATACGATTAACAACAACAGGAATCTGATTTAGAAACTCACCAGTTTTTACAAGATATTCCTTAGCTCCCAGTTTCATAATCTCTACCGCAACTCGTTCATCGCCAAAACCAGTCATAAAAATAAATGGCACTTCAATATTTTCATTACTTAATTGCTGTAGTAATTCTTTTCCGGTTATATCGGTTAATTTATAATCAAGAAGCATCAAGAAAATTTCTTCGCTCTTAATTATTTTAACAGCCTCGGCACCTGAGGTTGAGGTTAAAATCTCGTAATTTTCTTCTTCGAGTTTTGATTTTATAAGATATTGTAATCCAACATCGTCTTCTACAACCAGAATTTTATATTTCGATTTGGAGTCAATTGAAGTCATAATGCTATTTTAAATGTTCTTTTAAAAGTACTAAACATTCTTTGATAATATAAATATTATTGCTGTTGTTTTTCCAAACTAATGTAAAATTTCGTTCCTTCTCCTACTTTAGAACCCACAGAAATATCTCCATCCAACCTTTCTATAGTTTTCTTAATTAAAGCTAACCCCATTCCCTCTCCATCCTGATTTTCGGGATTTATGCGATAAAAAACATCAAAAACCTTATCTAATTCTTTTTCAGAGATACCAATTCCATTGTCTTCTATACAATATGTTATATGTTCGCCATTTTCCTGACTAGTGATTTTAATAATCGGTTTTCTAGTATTTGAACGGTACTTAATTGCATTATCAATAAGGTTGGAAATAACCTGATTGATTTGCACCTCATCGGTATAACAATTCATTAAAGGTTCTATTTGGATATCAATATCATGTTCTTTAATTCTATACTCAAAAGTTGAAAGTAATGAATTCATGAGTTCATTCATATTAACCTTTACCTTATTAATAGAAGCACGTCCAAGTCTTGAAAGTTTTAACAACGCCAGAAGCAGCTTATCAATTTTTTGTCCGCTTATTTTTATGAAGTTCATAATTTGAGGAATATCTTTATTTACAAGATATTCAATATCTTCTCGGTTATGAATTGTGTTAGCCTCGTCAAAAACTTTGTTGGTAAGTTTATTAAGTGCTTTTATCATTTCGTCGCTAAAGCCTAAAATATTAACCACCGGCGATCGAATATCGTGCGATGTTACATAAACAACTTGCTCTAGCTCTTTGTTTTTAGTAATCAGGTCTTGTTTTAATTGTTGCGCCTTATCTTCTGCGATTTTTCGGTTATATGCATGCCCAATTATATCGGCAACAGTTCTTAACAGAGCTAATTCTTCTATTGTCCACTCATTAACATCGTAAATATTGCTTATAGACAGCAAGCCAGCCAACCTCGATTCTGAATAAAACGGTATACCAAGGAAATTAAAGATTTTGTGTTTAGCAAATATTTCTCTCTCAACTTTAGCTTCATCGGGCAAATTGTTCACATCATCAATAAAAATAAAATCGAGCGATTCAAGCATTTTAAGCGCATATTCAAACTTATCATATTCAATGTCTTCAAAATCAATTCCGTGTTTAGAAGAATTGTAGTAATGCTGTTCGGTACTTAAAAGAATCTTATTGTTCTTAACCACTAACAACCCGTACCTCTCAGCTTCGATAATATTGTACAGCTCCCGTAAGGCGTAATTCAATTTTTTATCAAAATTTTCGACTGAGATAAATTGCGATGATATTTTAACTATAGATTGTTCAATTTCAACTTTTCTTTCGAGTTTTTTATTAAAGTAATGCTCAGTAGTAATATCCATAATCATCCCAAGTGCACCTACGATCTCATTATTTTCGTTTTTCCAGGGTACTGATGATATGTTAATTACTCTTTCCTTTCCATCTTTTCTTACAATAGTAACTTTGTACTGCGATTTCTGATCGCTCATTCGAAGACTGGTTTCATGCTGTATTTTGTCCAGATCCTCTTTTTTCACAAACTCTCGTATATCTCTTCCAAGCATTTCGCCAACATCCAAACCGAACATTCTATCGAATGCCGGATTGGAAAAAATGATTTTTTCGTTCAAATCAACAATTCCTAAACCTTCGTGCATATTCTCAACTAGCGTACGGTATTTATTCTCACTCAACGCCAGTTCTTTCGCCAACCTGTTCTCTTCAATAATTTCCTTTCCTGAGCTTAAAATTCCAATAACTTTACCATCATCATCTTTTATCAAACTATTCTCCCATAAAACATCGATTACTTTTTTAGTTGCTGTTAAAACCTTACCTTCTATTTTGTTACTTATATCAACAGATTCATTTAGTATATCCCTGAATGTTTTTTCAACTGCATCTTTACGCTCTTCAGGCACAAAATGCTCCAACCAGCTTTTCCCAACAATGTTGTTTTTATTTAATTCTATTACAGTACAAGCACGTTTATTAACGCTGGTAACGACGCCATCCAAATCTAATGTTACATAGAGCATACTTGAAGTATCAAGAATAAATTCGGCAATTTCTTTTTCCTTTTTTAATTCCGTTTCAAGTTTTTTGCGATCACTTATATCAAACATGTGCCCCAGTAATCCAACAACATTCCCATTATCATCGCGAATAGCTGTTTTAAAGAAAATTACATCCATAATTTCACCTTTACTATCGGCTACTTTATATTCATATCGCTGCGTAACAGGGTTTTCGAAGAACTCTTGATCCATTTCGTAATATTTCTGGGCAAACTCTTGGGGTGCAACCTCGAACACTGTTTTACCAATAATTTCATCTTTGGGCAATCCGATAAAGTTTGCAAATGCAGTGTTACAACCAAAATACCTTCCTTCTGTTCCTTTATAAAAAATTGGGTTTGATGTTGATTCTATTACCTGGTTTAAAAAATTGTCGTGCTCCGTTTGTGTTTTTTGTAATCGTATAATTTCTTTTTGAGCAAATTCGGATTGATTTAAGGTAATCGTTTTCTGATAACATTTAATAATACTATAAGCTACCTGGCTGGTTCTGTCCTTTGTTACCAAATCAATTTTACTTTCTTTTAACGAAAGCTTTAATAAGGATTTATCAATACTTTCAGAAATTATAATAACGCGTATTGCACGATTTGTATCATTTATAAAATCTACAATCTCTTCTGCCTCCTTTTTTTCCGAACCACAATCACAAAGAATAATTTTCCAGGAGTTTTTTAATATCTCAGATTTAAGAAGGTTTAATGTATCAATCGTTTTGAAATCCAGAAAATACTCAAACGATTCAAGTTCCTGAACGTATTGTTCAATTTCATCAACATTTATTTTATAAAATAGTCCTCTTATTTTATTTTCATTCATAATTAACCACTTTATTTTAAGATCTACTTTAAATTAGAGTTTCTCTTTGTTTTTAGATTTTAATTCCACATCATTTATTCTGGCATTTTGGGGTATTGCAAAATAAAAGCAAGACCCTTTACCTTTTTGAGATTCTACCCAGATGGTACCTCCCATCATCTCAATATAAGCTTTTGAAATGGAAAGTCCCAATCCTGTACCACCATATTTACTTGTATATTCTATTTCTCCTTTATTAAAACGATTAAATATTGATTTTTGCAACTTTGAGTTTATTCCTATTCCAGTATCCGAAACATAAATAACATAGTCATTTTTTTGGGCTCTGCAACCTAATATAATGTGTCCTTTGTCAGTGAATTTATATGCATTCGTAATAAGATTAGTAATCACTTGCTGTACTTTTGTGAGATCAGCATTTATAAAGCCCTTACTATCTTTAAAATCAAACTTTTTGATAAATTTTAACCCTTTCTCCTGCATTTGTATAAGAAAGCTATCATGAATTTCAGTCAACAGCTTTTCAAGTGAAAAATTAGTAAAATTAAGATAAACATTTCCTGTTTCAATTCTGGAAATATCCAGAATGTCGCCAATAATTGACAACAATTGATTACTGCTGTTATTTATAACATTAACATATTTCACTCTTTTTTCATATTCTAAATCTTCTTTTAGCAATAGTTTGGAAAAACCTACGATACCATTCATTGGAGTGCGAATTTCGTGGCTCATATTTGCTAAGAAAGAAGATTTCAGTTGATCACTTCGCTCTGCAGCTTCTTTTGCTGCAATTAATTGCTCTTCGGTATTTTTAAGCTCTGTAATATCGGTTATAAAACCTTCGAGATAATTAACAGTTGCATCATTGGATTCAATACCTATACCTTTTTCCCAAACCCATTTTTCACGTCCACTTTTTGAAATAATTTTATACTCGATTTGAAACTGTCTTTTTTCGCTTATTGCCTTCTGAATCTCTTTCCAAATTTTATCTTTATATTCCTGCACTATTAATTGACCATAAGTAATTTCATTACTGTTTATCAGTTCATTTGATTCATACCCAGTTAAATTTTTACAGCCATCGCTAACAAATAGCATTGTATACGCTTTATTATACTTACAACGATATGCCATTCCGGGTAAGTTACTCATTAAAACGGATAATTTTCGTTGTGATTCTTTTAAAGCTTCATCGGCTATTAATCTTTCCGAGATATCTCTCACAGCTGCAATGTGCACTTCTCTGTTTTTTGATTCATAAAAACGTCCGGTAATCTCTACAGGAAATACTTCTCCTCTTTTATTTTTATGATACCGTAACGGGATAAAAACAACATTATCCTTAATAACAGGTGATTTTAATGTAACATCTCTGGTTTTATCAGGTTCTGCAGAAAGATCGGTGTTTTTCATCTGGAGTAACTCATCCTTACTATAAGAATACAATGTTTCAGCAGTTTTATTAGCTTTTAAAATTTCAGAAGTTTTATTGTCGATTAAGAAAAGTGCATCAGAAACAGAGTGGAATAACTCACTATAAAGTTCTTCGCTTTGTATAAGCTTTTGCTCTGTAATATCTTTTATAATAATTAGGAAATGCTCTGTGTTTTTCCATTTGATTTTCTCAAATGTTAACTCCAAAATCTTTTTAGCATTCTTTTTTAGAATAGATAATTCTTTGTATCCCTTTTTTAAAACCGGATACTCAAACTGCGAATTAATAAATGCTTCTTTTTCTTTTTCCAGCAATGTAATCGCAGAATTATTAGCATAACATACCACACTATTTTTATCAACAACTACAATTCCATCTTTAAGTTTATCCAGTATTAAAACAGTCTCTATGTTATTTGTATTACTCATTCGCTTCTCTTTTCTTTTATCGCAATGTACTTTTCAATTAAACCTAACAAGCCATCGTAATCAATTGGTTTTGGAATATAATCGTCGCAACCGGCCTCAAGTGCTCTTTGTTTATCGCCAGGAATAGTCAAAGCGGTTTGTGCAATTATAGGAACATTCGCATGCATAGCTTTTATTTTACGAGTGGCTTCGAATCCATTTATAATTGGCATTTTTAAATCCATCATTATTAAACTAATGTCATCTGTTCTTTGCATAATTTCAATAGCTTCTTTACCGTTATGAGCTCTTAGAGTATTTTCGATGCCTAAATCATTAAAAACTCGTTTAATATACTGGAAGTTAATCTCCTCATCTTCTGCTATTAATACTTTTGCTTTGTTAAAACTTATGATGGGTTCCTGTATACTAACATATTCAGATTCTTGTTGTTTAGTTTTTAATTCCTCATTATATGGAATTTTAACAAAAAATGTTGAGCCTCGGTCTTTTTCTGATTCTACCCATATTTCACCATTCATTAGCTCAATATACCCTTTTGCTATAGCCAATCCTAAGCCAGTACCACCATAAGTTCTTGCCATTGCTGTTTCTGCCTGCCTGAACCGATCAAAAATTTTGTCTATTAATTCGGTTTCAATTCCTATTCCGGTATCCTTTACATAATACTCAACATACTCCTTATTCTCGTTATATCCCAGTTCAATTTTACCTTCGTGTGTAAATTTTAGCGCATTACTCATCAAATTTTTCAATATCTGTGTAAGCTTGTTTTTATCAGCAACAATAAATTTATTACTAACTACATTCTTATTGTAAGTAAATTCTATATCTTTTTGTTTACAACTTTCCAGGTATTTATTAAAAATATTATTTGATAGTTCTTCCGGATTAAATTCCTCATTAATAATTTCAATTTGCTCGGTTTCTAGTTTTGATATTTCAAGAATATCCTCCACTATGCTTAACAATTGCTGGCAACTATCATTTATAATGGTTATGTAACGTATTTTATTTTCGTGCGACAATTCAGGATCTTTTAAGAACTGTGAAAATCCAATAATACCATTCATTGGTGTACGAATTTCGTGCGACATATTAGCCAGGAACGAAGATTTTAACTCATCACTTTCTTCTGCTTTTTCTTTAGCCACCTTTAACTCTTCTATGTTTCGCGAATTAAAAAGTGCAAGTGATGCTAATTCGCCAAATGCACTAATAATACGTGCATCTGCGTTGGTAAAATTAGAAGGTTTATTGGCCAGGCCAATCAATCCAACCGCTTGATTTTTTATGATAAGTGGAGCAAACAGTACATTTTTCATGATCACGTGCCCATCGGGCATAAATTTTACCCATTCTGAATTATTAAAATCGTTATCATAAACTGCTTCCTTGTTTATATAAGCTTGTTCTCGCAAACCACGAACAGGCATAGGTAAGTTTGGATCAACCGTGCAATCGTCTCCTCCGTCATCCAAAAACAAGACATTATTCTCTTCTCCTGTTTCTGATAAAAGAGCAACATAGCCTGCTTTTGCACCCGTAAGTTTTTTACATGAATCAAATAGAATTTGAGCGGTTTTTTCAAACGAATTTATTTCTAATATTTTTTTTGCTCCAGCTAACAATTCTGTAACTTCAGTATTTTTCATTTGCATCTCCACGAAAAGATCTTTCACTTTTCTTTCCGAATCTTCCGCTTTCTCCTTTGCCTCAAGTAACTCTTTTTCCTTTTTAATCCTATCGGAGATATCTTCTTTTATGGCTACATAATGCGTTGTTTTATTTTCATGATTTAATATGGGTGATATACTTGCTTCTTCATAATAAATTTCGCCTGATTTTCTTTTATTAATAAAAATTCCTTTCCAGGTATTACCCTTTTCGATAGCCTTCCAAAGCTCCTCATAATTTTTTGAAGTAGTTTTACCCGATTTTAATAGACGCGGATTTTTACCTAAAACCTCTTCCTTTTGATATCCTGTTATTTCGACAAACCGATCGTTTACATATTCAATGTTACCATTTACATCTGTTATTTCAATGGCAGCAGGACTTTGTTCAACTGAAAGCGATAGCTGATGAATTTTTTCTTCGTATTTGCTTTTTTGTATAGCCAGGGTAATTTGTTTTGCTATAAAAATTAGTAAATCAAGATCATCCTGATTGAAAGCATCGGAATTTTCAAAATCTTTTATTACGAGAATACCATGTCTTTTTTGATTATTATACAATGACGCTCCCATCCAGGATTTAGGCATACTACCTTTAATATTTATGTCACTTTTTGTGCTAAAATCTAACAACTCTTTCTCTGAATAGTATCGGGCATCTTTATTGTCAAGTAATATGCTACACAGGCTTTCTTTTAATGTAAATTGTTCAATGTTAATTTCATTGTCCTCTATCTTAAGAAAATCAATGGTAGTACCTTTTAAAATACCTAAACAAATGTATTTGTCGTTAAAAATCTTGCGAACTTCCCTATAAATAATTTTGAAAAACTCCTGTTCGTTATCTACAATATCTGCTGATGACGCAATTTTGTTTACAAATTCTTTTATGGTATCATTTCTCCATTGCTCTGTTATATCTGTTGTAGCAATATATTTTATTACTTTACTTCCGCTTTGCCTTTTTATCGTGGTTCTGTTTCGCAAATAGCATCTTCTGCCATCTTTTCGTTTAATCCAAAGCGACTCGTCGCCATAAAAATCACCAACATTGCTTAATTGATTAAAAAAATCCTGTAGATTTAAGTCATTTCCCAATTCACCTGAATAAATAGCATTTAATTCTTCCTTATTATAACCTGTTATCTGAGCCATTCTGGGGTTAATGTAAATAATCTCATCATTTTCAATAATTGTCAATCCGTCCTGAATGTTTTCGGCGATGTTTTTAAAACGGTCCGTACTTTCTTTCAGTTGGTTAGCAATTTGTTTACGACTAAATGAATAACGAATGGTTTGAACAATCTTCTCTGCATCAAAAGCACCTTTTACAATATAATCTTGTGCACCATATTCAATGGCTAATAAGCCTGTTTGATCGTCGTCTAAACCGGTTAATACTACAAAAGGTACTTGAGGAAACGCTTCAACTAATTTTTTCAAGGTGTCTATCCCTTTACTATCAGGCAGTCCCAGATCGGTTAAAACAGCATCAAATTTATTGTTGGTTATGGCATCAAAACCAGACTCCAGACTAGACTCAACATGAATTTGAAGCGTATATGATTTTACATCCTGGACTATTTCCTGAAATAAGAAAACATCGCCTTCGTCGTCTTCGATCAGCAATATTTTATATACTTTTTTATCCATTATTCATCATATTAATTTTTATAGTATATAATATTGTTAGAACATCAGTATTTAGGTGGATATTTAACAATATGAAACCAGAAATCATGTATTGATTGCATCACCTTTTGAAGCTTTTCAATACTTGTTGGTTTTAATATATAACAGTTTGCACCCAAATAATATGCAGATTTAATATCATTGCTATGCTCAGAAGCGGTTAAAATCAGTACAGGCATAACTCGCAGAACTTCGTCTTTTTTTATTTCTTTCAGTAAATCCAAACCATCCATTTTTGGCATATTTAAATCGAGTATTATTAAATCGGGCATATTAATTGTTTGGTATACCTCCTTTGAGAAAAGGAATTCTAAAGCGTCCGGACCATCTTTACATAATTGAACATCAAGGTTAAGTTCAGAGCTCTTTATGAACCCCATAATTAATTCAAAATCGACGGAATCATCCTTGATAAGCAATATTTTAAATGATTTCTTATTCATTTTTTATTTATTTAACCGGTGGATATTTTACAACTGTAAACCAGAAGCTGTCAACTGCTTGCACAACTTTCTGGAATTGATCCAACCCTACTGGTTTGGTAACATAGCAGCTAGCACCTAGTTTATATGTTTTTACGATATCTTCATCGGCTTTAGAAGTTGTAAGAACAACCACTGGTATTAATTTTAAGTGTTCGTCTTTTTTCATCTCTTCTAAAAATTCTCTTCCATTCATTTTGGGCATATTTAAGTCAAGTAAGATAAGATCAGGTTTTACGGCATCTTTATAACCATCTTCCTTGCGCAGATAACCCAGTGCTTCAACTCCATTTCCAACTACATTTACATTTAGTTTAACTTTTGAAAGTTCCATTACCTCTTTGGTAATTTCAACATCCTGAGGATCGTCTTCGACCAACAGTACTTCAATTAATTTCATTTCTTCATTCATAATTATTTTAGTTTTTTAGGTATTGTAAAATAAAAGGTACTCCCTTCCCCAGGTTTTGAATCAATCCATATTTTACCATGGTGACGTTCAATAATTTTTTTACATATGGCTAAGCCTATGCCAGTTCCTTTATATTCTTCTTTGGTATGCAATCGTTGGAATACTTCAAAAATTCGTTCTTTATATTTCATATGCATCCCAATTCCGTTATCGGTAACGGAAAATTGCCAGTAATTTTTCTGATCTCTTGCCTCTATCTTAATAATCGGATCTTTATCGGATTTAAACTTTATGGCATTACTTATGAGATTTTGAAATACCTGCGCAATTTGACTTTCATCAACTTTTAATATGGGTAAATCATCGTAAACTATTTTTGCGTTATGCTCTTCAATTACTAATTGCAAGTTTTCTTCAACATGCTTCACTATATCATCCAGATTAGTCTTTACAAATTCTTTACCCCGGGTTGCAACTCTAGAGAAACTTAACAGATCTAGTATTAAGTTTTGCATGCGGTCGGCACCTGATGTCATATACTTGATATATTGATCGGCTTTTTCATCCAATGCATTAGCATATTTCCTGGCAAATAGCTCAGCAAAATTCTTTACTTTACGAAGCGGTTCTTGCAAGTCGTGCGAAGCCACATAAGCAAATTGCTCTAACTCTTTGTTTGAACGTTCAAGCTCTTTGAGCATATTTTCCATTTTAAACTGCATCTGCTTTCTTTCTGTAATATCAGATATCGTGGTAATAAAATATTGTGGTTTCTTATCTGTACCGCGAAGCAAGCTGGTATTCACATCTGCAATAACAATGTGTCCTTTTTTATGAATGTAACGTTTTTCATAGTGAGCACTTTCCTTCTCTCCATTTAATAACGTCTGAACTACATCTATGCTCTCCTGAATATCATCGGGATGTGTAATATCCTTCCAGTTTGTATTTTGTATTTCTTTTTCGGAGTAACCTAATATATCGCAAAATGCTTTATTAACACGCAAACTTCCATCAACTCCTGTCATTGATTTACCTAACGGAGAGTTTTCAAACAGGCTTCTAAACTGCTTTTCACTTTGCATTAAATTCGTTTGAATTTGCTTTAGTTCGGTTATATCACTTGCTAACTCAAAACGGACCATCTTTCCATTACTCCATTTTATAGCTTTATCAGCACAGCGGTACCACTTTTTGGTCATCTTATTTTGAAACTCCCATACATAAAATTTCCCGGTATTTTCGCCTAAAATTTTATCGTTGGTACAAAATGGACAAGGATCATTTCTATTTTGTAATACGTTGTAACACTTTTTCCCTATTGAATCTTCTCCCCAGGTATTTTTTGCAGCTTTATTGAAATATAGTATCTCGTAAGTATCCGGGTCGGCAACATAAATAACATCGTCGATTCCATCGAAAAGGGCAAGTTGCTGTTCATTGGCTTTTTGCAGTTCTTCTTGCACTTGCTGACGTTGAGCCATTTCTTCCTCTAACTCTTCATTTATAGCCTGAAATTCCTCGTTTTGCTCATGCAACTCTTCATTTTGAGACAAATACTCTTCGTAAAGCGAATGATATTCTTCACTTTTCTCTTCAAGCTCCTCATTAACCGCTAAAAACTCTTCGTTCTTTTCTTTGAGTTCTTCATTTATAGCCAAATATTCTTCGTTTTTTTCTTTAAGCTCCAGTTCCTTTTGCTTTGAATCGATAGTACGACTTACCAGTTCAGCAATACCATTAATCAGATCTAGTTCCTCTTTTAAAAACGGTCCTTGATCATGTTCAGGTAATTTTTTCTGATAATTAATCACTATTTCACCCGACTGCTCATTATCTATAATAATATCATTTTTGATTTCCCATTTTGATTTTTTATAGTTTTTCGTTTGGTATTCTTTTGCGTGTAATGTAATTTTTGCAGAACAATGCTCAGGATATTGAAAGGCAGGAGGGATTGTTTTAACTACCTTGTTCAAGAATTTCTCAATAGTATTATCTTCGAATGAATAGTCAGATATTTTATACAAGCAATTTAATTCCTTGGCTCTTTCATTTGTTTCATGCTCCCTAATTTTTGATTCAAGGTTTCTTCCAATAATATCCGAAATACCACCAATTAAATCCAACTCTTCTTCAAGAAATGGTCCCTTAAAATGAGTTGGCATTTCTTTAATATAGTTTATTTCTATTTTTCCAATTGTTTCATTGTCAATAATTATATCTTCTTCCAGAAACCACTTTGTTGATTTGTAAGTATCACTTTTATATTCTTGATTTTTAAATTTAATCTTTACAGCACAAACTTCTCGATATTGAAATGCAGCGGGAATAATATCAATAACTTTCTTAATAAAATCAGCAATGCTTAATTTATCGTAAGACAAATCGAAAATGGAATAAAGACAATTTAAATTTTTCTCTTTCTCTCTAATTTCATGTTTTAACTCTTTTTTTTCTAATTGTACTTTCTTGGTTTTTGTAATATCAGTTACAACACCTTCAATAGCAATGGGCTTACCTTCTTCATTTTTAACTAAAACGTTTCGTTGGTTTAACCAGCGTTCTTCGCCCGATTTATGAATAATTTTATATTCGTAGGTTGGTGACACATTACCATCCAGCAGTTTTTGCCATTCATCCTGAAAATATTGAATAAAATCAGGGTGGATTGCCTTTTGAATTAATACAGGCGTTTCTAAAAATACCTTAGGCTCGTAACCAAATATCTCTTTACATGCAGGGCTTACAAACTCATAATTCCCATCGGGTAGCGACATTCGATAAATCATATCACGGGCATTCTCCATGATACGAATATACCGGTAGTGAAATTTCTCGAGGCTCTTATTGTCTTCAATTAATTCCTCTCTGGACTTGTTTTTGTATTTCATTCTCTTCATTTAAACTGTAGGTATTTTTACTTAGATATTTTTTTGTGTTCTAATATGCCTTTACATGTGCACTACTCCCATTTATTAGAACCTTTAATTATTAACTAAATTTATTTTTACAAATAACCCTTTCTCCTTTATTTATCAATTGGTTTATGGCATCTTCAAGATATTTTTACTCATATATCTAAGATTGTTTTATTTCCCTATTTTTTCTATACATATTTATAGAATAAAAGTTGTAATAAATAGGGTAGAAATACCTATATGGTTGTATCTCTTTATTTTTAATTTTATTTTTTATACTTTTAATGTATTCACTAAAAATAATCCGGAGATGAAAACCAATCGATTACTTGTCTGTTTGCTTCTGATATTCATCCCTATTTATGGATTTTCTCAGCAATCAAAAGAAGTGTATTACTTATATCCTACCCCGGGAGAGCTTATTGCTGTTATTGATGAAGGGAATTTATCGTTCGATAATGATTTACTTAATCCTATAGAAAATCAATCAAAATATATTGACACAAAATCGCGTAATCTCAACCTGGGTGTTTACATGGCCGACATGGCCTATGCAGCCTTCTTTTCAAAGCGCACAAAAGTATTGAACTATCTTGAAGTAATCGGTAATTTAAGTAACTATCTGCTTATTTCATCTCAAATAAAGGAAAATCTGGTCAATGATTTTACTGAAAACATAGACAACTTTGATTCGATATACCACTTTACCAATGTGTATTACTATGATATAATGAATGAGTTGGAGTACAACAATAACGCCAATGCAATGACCTTAATTATTGCCGGTGCATATTTTGAATGTATTTACATTGCTGTTAACCTGGTAGATAGTTATGAAACAAGTGGCATGTTAATTCAGAAAATTGCCGAACAGAAATATGCATTTATGAATTTGGTAAAATCGTGCGAATTACATAAAGATAACAGGAATCTGGCAGCAATACTTGGCTACCTCACTGAAATTCAAAATATTTACAATAAAGTAAAGCTCACAGAAGGTACCAAGAGAGAAATGATAAGAACACCCGATGGGAAAATACGATTTAAAGGCGGACCGCAACTTAAGATGGAAAAGGAGGAGTTTTTGTCGCTTAAAAAATCGATTTCAGCAATTAGAACCGAAATTGTTAACAATTTATAATCTATTCAAAAGAGAATGAGTATTCTTCGAATTATCATATTATCTGTCGTACTATCCATTGGAAATAGTGATATATTATCCAACCCGGAATATTGCAGTTTTTATAAGCATATGAACTGTAAGCCTGAAAATATTGAAGGATACCAGTTGAGTAGTTTATCTAAAGCTCATAAAATCTATGTAGATGATACGCTTACCTACGAATTAGTATTTTATGGCGGAAATGAAATCATAGTGCAGTGTTGTACCGAGAATGATTTTTATCCTGTGCACTTTAAGATTAGAAGCGTTGAGAGAGGCAATGTAATCTACGATAACAAATACAACGACTACTTAGATCATATAAATCTTCAATTGGACTATACAGAATGTATGAGTGTTGAAATTACATTAGAACCACAAAGGAGAAAATTCAGGAAATCACATAAAAAAGTTCGTGTAGGATTAGCCATTTATATTGAAGATGCATTTTTTAACGCAGATCATGAAAAAAATAAAATATAAGCTTATGAGAATAAATAAGTTATTATTCAGCATACTTATTGCCCTATTAGCATTTGCTAATACAACAGCAGGCCAAAATTGTCGCGATTATCACAAAACAGCACGTTGTTATGTTGACGATATTGGATATAAACTAAGTAGCTTATCGCGCAGTAATTATTTATTGGTAGGAGAAACAGTCACCTATGAAGTAGTTTTATATGGTAATAAAGAAATAATCATAAGCTGTTGTACCGAGGAAAAATATTATCCACTGCGGTTTAAACTCAGAAGCTCTGTTACCGGAGAAGTTATTTATGATAATAAGTACGATAAATATATCAATCGTATTAGTTTATCGCTAGACCGAACAGAACTTATTTCTATAGAGTTAACTATAGTATCAACACCAGAGAATGTAAGCGTTTTAAAAGGAACAAAAGCTTGTGTGGGACTGGCAATATACATGGAAAAAGAGAAGGTAAGACAATGATAAAAAAAGCTACCAGAGTTGGTAGCTTTTTTAAATAACCATTAATAATATGTTACTTGCTTTAGTTTATCCCAGGCACCACGAGTAAAATCAGGTATCTGAACCGGCATTCCCTGATTGTTTACAGAAACTCTTGAAAGTTCAATTATCGCCGACCATTCTGCTGCATCATATGCATCCTGATCCAGAGGCAATCCATTACGCAAACAATAAATTAAGCGATAATCCATAATAAAATCCATTCCTCCATGACCACCAACTTCTTTAGCTTTATTACCCACTCCTTTAGTTATTGGATGTTCATATTTTACTAACATCTCCTCCATCTCTTCATCAGATAAAAAGCTATGTGCATCGGGTTCTAAAGCTATTCCTTTTCGGGGCCACTTCTGTACAAAACCTTTAGTACCGCTAACCATATGAATCCTGCTGTAGGGTCGTGGACTGGTAACATCGTGCTGTATCATGATTGTTTTACCTTTTTGTGTTTTCACAATGGTAGTATTCATATCCCCTTTGGCATAATTGCGTTTAGCATATTCCGATTCTTCGCCAAACTTCTCTTTAGCATAAGCTGTCATTCCAAACTGATCACTCGATACGGAAACCAGATAGTTCAATTTATCGCCACGATGAATATTCATAATATGGCAAAGCGGACCAAAACCATGTGTTGGATAAGTGTTCCCATCTTCTTTTTCGAGATGTTTTAAGCGCCACATATTCCAGTAACCTGTTGTATCATCGAAATTAAGCCAGCGTAAATCGTGAATATACGCTCCCTCGCAGTGCACAATTTCACCAAAAACTCCTTGCTGGGCCATATTCAAGGTCGCCATTTCAAAGAAATCGTAATTACAATTTTCCAGCTGCATACAGTGGCGTTGTGTTTTCTCGGCAGTGTTCACCAATTGCCAGCACTCATCAATAGTTAAAGCAGCAGGAACTTCTGTTGCAACATGCTTTCCATGCTCCATTGCATAAACAGCTATTGGTGTATGTAAATCCCAATGTGTGCATATATAAATTAAGTCAATATCATCACGCTCACAAATCTTTTTCCAGTCTTCAGCCCCGGTATATTCATCTGCTTTAGATTTTCCAGCTTCCGCCAGCATTTTCTGGGCTCTTTCGACATATTCCGGAACAACATCGCATAGTGCAACTATTTTTGCACCTTCAATAAAATTGTAACGATAAACAGCGCCTGAACCTCTCATTCCTAAACCTATAATAGCCATTCGCACAGTATCGATCGGGTCGCAGCGTAATTCGAGCACATCTTTTTGACCCGCAGGGCGTACTGGTGTTTCAAAAACTTTTTTAGCTGTAAATGATTCTGATTGTTTTGTTCCCTCGCTCGTACAGCTTATTATTAAAGCTGCTAGTACAGTAAACAGGATTAATTTTAGTAGATGATTTTTCATATTATTCTATTTTTTCTGACTTTGACAGGTCTTTTATACGCTGTCAGGTCTAATTTATAAGCTCAGTTAGTATTGATTTAATTTGTTTCTGATTCTCCTCCATTTTTTCGATGAGTCTTTTTTGCACCAAACTGCGAACCAGGTTATGATCGCTGTACTTTGTTTTAAAATAGGTATCGCCATTCAGATAATCTGTTAAAAACCGAATTCCTTGCATATAGGTCATATAAAATGGCGCAAGATGCAATATTTCTTTCTCCCTCTTTGTTAAGATATTTGCTGTTTGTTCTAAATATCCTTTCGTAAAGTGCTCAAAAAATTCTACATTAAAATCAACAGATTCAATGTTTTGCTCATCTTCAGCTTTGGTATTACAAATAGTACGCAAAGCGTCACCGTAATCGTAAATAACCGACCCCGGACCAACAGTATCCAGATCAATCACTGCAATTGCATTTTTATTTCGAAATAACAAATTATTGATCTTGGTATCGTTATGCGTAACTCTAATTGGTATCTCTTTATTTTGAATGATTTCTTCAACAGCTTTTAATTTCAATGCCCAAGTTTTGTAAAAATCTAAAAGTTCCAGAACAGCAGATTTTCTTTTCACAGAATCATTTGTTATTGATTGTTTAAACTGATTTAATCTGAAATGTAAACTATGAAAATCTTTAATTGCTTCGTGAAAATTTGAAACATCAAGACCAGAGCAAACTTTTAGAAACCAACCAAATCCTCTACCAGCTTCGTATGCCTGTTTATTTCCCCGCACCACCTCAACAGTATATGAATCCTGTATAAAATGCATCATCCTCCAATAATTGTTTTTGGAATCAATATATAAATAATCACCTGTCCTTGTTTTTACCAAGTGCGGAATCTCAAATTGATCAGAATGGATGGACTGCTGAACTTTTAAATGATTTTGAATTATTTTTTCAGGATCGGTAAATACCTGAGTATTGATTTTTTGAAGTATATAAGCTGAATCATTCTGGAAAACTACTTCGTATGTTGAGTGTATGTGTCCATTACCTAATGGTTTAATATCCTGTATTTCTGATTCATAAAAAAACTTATTTGCAATGTGTAGTAAATCCATTGATTTGGTTTTAAGTCAAAAATAAAAAAATAAAAAAAATGAAAAGCTGAGTTAACTCATTCAACCAAAAGATATTGATTTTTTCAAATGTTAATTATTATAACACCTGCGATTTATTCAATTGTAATATCATATTTATTTAATAGGCCTGAAAGATTGTTCATGGAAAATTTAGCATTCTTGATATTATTGATTTCAGGATCTATAGTATAATTAAATGCAGTTCTTAAATCTGCTTTTTCAAGATTGGTATTTTCGAAAATAGCACCATTTAATTCACAATTATCAAAAACAACCTGGTTTAGATCACATGAAGAAAAATCAACTCCATCCAACGAGCAGTTTTTAAATGGTGTTTTCTTAATTTTTAATTTAAAAAATGAAGAATGTGTTAATGCACAATTTTCAAATCGTAATGATAATCCAAAATCGTTACAATCCTCAAAATGCAGTCCGAGCATCTTACAATCCTTAAAATATACATTTTGAAAATTCGTTTTGGTAATTTTTGTCAAGCTTAAATTACAATCAATAAAATTACATCCTATAAAGATAATTTCTGAGATATCAGCTTCAGAGAAGCTACAATTCTGAAATGTGCAGTCCTCATATTCACCTTTTTCTAAATTATTTTGACTAAAATTGATGTTGCTGAATGTTTCTTCTTCTTTGTAAAATTTGATCATCCTAGGAATTTTGGCACTAACTTAAGATATTCTTTCAAAATATTAGAAGCAGTATCTAAATAAAAAAGGAAGAAGTGCAGGATTACTACCGTGATCCTAAAGGGAAAGAATTCAAAAGAAAAACCTGGTTTTTTCAGCCCAAAGGATTACTCACTCACTGCGTTCATTCGTGAGCTCGTCGCTATGCTCCTCGGTTCGAACTAGGTATCTCATCGGCATCACCCAAAATAAAAAAGAGAAACAGACCAATTTGGTCTGTTTCTCTTTTTTGTCGGGGTGGCAGGATTCGAACCTGCGACCTCCTGCTCCCAAAGCAGGCGCGATAACCGGGCTACGCTACACCCCGAAAATTTTATTTTATATTTTAAGAACTGGTAGCGTTTTTATTATCTTTTGATAACCGGGTCCCGAAAAAATGCAAATTTTCAATTTGCCTCTTTTTCGAGGATTCTCGAATTTAATATGAGATCAAAGATCTCTGTAAATTCGGAACTACGCTACACCCCGAAAATGTGTTCTGCGTTTGTAATCGCGGATGCAAATAAATAAATACTTTTTGAATTTTCAAAGTAATTCTGAATATTTTAATGAAAATACTTAATTAAAATACAAAAAAACGACCTAACGACCTTTGGTACAATGTTTGTGTAATTTCAAAAAATTTATTAACCCTAAAAATATACCATATGAAAATTATTTACACTCTAGTTCTTCTATTATGCATTCAAATTTCTGTAAATTCTCAAAATGCTATTAACAACTTAAACGAAAATTTTAAAAAGCAAAGCTTAGAACAACCTCTTGATCAAGTCTTCATCCATTTGGACAGAAATCAGTACTATCCAGGTGATACAATTAGATTTCAAGCGTATATAAGAGATCGACAAACCTGCGTTTTTGAGACTCAAAGCCTTTCACTATATGCTATGATTGTGAATAATAATTATGAAACCATTGATAGTGCACGATTTAGAATATCTAATTCAGTCTCTTCCGGATGGTTAACAATACCCAATTCCATAAACACTGGAAATTACAAAATAGTGGCTTTTACGAGTTTAATGATGAATTATAATCCTGAATTTTCATTTCGAACTCCTATAAGAATAACTAAACGAAGAAGTAATATTCAAAACAGTAACTCTACAACTAAATCTCAAGTTTTATATGCAAAGACATTAATAGATCTAAAGTTTTTACCTGAAGGGGGAACCTTTGTTTATGGTATTCCTCAACGCCTAGCCTTTAATGCGGTTGAAGCTTCAGGTAAAACATTAAACATTAAAGGTGTTATTGTAAATCAGAATGATAAACCTATAACCAAATTCTGTTCAGGAAAATATGGCCCTGGAATAATTAAATTTACCCCAGTTCCTGGAGAAAAATATTATGCAGTTATAGAGGAAGGAGACCGAAGTTCTGAAAAAAAGTGGTCTTTACCCGAACCTAATAAGGTTGGGGTGGCATTAAAGGTTGACCAATATAAAAATCAACTTAATATAGATATATACGAAAATGGGATGAAAAATAGCAAGTATACTCTCTGTGTTTCTATGAATAACGCTCTTATACTTTCAAAAGAGTTTAAAATAGATTCTGTATTCAGTTTAAATGTTAATACCAAAAATTTACCAGCAGGTACCGCTTTTATAACTCTTCTAGACCCAAATTTAAATCCTATTGCCGAAAGACTTACCTTTATTAATAGTTATAAAAGATTATACGTTGGGATAGAATCTGTTAAGTTCTTAAATAAGGGTGAAGAAACGGAATTAACAATAAATGTTACAGACGAAAATGGAGAAGAACCAACCTCTATTATATCATTAGCAGTAATTGACTCAACACTTGGATACTATAAAGGATTTCCAATCCCTGATATTGAAAGTGTATTTCTTTACGATCCGACATTTTTTAATAATTTACCCTCAAGAATAAAGCTGCAGGGTTTAAGTAATATAGATAAACATGATATTGATATTTTGTTTCTAACATATGGATGGAGAAAATTTAATTTAACCAAGTGCAACCAATCAAATACAAAGAATAGTATTAAAGACTATGAATATTTTGTAATCAAAAACAGAAAGAAAAGAAGAAAAGAAAGAACCTCTTTTAACCTTTTGAGTTTCGAAGGTTCAGAAACTTATTCAATTCCTATTGATGATAACAAAGAAGCACGATTATATTATAATTCGTTAGACCAACGAGTAAGACAAATGCTTATTTTACCTGATGAAGACCCTAAAAAAAATAAGAACTATGTTGAAGTTATGTTTCCTGGAAACAACAAATATATAACAGAGGTGAAAAAGCAAGCCACTTTCAGTTTTTCGGAAAATCCTGATAGACAACACCTAAGTTCAAATAGTGTATATAATTATGCACCTATAAATATTGATTTGGATGAAATTACAGTAAAGGCACAAAAGCCCAGATATAAAAATAGTCATACCGAATTATTTGCAACTTCCAACATTAGAGCTTATAGTGGAAAAGATATTACCGGAATAAGTCTAGAAGATGCACTTTCCAGTTTTAATTTGTATAAGTTAGATCGATTTGAAAAAAAAGTTATTCTTCGACAATCTAGATCATTATCGAATGATGATATACCTGCGACCTTTGTTCTTGATGGATTTTCAGTAGGTGATAGTTATGAACCTATAGATTATTTAAATGTTGCCGATATTGAATCTATTTCCATACTAAAAGGAAGCCGTGGTTATACTTTATATGGTGCCAGCGGTGGAATAATTTTTATTGATACAAAGTTTCATGCCGGTATTCAAACAAAAAAAGTATATTCTGAACGAAAAGACGATTTAATGAGACGAATAGAACTCTTCCGATCTGAAATTGAATATTATATTCCCACAAAAGAAGAAATTAAATCTTTACCACATTTTCAGAACCGACCTACTGTTTTGTGGTTAAACGAAATATATGTAAACAATGGGATGGCAAAAATTAGATACCCAAATAATCTTTATAAAGGAAAAGCAATTATTACAGTTAACGGAGTTTCATTAAATAATAGAATTGGTTCAGCAAGGTACAGTTATAAAGTTGAATAAGAATACATTCCTGTTCTCATCCCCTACTCATGCAGTAAAAAACCAGAACTTTTCGTTACTGGTTTTTTACCTTGTGTAGAGGGATTAACTTCGTTGATCCCTATAGGGAATAGCTAGTTATTAAAATCCTTTTACATATAAAACACAACTTCTTGAATATTAGCCTAAAAACCCCTACCTTAGTTAACCTTTTAACTACCTTAAAATATTAACATATGAAAAAGATACTTTTAGTACTGGCCATTATTTATGTATTGCCAGCTTGTCAAAACCAAGAAACAAAAAAAGTTGTTCAGTATTCTATTGAGCAATTTATGAATAACATCAACGTTTCAGGAAGCTCATTCACTCCTGATGAAAAGAAAATTTTATACAGCAGCAACGAGTCTGGTGTTTATAATGTACACGAAATAAATTTAAACGACAAAACAAGCAAGCAACTTACGAACAGAGACGAATCTACTTTTATTGTAAGTTGTTTTCCTAATGATGAAAGAATACTCGTAACATCCGATCAAGGAGGCAATGAAATTTATCATCTTTATTTGCTCGAACAAGATAGCTCCTTAACAGATATTACCCCATACGAAAAGGCCAGAGCTTCATTCTTTGGATGGAGTCAGGATTTAAATAGCTTCTTTATTCAGAGCAATAAGCGAGATGCAAGATTCATGGATTTATATGAGATGAATATCGATACTTTTGAACCTAAATTGATCTATGAAAATAATGATGGATTCTATATTAGTTCTATTTCTGCAGATAAAAATTTAATTGCGCTAACCAAACCGGTTACCAGAAGTTACACTCAAATGTTTGTTTTTAACAGAGCCAAAAATGAACTTATTAAATTGAAAGATATTGAAGAAACTGTTTACAGACCTGTTGAGTTTAGCTTAGACAACAAATATCTTTATTATTTAACCGATTACGATAATGAATTTACTTATGTTGAACGAATAAATCTTGAGAACCTCTCTGCCGAAATGCAGGATCAAGAAACTGAAGTTATTTATAGATCCGAGTGGGATGTTATGTATGCTTATCATTCATTTAACGAAAAGTATCGCGTAATAGGAATTAATGAAGATGCGCAAACTAAAATCAAAGTCTTTGATATGGCAACAGGCAACGAGGTTCAGCTTCCTGATTTTGGAGGTCAGGATATTACTTCTGTAAATATTTCCCGAAACGAAGACATCATGAGCTTTTATGCTGCAAGCTCAAAAACACCTCGAAATCTTTATATATATCATTTTAGCGATGGAAGCTATACCAAACTCACTAATACTTTAAATGATGAAATAAATCCAGATGATTTGGTAGCTGGAGAGGTTGTACGATACAAATCATTCGATGATCTTGAGATTCCGGCCATACTTTATAAACCACACCAGGCTTCAGTAAAATCAAAAGTCCCTGCATTAGTATGGGTTCATGGTGGTCCCGGAGGACAATCCCGCATTGGTTATTATGCTGCAATACAATTCCTTGTAAACCATGGGTATGCTATTATTGCTGTTAACAACCGTGGAAGTAGTGGTTATGGAAAAACATTTTATGCATTGGATGACAGAAAACATGGAGACCATGATTTAAAAGACTGCATCTATGCAAAAGATTATCTTGCACAAACAGGATGGGTAGACACAGAAAAAATTGGAATTATTGGAGGTTCTTATGGTGGTTATATGGTGGCTGCAGCACTAACATTTGCTCCGGAAGAGTTTGATGTAGGTGTAAATATCTTTGGTGTTACAAACTGGTTGCGCACATTAAAAAGCATCCCCAGCTGGTGGGAAGCTCAGCGGAAAGCATTGTATAAAGAACTTGGAGATCCGGCGGTTGATTCAGCATATTTATATAAAATTTCTCCTTTGTTCCATGCTGAAAATATTCAAAAACCATTGATGGTATTACAAGGTGCTAATGACCCAAGAGTATTAAAGGTTGAATCGGATGAAATTGTAGAAGCAGCAAAAGCTAATAATGTTCCTGTAGAATATGTTGTTTTCGATGATGAAGGTCATGGATTTAGAAAAAAAGATAATGAAATTGAAGCTTATGGAAAAATCCTTAAGTTCTTAGATCAGTATTTAAAAGGTGATGATGTAGAAGATTTACTTATATCAACCCAATTGGATAAAGCTGTAAAGAAATAGTTGCCAGCTACAAATAATAAAGCGCAGAAATTAGTTCTGCGCTTTTTTTGTATTGTAGCTTCCTGATAGTATATAGAGATTAACTTCGTTGATCCCGAAAAGAGATAGTTTTTAACCTAGGATTAGCTTCGCTGATCCTTATTGAATTATCAAAACAAAAAAATCCTGACTTTTACAGTCAGGATTGATCTTTCATTTTACGGAGAGGGATTAACTTCGTTAATCACAAAACGGAATTGATTTTAAACAAAATAATTTATTATTTGTATGTATATATATATCATTTATTTAAATGATTTAGAGCAAAAAATAGTATATGAATTTTGTTAACCTGAATAAATTCTTAAGTCTCATATTTTTCGTGCTTATTTCAATACTGAGCCTAAAAGCACAATATGTTGATTCTCAAAAACAATATGAAAAAAAAATTAAAAAGCAGCTAAACTTAAAAACCATTGTTTGGGACGAAATTAATAAGGATGGTGTTTTTATTGGGCAAAGTTCTATAACTGGAAAATGGGGAATGTTTCGCTTTAATTACGATGGTAATAAACCATACTGTTTAATTAAGATAAAATACGACAGTCTAGGAATGTTTAAGTTGAACGGCTCTTTTGCCATTGTAAAGAATAACGGTAAATATGGGGTGGTTTCAGGTGCTTGGCATGGCGATATGAAAGAAAAAGAAACCCTGCCGTGCAATTATGAATTACTCCGGTATGTGGAACATAATGGTGTGGAGATGGTTGCATCTTATCAGGATGGCCATTGGGGTTATTTGAATTATAAAAATGGCGATACCTTGATACCCTTTGTACATCGAGAAATAACAGATTTACCTGCTCCAAGCAGGACATTTTATAAAAACCCAATTAAACAATATCCTGAAGCTCTACAACCAGTTTTTAACCAACCAGATACCCTAAAAGAGTTGGATCTTTCCTTTCTGGATTTGTCTTTTATTCCGAATGAAATAGGAAATTGTAAAAACCTCCGGACCTTGAATCTTGAGGGAAATAATTATACAACTTTTCCAGATAGCTTTTTTGAGCTGTCAAAACTTGAGAATCTATATCTGGGAGGCAATAGCAAATTATTAGATTTCGATGAGCGGTTTATCCGCTTAACAAACTTAAAAACATTGGTTATCGGTGGAATTACACAGAGCGGCAGAGAAACTTATTCTATGTCGAACCTGCGATTCAGCAAGAAGCTTTCCGAACTTAAAAGCATTCGTGAGCTCCGTATCGTAGGTTATTTAAAAAATGATTCTATACCATCTTTTGTGTATGAATTACCCAATTTAAATTATCTGTCGGTAGAGTTACGTAATCTGCGTAATATCCGTTACGATCTGTCCAAGCTGTCCTGTAAAGACAGTTTAGTAGATTTTAATCTGGCTAATATCGATAACCTTGATAATTGGAACGCTAACATTCATAAATTTCCCAATCTGGAAGAGTTCTCCATGAATGTTACGGAAATGAATGATGGATTTGAAAGCATTATGAAAATTCCCCGACTCAGAGAAATTTATATAACATCTCACAGTCGTATTGGGGACGGCAATTATTATCAGGTAAATACGGTTATGGATTATACTCTAAATATGGACGTAATGACTACTGAGCAACGCAAAGAAGCCATTGCTAAATGGGATGCATATTTTAATAAAGAGCACTAAATAATTAAGTTTAAAATAATAATTGTATGAAAAACCTTTTAGTTTTATCGTTACTTATTGCATTCTCTGTTACAAACATAAATGCACAGTCAAGCTGTGAAAAAGCCAAAGAATATGAAAAAAAAATAACAGACGCCAATGAAAATTGGACGCCTGACCAGCGTGCACGCAACAATTGCCCGCAGGGCTGGGCTCAACTTGGAGCATGGTATGCATACAAATGCGAATGTGATAAAGGCGTACCGACAAAAAATACTGCAGAACAGTTAGTTGCGAACATGAATCTCATCAGAAATACTATTAAAACACAATTTCCGCATTGTGGAGAGGTTCCCCCGGTTATGACTGTGGATCAAATAAAAATAGCCGGCGGCACTACAGACGAAAGCACTTCCGATAATAAAGAAGTAAATTCTGAAACTGACCCGGTTCTCCAATATACCGGCTACGAAGGCAAATATCAGCGCTTAAAAGATGAATATATTAAGACCTTTTCCGGCGGAAAAACCTATAATGCTTATGTTCGGGGAGAAAATATAAAACGTACCGGAATTGTTCTTGCCAAACAACTTTCGGGAGGACTTGATCAAATAAATACTAATATCGAAAGCAGCAATCCGGAGAATATCCTCAGGGAGTTTAACCGGAAAATCCAACAAATAGAGCAGATGGAAGCTTCTTTTAACGAACAGAATAATCAGTATTCATTTGATGCCGGTGTGCAGATTGGTAACTCAATCAGCTCAAAAGACTGGGAAACCGGGTTTCATCAATTAGGAGGCCTTATAAATGCAAGCGTTGAAGCTCGTGAAGCGCAAAGAAAATTAGAAGCTAAACGATATGCTCTATATCAGGCCAGACGCAATAAGATGAGTCAGATATACTGGAAAGCTGTGGACTACAACCAAGCGCAGCGTAAAAAATACTTGAAAGCGGCAGCCTACGCCAAAAATAAAGATGATGAAGCTTATTATTTGGCTTTTGTCGATAACTTGGATTGTTTTCTGGAAAAAATGGAACAAAATTTTAGTGTCACTAATACCTACTGGTTAAATAATAGCTGTCCGGTACCTACGCTAAAAGAAACGCCGAAACTTAATACGGGGCAAAGCGAAAGTGATAAATTGATAGAGGCAGCAGAAAGAAAATATAAACATTTCCGGCGTACTGAAGAAGATGTGTTTCGTAAAGCAGCAATTGCTTTTGTCAGTTCTGCATTGAAAAAAGAGCCTAAAACTGAATATTTTGTGAAACTCGCTGATTATTACAAAGGCTACAGTTACATTCTGGAATACACCGCTCTGTTATCGGCCAATGCTTATGCGCAGAATCCGTCTGACGGCTTAAAAAAAAGAACTGAAAGATTAAAAACAAGAGTAAAATATGAAATTAATTCGGCTCTTGATTATAATGATATTGAATATCTAAAATCCTTTTTGGATTTCAATTTAGACCAAATTGTATTCGTTGATAATAAAAATGTATTGGATTATGCCATTGAACAAGATAAACCGGAGGCAGTGCTTACAATTTTAAATCACAAGAATCAAAATAAGTCCAAAAATGAAATAACGGCCAATATTAATAATGTACTCATGCTGTCTGCCATTAATAACAGCCCCAAAATCATTGAAATACTAATTAAAAATGGTGTTGAACCTGATGTAACGATAAACGGGCAAACACCTTTGGATGCGGCAAACAGGTTCTTAAATGCCGAAGCTTTTGAAATACTAATGAAGGCGTCCGGTTTAAAGGCCATAAATAAAAAGAAATATAAAGATGCGCCGGTTCAAATACTAATTCAGGCACAAGATAACTCAATAAAGGCAGCAAGATTGCTTGATATGAAAAGTAATACAGAAATAGCAAAGATTGTAGAATATGTGCTCAACCCCAGTGACAGTCAACCTCAGTATTTAAGTTTGATTGGTAACAGCGCAAAAGCCAAATTATTAATTTTCAAGAACAAACAACTTTCCCAAAATTTAAAAGCAGTATTTTACAGCGAATTACAAAAGAGTTATCCGGAAAGCAAGGCTTATGTAATTCTTGAAACCGGATTACTTCGGTTTACCACTGTGCCAAAGCTGAGTGAATTAAAGGTACAAAAAGAACAAACAGATGAGATATCTTCTGAACGCCCTCTTTCTCATAAGGAAGAGGTTGAGCTGTTAGTTGAATACAAAATTACAAGAATTGGACAACTTGATAGTTGGAAACCGGATCCTCGAGCTACACAAGACCTGGATGCGAAATATTTAAAAGAGTATATAAGCAGTATGGAAAAAACACATAATTCCATGAAAAAACAGTTAAAAAAAGAAATACAATGGCTCGAAGATATTAAAAATCAAAACACCGCGGAAAACCGCAAAGCGGTTCTTAAAGAACTTCTGCTAAACAGAACTGTACTTAGTAAGCAAGAGCTTTGGACGCAATACGGTCATTATTATGCCGAAAATTATATGAGGTCTGAACCCTATACGTTTGAAGAAAAAATAAAACTTTTCATTGAATTTGAGGAAATGAAATTAAAAGAAGACATTGATCAAGCCATCGCTGAGGGAAGAAGCCAAGCATTTATTGAAGTAAACAAAGAAATGGCTAATTCTTCTGTTAAGCGTTACAGAAGCTTCCTTAAAGATAAAGAAAAACTTTCTTTTTCTGATAAACAATACTTATCAGCGTCTCTAAGTAATTTTCCCGGAGAGCTTGTTAAGCACGATAAGCCACTGGATGCTGAAGCAGTAGAAGCTTTTTTTGGGGTTAATGTTCAAGGCCATTCAAAAAATGATATTAATCTGGCTTTTTATGCCCGGAAAAATGATAATCGTCTTGTATTTGGAGCCCTGGATAAGCAATTTGACCTTTCTAAAGTTAAAAATTCGGATGGTGAAAGCCTACTCGAAACCATAATTATTAAGGAAGGCTGCATTACAACTCACTATGAACGTAAAGCGGGTGATAAGACTCGTCAATTATTTTATTCAAAAGATTTTAAGTTTGAAAGAAAAAGCCCGGACGGTTATGACCTTGTATATTTGTTTCTCAATTACCTGGTTGAACAGACTGATTATCCGATTGTGTTGGATGAAAATAATTTTATAAGCCGAATTTTCAATGATTTTTATGAAGTTTATGATTTTTATGATTTGGATTTAAACAGAAAAATTACACCGGCTGGCGGTACTTTCTTGCATTGGTTTGTTGATATGTTGATTGCTTATACTCCGGATGAAAAAATGGAAAATATTGGAAATAGTCCTGTCATAACCCGAAAAGTTACTCACATAATAGATTCTTGGATGGTTAATGATTTCAAAAAATTCATTGCTTCACATGGTGAACTAAACAGAAAAGCTGTTGATAATAATGGGCTTACAGCATACGACTATTATAAGAGAAATCAGGACAAAATATATCCGTATATGGAAAATAAATCTAATTTCGAAGAAGAAAAAACAAAAAAAGTAATGAAGAGAATTTTGAGATAAACTTAAACAGCCCAATTTCATTTGGTTATCTCGGCAAGAATAATTTAATCTTAATAACCTTGAATTAAATTTGAACAAATTACCTAGAAACACTTAAATTAAGAGATAAAATATATTAAGCTATAAAAAGGAAATACTCTGTCTTGTATTCCTGTCATTCTTTGAATACACGAATACTGAAAATGGTTCTCCAGTTTCAAGTTCTAATTCATAAAGAGCATTTTGAAACTGTCTTTCTTTTACGAAGTCAACTGGTTATTCATTTAAAATATAATATCCCAATCAGAATCTGGTCTTTCGTTTCCACGTGCACGTGAACCATAAAGATTTTTTTCAGCATGTTGATCAATTCTTGCAACTTCTTGCTTAATCAAACTGCTTATATGTTTAGTTTTTCCTCTCATACTTAAAAAGTTATAAATAATGCTTTATGTGTTTATTTTGCTGAATTATAAAATGCCTTTATAACTCGTTTTTAACTCGAAAACTATTTATTAATACATATGAGATTAACTGTGTTGATCCCTGGATAGGTGCTTAATCAATATTGGCTTTGCATACTTAGATCAATCTTTTTTTCATAAAAGCTCTACCTGAACCTGATTTAAGGTATTTTTCGAATTCGAAGGCTCGATAACGATCACTAAAAACTAGATAAGTAACTAATTCAATTGGGAGTCTATTTTGAGTATATTTAATGTATCCTAATTTATGACGGTTTATTCGGTCATTTAAATCTGAAGTGCAACCTTTATAGAACGTACCATCTGAACATTTTAATATATAAACATAATACATGATTGAATCAATTTTTTGAAGCGGATCTTATCCGCCATAGCCCAACATTTTATATTATTTACTTTCTTTAATTACAAATAAATATAAAACAAAAAACCCGACTTCGCTAATGCTCTGTCGGGCGATGGCGGAGAGAGGGGGATTCGAACCCCCGGCACCCTAATCGGGTACGCCAGTTTAGCAAACTGGTGGATTAAGCCACTCTCCCACCTCTCCAAAATGTTGCACAAAAGTAAAAAATTGATTCATATTACCAAAAAAAACAATGCAAAGTTTAACCTCACATCATCATTTTTTTTCTTTTGCTTTTATCTTCTTGATCATTTCAACAGCATTGCTGTTTTTAGGATACAACTCCAACGATTTTTCATAACTTTCAATCGCCAGATTACGCTGACCTAATTTCATATATGCTTCACCTAAACTATCCCAGGCGTTGAAATTATCCGGATGCTCTTTTGTATTTAACTCCAGAACAACTTTACCTGCCTCGAGCTTTCCTTCATTCATTAGTTTATACCCTAAGGTATTTAACTGATCAGCCCTGAAATTAAAAATATCCTTCTTATTTTTTAGATCGTAATATAAATCCAACGCTTTATCAACACCCTGTTGGTCAATCGTTACCAACATAGTATCCACAATAGATTTTTTCGGATCGGACACATCCAGCACTTCATAATCAAAAATCAGGGTTGAATTTGGCGGAATTGGCCCTCGTTGTTTATCTCCATATGCCAACTCCGGTGGCAAAATAAAAATCCACCGGTCGCCAACCCTCATTTTGCTCACTCCTTCTTCAACACCCTTTATAACACTATTTGTTCCGGTAACAAAATGAAATGGAGAATTACTTTCTCGGGTTTCCCAGAAAACTTCTCCATTTTCTAATGTACCAATACCATGCAACGTAACTTCTTTTCCTTCCTGAACCTTTTCTCCTTCGCCTTCATCAACAATATAATACTGTAGACCAGTATCGGTTTTAATAGTATCTGTTTGAGCACTAACACTCATAACATATACCCAGAAACTAATTATGAAAAGAAGTTTTTTCATCGTTTATTTTTTATTTCCTTTTGGTTTCGAAATTGAATCACGCATCTTGGTATCTGCATCAATATTTTTAAATTTATAGTAATCCATAACACCTAAATTTCCCTGCCTAAATGCTTCAGCCATAGCAAGTGGTATTTCTACCTCAGCTTCAATAACTTTAGCTCTGGCTTCTTGCGCTTTAGCTTTCATTTCTTGTTCTAATGCAACAGCCATAGCTCTGCGCTCTTCGGCTTTTGCCTGAGCAATATTCTTATCTGCATTCGCCTGATCCATTTGCAGAACAGCGCCAATGTTCTTTCCAATATCAATGTCTGCAATGTCAATGGATAAAATTTCAAAGGCAGTACCTGAATCAAGTCCTTTTTCCAATACAACTCTTGAGATCGAGTCGGGATTTTCTAATACAGCCTTATGCGATGCCGCAGAACCGATGGAAGAAACGCATCCCTCACCAACACGAGCTAAAACGGTATCTTCTCCTGCTCCACCAACTAACTGTTTAATATTTGCACGAACAGTTACTCTCGCTTTACAAATCAGCTGAATACCATCTTTTGCAACTGCAGTTACCGGAGGAGTATCAATCACCTTAGGATTTACAGACATCTGAACAGCTTCCAACACGTCGCGACCCGCCAAATCTATAGCTGTTGCCATAGTAAAGGAAAGGTCAATGTTTGCTTTATCAGCTGAAACCAACGCATGCACAACATCTGGCACTCTACCACCTGCTAAATAGTGGGCTTCGAGTAAATCACGAAACAGTTCAATACCTGCTTTTTTACCTTCAATCATAGCGTTCACAATAATTCTAGGTGGTACTTTTCTCCATCTCATGAAAATCAATTGTAATAAAGAGATTCTAACACCCGATACAAGGGCCTGAAACCATAATCCAATTGGGATCAGATATAAAAACAAATAGAGTAGTATAAATACTCCGACAATAATTCCTACTAAAGGCCAAAATTCCATAATATTTTATTTTAAAGGTTTTACAATTATATATGTTCTATCTATTTTTTTTATTTCAACTTTTGTTTTGGGATCTAAAAATGCTCCCGCAGATTTTGCTTCGTAATATTTATCTTTAATCTGCACTTTTCCGTAAGGATTTAATCGTGAAACAGTAATTCCTGTATCGCCAACAGTAACTTCTGACTCCAAAGATGAGCTTGATCTGCCATCAATCTTTGAATCCAGCGCAATTTTCTCCCAGGTTTTTGATCGCAGCATAAATATGATCGAAATAAGTGAAACCATGGCTGTTATACCTAAAATATAGTGCCCTTTGGGTACACCGAACTCTTTATATCCGAAATAAACGCCAATTACGATGAGCACCAGTCCTATAATTCCGGCAATAGTAGCTCCCGGTGTAATTAAAAACTCTACGTAAAAAAGTATGATTCCAATAACAATGAAAAATATGATTGCTGTTAATGACATAGTTGTTAATTTATCGAAACAATTAATCCCTTTTCTAATAGCTGATTGTACATCTCCTTCAGATGCTCATATTTTCCTTTCTTTATCTGGCACTTTCCTCGATAATGAACCAGGTATGTACATTGCTCAGCCTGCACTGAATCGTGATCACAAATCTCAACCAGCGACTCAATAACATACATAAAATCATGAATATCATCATTATATAAAATCAATGAACAATCCATCCCTTGCTGTGGATTCTTTTCAATATTTGGATTCTTCTCAAACTTCCTCTTACTATTCATAGTTCTTTGATCTGTTTAGGTTTTGAACGTCCTAAGATACAATTTTAATAAATATAAAGATATTAATTTTTTCTGTTATTTAGTTATTTTTCTGGCTTGTTCCAACGGAATCTGATTCTCGGCAAAATAGGCATGAATTTCAACATCTTTTTGAAGTATTGCCTCTAATTTATACTTAACTGGCAAGGCACTATCATAACTCGAAAATGATTTTATGATAAATGATATAAATTTCTCTTTGGACTCAAGATAAAGTTCTTCATCATCCTTTAGTTCGTCTTTTATTTTTTCTATATGAATCGAATCATTCTTCTCCATTTGCCCTTTTAAAACATAAATGATTGATAAATTCTCTTGTTTATCCGTTTTTTGAGATTCTTCCTTCTGGATTGTAGCCATCGGTATACGATCTTCTTTAGATTCCATCGAGACCGCCTTTTTTACCGAAATAATATTACCACTGTTAAAGGCAACAATATAGGCATCTTTAAAACCTTTAGATCTGACTTTTGGCAATGCTTTTTCTGCTTCTGCCAATTGCAGAAACTTACCGGCAAAGTACTTCCGAATTGAGCTACCTTCTTTCTTTATGCATGATAAGGGTGATAAGCCTTTAAATACAACAGGTGATTTCTCCGAACTGAATGCACCCAACTGAATCATATACATTATTCCATCAGGCATAGTTTCGTTTAACGGAATAGGATTTTCTTTTGTGTATTCCGATGGGCTTTCAATCTCCAATCCGGTTTCCATAAAATGCTCTTCATCTAATTCTTTATCAGGAATTGAAAGCTTCGATTTGGTTAATGAATCAATTGTTGGCTCAACAAATATTTTAGCTGTTCTATTCGTTGTGCCAGATTCCCTGGGTTCAACCTTCTTGTTATCTTCATAAATTGATTTTTCGGTTGCCAGGTTGATCTGCTCAATTTCACGTACGCGCTTGTAACAGTTATCTGCTTTCTTCTGCAAACTATAAATCTCTCGCTCCAATTCGATGATAATATTCGATAAACTAGCCCTTTCCTGACCATCAGAAGTATTTTCAAAAACTGAGCGTTTGTCATCGATAATCCATCGCAAAGAATCAGCAGTTAACTGATAATTTATAGCGAGATTGAGTAAACTGTCATACTCCGATTTATATTGGAAATCCGTATTATTCTTAATCTTAATTAAGTTCTTTTCACTACTCTTGTATTCGTTTCCTGACTGTTTTCCTGATTGCTCATCTACATCACTATTCACATTCAGCTTTGCATATTTCCTGATATCCTGATAACTGTGCAATTCAATATAAGGCTCAGAGCTTGTGAGTTTCAGCTTATACACCATTATCTGGTTAAAATCTGTATCTCTGTCGGATGCAAAAAAAGCAATCTTTTTGTTTGGTGTAGGCACAAATAAAAAATCATTATAAGGCGAGTTTACAGGAAAATCAAGGTTTTCCGGTTCGCTCCATTGCTGCGTATTCCAATCCCAGGTGCTTTTGTAAATATCATAGCCTCCCATACTGTAATGCCCTTTTGATGCAAAGTACAACGTAGTGCCGTCGGAATGCATAAAAGGATAACTTTCGTCGAATGGCGTGTTTATAACTTCGCCCAGGTTCTCCGGTTCACTCCAGGTTGAATCTGATAACCTGGTTATGCTATAAATATCCAAATCACCTCGTTTTTCATTCCTTTTTGTAAAATAGACCACTCCTTGATTCTGTAACGAACCGGGAACAAAAATAACAGCATTTGTTTTCGTAGAATCGTTTTCAAAAAAATCATCCTGTTTAATAAAAGATCCTTCCAGATCTTCGAAGGAGTATATCTTGTAAAAGTCATCTAAATCGAATACTTGCTTACTGTATACCAGTGGCTCACGAATATATTTTGTAAGGTACAATCCATTTTGTGCCATGGAAAGATAAACCTCATATTGTAAATTCCTCAATTCTTTTTTGGATGCATTTTTTTCAAAAATTTGCAAGGTTTCCAGTGCTTTTTGAAACCTATAGTTTTTTATATATGCTCTGCCTAAGTAATAGTAAACATCAACCGGAACATCCTTTGTTGATGCAAAACGCAAATATTTAATTGCCTTCAGAGGATCTTTATCTATAAATAACAAACACCGACCTACATAATAATGATAAATAGGCTCTTTAGGATATTGATCCAACATTTTTCTATAATAAGGATAAGCTTCCTGGTAATTTTCATTCTGAATATTTAAATATGCCGATTTAAGCTCATGCAAAGCATCGTTATCCTGAGCGATCAGTAAATTTGGAGTTATCAATAGAAAAAGCAGTATCGTTAAATATTTTCCCATTTTCTGTAAAATAAATTTCAGAGAACACACAAAGTTAATATACCTCAAACACAGGTAAAAGAAAAACAGCAATAACTTTTATAAAATTTTATGATTCAATTATTTATAGCTACCTGTTTTGTGTTAATAAAAGATTTATAAACAATAAACAGCAAATGCTGTCTTATTAATGATATTTTATAATTTTACAAAACCTAATCATATTTATTATGGCAAATTTAAACATTGGAGATAAAGCTCCTCAATTTTCAGGAATCGACCAAAACGGGGAAACTATTTCATTAGATCAGTATAAAGGGAAAAAAGTTATTTTGTATTTCTACCCCAAGGATAATACTCCGGGATGTACCGCAGAGGCTTGTAATTTGAAAGACAATTACGATGATATTTTAAGCAAAGGACTCGATGTAATCGGAGTTAGCCCGGATTCAAAAGAGTCGCACCAAAAGTTTATAAAGAAGTACGATCTGCCATTCCGGTTAATTTCAGATCCTGATAAAGAGATTTTAAATCTCTACAATGCCTGGGGAGAAAAGAAGATGTATGGCAAAACTTACGACGGTGTGTTAAGAAAAACCTATATCATCAATGAAAATCAGGAAATTGAAGCAATTTTTGAAAAAGTAAAAACAAAAGATCATACCAATCAAATTTACAAGGAATTGAATATCTAAAAAGTAAAATATAAAACCATGGAGAAAGAAAAAAAAGACAACAACATTAACAAGGAGAAACTAAAAGCACTGCAGCTAACCCTTGATAAGATTGATAAAGATTATGGTAAAGGAACCATAATGAAAATGGGTGACCGTGCAGTTGCTGACGTACCTTCCATTTCATCGGGATCGATCGCTTTAGATATGGCAATGGGTGTAGGTGGTTTCCCTCGTGGACGTGTAATTGAAATTTACGGCCCCGAATCGTCGGGTAAAACAACCCTGGCTATTCATGCTATTGCCGAAGCACAGAAAAATGGAGGTATTGCAGCAATTATCGATGCAGAACATGCCTTTGACCGTTTTTATGCCGAAAAGCTGGGTGTTGATGTTGAAAATCTTTTAATTTCTCAACCCGACAATGGTGAACAAGCACTTGAAATTGCTGATCATTTAATTCGCTCAGGAGCTATCGACATTATTGTAATCGACTCGGTAGCTGCACTTACACCAAAAGCCGAAATTGAAGGCGACATGGGCGATTCCAGAATGGGATTACAAGCTCGTTTAATGTCACAGGCATTACGAAAGCTTACAGCAAATATCAATAAAACAAACACAACTTGTATTTTCATTAACCAGTTGCGTGAAAAAATTGGTGTGATGTTTGGCAATCCTGAAACTACAACCGGTGGTAATGCATTGAAGTTCTACGCTTCTGTGCGAATTGATATCCGCAGAATTGGACAAATTAAAGATGGTGAAGATATATCGGGTAACCGAACACGAGTGAAAATTGTAAAAAATAAGTTAGCACCACCATTTAAAAAAGCCGAATTTGATATCATGTATGGTGAGGGAATTTCTAAAATTGGAGAAATTGTTGATCTTGGAGTAGAAAATGACATTGTTAAGAAAAGCGGTTCGTGGTTCAGTTATGGCGAAACCAAGCTAGGACAGGGACGCGAAGCAGTTAAGCAGTTACTGAAAGATAATCCAGAACTAGCCGATGAGTTGGAAGCTAAAATCATTGAATCATTTAAAAATAAAAAGGCATAATCATTATGAAAAACTTACTGATTATTTCAGGATTAGTAATTTCTCTTAGCTTTTTTTCTTGCACAAACAGTGAGAAAGTTGCGGAAATAAATAATCCTGTCGACAACATTGAACTATCCTCAGACATTATGACTCCCGAAGTTTTATGGTCTTTTGGTAGAGTTAGTGGTGTAGAAATATCACCAGACCATAAGACCATGTTATTTGGTGTTTCGTTTTACGATGTTGAAAAAAACCGGGGTAACCGCGAAGTATTTACCATGCCTGTTAAAGGAGGTGAAGCGGTAAATATAACCAATACCGAATCGGGCGAATATTCAGCTATTTGGAGACCTGATGGTAAGAAAATCGGTTTCTTAAGCACCGAATCGGGCGAACTACAAATGTGGGAAATGAATCCTGATGGAACAGATCGCACGCAAATATCAAATGTAGAAGGTGGCTTAAACGGCTTTAAGTATTCTCCCGACCAATCAAAAGTACTTTATATAAAAGATGTAAAATTAGATCAATCGGTTCATGATAAGTATCCTGATCTGCCCAAAGCAGAAGCACGAATTGAAACCGATTTGATGTATCGCCACTGGGATGAATGGCACGACTATACTTACAGTCATGTTTTTATTGCTGATTACGATGAAACTTCGCTTTCTAACTCTATTGACATCATGGAAGGTGAACGATATGATACGCCAATGGAACCTTTTGGAGGAATGGAGCAAATCAACTGGAGTCCTGATAGTAAAGAAGTTGCGTATACATGTAAAAAAATGGTAGGTAAAGAATACTCCTTATCAACTAATTCCGCCATTTACATTTATAATCTGGATACCAAAGAAACTAAAAATATTACTAAGGGAATGATGGGTTACGATGTAAGCCCTGTTTATTCGCCCGATGGAAAAATGATTGCCTGGGAAAGTATGGAAAGAGACGGATATGAATCGGATCAAAACAGGCTTTTTATTATGAATATTGAAACTGGTGAGAAAAAAGATTACACAGCCAATTTCGATCAGGATGTGCATGGTTTGGTTTGGACTGAAGATAGCAAATCGGTCTACTTTACCAGCGATTATCATGCAAGATTCCAAATCTACAGACTTGATGTTGAAACAGAAGAAATTAAGCAAATAACCCATGGTGATCACAACTACCGTTCTGTGCATCCATTTGGTGATCAGTTAATCGGATCGAAACAAAGCATGACCTATCCTACCGAAGTTTTTGCCATTAATCCTGAAACAGGTGAAGAAACGCAACTATCATTTATTAATAAAAATCTGCATGATCAGTTAACGTATGGAAAAGTTGAAGAACGCTGGGTAAAAACTACCGACAATAAAGATATGTTGGTTTGGGTTATTTATCCACCGAATTTTGATCCGGAGAAAAAGTATCCGGCATTACTTTACTGCCAGGGCGGTCCTCATGGTTCAGTCAGCCAGTTCTACTCGTATCGTTGGAATTTCCAGATGATGGCTGCCAACGATTACATTATTGTAGCGCCTAATCGACGTGGATTGCCTTCATTCGGAAAAGAATGGAACGATCAAATTTCAGGCGATTATGGCGGACAAAATATGAAAGATTACTTTAGTGCAATTGATGCAGTTTCGAAAGAACCATATGTTGATGAAAACAACCTGGGAGCAGTTGGAGCCAGCTATGGCGGTTTTTCTGTATTCTGGATTGCAGGACATCATGATGGCCGTTTTGATGCTTTTATCGCCCACGATGGTATATTTAACTTTGAAGCCATGTATCTTGAAACAGAAGAAATGTTTTTTGTAAACTGGGATATTGGTGGTCCATACTGGGATAAATCAAACAAAGAAACATACGATAATTCGCCACACAAATTTGTTGATCGTTGGGATACCCCAATAATGGTTATTCATGGCGAAAAAGATTATCGAATTGCATATACACAAGGGATGAGCGCATTTAATGCAGCTCAACTGCAAGGTATTCCAAGTAAATATTTACATTTTCCTTATGAAAATCATTGGGTGTTAAGCCCGCAAAATGGAATTTTATGGCAACGCGAATTCTTTAGCTGGCTTGATCAATGGCTTAAAGACGACGAGTAGTTTAAACTCATAATACATAAATTGCAAAGGCTGGATGTTCATTTCCAGCCTTTTGCTTTTGTACTGTAAAACTTGTAAATTTAATCAGAATTGAAAAAGCTCTAAATTATGCAAGCCGTATTTCATTTTTTACTCATGCTTGTATTCCTGATTATATATGTTTTGGCATTTATAATTGTGAAACCTCTGCTTCTAAATCATAAACGATTAGTTTCTACACTTAGCTTAAAAATATCTTATCTTATTTATTTGGCAACACTGCTAGTTTGTGTTTATCTGTTTATGTTTTATGGCCCCAGTGATATTGAAAATCAATTGAGTGAAGTGTTCTTTTTTACTCTTTTGGTATCTTTATTTATACCAAATCTTGGAATCTTGTTCCGAAGAAAAGTTAAGAAGCATAGAAAAGAATACAACTATGTTTTCTCTACAATCAATCTGTTAATTACACTATTTATTATTTATAAATTAGATCAGTTTAATTGGTTTCTTTTCTAATTCTGTAATAACTCTAAAATCTTCGCTGTTTTATCCCTCATAGGCGTATATCCGTCCAACCAGTGAATTTTAAATCCTTTTCGTTCCATTCCTCTGAACCAGGTCATCTGGCGTTTGGCAAACTGATGAATAGCCGTTTCGAGTTGCTTGAACATTTCATCATAAGTAATCTCACCAATTATGTATTGCGTGAGATATTTATATTCCAAGCCATAATAAATAAGATCCTCAGGTGAAACACCTTGATCTATAATTCGTTTTACTTCGTCGACCATACCACCGTCTAATCGCTGCTTTAAGCGTTCCGTAATTCTTCTTCTACGCGAATTGCGATCGAATTTTATGCCAACAATTAACGATTTAATCTCCGGAAAATAGTCATCTACCGCTTCAGATTGATTGTAATGTGTTTCAATCTCTATAGCTCTGATCATACGTTTACGCGAATCAATATCGGATGTATTGTGCAGCTTTTTAAATGACTTTAAGATGCTGATCAACTCTTCGGTATCCTTTTTTTCCAACTCTGCCCTTAATTCGGGATTAGGCTGCACAGGTATCAACTTATATCCTTTTAATACAGCTTCGAGATACATTCCTGATCCACCACAAAAAACAGGAAATTTGTCTCTTTCTTGCACATCGGAATATGCTTTTAAAAAATCTGCCTGATATTCGTATACATTATATTTATATCCAGCATCAACAATATCGATCAAATGATAGGGTATTTGTTTGTCTTCAATAGTATAATCTTCTAAATCCTTACCTGTTCCCAGATCCATACCACGATAAACCTGCCTTGAATCTGCACTAATTATTTCGCCATTTAAAATATAAGCCATTCTTGCGGCTACAGAAGTTTTACCACCTGCAGTTGCACCAAGAATCGTGAGCATATCGTATTTTATTTCCATCTCATATTAATGATTAAAAGCTTGTTCCTTTCTTCTATCTAAGGATTTCTGCTAATTTAAAGATTTTTATTTACTTCTCTTCAATTAACTCTGACAGGTCTTAAAGCCTCCGTCAGGATTACTTATATATTCTATACAATGAACCAAATAAATATTTACCTTTGCATCCTGAAAAAGTTTTATTCATGGCAAATACAATTAACATAAAAAACAAGAAAGCCGCATTCAATTATACATTTGTTGAGAAGTATACTGCAGGCATTAAGCTGGCAGGTACTGAGATCAAGTCGATTCGTATGGGTAAAGCCAGTTTGGTTGATGCGTATTGTATTTTTATTAACGGAGAGTTATTTGTACGTGGATTAAACATTACCGAATACGATTATGGTACGCATTCTAATCATGACCCCCGTCAGGATCGCAAGCTTCTTTTAACCAAGCGGGAACTAAAAAAACTGGAACGTAAATCCACTGAAAAAGGTTTTACTATTGTTGCTACCCGGCTTTTTATTAACGATAATGGTTTGGCTAAACTTGAAATTGCTCTGGCTAAAGGGAAACAAGAGTTTGACAAACGGCATGAAATTAAAAAGAAAGACCTGAAACGCGATATGGAGCGAATCAGGAAGTTTTAATTTCAGCTATATCTCTTTTTATTATTTACTGCGCAAAGAAGAAACTATTCAGATCGTAAATATCGTCGGTACTATATTCGGAGTCGAAATCGAAGAACCCATTTATGGCATCCAGGAGTTCATCAAACGAGATATATTCGTCCCCATCTTTATCCAGTTTCTTATACTTTTCAGGAATTTCTACATTGGTCATCTCTTCATATTTAGACCAACCCAAACCGATAGGAATCATATAGGTATCGTCTCGATCTACCGCAGTTACATCCTGGAATAAACCTTCACGAATCTTATTTGCACTTAACTCAACACCAAACTCATCAACAATAGCATTTTTATTCGAGAACTGCTCCTTATCGATATAATTTGGAACACCATCGTTATCGTCATCATGAGGGCACCCCACAGAGTCTACCGGAACACCAGCCGGAGTATCCGGGCAATCATCTGCAAGATCAAGGTAACCGTCTCTATCGGCATCGGCAATTAAGGTATAATCAAAATCACCTGTAACATCGGCAAATAAGCTCTCAATAACTTTAGTTTTCGATTCTGAGAACAAGTCGATATTTAATGAAACATATGTAAATGAGAACATATCTTTCAAATTATCACCTTTTTCGCCAATGGTGTTATTTGCTCCATCACCATCAATTGCATCGGTACCTGTATAGTGCAGAGAGGATGCTAAACGTAGGGCCACCCGTTCGCTCACCTTAAAGTCAAAACCTAAATCGGCAACAATGGCATACGAACTGGATTTAAAATCATCATCTGCTAAACCATTAGGATTTACATCAAATAATGAGCTTTCATATTCGTAATCACGAGTTACTAAATTCTCACCCACACGAATCGTTCCGTCAGTGAAGTACTCGTAAGGTCCTGTTATATTGTTATTACTATAGATAACATCCGTTTTTGTGTTGATATCAATCATGTATTCGGCTCCGATCGATATAAATGGTACAATTTTTCGCTCTCCTTTGTAAATATTACCAAAGCTATATTCCAAATTGACACCAACGGTAAACAGGTCGGATTTAAAATTATTGTTTTGAGCAGGATTTGAATAGGATCTTTCATATCCCGAAATAGTTCCATATACACCATTAAGATTAACTTTCCAATAATGTTTACTATCTAAATACTGGAAAATATTTAATCGATAACTTGGTTGACCTTTGATAAGATTTTCATAATCGTTTTTTAACTCGCCATAATAATTAATAACACCAACACCAATACCAATAACAGGCATATAAACAGGATTCTCAACTTCAACCTCCTGGTATAATAAATCTTCATAGCCTCCTTGCGCAAAACCAACTTTTACAGCAAGTATTAAAATTATGATTAATGGTAATAACTTTTTTAATCTCATACGTACAGATCAATTAAAATTAACGATACCACTCATGATTTGTAATCATTAAAGCTTCCTGCACAGTTATTCTTTTACCTTCGTTGTATGCAGAAACAAATGCATCATCAATTGTTGTTGTGTTCCAAATATGTACCCTGTAATCTCTCGCTGCTTTGTAAACGTAAAACGAACCCACTGAGTATTTTCTCCATCCTTCGTGAAATTCTGTTCTCACTTCTTTATCCAGGTTATACTTTTTAAAGTACCTGTTTATATTTATGGGTCGGTGACCAGCAGCAATTTGCACTCTATAATAAATACCTGATTCAGGTTCCAGCATATTGGTCAGTTTAGTATCTTCTCTTATCAGTTTAAGGGCACTTTCGGCAATTTCTATTTTCACTTTACCCGAATAATCTTGTGGCTGAACATAATTCGTTGGTTCAACAAATTCACCTTCAGCGGATGATATAATAGCTAATAGATTTTCTTTTGAAGTATTCTTAAGATTAACATCTTGCTGTGTAATATTAATGCTTAAGGTATTATCATTTTCGATATATGAGAATGTGCCATCAAGCGCGGGTGCTTCGGTAACACCTTCGTTGGGAACTAATTTATAAGATATCACAAAATAAGGATCAGCAGGAAGGTTCATCCATAACAGTTTCACTGTTTGATCTTTGAAGGTAAAAATAGCATCTTCACTTTCTAATGCCACGGCACTATATCCTTCGGGAACGTTCTCCTGAATTTTGGCAAATTTTTCTTTGTTTCCTTTGTTAACCAATAAGTTTACACGATATGAGTTACCATCTTCGGCAAGATAAGGTGTTTGTCTGATACATTTTACCTGCTCAATACCTGATTCTGTTTTCTGCACAGGAGTAACTAAATTCTTGAAATCGTTAATATCAACAATTAATTTAGGATCAATGTCAGATGATGGATTGATAACTACGTATGAAGGATCAACCTCAACAGATTTTCTTTGATTATCTGCTATGTATGAGAATGTACCATTTAGATTAAAAGTACCTTTCAAACGTTGATCAACCTTTAGTTTATAGGCAATCGTAAATTCTTGTTCGGAAGGAAGCTTTAACCAAATAAATTTGATCTTTTGATCTTTAAAGCTAAAGTCTGCATTTGCAGTTTTAACAGGTACAGGAGTTAAACCAGCAGGGATTTCCTGTTGAAATCTGGCAAAACTATCAAAATCAGATTTATTTAAAGTAATTTCAACATAAATCTCATTTCCTGCTTCTACTTGCCCGGGAGCGTTCATTTCAACGCTCACATCAGAAAAAATCATTTTCATGACCATGAGGACAAACATATTTACAAGAAGCAATAAATGTTTAATCATATTTAAAAGAATTAAGTTCCCAAAACTCAATAAAAATAGCTATTTAATACAATAATAACAAAATATCAACATAAGTTATCAACAATTGTTAATAACTTACAACCTTTGTTAATAAGTAAATAACTGAAAATAAAAATACTAATTTAAAAGTTAGGACTCAACAGATACTTCGCATAAAATTCATTAATTTTTTCAACAGCTTCGTCTGCCGTATCAACAATCTGGATTAAGTCCAGATCCTTTTCGCTAATATTATTCTCCTCTTGTAATACTACATTCTTAACCCAATCAATTAATCCCTGCCAGTATGAGCTACCCACAAGAATAATTGGGAATTTTCCAATTTTTTCGGTTTGAATAAGCGTTATAGCCTCGAAAAGTTCGTCGAACGTTCCAAAACCACCGGGCAATACAATAAAACCCTGAGCATACTTTACAAACATCACTTTTCGTACAAAGAAATGCTCGAAACTGATCAATTTATCCGGATCGATAAAGAAGTTGGCCGACTGCTCAAAAGGCAGATCAATATTTAATCCTACCGATTTTCCATTTCCTTTTTTTGCACCCATATTACCTGCTTCCATAATTCCGGGTCCACCACCAGTAATTACACCATATCCCTGCTTTGTTAGCTTAAAAGCAATATCTTCAGCCAATTTGAAATATTTATTATCCGGTTTTGTACGAGCTGATCCAAAGATAGAAACACAAGGGCCAATTCTGGAAAGTTTTGAAAACCCTTCCACAAATTCGGCCATTACTTTAAAAATTGTCCATGTATCGGTTGTTTGGATTTCGTTCCAGTCTTTCTCCTGAAACGCATCTTTTATTAAGTCTTCGTTTGTCATATAAAATTCGTTTTGTAAAATGCTAATAATACAATATTAATCTTTTTTTATCAGATTTTATTGTAGTTCGTCGATTAAGAATTTTGCAGTATAACTTTCCTTATTCTTAGCAATAGCTTCCGGAGTACCTTCGCATAGTATTTCCCCTCCTTTTGCTCCACCCTCTTTTCCTAGATCGATAATATGATCGGCAACCTTAACTACATCCATATTGTGTTCGATTACGATAACCGTATTGCCTTTATCGACAATATTATTTAGCACTTTTAGCAGAACACAAATATCCTCGAAATGCAGTCCGGTTGTAGGCTCATCCAGGATGTAGAGTGTTTTTCCGGTACTTTTCTTGGCTAGTTCTGCTGCTAGTTTTACACGTTGCGATTCGCCACCGGATAGTGTTGTTGAAGGCTGTCCGAGGGTAATATATCCTAATCCAACGTTTTGTAATGCTTTTAATTTTAATTTAATGGAAGGAACCTGATCAAAAAACTCCACGGCTTGGTTAATGGTCATTTCGAGCACATCGCTTATGGATTTACCTTTGTACTTGACCTCCAAAGTTTCTCGGTTGTACCTTTTCCCGTTACAATCTTTGCAGTTCACATATACATCAGGTAGAAAATTCATTTCTATCGTTTGTAATCCTGCTCCTTGACAAGTCTCACATCGTCCGCCTTTTACATTAAATGAGAATCGACCGGCTTTGTATCCGCGTATTTTTGACTCAGGTGTTTGCTCAAACAACTTCCGTATATCAGAAAATACACCAGTATAAGTTACTGGATTCGATCGAGGTGTTCTGCCCAACGGCGATTGATCAACCTCAATTACTTTATCAATATTTTCAATACCATCGATTGATTTATATGGTAATGGTTGCTTATTACTTCGATAGAAGTGTTTGCTCAATATTGGATGCAATGTTTCATTGATCAATGAAGATTTTCCACTGCCAGATACACCGGTAATGCATATAAATTTCCCTAGTGGAATTTTTACATCGACCTGCTTTAAGTTATGTCCTGAAGCACCAAAAAGAAGGATTTCTTTTCCGTTTCCTTCACGCCTTTCCTTTGGAACCTCGATATTCTTTTTATGATTTAGGTAATCAGCTGTAAGCGATGATGATTTTATGATCTCTTCAGGTGTACCTGTAGTTACAATTTTTCCACCATGTCTTCCTGCTCTCGGACCCATATCAACCACATAATCTGCAGATAAAATCATCTCCTTATCATGTTCAACAACAATGATGGAGTTTCCCGTATCTCTCAACTGTTTTAATGAGTTGATCAGCTTTAAATTATCCTTTTGATGTAACCCAATACTTGGCTCATCAAGAATATAAAGCACATTTACTAATTTAGAACCAACCTGTGTAGCCAAACGAATTCGCTGACTTTCACCTCCGGATAAGCTTCTGGCTGTTCTGTTGAGTGCTAAATAATTCAATCCCACATCCAACAGGAATGATAATCGCTCCCGAATTTCCTTAAGAATATCGTGCGCTATCAGTTTTTGCTTTTCAGACAGTTGATTATCAATGCCTTGCAGCCAATTCTGAAGCTGATCAATATCCATGGAAGATAATTCTGCAATATTTTTATCAGCAACTTTAAAATGCAGTGACTCTTCTTTTAAGCGATCTCCGTTACATTTAGGACATGTGACTTTCTTTACATACTGATCAGTCCATTTTCTTCCGTTATCAGCAGCTTTATCCTGTTGGAAATTATTGATATAATTTACAATTCCTTCGAAACTTAAAAAGTAATTCGACGATTTTCCTAAGGGTGTATTCAGCAACTTAAAATTCTCATCTGATCCGTATAAAATGATATCCAATGCTTTTTGCGGAATCTTTTTAATCGGCGTTTCCAGTGTAAACTTATATTTTGCTGCTATGGCTTCCAACTGCCAAAAAATCAGAATATTCTTATATTTTCCAAGTGGAGTAATTCCACCATTTTTAATACTCTGATTGGAATCAGGAATGATCTTTTTCACATCAATTTCGTGTACATAACCTAATCCGTTACATTTTGGACAGGCCCCTTGCGGCGAATTAAACGAAAAAGTATGCGGTGCAGGTTCATTGTATGACATTCCGGTAGTCGGGCACATCAGCTTACGACTAAAATACTTAACCGTTTCAGAATCTTTCTCGGTTATCATCAAGATTCCCTTTCCCTGATCCATTGCTGTTTTAACCGTTCTTTTAAGCCGCTTTACATCTTTATCTGTAACTTTAAGCTTATCGATAACTATTTCGATATGATGTGTCTTATATCGATCCAGTTTAAGTCCATGTGTAAGTTCAGTAATTTTTCCATTAATGCGTGCATATAAGAATCCTTTTTTACGCACCTGCTCAAATAGTTCTCTATAGTGTCCTTTGCGCCCCTGCACAACCGGAGCCAGGATTATCACATTTTTATTTTTAAACTGCTTCTGAATTAAATTGATGATCTGCTCATCGGTATATTTTACCATTTTTTCACCCGTAGCATAAGAATATGCATCTGAAGCTCGTGCATAAAGCAGTCTTAGAAAATCATATATCTCGGTTACTGTTCCAACTGTAGATCGGGGATTTCGATTGGTAGTTTTTTGTTCGATTGAGATAACAGGGCTTAATCCGGTGATTTGATCCACATCAGGGCGCTCCATATTACCCAGAAATTGTCGCGCATAGGCAGATAGCGTTTCGATATAACGTCGCTGCCCTTCTGCGTAAATCGTATCAAAAGCCAATGACGATTTTCCACTTCCACTTAGTCCGGTTATTACGGTTAACTTATTTCTGGGAATAGTTACATCAATATTCTTAAGATTATGCACTCTTGCACCCAGAACCTTTACCTCTGAGGTTTCCTGAACTTTCTCGTCTATTTGTTGAATTAATTCCTTATCCAATGCCTTACCTTTTAATCAATCACTGTAGTAGAGTCTATCTCAACATAGTCAACTATTTTCGAATAACTTCTGTATCCTTCTTTAGGGATTTTAATAAAGTATTCTTTTCCACTTGTATTGGTTAAAAAGGAGTCTCTTAACCAGGGATTGAAGTATTTTAATATCTTATAATTAATATTGTACTTTTTAGCAAAATCGGCAAAGTCGGTAACTGCTGTATCCACTTTTACTTCGTATACAGGAACGGAATGATATAAATCTTCGCTGCGTACATGAAAACCATATTTATTCGGGTTTTCCAGTATTAATTTTATTGCCAATATGCGATAAACATATCTGGCAGTTTCTGAATTGAGCAGAAGATCGTAATAATTATTCTCTTTCTGTCTGTTAACCTGCCGTATTAATCCTCTTCGTCCCATATTATAAGATGCTGCAGCCATGGTCCAACTTCCAAAAAGATCATGTGCATCTTTAAAATATTCGCACGCTGCCTCGGTAGATTTTTCAAAGTGATACCGTTCATCCACCTCTTTGTTTACCTCTAAACCATAATCTTTTGCTGTACCTTTTAGCAGTTGCCATATACCTACAGCACCAGAAGGCGAGACTGCATTTTTTAAATCACTTTCGGCTAATACCAAATACTTAAAATCATCGGGAATACCATTATCTTTTAGTACTTTTTCTATTTCAGGAAAATATTTATTTGCTCTTTTAATAAACAACAAGGTTTGAGATTGCCAGTAGGTATTTATCAACAACTCCTGATCTAAAGCTTCGCGAACATCGAAATGATCTAAAGGAACCTTCTCTCCGGCAAACTCCAGACTATCAGGGATTGGCAAGGAGAATATGGAGTATTTTTTTTGAAATGCCTGGTGAAAATAATCTTCCGGTGTATTGTTATCTTTTCTCAAATTTATAAAGACAAGAGATAGAACTAGAATCAATATAATAGTTAACGAAGTATATTTTTTGCTCATACAATCTATTTTATGCATTCAATATTAACTATAAAAACAAAATTTTGTAACAAAAGTTACAAAATTAGGTATTTTTTTACGATAACAGTAATTTGAATTACTAGAATGAATAATTGATCCCAGTGAATATTCCAATTGAATATGGATGTGATTCTACTGTTGAATTTGAGTTCATTTCATTTAAATAATATCTAAACGAAGGTTCCAGGTGTATATTTATTCGTTTCATCACCGGATATTCTATTCCAAATCCAATTGTTCCTGTATAATTTACAGGATTTAGACCATTGACTGTACCAATCACTTCAGTGGTACCACCGTATTTCATTAAAACATCATTACCCACAAGGAAATTTGCACCAAAACCTCCTAATATATTAACATCAAGTACTCTATCAATTACCTTATAGCGCAATAAAAACGGCACTTCCACATATTGATATTTTTGTTCAAGTTGAGCATTAACGTTACTATATACCGGATCTGTAAGATCTGCTTCTCCTTTACTAGATGAGAGATTTTCAACTCTGGCTGCCTTATTATCTACAAATACATATTCTGATTTAACTACAAAATCTCCGGTTGAATTTTCAATAGCGTACGTGTTAACGAATCGATCTTTGTACTGATCATCAACAATGTTGTAATTTGCATTGGCATAAACAGACATATAGTCAAGAGACTGCCCCATGGTGGTATAGTAAACCCCTGCCTGGATGGTTAATCGATCGATCGCTTTATACTGTAAATTTAAACCACCTGAATAGGTCATTACAGGTTTTTCTGTACTATTATAATAATCTTCACTATAAGCTCCAGAGGTACTTGTAATATTTCTGTATGAATAGAGTGGAGAAAACTCACCTCCCATTATCCATTTACTTGCGTCCGGTTTTGCTTTCTCTTCGTTAACAATATTCAAAGCATATGAATCATCGTAAATACTTGGTAATGTATTAAGAAGTGCTTTGATTTTTTGTTTTCTGGTATCAATAATTTCTTGTTGCACCTGCGAATTAACCAGTATTACATTTACCTCTTCCAGTTTCGCTAGCGATGTTATTTCTTTAGTTTTGTCATTTTCAACTAAAAATCCCTTACTCCATTCAGCCTCAGCTTCTACCTTAGGAATATCTGCATCAGCAATTACTTCTTTTGTACTTTGTTCATCAGCTTCATTAACCTGAATAGCATTCTTAGTGCTATTATCTTTTACCTCATCTGCATTCGGAATCTCTTTATTTACTTTCTCAGAAACAGCCTGTTCGGTAATTCGCGTTGAATTCTCTAATTCTTTTTCATTATTTGCAAAATATAAAAAAGTTGAAGCTAACAATGCAAAAGCTGCAATAGCAGCAGCTACCTTATAGAAAGCAATACGTTTAACTTTTGTATGTTGATCTAATGATTCCTCAATACTGTTCCAAACACTTTCAGGAGCAGCTTGCTGGTAATCTCGCAATTGCTTTCTAAAAATTCCATCCATATTTTCAAAATTCGCACCCATCATATCCAGTTGACACTAACGTTATAATATTTTTTTACCTTATCTTTCAAAATTTCACGTGCTCTTGACAAGTTAGATTTAGATGTCCCCTCCTTAATATTTAACATTTTACAAATTTCTTTATGCGAATATCCTTCAATTGCATAAAGGTTAAATACCATTCTATACTGCGGAGATAATTCCTGAATCAACTTTAACAAATCGTTTGCGGCTAACTCACTTAGAATATGATCGTACTTTTTATCGCTTTGATCATAATCATTGTCCATATTCACAGCAAACAGATAACTTTTATCGCGGAATTTCTCCAATGCCGTATTCACTATAATTTTTCTAATCCAACCTTCAAAAGAACCTTTATTATTAAACTGTTTAAGATTAATAAAAACCTTAATAAAACCGTCCTGTAAAATATCTTTTGCTTCATCTTCACTATCAGCATAGCGCAAACACAAACCATACATTTTATCTGCAAACAAATGGTACAGTCTGTTTTGTGCTACCCTATTTCCTTTAACACAAGCTTTTATTAGATCTGTGTAATTATTCAAAAGATATCCCAATTTTTTGGTTGATATACAAATTTATGAATAATTTCACTGCAAAAAGCTTGCTAAACTTTTTTTTCGACGATTTATACATTTTAGATGTAGTTTTCAGCATGGTGGTTGCGTGATATTTAAAAAAAACAATGTTTTTTTTAGCATAACGCAACCTTTTCATATCAAATTTCGTCTTCATAAAACAATCGCTTAAAAAAAATTTAATAAACATCAGATATACAACGAATTAATTTTTTTGTTATCTTTATAATAAAAATAACCAACTAAATAACCTAAGTTGTGAGAATCAATCTAAGTCTTATGAACATGAACTTACGTTCGCAACCAAAGCATGTTCATAAAAAAGATTTAAATATCGGAGTTGTTATAATATTTATAATTGTTACTCTGATTTTTTTACTTTCATTAACTCAAACCAATTATAGCAAAGAGTTATTCAGTCAGAAAACTGAAATAAGAAGGTAACTGCCTTAACAGCTTTGTTCGCTGCCTTTCGAAAGAAAGATGGATTAAAAAATAAAAAGTGGATGACATCATCATCCACTTTTCTTTTATACTATTAGATAGTTTACTAAATATGAATAACCTCATCGTAGGCAGCTGCTGCTGCTTCCATAATAGCTTCCGACATGGTCGGATGAGGATGAACTGATTTAATGATTTCGTGACCAGTAGTTTCCAGTTTTTTAGCAACTACAAGCTCTGCAATCATCTCCGTAACATTAGCACCGATTAAATGTGCACCAAGCAATTCTCCATATTTTTCATCAAATATTAATTTAACAAACCCGTCCTTTTCGCCGGCAGCACTTGCTTTACCTGATGCTGTAAAAGGAAACTTACCAACCTTAATTTCATATCCGGCTTCTTTTGCAGCGTCTTCAGTCATTCCAACCGAAGCTACCTCCGGAGATGTATAAGTACATGCAGGAATATTGCCATAGTTAACAGGTTCGGGATTTAACCCGGCTATTTTTTCTACACATGTAATTCCTTCGGCAGAAGCAACATGCGCTAATGCAGGACCATGAACAATATCACCAATTGCATAAACCCCATCGATATTGGTTTTGTAATAATCATCTACTTTAACTTTTCCTTTCTCCAGCTCAATACCGAGCTCTTCTATTCCAATATTTTCAAGATTAGGAGTAACACCAACCGCCGACAATACGATATCTGCTTCGTGTGTTTCCTCGCCTTTTTTTGTTTTGATAATTACTTTACACTTATCACTTTTGGTATCTACCGACTCAACCGATGAGCCTACCATTACCTTAATCCCGGCCTTTTTGAACGATCGGCCCAACTGTTTTGAAACCTCAACGTCCTCATTAGGAACAACGTTAGGTAAAAATTCCACTAACGTTACTTTTGTTCCAATAGAATTGTAAAAATTAGCAAACTCACTACCAATAGCACCTGACCCTACGACAATCATCGATTCAGGTTGCTTTGGCAATGTCATCGCTTCTCTATAGCCAATTATCTTTTTACCATCTTGTTTAAGATTAGGCAACTCTTTTGATCGTGCACCTGTAGCCAAAATAATATGTTTTGCCTTTACATCCTGATTTTTACCATCGGTATCAGTCACTTCGATAGTTTGGTTATCTTTTAGTTTACCAAACCCTTGAATATGTTCAATTTTGTTCTTTTTAAACAGGAACTGAATTCCTTTGCTCATTCCGTCGGCTACACCACGACTACGTTGTATCATCTTTTCAAAATCGGCTTTTGCTTCGCCATCAATTGAAATACCATAATCTGCGGCATGCTTTACATAATTAAATACCTGGCCACTTTTTAATAAAGATTTGGTTGGAATACAACCCCAGTTAAGGCAAATACCACCTAACTCAGATTTTTCAACAACGCCAACTTTCATTCCAAGCTGCGATGCCCTGATTGCTGCTACATAACCTCCCGGACCGCTTCCTATTACAATTAAATCGTAATTCATTTTTATTATTTTTTGTATGTTAACTTAATTAAATTATTGCGAATTTATATTTATTTATTTGATATTAAAATTTTTTACATTCTCTGATTTCTCAAACTCATTTTTCTTCTAACTATCTGAACAGCCTTAGCTAAAATAAAAATCATCACTAATGAAAAAATGATGGATGCTCCTGATGGAATATTAATTTTGTACGAAATAACTAATCCAAGAAAAGCACCTACAAGTCCAATAACAATTGAAAGCGCAATAATGTTTTTAAATTTCTTTGTAAATAGGTTTGCTATTGACTGCGGTATTGTAAGTAATGATATAACCAGAATAATACCAACTATCTTTATATTTAATACAATTGTTAAGGCTACCAGGCTAATTAACAAATAGTTTATAAAGTCAACAGCTATATTATGCGTTTTCGCGAATTCCTGATCGTAAGAAACAAAAAGAATGGTCCGGTAAAATGCAATAAATATAAAAATAATGAGAGCTGTTAATCCAAACATTAGCCAGATATCGAGTGATGAAACCGTTAGAATACTCCCAAATAAATAAGACATTAGGTTGGGTGCATAACCCGGAGTTAGAAAAATAAACATAATACCAACAGCCATACCAAACGACCATAAAATACCAATCACCGAATCTTCGCGAACATCTGTTTTTTTAGAAATAAATTCAATACCCAGGGATGAAAATACAGCAAAAACTGCAGCGGCAATTACCGGATTAAAACCAAAATAATATCCAATACCTATGCCTCCAAAAGAGGCATGAGTAATTCCACCACTTAAAAAAACTTTTCGGCGTGTCACAATATATGTTCCGATTATACCACAGCTAATACTTGCAAATATCCCTGCTAACAGCGAGTTGGTAATAAATTTATATTGTAATAATTCTGCAATCATATTAATGTTTATGTGATTTAAGTACAGTATGCGGCACTTCGCCGTGTGTAATTAATTTGATCGGACAGTTATAAAGTGCCAGCTGTTCTTCTGAGATAATGTTTGACTTATGATAATGTAAATTTTGATTGACACATGCAATGGTTTTTACATAACTTGAAATGGTACCAACATCGTGTGTTACAATCATAATGGCCATTTCTTTGTGTAGTTCTTTTAATATTTCGTACAATTCACCTTCAAACTGATTATCGACAAAGGTGTTTGGTTCATCCAGAATTAATAATCGAGGCGAAGAAACAATTGCCCGAGCAAGCAGAACTTTTTGCATTTGTCCTCCGGAGAGTTCTCCAATGGCTTGATTTTGTAATGAACTAACCCCTATCCGCTCAAGAGTTTGTTCAGCTCTCTTTTTATCCGATCTTGAATATTTTACAAATACTGTATTCCCGTACAGTAAACCTGATAATACGACTTCCTTAACAGTGATCGGGAACTTTTTATCGATTTTATTTAACTGTGGTAAATAACCAATTTTATTGTTTCTGTCAGTTCTCAGATCATCATAGAAATTTACAGTCCCTTTGTAAGGTTTAATTAGCCCTAAGATAACATGAAGCAATGTGGTTTTCCCTCCGCCATTCGGACCAATTACCCCGATAAAATCATCATCAAAAATATCCAATGATACATCTTTCAGAACAACTTCATCATCGTAACCTGCATAGATTGATTTTATTTCAACTATTTTGCTCATCTATTCCGAATAAGATTTTGCTATTTCGTTTGTAATCATTGTAATGCTTTGTGCCCAATTATAATCCAGTGGATCTATTTGTACAACACTTCCACCAATTTCCTTTGCAATAACTTCAGCGTTATGCGTACTAAACTGCCTTTGAATAAATACAACCTTAATATTTTCTGATTTAGCTACCTCTATAATCTCCTGGATATTTGAAGGAGTAGGTTCTTTACCGTCAATTTCGATAGAAATTTGTTGTAAACCATAGTCGCGCGCAATGTAACTTAATGCCGGATGAAATATCAAAAACTTTTTACTTCGATGGGGCTCTAATGTTTGAGACACATACTGATCTAATGAATCAACCTGATTTACAAATAAATTATAATTTGTGGTAAATTCTGATGCATACTCCGGATATTGTTTGGTAAAATACTGATAGATAAATTCAATTTGCTTTTTTACCTGTTTTGGTGAAGTCCAGATATGCGGATCAACACCATGATGATGATGCCCTTCGTGATGATGATCGTGACCATGCTCATGCTCCGGTTCAATCAAAGTTGCCACCTCCGACTGATCAATAATATCCATTTCAGGATTAATACTTTGCAATTTCTTCATCCACGATTTCTCAAATTCGATATGACCAATTCGAATATAAACTTCAGAATGTACCAAATCTTTCATCTGTTTGGGAGAAGGCTCATAGGTTACCGGACTCGCTCCCGGTGGAATCATTACATTAATAGTAAACTGTTCGCCAACAATGCGTTCAACAAAATATTTTTGAGGTAAAACACTTACTGTAATAACTTTCTGTTGATTATCAATATTTTTTGCTGAATTATTGCATGAAACCAGACTAATTAGAGCAACAGTTAAGGTTAGTATAAATTTTCTCATACCGATTTATTTAGAATAATTTAAAATAACAAAAATAAGAGAAAAAAGGGAATAATCAGGTTCAATATACAATATTTGTTAAATGAGCACCAGAAAATATCCAGCCAAATAAAAAAGTGTAGAGAAATACCCTACACTTTTAAAATATTATTAAGTCTCTTGTTTACTATTGAATTAACTCTTCCAGTTTTTTACCAAGATCTTCGCCTCGTAAATTTTTGGCTACAATAATACCATCCTTATCAATTAGCACATTATGAGGTATTGAACGTACTGCGTATAATTTACCTGCAGCAGAATCCCAATATTTTAGATCAGACACCTGTGGCCAGGTAATACCATCTTGTTTTATGGCCTTAACCCACGCTTCACGAGTTTTATCGAACGAAACACCAAAAATTTCAAATCCTTTATCTTTATACTTTGCATATGTTGCAACCAAATGTGGATTCTCTTGTCGACAAGGATTACACCAGGCAGCCCAGAAATCTAATAATACATAATCATTCTGCTCTACAACTGTTGAAAGCGCTAAAGAATTACCAGTAGTGTCGTTTAATGTAAAATCAACAAATGGCTGACCAATTGCCACTCGCTTCATGATTTCTAAACGGTCACTCAATGTAGAGGCATATTTTGTTTCTACAATCTCAGGAGTAAATCCCTTAACAAGTTCTTCCAGCTCATTTACCTCCAACTGGTAAGCCATATAACGCAGCGTAACGTATGGGGCAAGAACGTTATCTGAATTTTCTTTAACAAAAGATTTAATATACTCCATTTGTTGTTCTTCAACAGCTGAGTATTCCTCCTCAATTTCCTTTACACGTTTATTGTTACCTGACATGTTAGCCTGGATATATTCATTATACAATGCTCTAAATTGCATGTTATAACTGAATAACTTTTCGTTAAAATCATTAAATATGGTTGTTAACTCTGATCCTTGAATATTAGCCTGTCCTATACTATCAATATGCGCAGCAATTTTAATATCCTTATTTTCAAGGAACAACTGTATTCCATCCAATGTATCGGCGAATGTAATTACATAAAATTCAGGTTGCTCAACACTTCCTTTAAAAGCAAAAGCACCTTCCTGAAGAGCTACCGAATCAACAGTAATTAATTCATTATCTACAACTTTACTTAGAACCGCCGATCCGGAGTTTAATCCATCAACATTCCCTTTAATTTTATATTGTGGTTGTTGAGTACACGAAAACATTAAAGTTACTGCAACAATACCATAAAGTAATTTTTTCATAATATATTTTTTGTTTTTAAGATTTTAGCTGATAAACATACAAAAAATTCTACATAATTAGAATTTAAGATATTTAAATATCTTTTTTATTTGATTTAAAATAATCTTCTATTAATATTCTGGATGCCACAAAGGAATTCATCTTTTGTTCAACAACTTTCTGTTCAAATAGTTTAAGTTTTTCTTTAATCTCTTTCTGATTAAAGAAGTGATTATGTAATGCTTCATTGATATACTCGTACATCCAGTATTTAGCCTGTTTTTTTCTTTGGCCATCGAAAAAACCATTTTCACGTGTAAACTCAATATAATCTATTACTGTATCCCAAACTTTGTCAATTCCGTTTTTGGTAACCGATGAACATGTCAGAACCTTTGGAATCCATCCACTATCGGGTGGTGGAAACAGGTGCAGCGCATTCTGATATTCCACCTTTGCCATATCAGCTCTGCTTATATTATCGCCATCGGCTTTTGTTATAGCAATAGCATCGGCCATTTCCATAATACCTCGTTTAATACCTTGCAACTCGTCACCTGCACCAGATAACATTAACAGTAAGAAAAAGTCGACCATGGAATGCACGGCAGTTTCTGATTGCCCCACACCCACTGTCTCAATTAAAATGGTATCAAAACCTGCGGCTTCGCATAATGTAATGGTGTGGCGTGTTTTTTTTGCTACTCCACCTAACGAACCAGCCGAAGGTGACGGACGAATAAATGCATTCGGATCGTTGGCCAGTTCTTCCATCCTGGTTTTATCTCCCAAAATACTTCCTTTGCTTATTTCGCTGCTGGGATCAACAGCGAGAACAGCAATTTTTCTACCCTCTGAGGTCAAGTGTTTTCCCAGAGCTTCAATAAATGTGCTTTTGCCCACACCAGGCACACCTGTTATACCTACTCTTACTGATTTTTTCGCATATGGGAGGCACTTTTCAACAACTTCGTTTGCCATAGAGTTATGCTCAGGACGTGAGCTTTCAACCAAAGTAATCACTCGGCCAAGCATAGTTCTGTTTCCTTCAGTTACTCCTTTCACATAATCATCTACCGTATACTGATTCTTCTTCTTTAAACGAAATTTTCGAATAACATTTGGGTTAATTGACTCTGGTTGATCAACACCTTGTTGAACATTCAGTGCAGAATCAAATTTCTTATCTTTATTCTTATCTTTTTTTTCTTCCTCCGCCATGTTAAAAACTTTTATGCGAAATTATGATTTATCTTAATAGAATTAAAAAAATAGGAGAACTTTTATTGTTCTCCTATTTCTTTTTTATACAGTGTTATATTTTATTGCGGAGCTTCCATAGAATACTTTTTCTTTGCACCTGCCTGATCTTCGTCTTTTAAAATCTCCCCACGTATAGATAATCTAACGTTAGAATTTTTTGGATCGTTGGAAATAACGTATATAGATTTAGACTGCATTCCTTTTCTCGATCCAGGTTTAAAGATTGCTTTAAATGAACTTGACTCTCCCGGCTTAATTACTTCCTTTTCTGGAGCTACTGTTGTACATCCACAAGTAGATCTGATTTTACGTATTACCAAATCGCTTTTACCTTTATTTGTAAATTTAAACTCGTGCTCAATTTTATCGACAGGTTTAGTTTGTCCAAAATTAAAACTTTCATCTTCGAACACTATTTTAGGAGCATTAGCAAGTTCTTTCTCAGAAAGTTTTGAGAAATCTTCCTCAACTCTTGCACTAACAATTAAAAATTGTTTATTTCCCGATTCTCCGTTAATAGTAACATTCAATCTGGAAGAGATAAACCCCCAATCGTTCACTTTTCTTCCATCATATGTTCCTAAAATATATGCCTTTTCGCCTGGCTTAATAACTTCGGGAACAACTTTAAGATCGAGATACTGAGGGACGTTAGAAAAACCAATTCTCATATCTGAATCGGATGCATTATATATTTTTAAAGTATCTTTTTTAACCTGATTGTTATACACACGAATAAATGCAAAATGATTGGTTTCAAGTCTTAAATCACCAATTGTTTTTGGATAATAATCTTCAACTGTTTTTTCTCTTGGAGCTACCTCACCAACAATTCTAAGTATATCACGTCCTTTTTGGGTATTGGTTTCTACAAAAATGCTCTTATTAAATTTTCCCGGTCTGTTTGCTGGATCAAAAACAGCACTTACATACCCTGTTTTACCTGGCATAATTGGCTTTTCTGTCCAGGTTGGCGAAGTACACCCACATGACGCTCTTACCCTGTTAATTATAAGAGGAGCATCACCGGTATTAGTGAACATGAATTTATATTCCACTTTACCATCCGATTCTTTAATATTTCCAAAATCATGTACTTCTTTTTCAAAAGAAATAAATGCTCCTTTTTGCTGGGCATTAACCAATGAAACAAAAATTAGCATCGAAACTAATCCAAGCATTACCTTTTTCATAACTCAATATTTTAATAAATTAATAATTCCCTAATTAACAGATGTAAACAAAAATAGTAATTCCTTTTAAACTCTTAATATCATTAACAAACTTTAACTTTTCGATTTATTGTATTAAATTAAACCCAAATTAAACACTACTTTTACAACAAAAAAAGTGTAATTGGGTTTGAAATTAAAAATAGTACCTCTTTTACTCGTTTGGTTAATTATTTCGTTGCATACGTATGCTCAGTTTTACAACGGACATCAAATGAATTTTGGTAAAAATCGAGTGCAATATAACGATTTTTACTGGTCGTTTTTCCGATACGACAATTTTGATACCTATTTTAATCAGGATGGAGAAGCCATAGCCCGGTTTACAGGAAAACATGCCAATAAAGAAATTTTAAAGCTTGAAGAAGAGTTAAATCACAAGCTGAATAAACGTTTAATTTTTCTGGTTTATAACAAATACTCCGATTTTAGACAAAGTAATATTGGGCTGGTAACAGGAAAGGAAGAGTACAATACCGGTGGGATAACTAAAATTAGAAACAATAAAGTTTCTTTGTATTTTCAGGGAGATCACCAGGAATATTTAAAAGAAATGAAAAAAGCTATTTCTGAGGTAATTATCATGGAAATGCTTTATGGCAACCGTCTTACTGAGAATTTTGCAAGTTCAAGTATGTTAAGCTTACCCGAATGGTATTTAAAAGGATTAACATCGTACCTATCGGAAGAGTGGAGCCCTGAGATTGAAAACAGAGTGAAGGATGGAATATTAAATAACCGATATAGAAAATTTAATCGCCTTACAGGAGATGAAGCCATATATGCAGGACATTCGTTCTGGAAATATATCAACGATTATTATGGCAGTACAGTTATTTCTGACATTATATATTTGACAAGGGTCAATAAAGGACCCAATATGGCTATTCTGGATGTATTAGGTGTAACGTTTAAAGAGATTACAAACCAGTGGCTCGATTATTATAACGACTATTACACCAAAAACAGTATTGCTACTGCCGATTCAGTATTAAACCAGCCAATCATTAAAAAAAGTAAGAAATCGATTTTTTACAGCCAGGCAAAAGCCAGTCCTGATGGCAATAATATTGCGTTTGTTAGTAACGAATTAGGCCAGGTTAAAGTGTGGATTTATAATGCCCAAAGTGAAAAAACAGAGAGAATTCTTAAATATGGACATAAAATAAAACAGATTAACGATTATACCTATCCGGTTCTTGCATGGCACCCCACAGGTAAGGTTTTAGCTATTATCACTGAAAAAGAAGGCGGCTTAACATTTATTCAATACATTGTTGATGACGATCGTTTAACTGAGCGGAATCTTTTATATTTTGATAAAATCCTGAATTTTTCATATTCTCCGGATGGATCAAAGATGGTTTTCTCTGCAGTAAAAGATAGCAAAACAGACATTTACGTGTTTGATATTGCATCATCGTCGAGCGAACAAATTACCAACGACATAGCCGATGATTTTAGCCCAAGATTCCAAAACGGTTCCAAAGAAATAGTTTTCTCATCGAATCGTTTGAATGATACCATCTCGGTTGAGCTGGAAACCTACGGTCATCAATTCGACCTTTTTGTGTACGATTATCAAAATAAAGATAACGTATTAGACCGATTAACAAGCACATTATATCAGGACGAAGAGGCTGCATTCCCGCTGGAAGAAAAACAGTACTATTATTTGAACAACAAAAATGGTATCAACAATCTATTTCTGGGTAAATATGATAGTACCATAAGTTTTATTGATACAACGATTCATTACCGATACTTTTTGAAGGAAAAACCGATAACAAATTTCTCAAATGATATACTGGAGCACCATGTTAACCAAAATAATATAAACTATACCTTTACTAAATTTAATAACGGTTTATATAATGTTTATAATGGCACCTTAGATCAAAATCTGGTTAGCAGGTCTGTAAACATTGAAAATACTGTATATCGAAATATCATTAATAAAGAAATAAAAAAACAGGATAGTCTGCAAATATTAAATCCTTTTGCAAAACCTACTATCGATTCCGCCAAAATATTTTCTAAAGCAGATAACAATGTAGACATTAATCATTACGTATTTGAAATCGAAAAGCCCTATTTTGATTACAAATATGATAGCATCAAAACAGATACAACAAAAAGGCAAAAAGCACATCCAAAAATTCAAATCTATCAACGTACCTTTTATACCGATCATATTGTTAGTCAGGTAGATTTCAGTTTTTTAAATGCGACTTACCAGGCATTTACCGGTGGTGCAGTATATTTTAATCCCGGTTTTAACGCACTCCTAAAACTTGGTGCCTATGATTTATTAGAGGATTATAAAATAATAGCAGGTGTTCGATTCTCAGCTGATTTTAACAGTAACGAATATTTAGTAAGCCTGGAAAATTTAAAGAAAAAAATTGATGAGCAATATATTTATCACCGCCAAAGTTTTGAAAACATCACCGAAGATTTTGTTTCCAAAACGCAAACCAACAAATTCATGTACTTACGCACCTTACCTTTTAGCCAGGTTAATGCCATAAAAGGAACCGTAACCCTGCGCCACGATAAGCAAATTTATTTATCTATTGATCGAAATAGTCTTCAGGAACCTAATGTTCATAAAGTCTGGGGCGGTTTAAAACTCGATTATATATTTGATAACACCATAAGCCGTGGAGTTAATTTATATAATGGTACACGCTATAAGATTTTTGCAGAGTATTATAAACAAATTAATAAAGATAAAACCGATTTGTTTGTTGTAGGTGCCGATTTCAGGCATTATCAGAAAATACATCGCGATCTGATTTTTGCTTCACGATTTGCTGCCAGCACTTCGTTTGGCCGTAGTAAACTCATCTATTATTTGGGTGGTGTGGATAATTGGACCAATTTTTCGCAGAATACACCAACATTCATCCCATTAAACGAGATTCCAATTAATGAAGATGAAGATTATGCTTATCAGGCAGTGGCAACAAACTTAAGGGGTTTTCCACAGAATATACGAAATGGAAACAGCTTTGCCCTTATTAATACAGAGCTAAGATGGCCTTTTGTAAAATATTTTTCTAACTATCCGCTGAATTCATCTTTTTGGTCGAATCTGCAGTTGGTTGGATTTTTTGATGCAGGTACAGCATGGAGCGGATTATCTCCATATTCAAATGAAAATGCCTACGATGAGGATATCAGGGATTATGGTTCAATTGTAGTTACATTGGATACTGAAAGAGATCCAATTGTTGCAGGATATGGATTTGGTTTAAGAGCCATGCTATTTGGTTATTTTGCACGTTTTGACTGGGCATGGGGAATTGAAAATCAGGAAATAACGCCTCGAATTTTCTATTTTTCATTAAGTTTAGATTTTTAAAATTTAGTACTATGAGCATTAACGAAATAATTTTACTAATTGTAATTGGCTTTGTAGCTGGAATTGTTGGTGGATCGTTAGGATTGGGAGGTGGAATAATCATTGTCCCTGCATTGGTTTTTATTCTTGGATTTACACAGCATCATGCGCAGGGTACAAGCTTGGCGGTGTTATTGTTCCCAATAGGAATGCTAGGTGTTATCAATTATGCAAAAAACGGATATGTAAATTTTAAGTTTGCTGCCATTTTAATTGTAGCATTTGTTTTGGGTAGTTATTTAGGTTCTGAAATTTCAGTACATTTACCTGAAAAAGTTCTAAAGAAAATATTTGCAGTTTTCTTGTTAATCATATCAGTAAAAATGTTTTTAGACAAATAATGGATTTGAAAAATAGAATTAAGGAGCTTTCAGATAAATATTTTGATCAGGTAGTTAGCATACGCAGACATCTGCATCAAAATCCAGAGTTGTCATTTCATGAAACTGAGACATCCAGATACATTACCTCTCTTTTAACCAAATGGGGAATTAAGTATAGATCGGGAATTGCAAAAACAGGCATTGAATGTATCCTTGAAGGAAAGAACCCTCATAAAAAAGTTATTGCATTACGTGCCGATATGGATGCGCTTCCAATAACAGAACAAAATGATGTGCCTTACAGATCTATTAATGATGGTGTAATGCATGCTTGCGGTCATGATGCACACACAGCATCTTTGCTTGGGGCTTTGTTAATATTAAATGAATTAAAAGATCACTTTGAAGGAAGTATTAAATTTATTTTCCAACCTGCCGAAGAAAAACTTCCGGGTGGTGCCCAGCAGATGATTGAAGAAGGTGTATTGAAAAATCCGGAACCTGAATTTATTTTAGGTCAGCATGTTTATCCCGATTTGCCGGTTGGAAAAGTAGGTTTTCGCAAAGGAATATACATGGCATCGTCCGATGAACTTTATCTAACCATCAAAGGTAAAGGAGGCCATGGAGCTATGCCTCATAAAATAACTAATACAGTTTTAGCTGCTTCTGAAATAATTATTGCATTACAAAAAATTCCAAACCAACTGGCACCTCAAGATATTCCAACGGTATTGTCCATTGGCAAAGTAATCGCCAATGGGGCAACGAATGTAATCCCCAATGAAGTGCACCTTGAAGGAACTTTTCGAACCATGAACGAAAACTGGAGAAAAAAAGCACACGAGAAAATTTCAGAAATAGCAACGGATATTACTAAAAAGTATAATGCATCTGTTGAGGTTAATATAAAAAAAGGTTATCCTGTGCTGATAAATAGTGAAAGTCATACAGAGAAAATAGTTGAGTTCGCTAAATGCTTTCTTGGAGAAGATCAGGTTACTGAATTAGATATCAGAATGACAGCAGAAGATTTTGCTTATTACTCGCAACTTATACCTGCAACATTCTACAGGTTAGGAACATCATCAAATGGTTCAAACAATTTTTCTTTACATTCATCCAATTTTAACATTGATGAAAGATCGTTAAAAACAGGCATGGGATTAATGGCATATGTTTCAATTCAGTATCTGAAGAATTAAACATGTTAAAAGACCAATTTAATCTATTAAACACGCTTATGTGGAATGATTCTAAATTGTCGAAAAAAGGATATTTAATACCCTTTTTGTTTTTCAATTTAAATTAAGCAGATAATTTTGTATTTGAATTAACATTAATAAACTAAAAATAAAAAATCATGGCTTACGTAATAACTGATGATTGCACAGCATGTGGTACTTGTATCGACGAATGCCCAGTTGAAGCAATAAGCGAAGGTGATATCTATAAAATTGATCCAGAAACTTGCACTGACTGTGGTGCTTGTGCAGATGTTTGTCCGGTTGAGGCAATTCATCCAGAATAAATTACATTGATAAAAACTTAAAACCCGCTTTCAAAAGCGGGTTTTTTTGTTTCATCTTTTAGGATTCTTTGGAATAATTGTTAAATTCACATCTTTATTTTTAACCGAACCAAAAAATATTATGTCTTTAGTTGAAGATTTTGACAAAAGAGGGAACTGGTTCTTTCGTTACCGAAGTTACTTACCAGTTATACTATACCCTTTAGCTACTATTGTTTTATTAATTGATTTTAGAAAAGATTTCCAAATACCAGAATTAACATTTTCAATTATCTGTTTGAGTGTATCATTGCTGGGTTTACTTGTACGTGTTCTTGTTATTGGGTTTACACCAAAAGGAACTTCCGGAAGAAATACCGACAAGCAAGTGGCAGAAACTTTAAATACCAATGGAATCTATTCAGTCGTTCGTCATCCGCTCTATCTGGGAAATTTTCTGATGTGGTTAGGTATTATTCTATATGTTAATAATATCTGGTTTGCAATTACCACCATACTTCTGTTCTGGATATATTATGAGCGAATAATGTTTGCCGAAGAGCAATTTTTAAAAGGAAAATTCGGAGAACAATATCAGAAATGGTCTATGACTGCTCCTCCTTTCATCCCAAAATTTAAAGGTTGGAAAAAAGCTAACCTTGAATTTTCAGCAAGGAATGTTTTAAAAAGAGAATACAATGGATTATTTGCTATTGGTATTTCGTTTGCATACCTAAATATCCTTAAAAATTATTTGTCTACTAAGGAGTTTATGATAACCGACTTTTGGATGTATACACTTATCATAACTTTTGTCATTTTTCTTGTATTAAGAACATTGAAAAAGAAAACACGCATTCTGCATGTAGAAGGAAGATAAAAAATAAGGGTGAATAAGTTCACCCTTTTTTGTGCAATCAATATCAGAAAATAAGTTTATCTCTTTTTAAATCGATTCTGTTTCAACCACTTTGGCTAAAATATCTGCATAAGGTATTAATAAAAACTTTTTGCCTTCAATCTCGGCTTCAGTTCCCGAAAATTCTTTGTACAAAACACTGTCTCCAACAGACACTGCCGAGTTTTCAATGGAACTTACTGCAACAACTTTTGCAACTTTTTTCTTTTCTTTTGCCGATTCGGGAATAATAATACCCGAAGCTGTTTTTTGCTCTTCTTTTTCATCCGAGATATCCAATAAAACATGCTCGTTTAAAGGTTGTAACTCTTTCATTTTTTAACATTTTTATTGTTTGCTATTTGCAAACAGGTTTGACATCTATTTTATTTCTAACAATTCGTCTATTTTTGGCTTATTGAAACCCACAATCATTTTACCATTGATTTCTATTTGAGGAACACCCTGCTGTCCACTCTTCTTAACCATGGCTTCTGCCATTTTTTGATCTGCTGCAACATTAACATCTCTAAAAGGTATTTTTAATCCTTTCAAGTAGTTTTTTGCTGTTGTGCAATGTGGACAGGTTGGTGTTGTATAAACTATTACTCTTTTAGCTTTCTGTTCTTCTTTCCCTTGTTTGGCTGAATAAAGGGAGTTTTTAAATAACGAGTCAAAAAATCCCGACTCATGACAACCTTTTATTACCTGCACCATTTGATTACTACTAAATTCCAGCAACGTTGGCACAGACGTAATATGGTACTTATCGTGAATGTCTCTTACTTCATTAACATCAGCACTTAATACATTCATGCTTTGTTCATTACCTGCAACATTGCTCAGGTTATGAAGTGCACATTCACTTTGATCAGAACCACTTTTGTACAGCAAAAGAAAGCTCTTTTCATTTACATTAAGCTCTTCTTGTAACTGTGAAAATGACTTTATGTCTTTTAACTTCATATGTACTAATTTATATATTTATATTTTTTCACATTACATTTTTTATGCCAAAATATTGCTCCGAATTATATATGAAAAGTTGGCAGTTTTTAATATACCATGTCAGTTAATATTATTACTCCAAGCATTAAAATGCAGATAAAAAAAAGGCTGACAACAATTTGTCAGCCTCCTAAAAAAGATGATTTAGATCAAGCTAAACCTCTCGTGAAAAATTATAAAGCTCCTTCGTCATATGCCTTCTCACCATGTAATGCCTGGTCAATTCCGATTTCTTCTTCCTGCTCTGTAGCCTTTACAGGCGAAATTAAGTTAATTACTACAAGCATTAAATAAGTAAACACGAATGCGTAGATTGCTCCGATAGCAACCGCAACAACTTCTTTTACAAAGAATGAAGTGTTTCCTTCAAGAAGTCCGCTTTGTCCGTTAATATGAGAATATGCAAAAACACCTAATAAAATTGTTCCAAGGCATCCTCCAACACCGTGAACTCCCCAAACATCTAATGCATCATCCCATCCAAGCTTATTTTTCATTTGTACTGCTAAGAAACAAACTGCACCTGCAGCTATACCAATTAACATGGCAGCCCATAACGGAACAAACCCTGCAGCTGGTGTAATGGTTGCAAGACCTGCAACTGCTCCGGTTAATAAACCTACAAACTTTGGTTGGCCTTCTTTTATCCACTCAATAACTAACCACGTTATAGCAGCAAACGAAGCAGCCACGTCGGTATTTAAGAAAGCTAACGTAGAAATTGCATCAACATCTAATTCACTTCCAGCATTGAAACCATACCAACCGAACCATAATAATCCGGTACCAATTGCTACTAAAGGAATACTGTTTGGTGGTGAGTTTGTATCGCGTCGTTTCCCTACGTACATTACAGATGCTAATGCAGCAAAACCTGCCGTTGCATGAACAACAATACCTCCTGCAAAGTCTAATACTCCCCATTCGGCAAGTAATCCGCCACCCCAAATCATGTGAACAAATGGATAGTACACAAACAATTGCCATACAACTAAGAAAATCAGATATGCTTTAAATGTTACACGATTGATAAATGCGCCAGTAATAAGAGCAGGTGTAATAATCGCAAACATCATTTGGTAAGCTACAAAAATATATATTGGGTATTTTCCATTATCAAAAGCCTGATCAAATGCCATTCCTTTTAAGAACGCTAGATCAAGATTTCCTATAATTCCACCTTCGCCCCCACTAAAACACAATGAATAGCCTACAGTAACCCACATAATTGTAGTAATACCTAATGATACAAATGTTTGTACCATAATTCCAAGAATATTTCTTTTACCTGCTAAACCACCGTAAAAGAATGCCAGTCCTGGTGTCATTAACATAACCAGACTGGTACATAAGATCATAAATGTTGTTGAACCGCTGTCGAACATAATAATTTAGTTTAAGTTATTAAATATTTTTTTGATGAATTAGAATGATATTCCGAATACCATAAACACATTTTCAGCTTCAGGATTCGTAATAAATGAGCCAAAAATTGGTAATGAATAATTCTCTGTTATTTGTATCTCTTTTGAAAGACTAAAACCAAGGTTTATAAAACCGGCAGCGCGCTGTCCGTAAAATCCTGTTGGTTCTCCTTTTTCAATTTCAGGATTATCAAGCGCAGCACCTGCAAACACATCTACAGCAACACCATTAACATCAGTTGAGTAACCTAACTCTACATATTTTGACATTACAATTTTATCTTCGGCAACCATAACGCCGCCTTCCTCGCTATATTTCCTTGAATCGGCACCCCAAATATTCATAGCAAACATTACGCTAAGCGGAATATTATCGGTTCCATTAAAGCTTAAAGCAGCCTCAACCACATGGCCGGTTTGAGCTTCTTCGCCACTATTAATTTTATCCCAATCCATGTTATAGTTGAAATACTTGTTTCTTCCTGCAGTTTCATCAGGAAAAAAATAATCAGTAAAGGTTAATGAAAACATATCTTTTAATGTATACGATATGTAGATATCAGCTTCCTGTCCGGTTTGAGTGCCGCTAACTGAATACGCACCCCACGCACCAATCGCAAAAGAATGGTCGGAATTACCAAAACCATATTCTAAATAAGGCTGTATACTAGGAGATGAACCACCTAAGTTAACACCACGCCAAATGTAACGACTCACAAAATCGGCACCAACACTCCATGGTGATTCTTCGGTTGCTGGCTCTTCCTGGGCAAACAAACCTCCTGCAAATAAAGAAATTGCAAATAATAAACTAAAAAGTTTAGCTTTCTTACTCATAATAATTAAAGTTTAATGATTAATTGTTCAAATAGATTTGATCTAAAGCATAATGCTTTAAGGTAAGTTGTACGTTTACTATGGATAGTATTATAGCACATGCAACAAAACTATCATTGAAACACCAATCAAACAATCCGTAAAAAAGCTGAAATTTATCTGCTAGAAATCTGTATTTAAATTAGGTAAATTACCTAGTGCGCGCTTAATCCAAGTTAGCTAAGTTATTTTTAATGGCATACTTAACGAGTTCAACTGAAGACTTTAAGTTCAGTTTCTGCATGATATTATTTTTATGTGAATCGACTGTACGAATGCTAATACAAAGCTTATCCGCAATCTCCTTATTGGATAATCCGTCGACAACCAGATTTATGATCTCTTTTTCTCTTTTAGTTAATGATTTGTTTTCCTCTTTAGGCTTATTCATTAAGGAATTCAGAATTGTATCTGATATTGATTTATTAAAATAATTATCGCCTTTATAAATCGTGTTAATGGCCTTAAGTAGTTCTGTCATACTGGTATCTTTGGGCAGATATCCATTAGCTCCTACACTAAGTGCTTTGGTAATAAACTCCTCGTTTGAGTGCATGGATAAAATTAAAATTTTTATACCGGGGTATTTCTCGGTAACATACTTAGCAACTTCAATACCTGAAATATCGGGCATAGAAATATCCGTAATAATTAAATCCGGAGTAATATGCTCTAATAATTCATAAAGATCTTTTCCTGAACCTACCTCACCAGTAATTTCGATATTTTCTTCATCAGACAATACAGATTTTACCCCATCTCTGAACATTTGGTGATCATCAACTAATACAATATTAATTTTATCCATTTTGATTACCTTTTAATGGAATTGATATTTCTATTCTTGTTCCCTTATGCTTATCGGAATCAATTTTAATCTGACCATGAAGCAAAAGTACTCTTTCTTTCATATTGGATATTCCGTTACCACATAGCTTTCTATCTTCGCTATACTTAAACCCATTTCCATCATCTTCAATATACAAGAACACATAACTTTCATCAGAATTTAGTCTTAATGTTGCATTACGGGCATCAGAATGCTTAATGATATTATTGAGTGCCTCCTGAGAAATTCTGTACAAATAGGTCTTTATCTTATCGTCAAGTTCTTGCGTTAAATTTTGATGATTAAACCCAATCTGTATGCCCGTGCTTTTTGAAACCTCCCGGCACAAATTAGTTAGCGCATCAACTAAACCAAACTCATTTAAAACAGCCGGCATCAGGTTATTCGAAATACTTCTTACTTCGTTGATTGTATCAGAAAATAACTGCTGAACCTCTTCCATAATCTGTTTTGCTTTTTCAGGATTAGCTTTCTCTATTCGCTCCAAACGCATTTTTATAGCTAATATAGATTGCCCAAGCCCGTCGTGCAGTTCTCTTGATAAACGTTGTCGTTCCAGTTCTTGTCCATCGATCATAGAACTAAGCCTCATGGAACGTTCGAGCTTAAGATTTTCGGTTTGTTCCTTGATCTTCGACGACATTTCGTTAAAAGCGTCAATTAAGCTTCCTATTTCATCAGTACTAACGATATCTTCAACAAAAACATCGTAATTTCCTCCAGTGATATTTTGTGCTGCGGTCTTTAGTTTAATAATTGGTAAACTTATTCTTCTTGCGATAATGTACACAAACGCAAAAAGCAACAACGACATTAACACACTTAAATACATAATATTATTTCGTATTGAGTCAATTGGAATCATGGCCTCTTTTTCGTCAATTTCTGCCATTATGGCCCAGTTCAGGCCCGGTATATCTACTTTACTGTAAGAGCTTAATACCGAAATTCCCCTATAATCAACGATGATATCTGTTCCTGTTTCCCCGTGTAATGCCTTATCTACACCTGCAGTGCTAACTACTGTTTTAAAAACAGAATTATCCTGAAAACGCGAAGTGCTTCGCATTAAATAATCGCTTCCTACCAGGTAAGATTCCCCCGATTTCCCAAGTCCGTTGTGCGGATTACTCTCAAACATAATCGAGTTTATAGCATCAATGTCCACTTCTATTGCTATGATTCCTTCGGGACTTTTGAACTCATTATAAACCGGAGCTCCTATATAAATTGCAGGTAAGTTGGTAAACGTATCTAACTTATAATCTTCGATTAAAATCTCAGGTTTCTCTAAAATATCTTTCCATAAGTTTGAAATGAGTAAATTACCAACCGATGCGCGATGTTGCTTTAAAGAATCAGCATCGGAAGCGCTAAAGTAAACAACATCACCTTGCTTGTTTACAACAAAGAAACTTTTGTAATAATTACCTGAAATAAAATGCTTATGCAAAAATTTATCGTACTCGTCATAAATCAACTCATCGATATGTTTACCTTGCTTACTGTTACCTAATAATGACAAAATATTTTGAACATCCTCTGTTTGTGAAACAAGGTTTATATCCAGAATTCTATCGTTGAAAAATCGTTCTATCCGGTATTTCTTCTCAATTCGTAAAGATGTTAACTGATCGAACGTTCTTTTAACCAGAGCATCTTTTGCCCGATAATAAGAATAGGCACTAATTACAATTACTGTAAAAATATTCAGCAGTAAAAAGTAGATTACCAATTTCTTAACAATAGAATTTTTAATCATTTCTTCTACTTATATCCCACGGCAGGATAACCTACAAAATGATGATTATTAGCCGGAGCAGTTGTTCCCATGTTTAAATCATTAACTTGTAATGTTTGATGATCTATGCTGTTAGCATAACCAATAAAGCTTCCTTTTAGAACACTGTTCCCGATAGATTTATTTAAAAAATAAGAAGTCAGCAATCCGAAAGGAACCGAATATCGTCCGCACCAGGTCCATTTATACTCTTTATAATCTGATTCTTGTACGGTATAACTTACAAATTTTTTGATCTTTTCAGGAGTTACTTCGCCAAGTAAACACTCATTAATGATTTCAATCTCCTTGTTTTTTACTTCAAGTAAACCATTTTCGTCGGTTCCGTAAGGAGCATAGTTTTTTCCACCCCAGTCTTCATCGCCATAATGCACTGCATCGGTCGAAATAAGTATGGATATATCTTTGCCCCATACCAAATCGCTCTTTTTCATAATTTCTGATAGAGCACCTGAAAAAGTTATGGCAATTTCCTGCATTTTATCAAACGACATATAAGGTACCAACACAGGTATAATCTCTAGCTCCCTGTTTTGGTATTGCAAAAAAGGAATTAGTGCTTCCAGCGAATGCTCAACCTGGTGCATTTCATTATGCACTATCGAAAAATCGACCGGTAATTTTGAGATTAAATCATCTCTAAATTTAGAAACCTTTACCTCACCATAAGGTGCCGACCATGCATCGAAAGAATCAAAGATTAACTGATCTTCCAGGTTATATGTTTTTGCTTTATGAGCAACCCCAAACAGAACTACTGTTTTAGCTTTTACTCCATTCAATATTTTGGGATACAAATCTCCAACATAAGCATAATCATCGTGTGGAGAAATAGCCACCCGCCACAAATTGTCTTTCCCTTGATTAAAATCCATCCGTTTAACTATAGAGTCCATCTGCCAGTTGTATTTGGCAAATCCAACAGAATCTACTACTTGTCTGACGCTACGTTGAGAACTTTCCGTTGGCACTTTACAAGCGTAATTTATCAAAGTGATAGCTACTAATAATAGTACAACTCTTTTCATTGGTTTTTTTTATGATCTTTTAATAAATCGCGAATTTCTGAGAGTAATTCAATATCTTTTGGTGTAGATACGGTTTTATTGTCAGGATCGTCTGCTTTTCTTCGTATTACATTTATCAGCTTTATAAAGAAAAATATGGTAATAGCAATGATAATAAAGTTTAATAAAACCTGAATAAAATTACCATAATTAAGTGTTATTGCTTCTTTTATAATTCCTCCGGAATCATTTATTTCGGCTTCTTTTAGCACAATATTGAGTGTAGCAAAATTAAATTTTCCTAAAATGTAACCAAATGGCGGCATGATGATATCTTCAACCAGCGACGTAATTATTCTTCCAAAAGCTGTTCCAATAATAACACCGATTGCCATATCAATCATATTACCTTTGACAGCAAACTCTTTAAATTCTTTGAAAACTTTCATAAGAATAACATCTTTAGTTATAACAAAGATATAAATAATAAAAAACAAAAGTCCATACTATTTAAAGCATGGACTTAATAAAATAAAGCTAATTATCTAACCTTAGAACAAACCTGTAATATTTCCATTTTCATCAATATCGATTTTCTCAGCCGACGGTTTACCTGGTAATCCGGGCATTCTCATAATAGTACCTGCAATAGGGACAATAAACCCGGCTCCCGATGACAATTCAACTTCTCTGATTTTAACTGTAAAATCTCTTGGCCGTCCCTTTTTGTGTGCATCGTCTGATAATGATTTCTGTGTTTTAGCTATACAAACAGCCAAATTTGAAAGACCGAGATCATTAATTTTCTGCAACTGATTCTTCGCTTTCACAGTATATTCAACATTCTTTGCACCATACATTTTTGTTGCAATGGCCTCTATTTTCTTTTCAAAACTCCAGTCCAGTTCGTATAAAGGTCTAAAGCAAGTTGGGCATTCCGATACCGATTCAACAACTTTCTCCGCTAATTCGATAGCACCATCTCCACCTTTTGCCCAGGCATCGTTTATGGCTACAGTTATACCTTTATTCTCTAAGTATTTTTTTAACAGTTCTATTTCAGCTTCTGTATCTGTTGCAAACTTATTGATCGCAACAACAGGCCTGAAGTTATAATACTGCATATTTTCAATGTGCTTATCTAAATTCTCAAATCCCTTTTCGAGCGCAGAAAGATCTTCATTACCCAAATCGGCCAGTTTTGCACCACCATGATATTTTAATGCTCTTATGGTAGCTACAATAACAACGGCATTCGGCATTAAATCGCCATATTGTGATTTAATATTAAAAAATTTCTCTGCACCCAGATCACTTGCAAAACCAGCTTCGGTAACAACATAATCACTTAATGATAATCCCATTTTTGTAGCAATAATGGTATTGGTTCCCTGTGCAATATTAGCAAACGGACCACCATGAATAATAGCAGGATTACCTTCAAGTGTTTGAACCAAATTCGGTTTGATCGCATCTTTCAATAAAACTGTCATTGCTCCTTCTGCTTTCAAATCGCGGGCGAATATGGCTTTACCTTCATAGGTATATCCAATAAAAATGTTTCCTAACCTTTTCTTTAAATCATTTAAATCTCTTGCTGTACATAATGTTGCCATTACCTCTGAAGCTGCTGTAATATGAAACCCTGATTCGCGAGGCACTCCCTGTTTCGGACCTCCCAAACCAATTACAATATCTCGTAATGCCCGTTCGTTCATATCCATAACACGTTTCCACTCAATGGTACGAGGATCTAGCCCCAGATTTCCATCTTTTGCCTGAATATTATTATCAATCATGGCAGCTAACAGATTGTGCGCCTTCTCAACAGCCGATAAATCGCCTGTAAAGTGTAAATTGATATCTTCCATTGGAATTACCTGTGAGTATCCTCCTCCAGCAGCTCCACCTTTAATACCAAATACAGGTCCTAACGATGGTTCGCGTAATACGACAGTGGTTTTTTTACCTATTTTGTTTAACGCTTGTGTTAACCCAATAGATGTTGTTGTTTTTCCTTCTCCGGCCGGAGTTGGGGTAATTGCTGTTACCAGGATTAGCTTACCTTGTTTAACTTTTTCTTCATCAATTAACTTAAGGGGCAATTTGGCTTTATACTTTCCGTATAATTCCAAATCATCTTCTTGGATATGAAGTTGTTTTGCAATATCAACAATAGGGCGAATTTTAGAACTTTGAGCAATTTCAATGTCTGATTTCATAGTCATATATTTTTAAATTATTGTAAGGTTGATTTCACTAAAATTAAAAAATCCATATAAATAAATGAATTGATTTGTTAATTTTTACTAGTGAAACGCTTAACAAAAAAATTTGTTCACTGTTTGTTTTATATTCCTATGATTAAACCAGTTAAAAGTTAAACAAAATAAATTATGCTAACACAAACATTCATTTGAAGGTAGCTTAGAGAGGCAAACTAAGGCTCATATCTCGACTCAGACAGGATCTTCTGATAGTCATCATCTAGCATTAAATCCTTAACTGAAACTTCCGGTTTTCTGTCCATATAGGCTTTAACGATTTGCCACCCTAACCAAACAGAGGCTCTACCCGGGGAATCTTGCGGATATCCTGATGTAAACGGAGCTGGATTAATATGTTTGTTAATGGTCATGTAGTCTGTTGAAAAAAGTAACTTATTTTCAATTAAATAGTTCCACATCTGTTTTTCATTCTGTATACACCATCGGGTTTGTTCTGCTGTAAATCCCATTTTAAGCGAATCTTGAAGCTCAGGCATTAAGGCATCCAAAAGGTATTGAATCTTTCCCTGATAAACCATGTTGTTTACCAAATTATCCACTTTATCGTTGTATACAAATTCTGTTAATATCCAGGCTCGTAAAGCATCAACCGGAACATTCTCCGGATTCATGCTTTGTTGCATATAGTTGGCAATACCCAGGCGATCGTAAAATTCACAGTCCTCTCCCAAATACTTATCAAGCCCAATTCCGAGGATACTATCAGCCACAACAATTGATTGATTAAATCCTCCAATATAGGTGTAAACAGTTGGAATATCTCTTTCGGGAAAGTAGTATTTATAACGCGTAAATGAACTAATTAACTCCTGTTCATATGATTCAAAATCGGGGAATACCTCTTTTACTTTTTCGGAGATAAGATTAATATGATAATTGGTAACAAAGTTTACAAGCGAGTCTCCAAATCCTTTTGCATAAGGATTTCCCAATCGTATTACTCTGTAACTGTATAATTCAAAAAATTCTCCGTAGTTATCAATCAGTTCAGGTATTTCTTCCGTTAAACTAGCAGGATCGATTTCAAAAAGGTCTTGATCTAATCGTTTAACCTCTAAATCAATACTTACATCCGATACATCAATATCAAATCTATTTTTGTTAGAACATGAATTCAGCAAGGCTAAAGTAAGAACTAATACTGGTGCTAACTTTTTAATCATTTCCTATTATTTTTTAATTTCTTAAGAATAAAACAAAAAGGTCCGATTTTTGATCACAAACCTCAAAAATCACTTTAAATAGAATGATTTTTGTCTATTTTTGTATTAACTAAAAATAAAGCCTAAAAGTATGAAACAAGAATTAAAAAAATCATCATTTATGATTAATTTTAATGATATTTTTTTATTCAGTTGCATGCAACCTAAAAACAAATAAAAACTATTCGTATGAAAAAGTATTTATTCATTTCAATATTACTTCTGTCGACCATACAGATTTTTGCTCAACACAGCAACTTGCGATTCACGGTATTTGTTGATCCTAAGTTTACCTGGATGAATTCGGATTACACTTCTATCGAGAATGACGGATCAAAAATGGGTGTCAATATCGGTTTAAATGTAGATAAGTTTTTTGCAGACAATTATGCGATCATGACCGGAGTTTCTATTAATAACGTGGGCGGAAATCTTACATTTAACATGGATAAATCATTAAAAACAAATGGAGGAGATCAAGATCTATTAATTGGCAGCACCGTAGAATATAAACTACAATATATAAATGTTCCGTTAGGCTTAAAATTAAAAACCAATGAAATCGGTTATTGGACCTTTTTTACTCATTTGGGATTAAATAGTGGAATAAATATAAAAGCAACCGCCGAAGTTGATGATGTTGATTTACAAAATGAAAATATAAGTGATGAGATTCGCTTATTTAATTTGGGCTATTACATTGGAGCGGGAGCCGAATATTCCATTGGAGGCAACGCAGCTATTGTTGTGGGATTAACATACACCAACGGATTTGTTGATATTACCGATGGAGAAGACAGCAAGGTTACTTTAAGTAATATCGCTATTAGACTAGGAATTCTGTTTTAATAATTCAAAAAAAATATTGAATGAAAATTGCTCTGGCACAACTAAACTACCACATTGGTAACTTCAAGAACAATACAGCAAAAATTATTGATCTGATTGAACAGGCCAAAATTGATCAGGTTGATTTGATTATTTTCTCTGAATTGTCGGTTTGTGGTTATCCGCCACAAGACCTGCTGGAGAAAAAATCGTTTATTGAGCAATGCGATACAGCAGTTGAAGATATTGTAGCAAGCAGCAAAAATATTGGAGTTATTATTGGTTCTCCAACGTTAAATTATCATCAAAAAGGGAAAAGGCTTTTTAACTCGGCAATTTTTATTGTCGATGGAGAGATACAGCACATTCAGAATAAAACATTACTCCCAACCTACGATATTTTTGATGAATACCGCTATTTTGAGCCAAACGATAAGTTTAGTGTTGTTGAATACAAGGATAAGAAAATAGCCATAACTATCTGCGAAGACTTATGGGATTTTCAGCCTGTAGAAAACACATTTGCCAAGAATCAGCTGTACAATGTAACACCTATGGATCAGTTGGTTAAACAGAAACCTGATTTTATTGTAAACATTGCAGCATCGCCATTTTCATATACCAAAATCTGGGGACGCAAAAATGTGTTTATTCGAAATGCAAAAAAGTATAACCTACCTTTATTTAATGTAAATCAGGTTGGCGCGCAAACAGAACTTATTTTTGATGGCGGTTCGCTTGTCGTAAATCCCGATGGAACGATTGCCGATGAATTAAAACTCTTTGAGGAAGACTATAAAATTTTTGAGCTGGAAGATTTTGTTTCGGCCAAACACAAAAAGACGATTGATGAAGAGCCAAATGTAATTGCAAAGATTCATGATGCTTTGGTACTAGGTATTCGGGACTATTTCAAAAAGATGAAATTTAAAACAGCTACTTTGGGTTTATCTGGTGGAATAGATTCTGCAGTATCGTTAGTTATTGCCGAACGGGCATTAGGGGCTAAAAACTTACGAGTGCTACTTTTACCCTCAAAATATTCATCGCAACACTCTGTTACTGATGCAGAAAAGTTAGCTAAAAACCTTGGAGTTGAGTATGATATTGTTAACATACAGAATGTTGTCGACAGCTTTAATGAGTCTTTAAGCCCTATATTTGAAGGATTATCAGAAGATATTACCGAAGAAAATATTCAGGCACGCGCAAGAGGAACATTACTCATGGCACTATCGAATAAGTTTGGAAATATCCTGCTAAACACTTCAAACAAAAGTGAAGCAGCAGTTGGCTATAGTACTTTATATGGCGACATGAATGGTGGACTTTCTGTTTTAGGAGATGTATATAAAGCCGATGTGTATAAATTGGCCCGATATATCAACAGAAAATCAGAAATAATACCTGAAAATACAATAGTTAAACCTCCGTCGGCAGAGCTACGTCCAGATCAAAAAGACTCTGATTCATTGCCTGACTATGATGTATTAGATAAAATCTTATTCGAATATATCGAATTACAAAAACCGCTGGATGAAATCGTTGATGAAGGTTTTGAGCGAGAAACAGTTGAACGAATCATTAAACTGGCAGATACTAATGAATATAAAAGATATCAGGCTCCACCGGTTTTACGAATATCATCAAAAGCATTCGGAGCCGGAAGAAGAATGCCTTTGGTAGCTAAATATAACTAAAACCGGAAGGAAGGTCTTAATAAACCTTCCTTTTGTTTTATCATATAATTGAAAATTAAATCCAATTTTGAAGAAAATATTTTTTGTTTTAGGCTAAAAGTTTAAATTTGTATGTTTTTTAACATATTTTACAAAAACCACATCGATGAACGTTGAATGTCATAATATAATTGATAACCAAATGTCTGTTTTCAGTGTTCTTAACCAGGAAGAAAAAGAACTTCTGAAGAAAAACAGCACATGTACTTACTACAAAAAAAACGATATTATTTACAAAGAAGGTGATAAACCCAACGGTTTAATTTGTCTTTCGAAAGGTAAAGTGAAGATCTTTAAAGAAGGTGTAGGCGGAAGAGAACAAATTGTACGTATGGCTAAACCTGTTGGTTTTATTGGTTATAGAGCGCTTTTTGCCGAACAAAACTACCTTGCATCTGCAGAAGCAATTGAAGACAGCGTGATTTGTACCATTGAAAAAGAAACCCTCTTCTCTATTTTAAAAACAAACTACGAACTTTCATTAAGCATTATTCGCTCGTTAGCATCTGAACTAGGTTTCTCAAATAACAGAACAGTTACTCTTACTCAAAAACATATTCGTGGCCGATTGGCAGAATCACTTCTTTTCTTAAAAGATACATATGGACTTGAAGCCGATGAATCAACCATAAAAGTTTACCTTTCAAGAGAAGATATAGCTAACCTTTCGAACATGACAACATCAAATGCCATTCGAACGCTATCAACATTTGCAAGCGAAAAGATTATTTCGTTAGATGGAAGAAAAATTAAAATTCTGGATTTTAAAGGACTGGAAAGAATTAGCGAATTAGGTTAATTTAATACGATTTAACCGATAACGATTCCAGAAACTTTTTATCTGTTAGAAAGTTAGTATCTAACTCTCCTTTTACATACATATCTTTAAATAGCATCAACTCCTGAGCTGTAGAAGGGTAATTCGTATCATATAATAATTTACTTGCTTCTGCAATTTTCAATGTGTCTAATACTATTTTTCCTGCTAAATTGCGATTAAAATAGCACTCTACAGCACTTTCAATGCCATCATCAAGAATTGTTGCCACCACCTCATGTGTTAAATCAGTACTTGTCGAATCGTCTAATACCTGCTGTATTTCCCTGATGATTGAGTAGTTCAACGACGATGAGGTATGATTAAGAACAATAACCGTATTGGTATCTTCCACGTATCTTAACAAACTGGTTCTAAAACCATTCCATTTACCATGATGATATGCAATCTTTTTGTCGTTTCGTTTACGTATTCTGAACCCAAAACCATATGGTATTTCGTATTTATCACGAAGCTTAAAAGTAGAAATAGCCTCGTTCATTGTTTCTTCCGAAACGAGTTTATTATCATATAACGCCTGATCCCATTTGAATAAATCTTCGGTTGTTGAATACACTCCTTTGTCACCCACAGCACCATCGTTAACCGTTTCCGGAATCATACGATATCGTCTGCCCCGGTAATAATAACCAATCAGCCGGTCTTTTTTACTGTTGCTTGCTGTGCTACTATAAACGAACGTACGATTCATATCCAGCGGATCAAAAACATTCTCTTGCATAAAATCTGCAAAAGGTTCTTTGGTAATGCGCTCAACTATCGAAGCTAAAATAATATACCCGGTATTAGAATAGTCCCACCGAGATCCAGGCCTAAAATATAAATTCAACTTTTTTTCAGCCAGCATTTTGATTATATCCTCGTTATCCGGGGCATCTTTACCCTTCCAGCAATGCTCATCCAACCAATAATAATTTGGTAATCCTGAAGTATGATTTAACAACATTCTGAGCGTAATTCGCGGATATGGAAATTCAGGAATATACTTGGTAACTGAATCATCATAACTTAACAGATCACGCTCTTTCAAAATCATAACAGCCATTGCTGTAAATTGCTTACTTACCGATGCCAGTTGAAAAATATCATCTTTTTCAAGCTTTTTTCTTCTTAACATATCGGCATACCCAAACGATTCATTATAAATGCAATTACCTTTGTATGCCACCAACACGTTACCATTGAAATAATACTTTTTGGCTTTATGTTGCAGAATAGAATCTATCTTATTTGCTTTCTCCTGATAAAAGATCTGTTCTATTTCTTTCTTTGCAGATGTGGAAACAATCTCCTTATTATGAATTGCTGCGCCAAATAAATCCAAGCGTATCGCAGCAGTAACTACAACCGCAATAAAAAGAATCGAGAAAAACGAGAATATTTTTAAGTATCTGTATTCCATTTATTTTCAGAACTTTTGTTCTTTATCAAGCGCCAAAATAACACAAAATTCAACTTTTATCAAAACACAGAAGAGGATTATTAACCAGTTTCATTCCAATTAATCTATAACGTACTACGGATTTAGATTCTAAAAGTTATATGTAATAAACTATTTATCAAAATCTTAAATAGTTTTCAACAGGTAATAATCTTTCCTATATAAAAAGAATAGCATTGTGGAAAAGTTAACTCCAAAGACCTTTGCCCTATTTAAACTTGATTGAAATGTTTTGTTTTGTTTCATCGTGCAAGCTCAACGGAACAGGTGAAACTTTTACCAAAGCTTGTAAAATCTTCTTTTGCTTATCCGTTAAATCGAGCATGGTAAAATCATATTCGATTTTTACCTCAGCTACTCTACGCGGATTTTCCGACATAATTTTCCAGGTTTTAGCCGTAGCTCCATCAATACTAAATCCTGCAGCTTCGGCTTTTATTCCCATAATAGTAAAAATACAACTGGCTAATGATGTTGCCAACAGATCTGTAGGTGAAAATGTTTCGCCTTTACCATGATTATCAACGGGTGCATCGGTAATTAGCTTGTTACCAGATCGAACATGCGTTGCTTCTGTTCTTAGTTGTCCTGTATACGTTGTTCTTATTGTCTCAATAGCTTCCATACTTCATCAATTTATTAATGAGTATAACAAATATAGATAAATTAAGTTTAGATAATTGATGTAATAATGTGAAGAATTATTAATATCACTAGGAGTGACCACAGCCCTGACAGCTAACCTGTCCTGTGGTTCTGTCTATTTGCCTTCTGCACTTTATTTCTTCATGTTTTGCACACGACAACCCCAGTTTGCGCATTTCCTTGTTTCCACCAACCGAAGTATTCGGAAATTTCTTTTTTCTGAAAAATATATTAAATCCTATAGCCATAAATGCTAAGGCTAATAAACCTAATACTAAAAGAAGTAATTCTATAAACATTACTGATAATTTGTTGTTATAAGATTCGAATACAAAGATAGATATTTAATTCTACATTAAACGATCAGAATCTTTACATTCATCAATAATTTTAGTAAATTAATAGTTTTCAATAAAATAGACAGTTGACGACAAACGAAAATAGCTATGAGTACAAAAACAGCAGAAAAAACGACTAAGAAAAGTAAAACAGAAAGCAACTTCGATAAAAAAGAAGTTTTAAATGATTATAAAATTGCCAATGTAAGCCGCCAGATAAGCTTAATGGGTAGAAAAGAAGTATTAACCGGAAAGGCAAAATTTGGAATATTTGGTGATGGTAAAGAAATTGCACAGATTGCAATGGCCAAACAATTCAAAAATGGCGACTGGAGATCGGGATATTATCGTGATCAAACTTTTATGATGGCTGCAGGATTGTTCACTGCCGAGGAATTTTTTGCTCAGCTTTATGGAGAAACAGATGTAAAGTTAAATCCGGGAAATGGAGGCCGGTCATTTAATAATCACTTTTCGACACGAAGCTTGAATGATGATGGTACCTGGAAAGATTTAATGAAACAAAAAAATTCATCGGCCGACATTTCACCTACTGCTGGACAAATGGCACGTTGGGTAGGATTAGGCTATGCATCTAAGTTATATCGAAATATTAAGCAATTACATCAATTTAAAGAATTATCAGATAAAGGGAACGAAGTAGCTTTTGGAACCATTGGAGATGCAAGTACCTCCGAGGGCCAATTTTGGGAATCAATTAATGCAGTTGGTGTCTTGCAGGCTCCTGCTGTTATAGCTGTTTGGGATGATGGTTACGGAATTTCTGTTCCTAAAAAATACCAAACCACAAAAGGAAGTATATCCGAGGTACTAAAAGGATTTGAGCGCACCAAAGATAAGCCAGGTATTGTAATTCTAAAAAGCAAAGGATGGGATTATCCACATTTACTAAAAACCTTTAAGGAAGGTGTCGACATTGCTCGTAAAGAGCATGTTCCGGTAGTGTTTCATATTGAAGAAATAACACAACCACAAGGACACTCAACATCAGGATCGCATGAAAGATATAAATCAGAAGAACGCCTAAAGTGGGAAGAAGAATTTGATGGATTGAAAAAAATGCGTGAGTGGATCCTTAAAGAAAAAATTGCTACTAACAAAGAATTGGATGCAATTGAAAAAGAGGCTATAGATGAAGCAAAACAAGCTAAAAAAGATGCCTGGAAAAAGTTTAAAGCACCGGTAAAAGCAGAACGCGATAAGCTGGTTGATCTAATCGACAACAGATCATGTCAATGTAAACGGGAAGGTTACGATAAGGTAGGAACATTTACCAACGACCTTAAAAAAATCGTTGATCCTATTCGTAAAGATAATTTTAGTACAGCCAAGAAAATCCTGCGACATGTTTGTACCGATTGTAATATTCGTGAGAAATTACAAAAAGATTTAACCAACTGGCTCGATAGAAACTACGAAGATAACTACGAAAGATATAACACAAAACTTCATAACGAAACAGAGCATTCTGCATTAAATGTAAAAGAGGTTAAACCTATTTTCAAACCGGATTCTAAAGAAGTTGCCGGCCGTGAAATACTTCGCGACAACTGGGATTACCTGTTTAATAAATATCCAAAACTAGTAACTTTTGGTGAAGATGCCGGAAGTATTGGAGGTGTTAACCAATCGTACGAAGGATTGCAGGAAAAATATGGAGAACTGCGAGTTACTGATACCGGAATTCGCGAACAAACCATTCTTGGTCAAGGTATTGGACTTGCATTACGTGGCTTACGCCCGGTAGCCGAAATACAATATTTCGATTATCTGTTGTATGCACTGCAAGGCATGAGTGATGATTTAGCAACAACTCACTACAGAACAGCCGGTGGTCAAGTTGCTCCTCTTATTATTAGTACTCGTGGTCATCGACTGGAAGGAATCTGGCACTCTGGATCACCTCTAAGTATGGTGATAAACTCAATTCGTGGAATTTATATTTGTGTGCCACGCAACATGACACAAGCAGCCGGGTTTTATAATACTTTAATGGAAGGTGAAGATCCTGCATTGGTTATTGAACCATTGAATGGATACAGGTTACGTGAAAAGCGTCCTGAAAACATCGGAGAATATAAAATACCATTAGGCGTACCTGAAATACTTCAGGAAGGTAAAGATATAACCCTGGTTACTTATGGTTCATGTGTGCGGATTGCACAAGATGCTGTTGAACAACTTAAAGAGTTCGATATTTCAGTTGAGCTTATCGATGTTCAGACACTTTTACCATTCGACAAAAAACATATCATAGCAGAATCGATTAAGAAAACAAACAGAGTCGTATTTTTCGATGAAGATGTTCCGGGTGGAGCTACATCCTATATGATGCAGAAAGTTCTGGAGGATCAAAGTGGTTATTACCATCTGGATTCGGATCCAAGAACAGTAACTGCAAAAGATCACAGACCAGCGTATACATCGGATGGAGACTACTTCTCAAATCCTAATGCTGAAGATGTTTTCGAAGCAATTTATGCTATGATGAACGAAGCAGATCCAAAGAAATATCCGGAACTATACTAATTGGACATATATTAAGAGCGATAGAGATAGCTGCAATGTGATTCATTGCAGCTTTTTTTATATCTTTAGGCAAAGAATAACATTATGGCACTTAATATTTTTAAGAAAAAAAAGAAGAAAAGACAACTTCAGGATATTGACGGAAATCCTTTACAAGTTGGTGATAAAGTAGATTGTATGCGTTACGAAATGGGCGAAAGCATGTTACTTGAAGGAGAAAATGGATACGAATATGAATCCATAAAAACCAAGCAAAAAGTAAGTTATGCCAAGATGATAGACGCTGCTACATCCTTCCAGAAAGTCAGAAAAATTAACTAACAACCACTTATTAAAATTTAGATTAAAATTAAATAATAAAAGAAATAAAGCATTTAATTACCTTTTTTCCATATATTTTGTAACTTTGGTTTAAACACCAGCAAACCAAGGTTATGTTTAAATTTATTGATAAGTTTACACCCCCCGATCGTTGGAAACTACCTGTTACAGTTGCATTAGCTATTTTCATAGGTTTGTCAGCTTATTCTGTTTATATATCAAAAGCTGCTTCTTACCTTTCTGATGATCCTCAAACATGTATTAATTGTCACATCATGGTACCACAGTTTGCGACATGGAATCATAGTTCGCACAGAGAAATTGCCAGTTGCAATGACTGTCATGTACCTCATAATAATTTGTTTTCACACTACTATTTTAAGGCAAAAGATGGATTACGACATGCTACAATATTTACATTAAGAGCAGAACCTCAGGTAATTCATATTAAAGAAGCCGGTATTGGAGTTGTGCAGCAAAACTGTATACGTTGCCATGAGCAGCTTTTATTAACCGCTCAGCAACAAATTCGCAATACCAATTATCACTCAGATCGTGAGAACAGGCTATGTTGGGAATGCCATCGGGAAACACCTCATGGAAGGGTTAACAGCTTATCCATTGTGCCCAATGCCAGAGCTCCGCTGCCCGAAAGTCCTGTACCATCATGGATAAAAGAACTAACAAATGAATAAAACAATAACAAAATAACTTATGAAACCAATAACCGATCAAATTAAAGAAAAACCCTGGAAAGGATGGGTATTATTTATAGCAACGATAATTATTGTTTTCTTTTTAGGTTTATTAGCGTCTTCAATTATAGAACGAAGAGCTGAAGCTGTATTTGCTTATACACCAACAGTTGAACATTCGCAGTGGGAACCTCGCAACGAAGTGTGGGGTGAAAATTTTCCACGACAGTACAACAGGTTTTTGCAAACAAAAGACACATCGTTTAAAAGCAAATACAATGGAAGTGCCCCCCGTGATATGCTTGAAGAGGATCCTCGTTTAGTTGTTTTATGGGCCGGATATGGTTTTTCTAAAGAGTATAATCAAGGTAAAGGGCATGAACATGCTATCGATGATATAAGAAAAATTCTCAGAACAGGTGCCCCTGTTGATGGAAAAACAAGTCCAATGCCAAACACCTGCTGGACCTGCAAGAGCCCCGATGTTCCAAGAAGAATGCAAGAAGTCGGAGTAGCCGAATTTTATAAAGGTTCATGGGAAGAAGAGGGACACCAAATTGTTAATAATATTGGTTGTGCCGACTGCCATGATGCACAAAATATGAACCTACGTATTTCTCGCCCAGCACTTGTTGAAGGTTACCAAAGCATGAATATGGATATTAATACGGTGAGTCATCAGGATATGCGCAAACTGGTTTGTGCACAGTGTCATGTAGAATACTACTTTAAAGGAGAAGGTAATTATCTTACGTTCCCCTGGGAAGAGGGCACTTCAGTTGAGGAGATGGAAGCATATTATGATTCGTATGATTTTAAAGACTGGACACATTCGATTAGTAAAGCTCCTATGTTAAAAGCACAACATCCCGATTTTGAGATTTTCCAAACCGGGATACATGCACAACGAGGATTAGCCTGTGCTGATTGTCACATGCCATACATTAATGAAGGCGGACAAAAATTTACTGATCACAAAATCCAGAGTCCTTTAAATAATATCGCTAATACCTGTCAGGTTTGTCATCGTGAAGAGACTTCTGAATTATTAGCAAACGTATATGAGCGACAAGATAAAATCAAAGAAACGAGAGATGAGCTTGAAAAAGAAATTGTAAGAGCTCATGTCGAAGCAGGAAAAGCTTGGGAACTGGGTGCCACAGAAAATCAAATGGAAGATATTTTAATGGACATAAGACACGCCCAGTGGCGTTGGGATTATATAGCAGCCAGTCACGGTGCTTCCTTCCACAGTCCAATAGAATCTGCTCGTGTATTATCAACCGGGCTGGATGCGGCCCACGATGCAAGAATAAAACTTGCCAGAGTACTGGCATCACTTGGATTTAATGAAGAGGTTCCTTATCCCAATATAGTAACCAAAGAAAAAGCACAAGAATTTATTGGATTAGATGTAGAAAAACTCAATTCCGAAAAAGAAAAATTTATGGAAGAAGTTGTACCTGAATGGGATACAAAGGCCGCTGAGAGAGAAAAAACATATAAAACAAAAAACTTATAATTATTATATCTTAAAACGAATGTCATACTTTGACGAATCCAGTATGACATTAAATTATTACGAAAGTTGTCTATACTTCGATAAACTCAGTATGACAACTTTCTTTTTTAATATATACCTTTGCAAAATGCTTAAAACCATTAAAAAAATATTGGGTTATATATTTTTGATACCTGTATATATATATAAGTACGGGATATCTCCATTTACACCTGCTTCGTGCCGTCATACACCAACCTGCTCTGAATATTACATACAAGCTGTAAAAATTCACGGTCCAATTAGAGGTAGCTGGCTGGGAATTAAAAGAATTTCCAGGTGTCATCCCTGGGGAACACATGGATACGATCCGGTACCTAAAATTATGATCAAAAAATACAAGGCGGCAAAACGTGCTGCTAAAGAAGATATCAATCAGTAATTATTTCGGTGTCCAAGATCATGTTACTTTGCAACGAGATCATTTTAGACGGAATATTTTGCATAAGTACCTCCAAAAAAGCATCTATTAATTTTTGTTTAGCAACAAATTTTGCGGTAACCAAACTGATCTCTCTAACCGGTTGCAATCCATCGATACTTTTAATCATATCTTCTTGATCAGGAGTAACAGTTAAGGTTGCTAACTCAGGTATAAAGGTCATTCCGCCACGTTGCTCAACAATATACCGTAATGATTCTATGGAGTTACTATGATATTTTAAATTTTGCTTTTCAATAATTTTACTGGATATTTTACACAATGCATTTACCTGATTTTGAAAACAGTTGCCTTCATTCAAATACCACAGATTATTTAACTCGAGTTCATCAATTCTAATTGCATCTTTTTGATATAAACTATTCTTTTCTGAAACAAAAAGATAGAACTTTTCATAAAACAACTTTTTAAACTCAACGCCTTTTGCCTGCACGGGTGTGGCAATTATTCCCGCATCAATAGATCCATTTTTTATCGATGTAATAATATCCTCGGTTATTAGCTCTTTTATACTCAGTGTAAGTTTAGGATAATTCTTAATTAAATCATCAATAAACAGGGGTGTAATATATGGAGCTATAGTTGGAATAATACCAAGTTGCAGCACTCCATTTATTTCACCTTCCAGTTCACCAGCAATATCGTAAAGCTGATCAACCTGACTCAAAATCAGAGTGGCTTTTTCAACGATTATTTCACCTTGGCCCGTTACAGATAACGGTTTTGTAGTACGATTGAAGATCGAAAAACCGATTTCTTCTTCGAGTTTTTGCACCTGTAATGTCAGTGCTGGTTGAGTAATACCAAGCATCTCAGACGCTTTTGAGAAACTTCGATACTTTGCTATCGTTATTACATATTTAAACTGACTAATGGTCATTTTCTATAAGTTTTTCTTATAAATATATAATTTTTATAAATAATAACAATAGTACATTTGTAATAGAAATTAATCAAAGTAAAACACAAAAAAATAAATATTATGAAGCGTACAATTGAAAACAAATCAGAAATAGTAAAAAAACTAAACAGTTTACTGGCAAATTACGAAATGTACTATCAAAATTTGAGAGCATTACACTGGAATATTAAAGGTAAACTTTTCTTTATGCTACACGAAAAGTATGAAGAGCTGTACAACGAATCGGCAGAAGTTATTGATGAAATAGCAGAGCGTATTTTAATGTTAGAAGAAACACCATTGCATACGTATGAAGATTTTATTCAAAACTCATCGATTGATGCCGTAAAGAATATAACTGATGCCAGCAAAAGTTTAGAAGTTGTTTTAGACAATCAGCAAGAGCTGCACAAGGTTGCTTATGAGGTTATTGATATTGCATCTGAATCGGGAGATGAAGGCACTGTAGCATTAGTTAGCGACATTATTTCATCGCTTGAGAAGAGCATTTGGATGTTAAAATCATCGATGAATTAAAATTAATCAATCATCAAAAGAAAAAGGAGGTTTTTTAAGCCTCCTTTTTTATTTATGCGTGATTTAACTCGTAATATTGTTCCATGCAGGTGCACAGATCCTCCGGAGTATTTATGTTCACAAAGGCTTTACGGTTTTCCTCTGTATCCTCCAGGTTGTTGTAGCGTACATTTAAATCTTTAATAAAATTCTCTATAGAGTATTTATCAGCACCACTTAAAAACTCATCTAATTTTTTAAGAATCCTCGCATTATATATAGCGTGTAAAGGTTCTTTAAAATCTTTTATTCTGGGTATAGCTGCATCACATTTTCGTTTGTGGTAGAACTCGATATGATACTTAATTAAATTTGTTGATATACATGGCATATCGCTGGCAAAAACAAAAACAGCATCATTTTTTGCAACTTTCATTGCCGCATGAATTCCACCTAATGGTCCAACATTTTTAATCTCGTCGGGAACAATTGTATAATGGCTGAATCCTTTAAATTCATCGGGCGTATTGGTCACAATAATAATATCGTCGAACAATTCGTGTAAAACCTTAATTGTTCGAGTGATAATTCGAATACCACTAATCTGGATATTCGCTTTTGTTTTACCATTAAACCTTTTGTTTGCTCCACCTGCCAATATAACAGCAGACACTTTGTTTTGCTCCTTAAATGTTTCCATAACTCATTTTTTAGTTATAAAACGCTAACAATCTAATTCTTTATAGTAATTTAGTAAGATGGACAAAAACAAAATTCGTTTTCCAGTCAAATATATGAAAAATATCCATTAACCAGCGGTTAGCCATATTTTGCACCGATCTTCCAAGTTAAACAACTAACTACCAGAAAACTAAACAATAATTAAATTGATTATTTAGAAGAGTTTCAAATAAAAAATGTGTTTTTTTGAGTACAAATAATTGACTTGTAGATATTTAGTCCAAAACAGCTCACTATTAGACTAAAGTAAAGTAAAAAAAATACAGATAATGAATACTTTATAATCTGGTTTTTTACAATCCGATTTTTGCAGAAATCTCTTTCATGGCATTTAGAGCAATTTCAACAAACTCGTTTAGCGGAATTCCTATTTTTTCGCATTCTTTAATATTATCACGACTAACCGATGCGGCGAAAGCACTTTGTTTCATTCTTTTAGTAACCGATTTTACTTTCACATCTTTAATCTTTTTATCGGGATAGACCAATGCTGTAGCGTATATTAACCCAGTAATAGTTTCACTTGCTGCAAGCGCATGTTGAAATTCGGTTGTTCGTTCTAACCCGGTGGCCTCCTCATTATGCATTTTAATAGCATCAAGAATATCCTCCTCTATACCTTCATCTCTTAACAATTCTTCAGCAACCAGCGCATGTTTTTTGGGATCGGCATTCGTAATCTCGGTATCAATATCGTGCAACAGACCTGCAATCCCCCACTTCTCTTCATCTCGATCTAAACGTTTGGCCAAAGCTCTCATTACTGCTTCTGAAGCATAGCAATGATAAAGCATTTTATCGTTGCGGACATATCTTTTTAACAAGCTTTCAGCTTCGTTTCTGTTCATACTTTTTGTGAGTTTTAGGTTGGTTTAGGTGTTTCAAATATAATTAATGTATATCAATTCCGTGCAACATATAGATTAAATGTTGTAATGTTTTTACAATTTCTGCCATATATTCCTGAACTGCCTTTACGCTGCCTGGTAACGTATACACTAAACTATTTTGCATTACTCCGGCAACTCCCCTACTCAATAAGGCGTTAGGTTTTTCCTGTCCGTATTTTAAGCGAATCATTTCCATGATGCCCGGGATCTCTTTATCGAGCATTTGCTGAACAGTTTCCACAGTAATATCTCTTGGTCCAATGCCAGTTCCACCGGTGGTAATTACAATATCATACTGATCCTTTTTAGATATTTCCAGTAGCTTCTTAAGTTCAGTTTTATCGTCCGGGATAATTTTATGGTCGATGCTATATCTTACTTTTATTTTTTTGAGGTATGATTCTAACAACTCAATAATCCTAGGTCCGCTCTTATCTTCATATTCTCCTCTGCTTGCCCTGTCGCTTAGTGTAATAACAATCGATTTATACTCCTTTTGAATAACTTCAATATTATCCTCAGCTTTTATTGTACCCCCTTGTTTTACTCTGCAAAAGATACCGACTCTTGGCATCACATAATTGCCCAATTCACGAAACTGATCATGAAAAGGTTTCCCAACTTGTGTTACTTCCAATAAAACTTCTCCAATTTTTATTAGATCAAATATTTTGAATTCTATATCCTGTAAACCTTCTGTTGTGATATTTTCAGCAAACTCGCCAAATCGAGTGTCACGCGCTTCTGTTATGTTCTTAAAACGTGTAATATGTGAGCTATCTATTATACTTACAGGTCTTTGGGTACCTGCATGTACATCGCCCATTACACCTTTTTGATCCAGCTTAATCTCTGCAACGGGTTTCTTTGGACCCCGTTCTGCAGATAACGATACGGATAGAACTTTTCCTGTAATCATAACAATTTATTCTTGAGGTTTATACTTAATTGAATCGCCTGGTTTAACTTCACCTGTTCTTAAAACCTTAGCAAAAATACCTTCTTTAGGCATTACACATTTCCCAACCTGACTAAAAATAGCACAACCATCACCATGACATTTTTTACCAATCTGAGTAACCTCCAACTCAGTTTCTCCTATATAAATCTTATCACCCGGTTTCATCTCATAAAGTGTAATACCTTCGGTCGTAATATTTTCAGCAAACTCACCATATTCAAGTTCTCTACCCAATACTTCCTCAAACTTTTTAATACTTTCTTTTGCCAACAAACTTACTTGTCTGTGCCAATCGCCTGCATGCGCATCGTTCACAACACCTTTTTCGTTTAAAATAATTTTCTCAACAGGCTTTTTTATAACACCTTTTTCTTCCGAAATATTTACTGATACAACCTTTATCTCACTCATCTTTGCATGTTTTTAATTGAGCAAAAGTAATAAAATATAAAATGTAATCATTAGAATTTTTAATATGTTTGGCCTATACCATTATTCATAAATATTGAAAGATATAATATTCTTAAATACGTCAGTTTAGAATTGTAAAAACCTTATTTTTGCAGGGAATGGATAAGCAAAATCAATATAAGTTCACTGAAGGAGAAGTTCATCGGTTTACAATTACCGGATTTACTGAAATACCCGGAACCGAAGAATCTTACTTTATTCTTAAAAACCCGTTCGGAGGCAAACACCTTTTAAAAGCAATTCATTATAAACATTACCATCTGCAGGTTGATCAATCCATAAATTGTAAGATTGATAAGATCAACTGTAGCGGAAAGATTTTTCTGGAACCGGAAAATCCTTTTTACAAAGAAGGTGAACTATATGATTTTGATTTTTTACGAGTTGTTGAACAGGTCAATTCTGTTGGAGAAAAAGAGCAAGCGGCTGTTGTAAAAGATCAATTTGGACTAGAACAAAGCTGCTCCTTACCCGAAGGATTTAAAATTGAAGAAGGGACAAAAAATATACAGTGTAAAGTATTAAGAATAAAGAAAGGTGAACTTTTTTTAGCTATTCCTGACAATACAAAAAGTACATCTAAACTTCAAATTGGTAAAAAATATTGTTTTCAAGTTACAGAAATCAAAAAACTGAATGATATTGAACACTATATTCTGAAAGATGATTTTGACAACTCATATTCCTTAAAAAAAGATATGTATGCTCATTATGAGTTTAAGATCGGTCAGAAAGTTGAATGCACTGTAACTAAATATCATACTGATGCGCATTTAAAAATTGAACCTGTACATTCGCATTACAAAATCGGAAAAACCTACCTCTTCAAGTATTTAAGAACTATTGAAGAAAAAGATCCATTGGGAAATAAAGAGTATGTTATTCTTGTTGCAGATATTTACGGAGTAGAAACCAAGGTACGCTCCGATCTAAATTATTTAAAAAAAGATTTCTCCGATAAAATATCTTGCAAAGTAGAAGGAATAAGAAAAGGAAAAGCCATATTGAGTTTGGTGAAATAGTTTTTAAGATTATTTCTTGATCTTTCTAATTAACACAATACTCATGGTGTTTGCTACAATTGAAATCCCTATAAAAAAACCTGAAATAAAATCAATACTATTATTTGTAAAAAACCTTGGAAGTAACAGCCCTAAACATAATGTTATCATACCCACCGACAATACAATGTATCTTATCTTTTGGTAATTCACACAGTTTTTGTCTTCTGATTTTAACAAATATTTGATAATCATTTTTCGCGTTTTAAGTTTAAAAAAGCATTTACTATTTAGTATGACAAGCTCAAAGTATGTTACATTTTATTTCAACTTTTTTAAAAATAAGAAAACCATCTAACAGGTAGCTTATGTTTTCTTACAATTAAAAACGGTCTGGACTTAGAAATAGTGAGGGGTTGCTGCCGCAGTTCATGGTCACACATTACTAAAATTAAAGAGAACAAAAAATGTCAAAATACCACTGCGGCCCGCATCTTTTCTGCAGCCATGCTATAAGTGGAAAGGCGTGAAGTTTAAGCAATATTAAAATCAGAGTTGTCTAATTGAACTGACAACTTAATTTTTGCTTTCAGTGCTTTAAAAACTTTCATAATGGTTGAGAACCTAACATCTTTTATGTTATTCTCAATTTTTGAAATTTGAGCTTTTTTAACACCAATCAATTCTCCTAATTGAGCCTGTGTCAAATGCCTTTCCTTTCTTGTTTGCTTAACAATATCTCCAAGCAAGTCAATTTGCAATTCGAATTCAAACTGCTCTCGTTCTTCTGTTCCTTCTTTTCCAACAATTTCATCAGTGATTTGGTCTAATGAATATTGCTTTAAATCTTCTTTTCTAATTTCTTTATTTTTTCCCATTTTCAAAGTACTTTTTCATTATCAATTTAGCTTTTTCAAAATCCGATTTGGGAATTTTCTTGGTTTTCTTAATGAATCCATGAGCGCAAACAACTAAAGTTTCTTTATTGTCTGTCTTATCCCAAAAAGCTAAGAGTCTATAGTAATTCTTGTTATACTTTGTTCTAAATTCCCAGATTTCATCCGTCAATTTCTTGAATAATTCAGGGTCAACAGTTACCTGAACCTTTTTCATGTTGAAAACTATCTTCTTGCTTGCCTTCTTATCAAGCTTTTTCAAAAACTGTCTTACTGTTTCAAGAATTACTATTTCAAACTTTCTCACATTCACTTTAATTGATACTTACAAAAATAAAAAAAAAGTTTCCTAAACAGGAAACTTATTCAAATTATTTTTTCACGCCCATTTACTTATAACTATTCATTACAAATCTGTTTTAGTTTTTTCAACCAACCTCACCTCGTCGATATTCATCTCTTTATCAACAGCTTTGCACATATCGTAAACTGTAAGAAGCGCCACAGATACAGCTGTTAAAGCTTCCATTTCAATTCCCGTTTTTCCAACACAACGCGCTTCCGAGTTTACTCTGACTCCGGTTTTATCGATTGTGGCTTTAACATCAAGCTTAGTGATTTGAAGCGGATGACATAAAGGAATTAAATCACTTGTTTTCTTTCCTCCCTGAATTCCTGCAACTTCTGAAATGGTAAGAACGTCTCCCTTTTTCATTGCGTTCTCTTGAATCAACTGAATGGTTTCAGGTTTTAAGGTAATATGACCAGTAGCTTTAGCAATACGCTTTTGATCATCTTTGGCTCCAACATCAACCATGTTGGCCTTTCCTTTTTCGTCTACATGACTAAGTTTATTCATAATTACAGATTTCAGATTACAAATTACAAATAATTTCAGATTTAATATTTCAAATTTCAGGTTAATATATTCAAATTGCAAAAAATGTTATACAATCTGGAATGTGAAATCTGGTATTTGAAATTCTACCCTCCGATATTGTAAAACTTTCCTGTAATATTTGTGTGTCCTGATTGCGGTTTGTTTCCTATAGCCAAATCTATTGCTCTCTCGTATCCTAGTTCACGAACATTATAAGAAATATCGCTAAACAAACATGGCTTGATATTTCCATTTGCTGTTAAACGAATTCTGTTACATTTAGCACAGTTCCCTCCTGAACCTCCCTGAACAATTGAAAAACTACCGGTTTCCAAATCCATCTCTTTAATAAAGCGCACTTCCAAATTGTTTTCTTCACAGTACTTTGCTACCTCAACAGCATTTGGCTCCTGATTAGTTTCTTTTATCACACAGTTTATTTTAATCGGACCTAAGCCGGCCTTTTTAGCTGCTTCAATACCATCAAAAACCTTTTGTATGTCACCACCTCTGGTAATTTTTCTGAAAGCATCCGGATCTAAAGTATCCAGGCTAATATTTACTCGTTGTAATCCGGCTTTAGCCAAATCCTCAGCATATTTATCCAGCAAAATGGCATTGGTTGTCATGGAATAGTCCTTTATTCCATCAATTTTACCAATCATTTCCACTAAATCCACAATTCCTTTGCGAACCAGTGGCTCACCTCCTGTAATTCTGATTTTATCAACACCTTTGCGAACTGCTGCTTTTGCAACTTCTACAATCTCATCAAAGGTTAAGATATCCTGGTGCGAAAGTAATTGAACTCCTTCCTCAGGCATACAATATACACAACGCAAATTACATCGGTCGGTAACCGAAATTCGCAGATAATTTATTTTACGATTAAATCTGTCGAACATGAATCATTTCTCCTTTCTTAATCTCTCCTTTTCCAATCTCTATGGAAGCAATTCCATGCGCCGAAGATAATGCATGTATATGAGCTGAACCATGATAATCGACAGGAAAAATTTCCCCATCCCGAATAATCACTGGAAAGTAAGCTCTTCGATCGGCATTTCTTCTCTTATATTCAACGCCCATTGGCATTCTAATATCCAGTGGTTCATACTCCTGCCCCATTAAATGATAAATAAGTGGCTTAACCAATAGATCGAACTGCATAAATGATGATACCGGATTTCCTGGCAGACCAAAACAATATTTATCATCTGCTTTTCCGAAGGTTGTAGGTTTACCCGGTTTTACCGCTATCGCATCAAATTCAATTTTTACACCAGCTTGCTCCAAAACTTGTGGAACGAAATCAAAAGATCCCATAGAAACCCCTCCGGTTAGCAGAACAATATCATTTTCATTTAATGCTTTACTTACTTTATCAAAAGTATCTTCCGGAGTGTCGTCTGCAATTCCAATATAATTTGCAATAGCACCACAAGCCTTAACCTGTGCTATAAGCTGATAACCATTACTATTTCTGATTTGTGAAAGTGCAGGTTTGTTTTGCGGCTCAACTAATTCATCTCCCGTAGAAATAATACCTATTTTAGGTTTTCGATAAACCAAAACATCGGTATATCCTACCGCTGCAAATACTGCAATATGCTGGGCTTCAATTTTTATTCCTTTGCTTAGAACTTTTGTGCCAACCTCAACATCTTCTGCCCGGTAACTTATATTCGATTTTTTAGGCGCCTCCAAAACTTTAACAGAATTTCCAGCCACCTCGGTAAGTTCAACTTGTACAACTGTATCAGCTCCCTCGGGGATTGGTGCTCCGGTCATAATGTTTGCACACTGATTTTTCCCTATTATTTTTTCAGGAGTTTTTCCTGCAGGAATAACTTCTATAATCTCCAATGGATTCCCCAGATCTTCCTTACGGCAAGCATAACCGTCCATTGCAGATTTATCGAATGGAGGCATTTCTATATCCGATTTTACATCTTCAGCTAAAATACGCCCTAATGAGTCGGTAAATGAAACTTTCTCTGTTTCTAATGATTTAACATCTTGTAAAACAATTTTATATGCTTGTTCTATCGTAATCATAATTCCAATTTTGAGCAAAAATAACACTTCTGTTTCGAAAAACAGATATCAATATATAAATGTTTCAATATGTTCTTTAAAATAAGATTTCACAATTTCCTGAACCTGTTTGATTTTATCATTGTGTGGCAATGAATCAAATATTTTGTTCAAATACCTTTTCTTATAAACACGCTGAATAGAGTAAGAAAAGTTCAAATCAAATAACCAGGCTATCTGCAGTAACTTAAAATCATTTAATGTTTTCATCGATTCTTTAAGTACCACTTGTTTATTTAATATGGCTTCCAGAACCTCATCGGTGACTTCATCCTCATCTGGCAATTCAAGCTGTAAAGTCATATTTTCTTTCTGTTCTTTCACCATATAATACTCTGTAATTAATCGCCAGATATCCAGTTTATCTGCATCGCGTATTAACTTGGAACAGAAATTAACCTTTTCATTTTCATCGGGTATGATTTCTGCCCGGCTATGATTCAATATTGCCTTCTGAATTATTTCTTGTTCTTCGTCAGAAAGATCATTCAATACTTCATACTCTTGTAGTACATCCAGTGCAAGTTCGGCATGATTCTGCGATTTTGAATCAGAAAAAGTCTGATATCTCACATATTGTCTGAATCGACCAACATCGTGGAATAAACCAATAATTTCAGCTAATAAAACATCGCTTTCAGGCAACCTTAAGTTGCGAGCCAGTCCAACAATTTCTGCACTTACTTTCCAGCAGTGATCAACTTTAATCTCTATGTTTTCTGACAAATCGGGATACTTATCAATTATCTTTTGTGTATAATGAGTAAACCAGTTTTTATATTTTTCAACTAAATCGTTTGTAACCATTTTAATATTCCGTTCTTTTAATTTTACAAAAATTACTCTATTAATTCAACATAAAAAACCGGAGACAGTTTAATACCGGCCCCGGAAATTTTAATCAACCCTAACCAACAATCATCTAAAACTGATATGCTAATTCAACCAATATAAATCTACCGGGTGAAAGTCGCTGTTTTTTATCAATATATACTTTATCAAAGATATTTTGGATATCGAGTGCAAAAAACAAATTCTTATTGATCATTCTCGATAAGCGTACGTCTACAGTTAGATAATCATCAATAATCAGGATATTCTGATCGTCGGCATATTCCTCACCAATATAATTCGCAACCAACGTTGCATTGACAATCTTATTTTTCCAGAACAACCCGGCAAAGGCCTGATGCCATGGAATCTCAACCAACTGTTTACCTGTAATATCATCGCCTGTATAATCCTCAACATCAAACTTTTTTATGGTTGATGTATTGTATGCATAGTTGGCTTTAAATGTTAAATCCCTTGTAAAGTTATACTGGAAAAAGAATTCAGCCCCCATAATTTCAATTTCGGCAATATTCTCGCGCATTAATTCAGTTTTACCATCAACAATATCACCAGTTGCTACAAAGTATTGAAAATCTTTACCTACAGAATAATATGCTGCTGCTTTAGCTTGTGCCTTTTTAAATGGTTTTGTGTTAAATCCCACCTCATAATTATAAAGAGTTTGCGGTTGCAATTCAGGATTAGCTTGCTTAAATCCTTTGCTAATTTTACGCGATGAGATCATATCGTCTAACTTTGGAGGCATAAATCCTGAAGATGCCGAAGCATAGGATTTAATAGCTGGAGAAATCTCATACTGCACAGCTAACTTAGGACTTAATGAAATCCAATCTGAACTTCCGTAAGTTTCGTCGTACGACTCTTCAAATCCTGTATTTGCTGTTGGTTCACCTACATGAATTGAACCATCATAAAATCTTGCATAATCGAATCGTAAGCCGGCAATAATTTTTAACTTATCGTTAAATAAACGATGCTCATCTTGTAAAAATGCAGCGTAAGATTGAACACGACCATCACGCATTAATGTATCAGTTGATGTTAAATAGATATCGGAAGCATCCATAAATCCCTGTTTGATATCGATACCAAATGTTAACCAGTTTTTATCGTTAAAATTACGTGTTGCGTTCATCCACAATCCGTAATCCCTTGAAATTTGGTTCTTTTTCGACATTTTATAGTTGCCGTCACTATTAATATTTTCACTGAACTGATAAAAATCCTCATTTTGCAAATAGGCATCAGCTTCTATTTTAAATTCACCTAACTCACCATTATACTTAGCGCGGACAAATTGTGTATTATACTTTACATAACCTCCATCGTCAAAATACACCTGTCGACCATCGCCCCGTTTATCATTATAGTAACTGTACTCTATTTCTATTTTATTTTTATCGTTAAACTCATAACCAACAGTAGCTCCAATTCTGTATTCATTTAAATAAACTTCGGTATCGGTTGAATCTCTTGAATCTTTCGGTTCAATAATATATCCATCGCCCTGACGATAAAACCCATTTACTGCCCAATATAAATTCTTTCCATTGATTTCCTGGTTTCCTTCCAGATCAAATTTACCTCCAAGAGTGGAGTAACTACCACCAAAAGCTCTCACATCACCAGATATTTTTTTATGTGTCTTTTTAGTGATAATGTTGATAACACCTCCCATGGCATTGTTACCATAAAGAGCCGAACTTGGACCTTTGATAACCTCAATACGCTCAATTCTATCGGGCGAGATCATATGCCAGTTTATTGAACCTCCGGCAGTTTTGTTCAGTGGAACACCATTATATAGAATTAATACACCTTGCGCCGCATCCAAACCACGCATGGTTACTGAAGCATTTTTGGAAAAAATTCCCCAGCTACGGTTCACATTAACATTGGCTATCGACTGTAATATATTATCTGTATTGGATGAAGGATACTCCTCTACCTCTTCCTTTTCAATTACCTCGTTCTGTCCGGGCAGATCCTCAATTTTTCGTTCGGTTAAAGTCGCCGTTATAATTACCTTCTCCATTTCTACCGATGAAGGAGCCATTGGAATTTCAATGGTATTCAGTCCTTCCCGAACTGTCACCTTGATCTTTTTATCGTGATACCCAACAAACGACGCATGTAAAGTGTACTCCCCACTCTTAATGTTTTCAAACAAGAATTCTCCCTGGTTATTCGTTGAAATACCTCGCTGCAGTTCCATAATCACCACATTGGCTCCGTCCAATTTCTCGTTTGTTTCAGCATCGTAGACTTTACCTTGCAACTTTCCCTGTGCAACTGCTGTGATCGAAAAACTAATGAATAAAATTGTATATATGATTTTTTTGCTGATCATAACAAAATCTATTTTTGCATTTTAATATCAAATAGGATAAATCCGTTATCGGTTCCTGAAGTGCTAACTACCTTAAACATTCCTGTTACATTATCCGAAGTAACAAACGAATAGATATCTCCTGGTTCGAGGTATTTAGTTTTTCGTCCTCCACTTCCATAATCAAAGGTATTGGCAATAAGAATGCTATCGTTAGCTGCAGCATCAAACGTTTCGGTAGTCATATCAATTTTCTCTCGGCTGAACCGGATTGTATTTCGAGTTGACCAGTTAGACATTCCATATGTACCAGTAAATGCATCATCGATGTTACCTCCGGGAGATGATATGATATTTTCTTCCAGCTTATCAAAGTTATCGTAGTAATATACCAGATCTATGATATCCTGATTATTATATGCACTCTCCAGATTATAATCGTTCCCATCTGTAAATGAGAAGAAACTTCCAAACTCAGTGTTATCTTGAGCTCCTAATTTAACATTCAAGAACTCCTCTATTTCACCATACTCAATATTCTGATCTTTATGAATAGTTAAAAATGCACTCGCACTGTTTCCTGCCATATCACGAATAATGAATTCCCACTCATCGGTATCTTCCAGTCCTTTGGAAAGTTGTATTTCATCTTCGTAAACCTCTTTATACATCCCAATATCGATATAACGCTCTCCATTCAACTTGGCTATAAAATTGGTTAACATATTATCGCCATTATATTCGGCATGAATAGCAACGGTATATTGCTCTCCAACTGACAGCGTTGTCTCTGTAGAAATATAATTAATACCTTGAACTACGTTGATTGTTGGATCGGTATGATTAACCGTTTCACTCTCTTCACAGGCTGAAAAGAAACTAATTAGCAATGCGCAGATGATCATCGCTATTGCTATTTTTCGTATTCGATATGCTCTATTTTTCATATCGTATGGTATTATAATTTAGGGTTAAAAATTTACATTAAAGTTTTATTTATTCTTGATACGTTTAATGGAATAGATTAGTCCTGCTCCTAATAAAGCGCCTGCTGCTCCAAATGCAAAATGCGAAGCCACAGGAATTACAAATCCATGTTTAAGAAATGACCTTTCAACTATACCTGCAGAGAAGAACAACAAGATTCTGCTTAACGGAATAACCATATATGTTAATCCTCCGATTAATGTAAGGATTGCCAATCGGTTTGCAGGATTTCTAAATGCAAAGTACAGCAGATCCAATACCATAGCCATAATCATGTAGATTACCGGTAAAAATGGATCTTTAATTCCAATGAATGGAACGAACATAAATGTGGTAGCACCCAGCATAGCAATAACCGATGCAAAAGGTATTTTAGATATACGGCGGCCAATCATAATTAACGCCATAAACTCCAGTCCGTGACGTCCCGGAATACCTAACGGAATTCTTAAGTATGATCGCAATACTATAGCGCTAATTCCTAAAACAAACAGAAATAAAATTTCTAATACTAACGACAGGGTGTTAGTCTGAAATACTTTTGATATATTCTTTTGAGACACATTTCCATTCATAGTCTTCATTCGATTTACTTTGTTCAACAATTACAGTATTCTTATTATTCTTTATTGGTGGTCGCAACCATTCGCCAACTTCGATTCTATCCGAATCGTTTACATCAGCTCCCTCTTTCGTTACAACCGACTGAATATTAATTATTTCTTTTAACTTTCCAATTACATATGCTCCTTTTAACTCGCGAAGCTCAACTCCTTTTAGCCAAATATTTCGGCCATCATTTCCACCTTTTCTCAATCCCACCGCAGCTAATGAACCAATAACCCCAATCTTTTCTCCGGTATAACCTTTAAGAAAGATCCCTGCATGCTCAGCTGCTTTATAGGCATCCTCCTTTAAAAGAACCTCTTTCTTAGCTCTTTTCCCCCAGCTCAAAACCGAATCATCGATCTGGTTGTCCTGTGCAAAACACAATCCGGCATCAGACCCTTCTTCGGCAACATCGATCAGATACTGCTCGCAAAGGTTTTTTAACTGTTCTTCCTGATCTGATTCAACAATTAAGCAAGCCGAACTATTTTGCGATGTATATGCTATTTTATCGTGCACAAACAACTGATGTCGTGAAATGGATTGCACCTCACCCAGTTTTTTCTCCTCGATCAGTTTACCTAGTTGTCTGGATTTATAACCCGTACCCCTCGAATTCTTATTATCTGTATCGTCTAACCCAATAAAATAGATCATCTATTTATTCACTTTATTAAAGAACTTCTTTGTTATTTGATAAATGGCTTCGTCGAATTCAACCAGTAATTCTTTATAAGCCTCTATTAACTCTTTGCCTTCGGTTGTTAACACCGAGTTTCCTCCATGTTGCCCACCTCTGTGTTTTTCAGTAAGGCAGAATCCTAGTTTCTCTTCTGCATCCTTAAGCATACCCCAGGCTTTTCTGTAACTAATTCCCAGCTTATCGGCAGCAGCTTTAAGCGATCCTAACTGATCGATATAATCAATCAATTCAAATTTGCCATTTCCTAAGATACTTTCTCCTTCGGTATTCTCAAGCCAAACCTTAAACTTCAGAAAAACATCGTAATATTTAGAACCTTTGGGACCAGCCATACCTGTTATTTTTCTATATGTAAATATCTACATAACGATTGCAAATTAACAAATTACAACGAAGCTTTAAAAACTTCGTTGTAATTATTTTAAGCAATTTAGGCAATTTAGATTTTTTCTATTTATACAAGCAGCGATAAGAAGTATCGCCTGCAACTTTTACCTTGAATTTTTTATCTTTTTCAACGATAAAAGTCTCGAACTCTTTGTACTCCTTCCACTCGTTTTCATCCGGAAGCTGAACCGTCATTACTCCAGATGTAACGGTCATATATTCGATAGTTGCTGTTCCAAATTCGTATTCACCTGCTGCCATAACTCCAATTGTTGCAGGACCTTCAGCTGTTTCAAATGCTATTGATTTTACTTTACCTTCGAAATATTCATTTGTTTTAAACATAGCGTATAGTTTTTTGTTATCTACTTACAAAAATAGATTTTTAGCACATTGCTAAACATGACAAAAATCTTGTTTTATTTTAAGTCGATATGTATATATTTGCATATCGGAAAAGTAAATAACATAATGTATAACAGATAAAAATCAATTACAACATGCAAAAGAGTTTATATTTTGCTCCCCCGGCTAAAAACGAGCCGGTATTAACATACAAAAAGGGATCGCCGGAGAGAGAAAAACTGGTTAAGGCAATTGAATGGTGCAGATCGAACGTTGTAGATGTACCAATGATTATTGATGGAAAAGAAGTTCGAACGGATAATAAAAAAGAATTGAATCCGCCACATGATCATCAGCATGTATTAGGTCATTATCACCGTGGAGATGAAACGCATGTAAAAGATGCCATTGATGCTGCATTAAAAGCACGCAAAAAGTGGGCAGCCATGTCGTGGAAGCAACGAGCATCAATCTTTTTAAAAGCTGCCGGAATGATATCCGGCCCATATCGAGCAAGAATTAATGCTGCTACTATGTTAGGCCAATCTAAATCGGTGCACCAGGCAGAGATTGATTCGGCTTGTGAACTATCTGATTTTCTGCGCTTCAATGTTCAATATATGACTGAGATATATAATGAACAGCCTGATTCTGATGAATTACGTTGGAACAGAATTGAGCAACGTGCTTTGGAAGGATTTGTATTTGCACTTACACCTTTCAATTTTACAGCTATTGCAGGTAATTTACCTTCAGCACCTGCCATGATGGGAAATACGGTTGTTTGGAAACCTTCCAACACACAAATTTATGCTGCAAGAATTATCATGGAAATCTTTATGGAAGCAGGATTACCCGATGGAGTAATTAACCTGGTTTATGTTTCGGGACCCGTTGCCGGAAAAGTAATTTTCTCGCATCCTGATTTTGCAGGTATACACTTTACCGGCTCAACTGCTGTATTCCAAAATATCTGGAAAGAGATTGGTAATAACATTGCGAACTATAAAACCTACCCAAGAATTGTAGGTGAAACCGGAGGCAAAAACTTTGTGCTCATGCACGAATCAGCTAACCCAACTCAGGTTGCTACTGCGCTTACACGCGGCGCATTCGAATATCAGGGGCAAAAATGCTCGGCTGTTTCAAGAGCATATATACCGGATAATAAATGGGATGAAGTATTATGCGAAATTAAATGCGACATGGAAACCATGAAAATGGGTCCGGTAGAAGATTTTTCAAACTTTCTTAATGCAGTGATTGATGAAGCTTCATTCGATAAGTTAGCAGGATTTATCGATAGAGCTAAAGAAGATAAAGAGGTAGAAATCATTCAGGGTGGAAATTATGATAAATCGAAAGGTTATTTTATTGAACCAACTATTATTCTTACCAAGGATCCACACTATGTTACTATGGAAGAAGAATTGTTTGGTCCGATACTAACCATTTATGTTTATGATCATAAGAAATGGAAAGAAACCGTTGAACTTGTTGACCATACATCTATTTATGGATTAACCGGATCAATATTTTCAAAAGATCGATATGTTATCGAATATGCGATGAAAAAGCTGGAGCATGCAGCAGGTAATTTCTATATTAATGATAAACCAACAGGAGCAGTTGTTAATCAGCAACCATTTGGTGGTTCACGTGGTTCGGGAACTAACGATAAGGCAGGATCAAGACTTAATCTTCTGCGTTGGGTTACACCACGAACAATAAAAGAGTGCTTTGTTCCGCCAACAAGTTACAAGTATCCATTTATGGAAGATTAAAATCAATAAAGTCATCCGGAGCCAGTCGAAGGATGCAAATTTACTCAATTCACACTTCAACAATCCCGATAGATATCGGGACAGTGTGACAAAATGAAAATTAGAAAACATGACTACAACAGAATTTAATATTCAAGAATTATTAGAAAGACTAGGAATAAAAGATGTTAATCCGGGTGTTACAACCGGAACAGACTGGTTCGATGTAAACGGTGCAATCACGTCATCTGAATCGCCTATTGACGGAAAAGAGATTGCTAAAGTACAAAATGCAACCATTGAAGATTACGAAGCAGTTGTTACGAAAGCTCAGAAAGCTTTTAAGGTTTGGAGAGAAATTCCTGCTCCAAAAAGAGGCGAAATAGTTCGTCAGATGGGACTTGCACTGCGTGATGCCAAAGAAGATCTTGGTAAACTGGTTACTCTTGAAATGGGTAAAATATACCAGGAAGGATTAGGCGAAGTTCAGGAAATGATTGATATATGCGATTTTGCTGTTGGACAATCGCGTTTATTGAATGGTTTTACTATGCATTCGGAACGCAGAGACCATAGAATGTATGATCAATATCATCCGGTAGGAATTGTTGGTTTAATTACATCATTTAATTTCCCTGTAGCAGTTTGGGCATGGAACACCATGCTTGCAGCTATAGCCGGCGATGTTGTTATCTGGAAACCCAGCTCTAAAACTCCACTTTCTGCCATTGCTACCATGAACATTATACAAAAAGTACTGAAAGATAATGATGTGCCTGAAGGTGTATTCAATTTAGTTATTGCTAAATCGTCGGTACTGGGTGACAATTTCTTGGAAGATAAACGAATTCCACTATTCTCCGTTACCGGATCGACAGCAGTTGGTAAACGCGTAGGACAAATTGTAGGTGCTCGATTGGGTAAGACAATCCTGGAATTGGGAGGAAACAACGCAGTAATAGTATCTGATTCTGCAGATTTAGATATGGCTATTCCGTCGATTGTTTTTGGAGCCGTTGGAACAGCGGGACAACGTTGTACATCAACTCGACGAGTTATTGTACATGAGAAAGTTTACGATGAAGTAAAGGAAAGATTGGTAAATGCATATAAGCAAATTGTTTGTAAAATTGGAAATCCATTGGATTCTCACACCCTTGTTGGGCCACTTATTGACAAACACTCGGTATATGCATTTACCCATGCAGTCGAAGAAGTGCAAAAAGAAGGTGGTAAGATCTTGTTCGGAGGATATGGCTTGGAAAAAGATAAGTATAAGACTGGTAATTATGTAGTACCTGCTATTGCTGAAGCTCAAAATCATTATCATATTGTGCAAGAAGAAACTTTTGCTCCGATAGTTTATCTTATTAAATACAAAACATTTGATGAAGCAATTGAACTTAACAATGGAGTTCCGCAAGGATTATCATCAGCATTGTTTACATTAAATATGCGAGAAAGCGAGCAATTCTTAAGTGAAGTTGGGTCTGATTGTGGTATTGCCAATGTAAATAGCGGAACATCAGGTGCAGAAATTGGAGGCGCATTTGGTGGCGAAAAAGATACCGGTGGCGGACGTGAATCGGGCTCCGACTCGTGGAAAGCATACATGAGACGTCAGACGAACACCATAAACTATGGTAAAGAATTACCATTGGCTCAAGGTATTAAATTCGCCTTTTAAGATCTTTTTTCTTTTAGTTTATTTCAAATTTTAGCAAAAAGGCCTCACAAGAAAAAGCTTGTGGGGTTTTTTATGTTACGATGTTACTTTCTGTGTTTTGGTTATCAGAGTACAGTTTGGTAGTAATCAGCAGGTATGAACATATCTATCATAAGGTTTCATTTATGTTAAATTCATAGAATAAAGTAAAAATAAATCCAATAAAAAGTTATTTAATAATTTATTATACTACCTTTGTATCGTAATTAATTAATTAAATATTTTATAATGAACACAGGAACAGTAAAATTCTTCAATGAATCAAAAGGATATGGATTCATTAAAGAAGACGATTCAAACAAAGAACATTTTGTACACGTATCAGGTCTTATCGACGAAATTAGAGAAGACGATCGCGTAGAGTTTGAATTACAAGAAGGTAAAAAAGGATTAAACGCAGTTAACGTAAAAGTTATATAATTTTTGCATTAAAGTACCGCTTACCTAAGCCTGTTGATTTTCAACAGGCTTTTTTTATTCACTGCAATCAAATTTCAGAACGAAAGAAATAAACACAGTAAAGTATAAATCCTTGAAAATAAAAGCGTACCTTTACCAAAATAATCGATTTGAGAATTTGAGCTTTTACTTACTAATTTCTTACACCTATTAGTTTTTCTGCACACTTTTTTAAATCCATTTTTTTAACTGTTAATAACAGAACATAGATATACGATCATTTGAGTTCACTCATTTCGCTTCTTCCTAAAAGTTAAATTAATTGATAATTCATTGGAACAGCAGTATCTAACTGTTATTAAGTATTATAAACTATAAAGAATTACAATTATGAACATTTATGTAGGAAACCTTGATTACAAGGTAAATGAAGATGACTTAAAGGGTATTTTCGAAGATTTTGGAAACGTTACCTCAGCAAAAATTATTACAGACAAGTTTAATGGTCGAAGTAAAGGTTTTGGTTTTGTTGAAATGGAAAAAGATGCAGACGCTAAAAAAGCAATTAACGACTTGAATGGTGCTTCTTTTGAAAACAGAAATATTGTTGTTAATGAAGCCAAACCCAAAAGGACATATACGAATTAAACCAATTTTATGACAAAAGGAACAGTAAAATGGTACGATAAGATCAAAGGTTTTGGTTTTATTAGTTCAGAAGACGATAAGGATATTTTTGTTCACCGCAGTAGTTTAGAAAACTCTTTTGAAGGACTAAAAGAAAATCAAAGCGTTGAATTTGATGTAAAAGAAAGCGAAAAAGGATTATTTGCTTCTGATGTTAAAATTATTTAATACTCCATTAATCAATTGCTTAGAATTTTTATTCCGATAATTTACACCGGAATATATTTCTACGATTTAAAATTTGAGGCAACAACCATGAGACAGCTTAAAATAACCAAACAAATTACGCATAGAAATGAAGATTCTATTAACAGATATTTTCAGGAAATAAGTAAATATCATGTTTTAAGTGTTGAAGAGGAGGTTGATTTAACGTTAAGAATTAAAAAAGGAGAACAGGTAGCTTTAGAAAAACTGGTATTAGCTAATTTACGGTTTGTTGTTTCGGTTGCCAAACAATATCAAAACCAGGGGTTATCTTTTCCTGATTTAATTAACGAAGGTAATGTAGGATTGGTTAAGGCTGCATCGAAATTTGACGAGACTCGTGGTTTTAAGTTTATTTCGTATGCTGTTTGGTGGATTCGTCAATCAATTATTCAGGCAATTTCGGAACAAACAAGAATTGTTCGTTTGCCCTTAAATAGAATATCATCAATCAATAAAATTGCAAAGGCATCTCCATATCTCGAACAAGAATTTGAACGTACACCAACTGAAGCTGAGTTATCTGAACATCTTGATATTTCTGATAGTGATATAAAAATAGCAAATGATATCAATAAACGTCAGCTATCATTTGATATGCCTTTAAAAAACGATAATGAGAGCGAATCGACTTTGTATGATGTTATTCAAACCAATACTATTCCTTCGCCAGATAACCAGCTTATGGAAGAATCATTATCAAAAAATATCTTACGTGCTTTACGCAAACTCTCGCAGAGAGAAGCTGAAATAATTACCATGTCGTTTGGTTTAGGAGGCAAAAAGAGTCTCCGTTTACACGACATTGCATTAGAATTTAACATGACCACAGAACGTATCCGACAAATAAAAGCAAGAGCATTATATCGGTTAAAAATAATTTTAAAAGATAAATTAAGTTTAATAGAAAATTAAGAAAACTAAAAAAATAATATATGGGAAGATCACAAGAAACCTTTAATAAAAAAGAAGTAAGACAAAAACGAGAAAAAAAGAGGAAAGCAAAAGCTCAAAAAAGATTAGATAAGAAAGAAAACGAAAAGAAAAACTCATTAGATGATATGATTGCCTATGTTGACGAAAATGGCATGATTACCTCTACTCCTCCCGATCCTTCAAAGAAAAAAGAAATAAAAGCAGAAGACATAGAGTTAGGCGTACCATCGCGCGAAGAAGATGAAACCGATATTATACGAAAAGGTGTAGTTACCTTTTTTAACGACTCCAAGGGTTACGGTTTCATAAAAGACTCCAAAACAAAACAAGGTATATTTGTTCATGCAAACAACTTAATAGACGAGATTAAAGAAAACAACATGGTAAGTTTTGAAGTTGAACAAGGACCTAAAGGACTAACTGCTGTAAAAGTTACCCTAATTAAATAATTTAAGGTCTGCCAAGTTTCTTTAGCATTCGGCCATGTTCTTGCAGTGCTTTTATGAAAGTTGGTTGAACATGGTAAGGAATGTTATGCTTGTAAGCTGTATCCTTCACCAGTTTTGACAATTTCCTGTAATGCACGTGGCAGATATTAGGAAACAGATGATGTTCTACCTGATAGTTTAATCCACCAATGAACCAGGAGAGTATCCTGTTTCGTGGCGCAAAATCGGAAGTGGAGGAAAGCTGATGAATTGCCCAATTACTATCTAATGTGTTATTCTCATCGGGTAGTGGGTATCTGGAAGTAGGAACCACATGAGCAGTTTGAAAAATTACAGTTAAAATAAATCCACTTGTGAAGTGCATTACTAAAAAGAATACTACTATCCAGTACCATGCAAAAGGTAACATCAGGATTGGAATCAGTAAAAAAGCAACATAATAGATCATTTTAGTAACAATAAGTGTTATCCATAACCGGGCTGTTGACAAATTACTGCTTAAACCTCCTTCTTTCTTATATCGAACCAACTGCTTAAAGTCTTTGTTGGTAACCCAAACCAGGGTCATTAAACCATATAAAAACCAGGCATAAATATGCTGGTATTTATGCATTTTTAGCAATGGCTTATGAGGTGAAAATCGCAAGGCTGATCCAGGATCAATATCTTCATCATAGCCATCGATATTTGTAAAGCCATGATGAAGTGTATTATGCTGATATTGCCAGGTAATTGGAGATCCTCCTAATAAATAGAGTGTATTTCCCATCCAATGGTTCACCCATCTTTTTGATGAATAGGATTTGTGGTTAGCATCGTGCATTACTGCCATTCCAATGCCAGCTTTTCCAAATCCCATGCATATCCAACAAAAAAGAACTGCTGTAAAAGATTGAATAACTCCCGAGAGCATTAAAACATAAGGTGAAAGATACAGCAAGAACATAAATATGGTTTTTAAATATAAATTCAGGTTTCCATACTGAGAAATCCCATTGGTTTCAAAATAGCCCGACACCTTATCTCTTAAATCAGTCATGAATTCACTCTTAACCTGAGTTTGATATGCTAACCCCGCTCTTGCCATAACATTCTTTTTTCGTTCGACACAATAAAAATATTCTGCCTTAAATCATTACACGATTATCTAATGATTAATTCTTTTTTAGAACAAAACTCCAGTATTCAAATTTTCCATTATTAAATGATTCATAGCGTGTTGATCCTTTGGTTCCGGCAAACTTTTTAAATGATTTTTGCAAAATACCAGGTACTTTTCTGTGTATCTCTTTTTCTCTGCGTTTCGTATCCATTTCAAGACCCTTAGCTACGTTCTTAGTAATTTCCTGCTCAGTTACTATTTTAAATCCACATTCGTTTAAATCTTTTCGAATTAGACCTACTTCATCCTTCTCAATCATATCGGCAAAAAGAAAATGCCCGTCAGCATTTAATACGCGATGCACCTCATTAAAAAAAGCTTTAATATCGCTATAACAACGCGCCGATTCAACGTTTACCAAAGCATCATACGATGCTGTTTCTGCAGGAATTTTTTCTGCCTTACCCTGTTTAAAATATAAACCAGGCACATTATAAAACTGATTACAAAACTTGATAACACCCGATGAAATATCAACTCCGGTATATTCTAATGGTTTATAATATCGTGTGATATAATCGGCACCACCTCCACGACCCGATCCTACTTCAATTACCTTTTTGTTTTCTAAGTTCACGCTATTTACAACATGATCGTATAATTGTATACAATACCTGTTTTCTTCATCTTTTTGTTTAAGCTCAAGTGGTTTGTCTCCGTTTAACCCGGAGTAACCGTAATTCATAAAATTAACAGTACTATCCTTATCGAATCTGATTAACAGGTTATGCCAGATTCGCCACATTGGTCTCCGCAGAGCTATCGGAAATTCACAATAATTATCAACTACATTTATCATCTTACTATATTTTGATTCAGATGCAATTTAAGCCTTAACTGAAGCGAATAAAAATTAAAGGGCTAAATGGCCTATGTATTGTGGAGAACTCATTTTATTTGGGGTGAATGTCAATTTTTCGTGGCGAACAACATCCTATTCCTTTGCAGCAATTGCGTCTTTAATTAAAACCAAATACTGTCGGGAAATGGGGATGTTTTGATCTAAATAATTCATTTTTAAGCTGAAACCGCTATAATTTCGCACTATTTTTTCTGAATAGGATATATTTACAATACTTGTCCTATGGCAACGTATAAATTCCGGACGCTCTGCCAATTGTATTTCTATATTTTTAAGAGTATTTCTAATGAGTTTTTTTTCAGGAACATCATTAACAAGGTAATGCATTTCAATATAATTATCTGCAGATCTAACCCAAATAATATCTTTGAACCTCAATGCTATTTTATCGGTCTTCGAATCAGAATAAATAGTTACCTGTTGATCTTTTCCGTTTTCTTCCAACTTATCAATTCGTGCTAAAAATAGCTTATTCTGTCGTTGTAAAATTTCAATAATGCTTTCGAGGGATTTATTCTTATAGAGTATGCTAAGAATTATTACAGGCATAAGACAAACTAACGAAATCTTGAAAATTACATATAAAGTTAATTGAGAATGTCCAACATGCATTACATAAAAAGAATAAGCTGTAATAGATAATACAAGCAGAACAATATTAAGAAAGAACATCGAACCACTCTCCCACTGGCTGAGTTTAAACCATTTTGGGAATAGCAGCGGAATTAACATTAAAACTAAAAAACTTAGTATAAAAGTTATTGCTCCAAATCCTGTAACATATAGTAGTCGATTATCATAACTCAGTTTATCCAAAGGAAATGGCTGAAAAAACAGAACAAAAAGAAATATGCCCACTGCAATAAAAAATAATCGCGCTAATTCAGCTTTTAAAATATTCTGTTTAGGTTCGTGCTTTTCCATCAAATATTTTTTCCTAAAGTTACGCAAAGATTAAAGACTTTCATAAATTAAGTATCCCCAAGGTACCCCCATTTGAAGATTATAAAGTTAAAAACGTAACTATTTGAAAATAAATTAAAAATAAATGACTATTTATGTTGGTTAGTTAAATATAATGCTACCTTTGTGCCTTAATTAATTAAATAAATATTTTAGAATGAACACAGGAACAGTAAAATTCTTCAATGACGCCAAAGGATATGGATTCATTAAAGAAGACGATTCAAACAAAGAACATTTCGTACACGTATCAGGTCTTATCGACGAAATTAGAGAAGAAGACCAGGTAGAGTTTGAATTACAAGAAGGTAAAAAAGGATTAAACGCAGTTAACGTACAAGTTATATAATATTTGCATTTTAATTACAAATTGCCGAGCCTGTCGATTTTCGACAGGCTTTTTTTATTCTTCTTTTAATTAAAAGTAAGAATCATTACTTTCGTAAGTATTCATAAATTACATGATGAAATACGCTACGCATTTAAAAAAGATCTTTAAAGATACCCGCATTGACATTGAAGATTTGCTTCTGCTGGAGCCTTTCCAGATAAGATATCTTCCCGTGCGTGTACCGCAAAAAGAGTTTGCCACGGTGCTTAGAACATATCCAATCATCCATCGATTTCTGCAAAAAAAAGAACCTTCCATAAGACCATTTTTAGAAAAAGTTCTGGCAGAAAACAAACCTGTTAGGAAACAAAAAAATATTGAAGAATATTGCAACGAATTGATTTGGGAAATTGGTGAGCTCATAATTTATAACAAATACCCTGAAACGTATGATGAAAAAATAAAGTTTACCTGGCAAATAGAAGAGATAATTGACCCGAATAAACTATCAAACAAAACAATAGCAGATGTTGGTGCAGGTTCGGGTTTATTAACTTTATTATTGGCAAACCACGCAAAAACAATATACGCAATAGAACCATTAAGTAGCTTTCGATGTTTTATGCGAAAAAGATTTCAGGATAATCATTTAACAAACACCTATGTAATGGAAGGTTTTCTTGATCGTATTCCTTTACCCGAGCACAGTTTGGATATTTTATTTACTTCGAATGCACTGGGCTGGAATTTCGATAATGAACAAAAGGAAATTCAACGTGTAATTAAACCGGGAGGAGAGGTTATTCATTTGATGCGAGCATTCGATAAAGATGTTGTAAGTCCGCATCATGAAAAATTATTAGAACATAATTATCAATATCAACAATTAAAGGATGAAGGTTTTAAAGCGAAGTACTATAAAATTGTATAATTATTAATTATCTTCATCATCATCAATAATACTGTAAATAATCAAAGCGATGAAAACATTCCTTATTCTTTGTATCTATCTCGCAACAATTTTTTCAATCCAGGCGCAACAGCATACCATCCGTTTTATAGAACTTCCTGACGTATTTAATACAGAATATGAAATCTCAGGAATGGTCGGCAATAACGATACACTGTATTTTGTTTCAGAACGCGAAAACGTAATTTTAGTTGTAAATCAGTTGGATTACCATTTGATTTCCACAATTGATCTGACAGAACCTATTCAAAATTTCAATACACTCAACCCTGATAACGAAATAGATATCCGTAAAATAGAGATGGAAGGTATGACCTGGTATAACCAAAACCTTCTGCTTGTTGATGAAGGAAACACAACTATCTATTCATACAACCTGAAAAATAATAGCATTAAGAAACTTGAAACCGATTTAGACCTTTCAGAATTTCATCGTAGCCTTGGGATGGAAGGCATAGCTGTAAATCCGGCTCAAAAACTAATTTATATTTTACGCGAACGTAACGGCAATAAGCAATCGGAAATATATACACTAAAAATTAGTGCCGACGGATTCCTTGAACAGCAGCATAAATTCACGATAAATCATGCAAATAACCATTGGAGATATTCGGACATATATTACGATCAGGATGATGATATTTTATATGGCTTACGTTCTTTCTATAATCACGATACTCCGGAAACTGCAAAATGCTATGTGGATGAAATATCGATTAATAAAAATGGTTTCCCGAAACAACCAATTCTGGAACATATCGATGAAACATTAAATGATAGTATAATTAAGAATCGTTGTGAATATGTTTCAAACCTGGAAGGTATTTATAAAACGGGTGATATAATCTATTTGGTTAGTGATAATCGACGAGGATCAAAAAATTGCACCCCCACTCCCATTAAAACCATGTTTATTGAATATAAACTTGAAGAATAATTACTCTTGGAAATATACGCGCTTTACTCTCGACGAAACACTTGTAAATATTTCGTAAGGAATAGTACCCAATGTGTTGGCAAGTTCTGTTACCGACTGTTCCTTACCGAAAACAATAACTTCGTCGCCTTCATGAATGTTGCAACCTGTTATATCTACCATGCACATATCCATACAAATGTTACCAATGATTGGAACCAAAAATCCGTTGATATACAATTTGCCATTACCATTGCTTAATTTCCGGTTTAATCCGTCGGCATATCCAACCGGTACAATAGCAATAGTCATATCTTTATCGGCTTTGCCTTGCCTGTTATAACCAACTGTTGCACCTTTCGTAACCTGCTTAACCTGTATTACTGTACTTTTTAAGGTACTTACCACAGCCAGCTCATCTTGATTAGTTGCCGAAACACCATATAAACCTATACCCAATCGCACCATGTCGAATTGCGCTTCAGGAAATCGCTCAATTCCTGCAGAATTAGAAATATGCCTTATAATCGGATTTTTAAAACTTTTTTTAATCTGCGTACTTAGTTCATCAAAGCACTTAATCTGCTGTTTTGTAAAACGATCATGCACTTCCTCATCACTTGCTGCCAAATGAGAAAACACAGATGATATGGTAAGCTCTTTTGATTCTTTAAGCTGTTCAATGAGTTTCGGTATTTCATGAGAAACAAAACCCAAACGATTCATTCCTGTATCGATCTTAATATGAATCGGATACTTTTTAAATTTCCCTTTTTCAACTTGGTTTTTAAACTCTTCTAATACCTTAAAATTATAGATTTCAGGTTCCAACTTATGCTTTAACATAAGATCGAAACTATTCTGCTCCGGATTCATCACAATTATTGGAGTTTTTATTCCTGCCTCTCGCAGTGCGACACCTTCGTCGGCAAAAGCCACACCCAAATAATCAACACGTTGATATTGTAAAATATTGGCAATCTCAAACGTTCCACTTCCATACGACAATGCTTTTACCATAGCCATAATTTTAGTTTCCGGCTTCAGTTTTGCCCGAAAATAATTCAAATTATGAACCAGGGCATTTAGATTAATCTCCAAAACCGTACGGTGTGCTTTTTCTTCAAGCAGTATTGATATCTTCTCAAAAGAAAAATCACGAGAACCTTTTAACAAGATTGCCTGGTCTACATAGGCATCTTTAATAAAATCCGTTAGAAATTCCTCCGTGGTATTATAAAATAAAGTATCCTGATTAAACTGATCGGCTTGCTTTGAGATGGACTTGCCGATTCCGATTACCTTATCGACCTTGAATTTTTTGAGGAGTATTGCAACTTCTTTATACAGCTCTTCATCGGATTTTCCACTCTGAAGGATATCCGAAAGAATAACCGTTTTAAGCTTATGCTGATTTTGCTGATCGAGATAGTTCAGTGCTATGGATAACGAATTTAAGTCGGAGTTATAACTATCATTAATAATCGTGCAATTATTGATTCCTTTTTTTAACTCCATGCGCATGGCAACGGGTGGCAAGAGTTCAAATTTATGTTTAAAAGCAACAGGATCATAATTCATGGCACAGATTAGAGCTAAAGCATGAATTGCATCCTCAACCGAAGCCTTATCCGTAAAAGGAATGATAATACTTTCTTTTTGTTTTTTATATTGAAAATCGATTTGTGTTCTGTTAAAATCTACCTGCTTTGTTTTTACATTTAGTTCAGCTCCACTATTTCTTGACCAGGAGAACAGTTGCTTCTTCGATAATTCAGGATCATTCTGTATAAGATTATGAATAATTTCCTGATCTTTGGAGTACACAACGATATCCGAACCACTGAACAGCTTTAATTTTTCTCTTGCTTTTTGCGTATAATCTGTAAAATTCTCCTGATGTGGTTCACCTATATTGGTAATTAATCCAATGTTCGGTTGAATAATTTGTTGCAACCTCTCCATTTCGCCCGGTAATGAAATACCGGCCTCAAAAACGGCCATGTCAGATTTAGAATCCATTAACAATACGGATAAAGGTACTCCAACCTGCGAATTGTAACTTTTCGGATTTCGTACCAACTGCTTTTTATCCTGAAGCAGATGAAATAACCACTCTTTAACTATAGTTTTTCCGTTACTTCCCGTAACACCGATAACCGGATAAGAAAAGCTTTGCCTGTGATACACTGCCAACTTTTGTAAAGCATCAAGTGTATTGTTTACAATTAAAAAGTTTGCCTTGGGAAAACTAAAATGATTATCGGGTAAAAACTCAACAACAAAATTTACAATTCCACGATTATACAGATCATCAATAAATTTATGTCCATCATGCCGCTGCCCACGAATAGCAAAAAAAAGCGTATTAGGTGATGATATGATATTTCGGCTATCAATTAAAACAGTATTAATATCACCATCGGTTTTACCAACCCATTTTGCACCTATTATTTCTTCTATTTGTGAAACTTTATAAATCATGAATTATCTTTGGTCATCACTTTGTTAAAACACACACGGCATAGTGGCTCATACTCATTGGTTTCACCTAAAAGAACAAGTTTATCACTATCGGCAATTCGATGTGAATATTGGGCCAAATTACCACATTGCATGCAGATAGCATGTACTTTGGTAACATATTCGGCTTCGGCCATTAATGCCGGTATGGGGCCAAAAGGTTTTCCAAGGTAATCCATATCCAAACCTGCAACAATTACACGAATTCCATCGTTAGCCAATTTATTGCAAACATCTACCAAATTTTTGTCGAAAAATTGCGCTTCGTCAATACCTATTACATCAACATTACCAGCAAGCAGCAAGATGTTTCCTGATGATTCTACCGGGGTAGATCGAATAGAAGTTTCATCGTGCGAAACCACTTCCTCTTCTGAATATCTGGTATCAATTAATGGTTTAAAAATTTCCACCTTAAGTTTAGCATATTCTGCACGTTTTAGTCTTCGTATTAATTCTTCGGTTTTACCCGAGAACATGGAACCGCATATAACCTCAACCCATCCTCTGTTTTTGGCTTTTTTATTTGTACCTTCGAAAAACATCTTATACCAAATTGTAAACTATTATCGTTATTTTTGCAATATAAATATTATCAATACTATGAATAAAAAAGAGTTGATTAAAAATCTTATTTCAGATATTCAAGATATATACTCAATGACCAACAGGTTTGAGCAATCGGAACAAATTCATCCATTAGATATTGACCTTTCACTTTCAAAAGTAAGAAATCTTTATGAGTTATTGCTAAAACTTAAAGGACAAGACTCCTACCGTGTTGAAAATCAAACAGAAGAAATATCAACAACTGTTGAACAAAAAAAGCAAACTAAGGAGCAACCGAAAGAAGTGAAGCCTGCAAAAGAGCCTGATACCAATCAAAAAAGTGAAGAGCAGCGCCTTGAGGAGATTGAAAAAGAAGAATCAAAAAAGGAACCTGAATTTATTATTGAAACTGGTCAGGAAAGAGAGGAAACAGAATCAGATGATGAAACTTCAACTGAACCAGAAGGTCAATCGGAGAATAAACATGAAACATCACCGGAGATTGTTGCAGATAAATTTCATTCGAAAAAGTTTGTGCACGATGATATTGCAAAGAAAAATATGAAAAAAGATGTATCATCGAAAATGCAGTCGAAGCCTATACCCGATATCAATTCGGCTATTGGATTGAACGATAAATTCATTTTTATCCGTGAACTATTTCATAATAATAAAGATCAATATCACGAAACCATTCAGATTTTAAACAACTTTGATACCTTCGAAAACGCGGTTGAATATTTAAATGAAAATTTCGATTGGGATAATGAAGATCCGAATTTTGAGCGATTAAAAGAGTTGGTAAGAAGAAAATTTGCTGCTAAATAATATCATCATGAGTAAATTATATTTAGTTCCTACGCCTATTGGAAATTTAGAGGATATGACACTTCGTGCTATCCGCATTTTAAAAGAGGTTGATATTATTTTGGCAGAAGATACCCGCAAAACAGGAAACTTACTTAGGCATTTCGAGATAGAAAAACCTATGTTTGCTCATCATAAATTTAATGAGCATAAAGCCTTACCATCGTTAATAGAACGTATAAAAGGAGGTGAAACCATTGCTCTGGTTTCGGATGCCGGAACGCCGGCCATTTCTGATCCGGGATTTTTGATTGCCCGTGCTTGTATTGAAAATGACATAGAAATAGAAACTTTACCCGGCCCAACTGCTTTTATTCCTGCATTGGTAAATTCCGGATTACCAAACGACCGCTTTTCGTTTGAAGGTTTTCTTCCCCAGAAAAAAGGAAGACAAAAGCGTATTCAGGAACTTGCATCGGAACAAAAGACGATGGTTTTTTACGAATCGCCTTACCGACTGGTAAAAACACTTACCCAGTTGGCTGAAGTTTTAGGTGAAGAAAGAAACGCATCTGTTTCGAGAGAGTTAACTAAAATTCACGAAGAAAACGTGAGAGGAACGTTAAAAGAGCTCATCGAATACTACAGCAAATCGACCGTTAAAGGCGAAATTGTGTTAATTGTTGAAGGGAATAGATAAATGGTTCCAGGAATTATTTTACTTCTCTATTAATATACGATGAATAATCTTTTACTTTTCGCTCATACTTCTGATCCATTAACATAGATGAAATTAAAAAATCAGCAGATGACCTGTTGCATGCTGTGGGAATGTTATATAATGTAGCTATCCTCAGCAATGCTTTTACATCAACATCGTGGGGTTGAGGTTGCATAGGATCCCAAAGAAAAATGAACATATCAATTTTCCCTTCACTGATTAAGGCTCCAAGCTGTTGATCGCCTCCTAATGGACCTGATCGAAGCTTTTTTATATTCAACCTTCCTGAGTCGTTAAAGTGTTTTAACAAAGCTTCTTCAACCAATTTTCCTGTTGTTCCGGTACAAACTAAGTGTTTGCCATCAAGTTTATCTTTGTTCCACTCAACCCACTCAATTAAATCTGCTTTTCGGTTATCGTGTGCAACTAATGCTATTGTTTTAATCTTTCCCATAGCTAATATTATTTGATCATGTAAATGTAGAAAAATATCGAATAGTATGATGAAGAAATTAGGTGCGATTAGAAATGAATACTCAACTACATTTTATGTTTTCAATATTTGCTCCCTGCTTATAAACATCATTAATGAACGTGCATAGTTGCATATACGTAGATTGCGAAAGGAAAAGATCTTGTGGAATAATTACATTGAATATAAGTTGTAATCGTTGTCTGATTATGTTCATATCGTTTTCAGACAAACTTAAATCATGATAAACATTATCTGATGGATTAATTTTATCAATATCAGGAACAAAATCAGCTAAAAGCTTTCTTACTATAACTTCAACAATTTTCATAGAAACAAACTAACTTTAAAAGTCTTGAAGGATGCGATTTTAGAATAATTCTATTCTTATACCCTATTGAAAATTACCGAACCAAAATAGAAATAAAGTAAAGATTAAAATTCTGCTTTGCATCCTTCAGACTTAAAACCGAACGTTCGGTTTGTAAAAATACAATAAAAAAAATACTGCGCAAATAAATAAACAGTATTTTCTTTAATTTATTTATCTTCTTCTCCTGGATCGTTTTCCAGAATCAGATTTACCTCCTGATTTTTTCTTGGAACGGTCGTATGATCGGCCCTCACTTCTTGCACCCGAAGATCGTCTACCTTTATCTCTGTTTCCTCCGCGATCACCACCTCCGGAAGGTCTTTCTTTAGCAACCTCAGAATTTACTTTTACACCTTCGAAGCTATAACCATTTAATCCCCCCAGCACTTTATCTGTATATTGCTGATCAATCTCAAAAAATGAGAATGATTTCATAATATCAATCTTTCCAATAGGAATGTTTCTATCTCTGGTAGATTCATTCACCAAACCCATTAAACGCTGAGCGTTTAATCCATGATTCTTACCTACATTTATAAACAAACGTTTATAATTATCATCACTTCCTCTGCGCTTACCTTTGTCTCTTCCTTGCTGCTTAAAATCTTTTTCATCTGGAACATTTAAATCCGGAGCGTTTTTATAATAATCTAAGAATCGATTAAATTCTAATGAAACAAAGCGTTTAATCAGATCTTCTTTATCCAGCCATTCCAATTTTTTATATATCTCTGGTAAGAAACCGTTTATCTCTTCATGATCTATCTCAACATGTTCCATCTTGTCCACTAAATTGAAGAGTTGCTTTTTGCACACTTCTTTTCCAGTAGGGATATCTGCTTTCTCGAATTTTTTATTGATTTTTTTCTCAATATCCTTAATTCTATACTTTTCGCGAAGATGAACAATAGCAACTGAAACACCTGTTTTGCCAGCTCTACCTGTACGTCCACTTCGGTGTGTATATGCTTCCGTATCATCAGGTAAGTTATAATTTATCACGTGCGATAAATCATTCACATCCAAACCACGTGCAGCAACATCTGTCGCCACAAGCATCTGGATATTTTTATGGCGGAAACGGCTCATCACATGGTCACGTTGTGCCTGCGATAAATCACCATGCAGAGCATCAGCACTATACCCATCTTTAATTAACCATTCAGCTACTTCTTTCGTTTCCATTCGTGTTCGACAGAAAACAATAGCGTAAATATCAGGATTCACATCGGCAATCCTTTTTAAAGCCAAATATCTATCTCTTGCATGCACTAGATAAAACAAATGCTTTACACTTTCAGCACCTGCATTCTTCTTACCCACGGTTATTTCCTGTGGTTTTGACATATAATTTTTAGCTATCGCAGCAACTTCTTTAGGCATAGTTGCTGAAAAAAGCAGTGTTCTGCGTTCATCGGGTACCGATTCCAAAATATCATTCAAATCATCGCGAAATCCCATGTTTAGCATTTCGTCAGCCTCGTCCAGAACAACGGTTTGAACATTGGTGATATCAGCATTTTTTCTTTTGATTAAATCGAGCATTCTACCCGGAGTAGCTACAATTACATGCGCTCCCATACGTAACCCACGAATTTGAGCATTAATGTCAGCTCCTCCATAAACGGGTAATACTTTTAATCCATTAACATGTTTAGAATATGCCATCAGATCTTTGGCTATCTGAACACATAGTTCTCTTGTTGGAGATAAGATTAAAGCCTGTGGATATTTGTTCTTAATTGTAATTTGCTGAACAATAGGCAATCCGAATGCAGCTGTTTTTCCAGTTCCAGTTTGTGCTAGCGCAACGATATCCTGGTTTGTTTCTAGTAATACTGGAATTACTTCTTGTTGAACAGGCATTGCTTCTTCAAAACCTAGCTCACTAATTCCTTTTAGGATATCTTGAGAGATACCTAAATCGGCAAATTTTGTCATGTTTGTTTTCCTCCTGTGCTTTCTGATCCCCCCTCAACTCGCCAAAAGTCGCACAGACACCGGAAAACACTTTTTTTTAATTAATATAAGGGCGCAAAGGTAGAATAATAATTTGATTTTGAGTTGTTTTTTATAGATTTTTGAGAAGAATAACCCTGTCAGAGTTTGAAACTCTGGCAGGGTTTGGTTTAAGCTATCATTTTTTAGTTTAACCCTCTTTGAAAAACTTTAACACTTTTTAACGATTAGCATTTTTAATTTTAGAACTTCATAATATAGCATATTCACTAATTATTAGCTATTATTGTGACGCTAAAAGTATGAATTAAAATCATTGGATTATGAGCAAAAAGATTAAGCCTAAATTTATTATCTCTCTTCTTATTGTAGTAATTATTGCAACATCACTTACCCTATTTCTAACCAAGCGAAGAGTTGTGCGATATGACTTTGATCAAATCAACATAAGTAAAGTAAATAAAATTGAGGTTAACCTCCACGGTTCTGATCAAACCATTATGGTTTTAAAAGACGATAAAACCTGGCATGTTACGAAGGGAGATGAGGAATATAAAGCCGATATCAGGGTTGTGGCCAACTACCTGAATAAAATACGAAACATTCAGCAAAAGAAGGTAATTACCCGTAAACGAAAAGATTGGAAAAAATATCAGGTTGCTGAATCAAATGGTATTCACATTAAACTCTTTTATTCCGACGAGAAACCAATTCTAGATTTAATCATTGGCAAATCGAATTATGAAGAAGCTACTAATCCTTTGCTTGAAGATGCAAAAACAGACACTTATTTAAGACTTGCCAATGGCTGGGTTGTTTACCAAACCGATGGTTTACTGCAAAAGCATCTGAATAGAAATCTTAATGAATGGAGAAATAAGCTAATCACGCAATTTAAAACCAAAGAAGTAGAGCACATCAACTTTTCGTATCCGGATAGCAGTTATTCATTAACATTAAAAGATGGTCGATGGACAAGTAATCAAGGAGAAATTAACCACAGACGGGTTCTAAAATATATTTCGAATGTGCAGTTTGAAGATGGTTACCAGTTTGATAATAATTTTACTGCTGATACAGAACCATTATATTCTCTAACTTTACTTGATCAGGACTCTGCTGAGATAACAAAAATTAATTGTTATAAAATAGATAATATAAATTATATCATACATTCCAGTCAGAATGAAGCTGCTTATTTCAAAGCGAAACAAAACGATCTGGTTAACCAGTTTTTTAAATCACTGGAGTATTTCAAGAATTAAAGAACAGGCTGGTTAACCAAAATAAACCGACCTTTTAGATGTTAAAATGCAGCAAATGCTCCTGCAATAACAGCTACTATTCCTAATAGCACATAAAGCGACAAGGCTACAATGGTAAGAATACCAATAAACTTGTAATGCGATTTTAGAAACTCAAACGCTGAAGTTAATTCTTGTTGTTTTCCTTGCTGAATGGCATTTTTCATATTTATGGAAAACTTCATTAGATAATAGATTGGGAAAAAATATAATACACCAATTAGAATATAAACTAACAGTATGGCTATTCTTTCAAAGCCTCCTAAATAGCTTCCAAAAAATGAACCAACCAATCCAAATATTAATCCCATCAGCACAATTAAACCGATGAAAATAAATCCAATAATGGCTAAGAACATGGTCCATTTTCTGGTCTCATCTAAAAATTTTTGACTCTTTTCATCCATAAATAATTTCGGATCATCTTTCGATGAAGTTTTTTGAATTTCTTGATTTTCCATTTTGAATAGGGTTTTTTTGTTATTCTTAATCATTACTTAAATATAGGTATAAAAATTTAAATCTTAATTATGAAAAACTATTTACTACTTTTTGCTTTAATCTTCGTATTCGCATGTAATAAAAAACAGAATTCGGTTGTAATACAGACAAATGGAGATATCACATCATTAGACTTTATTGATAGTTATAACAAAACATTTAATGCTGTAAATGATTCAAATTATAACGAGTATCTCAAACACTCCGAAACACTCTACAATTACGCGCCTCACGATTTTGCCATGAAAATTATATATGCCGATGCTCTTGCTGCCAACGAGCACTATGACGAGTCCAAGGTAATATTAAATGAAGTACTTGCTTTACATTCTCATTTAACCTACGACAGGTTGCATCAAAATCAGTTTATTCAACATCTAGACAATTATAATGATCTTTTGCAACAAGCCTCAAAGGACACCGCTGCAATAAACAATAGTTCGCTAGCCTACACAATTGGCGAAAAAGATCTGATACCAGAAGGTGTTGCTTTTGACAGCAAAACAAATACGCTTTTTGTTAGCTCAATTATTAAACGAAAAATAATAGCAATTGACTCCGATGGAAATACTACCGATTTTATTCAATCTGGGCAAGATGATATATTATCAGTTTTGGGCATGGAAGTGGATGAAAAAAGAAGGCATCTTTGGGTTTGCTCCGAATGGGATAACCCTAGAAAAATTGTTGCCGACTCATTATTATATAGCAGTGTTTATAAATATGATCTGGAATCGGGTTCGTTAATTAAAAAATATGTGCTAAAAGATACTACACAACGATTGTTAAATGACCTTACCATTGCTAACGATGGGACCGTTTATATATCCGAATCGTTAAAAGGTAAAGTTTATATTATCCGGCCCGAAACTGACTCACTGGAACTATTTATCAATCCAAATTACTTTTATTATGCAAACGGAATAACCATTTCTGATGATAACAAGACACTCTATGTTTCTCATTTTACAGGTACTGAGGTTGTTGATTTAGAAAATAACACAATTAAAAAAATAAAACACGCAAACACTATGAATACCGGACGCGTAGATGGTTTGGCTTTTTATAAAAATTCGTTAATTGCACACCAGGGTGATATTGTACGTTATTACCTTACCGAAACGGGTGACAGTATAATAAAAAAGGAAATCATAGAAAGAAACAATCCATTGTTTGAGATTCCAACAACAGGTGAAATAGCCGGTGATGAATACTATTACATAGCTAATGCTCAGTTACGCAAAATAGATAGCGATGGCTTTGCCTTTCCTGACGAACAGCTAGATAGTGTGTATATTTTGAAAACGAATTTAGAAAATCACCCGTAAATTAATCGTTCATAATATGGAGATGTTCCGGAATCGAGAATCTCTAATATGATTTTTTCGGTTACCGGACCCACTCCTTTTAAAGTTTGTAACTGATTACGAAACGCAGAAACAGGCTCCTTCAATTGTGAAATGGAATACGCTCCATATCCATAAGGAGTCTTTTCTCCTTCCTGCTTCAATATATAATCCATTTGATCAAGGATAACGGTAACCAAATCGTTCTGGTTAATTACTTGGTTAAAAATTTTAGCCGGAATTCGAATAGGAATTTGGTATTTCCGAGCTAAACTAAAAAACAGAGAGTTTATAGTGTTGTAATATTTGTATGATGCTCCACCCCATTTATCTCCTTTATAAATTGCATTGTACCTATCAATCAAGTCGGGATAATTTTTCTGAAGAATTTCATAAAAATGATCTTGTTGTCTTCCCTGCTTAAGTGTCATTCCACCAAATATTACAAAATCCACTCCTGCTTCTTTGAAGCTCTTCATAGAATTTTCCAGCTGTTCCCGGCTATCTGTAATAAAAGGAATAACGGGCATTAAAAACACACCAACCGGAAAGCCTTCTTTTTTGAGCTTACTTATTGTTTTTAACCTTTCGTTCGCTGAAGGAACACCTGGCTCAAAAATTTTACAGATTTCATCATCAACTCCGGAAAAACTAAAGCTGATGATAGCCTGCGATTTATCCTTGATTTCTTTTAAAAGATCAATGTCTCGTTCAACAAAGGTTGATTTTGTAAGAATATGTACTGGATAATTAAATTCGGAAACTATCTTAAGAGCTTTTCGAGCGAGTTGAAATTTCTGATCCACCGCACAATAACTGTCGCCTACTCCACCTCCAATCATTACAAATCCTTTTTTGAGCGGTACTCTTTTTCGTTTAGGATCGAGTTCCTTTTGAAGCAACTCTGATGCATTGATCTTAACCTCAATATCTTTTCCAAATTCTCCTTCCACATAATACCCCTCTGCCCTGCCATCGCAATATGCACAGTTATGCAAGCAACCTCGGTAAAGATTCATTCCATAGCGCGCAACAAACCACGAATCGACTTTTTTATATTTTCTTAGTAACGATTTTGCCTTAACCTCTTTAATCATGTTATAAAAATACAAAAGGGATTACAAAAATTGCAATCCCCTGTGCTACTTGTTTGGGTTAATTTAAGCTTCCTGCTCTACAAGATTTAATTTGTAGGCAACTACTTCGGTAATAAATTTCTCATTTCCGCTTTTATCTGTATATTTTCTGTTATTTAACTTACCGGTAATTGAAACCAACTCTCCTTTTTTCAAAAAATCAAGGTTCTCATCTTTCTTATTCTTCCAATATACCACGTTATGCCATGTGGTTGTATTGATCCATTCACCATCGCTGTTTTTGTATCCTTCATTGGTTGCAATACTCATATTTACGAGCGTACGACCGCTTTCAAATGTTTTTTCTTCTGCATCTTGTCCTAAGAATCCCTGAATTTCTACTTTGTTAATTGTTTTCATAATTTTTGTTTTTTTGAGATTTGTAAAATTTTATTGATACAAAGTAAAGGAGAGTTCTACAGGTTATTCGGTTATTAAACAGGTATAGTCGGTTAATATTCGTTTGTTGTCGTTTGTAATTAACTATAAATTATTTTATATTTGATATACAACCCGAAAAAAACACATGATTATGAGAGAATTACCTGAAAGAAAGTGTCCCGAATGTGGTGATAAAATTATTGGTCGTGCCGATAAAAAATTTTGTTCCGATCAATGCCGCAATACGTATAACAACCGACTGAATAGTGATGCCAGCAATACGGTTCGTAACATCAATAATATTCTGAGAAAGAATAGAAGAATTCTAAAAGATTTTAATAAACAGTCGGGGAAATCTATGGTTACCAAAGAAACCTTGTTAACCAATGGTTTCAACTTTACCTACTACACACATACCTATACTACAAAAAAAGGCGATGTATATCATTTTTGCTATGAGCAGGGATATCTTTACTTAGAAGATAAAGATTTATATTTATTGGTTGAGAATAAGGATGATCAATAGAAAATTATATAAAAAAAATGGGGCCTGCCTAATGCAATCCCCATTCAATCTTTAAAAACATATAAACTAAATCTTTCCGGCTTCTTTTAAAGCTTCTTCTAACTGATCAACCAACTCTGTCATTCGGTTAACCACAGCCAGGTAAGGATCTTTTGTTGTTAAATCAACACCTGCTTCTTTTAATAAATCAACAGGGTAATCGCTGGCTCCTGATTTTAGTAAGGTCAAATATTTTTCTTGTGCTTCTTTTGCTTCTTTTTTTGAGTCGGCTTGTTTTATTTGATTAAACAAACTGCTTGAACAAGAAAAAGAAACAGCATAATTATATACATAATAATTATAATTATAGAAATGGTGCACTCTTGGCCAGCTATAATTGTAAAGGTCTGATCTTTCCATAATATCGCCATTATATTTATGATCAATTTCGGCATATAAATCGGCCATAATATCAGCATTTAACGGCTCGTTATTTTCAATTTTTGAGTACAAGTTGTATTCAAATTCAGCAAATTGTGCCTGACGATAAAATGTTCCGGAGATATTATCGATAGCCTGAACTAATAAGGCTATTTTTTCTTCCGTACTTTTTGCATTCTTAATCAGATAATCGAGTAACATTTTCTCGTTAAAAGTAGATGCAGTTTCGGCAACCATACTCGCATAATTAGTATAAACGTATGGTTGATACTTATTTGTTAGCATGCTATGAATTGAATGTCCAAATTCATGAACCAATGTAAACACATTATCTCTGGTTCCTGCCCAGTTCATAAGAATATAAGGGTGAACTCCTGTAACTGACCAGCTGTAAGCTCCACCTCTTTTGCCAGGCTTTTCGTAAACGTCAACCCAACCGGCTTGTAGTGCATTTCCCAGTAGCTCATTATACTCATCACCCATAGGTTTTAAGCACACTTTTACCATCTCAACAGCTTCGTCGTATGGATACGATTTTTCAAAATCAACCAGTGCCATGGCTTCATCGGAACCATAATATTTGCCTAAACCTAACGCTTTCTTTCGCAGTTGTCTGTACTTTAATAATGCATCAGTATTGTTACCTGCTACATCGATTAAATTCATATAAACATCCTTAGGAATGTTATTAGATTCCAGTACAGCATCTAAACAGCTTTCATAACCTCTTAGCTGTGCACTTGCCCAACGACTATTATACAAACCGATTAAAATATCAGCATAGGTATTTTTATTTTTTTCGTAAGCAGCAGCTCTTGCATCGGCAACAAGCTTTCTGTCTTCCTGGTTTTTATTGGTTGTATAAACTCTTGAAGCATTGGCAGGACTTGCAACAATCTCTTTTCCGTCCGATAAAGTTACTTTATGAAACTCCATATCGGCGGTTGATAATGAGCCGTAAATATTCGATGTTGCACCCAACGCTTTACTATAATAAGTGGTAATTCGTTGTGTTTCCTCATCTAAAATATGTTCTAACTGACGATAAAAGCTGTCAAAATCGTGCTCATATACAGCCAATTCTTCGTTTTTGGCCATCCACTGATCTATGGTTTCTTTTGGAATAGCTGCCAGTTCCGGCTGAACCCAGGTTGTATTTCTTCCCAACTCAACCCACATATTCTGAATTTGCTGCAATTTTGTTACATACATCGGATTTTTACTATCCACATCCTGACTAAGCGATGCAAATACATATAAGCGTGACGATATTTGAGAATTCTTCTCGGAAAATTTCATATAATCTAAAAGCACATCAGCACTTGATCCTAGCTTTCCCTTGTATTCTGAATATTTAGGAATTTGGTCATTCAGATAATCCAGATCTTTTTGCCATGCATCCCAATCGGCATATACATCGGTAAGTTTCCAGTTGTATTTATAATAATCTTTATCTCCCGGTTTTAAATCTTGTTGAGCAATAGTTATGATATTTAATGCAAATACTGCCAACAGTAAAAGTGTTACTTTTTTCATATTCTGATTAAATTGGTTAATATTAAAGTTTACAAAATTAGTTTATTTGACTGAACAAAAAGCACAAAGTTTAACGTATCGACAAACAATGAAAAAAAAAGAGTAACCACGGGTTATGATTACTCTTTTTAACTTGCAAAGCTGACACTATTTATTTCACTATAAATCTCTGTGTAGCAATAATTGATGATGATTTAACCTGCAACAAATATATTCCTGACTTCATATTTCGATCAAAGTAAAATGTGGTATTTAATTCGCCACTTAAATAGATTTCTTTCGTTGCAATAACTTTCCCTGTGATATTAAAAATCCTTAACTCAACCATATCATTTGCTATTACATTGCTTTGAACATTTATGTAATTTGTTGCTGGATTTGGATATAACACCATTTCAACCTTCTCAAGATCTTCTATTCCAGTAGAAGTTTCTTCAACTGTAACAGTCACGTCCCATTCAGTTTGAGTTGTATTATCCTCTGCAACAACTAAGTAAACAACCATATTGGTAAAATCATTTTCAGTTGTATTTGAAGTCTGAATATTTCCATCCACCTTGGCAGTAGCGCCATCAGACAAGGTAAAAGTTGCAACAAGGTTTGTCACATCCGTTCCTTCGGCTACCTCTATATCAATGGTATGCTCCGTTTGATCAATGGTAGCATCACCCGTTTGTTCTGCAAAACTAAACGTTAAAATATCTGTTCCATGATAAGGTTCAACATTAACTGAAACAATCCAGTCCTGCTCTGAACCATCCTCTGCAACAATAGTATATGTAACATCATTACTAAAATCATTGCTTGTAGTTCCGCTTACCTGATTAACAGCACCTATCTTTGCTGTTGCATTTTCAGAAAGTGTAAATGTGGCAATTAAACTGCTTAATGATGAACCCGGAACTAATTCAACCTGCACAGTATGATTGGTTGAATTTATAACTGCAGCATCATTTTGTTCAGAAAAACTAAAGGTTAGTATATCATTGGCGCTATTTAGTGCTTCTGTAACTGTAACGGTCCAATCCTGTGTATCTCCATTTTCAGCATAAACTGTGTAAGTTACCATTGAACTAAAATCATTGGTTGTTGTACCACTTACCTGATGAACCGCATCTATTCTAGCCGTTGCACCATCAGATAATGTAAATGTGGCAATTAAACTGGTTAGATCAGTACCAAACTCAACTTCAATTTCTACGGAATGATCAACCGTACTAATATTGGCAATACCTGTTTGTTCGGCAAAACTAAAACTTAGTATATCGTTTTCATCGCTAGGAGCTTCAGTAACTGTAATAATCCAATCTTGTGTAGTCCCATCCTGCGCTGTAATAGTATAAGTAACCGGAGAACTAAAATCATTGACTGTTACTCCACTAACCTGAGCAGTAGATTCAATAGCTACAGTTGCACTTTCTGATATTGTAAAAGTAGCCACTAAAGCAGTTAAGACAGTACCATATTCTACTTCAACAGAAATAGTATGGTTATTAGCATCGATTTCAGCATCTCCGGTTTGTTCTGTAAAACTATAGGTTATAAAATCATTTACATCGTTCATATAATCATATTCATCGGCACCAATATCAGGATTAGAACCATCTCTCAGTTCGAAATCAATATCCCGGTTAACAAGAGTAATAGGAGTACCCGCACCATTCAAATCACTATTCGCATGATATATATGCATATTCGTTTCACTAATAAATTGCGGATCAACACATAATGAATTAGCATCTTTTGATGAATTCGTTTGCCATTCGCTTAAATTGGCAGCATCTGCGGTTCCCCCGATTAGTGTTGTGCCCGTTGTATAAAAGTTGTTGTAATCGCTGGAGAAGTTTGATCCCACATCAGAATACATCGCCCATCCACCTGCTTTGTTCGAGAAAATATTATTTTTTGCTTCGTACCATTCGGAGCCCCAAACTTTGAATGTTTGACTAGATGTAAAAGAACCCGAAATATTTACTGAATTATAATATAGATTCCTGTTTGAGCTATTTTTTAGTAAAATACCTATGGTGTTAATAGCAGAAGTTGTCGTATAGATATAAACAAAATTATTATAGATCATTCCATACTCACTGATACCACCGGGACACTCGTTAAGGTATATTCCATATCCACCATTTCCATCGTTACTATATCGGTAAATGATATTTGATTGAATAATTTCATTTTTACAATCATACAAATATATTCCGCTAGGGCTAGTGCAAGTTGTAGAATTATAAATTGAATCTCTGGCAATAGTGCACGAATCCTGATTATTTAATTTATAAGCAAATTCGTATTGCTCGCTAAATGTATTATTCCGAAAATCATTCCCTTTTTCATAAATAGATTCTCCATTACCATCAAACATCACACCATATGAACCATTAATGAATGTATTTGCTGTTATAATGTTTAAACTATCAGAATGACTTCCATAAGGAGAATAAATAAGCGCCTGATATGTGGATGTATATTCTACCTCATTGCCGGTAAATGAGCATTGTTCAATAACATTATTGGTTGCAGTATCCTGTAAACATAATATTCTTCCATATGTAGGGTTCCCCACCTGAAAGTCTAACTTATAAAGGTAGATAAAGTCGGCCTTTTCTAATTTTGCAATATAATTATCCATTTCACTGCTACTGGTGCATGTGATAATAACATCGCCAAGGTTTCTGGTTGCAGGCATAAAACTTATATAATCATTTATATTAGCACCATCAATTTCCGGAATGATAAACTGTTCGTCGTATGTTCCGGAGCTAACATCAAAAAGAACATCATCCGTAATACCATTATAAATTAAAGCATCAATTGCATCGGTAAAACTTTCATAATCTTCCGTTCCATTCTTCCCAATGGTATAGGTTCCAGACATCGGATATTTTGTATATTCATCAGCACCAATATTTGGGTTTGTTTCATTTTTCTTTTCCCCATCAATGTCAAATTTTACTTCATTTAAGTAGGCCCCAAAAACATCGGTTTCTCCTTCAGCAACATGAAAATCGTTATTTGCTTCATCAACGAATGCCACTGATTCATTAACAGAATGCTCTTCTAAACCAGTTGCTGTTTGCCAATCTGCCAAAGTAGTATAATTAACATCATTTACTCTTCCGATATTCGTTGATGTTGTAAATAAGTTATTATAATCGAGATAATCGACTACTGAAATATCATCTAATTCAATACAAGCATTTATACTTTTTGTTTTAATCAGGTTATTTAAGATGGATATATCGGTACAACCAGTAAATACATGAATTGAATAACCACTTTCACTTACAATAGTGTTATTAAAAATATCGATTAATGAACTTGTATTAACAGCAATATTACCATGTATAAAGTTATTGATAACCTTCACTTCCTGGCCTGCCGTTATGGCAAGGTTTTCGAATTTTAGTTCACCTTCAATTACATTATTCTTTATATCATGGTTTGCTTTGGTACCATTCAATTGAGAAAATAAAACTTCTCCCTTGATATTGTTATTTTCCATAACACAATCGTTTGAATAATCTATCATAATATCGGCTGCAGAAGTTGCATCGTAAACCACATTATTGGTAAACTCCAAACCGGTTTGCCTTTCCATCAAGAATATCCCATTTCCCGAATGAAAGGTGTTATGATCAAAAACTAAACTTGTATCATAGGAATCTGTTTCTGATATGATCAGATGTTTATCGCGAAAAGTTCCTGATGTGGATGATTTTCCTATAAACTGATTACCATGAAAGTGAACATGTTTAATATCATTAATCATTTTAACCACATTACCATAATCGGTTGCCCCCTCTGATGTTATCGTTAAATTTCGAAATCTGATAAAATCAGCTCCATCAAACTTAACGGTAAAATTATCAGCTGTTCCGGTAGGTTCAAAATATAACTTTACATCGGCTGTATCGCCAGTGGCCGATTGAAAAACAATTGTATCCGATGCTGATGCGCCTGTAATTTCAGGTATCGTAATTTGTTCGTTATATGTACCTGAAGATACATTGAAAACAACAGAACCGGAAATACCATCTGTTGTTAAAGCCGTTATTGCTTCAGTAAATGAAGTATAGTCTTCGGTTCCATTGGTGCCAATTGTTTTGGTACCCGATAACTGTCCGAATGATTGGTTAGAGAAAAAAGTACAATTCGCTAAGAATACAAAGAATATGATCCTTAGAAAGCTAAGTGAGTAATTTTTTTTCATCATGATACTTTTTTGTTAATGACTATTTTTTGTATTTGCACAATATCAGTAATGCACAATACAAGTTTAAAGTATCTGATAATGAGATGTAAGAGAAAAACACTTGAATTAAACAGGTAAAATACCTGTTTTTCTATTTATGAAAATAAATAAGTTATCAGTACCGTTAAGCTAAACTTCTATAAGTCCTTTTTTTATGGAATACATTAATAAATCGACCATATTTTTTGATCCGGATTTTACAATCAGGCTATTTTTATGGCCATCGACAGTGCGTTTGCTAATAAAAAGCTTATCAGCTATTTCCTGGTTTGATAGTCCGGTCGAAACAAGTTGCAAAACTTCTAACTCTCTTTTGGTAATCTGTAGCTCTTCAATTTCGTTTTGGTTATTGTTTAAAAACTTTTGTGTAAAATGAACCAGCAGTTCCTCTGAATAAAAGCTACCTCCTTCGTTCACCAGTTCAATAGCATGCGTTAATATTGTTCGTGTAACATTTTTCAGCAAGAAACCTCGTGCTCCGGCACTAATCATTTTTTTAAGATGCTCCTCATCGCCAAACATCGATAATGCGATAATCTTTACATCAGATTTGATTTCAATTGCTTTTTTTGTTGCATCAAGGCCATCCATAACAGGCATTTTTATATCCATCAACACTACATCGGGATTGGTATCTTCTAGTTTTGAGATTAGCTCTTTACCATTGCCAGCCTCACCTACAAGATCAATGTTATCTACCTTTTTTAAAATGGTGAGCAATCCATTTCTGAATATTTCATGATCATCAACAATAAATACTTTTATCTTCTGACTCATATAAGTTAATCATTAATTAAATGTTTAATTGCAATGATAATATTCGCTTTAAATCCTTTGCCTTCCGAAGAATTTAAGTTTACATCACCTTTTAAGGAGTTAACTCTTGATAGTACATTTTTTAAACCAATTCCGTTTTCCTTTTTCAATGTTGCTTCTAAATCAAAACCTTGTCCATCATCTTCATAATTAAGAATTAGATTCTTTTTATCTCTTTTGAAAAGTATCTTAATCTGTTTTGCATCAGCATATTTGAGAGAGTTATTTAGTAGTTCGGTAATTATTCTATATAGCATTACTTGCTGCCATAAACCCATATCGTTTGTTTTAACAGGCTCTATATCTATATTGGGCACCTGATTAATGCACACTCTGCTGGTAAAAACTTGTAATGATTTAATTAAACCATCCTTTTCTATATCTTGCGGCATCAGGTTATGCGACAAACTTCTGGCAGTATTTATGGCCTCATCTATTATCTTATCAGACTGCATTAATAATTCTTTTTCCGACTCCTTAATGGTCGATTCATCAATCTCATTAATATATAATTTAACGGTTGATAACAAAGGTCCAACACCATCGTGTAGCTCCTCAGCCAAGCGTTTTCGTTCTTTATCTTCAGTGTCCATCGTATTTTTCAACAGCGCTTTTTCTTCTCGTTTACGATGATTCGATCTGGTCCAGACTAAGATTAAAGTAAAGAATACAAACGATCCGATCACACTGATTATACCAATAATCTTATTCTTTTTAAGCTTTAACTCCTGGAAAGTTTTCTCTTTCTGCAATAATGTAATTTGTTGCTCTTTTTTTGCGGTTTCATATTTAGCTTCAATCTCTGAAATATTTCGATCACTTTGTTGATTAAAAATGCTATCCTTAAACTGAGCATGCATTTTATAACTCTGAAGTGCATCTAAGAATTTACCCTGTGCTGAATCAATTTGTGACAATAACAGATACGATTTATCTAAAAGCTCGATCATATTTAATGATTTTCCATATTCAATTCCTTTCTTTAAATCGTTTCTCGCTGCATTCCAATCTCTCTTAGAAAAATACATTTCAGCCAAATCATATTTAACATAGGCCAGGCTTTCCACATCTCCAATTTTTTGGGTTATTTGCTCTGTTTTCTGATACATATCGTAGGCCATATCCCAGTCTTTCATAAGTCCATATACAACTCCCAGATTATTATATACCCAGGCTATGGCATCCTGGTCTTTCATTCTTTTATATAATTCAAGACTCTCTTGAAAATGATCTACTGATGTTGAATAATTTCCCAACTTCTTATGCTGTATTCCAATATTAGCCAGCGTATTAGCCATTCCGTATAGGTCGTTTTCCTCTTTTTGCAAAACCACTGCTTGCTCATAATAACTTAATGCCAGGGAATCCTGGTTAAGATCAGAGTGTATTTGTCCTATGTTGGTTAAAGCAGAGGCAATTTTAATCTTATCATCAATTTTCTCGAACTGCTCCAGTGCAAGAAAGTAATATTCCATGGCCCGGTCAAAATCATTTTGAATATCGTAAACATTTCCGATATTTAGATAGGTACCACCCAACTCTCTGTAATCCTTATTTTCTTCGTGAATTTTTTTCGCTTCATTATAACACTCAAGCGATTTAGAAAAGTTCCCCAACCTTTTATATAACACGCCTTTATTATTAATGGAAATCGCTGCACCAGCCATATTATCAGCTTCTTTAAATTTTTCAATGGCTGCATCGTAGTAGTGAAGTACGCTATCGTATTCTGCTTTATAAAAGAATGTTACTCCAATGTAAGAAAGTGCTTTAGCTTCACCCTCAGCGTAATTAATTATATGGGCTAAATCGTATGCCAAATTACTATACTTATAAATAGAGTCAGTAGATAATCGCCAATTTATTTTGGCAATAGCCAAATATATTTCAACCTTTTCCTGATCGTTTGCTGAGTTTAATTTTTCAAAAAGTGTATCTGCAGGGTTTTGTGAAAAAGCATTTAACATGCTAATTCCCAAAATAAAGGTAAGTAAATACTTCATCTGATTTTTCTTTCAATTTACAAAAAGCAAATAAAATTTACAACCTTTTAATAATCAGACTATAAAAATATTATACTTATAGAAGTAATTTTATTTTATTGAGATATTGATGTAATGACTTTTCCGGATTTTTCTGATCGGTGTTCCATTGCATGGCCAAACAAATATCCGAAGTAGGCATATACTCAACGATAGTAACATACCCTGGAAACATCCCGGTATGTCCGTATGAAACCTGGTTATTTTCACTCCAGATAAAAGAAGCAAATCCGTATCCTGCATCATCGGGTAATGATGTCTTAAATCCGCTATCCGTTTTTAACATTTGTAATGATTTTTCCGAAAAGGGTTTTCCGGAATAATAAATCCTTCCCCACTTAGCTAAGTCAACAACAGTGCAGGCAATACCTCCTCCGGTAAATTCCATCTGCGGATTAAACGCCAGTTTTCTGTTATCGAGTAAAACCTTTTCAGGTACGAAGAAAACCTCTGAATACCCTGTATATCCGGTAACTAAACCCGGTATTTCTCTTGAATTTCCAGGGTATGTATTGGTTAGCTCATATGGTTTCAAAATTCTATGTGATAACTCTGTATAATAATCGTTTCCGGTTAATTTTTCAATAAGCATTCCCAGAATAATATAATTCGTATCGGAGTAACTCCACCCTTTGCCAGCTTCATGAACAGGCTTTGCATTAAAAATGTATGATAATCGTTCTACGCCTGTCCAGGTTTTGTCCGGATTTTCCTTTGCGGTTTTCCAGACCGAATCATCAAAAATATATCGCGGAATTCCTGAGGTATGATTTAATAGCATTCGTATGGTTACTTCATGAGCATTGGGTATTTTATCAAACCATTCCTCCTTACCAAAGTACTGTGATAAATAATCGTCAACCCCTAAATTACCCTCATCAATTAACTGCAAAATAATTGCAGCACAAAAGGTTTTCCCTGTGCTTCCTGAAAACATCACATCTTCAGGAGTCATTATTTCTTTTTTCTCTTTATCGGAATAACCCGCAGATACAGCTATCTTTTTATCAGGGGTAACTATTGCCAGATTTATTCCCGGAATATTAAGCTCCTGGCGTATTTTATCAAGTTCCGACTTTAACTTATCTTCTGGTGGGTTGTTATGACCACAGTTCACAAAGAACAAAATGGACAGAAAGGATATAAAAAGTATTCTCATGATATTTTTCATTCGTTTACACCTTAGATTTAATTATTTTTAGAAAGTTTAAATTAAACAACTAATTACTATAAACTTATTTATTATGTTTACCAAAGCTATTGTACGAAAACCAGCAGAAACATTTGCAAACGGTATATCCACTGTTAACCTGGGAAAGCCGGATTATAACCTTACTTTAAAACAGCATGATGCCTATTGTGAAGCATTAATAAAGTGTGGATTAGAGCTGACTATTTTAGATGCTAACCCGGATTTTCCTGATTCTTGCTTTGTTGAAGATACGGCTGTTGTAACCAAATATTTTGGTATTATTGCCCGTCCGGGCGATCCCAGAAGATTAGGTGAAGAAAAAGAGATAAAAAAGATTCTGGAGAAAGAATTTGATCACTTATACCACATTGAAGAGCCCGGTAAGCTTGATGGAGGAGATATAATGCAAGCTGACAACAAATTCTACATTGGTTTATCGGCACGTACTAATCTTGCCGGATCAAAGCAATTATCAGAAATATTAAAACAATACCATTACGATGTATATTCTATTCCGGTTTGTACAATGCTTCATTTCAAAACGGGCGTAAACTATTTAGGTGACAATAACTTACTTGTTCATCGGGATTTTTGTTCGAAGGATGATTTTAAATCGTATAATAGAATAATTATTGAGTCGGGTGAAGAATATGCAGCCAACTCGCTAAGAATAAACAATTATGTATTAACACCTAAAGGATTCCCCAAAACAAAAGCGAAAATTGAGAAGCTGGGATATAAAATCATTGAATTGGAAATGTCAGAATTCCAAAAAATGGATGGTGGATTAAGCTGTTTGTCTTTGAGGTTTTAAAAGTACGTTAGTTGTATTTGATTTTACCGATTCAAATCATCTATCCGATCTACCAAAATAAACATATTAAAATCGGTGGTTTTATATAACGAAAAACTTTCCGATTTTCTTTTTTGCTCCTTATCTACAAAATAAAACTTATCACTGATTATTTTTGCATCAAAAAATTCTCCGTTAAACTCATGCAAATTGAGCAAGCTATTTCCTGCTAACTCATAAATATATTGCTTTGTAATAACCAATATCTTTCCTTTATATTCAATGAACTGGTTAGGATAGTGCTCACAATCAATTTTCTCCTTCTTATAATAAATACTCTTACCTTCCGGATGATAATAGATTAAATGCTGTTGCTCAACAAATTCATAAATATAGGAATCGGCCAGGGTATCAATCTTATAACCATTTAGATTAACTAAAACGATATTCCCACCGTTATGAAAAGCCAACTGGTCTCCTTTCTCAGATACTTTGAGGTTTACAATTTTATCCGACTTTATAGTAACCAACAGTGTTCCATCTAAACGATAATGCTTGATATAATCCTTTTCATCATTTACAACCCGCAAACTTGTAATGTATCCGTCCGGAATTTGAAAAAACGTATTACCATCAAGTAGCAGCGAATCTTTTATGACTTTGAATTCGCCTTTGATTTTTTCAATTCTGAAATCGGGCATCGAAGGTATCTCATCTATATCAATTTTTCCCAACTTGTTAAGATGCTGCGCATTTATGGTAAATGAAATAAAAAGTATGATAACACCAATGTTAAACTTCTTCAGTAAGTTCTGCATTAATTATTTCGTTTTTGAATTGGTAATCAAATAATTAAACTTGGCAAGCCCTGCTTTTTGCATTAAAAACTGCAATGAAGTTCGGATAACACCTAAGCCATACTTTACACTACGTTTAAAATTTATGGAAGATGAATCATCTTCGTATTTTGTAGGACATGTAATTTCAGCCATTTCGAATCCGGCAAAATGTATTTGAGCCAACACCTGGTTATCAAACACAAAATCATCTGAATTTATATTATAATTAATCGTTTCAAGCACCTCGCGGCTATACGCTCTGAATCCAGTATGATACTCAGAAAGTTTGGCATTCATTAAGATATTCTGACCTAACGTTAGTACCCGGTTAAAAAAGTATTTGTATAGAGGCATTCCGCCTTTTAAAGCACCTTTGCCCAAAATCCGCGATCCCAAAACCACCGGATAAACTTCATTAGCAATTAGGTACGCCATAGAATGAATCAATTTTGGTGTATATTGGTAATCGGGATGCAACATAATAACAATATCAGCTCCTAGTTTGAGTGCTTCGTTGTAACACGATTTCTGATTGGCACCATAACCCATATTATCATTATGTATCACAATATGTTTTATTCCCAATTCCTTTGCTTTATCCACTGTTTTATCATTACTCTTATCGTCTACAAGTATTACATCATCTACAATATCAAAAGGTATTTCGTGATATGTATATTCTAATGTTTTTTCTGCGTTATATGCAGGCAGTACTACAATTACTTTCTTGTCTTGAATCATTGCTGAAATAGTTCTGGATTTAAATTCTGAGCTTTAACGAAACAAATTTTAGCTCGTTCATTCATATTTAAATTCTGATATAAATTTCCCAAAGTTATTAAATTAGCTGCATTCTTTTTATTATAATTCATTGTAAATGCATCATCCATTACTTCTAATGCCGCCTGCTTTTTCCCAATTTGTAAATAAGTCATTGCAAGGTTCATTTTCAAGGCAGGATCTTTAGGATCGAGACTTATAGCCCTGGTTAATGCCTGTGCTGATTTGTTGAACTCTTTGGACATACCATATACTACACCCAGGTCTTTATATATATCAATTTGCGTTGAATCAATACTGAGGGCTTTTTCAAAAAAGTGTTTCGATGTTTTTAAATCATTCTTAAATCGCCCATAGATTCTTCCCATATAATAATTTACTTTATAATTCTCCGGATCGTACTTTTTCACTCTCTTTAATATTTCTAAATTTTGATCGGCTCTTTCTCCCTTCTCAAACTCGAACTTAATTTCTGAGTCGAACAAATTAATATATACTTTATCAAATTTGGGATATCTATCTAAAACCTTTTCATAATATTTAAATGCACTATCAACACTTTTATACCGTTCCCATTTTGTATTACCTAAAAGTATTAATGCATCAACATAGGTAGGATGAATTTTTACAGCCCGATGTAGATATTTAATAGATCTGTCAAGATATTTATTCTTGACATTTTTATTTTTGGGTTTAATGGCCTCTTCCATTAAGAGTCCACCTGCCGATGTATTGCTTTTTGCACTGTTTTTGGAAATCTCAACATCATTTGTAAATAATGTAAAATCATCTTTCCATACCGAATTTCTACTTACAGTTTTTATGGAAAGAAGCACGAATATGACTGCTAACGTGATCTCAAGATTTCGTTGTTTTAATAGCTCTTTTTTTAAGATATAATGTATGAACCAGGCAACTATAATTACAAAGCCTATGGAAGCAACGTATAAAAATCGTTCGCTCATAAATACACCTATCGGAAATAATACGTTAGAAGTTGGCGATAAAGCTATTAAATAAACTAAAATCCCGTAAGAGATAACACTTTTACGTTTTAGTCCAAACAATGCATAAATACCTATGGCAACATAGGCTACCAAACCAATAACTGGCCAAATATCAGCCCATTGCATCACAGGAATATGATATGGATAGTAATCGTAGGTTAACGGATGCGGAAAAATAAGCAACTTGATGTAAAGCAATAAGGTATAGAATATTGTTGCATACTTTTCCATAAAATCCATTCCGAGAAATGAATTATTCATTAGTTCAGGATTGGATTCAAATGTTATAACACCAACAACTACCTGCCTGATATACAAATAAATTGCAGCTCCAATAATAAATGGTATGGATGTAATGATTATTTGCTTTCCTTTCTTATTGCAATCTACAAAGAAGTAAATACTCAGCGGAATAATAGCAATAAAAGTAATAGCAACCTCTTTGGCAAACATGGCTGCTGTGAAAAATAAAAAGCTTAATAGAATGTTAAAAATCTTTTTATTCTCCATATACTTCAGAACATACCACATAGCCAATAAGCTACCTAACAGTGACAAAATTTCATCCAACCCTTTAATATTGGCCACTACCTCGGTATGTATCGGGTGAACCAAAAATAAAACTGAAGCTAAAAAAGGAATCGATAAATACCATTGTTTAGCATTGAATTTTTTCAACAAATACTCCAATATTCTAAACAGCACTATTGTTGTAAAAGCGTAAAGAAGCACATTGATAAAATGAGCAATAAAGAGAAATAATCCTCTTCGATTATACATTCGCTCAAGGTTATCAGATATTATTTTCTTTTCATCTTTGGTTAAATAAGTATTATTCCTGAGTAATCTTTGTTGATCTTTGGTTCGTATATTTCTATTCTCAATATGAATGGTAACCGCAAGATCCTTTAATAATTTTTGTGATGGAGATATGATTTTCGGATTGGCATTTTTATTCATTTTGGCTTCCAGCGCAGCTTTATCGATTCCATCAAAAGGAGTACCAACAATCATGTCCCATTCCAATGCAAAAATTGCTACGGATAAAGGTCGATAACGCCCACCTGCTAAAAGGTTATTTTCTTTTCGCTCAAACAATCCGCTAAAAAAATCCTCGGTAAAAATATCATCAATACCATCTATACCACTTAAAGTATATTCATTACCAGTAATAACAAGCTTATCGTCTAACGCAAAATCGTGAAAAAGCGTATTTCCATATAAGATAAAAGTTAAAATTACAATAATGATATATTTCATCCTTTTCATAACCTGAATTTTAATTAAGCGTTAAAGATATCAAATAATGACTAATCCACGCTTTTGAATTACACTTTAAATCCTATTAATAAAATATCATCAACCTGGTTATAGTTTCCCTGCCAACCCGTTAGTGCTTTATCTATTCGCCTTTTTTGTTCAATCATGGCCTCATCCTGAACTGAAAGTAGAAGTTTTTTCAGATTTTTTGATTTATATGTACCTCCCTTATCACCACCAAATTGGGATACAAAACCATCCGAAAACACATACATACGATCATTATCCTGAAGTTTAATATCATTGTTTTTAAACGAAATATGATCTTTAGGAAAGATGCCAATAGGCATTCGGTCTGCTTTATACTCTAACAATTCATATTCGTTTGCAGCACTATTTTCCCGAATAATATAGAGTGGGTTATTAGCACCTGCATATTGCAGTGTTTTTTCGGTTTTATTTACCACACATAATGCGATGTCCATTCCATCTTTTTGCTCATTATAGTTACCTTCTTGTTGCAGCGATTTTTTAACCCCCGATCGGAGTTCATTTAGTATTTCTTTTGCATCAACAATATGCCTGTTATTCACGATTTCATTCAAAAGGGCCATGCCAAGCATACTCATAAAAGCTCCGGGAACACCATGTCCGGTGCAATCAGCTGCGGCAATAACAAAATATTGCTCTACAGCGGTGAACCAGTAAAAATCGCCACTCACAATATCTCTGGGTTTATAAAGAATAAAATAATCAGGAGTAAATTGTTTTAGCGCATTGATGTTTGGCAACACAGCATTTTGTATTCTTTCGGCATAATTAATACTATCCGTAATTTCTTTGTTTTTAGAAACAATCTGATCATTTTGTTTAGTGATTTCCTTATTTTTTTGTTCGATCTGTTTTTCATATACTCTGCTTATCCGACGAGCAGTAATTGATGCTGCAATAGCAATTATAATACCCAATAATAAAGCACCCATCACATATCTAAACTTAATCTGCTTTAATTCTGCACTAATGGCATTAATGTTCTCATGCACATTTAAATACCAGTTTGTACCTTCAATAGGGATTGTGTAAATAATATCGGTACGCATATCACCCTGAATAAATATTCCCCCCGCTGGCTTTTGCGTATCATATACATTTCCTATATATGTTGCTGATTTTGAATTAACATCTTTAAAAATAAAATCATCAGTGAAACTCATTCCTACCGCATTTGCATTGGGATGACTCACTAATTGCATTTGTTTGGTATCATAGATGCATAAAAAACCTTTATCGTGCTCGGTTCCTACAATTGAAGCTTGAAAGTCATTTATAATTGAATCTAATGGTATGCCCTTTTCAACTTGTTTATGAACAATAAATGCCATTCTTTCAGCTTGACGCTTATTTACATCTACTTGTAACTGGATATAATTTTTTTGAATATATTTCATCGAAATATTAATCCCGATAAAGCCAAAGATGAAGATTATTAATCCTACGCCAAGAAAGGTGTACATGTACAATTTAGCTGTTTTATTCATCATTGCTCGTTTTTTCTATAGATACCATAACTAATGTAATAAATTATTCTTTCTCTTCTTCCTCAATTCGTTCAATACATCGATACATTGCTTTTCGTAAAGCTACTTCGCGGGGATCATTCACTAAATATAATCCCATTTTTGACATAACGTAAGCATAACCAATCTCTTTTTCCGGGTCGGCAAAACCATACGATCCGCCTGCTCCAGGTGTACCAAATACCTCTCGGTTATTACCATACAATAAATTGGGGCCAGGTTTTATAAAACCATAAGCAAAATAGGTTTCGAGCCCCATTACAATGTCGAAAGCACCTTTGGGTGGAATATGTGCGGGTTGAGTTAACAAATTAAAGGTCGAATCGGCCAAACCAACTTCCTTACCACCTTGAGCAAAAATACTGTACAATTTAGCAATGGATCGTGCATCGCCAATACCGTTGGCCGAAGGCATTTCTACTTCACGAGTTGTTTCATTATTAGGGCTGAACTTTTTTGGAATTTTAAACGACTGATACAGAATAGAACTTCGGTCGCGGAAATCCTCGCGCATTTTACGCGGCATTTTGTCCATATTTATAATAAATTGAAATATTGATGGATAATACACTTTGGCCAATTCGTCATCGGGAATTGAATCAGGCAATCCAATATAAAAATCCAGGTTTAGTGGTTTGGCAAACTCTTCGGCAAAAAACTGACCTATTGAACGCCCTTGTGGATCGACCCTGCGCATAAGTTCGTTCATGTACATACCCATGGTTGCCAGGTGGTAACCATGTTGTTGTCCTGGCTCCCAAAGAGGCTCTTGTCGTGCCATGATTTTGGCTATGTAATCAAAATCTTTGAGATCGCTCACTTCAAACACTTCATCAACCAAACATAAACCAGCCTCATGTGCCAACAACTGTTCCACCGTAATATCTTCTTTACCGTTTTGAGCAAACTCCGGCCAATAGGTTGAAACTTTCTTGTTGTAATCGAGCCATCCATTAGAGTTTGCCATAGCTATACACAAAGCAGATAACCCTTTTGTAGTTGAAAATACAATAACTTTAGTATCCTCTTCCCATTTTTTACGCAACAGCGCATCGCGATACCCTCCCCACAAATCGACAACCTTTTCGCCTTTATAATAAATGGTAAGTGCTGAACCGTTTTCGTCGCGGTAGATATAGTTATTTCTGAATTCTTGTTCTACTTCTTCAAATCCCGGAGCAACATAACCATGTATAACCTTATCGGGACTTTTCTTTACCCGGTAAGAAAGTGAACACTGGGTAAAAATAAATATGGTAACCAAAGACCATACTATGAATTGGCAGCGATTGGTTTGCATTGAGATGAATTTTTATAAGCACTTGTTCAAAGATAAAAAAGTTACCTCAAAATTTACAGGAATTAATTCAGAAAACAACTTACAATAGAAGCTATGCACTTCATTATTTTCAATTAACGAACAAATAGTGTGTGAAAAATCATCTCATTAATCTTTTGTTAAAACTGACTCTTAAAAAAAGACTTTATATTTTTTCAGAAGTTTTTCGCTTGCCTTTAATACCAATTACTATAGAAATAGTGATCTAAATCACCTTTTGTAATTATTTGATTTATTGACATTTATAGATTTTTAACTTGTTCACAGGTCATATCAATTCGTTTATCAAAGTTTAGTAGTTGTTCATCTAAAAAAGGCATTCGTTTTTTAAATATCAACGTATATATAAATAGAAATCGCATCGAAAATGGATAGCAATAACGATCTCATAGAATTTAATTTTACTTCTGAATCCGGAAAAAGAAAACGATTTTTATTTGCCTTTGCAGCATATCTTACCTTAGCGATTTTATTTAATGTTTTGAGCAGTTATAAAAGTGCCACACTACGTATAGATCATGAAATGGTGAAAACACAGTATTATCAGTTTCAAAATTTAATTCAATCGGAAGTAGACGCGTTACATCATGAAATAGAAGCTGATACCAATCATCATATAACAAATGAACTTAAAAAGCAGCTCATTACTTTTTACCAAAATAGAAATTACAAACCGGTATGGATCGATAATCTTGAATCCAACGAACGATTTTCAGTTCTAATTAATCTGTTAGATAGCGCAGCATATTTTGGCTTTCCGTTCGATTATTTTAGCACGGAAGAGCTACACCTGTTAGAGAATAACTTCAATACAATGCTAGGACAGGAAAATGTTTTGTTTAACAGAATAGAACTGGAACTAACTACAACCTATTCAGCATTAAAATTTATCCTGTATCTTAAGCTTGGAATATTAGAACAGGATACATCAAATGCCTATTTAACGACTATACATTTACTGCCCAAAGTATTAGATAGTGCCATTAGCAATAATAATTTACGAAATGGAATTTTAGACGAACAACCCAACCTGGTTCATCATCGCAACTTGCTTACTTCGTTATCATACTTTATTGATTTGCATTATTCGGTTAAATATACTACCCCGGCTTTTATTGATGATAAACTACTTGCAAAAAGCTTGTACTATGCTCAGGTTACAGAAATACCGGTATTTAATAAGTCGAACACAAAAAAAGATGCACTTTTCGCATTACAGGATGAGCATAATTTGCGACACGACTCTATTTTGAATGTACCCACTCACGAAGTGTTGGTTTCGTTATTAGAATACAAATACTACCTGGCCTGCTTAAACGTAAACCGATTACGAAAGTTGAAGCATTCTGGCGAAAACTACCTGTTTGTTAATATTCCTGAATTTAAGTTACATGTTGTGGAGGCAAATCAAGAGAAAGAATCGTTTAATGTAATTGTAGGAAAGAAAAGAACGCCTACTCCGGTTTTATCAAGTGATATTGAGAAAGTAATTGCCAATCCTTACTGGACCGTTCCTCGCAGCATTACCTTTGAAATGCTTCACAAAATACGGAAAGATTCGACCTATTTACAACGTAATGGATTTTTCGTAATTAATGGCCGCGAAGAGATTGTCGATCCTTCTGTTATTGATTGGAATTCGGACGATCCGCTAGGAAAAAGATACTGGTTACGACAGATTAATAGCAAATATAATGCCCTGGGACAGATCAAGTTTATTTTCCCTAACGATTACAGTGTTTATTTACACGATACTCAATCGAAGAGTTTGTTTAAACTTAAAAATCGTACTTTCTCTCACGGCTGTGTACGATTGGAAAATCCAAATAAACTAGCGCAATATTTAGCTAATAAATATACACAGCAAAACAATCAGGATATAGACCATCTCATATCAAAAAGCGCACGCGAAGAGATTAATTTATCGGAGAAAGTAAAAATACACATACAGTACATTACATGCAGCGCAGCAGAAAATACCGATATGGTTTTTTATGATGATATTTACAACCTGGATAGCAAAGAGATTAAGGAAGTTTTTCCAAATCTTCTGTAGAGATAGGAATTGCATCCGGGTGATAAATAAACAGGCAGGCTCCCTCTTTTATCAAATCAATAATTTCGTTCACTTCATCCATTGGAACCGCGGGGCACCCAAAGCTGCGACCAAGTCGTCCGTGTTCAAGAATAAAATCATGGCTTACGTAATTGGCACCATGTATTACAATGGCACGTTTTCGCGCATGATCATTTAAACCTTTGCTCATGCCTTTTAGTCGTAAAGAATAACCATGTTTACCTTCGTACGTTTCTTGTGTAAGGTAAAGACCCAGGCTGCTTTTATTGGAATGGCGCCTATTTGAAAATGATTCGGCCATATTTTCTCCCGATTTCATACCATGAGCTACCCAGGTATTTTTTATCACTTGCTTGTTTTTTATATCCAACACAAAAAATCTCTTGTGGGTTGATGGACTGCTAAAATCGATAATTGCAATTAATGAATCGTTCTTTAATAAATCCTTACTTTGTAGAGCGTGGTAACCATTGATTGCCATATTGATTGCCGGAAGAGGAATCTCCAATGAATCGGACAGCTGCTCCTCCCAATCTAAAAGTAACGTATCGTTTGCACTAATTTCAGGATGATTTGATTGTTCCTGATATTTCATTCCATAAAGACAAACTACTGAAATAGCAATTAATATAATGACAATAAGAAAATTCCGGTTCATGCGTTCAAAAAATGAGAGCGCAAGATTAGTAAATTATTGGCTTAAAACAAAATAAACCGATTTTTTTTGACGAATTAAGGAAGATATCTTTGACTATTCATTATTTGTATATCGAATTTATAACAGCAAAATATCTTTAACTGAAATAATACAATACATTAAAAGTTCTATACCACTAACCTGCCAACAAGGAAAGATTAACTTTTCAACAACGTTCCAATATCCTTCGGACAATTGGAAGTTGTTTCCACTTAATCTAAATACAATGAACAAGATAGTATATTAATACCAAATATTTAAGCAAACCACAACAGACATGCTGTGGACTGTTGTCTATCAACTATGGACTGTATAAATAAAAACAATCTAACAATTTATTAATTTCTCCCACTCTGCACGTAGAATAATATCTTTATTACTTTTAAGATGATCGGTAGCTAAAATACCATGCAGATGATCAATTTCGTGCTGAAGCAGTTCGGATAGATCGTCATGAAAAGTTTCTTCGATCAATGTACCTTTTTGATCCTGATATTTTACACTTATGGATTTGTGCCGCTCGGTTTTTACAAAAAAGGCAACATCGAAACTAAAGCAGCTATCCCACACGTTGATAGTTTCTTTGCTTTTCCAGATAATTTCAGGATTAATTAGAGGAAAACTTCGATCGGGTAAATGCAGGTAAATAACTTTTTTAAGCACGCCAATTTGTGGTGCTGCTATTCCCCTGCCTATATGTTTTCTTTGCTGAAAATCAATGATGGTATCTTTTAAATCGGAAATTAAATTATTGAGTTCAATATTAAAATCTGTAATATCTTTAGATTTTTCTCTTAATACAGGATTTCCTATCAACAAGATCTCTTTTACTGCCATAATTTAATACGTTAAGTTTTTATTTTACCACTTAGCCACTAAAAATGCACTAAGATTCACTAAGAATTATAACATTTTACTCGTTTCCGCTATATCCTTCGGATGATTGGAAATTTTTCCAATTAATCTAAATGTACAAATAATTCACTCATTTAAACTATTAATTAACTGACTCATCACAGCAAATCTGTGGACTATTTCTATCAACTACGGACTGAATAAAAAAACAATTTATCAATTTAACAGTTTAAAACTATCTGTTTTATAACTGAAAAAAACTAATCAACAAATATCTCTTTCAGTATCATTTTAACCTTTTGGATCTCTTTCTCATTTAATGTATCAAGTGATTTGATAATTCGCTGCTTATCTATTGTTCTAATTTGATCGAGCACAATCCAACCTGTTTTATGATCGTGTTTAACAGAAACTCGTGTTGGATATTTTTTTGATGTACTTGTCATTGGAGCAATTACAACTGTATTTAAATGCCAGTTCATTTCGTTTGGAGAAATGATAACACATGGGCGTGTTTTTTTTATCTCACTCCCGATGGTTGGGTCGAGATTAACTAATACTATTTCGTACTGGTTTATTTCCATTCTTCAAAGCTTTCGTCTTCGAACACATCGTTCATTAATGGCTTATCGTCACCACTTTCGTGCATTTTCTTAAATGCCTTTTCCCAACCCTTTCTTGGTTCGGCCTTTGGTTTCAGAATGATATATCCTTTTTCCAAAATAAGCTCAACTTTATCTTTTATGTTATACTTTTCAAGCAACGTTTTGCTTAATCGAATCCCTTTTGAATTGCCTATTTTAACTATTGAAATATCCATAATATGCATCTTAAAATGTAATTACAAAGTTAACACATATTATACATCAATGCAAATGATCTTCAGTTAAGTTTTTAGAACAAACCATCATAGTCAAACCATGGACTATTGTCTATTAACTATGGACTGAATAAAAAAAACAATTTATCAGTTTAACAATGTAACCATTTAACAATTTAAAACCCTACTCCTCGAAGAGCTCATTGGGTAACTCCTTTTTAGTTTTTGCTCCCAGCTCCTTAATCTTTTGCGCTGTTGTTATCAAGTTTCCGCGACCAGTAGAAATTTTATTCATGGCGCCTTCATAAGCTTTTTTGGTGGAATCGATGCGATTTCCGATATCCTGCAAATCACTAATAAAACCAACAAACTTGTCGTAAAGCGCACCACTTTGGCGTGCAATCTCCATCACGTTTTTATTCTGTCGATCTTGCTCCCAGAAATTGGAGATCATTTTAAGTACGGCAATTAAATTGGTCGGACTAATCAACAAAATTCCTCTTGAATAGGCAAAATTCCAAAGCTCGCTATCTTTTTGAATAGCTAACAGAAATGCCGGTTCAATAGGTAAAAACATCATTACAAAATCCAACGATTTTATATCAGCTAAATCCTGGTATCGCTTTTCGCTCAATTCTTTGATATGGTTTTTTACTGAAAGAAGATGCTCGTTTAATGCTTTATCCTGTTGATCTTTATCTTCGGCGGTCACAAAGCGCTCGTAAGCGGTTAACGAGACTTTCGAATCGATAATCACATTGCGGTTATCGGGAAATTTTATAATTACATCGGGCTGAAAACGACTGCCATCTTCGGATTTGAACGACTGTTGCACAAAATATTCGCGATCTTTTACCAATCCTGAGCTTTCCAGAATATTTTCGAGAATCAACTCGCCCCAGTTACCCTGCGTTTTGGAATCGCCTTTTAATGCTTTCGTTAAGTTTTTAGCATCTTCGCTCATTTGATTGCTGGTTTCGATCAGGTTTTTAATGCGTTCCTGGATCGATGCACGATCTTCGATATCTTTCTTGTGTGTTTCGTCTACTTTTCGCTCAAACTGCTGAATTTTATCTTTCAGCGGATTCAGAATCTCATCGAGGTTCTTTTTATTTTGCTCGGTAAATTTACCCGATTTTTCTTCAAGGATTTTATTGGCCAGGTTTTCAAACTCGATTTTGAATTTTTGTTGCAACTCCTCAACCTCCGATTTCTGCTCAGTAAGTCGTTCAGTAAGATGTTTCAGATCAGAATCTTTGGCTACCAGCATTTTCTGATGATGAATCAATTGATTCTCCTTATCGGCTAATTCTGTTTTTATCTCCTGCAAATTTTCGTTTAATACACTTAAGCGCTCATCTTTTATTCTGAGCTCTGACGATAAATCAATGGCCTGTTGTTTTAACAATTCGGTCTGTTTTGCTAACGAATTAGTATTTCTGTATTTGGCTTTGCTTATAAACCATGCTGCTGCGAATCCCGCAGCAGCACCTAATAGTAAATAAATGATGTCGATCATAAAAAATTAATTTTGTTCTGTCATAGCATCCAGCTCGTTTCTATATTGAGTTAATTTCTCACGAACTTTTCTGCTTCGCTCCTTTTGAATTAGTTTATCTAAATCCTCCATAGCCATAGTATATTCAATGCTAACGAGATACTCCGCAGCCCGCAGTTTAATATCGTCGGTTTTTTCAACAAGCAACGAACGCACCTGTTCTGCTGCTGCCCACGGGTAAATTTCCTGCAATTGATCCATTGCCGATATTACCTCATTTTTTCTTCCCTGGTTAAGTTGAGCAATAAGCTTTTTGATTTCATTTTGTTTTGATTCATCAATAACAATTTCTTTCGTATATATTTCAGGGCGTACAACATTTTTTTCATACCAGGCAAAATCTTTATTTTCGATCCATCGAACCAATCGTGGTATGATCCAACGCATTCCGGGTGTTGTTTCTACATTGGCATTAAGAACCGCTATACGGCCATTACTGTTTTGTGAGGTAATAAATAATGGGTACTTATTTTCTTCGATTGTATATCCCAGCACATTGATATTTTTAGACGTATCGACATCAATACTAACGGGTTGCTTCTGAAGGTTAATATACAATGATTCAATATCTGCCAATTCGGGAAAAATTTGCTTACCTTGTTCGGTTAACTGAAAATTAGTTATTCCGGTTGAAATTTTTTGCGCTTTTCCCGGGTTAAATTTAATATCGATCAAATTTAGCGATTGATAACCAGGTGTACAAGAAAGCACTCCGGCTCCATTACACATGGCAATTGCACCTTTTCCTCTTTTATTAATAAAATCAGTAATGATGGTTGCTATTTCATCGTCAACTTTATCAACAATATTTGTATTACTCAGCGAAGGCAGTAGCAATACATCAATATTTTCGAGCTTTGTTTTTAGCAAATCAGCATCGGAAAGTGTTACATAAACAATTCCGGCATCGATCTTTAGTGCTTCGGCAATATATTTAACATTGGTATACGCATAGCCGGTAGCTTTGTAAATTCCAACTGCAATGGTTTCTTCGCTATGCTCAACCTTTTTAACGTATTCCTTTTCTTTTTTTGATCGATTACACGAAACTGTAAAAAACACTGATAATAAGATGATTATTAGGCCTGATTTTTTCATATTTTTTAATTTTCAAACAAACAGATTTCCACTGCAAAACAGCAATTAAAATTAAACATTATATCTTGAATTACGAAACTCCGATTCTAAAAATCATACGATAAATATTCTTTAAAACATACCCGTTAAAATAGGCTGATTTATGAAAAATAATATCTTTGCCTCCTCATCATTAAAATGATTTTGGGGAATTATGAAGACTTATCAACACATATATTTTGACTTAGATCGTACCATTTGGGATTTTGATAAAAATGCATTAGAAACGTTTAAAGATATTTTTACCAAGTATGAATTAGCCAGTATTTTTGAGACGTTTGATAATTTTTACAATACCTATGTAATGCATAATGAAAAATTATGGGAAGATTATCGTGAAGGTAAAGTTGTAAAATCAGTTTTAAGCTATAAACGATTTTGGTTAACCCTTAATGAGTTTGGTGTTGACGATGAAGAGCTGGCACGGCAAATTGCTCATGATTATATCACCATAAGTCCGACAAAAAAAGAATTATTCCCACATGCCCATGAAACATTGGATTATCTGCATAAAAAATATAAGTTGTATGTGATAACCAATGGTTTTAACGAGGTGCAGTTTACCAAGCTAAAAAACAGTAACCTGGATCAGTATTTCGAAAAAGTTTTTACTTCGGAAGATGCGGGTGCACAAAAGCCTAACCCGATTATTTTTGAACATGCCCTGGAAAAAACCAATGCAAATAAAAACGAAAGTTTAATGATTGGTGACGATTTACGGGTAGATATCCTTGGTGCTAAAGCGTTTGGTTTAGACCAGGTATATTTTAATCCGTTTAAACGGGATCACTCGGAAGAGATTACACATGAGATTAATTCGTTAGAAGAGTTGCAGGAGATTCTTTAGTTTCAGGTTTTAGATTTCAGATTACAGATGGCAGATTTTAGATCCCTGATTTCTTCTTACAGGTTGCTAATTTAATTCCTTTTTGTTGTAATGCTCGGTTCACATTACTGGTTTCTGGTTTCTGGAATATTTAATATTATCTTATTCATTTTTTATCATTTTTATTTACTACAAAGATAACTATTTGCTAATATATTATCCATTAAAAGATTAGGATTAAAGTCCTGATTAAAATTTACGCTACTAAATATAACGAAAACTTACCGTATAACTTCACGTTTTCTATTATTTATTGCTCCTTGATTTACAGTTTTCTATTCTTCCGGATTTTGTCAATATTTATTTTCATGAATAGAAAAAAAATTTGTATCTTCAATCAACCAACGAGAAAAAATTACCTGTTATGAGAACAATTTTAGTTAAGCGAGTTATTCATCGCAAGGAAAAGCGTGTAAAACTTATTTTCGATTTTGATGTGGATATCATGAATACCCTGGATGGTTTTAATGATATATCATGGAGTAAAACAATGAACTGCTGGCACATTAAATATCATGAGAATTACCTGCAGGATCTGCAACGGTTATTTAAAGGAATAGCCAATATTGAAGACCGAAGCAGTTTAACTTCACGAAACACTTTTCATGAATTGGGCCGGGGGCATAAAGAAGCTTTGAAGCGATATAAAGTTTATTTGCAAAACAGACGGTACAGTCCCAGTACCATTAAAATGTACATGAAACATGTGAAAGATTTTTTAGCTTTTTATTACGATAAAGAGATTGATCTAATCACAAACGAAGATGTGCAATACTTTAATTACAAGAGGATTGTAAAGAAAAACATGTCGCACAATTTTCAGAATACATTTATGTCGTCGTTAAAACTGTTTTTACATGTTGTATCGGAACCCAGTATCAATTTTGATCAGATTGAACGGGCTAAGAATTCGAGAAAGTTACCTACCGTATTTTCGAAACAGGAAGTTCAGAAAATTATCGCATCTACAAACAACCTGAAGCATAAAACGATTTTATTACTTACCTATGGTTGCGGTTTACGTCGCAGCGAAATTGGCAATATTAAAGTTTCCGACTTGGATTCTGAGCGCAATTTAATGATTATTAAAAATGCCAAAGGAAAGAAAGATCGTTATGTTCCCGTTTCGAATAAACTGGTTGAATCGTTACGTCATTATTATAAGATGTATAAACCCAAAAAATATTTGTTTGAAACTACCTCGGGTAAAAAGTATAACGTTGAAACGATCTACAAAATTTTCCGACGAGCGTTTTTAGTTTCGGGAATTAATAAGCAAGCTGGAATTCATGCATTACGCCACAGTTATGCTACACATTTGCTAGAGGCGGGAACTGATTTACGATATATACAAGAAATTTTAGGTCATAAAAGTTCAAAGACCACAGAGATTTATACGCATGTAAGCAATAAGAATTTAAGTAACATTAACAGCCCGGCAGACGATTTAGATGTGTGATATTTAGATTACAGATTTCAGATTACAGATTTCAAATTTGACTTATTTCATTAGTTGAAATCGTTTCGCTTTTCTTTGGTTACTGATTGTTGGTTACTGGTTTCTAGTTTTAAACGAGCAACAATGCGAAAATAAAATTTATGCACGATGAAAGGATTAAGATTAAAAATAATGTTTATCTTCGGGTTTAGAACACGGACAACCCGTACAGCATTTGTCCGCCTTTGGGTTAAAATTACGACAGTAATAAGTACAATTTGTCCGTGTATAAACTAGTTATAGGAAAGCGCCAGTGTTGCGTTTAAATTAAAAACTAATAAAATGATAAAGATTGGACAAGAAAAAATCTATTTGAAAAAGGGAAATTTTGAAACCATCAAAGAAAATTTTATTGAAAATACTTGTAAGACAAATTTAAGTCCCGGTTTAATGTTTAGACAGAGTTATACCGGTGTGACTGAAAAAGCATTTGTTGGAAACTGGAAAGACTATGGTTTCTGGATTTCAAAATTTCGTTTGCAAATGCTTCAGTTAAGACCAGACATTATAGCGAAATTCATTTATTTGACTGGTACTTCTGAAAGATTATTAATTCGTTATTCTATTGGTTTCTCAAGCTTGATATTTGCATTTTTTATTGGTTTTATTTTGACGGCATATTCACTTCTTAATTTTGAAGAAGTATATTATTTTCTCAGTTGGATTATTTATATATTGCTTTATGCAGGAATATCTGCATTTGCTTTGAAGCGCATGAAGAAGTCAATAAAAGAGAAAATACTAAATATAAAGGATTTGTAGCCTGGCGCCATCCTATAACAACACATCAGCCTAAATGCGGGGGTTTTGGCGGTTTGACTGGTAATTACTATATTAGTGGTGGTTTTAACCGGTGACTGGTAGCCACGGCGTCGGAAACCCGCACTCAGGCTATGTGTGAACCGTTAGCAAACATAAATTTAAATAGCGATGAAGTGGAATTTCATTAATTTTTTGTTAGTTTTTTTAGTTGGTTTCTCAACTTATAGTCAAAATGTTCAGTCTGAAAAAGAGATCATATTTGTTGATACCAAAGAAACTTTAAATGTGCAGCTGGAGCAATTCAAGGGGAAAATAGTTTATGTTGACATTTGGGCAACTTTCTGTTCACCATGCATAAAATTATTTAAGTACAAAAAGGACTATGATGACTATTTTGCAAAAAATGATATTGTAGTACTCTGTTTATGCGTTGATAATTCTAAACGAAAAGAAACTTGGAGAAAACTAGTCGAAACCAACTCAGTGACTGGATATCACGTATTTGTTGATCATGATTTAATTGTCAGTTATAAAGAAAACCTAAAAGCTTCCAGAAAATGTAGAAAGACACTTGGGAGAGGTTTTCCTAGATTTATGATAGTTGACAAGAACGGTGTTATTGTTGAAGATAGAGCTTGGCCACCAAGTGATAAATTAGTTGCACAAATGAACAAATATTTAAATTAACGTTTGCTAACACGCCATCACAAGCCATACGGGGGTTTGGTGGTTTTGTGACTTTTAATTATATTAGTGTAATTTTTCAACGGGTGACCGTGAAACACGACGGGGAAACCCGCACAGGCTTGTATGGCGGTACCGTTAGCAATAATATTATGCGAAAATTAACGTACATAGTAATATTAATTCAATTAATTGCAATCAGTTGTGACAAGGTTGACAACGAATTGATTGAATGGAACAAGATTAAAAACGAGCGAGACTTTTCTTCTTTCTTTAATTTCGCTTTAGAAACTAATGACTCATTATTACTTTCTTATTGTGTTGACTCCTTAGAAAAGTACAAGCCTGAAAATTCTTGCTTAATTTTGAAAATGTATGACTACTATTCGGAATCTGATGACTCATTATCCAATTCGAGATATTTTCTATTTGACAGATGCGATTATCTCTATGATATTAAAGATAGAAATATTGTTTTTATTAATATTGACAGTGCGGATAATGTAAAGACAGTGTATTCAGACTCAAGTTATTTATATTTTAATAAATTGTTGTTTTCGTTGTTTGATACAACAGGAGATTCTTATCGTCTACCAGAGTTTATTTTGACTAAATTTAATGAAAATGAATATCAAGCAAGACGATTAGTTACTTATATCAGTTGTGAAATGTCACCTGATACTTTAAATAAGAAAACAACTTGGAATTTATTAATAAAAACAAATAAGCAGGTTATTGAAACTTATGAGAATATAAGGAATCATAAATCGAGAGAAATCTTTTCTAAAGAATTTAAAGAGCTAAGTGAAAAAGAAAGAAAATTAATTATTAATCTTGTTCCAATTTTTATTGAAAACTATTTTTACTATTCATTTATTAATATTCCACCACCACCGCCACCGCCAAGTAATGATAGTTTTGGCAGTTCTGAATAATCTTTTATTTCGCATAATACAATTGCTAACACGCCATCAAATGGCATACGGGTGTATGGTGTTGGTTTGACAAGTATTTATTATATTTGTTTCAGGGTCAACGGGTGACCCTGAAACACGGCGCGCTCCCGCACAGCCACTTATGGCGGGACCGTTACCAGTAATTAATATTTATAAAAATCCGTAAGAATCTCATTTACTTATTTTTAGTTTTGCAGTCTGATAAAGTTTACCTATCTTAGATTTCAATTATCGGTCTGATAGCAAAATCATAAACGTGGACCATAATCAGTAATTAAAATATATATCGATGAAAAAGCTTATTTACCTATTTTTAATTTTGGCAGTTTTGGGTTGTAAAGAAAAGTCAAAACAAGCAGAAGAAACTGTATCAGTCAAATCTGAAATTGAAACTCAAATTATTGAAAAGAAAGTTCAAACAAATCTTGATGAATATATTTCTTTGATTGATAGTTTGAATGTTTATGACATTTCATCAATTAAAGTTTTAAAGAATTATGTTATTAATAACTTATTTGAAACAGATGAGCTTGCTGATTCGGCTTACTATTTATTTTTAGAATTCTTTTATGCTTCAGCAAACAACTTGACAGATAGTTTAGAAACTAAATACCCAAATTTGGTTAAAAAACTATATGTACAGGAAGAAGATTCAGAAGTAAGAGAGTTTTTAGGGCTATTAGATGACTGTGGTTTAGACCTTTTTTCGACAGAAGGATATTTTTATGTAGACGTTCAACCAGAATTCTTCAACGAAACTTTTAAAGACAATTCATCTCCTTCATTAAAGACTTTTCTTAAACTAAGAGATAATGAATTGAAAAACGCTTTTTCAGAAGATGCAATGCTTTTAATATCATTTAACGAATTAGCTGATAGGATCTACAATTGGGAAAAGTATCTAAAAGACTATCCTGAAACAAAATTAAAAAATGAAGCTAATTACTTTTTCGAAATATACCTTGAAACTTTCTTAACTGGAATGGATAATACAAGACTATTTGATAGTGAAAGTAGAATTCTTTTACCTGAAGTAAAGCAAAGTTACGAAAGCTATATTAAGAATCATGCTGATACTAAATCTGGAAAGATAATTCAGGAGTATTATGAAATATTAAAAGGAAATCAATTTAAGTATACTGGCAGAATTGATGATATTCTTAAGAAATATAACTTGAGTAAAATGCATGGAATTCAACCACACACAAGATAATAAATATTAACAACTGGTAACATTGGGTCAAACTACATGCGGGGGTTTGGTGGTTTTTTGACAAATTTAGTTATCTTTAACTTTGGTTAACGGGTGATAATGAAACGCGGCGGAAACCCGCACGTAGCTTACCCAAGGACCGTTATAGGCAAGCGAACTGGAAAACTACGAGATGAAAAACAAAATTAAAATTATAGATTACTTTCTTATTGGATTATCCTTATTGATAATTATAGGAATTGGTGTTTATTTCGCAAATATTCTTGCGCCAAATGGAGAATACGGGACAAAGCATTTTGACCCTTTTTATAAGTACAATACAAATCTTGGCATCATTTTGATAATGTCAATCCGAGTGATAATGTATCTTACTATTTTGATAATTGGTATCATTTGGATAAAACGTAAAGTATTGACAAATAAATCCCTTTACACAATATTTGCTATTCTGATAGTAATTTCAATTTTGAAATGGATAGAATATTGGTACGGTTCTACTTTTTATTATGGAGAAGTTAGAGACAAACAAATGTTGGGTTTTCCTTACATGACATATTTGTATTTAGTCTATGTAATTTGGCGATACAAACTTGACAATTTTAGAAATAAAAAAATATTAATTGTTCGCAGTTTATTGACAGTTTTTGTCTTTGTGATAATGTTGGTTTTTTATTGGATAGTGAAAGAACCGTGGATTCTTGGTTGGAATTAATAAGTTCGCCAGCCTATAACACGCCATCAAATGGCATACGGGTGTATGGTGTTGGTTTGACAAGTATTTATTATATTTGTTTCAGGGTCAACGGGTGACCCTGAAACACGGCGGGCTCCCGCACCGCCACTTATGGCGGGACCGTTAGCAATAATATTTAGCGCGAAAATATGGCAAACAAAGTTTCTAATATTCAGAAAAAACTTGAAGACAAGATTGCAAATTCTCCATTGACTGATAAATCAATTACTATTTTTAGTGGATTATTAGGTTTAACTAAATATGGAGCTCCTTTTTCTGCATTAATTAACCATTTGATACCAAATGCAAGATTGTTAAGACTTGAGAAGTTTGTTAATGAAATTGCCATTGCTTTAGAGAAACTGGACGAAGAAGTTAAAGTTAATTATCTTGAAACTGATGAATTTGCTTTTATTTTTGAAAAATGTATAAAATCAGTAATTGAAAATTATCAAGAAGAGAAGATAGAAGCTTTTAAGAATATTTTTATTAATTCTTTAATTTCGGACAATATACGCCAAGAAGAAAAAGAGTTTTTTCTGAATCTTACGAACCAATTGACTGTAACTCATATTAAGATACTTGACATGCAAAATTCTCCTGATGCATACCTTGAAAAGAATGGTATCGAACCTTCTTCGTTGAAAGGAGTTTATGGAGAGTTTTTATACATTTTATTCCCCAATGTGGCATATGAGACAATTAAGATTGCTTATGACGATTTGTATAATTATGGTTTAAGCCTTAGTGATAGTACAGTTTTTAATAAAAGGACTGATAAAACCGGATACGATAGATTAGTCTCAGTTGCTGGCTTAACAGTTTTTGGAGAATTATATGTTGAATTTATTACAAAGCGCTAAATACAATTGCTAACAGCGGGTCAAAATCAAGCGGGGTTTTTGGTAACAGTTTGACTGGTTTTGTTTATATTTGTTTCAAGGTCAACGGGTGACCTTGAAACACGGCGGCGATCCCCGCCAAATTTTACCCGCGGACCGTTACCGGTAATAAGTTATTTTCGCGATGAACTATTTTAAGTATATATTTTCAGACAAGAAAGCCAATAAATATTGGGCTATTTTCTACATTTTGATTGTAATACCGTATGTTTTTGGAATGGTTCTAACTTTTATACAAGGCAGACAAAACGAGTTAGACCTATTGAGTTATTTCTATTTTATTTTCTTTACTACCGCATTTTTCTCATTCTATTCAGTTGGATACTTCAATGTGAGAAGACAAGAAAAATTCTTAAAGAAATATTCTGATTCAATTGAAAATATGTCTAACCTTGATAAAGAAGTTATTGTTTTAAGAGAAAGCTATAAAGTGAAAGGCTTTAGAACAAACTTTGAAGGAAAAATAAAGCCAAAACCAAAACGAGACAATTTTAGAGTTTGTAAAGTCGACAATTTGATTGTATTGATAGGTAAAACCTATGATTTAGGTTTCCTAAAAAGAGATTTTTGTCCCATTCTGATAGATATTAACGATTATGAGAATCCAAGAAAATATTCTTATGCTGTAAATGCTAAAGTTTCAGGAGTATACTGGTCTGATAATGATTTAGAGATAGTTTTTAAGAAACCTGTTTATGGTTTAAGGAAAGTGATACTTTTAAATTGGAAAAAATAACTTACAACCGGTAACATCGAGTCTCAAAGCATACGGGTATTTGTTGTGGTTTGACAGGTTTTTATTATATTTGTTTTCAGTGTCAATGGGTGACCCTGAAACACGGCGGTGCTCCCGCACGCTTCAAACTCGAAGACCGTTACAAACCATGCGTGTAAAAAAAATTCTGACAACTTCATCTCATTTTGACAGGCAATTAAATCTTGAAATATCATTATCATTCTGACAGTTCATTCAATTTGGAAAGTGTATAGCGGTTTGATACTGTTTTTAATTCTATTCTTAGCAACTTGACAGCGAATTTATGAAGAAAGGTTTGGTAAGTGTGATAGCTAAACAATTTTTTTTTGCCTACCCGCTTTGCATCTTTCAGCTGCACTAGAAATGTTTAGACCCATTTGCTTCGCAAAAGAGACTAAACAGTAACATTATTGATTTAAAGTAAAAATTAATCCTTGAGTTAGAGCACTTGGAAACATTGAAATATGAGTTTCATTTTCAATTATTGAAGTTTTAAATATTAATCCATTATAGTTTCTTTTTTCTATTTGCATATTGAAATCATTCCATGGTTTTATAATTCTTTCTTTATCATCTTTGCTTCCAATTGAATTAAAGACAATAGCATTGAGTGAATTGTTGTGTTTGGAAAATTCTTTTTCCATTGTGAAAATTTCCCTATCATTCCATTGTAGAGCTGGACCAGCAATAATATATCTTTGAAACAAATGTGGTCTTGAGAATAAAATATCAGTACTGATAAGTCCCCCCAAAGATAAACCAACTATCGTTCTATTTTCACTTTTAAGATTATATTCGTCACCAATATAGGGAATAAGTTCATTTTCCAAGAAATCTTTAAAATTTTCACCACCACCAGCTAAAGGAAATTTTCCCCAGACTTCAGTTTTATCCTTTGAGACTGAAAAATCTCTTGAACGTTTCACCCACCAATCAGAATCTGTTGAACCATATGCAATTCCTATAATAGCAACTTTAGGAATTTCTCTGCTCCAAATTAGCCATTTGACAATATCATAAGTCATAGCAAAACACTTATCAGCATCTAATACAAATACTATTGGAAGTGAATCAATCGGTTTTGATAAATTCTCTGGTATATAACACTTAATAAGAAATTTGTCATTTACTGTTTTTGACTCAATCCAGGTTTCAGCAGTTTGTTGTAAGCTAACTTTCTTATCCTGACTAATACAATTGTCAAGGAAAAGAATTAATAAAACCAAAATTAGAATTTGTCGCTTCATAATTTATAATTTTTAGGATAGAAAATAAACTTCTTGCAATTTACAACATATTATCAATTAAGTAAATAGGTACAAACACTTTGGTAAGCCTGCTTTGGCAAACACGCAGCCAAAGGCTTACCAAAAAGTTTGTAATCCAACCCAATTTTGCCATATAAGGCAATAATGTTTGCCCTTTCAAAAAAAATTGTTTAGTGTTTCATGGATAATTAAAGTACCAAATTGACAAGCATGGTGTCTTGTATGCACAGTTTGTAACAGCGGGTCAGCATCAATGCGGGTGTTTGGTAGGTTCTCGTGGTTTTGTTATATTTGTTTCAGTGTCAACGGGTGACACTGAAACACGGCGGCAATCCCGCACAAATGCTACCCGCGGACCGTTAGCAGTAATATTAATATGAATTCAAATTATACTTATGTTAAAAATTTTAGTTAGAAGCTTTCTTTTATTATTTATTTCAGTTCAGAGCTTTGGTCAAATGGTTCAATTTATTGAAAAGGATTCAACCTTTAAAAATGAAAATAAAACTGAGGAATTTCATTTTATAAATAATGGATTCGATTATTCAAATAGTAAATTTGTTGCTAGTATGAATGGTTTAAGTTTAAATTCAGAAAACAATAATCTAGTAAGTTTATTTGAAACTTTTAAGTTTAATGCAAATTATCTAGGAGCGAATGCTTTTCATGTTGACGAGTATAAAATATCTGACTCTAAAGACTCAGTGAGTGTTTCTGTTTCATTTTATTATCTAAACTTAAATGAATTAATTAAAAATTCGAGACTTTATTCAACTAATATGGTTTATGTTATTGGAGACGTTTCTACGAAGAAATCAACTGGAAGAAAAATAAAGTTTAATAAAAATACAATACAATTATTGCCTCTCGAGTATGTATCCTATCAAAATAAAGTTGGAGAAGATGCTATTTTAAGTATTGGGGGAATATTAGGATCAAAGGTTTGGATAAGAGGGAAAGAGAATAGAGAACCAAAGTTCTTATCTCTTCAAGGATTTGGTATGGGTGGTGGATTTACTCCAAACGGTCAAATAACAGTTAGTATTTCTACAGGACAGATTTATCCAGTAAATTTAGACTTGGGATTATTTTTAACTAAAATTTTAAATAGGAAAACATATTAATACAACTGCTAACATCGGGTCTCAAAGCATACGGGTGTATGGTTATGGTTTGACAAGTTTTGGTTATATTTGTTTCAGGGTCAACGGGTGACCCTGAAACACGGCGGCGATCCCGCACGCTCCAAACCCGAAGACCGTTACAAATAAGGCGATTTTTCAGAAAAGGTAAACTGCTTCTCTTTTTTTAAGTTCTTAAAATCAAATAATCTTTCTTAACGGTTTGATAGTTTTACAAGTTAGAATCTGTATCGTTTTCTGACAATGAAAGTATTATCTCTATTATTAGCAGTTTGACAGGTTTTTTAATAGGATAGGTTTGGCAAGTATGAAAGAAAAACATTTTTTACCCGCCCGCTTTTTGCAGCTTTTAGCTGCATTTGTGTTTTACTAAAGCTAATTTGCTCCGCTACGCTTCGCAAAAGAGCTTTAGGCTTAAAGCGAAGATTACTGTGTTTATTTTTATATCCAGTTTAAATTAGGTGTTATCTTATTATTATTAAATTAACCAATTATTAGTTTAAGAACAAAACTGAACTCTGAGTGTTTTAAAAATACTAATATTATAAAAATTGACATTATGTCAAAGAAACGAAAAAAACAAATAATCAGAATCATACTATTTACGGGAACCATTATTTCTATGTTCTTCGTGCCCTGGCTTTTGGTTAAGGCATGGATACTTCCGTTACCTGATACGGTTCAGGAAGAGTTAGATGAAGCAATAAGTCATGGATTTGACGGAATGATTGTCTATATAGACCAAACTGGCAAACCACCTCAATATTATGCTGCTGGTTGGCACAATCGAGAACTCAAGATACCAGCTAAACCACACGCACTGTTTAAAATTGCCAGCATCAGTAAGCTTTATGATGCAGTGGCTGTCACTAAATTGGTAAGTAATGGACGTCTTTCTTTGGATAAAACCATCGCTGATTATTTGCCGGAGCTTGTAGGAAGAATTGAAAATGCTGATAAAATTACTTTAAGATTGTTGATACAACATAGAAGTGGAATCCCCAATTTTACAGACGCTCCTAATTTTTGGGCAGCACCAACTGAATCTTATGAAGAAAGCCTTGCTTTGATTCTGGACAAACCTGCAAACTTTGAACCCGGCGAAAACTATGAATATTGCAATACGAATTATTTATTAATTAATAAAATAATGGATGATGCACTAGGATATAGCAATTTTCAATTTATACAGGAAGAAATTTTAACTCCCTTAAATCTAAACAACACCTTTGGTTCTCTGAGCGAAGTAAATATGGACAATGTAATGAGCGGCTATCATGTGGGGTATCCAAATGATTTAAAGGCAGATGAACATGGTATGTTAGCTACAGCAGAAGACGTAGGCACATTTCTAAGGGCACTGAACAAAGGAACATTATTTGAGCAGGGAGAACAAGAGATTTATTCTTCCATTTATGAATATGAACATTCTGGTTGGGTTCCGGGATACCAGAGTTTTGCAAAATATTATAAAGATATTGATGCTGTTGTTGTTGAATTCTACAACACAACCGACTCTAAGCTTTACAATTGGAACTTGTCAGAAATTATAAATAGTAGAATAGTGAAGATATTAAGAAAAAAAAATAGCTCATAACATATTGCTTCGCATTAAACTTGACGCAAACATAGTGTAAACCCGCTCAAGTAAATCTGCAATCAAAGGCTTACCAAAAAGTTTGCTTTTTGCCGTTGCCGGCAATAATAAATCCCACCCTTAAAAAATGTTTTTGGTTTTCATAGTACAGCAATTGCTACATTGTTAGGTTTTCTATTTCGCCCAATTTGTAACATCGGGTCTTATAGCATCCGGGTGTATGGTTGTGGTTTGACAAGTTTTGGTTATATTTGTTTCAGGGTCAACGGGTGACCCTGAAACACGGCGGCGATCCCGCACGCTTCAAACCCGCAACACGTTATAAAAACATGCCGATATTTTCTGAGGTAACCCAACCCAGGCTTCGTTTTTTTAAGTGATAAGTTTTTACAATTCTGATAACAAAACGCAATTTGATATTCTAGGTAAGTATGTTTACGTTTTTTCGGTCTGACTTTTTAATCCTGTTCTTAATCCAATCAGTTTGACTAGTTTGTTAAAAACTCCGCAGGGCTACCCCACTCCGTTCCAAACTTTAATGTTTGTAGTTCTTAGATTGGTTTACCAGTGTTTTGTCAATAGCTATCTGACAAGCAATTTTTTGGTCGTCCGTTCTAGTTAGCTTTTTTAACGGGTGACCGGTAGCTACGGGTCGACACCGATTTTTCTTGCCAGTGATAATGAATTGCATTCTGATTGGTTTCTACTAAACTGAAACGTTTTGCGGCACAGTTTTATAACATCGGGTCTCAAAGCATACGGGTTGTAGTAGCGGTTTGACAATTTTTGTTATATTTGTGTTCAGGGTCAACGGGTGACCCTGAAACACGGCGGCGATCCCGGGCAGCTTTAAACCCGCAGGCCGTTATAACGGCATTTTAATCGAATTCTAAACAAATGGAAACATTCTATAATTTACTTTTAAAGGAAAAAGAAATTCTTGAAACGGAGATAGTTGAATATTTTAAAAATTATACCAATATCCGATATGATAAGTTAAATAAATATGGTGGTGGAATAATTATTTTGGGGAGTGACTATACTTGGGATGATTTATCAGAAGATGGAAAGAGAAAGCAAACAGAATTATATAATAAATATAAAAAAATTACAGAATTTCTTCGTGTTGTAATACTAACTCTACCTGATAGAGAATCAAAATTATTAAACGAACGCTTTGGTTCTGTCGAAAACTTTATTTTACAAAATAGTAGACCTTATGAAAAATCAACAGAAGAAGTTATTGAAAGAGTATTAAAAGAAGTTAATGAGCAATTTCAACTATTGGAATTAATTGACTTTAGGAAAGAAAATGACACTATCTTTGTGCCAGATACAAACGCATTACTTATTAATCCTAATGTAGAGAATTGGCAATTTGACTCAATAGATACTTTTGAAATACTTTTACTGCCAACTGTACTATCAGAGCTGGATAGTTTGAAAATTGTACATAATAACAAAGAATTAAGGGAAAAGGCAAATAAAATAATTAAAAAAATAAAAGAATATAGACGTCGCGGGAAACTTAATGATGGAATAGTAGTGACTAAAAAAATAAAGTTATCGACATTGTCTATTGAACCAAAGTTTAATAATACACTGGACTGGCTTGACCCTGAGAATAATGACGATAGGATAGTAGCTTCATTTATTGAAGTATGCAGAATAAACATTAGAAATAAAGTAACTTTAGTTACATCCGATATAAATCTACAGAATAAGTTAGAATTTATTAATTTACCATTCGTTGAACCTCCTGAAATCGATTAAAACGCCGTATAACATCGGGTCATAAAACATGCGGGGGTTTGGCGGTTTGCAAGCTTTTTACTACTTTTAACTTTATTAACGGGGGATAATGAAACGCGGCGAAAACCCGCACGATTTCATACCCGAAGACCGTTATAAAGGCATAATTTACTGTGACTATGAGAAATATAATTACCATATTGATAGGACTGTTTTTCTCCTTCTGTTTGAAATCACAAGAAGTTGATTTAAGTAAGAATTGGACAAATGAAGTCATTTCAACTTCAGGTTTCTCTGAATTTGACAAAAGTAGAATTGACAAACTTGATTTAAGCTCAATCCTTTCAAATCAGCTTAGGTTTGAGAAAGACCCTATTTCAACCTATATCGGAATCTTTGGGCCGAATTATCGCAGGATAGATTTTCATTTGAAAGCTGAAAAGAAAGTGAATGAGTATGTCATTGTAGGAAAAAGTAAACTTGGTGAAAATGTTAGAGAGTTAAATGGTGTAATGAAACTCGAAAAGGTTCTTTTAAGGAAACAGAATTATATAACTGACAGTTTATATATTGGACTATTTAATTGTGTATTAAATGAGCCTGGTGATAAGAATGGTGACGGAGTATTTTCTGGGGTGTTTGCAGTTGTCTTTTATATGAATAATGGAAAAGTTCAATTGTTTAAGACATCTTCAGGAGACGAACCTAATTTTACGAATACTTTTGTCGGTAAATGGAAAAGATATAATTCTGAAGTTGAAAGGAAAGTTATTTTCTCGTTTCGACCAGCCGGTCTTTATGAAAGTTTGCCATTTTGTGACGAGCTTTATTCAATCAAAGATGGAAATGATGATTATTTAGTAATCAAAGACAAGTTTGTTCAATTTGGTTGGGAGAATTTTGACTATAAAGGAAGAAAAACAGATTGGTGGCAGTAAATTACGCCTTATAACATTGTTTCACAAGCCATACGGGGGTTTGGTGGTTTCGTGACTTTGTTTTATCTTAGTAAAAGTTCTTAACGGGGGACTGACAAGTAAGGCGGGGGAAACCCGTACAGGCTTGTAAACAAGGACCGTTAAAGGTAAGCGGTTTTTTCGCTACATTTTAGATATTGCAAAAGATAGAAAAAGAAAATATTCAATTAATAATTAAAATATTATCCCAACATGAAAAAGATTCTATTATGTAGTTTAATGTTTTTTCTTTCTATTAGCCAAAATGCATTTTCCCAAAGTAAGTTTATACTTGAGGAGTATAGTCCTAATATTGATAAAGTCTTTGATTCTAATAATGTTATTTATTATGGAGTTGATATGTCTATGGTTAAATTGACAAATCCAATGAAAATAGGTCAAGACGATTTTATCAGACATTATTTATATGCTTGGGTTTCAACCTTTGAAAAAGAACTTCCTCCTGAGAAATATATTAGTAAATGGTTAAAGAAAGAGGGATTTACATTTGAGCCTGATGATGTACAAAAAAGAACAGAGTTGGTTGACAAAAAATGGATAATTAGAGAATCATATAGTTTTAGCATAGAACAGCTAAAAGAAATTATTCAGTCCTATGAATTACAACAAGATAATGGACTAGGCTTTGTAATTAATGCAGAGAATTTCAATAAAAGTCATGAATATATGACCTTATATTATACTTTTTTTGATATAAAAAGTAGAAAAATACTATGGACAACAAAAATTAAAGGAGTTCCAGGTGGTTGGGGAATGAATGGTTTTTGGTCTAATGGTTTAACAAATTCAATAAAAATCTATATTGATAAATGTTATAAGAAAAGATATAAGAATCACAAATCATCTTGACTTTGCTGAAAAGCAGCTTACCTTGATAGCAAAGTAATGTGACTTAATCGAAAAGTAACTTGACTTTACCAGAAAGTAGCGTGACAGAGCAGAAAAGTTATATGACTTAATAGATAAGTAAGGTAAAAAAATGTAAAAGCATCATAAATTAGCAAATAAGTAACGTAAAAAGATGCAAGTGCAATGCAAAAATCTGATAAGTGTTTAATAAAGAGAATAAATAAAACCGCCAACCTTTAACAGCAAGTCAAAATTAAGCGGGGGTTTTGGTGGTTTGCTGACTAAATATTATATTCGTTTAAGTTTTCAACGGGTGACCATGAAACGCGGCGGCGCTCCCCGCCAAATTTTACTTGCGAACCGTTAGCATACATAAATTCTGAGAAAAATGCCATGAGACAAAACATTTCTTTAACGACAATTTTGGTAATACTTTTTCTTTCTATTTTTCAAAGCTGCTCAACTGATAGTTTTGAGAAGAAATTGAAAAGCGGAGATATTATTTTCCAAACATCGAAATCACAACAAAGTAAAGCTATTCAATTAGCAACGCATTCAAAATATAGTCACGTTGGGATAATTTATGTTGAAAATGACAATATTTTGGTTTATGAAGCTGTTCAGCCAGTGAAATTGACACCACTTCACGAATGGATTAATCGGGGAGAGAAAAAGCACTTTGTTGTTAAACGATTGAAAGAATCAGAAAAATATTTGACAAGTAGCAATTTGTCAAAAATGAAATCAATTGGCGAAAAGTATATTGGAAAGAATTACGATATTTATTTTGAATGGTCTAATGAGAGAATCTACTGTTCTGAATTAGTTTGGAAAATTTATAAGGAAGCAGTTGGAATTGAAATTGGGAAACTTCAAACTTTGAAAGAGTTTGACTTAGAAAATGATATTGTAAAAGAAATTATGGAGAAACGGTATGGAGAGACAATTCCAATGGATGAAAAAGTAATATCTCCTGCAGAAATGTTTAATTCTAATATTTTAAAAACAGTTTTTTCTAATTAATATAATCGCTATGAATCAGGAAGAATTATTTGAATATGTTGCAAGTGTTTACAAAATGACAAAGCAGCAGGTATTTATTGCAAATGAATTGTTATCAGTTCTAAATGAAAGATACAATAACTATCAGTATATTGAATATTTTCACTACAAGAAAAAGATTGAAGAGAAATATGGTTTCGAGTGCACCGAAAGAGACTATGATTTTGCCATAGATAAGCTTGAAAATGAATTTAGTTTAATTGACAAACATTATGATGATTCACGTTATCAAATAACACTTGACGGAAGAGATTTATATCAAGAGCATAGCGATTTTTTAGAATATTTAGATGATAAAATAGAATATTTAATTGAAAAATCTAAAGAACAGCAAGAAGAGAAGAATCTAAAATCACAAATAGATAATCTTACTTTAAAACAACTTAGGGGAACTATTTTTCAAGTTAATAAATGGTGGCTCATTGTGATAATAAATGCATTTGTTAGTATTGGAGTTGCAGTCTTAGTCGCTTTTTTAATAAAGAAATTGGGATTCTAATTCAGAATTTACATATGCTAACACTTGTTCAAATTACATGCGGGGTTTTGTGGTTTGCTGACTAAGTTTTATCTTAGTAAAGTTGTTCAACGGGGGACAATGAAACGCGGCGGAAACCCGCACGTAACTTAACAAGGGACCGTTAGCGGTAATGCATAATCAAACCCAAAATTAAACAATAATGAGAAAAACAAAATTTTTAGTTCTAATTGTAGTTATGTTCCTTAATACGAATTTGATATTTAGTCAAGAAAATGATACCAGAATGCCACTTTTTGGTTTTGGAATCCATATGGAACAATTTAAGCTTAATGACTTACAAGATCAATATTATTTCCCTGTTACAAAGTTTTTAATTAGTTTCAACATTAATGATCATTTTAAAATTGAACCTGAGATTGGTTTTAATTTTGGGGTTAATCACAACGATAATACCAATATAGCAATTGGTCTTGGTGCGTTTTATGTTTTCAATAGAAATAAACTGAATATTTATACTGGACTGAGATCTGAATATGATAAGATGAATACTGAAGAGAACTTCAATACTACAAGAGAAACTGAGAAAATTATTATTGGACCTACATTAGGATGCGAATATTTCTTTGGTAATCACTTCTCTGTGGGAGGCGAACTTGGAGCTAAGTTTATTCATTTTAATACAACTCTTGATCCTGGTGGAAGCAGTGATAGTAATTCATATTTATCATCAGATGCAGGATTATTATTAAGATTTTATTTTTAAACAAAATTATGCACAACCGCTAACACGCCATCAAATGGCATACGGGTGTATGGTGTTGGTTTGACAAGTTTTGTATATATTTGTTTCAGGGTCAACGGGTGACCCTGAAACACGGCGGGCTCCCGCACCGCCACTTATGGCGGGACCGTTAACATCCATTTTTAATTTTTTTAATGCTAATAAACATCTGTTTAATTTTTGTAAATTTAGTTGCTATGCTTACTTTTGCTATAACTAATATAATTGTAACTACTTATGGATAATTTTAATATTAACGAATCGCTTGGATACTTAATTGGAAAAACCAATAGTCTAATGCGAAATCAATTTAATAAATTGATAAAGGAGAATGGAAATAATGCTACATCTGAACAGTGGGGCATTCTGAATATTATCAATGAATTTCCAGGTATAATCCAGAGTGAAATTGCACAAAAAGGATTAAAGGACAAGACAAACATTACTAGAATGCTAGATTTACTAGAAAAAAATGGATATGTTGAACGAAAACCTTCAAAAACAGATAGAAGACTATACAAAATATTTATAACTGACACTGGAAAAAAACTTTTAGATGAAATAATACCGATTGCAATTGAAGTTAATAAAATGAGTGTCTCAGTTTTAAATGAAAACGAAGTTTCAATATTCATATCATTACTAAAAAAAATAAATAATAATCTTCTAAATAAGAGTTAAAATGAATCCAAATCCAAAAGTACTATTAGAAATAGCAGGTATAGATAATCCCCTAATTGGATTATATGATGTTCCAGATTTGAAGCCTTTCGAACCCTTAACTAAACCAAAACATTGTTTTTTTTCGGCATATAAAGATTGGCTAAAAGGCGATAGCATATGTATTTCTGTTGTAGATTCCAATCATACGGCATCTTGTCAAGGTGGCGGATACTGGATTGGCAATGTTTTACCACAATGGATAGTAAAAAAATCTAGTTCAGAAGATATAGCAAGAGAAAATTTTGCTACAGGCTTAAATCAAAGAGAAGGTTTCAAATCTTCTGATGAATTAATGCGAAAGTGGCTTGATAATTTGGATCCATATAGAATCAAAAACAAATATGTTGTGATTGGTCCATTAAAAGAAGACCAATATAATTATTTAAAAACAATAACATTTTATGTTAATCCTGATCAATTGAGTCTTTTAATTCATGGAGCAGAATATAACAACGCATTCTTAGAAAGCAATCCAGTAATTACGGCATTCGGGTCGGGTTGTGGACAATTAGCTGCTCTCCTTGGAGATTTAGATACAGATATACCGAAAGCTGTTATTGGTGCAACAGATATGGCGATGAGAGAACATTTGCCTCCTGACATTTTAGCTTTTACTGTGAATAAGCCAATGTATAGACAGTTATGTGAACTAGATGAAAATAGCTTTTTATATAAACATTTTTGGTCAAGATTAAAGAATAAAAGAGAGAATGGATAGTTATATCTTAATCAAAATTAAAAACGGATGTTAACATTGGGTCAAACTACATGCGGGGTTTTGGTAGTTTTTTGACAAATTTAGTTATCTTTAACTTTGGTTAACGGGTGATAGTGAAACGCGGCGGAAACCCGCACGTAGCTTACCCAAGGACCGTTACAGGGCATAATTTAATTTCGAACAAAATAATATGGACAACATTTTAAAGATAGTACAAATTGCTTTTTACTTGACTGGTGGTACAATTGCAATCTTAACTTATATTAAAGCAAAAAAGGGATTGTTAAACACTATAAATACAGAATATCAAAAGAAAGCATTAGTTAAGGTAGAAGAAATTTCTGACTTTTTAATATCAGAATTTGATGAAAACTCAGACAACAGTTGGATAAAGCAAGACCCAACAGGAGAGTGTGTAAAGAAAATGCTTGAAAAATATGAAAAATATAAAGACAAAGTAAAAGGTCAAGATAGGTGGAGTTTGGGAATACCAGACAATCCCGTTTCAAACAAATTAAGTAATTGGGTAAAACAAGTTAAATCAGACCCTTTTGTACCAAAGAAAATAAGAGAGATAGTTGTTAAATTTATTGAAGAAAGAGCTGATAATATGTTAAATATTCACTTAGACGAACTAAGAAAATTTGGAGATGATTTAATTAAAAACCCTGAAGATTATGAAGGTGAAGATAAAGACCGTATTGGATCAATAGTTCATAATAGAATAAATAGTAGATTGTATGAAAGTGGTTGTGGAATATCACAAATTGAAGAAAAAATTCATGAAGTAAGATTAGAAATTCAAAAGTACTATGAAAAATATGATCCAATTAAATAACGCCCTGTAACATCGGGTCTCAGAGCATACGGGTGTTTGGTAGTTAAGAGACTTTGTATTATTTTAGTAAAAGTTCTTAACGGGTGAGAGGCAATTACGGCTGTAGGTCCCGAACGCTCCAAACCCGAAGACCGTTATGCGGCATAATTACTTTGAACTATGACATTTACTTCCGAAGAATTAGAAAAGTATCTCTATAAAAATGTAGATAAGAAAAAAGGGAATGATATGTTTTTTGAGCTTCTTAAGAGAGCAAATAATAACGACTTGAATTATACGGAAGCTTATCATTTTTATAATATTTTAAAAGCATCTTACTATGACTTTGGAAAACCTGAAAGTTTTTTAGTTTGCAAGGAGCCAATATTTGCTGACCTATATAGAACTTACTATAAAGATTTGCATGGTACAACCATAAAGAATGATAAACGTGGGAATCCAATTTCGGATGCTCAAAAAACAAAAGACTTAACCAGTTTAGAAAATTATTATACTGAGTGGGAACACGAAATATCAAATACAGACTCTTCCTCTGAAAGGTTAATGATTGAAATTGCAAGAGAAACAAGGACAGAAATAAGACTACTCAAAAAAGACCCACTTTTCAATACATTAGGCTTCTTGAATAAAAGCAATCTATATAAGTTCAAGCTGAAATGTATTGTTTTGCGTTCACGATATATACGTACGATAATTTTAAAGCATATTGATAAGTTTGGTGCTAAAATTCCTATTCATTTTGACAGTAACGTAGTTGAATTTGACGAATTTTCAGTTACTCATATATTCTTTCGACATTATGCTCAAATTATGAAACAGACTGAGTTAGACAAGTCTTTTCATACAAATGATATTGACTACACCAAGATAGGAATTGAATTAAAGGATATTTTAGAGCAAATTGATAAGTCAGGATTATTTAAGAATGGAGAACGAAAAGTGGTCTTTGAGTATAAGGGTAAACCTTTCATCGTTTATATAACTGAAAAACAAAGAAGTGTTCCAGGCTTAGGTCAACAAACATATTTTAGAATCGATACTTTTTATCCTGTTGAAGACACAAAAGAATTAAAGCTAATTAGTGCTTTGCGACAGGACAGAATTAGTGACGAATTAGTTCTTTTACAGTAATAACGCCGCATAACAACACATCAGCCTAAATGCGGGGGTTTTGGCGGTTTGATGACAATTAGTTATATTTGTTTTGGTTTTCAACGGGTGACCGTGAAACACGGCGGGAAACCCGCACTCAGGCTATGTGTGGACCGTTATAAAAACATGCCGATATTTTCTGAGGTAACCCAACCCGGGCTTCGT
>JAHLLG010000002.1 GCA_020444275.1 Bacteroidota bacterium | reverse complement strand
GTGGCCTGTTCATGGACAAAAAGTTTGATATGGAGCTTACAGCAGCGGAAACTGTTTGGGATTTTCACCCAATTCCCTCTTAGCTTAAACTAAGAACCATAACCGTGATGCAAATGTAGGTGTTCCATTTTGAATTGCAAAACATAAACACGCTTTTTAGAATGTATTTTTAAACAGGTGAGTGTTGATAACCATATGTAAAATTTTGAATGTTAAAAAGGTAGTTGAAAACTTTCTGTTCAGTTTTTATGCTGTTTTTAAAGAAAAGATTAATTTCATATAGCGTTAGAATGACAAAAAGTAAGCATACTTCTAGTAATTTAATATTGAATAACAGATAAAAAGAATGATTATGAGTAAAATTGATTTATGTAAGAAATGTAAAAAAAAGAAATTTGATTTGAAACAAGGGATAATATGTGGATTAACTGATGAGAAACCAACTTTTGAAAGCTCTTGTCCAAGTTATGAAGGTGATGAATTCTTGATGGAGATAAAACGAGCAAGTTTGAAACCAAATGACCAACGATCAAAAACTGTTCTTGCACTTATTTGGACTGTTTTAATTTTAGAAGTATTCTCTCTGGTTTCAAGCGGTTTGCAATATAATTTACTTCAAATAGCTTCGGCAGGTGGTGAAATTTCTTATGAAATGGCAAACGCCAATGATCTACGAGAACAAATTATTGCGATTATATATTTCATTGCATATGTTGTATCGGGAATTACTTTTATAATGTGGTTTAGAAGAGCTTATTTTAATTTGCATCAGAAAGTAGATCATCTTTCCTTTAAGGAAGAGAGGGCTGCAGGCTGTTGGTTTATACCATTCGTAAATTTATACCAACCCTATCAGATAATGAAAGAATTGTACACTGAAACCAAGAATTATCTTTTAAATGAAGATAACTCTGTGAGGTTTGATTTGACTACAAATTTATTAGGATTTTGGTGGACATTGTGGATTGTTAATGGAATAATTGGACAAATAATATTTAGAATTTCCAGAAATGCGGATACCATATCCGAATTGATTACTACAACAACATTAAGTATAATAAGCAGTGTTATTGGAATAGGGTTAGCTTTTATCACAATCAAAATTATTAAAGATTACTCAAAAGTTGAAGTACTATTAATAAATCCAGAGTAATATAATTCATAAATAACATAGGTTCTCAAAGCATATGGGATGCTATTCACTCCCGTAAGAAAATTATTTTAGATTTTCCAACGCACTTTTGTATTTCGCGCAAATTAGGATTCAATTTAAACACATTAACGGCTTTGCTGCCAAAGAGTTTAATTTTTTATTTAAAATTCTCTTTTGTCTCATTTTTTTTGTAATTTCAAAATCACTTTGTTTAACCCTAAAATATTTTATCATGAACTATACAGATCGTAAAAAACTATATAAGAAGATTTCTGAAATACGAAAGAGACCTTTGATTACATATGTTACAAGTATAAGAAATAATGCTAATGCTTCTATTGCTTCAGATGTAATTGCCCATTTTTTAAAACAGCTTTCAAAAATATCTGAAGATGTTGATAGTGTTGATTTGTTATTAATTAGTAATGGTGGTGATCCTACTGTCTCTTATCGTATAGTTAATCTAATTAGAGAAAGATTTAAAAAATTTGGGGTTTTATTACCCTATACAGCTTATAGTGCGGCAACATTAATTTCATTAGGAGCAGATGAAATTATAATGCATCCATATTCAAATCTAGGTCCTGTAGATCCTCAGTTAACTCATAAAACTAAAGAAAAGGAAATACGTTTTGGATCGGAAGATTTAAGAAATTATTTGGAATTCATTAAAGAAGATGTTGGAGTTTCTGATCAGGAACAACTTCAAAGATCTTTTGAATTAGTTGCGAAGGAAGTTGGATCTATTCCAATTGGTATTGCAAAAAGAAGTTCTCAATTAGCATTTTCAATGGGAGAGAAATTATTAAATATGCATATGAGTGATTCAAATAAAGCCAAAACTATTGCAGAAACACTAAATAAATCATTTTATCATCATGGTCATGCTCTTGGCTTGACAGAAGCTAAAAAAATAGGACTTCCTGTTATAAAACCTAATAATGAACTAAAGCAATTACTTCACGAAGTTATGTTAAGTTTTGAGTCTGAAATGGAATTTAACAAACCTTTTAATCCTCTTCAAATTGTATTAAATGATCCACAAACATCAGTATTGTTAAGTCCTGTAAATCAAATTCAGCTACCAGCAAATCTGCCGCCTAAGGTACTTCAACAAGCTTATAATAATGTACTTCAACAAATTCAAGTTGTTCAAATTCCTGCTGTCGATTATGATTTATTTATTGCCTCTGTGGAGTCTGTAAATTGTAATAGTCAATTTAGGATTAATGGTAAAATATTTTCGAATAGATTACCAGATAATAATATTGCAATTAATGTCGTTCAAGTAAAAAGTGAATGGGAATATGACAACAATTAAGGCTAGTTAAATGTTAATAATATACAATAATTTGATTTAGATTAAATATATGTATAAATTTGCAATCTGTTATGGAAATATATAGTTCAAATAAAGACGATTCAGTTTTACAGGATTTAGGTCCTTTTAAGTTACTAAATGCAGATAACTCAATAAAGGGCAAATCTGTTTATTCTTATAATAATGAGAATAGCATAATTGAAATTGGCAAAAAACAGGAAATTGGAGATAAATTTATCTTCGGTAACCCAATCGAAATAACAAATTTTTAATAATTACATACTCAATTGCTAGAAAATAAACATATAAGTAAGTAACCTTTCATATATGTTTTTATTTTCCCGCTTGCGCGGACTTGTAGTCCGTGCTTACCTGTTTTTTAAGCAGGTATCATCAGCCCATTACCCAATAGTTTAAAATCAAATTTACTCGCTTAGTTACTCCTTTCAGTCATGAGAACGCTGCGCTTACTTCCGCAAGCTTAAAACCGAAGCTCGTTATAAGTAAGGCGATTTTTCAGGCGTGGATTCAAAATACTATTGCCGCAAAGTTTTGTTTAATATTTTAATAAAAAATTGTTACATTAGTAATTAAGAAGCAATTTTTTATGAAAAATGATATCCTTACAAATCTTTTAAATGGTGAGAAACTGACTCTTTCAGAAATAAATCAAATATTGCCTTGTAATTTTATTGTAAGTCCTAAAAAGAATGAAAGTAGCAGTGAGGATATTATATCGAAGTTAACTGCAAGAGAAAAGCAGATTGCAATAAAAATATCAGAAGGTTTCAAGAATAAAGAAATCGCTAAATCTTTAGGAATAAAATACGAGACGGTTAAAACTCATCGTAAAAATATTTTTAGAAAACTTCACCTAAAGGATATCAGTCAACTAATAAAATTATTTATACAAGAATGAGCATTAAAGGGATGACCGAAAAGGAATTGTTTATTCAAAATAGGAAGCACATCTTTACTATTGAGCAAAAAGTATCAAACAATGAACTTACCATAAATGAATTAGACGAAATTATTCCAGGCTATTTACACCTAAATCGAATACCTGACATGGCAATGACTTATGTAAGCCCAAGTGGTTGCAATATGTATGAACTTACTAATGAAGAAATGGTAAATAACTACTTTGAATTAAGAGATGTTTATAATGACTTGGATTTTATCATGAAAACATCTTTTTCAGCACTGGTTAAATTTTCAACCCTACTGGATCAAAAAAGTACTTTCTCATTCCTTCAAAAGACACGAAGAACAAAAAAGCATAATTTTGAACTTTTTTGTACCGAAGTAAAGTTACTGCCAGGCAATCAGGAACTTATTTGTATTTCCAACCCTGTCTCAAAATTAGAAATTACTACCTATAGATTGAATGGGATATTAAAAGAAAACAAATTCTTTGATAACAACTTTCAAAAGTTCATGGCTCTTACCAAAAGAGAAAAAGAAATACTAAAACTAATTGGATTAGGGTATTCAAATAAAGGAATTAGTGAAAGATTATTTATTTCAAACAACACGATTAAAACCCACCGAAAACATATTAACCAAAAACTAGATGCAAAGCATTTATCCGATTTAATTCGATATGCAAATACTTATAGATTAATATAGTTCTAAAAAGAGTAGATTAAAATCACCCTTTGGGGGTATTTTAGTATGTATATAATATTTTAATTTTGATGTGGAATTCATAATTTGATAATAACATGTACAATTAATTATTAACCTAAAAGAAATGGAGATGAAGAATAATATTATTTCTGCTATATTTTTAATTCTTTTTCTTGGGTTTATTTCTTGCGAAAAGGAAGAACCTGCAAATACAGAAGTTAAACAACCAGTTGTAGAACTTTCAACCGCAAAATTAGAAGGAGGTGAATTTGCTTTGGACGCCAGTCAATCAAAATATGTATCTAATATAAAGTGGGAATGTTCTGGTGTTATTGAAACACCCTTTTGGGAAGATTTTAAATATGCCTCAACAAAAAAAATAACCGTTCCAGATACAACTAAAGATTATACGGTTTCAGTCTCAGTTAAAAATGAATTCGGAGAAGCAACAAAATCAAAAGTTCTTGTTGGAACACATGCAGAATTAAAAGGTTTAGAATTGTTCATATCAAAAGCAGAAATTGCCAATGCAATAGCAGAAAATGAAATGGATATATACACAGGTGATGATCCAATAGATTTAACTGGTGTTTATGAAGTTCTTAGAAAAGAAAATCATAAAGTAAAAATCAATGGAATTGTGAAAGATTTTGAAGAGGAGAGTTGGTTTGATTATACTTTCGGTTATAACTGGAAAACATTTCTTTGTAATATTTCAGAATCAGAGATTTTGTCAAGTTATCAAAATGGAAAATATTCAAGAAGAGTTAATTATAATATCGAAGGATTAGGTAATAAATTCACAATCTATTTTGAAGGAGAAGTAAATCCTTGGTTTACAAAGTTAGATGGTAAAAACCAACTTTTAGATCAATCAGGTTATGGTTATGAAGATGTAGGAACTGAAATAGGACCAGGATATCATATTGTTTCAGGAGAAATATTTGAAGATGGTTCAATGGTTTTAAATTTTCTTTGGGTTGCATATGAAGATGGAGAGAATTATTGGTCTTACAATAATTTTTATGTAGAACCAGAGAAATCAGACTATGAAACTTTTACAGACCCAAGAGATGGTAGAGTTTATAGGATTATAACAATAGGAAATCAAACTTGGTTTGCTGAAAACTTGAAATATGAACCAACAGAAGAGGGCTATCAATTTTGGCCAGAAGGAACAGATAATGACGGAGATGATAAGTTTTATAATTGGTCAGAAGTATCAGAAACATCAAAAGAATCTGCAGGAGTAGCTTATACATGGACAGCTGCAACAGGATATCATGTTGATTCATTAGTTCCATCAGGAGAAGTCGTGCAAGGCGTTTGTCCAGAAGGTTGGCATATTCCAACAGCAGCAGAATGGAAAGAGTTGGTTGATTATTTAGGAATAGAGAATGCTGGAACAAAATTACAATCTAGAGCAGGTAAATTTCCAGATGTTGAGACAGTTTTTGGATACTATACATCTCCAACGAATGAATCAGGTTTTAATTTTGGAGTAGGATGTTTTGTTAATGGTATGTATAATGAAAATGTTCCACAAATTGTAGGTAGAGCATATTTAGATTCTCATGAAATTTTAACAATAGGAAATTCTGGAGAAATTAATTATGCAATTATTGGTAATTTCGATGGGAGCTCAAATTACTCAAAAGGAATTCCCGGCGGTCCTAATTGGGATGGAAAATATGGTGCGTATACAATTCGCTGTATAAAAGATTCGGAATAATTCTTCTTCAGTATATTAACATGTAAGATTATAATCGTTAGTTCTAAATCAATTTTAATTTTATAAAAGGTTTAAATTCTCATGACATTGAGAAAGATATTCTGTCATTTTATAATTGGATACTGTCTTTTTAATTCTTTCCAATAAACAAATTGTTTATAATACTATACCTATATAAAATAAATTTAACTTGGTTAAAGCTTAATTTATGAAATAAAATATCGCAAAAATATATAACAAACTAGTAGTAAAATATCTATCTCATTTAATTATGTATGTTTACACATTTCGTCTATTATAAAATCACCCTTTGGGGGTATTTTATGTTAAGGGTTAATCATTTAGTTTTGAATTTCAGTTATCATACGAAATCAATGCAGAAATATTAATTTATTAACCAAAATTTTAATTCTAATATGAAAAAAATATTCTTTGTAATTATCCTATTAAGTATTGCAAACTTAAGTTTTTCACAGCTAAAGTTATCATTAGGGTACGGACTAACTAAATTAACAAATGATGAAGCAAAAGATATATATGATTCTCCCAAAGGTTTTGATTTTAAGGGGCTGGTAGGATTCAAAGATGCATTTTATGGTGGTATTTTTTACGATAGTTTCAAAGGAGAATGTAATGCTATTTCTGTAGCTTCAGAGGATTACGATGGAGAGGGGGGAGAATTAAAATATGACATGAAAAATATTGGATTCGAGTCTAATATATATATTCATGATAATTTTTATTTATTAGGAAGATTGGGATCGATTAAGTGGGAAGAGAAAACCGTTGGGGATGTTCGTTATCATAAAGAAAGTATTAAGGGAACTATATATTCTCTGGGTATTGGCAGTGATGTTATTAAAAACAAAGGATGGAGCATATTTGCTGAGGCTGTTTATAATTGGAGTGATTTCAGTAAAGAAGAGATGGTTGATGTGGACAATCCATTTGGTCATTGGAAGTTTAATTTTGGAATCACTTATAGATTATTAAAAGAAAAGAATTAATTTTTATCCTGCTTGCGCGGACTTGTCGTCCGTGCTTACCTGTTTTTTAAGCAGATATCATTAACCCTTTTTCTCAGTTCAGCGTAGGCTGTGCCTACGTCGTAAATCATATCGCTGCTTTCTACTACGCACTCTATTAAATTCTCCACTTTCTATTTAACTTAAGGTTGCACGCGTTATAAACGCGCGTTAGCTGGTACATTTCTAGTAACAAATTGACTCATCTTATAAAAATTAAGGCTGCCCTAATTTTTGGACAGCCTATTTATTTATAGGTTTTTTTTAACTAAATACTTTATCTTTAATCTTTTTGTTCAGGAGAAACTAATATTTTTATATGTTTGTTTTTATTTGAAATTAATTCTTCAAAACCTTTATCAACAACCTGGTCTAATTTTATCTCCTTAGTTATCATTCTTTTGGCATCAATTCTACCATCATCAATTAAGGAAATAACAGCTGGGAATACACCTTGACTATATGCTATTGTTCCTATTAATTCTTTTTCGGTCAATACCAGGTCATTTAAATCAAACTTAATTTTTTCTTCCCAAATACTAGTTACAACTATTCTGCCTTTTCTTCCGGTTGCAGCAACTGCACTTTCCAAACCAGCTTGTACTCCTGTAGTTTCAAAGGCTACATCTACACCTTGATTATCAGTTAATTTATTAACCTCTGCTAATACATCAACTTCTGTAGGGTCTAATACGATATCGGCTCCAAATTCTATTGCATAATCTTTACGTGTCTTAGCTAGTTCTATCGCAATAATCTCTTTTGCACCAGCAGCTTTTAATGCAAGAATTGTTGATAAGCCAATTGGACCAGCTCCTAATACAATTGCAGTTTCTCCTTGTAAGAATCTGGCTTTTCTTACAGAATGAACCGCTACTGCTAAAGGTTCTATTAGTGCTCCCTCTTTAGTACTCATACCTTTTGGTAATTTATGAACCATATTTGCTGGAAATGTTGTATATTCAGCTAATCCGCCGCCGCCCCCAGCTAATCCATGAAAACCTAATTTCGAGCAAAGATTATAATTTCCTTCCTTGCATTGTGGGCATTCTCCACAAGCAACAATTGGTTCAAGAGTAACTTTATCTCCTACAGCCAAATCTTTTACTCCATCTGCTACTTCCACTATCTCTCCAGCAAATTCGTGTCCTAGAATAACAGGGGCTGCTTTTTTAGTTAAAGGATGTTCTTCTCCTTGAGGAATAAAGATCGGTCCAGCCAAGTACTCATGTAAGTCGGAACCGCAAATTCCACACCACTCTACTTTAATTTTCACTTCTCCATCTCTAACAGCTGGCACTTCAACTTCTTCTAATCTAATATCTTTCTGTCCATACCATAATGCTGCTTTCATCTTTTTTGACATGTTACCTCCTTTAAAATATAATTTATTATTAATAACTTTATGAGAGTACTTTTCATTATTAAAAGTAATCTGTTACGAGTATGGTGTTAAAATTTTATAGCATATCCAAACACATTCAACTGTTTTTCAACACATTCTTGTCCAATCTGGATCTGAAACTATTATAACATATATGACTAAATTTTTTAATACCAAGAGTGCTAAGTTCCGTGTGTATGGACTCAATGTTTATAAGTAAGTAATATATTAGCTTTAATTATATATAATTGTTTTGAATGTAATAATTATCTTAAAGCTAGTATTTTGGAGAATTGTTAAAGTTCAATACAGTTGATATTAGAACTGTTTTAACGCTTGCTAACATTGGGTCACAAAGCATGTGGGTTTTCGTATCGGTTAAACTTTTTTTATTATATTTGTTTCAAGGTCAACGGGTTCCGATAGGCATTCGTGTGAAACACGGTGGCGATCCCTGTTAAATTTAAACAAGAACCATTGTACCGTATACAAAAATACAATGAATAAAACCAAAAAGCTGATAAAACGAATGTTAATGATAATAGCTGTATTAATAACTGGATTGTTATTAATTACTATAAGTTTGCTTTTAATATATAGCCCCGGCAAACCTATACCTTATGTTGATAATAGTGGTAATAAGCTAACAGGGAGCATTTCTGAAAAAACCTTTGTAACGATTGGTGGTATTCGGCAAGGAATGTTTATCAAGAGTAAAAATCAGGAGAACCCGGTTCTGCTTTATCTTCACGGGGGTATCCCTGATTACTTCCTTACCCGAAAGTATCCTACCGGGCTTGAAGACTATTTCACCGTAGTATGGTGGGAACAACGTGGATCAGGACTGTCTTATAGTGCAAGCATACCCATCGAGAGCATGAATCTGGATCAATTAATATCCGACACAAAAGAGTTAACGGAGTACCTGTGTGACCGTTTTGACCAGGAAAAAATTTACCTCATGGGACGTTCAGGGGGAACCTATATTGGCATCCAAGCTGCAGCAAGAGCACCGGAGTTATACCATGCGTATATTGGGATTGGCCAGATGTCGGACCACGGAAAATCAGAAAAACTAGCTTATGAATATATACTGCAGAAATACAAAGAAACAGGGAATAGGAAAATGGTACGAAAACTAGAGGCCTCGAAAGTTGCAGACAGTATCCCATATGAATACCTTAAACTTCGTGACCATGCTATGCACAGTCTGGGAATTGGTACAACCCATGACATGAAATCTATTATCAGGGGTATTTTTATTCCTTCGCTCACCTGTCGTGAGTATACTTTTCTGGAAAAAATCAATATATGGCGAGGCAAATCCCAATCGGGTGTCCACCCATTATGGGATGAAATGATTGCAAATGATTTGGTCAAACATGTAAATCAGGTGAATATTCCAGTTTATTTTTTTCACGGGATATACGACTATACCGTATCTTATACCCTGGCAAAGAAATATCTTAAGGAGCTTGATGCACCACTGAAAGGTTTTTATAGTTTTGAAAAGTCAGCACACAGCCCGTTGTTTGAAGAACCATTAAAGGTAAGACAAATATTTGAAAAAGATATTTTCAATACTACGAACAATTTAGCAGACAAAAATTAAAGAACGACAGCATAACAAACGTTAATAAAACCTATTGTAGATGATGGTATATTTGGCAACAGATTAATAAATCCTTCTCTGAAATAACATTCTTAGTTTTTCAAAGTAAACTGCTCCACCAAATTAATATGTTTAGTTTCTTGTCTCCCCATCTGTAAAATCGGATCTGAAAGCTTAGTGATTTATGCCGTTGATTTACTCACCTTGGAAGGTTGACAGGTTTTGGTTATATTTGTTTCTCCCGATAATTATCGGGATGAAACTAGGCTGCGGTCACGCACGATACTTTACTTGCAGACCGTTATAAATAAACCAATAACTAATTGAGATTTAATTGTTAAAAAATATTTCATGAAAAAACTTTTGTATTTATTTGCTCTTTTATTATTATTTTCTTGTGAAAAGGAAGATGATAGTTTTAACGCTATAAAAGGCAATTGGAAACTATTTTCTATTTATAGTAAATATTACTATTGGGAATTGTCGGAAGAGAAAAAGGAAATTATTAAGTATAGAAATAATACTCTGTATTATCTGTACGATTATTCACACTTTTTTAGTGAAGAAGAGGTGCATGTAAGAGATACTTTAATTTATTATTTACAATTATCAATTAGTGATAAAGTAACCGTTCATTGTAATTTTGAAAGCATAGTTACTGGAGAAATAAATGAGATATCTTATACCGGTTCTTATTATGAGGATGAACACTCAACTCATTACATTCATGGAGAAACATTCGATTGTATAACATTCGATATAGGTAATGAGAATCTTTTTATTAATGACGATTTATATCTAAAGTATGAAAATCTGGGAAAGGATACTCTCATATTAGAGTATTATACCAGGAGTTTTCCTGATGATATGGGCAGTAATGATTTAGATGCAACTTATATTTTTGTAAAGTCAGAAGTCAACTAAAACTAAATAGACAAATTAATTTAGAGACCAAGATATAATATCGTGTCTCCAAGTATACTGGTTTAGGTTCGGTTTACTCGCTTTGTTCTTCTTTTTCGTCGTAAGCATACTACTTTCGTTTGCTCGTAAAACTCCCTTTGTTCAGTTAACAGGTTTTGTATATATTTGTTTATGGTTACCCGCACGCTTAAAACCCACGGGCCGTTAGATAAAATAATACGTGACCAAATAAAAAATTAAATATTTAGATATGAACAAATTACTTTTAGTTATTATTTCATTTACATGTTTACTACTAATTTCATGTAATGATGATTCTGATGAAATTTTAAATGATGAACTATTTAACGCATCAGTTGAAATAGTAAATATAGATGTTATAGACACTTCTACAGTTACTTTACAATTTGAACTTATCAACTCTGATAATTATGAATTGGATAAGGTGGGTTATTTATTATATGATAATGACATGGGTTTTAAGGACTCAGTGATTATAATGGAAGATACGTATAATAATAAAATAACGTTTAATGTAAGAAATCTTGATAGAGCTGGTACATATTCAATTCGTCCATTCCTTGTCGACTCAAAAAATAGATATTACAAGTTTGAATCTTATGTAATCAAAACTCATTCATTTATTATCTCAAATTTTGATCATCAAAACTCCGACGAGACAAGTACTATCATGGTAGGAGAAGATGAGTATATAATTTATGCGGGAGTTAAACCTACTGATTTTATTTATTTAAAAGGAGATAAATTATTAGATTTTAATGATAATTGTGAAATTAAATTAGAATATGCATCTAATAATGCAATACCATTTAGTATTGAATTTATAACAGACGATTTAATTGCTTTATCGATAGATAAAGAATACAACGATATAGCTCAAATGTCTTATGAGTCTTTTTCAATAACTGTATTAGAAAATAATGATACAGTAAAATACTATTCTAATGAAGGGTTATTGAGAGTCTTTACAGACCGACCTTTCATAACTAGTTCTTCTATTATTGAATCTGGCAAACTTAAAATTGGTGGTAGTTTTGGTAATTCTTTTTCCGATTCTATTTTTATTGATGATCAGAAACATTATGCTAATGGATGTTTTTATACTAAAGAAAAATGGTATCATCAGACATTTAGTCTGTTTATTGATGAAGAACAATTAGAATCTGTTAGTCCTGGAATGCACACCATTAAAGTTTATCTAAACGGGTATATGGATTCAACGGATTGTGAGTTTAGATAAAAAATTACTTTACCTAACATCGGATCTCAAAGCATACGGGTGTATTGTTGTGGTTTGACTGAAATGTGTTATCTTTAATTTATGGTTACTGTAAAAAAAGGCAGAAAATAAGCAAAGGGGTATCCTTAACAAAAGTGAAAGACCAAACGATTTTTTGAGACGGATTAGAAAAAATCATGCCGGATTTAATCCGCTGATTAACAGATGTAATTGCATTCCACGATTTAGCAATAGAAGAATAAATGAAAGTATTATTAGTTATTGACATTCAGACAGGACTTACTAAAAGAGCTAGTTTGTATAATCGAAATGTTTTTTTTGAAACTGTAAATACGACAATTAGTAAGTATAGAAAATTAGGAAGTCTTATCATTTTTATTCAGCATAATAATAAATTATTACAGGCTGATACGAATGACTGGAAGATTGATAATAAGTTGAATAAGAAGGATGCAGATTGTGTAATTCAAAAAAAACATGGTAATGCTTTTCAGAAGACCGAACTAAAAGCGCTACTGGAAGAAAATAATATTAAGGAAATACTAATTTGTGGTTTAACTTCACATGGATGTGTTAAATATTCATGTATTGGAGCTATTGAAAATGGTTTTGAAACAAGTTTATTGAGAAATGGACACTCGAATCTGAATAAAGACGCTGAAATGAAGATTTCAGCTACTGAGTCAGATTTAGTAAAGTTAGGTGTTAAATTAGTAGATATAGAAGAACTGTAAGTTGCTACAACGCCTGACACGGATTTATAAAAATGCGGTTCCGCAGTATTCGGACAATTTTTTATCTTTAATTATTTATATGTCTGGCCGGTATAATGCAAAAATATTTCAGAAAATGAGAAGAATATCTGCTCTTATAGTATTGATTTTAATTATTGTAATTTCTTGCAAACAAACAGATACTGAACGAAAATTAATAAGAAAAAGCAGCTGGCTTGAGTATTATCAAATCGAAATTCAAAGTTTCAGCGATACTTTAAATATTGATAAGTCAAGATGGTACGTTATTGATTATAATCCCAAAGCTGAAAATTTAGAAATTTACAATGAGTTTTTTATTTATTCGCCCAACAACAATTTCTATATCGACCTGGATAGTTATAGTTTGATACTCGAGAAAGACAGTATGGACAATTTAATTAGTTATGGTGGAGAAGTTGATACCGAAGTAGGATTAGTAAATATAAATGCTAATGAACGTTTACGAATTTTATTCTGTGGAACAGCTTGTTGGCCGGAAGAAGCAGAGTGGATTGATAACGAAAATATTCAAATTTATGGTTTTTCAGACCTTGATAATCTTCCTGTTCCAACAATCTGGGCATATAATTTGACTGATACGGCATTACTGGAAATACGATCAAATTCTGTGGTTAAAAAAACTCCAGGCAGTTACATTGAATCTGTCCGTTTGGATAAGGTTAACTTCGATGTCCATTAGAAAAATTGAGTGTAATAGAACCAGGAGTTAATTCAGGCGGCTTGTTTCTCACTTCATTCATGAAAGTATTATTTAAGCTTTTCCAGTGCGCGTTTGCGCTTTACACAAATTGGAATTAAAGTTTAAACACATCATCGGCTTTGCCGCCAATGATTTAAATATCTAATAAATAAGAAGTAATATTTTATTAAATGAAAAAAAAGTTACAAAAACATTTGGTTTGTAACACAAACTTAATTAGGTTTGTAATGCAAACCGGTTTTAGTTATTAAACTTAATAAATAAAAAAATGGAAGAAAATGATAAAACTTTAAATTCTTTCGATGAAAGTCAATCAATTCAGGTGATAAAAGATATGATTCAGGTTTCTCAAAAGAATTTTAAAAATGACGGTATCCTTTTTATACTTTGGGGATGGCTAATGTTTTATAATTATGTGTCGTATTACATAATTTCTAAAATTGTTATGACCTTTCAAATGAAAAGGATATATGATTACTTTGGATACGCTCTTACAGTAATTGCAATTGCTTTTACTGTCTATTATGTTTATAAAAAAAGTAAAAAAGTAAAAACCTATATTGGAGTCTCATTAAGATATGTATGGATTTCTTTATTTGCATTTATAATTCTAGCAAGCATAATGACTAATAATGGTATTCTTGGGATTAATTTTGAATTTCAGCATTCTTTTTATATGATGTTTATAGCATTCGCTATTATAATTACTGGTGGAATACTACGTTATAAACTTGTAATAATTGGTGGAATAATCTTTGGTGGACTAGCTTACGCATGTTCTTATTTTGATATACAAACACAGTATCTTTTCCATGCAGCAGCATGGCTTATAGCTTTTATTATACCGGGCCATATTTTATACTCACATCGTAAACAATAATGCTATGTATGGAGATTTAGATCCTATATTGCATTCACAAGTCAGGCTTGCTATAATGTCAATTCTAATTGGCGTGAAATCAGCAGAGTTTAGCTTTCTCTTAGAAAATATAAAAACAACAAAGGGAAATTTGAGCTTTCAGTTAACAAAGTTAAAAGATGCAGACTATATCGAAGTTAACAAATCTTTTAAAGGAAGTTATCCTCTTACAACTTGTAAAATTACAGATAAAGGGATTAATGCGTATGAAATATACGTTAACGCTCTTGATGATTATTTTAAAAACTTTAAAAACAATAAAAACAACTAAACATGAAAACGTTAAATTTACTTACAGTAATATTTTTATTTATCTTTTTCTCATGCAATTCCAAAGTTGATACAAATGCTAAGAAAGTGAATTTTGGAATTTATGAAACGATTAAAACCAGTGAGTTACCAGGTTATATTATCGATTCTCTTAAAGCTAAAAATGTTCAACTAAAGAATAATCCACAATCTGTTATTATTGGTTACATTTCAAAATCTGACACTACTGCATTGCAACTTGATTTTTCTAAGGAAGATTTAAAGCTAGTTAAAACCTTTAAAACAGTTGACACAAATAGAATAAATTACGCAATGAATCCTAATAAAGAGTATTATGCAATTGTCGCAATAAAGTTAAATCCGGTCATGAATAACGCTGACATTAGAAAGACAAATGCAAATGGTAAAAATGTTGATATCGAGTTTAACCTTAAAGGAGCCAGAAAGTGGGCAGATATGACAAAGAATAATGTAGGGAACATAGTTGCTTTTGTTATCGATAAGCAAATTTATGCAATACCTAGAGTTAACAGTGAAATTAGAAAAGGAATTGCCATGATTTATGGGCTTGATAATGAATTTATTGCAAAAGAAATCTCCGAATCATTGAATGCTAGCAGAGTGGAATAATAGAAATGATAAAATATTTAAGAATCACATCCCGAAATCGTTTCGGGATGTGATTACTTTTTGCTCTTTCGAGCAATCTGCTATTTCTAATTACTAAAACAACTAAGTATAGTGTTCTCATGAGCTTTGTGAGTAATCTTCTACTTCGTTGATAATTTCTACGAAACTGTAAGAACCTCATTTCCTTATTTATAGTTTTGCGGTCTGATAAAGTTTACCTATCTTAGGTTTCAGTTATCGGGCTGATAGCAAAAATCTTAAACGTGGACCATAATCAGTAATTAAAACTTATATTGATGAAAAAACTTATTTACCTATTTTTAATTTTGGCAGTTTTGGGTTGTAAAGAAAAGTCAAAACAGATAGAAGAAACTGTTTCAGTCAAATCTGAAACGGAAAATAAGGTTATAGAAAAAGAAGTTCAAACGAATCTTGATGAATATACTTCTTTGCTTGATAGTTTGGATGTATATGACATTTCATCCATTAAAGTTTTAAAGAACTATATTATCAACAAATTATACGTTCAAGATGAGCTGGCTGATTCTGCTTACTATTTGTTTTTGGAATTCTTTTATACTTCGGCAAACAATTTAACAGATAGTTTAGAAATAAAATACCCAGATTTAAGTAAAAAACTATATGTAAACGAAGAAGATGCGGAAGTAAGAGAGTTTTTAGAATTGTTAGATGAATGTGGGTTAGACCTTTTTATGACCGAAGGAAATTTTTATGTAGACGTTCAACCAGACTTTTTCTACGAAACTTTTAAAAATAATTCTTCTCCTTCGTTAAAGACTTTTCTTGAATTAAGAGACAGAGAATTAAAAAACACGTTTTCGGAAGATGCCATGCTTTTAATCTCCTTTAACGATTTAGCGGATAGAATTTATAATTGGGATAAGTATCTACATGACTATCCTGATACAAAAATGAAACATGAAGCGAATTACTTTTACGAAATTTACCTTGAGACTTACTTAACCGGAATGGATAACACAAGTCTTTTTGATAGAGAAAGCAGAATTCTTCTACCTGAAGTAAAACAAAGTTACGAAAGCTATATAAATAATTATCCTGATACAAAACCAGGAATGATTATAACAGAGTATTATGAAATATTAAAAAGAAATCAATTTGAGCACTCTGATAGTATTGATTATATTCTAAAGAAATATAACTTGAATAAAGCGCATGGAATTCAATCACACATAAGGTAGTTATTATTAAAACTGGTATTTGCAAGTCATAACAAAGCGGAGTTCTGGACAATGATTTGACTTAAATTGCAATCTTAATTAGCCGGTAACTGCAATGCTGTATAGATTTGAAGTACAGGCCGTAATGAGTAACTTTACTAAAAATATGATAATCAATGAAAAACAGAATTCTTATTTTGGCAGTTATTGGTATCTTGGTTTCTTGTTCTGAAGGTAATAATAATCTTTCACCATATCATGAACTTGATGGTGAATGGAACTTAATATACGCAACTTGTGGTTTCTGCGGATCATTATATTTAGATGTTGGTGATTATATATGGACAATTGACACTGAAAGTAAAACCCTATGGGTTAAAAATAATTCAACTGCACAGCATCCAGCATTGCTGGATCAGGGTATGTATGAGTTTGAATTCAATGACACAACAATAACCGTTTTATCCAGCGAGTATGATTACTTATTTGATGAAGAAAAACTAATTCTTTATGATAATCCTGCAGCTGATGGACCTGTATTGGAATTTATTAAAGGGAATTAGTAGAAATAGATTATTATCCGCTTTTGACTCATGTGTGGGATAGTTGTTTAACTAAAAAAGGCTATCTTTAATTTTGATAAAAGAATTATGAATGAGATGAGAAGCTCTACACAGCCATTTATAGCTGTACATTTAACGGACCATTTTGTTATACGCAACGAATAATTATGATAACACTCTTTAAAACAGAAAACTAAATTGTCAATTATGCACAAGTATAAATTTTGGATTGCATTAATACTAATGATTTTAACTTCATGTGAAGAAAACAATATCGATACCAATATTGATATCACATCAAATAACTGGAAGGTTGAAAAGATTAGGATGAATGGAGAGTTAACATATATAAATGCTCCTGAAATTTATATTTTTGAGTTTATTAATGATACCACATATACTTTTAATTTAGATATGAACCGCTGTGGTGGATCATACAAGGTTCTAAACGCAGGGAGTATTGAATTAGATGGACCGTATTGCACAATGGTATGCTGTGATTCAGATTTTGCGCTTAAGTTATTGCAAACAATCCATGAAATGACAAAGTTCTACGGTATTGATAACAAGCTCGTATTTAAGGGACAAGGAGAAATAATATTTACAAAGGTTAACTAAACAACGTTTTCATCATCGAGTTTAAAGCAGGCGGATTTTGATAATAATTAGACTAAAAATGCTAGTTTTAGTTATAATAAAAAAATAAGGTAAAACACAGCGGCGCTATTGTACGTTTAAAAAACGACGAGCGTTACCGGTAATTCAAAAATCTGGTGTTATGAAAAACGTAACATTAATTTTAGCAATTTCAGTTATTTTCATAAAAATAACTACTGGACAAGAATATTATTCTTTTCCAACTGAAGATGTTAACTGGAATATTTATTTATTATCTACTTGTAATAATGATAACCCTCCTGATACATTTTTACTTCGATACACAATTCATGGAGATACAACAATCGATGAAATTTTATATTCAAAAGTTTGTCTTGAATCTGGTGATATTGCCAATCCTATTGTTAAACCAGTAGGTGGATTAAGAGAATCAGAAAAACAAATATTTTATAGGGGCTTAGACTTTCTGGGAATGGATCATTTTGAACAAGAATGTTTACTTTATGACTTTAATAAACAGGTTGGAGATACAATTTATCATGATAAATATGGCAGTTATTATTCAGTAATTAAAGATATTGATTCAATACAAATTGAAGAAAACTATCGTAAAAAATATAAAGTGGACAATCATTGGTATTATCACAATCCGGATTATATAGTTGAGGGAATTGGAAGTATAAAAAATGGTTTATTAGGTCACATTACAGGTATTCCAACATGTGGATATCATTATTGGGAAAACGTTTGCTTTAAAGAAAATGAAATTATTAAATATTTAAATCCGGGTTTTAATGATTGCTTCCCAAGTAATTTATTGAATTCAATTTCTAAAATGAAGCTTTATTCATATATAAAAGTATTTCCAAATCCATCTTCTAGTGAAATTATTATTGAAAATATTCCAGTTGATAAGGACTTAGTTATTAGAATTTATGATCCAGCAGGAAGAATGATAATTCAGAAGACACTAATAAACGAAAGAGAGTCAATTAATATTTCTAAAACTAAAGGATTGATAACTCTAATGATATTTGATAAGCAAGGACAATTATATATAACTGAAAAGATTATCAATCTATAAACAGTGAAAATGTTGGTTAGTACAGCTTTATTGTTTTTATGATAGTTTGAATAGTCTTTGATGTATTTATTTGGGTGAATAGTAGCAGCAATATTGCATACATAGAACCAGAATAAAGCTATTTACGATAAATATTAATGCGCAACTTTTGATTGAAAAGCCACATCTTAAAACTACTAAATGAATTGTTATGAAAAAACTTACACTATTTCTTTTTTTGATTGCAGTTTTCAGTTCTTGTGAAGAGGGAGAGTTTGGGGTTAATTATGAGCAAATTGAATTAGAAGACTACATCATTGAAAATTATTTATACGATGCTAAACAATTATATTATGAGGAGATTCTGAATGACTCAACTCATTTCAATTATAATAATACAGAGTTTGATACTGTTGAGATATATAAAATCCTAAAAATAATACAGGCTGTATATAATTCTGGTTCTCAATATAGAGATGAAGTCTTTAACAATTATTCTATTCACACTCTTTACTGCAATAGTTTAAATACAATTGGTCTAAAAGTTCAAACGAATTCTTCTGAAATTATTAATTTGGTTAATGGAGTAATTCCGACAGGAAATGAACAATTTGATAATATTCTTCAAACCTATAAATTTGATTCAATAAGAACAGCATATAGTTATCCTGATTTTCCTTGGTTGACTCTTATTTCATCAGGAGAGTTTAATATGATTCCAATTGAAGAAGAATTAAACAATATTCCTGCAATTACTATAGCAGAAATGCACAATGGATGTTTTGGTGATGGAAACAATATAAGTTTAAGACGTAGTCGCAAATCTGCCATAATTACATTTAGTATTGGACAACTTGATTGTCCAGCTGGGTGTTTGTATCATAAATATTGGGAGTTTGAGGTAGTAAATGATTTTGCTAAGATCTCAAGAGTTTATGAGGATTAATAAGTAAAGTGGGTAATGTCGACCATCCAAAGAAGCGGACTTTGTTTATAATTGAACAAGAATGCTATCAGTAATTTAAATAAAAAGTTACTTTGATCCCGCAAAATATTGTACTTATAAGATGTTATAACTTTTAATGAAAATCCAATAATACAAAACAAATCAGAATGATAAAACGATACCATTTAATTAAAACTATGATTCAGCTCATGTTGATTTTTGGATTTTCTGTTCATACTTTTTCACAGGTTAATAAAAGAGTTGTGAGTGAGTCAGAAGGACCAAAAAACGGCACTTTATTTATTGGTGGTGGCGGAGTGCATAAGGGAATGAATGCTGATATGTGGAAAATATTTAGACAATATGCTGGTAATGATACAGCACGTTTGGTTATTATACCTACCTCCTGGGGAGATAATTCTTTAAAATATGATACGACCTTTACTGTTCTTAAGAATGAATTTAAAGCATATGGATTTAACGATATTGAGGTAATTCATACCAAAGATCGCGATATTGCAAACACGCAATCATTTGTAAAACCTCTGCAAAAGGCTACGGCGGTTTGGTTAAGTGGTGGCAGACAGTGGAGAAGTGCTGATGTGTATTTAGATACCAAGGTGCATGAAGAATTATTTAATTTACTTGATCGCGGAGGGATTATTGGAGGCACTTCAGCAGGAGCATCCATTCAAGGATCGTTTCTAGCTCGTGGAAACAGAGAGGAGGATGGTGGTTTCTACATCATGGGAGGTCAGGAAACCGGATTCGGATTCATTTCAAATATTGCCATTGACCAACACCATCTGGTCCGTAACCGGCAATACGATATGTTTGAGCTTCTTGAAAGAAAACCTGAAATTTTAGGAATAGGAATTGATGAGAACACAGCCATTTTGGTTAAAAATAACCAATTTGAAGTAATCGGAGAACGATATGTGGCAATTTATGACGGAACATTTTGGTCGCCATATTTTAATGATATAGATACTCTTGAAAGGGATGAAGAAAAGTTTTATTTTCTAAGTAACGGATGCAAATATGATTTAAAGAAAAGACAGGTTATAGTCAATAAATATCTTTCGCATGAAAAGCTTGATTCAAGTAAATTTATAGATTACGTGGGGAAATATCAATTGGGTGAAGGGAGATACTGGTTTGATGTTTTTATAAAAAACGATACGTTATTTCTTCAGAGAACCATGAGAGATAATGTTAACCAACCCATAGCTGTATTTCCTAATGGGAACGATAATTTCTTTGATAAAGGTTCAACCTGGTGGTATCATTTTCAAAGAAACGATAAGAATCAAATCATCGGGATGATTAGAGATGAAAATAAATTGATGAACGATCGAGTTTTAAAATTTCATAAACTGGATAAATAGACTGGCTATAAGATTGGGGTAAAATAGCACATCTACGCTTTCTCTTTACAAATGAGGCTAATGGTTCGTTTGGTAACACAAACTTAGGAATTAGTACCGTTATAGCGCAATTTTTGCGACACTTCGAAGGAAATAAAGTACACATTATTAGCCTTTTCAATATTTCTATTTTTACAACTGGTTAAGCATAAAACGATAATTTATGACAAATGGGATGGTTTGAGAAGCTGTGGACTAAAATCGATGAGAATTATCCTTCATTAGAAATTGAAGAGGGTTGACTAGCAGGTAATACACAATCAAAAAAACAAAAAACCATTCAACCTGACATAAGAGCAATTAATGGATACTATTACATTAATATCTTGAAAGATTATGGTTTTAATCGTATCAAGTTTACAATGGCTCTTTATTATCGTATATTTGTAATATACGAAACGTTAGATTATTTAATGATCAATGAAATTATACATTAAAAATATGGTTTGTATTCGCTGCCAGATGGTTGTGAAATCTGAGTTAAAAAAACTTGGACTAGGTTATTTTTATGTAAAAATAGGAGAAGCGAATATAAAGGAGAATATAACCCAAGAACAGATTCAGCAGTTGGATAAAGCTCTAAAGAAATCTGGATTAGAGCTTATGGATAATAAGAAAAGTGTTCTTGTTGAAAAAATTAAAGCTGCAATTATTGAGTTAGTGCATTACACGGAAGATCAAATAAAAGTTAATTTATCAGATTATTTAAGCGAAAAACTCAATTACGATTATACCTATCTTGCCAACCTGTTTTCAGAAGTAAAAGGCACCACCATTGAAAAGTTTTACTTAAACCATAAAATTGAGAAAGTAAAAGAATTGATCATATATGATGAATTAAATCTTTCCGAAATAGCATATAAAATGCATTATAGCAGCGTTGCTCACTTATCAAATCAGTTTAAAAAGTTTACAGGATTAACCCCTTCGCACTTTAAGGAACTCAGGAATAAACGCCGAGATACACTTGAGGATGTGTGAATTATGTAAATTTTATCAAAAATTGTGTAACACATTAAACGCGATGATTTATTAATTTTACATAATTTAATTTTTGACCCCGCTAAGCCTATTTCATAAGATTATTTGATATAATCTTTTCTCGACAGATTTTTCAACATAATATTTTTATCTTAATGAAAATCTTACTCATATATCCTAAATGCCCCGATTCCTTTTGGAGTTTCAAATATGCATTAAAGTTTATTTCTAAAAAAGCAGCTGTTCCTCCACTTGGCTTAATAACAATTTCGGCGATGCTTCCATTAAATTGGGAGAAAAAACTAGTGGATATGAATGTGTCAACGCTGCATACAAAAGACATACTGTGGGCAGATTTAGTTTTTATTAGTGCCATGTACATTCAAAAAGAATCATTAAATCATATCATAACTGAATGTAAAAAGCTGAATAAAAAAATTGTAGCTGGAGGTCCTCTTTTTACTCAGGAACATAAAAGCTATCCTAAAATTGATTATTTAGTATTAAACGAAGCAGAAATTACGTTACCTCTTTTTTTAAAGGATTTAAGTGAGGGACATGCAAAAAGAATTTACAAGACAAAAGAGTTTGCCAACATGGAGCAAACTCCGGTACCTGATTATTATTTACTTGAAAGAAAAAAATATGCTTTTATGAATGTCCAGGTTTCCAGGGGATGCCCTTATGCCTGCAACTTTTGCGAAATTACTTCTTTGCTTGGGCATAAAGTGAGGATGAAAAAAGCAAATCAAATTTTAGATGAGCTGGAAGCTTTATATAAACTGAATTGGCGAGGATCGGTATTTATTGTCGATGATAATTTTATTGGAAATAAAAACGAAGTGAAAAATGCACTGCTTCCGGCAATGAAGCTCTGGATGCAAGAGCATAAATTCCCATTTGTATTCAATACAGAAACAACCATAAATTTAGCGGATGATGAAGAGCTTATGACGTTAATGGTTGAGGCAGGATTTAATTCAACCTTCATTGGTATTGAAACACCGGAAGAGCAATCACTACATGATTGTAATAAAGTTCAGAATAAAAATAGGGACCTGATCGGGAGCGTAAGAAAAATTCAAAAGGCAGGGTTGCAGGTTTCCGGTGGTTTTATTGTAGGCTTTGACAGCGATACACCTTCTGTTTTTCAACGGCAGATCGATTTTATACAACAAAGCGGAATTGTTTCAGCTATGGTTGGGTTATTAAATGCTCCCAAAAACACCAAATTGTATGAACAATTAAAAGCAGAAAACAGATTATTGAAAACTGCATCAGGAAATAATACCGACTTATCGATGAATTTTATTCCAAAAATGAACTATCATGATCTGCTAGCCGGATACCAAAAGATTATTAACAATATTTATGCTACGAAACCTTATTATAAAAGAATTCGTCAGTTATTATTAAACTACAATCAGAAATATAAGGGTGGTGCAAAAATTAACCTTCATTTAATCAGAAGTGCTTTAAAATCGGTATTAATAATTGGAATTGTAAAAAAAGGAAGGTTTGAGTACTGGAAATTTATCTTCTGGACCCTTTTTTATCGGCCAGGATCTATTGTTGAGGCAATGACATATAGTGTATTTGGGTATCACTACAGAAAAATTTTTGGCTTGAGCAATTAAACCTCAAAATGTGTGAATGATGTAACATATAGCTACAAAAGTATAACGCTTATTGATATGCATGGCCATACCTTTACATAAAATAAATACTGGATATGAACATGCAAGATACAGAACTCAAAAAGTCGACAACACATATACTGATAGAAATAATCGAGTATTTACCTAACTCGATCGTTACAAAAACGATTATCCGAAAAACAACCGGAAATGTAAGTGTTGTTGCTATTGATACCGGCGAAACGTTGGCAGAAAAAATATCTCCTTTCGATACATTCATTCAAATAATTGATGGGAATGCAGAAGTAGTTATTGATGGAGTAATGAATATGTTAAAAACTGGTGAAGCGATTATTATTCCTGCTCATACATCGCATTTAGTAAAAGCCAATGAGCGGTTTAAAATGGTATCTACGATCATTAAGAGCGGATATGATGAAGCCATATTATAAATGGTTTTTTGTAGAGAAATTCTTTTCGATGTAAGCATGAATAATTGCACAATGAGAAGTTCTGGATGACCAATATAACTGGTGTTGAAAGTAAATTTACATTACATGTTCACTCTCTGTAAAATAGCTAAAATTTATCATTATTAACTTAAAGAATAAAATCATGACAAAAAGTAAAGAAGGAAGTCCTAAAAACGACAAAAAAGTTGCAGTAAAAACCCTCAAAGAAAAAAGAGCTGCAAAAGCTGCTAAGAAAGCTGAAAAGAATAGGAAAATTGAGTTGTAGTTTTTAATCTCTGAACTCAAAATGATATTCCTAATACTATTTCTGATATTCAAAATATGGGTTAAAACCAGGGTTATTGCTTAAATAGAACTGGTTACTCATGTTTTTATATGTACTATCAGAATACAATATTTTAATAAACAACATATGTAATGCCATGATTAATAGAAAACAGTTAAATTTTCAATCGCCAGACTTAAGTCAACTACAAGTAGTTGTTATCGACCATAAAACAACAATATTTATTGCTATGGGAGCTGACCCGGATAAAGCCAAAAGGAAATACCGAGAGCAAATGAATAGCAAATATGTTAGGCATTGATGGAAATTACTAAAGATACAGTGTGACCTTTAAATTTAGAAATAGAGTAATCTACTTTGAAAATGATCCTAAGCAATGTAAATTAATATTTGAAGATAATGAAATTAGCCTTTATTGGTACATATCCACCTCGCGAATGCGGTATTGGAACGTTTACAAATAATCTGTTTAAATCCATGGCGGATATAAATAAATCAGTTCGTGGTGAAAATGAAAATTTTGTGGTGGCATTAAGCGATAATGATCTTATATATAAATATCCGGATGAGGTAAAACATATTATCAGGCAGGAACATCAAAGAGATTATATAAATGCGGCTAAATTCATTAATTTAAGTGGAGCTGACCTTTGTATTCTTGAACATGAATTTGGTATTTTTGGAGGCCAAAGCGGAATATATATTCTCCCTTTGTTACACCGCTTGGAGATTCCTATAATTGTTACGTTACATACTATTCTTAAAAATCCTTCGTATAATGAAAAGGCCGTATTGCAGGAAATATGTAAAATGGCCGATAAGATTGTGGTGATGAGTCATAAAGCCATCGATTTTTTAATCCATGTTTATGATGTAACGGAAGAAAAGATTGTTTTTATTGAGCATGGGGTTCCCAATATTAAATATAGCCCTGAAAAATCAAAAAAAGAATTTAAGCTTGAAAATAAGAAAGTGATATTAACTTTTGGTTTTGTAGGGCGCAATAAAGGAATTGAAACGGTTATTAAGGCTTTACCCGAGCTTATTAAAAAACATCCAAATGTTGTTTATATCGTTTTAGGAAAAACACATCCTAATGTATTGCGCCATTCAGGCGAAGAATATCGGATTTTTTTATTGCGATTAGTCAAAAGCCTTAAGCTTGAAGAGCATGTTATTTTTCTAAACGAATTTATCGACGAACAGTTTTTGTTTAAATATTTATATGCCTGTGATATTTACATCACACCATATTTAAACGAAGCGCAAATAACCAGTGGAACACTTTCTTATGCTGTTGGAGTGGGAGCGGCAGTTTTATCAACGCCTTACTGGCATGCATCAGAGTTATTAGCAGACGGAAGGGGAAAGCTATTTGATTTTAATGATTCGGAAAATCTTTCCCTGATGCTAACAAATCTTTTGGATAATCCTAAAGAACTGAATGAGCTTAAAAGAAAAGCGCGCGATTATGGCCGGAAAATTACCTGGCCAAAAACCGGAGAAAAATATGTTGATACTGCAAAAAACATTATAAAGCTAGGACGAAGAAGTGTAAAAAAGAAAGATACTGTTTTAGATTTTCTTATACTGCCTCCATTTACTTTAGCGCATATTAACAGGCTTACAGATGATACAGGTATTATACAGCATGCAAAATTTGGTATCCCCAATTTAAAGGAAGGGTATTGCCTCGACGATAATGCTCGGGCATTGCTAATGGTTATGATGGCATACCGCCAGAAAAAGGATATTCGTGCTCTTGAATTATCTCCCATTTATTTAAGTTATATTCATTACTTACAAAATGCTGATGGTACATTCAGAAATTTCTTAAGTTTTAGCCGGCAATTTCTCGATGAAGTTGGTTCTGAAGATTCTTTTGGTCGAACAATATGGGCTTTAGGCTATTTGTTAGCCAATGCTCCAAACGATGCGTATTATCAAACAGGTAAAATGGTATTTTTTAATGCGGCACCTAATTTCGAGAAGTTAAAGTCCATTCGAAGTATAGCCAATACGATGATAGGAATAAGTTATTATCTGATAAGCAATCCATCGGACGATTCAATGACTGAACGATTGCGTAATATGGCAAATACCTTGATTGAACATTACAACAAAACCAAAACCCCGGATTGGAAATGGTTCGAATCTTTGTTGGCTTACGACAATGGTATTTTACCACTGGCTCTCTTGCATTCAGCAAAAATCTTGAACGATGAAAAGATAACAGAAGTCGCCATTGAGTCGATGGATTTTTTAACTGAGCATACACTTAAAGATAATTATTTATCGATTATTGGAAATGAAAAATGGTATGAAAAGGATGGAACGCGTTCTGTTTTTGCTCAGCAACCCATTGATGCCATGGCTATGGTTTTAATGTATCACCAGGCTTTTAAATTAACCAGGGATAAAGAATATATAAATAAATTGTATACTTCCTTTCTGTGGTTTTTGGGAGAAAATGATTTGAGAATAAGTTTGTACGATTTTGAAACCAAAGGATGTTGTGATGGATTTGAACAGGATGGCGTAAATCGTAATCAGGGAGCAGAAAGCTCATTAGCTTATTTGATTTCTCACTTAACTGTTTTACAAGCTTATGAAGAATTTCATGAGTAAGAATAACAATAAAAATCCCGTTATTAGCGGGATTTTAAATTTTATAAGTAAATACTAGTTATGCAAGTTTAACATTTACTGCATTTAATCCTTTTTTACCTTCTTCAAGATCAAAAGTTACTTCATCATTATCACTGATGTCTTCTTTTAGTCCATCAGCATGCACATAATACTCTTTCGTTGAATCTGAGTCTTTAATGAATCCAAATCCTTTCGAATTATTAAAAAATTTTACTGTTCCTTTGTTCATAATGTTATATATTAATTGATTGTAAGCTAGTTTTTTTAATTATAACTACCTCTATTGTGATTATTGAATATTTTTCTTTGTTATTTTTTCTTTAAAAATTACATATTTCTTTGATAATTGTTGGTTGAATAAGAGTCTTACAACAATAATGAATATGGCTAAGAAAAGAAGCAGATGAACCATACCTGATGAATTAAAACCATAAAAGACTATTGCCCAAATAATAATTAGCAACCCTGATATAACATATAAAGAGTTTTTCATGGTTAAATTTTAATTTGATAATTTCTTATTAAAAAATATTCTAACAAGAATAATAACTCCAGCTAGTATCAAAAGGATATGTATTAAACCGGAAGCATTAAAGCTTAGAAAAACGATGGCCCAAATTACGATGAGCAATCCTGCGATGATATATAATAAATTTTTCATGACATTATGATTTAAGAATTTAACTATATTTTATTAATGTTTTTTATTAGGAAACTCAGAAAAACAGAGGGAAGTCCAATATTGCTACCGGACTATAGAATCTAATTAATCTTTTACAACAAAGTTTTTAAGTGCAGTACCAAGATCATTCATATCACCGCTGAATTCTTCTTTAAAAGAATCCCAATTTTCGACTTGTTCTTCATTAAAGTCACTCAATTTTTTTTGCAAATCGGTGTTTTTTTGTTCTAATTCAGCCAATCTCTTTTCAGAGATAACCTTTATTTCATTCTTTTCAGTTGCTATTTTAGCTTTTAATTCAGCAATTTTTTGCTCATTATCATTAATTTTTTGCTCAGATACTTTTTTAAACTGAACAATAGAATCTCTAATCGCATGGTTAAGTTCATTTGTTGCTTCAACTACATTTTCTTTTGCCTGGTCAACTTTTTCAGAAGAAGATTGACAATTCATAAACACTGTTCCGGAAATAAATACCGTTACAAATACTAAAATTATTTTTTTCATGACATTATTTTAAGTAGGCAAATAAATTATTACCTTAAACAAAGGTAGGCATCTTTAATCCGAAAAACGTTACATAACTTTAAGAATAAGTTACATCATTCACACATTTAACAAGATAGTATGGGTTATTTAGAATTTTTTAACGCAGTCAGCAGCTCTTTAAAATCAACAGTGGCATATGTTGAAGCATAATCAGACATGGCATAGGGAATAATTAAATCGTTATTATGAATCATGGATCCGCACGAATAAACAACATTGGGAACATATCCTTCTCTCTCTTCTGCATTAGGCATTAATAAAGGCGATTGAAGTCTTCCGATCTCTTTTTCCGGATTCTCAAGGTCAAGAAGCGATGCTCCCAAAACATACTCGCGCATGGGGCCAACACCATGAGTAATAATCAACCAACCTTCGCTGGTTTCAATTGGAGAACCACTATTGCCTATTTGAACAAACTCCCAGGGAAATTTAGGTTTTTGTAATAATTTCGCTTTACGCCAAATGGATATATGATCTGAAAAGGCAATGTAGTTATTAAATCCGTCTAAACGGCAAAGCATTACATATTTACCTTTTATCTTTCTGGGGAATAATGCCATGCCTTTATTCTGGGCAATTTCGCCATGCACCGGGATGACTTTAAAATGATAAAAATCTGTGGTCGCAATCATCTTAGGTAAAATCCTGGTACCATCATATGCTGTATAAGTAGCATAATAAGTTGCTTTACCCTTTTCATTCACAAACTTAACAAAACGAGCATCTTCAATTCCGTTTTTTTCATTTAGCGAGACTGGAAAAATTACTCGTTCAGAAATATTGGTATCTAATGAAAAATCAAGTTCGTAATGCGAAGAAGCAAGCCACATAATTTGATTGAAAAGGATTTCTTTATCTGAAGCCAGATGAATAGTTTTTCTGGCTTCTTCAATACAAGTGCGGAGTTCTCCGTATGTAAATTTGTCGTTAAGTTTGTCTAAGATTAAATCGGGCGGAATAAGCGTATGCACATTTTGCATTTCGTCCAGTTTACTTTTAAAGGTTTTTTTGGTATAAATATGCCTTCTGATGTGTTCAGCTTCTTCGAGCATATTTCCAACAGGTTCAATCGTGAGATTACTATTTTTATCTAACACCCCTGTTCGGAAAACAATAGATGATATATGTCCTTCGCCGGTAGCTCTAAAACTAATAATTACTCTTTTTTCGCCAACTCCCGTTTCCGATTGATCAGGATGGTCAATAATGGAAGGATTAAAAAAAGCTGCTGCTTCAATAGAATATTCCATCGTAAAATAGGCTCCAATCAGCAATTTCTGCGTATTATCCAATGTTCTGGGGTCTATCTTTAAATTTTTAAACAAGTGAACAATATTATTAAAATGCTTTTCGAATATTTTGGAGATATTTCTGTGACGCATTGAATAATCGCGAAGTATTGGATTGAGAACATCAGATGCTTCTTTTTCAGACATCCCCAGGACTAATTGTATAATGCTTATTGCTCTTGTATCATTGGTATAGAGAAAACGGGCTATTACTCTTGTGACATCAGGAATAAAATTTATATTCTTTCTTTTTACAGCTACTTGCATTAATATCTAATTTTTATTATAGTATTGAATAAGGTTAATGAGTTAATTTATATATTTTTTGTAAGGCGTTATAGATGCTGGTTAATCTCTTTATATCTTAAATAATTTGCACTGCTAAATCCTGTTTGGATGCTATTACAAATAATACTTTGTTCATATAAGTTTTTACACTACGAGCCAATAGAATTAGCTCTAAATTCCTTTGCTATTTCAGGTATTGATCATACAGAATTAGCTTCTTTTATAATGTTTTGACTGGTTCTACTATCAAGGTATATTTTAATTTTTTAAAGAAATCTTGAGATATGCTTTGCGTATTAATGGGCTGTTCGGTAAGCTTATTACTAGCATTTAGTTTACTTGCTTCTTTTTTTGCAGGTATCTAATTAGGATTACAATGCCTGCAATTAAAAGAATAACGTGTACTGTAGCTGATGTATCAAAGCTTATGACAATAATACCCCATATAATTATTAGTAAAGCTGCTATAACATAGAGTAAATTTTTCATGACATTTTTTTAAGTTTATAATTATAGAATTTCAAAGGGACAAGTTCTAAAATTTATTGTTATAAACGTTACATTTCTCCGATAATAATTTACATCATTCTCATATTTTTATTATTCTTCTGCCTGGTTTACAATAAAAGTAAATTTGAAAGTAAATTCATTTCTGGAAAAACCTTTTCTAAGAACTTCATGAATAATTGGAATAGCTATTATACTTATCTTAATAACCAACGAAATTTTAGCTTTAGACTTTTATTGTTCTAAAATATAATTTATAATATGGTTTATTCAAAGAATTTTTTTACTCCCATTGGTTGTCAGATCGCGTTGCTAAGTTCCTGCAGTTTGTAATAAAGTAGATTGCTAAAATTACTCAGCATATTGAGCAATTTAGCTCTTTTAAAATCGGTTTATAGTTTTGTTATTTTAAGTCGTTTCTGACAGCCTGCCTGATAGCAATCAGCTTTCTATTTATAGAATGAGCTTTGCTATATCATTCATGAGAGAATTGTTTAAGTTTTTTCCAGTGCGCGTTTGCGCTTGGCACAAATTGAGATGGTATTAGAGTGTTTTATATAAATTACTGAAAATTAGTAACTTTTTAACATTTTGGGCTCTTTACATTTGTTTTTTGCGTAACTTGTTTAACTAAGTATTTATATTAAAAATATGAACTAATAATAAGAAACCATGCAAAGATTATTACTATTATTAATTTTAACTATAGTTTCCGTATCTCTATTTTCACAAACACCGAATCAATTTAAGTATCAGGCAGTATTGCGAAATGCAGACGGAACTTTAATGGCTGAAGAAAGTGTTACTGTTGCTATTTCAATCTTGAAAAGCGATCTCACAACAAGTGTGTTTGAAGAAACACATTCGGTTACTACTACATCGCAAGGAATAATAAACTTAAAAATAGGTTCTATAGAAGATTTAAGTACTATAAACTGGAATTTAGATGAGTATTTTATAGAAACGAGTGTAAATGGAACTGTAATTGGAACAAGCCAGTTATTAAGTGTACCTTATGCCATGCAGGCAAAAACAGCAGAAAGTGTTTCCGGACCAGTTACTGAAACAGACCCAACTTTTTCTGCTTGGGATAAATCATCAGGAATTAGCATTACAGAAAATCAAATTAGCGATCTTAATCATTTTACTTCAGCCGATGAAACTGATCCTAAATATAATGCTTCTTTAGCTGCCGGAATTACTCCTACAGATACTGCATACTGGAATGACAAACTAGATAGTTATAGTGAGACAGACCCTTTGTTTGACGCTTCTGTAGCATCAGGAATTACAACTGTAGATACTGCTTCCTGGAATGATAAAAGCGAATTCAATGGAGATTTTTCTAGTCTTTATAATGCCCCGAATGTTGCCAACACAACACTTGAAAAAAACATTCAGTTAAACACCAATGATGCCACTAGTAGTTTAAATATTACGAAAAATAATGGTGCAAGTGTATTGAAGGTCGATGGTACAGGCAGAATTACAGGCGATGGTAGTGGATTAAGTAATGTTAAACCTCTAATCAACTATGTTGGAGGAGACCAACGTTATCAAATTACTGCCAACTATGGATCATATAATAATATTAGGTCTGTAACTATGACGGCGCCGTCAAGTGGAGTGTGTTTTGTTATGGCAAGTGGATATGTCGATTGGGAAAGCATAAATTGGGATGTGGTCTTATTGGGTCTTTTATGTGATCAGGATCCAAATACTTCATGGACTGCTGAAGATGAATGGTATTATTATTTAAACATACTTACTGATTATAATTGTGCAGATTCTTCTGATCAATATACATCATTTGCCCAGCATAGGTGTATTCCTGTTAGTGCGGGCACACATACCTTTTATCTTTGGGCTAATAAACACAGTGCAATGTCAAAAGTTGAAGTTGCGGATGTTAATTTATCAGTAATGTTCTTTCCAACCGGAGGTACGGGTAAATCTTCGAATGATGCAATGTTGAAAGAAGATGAACCTGTTATTAAGGAGGAGAGAATTCCAAATACTGTTCCAGGTTACAAGTAAATGAAAAATAACAAGATAGTTAAACCAGGTAGAATGTATTAATGATCTGATTTAATTTTCTTTTTTTATCTTTCTTTTTTATCTTTAATTTTGATATAGGATGACTGCTATCTATTGCTGTATGCGTTATTCTTTTAATATACATATCTTGTAAATATTTAAAATAAAAGATTTTATGAGAAATGTTATGTACATTTCCGGAATTTTAGGTGGTTTATTATTAGTGGTTCGTTTAATTGGTTCTGTTACCGATTTTAAATACAATAATCTGTTTTTAATTTCAGCATTAGTGCTTCTTGTGTTGATATTTATTCCATTAGTTATTCTTAATAAATATAGGCATACTAAAAAAATCGACAGTATAATAAAATCATACTCCGATAAGCTTTCCACGGATAAGCCTATACCATCCGGCAAATCAGAATTCAAAGGCTGGAGTATGAATAATTCACCATTTCGAAAAAGAAAATCAGGTGTTAGTTGGGGTGGTGGAAATATTAAAGGAGCAAACGCAACCAGAGGAAAAAGATAATTATTCACTATTATAACTGAACATTGAATAGCTTTAAAAATTTTATTCAACAATATACCAGGTTACCAGAAAATGACTGGCAGATCATAAATCATGCATTCGAAAGAATAGAGATAAAGAAAAACGAAGTTTTTGTAGAAGAAGGAAAAATATGCAGATACTTGTATTTTCTTGAAAAGGGATTGTTACGTTACTTTATCATAAAAGAAGGTAACGATATAACAAAAACATTTACTATTGCTCCGTATTTGTTTACTTCAACATTAAGCTTTCGAAACCAAAAGCCTGCAAAAGAAAGTATACAAGCTATAGAAAAATGTATTGTTTGGCGAACATCATATCATAAAATGCGTGAACTTACCAAACTTAATTCATGGAATCTTTTTACCAGTAAAGTAGTTAATGAAGTACAAGAATTTGCCGAATCGCTTTTATTAGAAGTAAGAACAGAAACTGCAGAGAAACGATACGAAAAGCTATTAACAGAGTATTCAGACATTATCGATAAAATTTCGTTGAAACATTTATCTTCTTTTTTGGGAATTGCTCCACAATCATTAAGCAGAATAAGAAAAAAGTTACAAGAAAAAACCTAAACTTAACATAGGTGAAGTTTTTCTAAATTTTAATTCATCAATTTTGCTTCCCAAATGATGGAGTAAATAATGGCAAGCATAAAAAGTAAAATTTTCAATTTTCTAATCAGAAATAGATTTCTGTTACAAGGAAAGCTTAAAAAAGAAGTTTTTGATTTTAATACATCCATGCAAAAGTTTAGGGAAACATGTGAGAAAGGTGCTCGAAAATTTAATGGGATTCCAGATGGTATTCGAATTGAAAAGACAGTAATTGAAGGAATAAATGCTGAGTGGATTATACCCGAAGATTCAGATTCGCAAAAGTTGATATTTTATGTTCATGGAGGTGGCTATGTTTCAGGATCGTGCAACGATCACAGAGCAGTTGTTTCAAAATTTGCCAGTCGAACTAATGTTACTAATTTGCAATATGAATATAGCCTAGCTCCTGAATTACCATTTCCTCATGCTTTAAATGATTCTGTTAAAGTATACAAGGCGGTTTTGAAGAAAGGATATAGAGCTCATAATATCATAGTAGCCGGAGAATCTGCAGGAGGAGGATTAGCATTAGCAATGCTTTTGTTTTTAAAGCAAAAAAATATTCCATTACCCAAGGCGGCCGTGGCAATTTCTCCTTGGACCGATTTATCATGCTCTAGCGATTCTTATCGAACAAAAAATAAGGTTTCTGTAGCACCAACAAATTCATGGACTGTTTTTAGTTATTATTATGTAGGAGAAAATGAACCCAAAAATCCTCTTATTTCACCATTATTTGGAGATTTAGAAGGGCTACCTCCAATTTATATAAATTCAGCAGTAGATGACGAGTTATACGAAGATGGAGAAAAGTTCTATATTAAAGCATTAGAACAAGGTGTAAATGCAACATTTAAAGCAGGCCATGGAATGATTCATTGTTATCCACTATTAGCACCAATGTTTACGGAAGCAACAGAAGCAATGGATGAAATTGTTATGTTTATAAATTTTCATCTATATAATTCGAAAAGACAACTCTAAATAATTAAATACATGTAAATTCCGATGACAATAAACGATCTTTATCAGAAATTGGAAAAGGCTTATACTCTTAAAAACCTGAATAGTATATCCTTAACCATAATCAACTTATACAAGGATAAACAATTCTTAATTCTTCAAAAAATTGCAGAAATAATTGAAGATTTTTTTGAAATAGAAATTTCTGCAAATGGAAAAGGATTTTCCAAGTTAATCAAGTTGTATCATCCTGATCGCTTAAATTACTATTTAAATGAGATAAATCAACATTTTAAGAATGATAATTATGATGCTTTACTTTCACATGCTCATATATTCAAATTAGAACGAATAGAAGAAATCTCTGCATCTCTTAATAGCTATGAAGATATTGATTATTCTCCTGTTTACGAATGGGACATCAACACCGACGATTACAATATTATTAGTGAGATAGATAAAACAAGAAAAGTTCATACCAAAACTATTGGTTACAACTTTTACGATGCAGTTAAGATGCGACAATATGGCAATACAGATATGGAGTTTCCATCGTATTACCTGGAAGATATTGAGGAGTTTGAGTTATCATCTTGCGATATAGATGATTTAGATGGGATTCAGTATTGCTTACATGCAAAAACGTTTGATTTATCGGATAATCGTATTGTAGATATTGAGTTACTTGAAAGTTTAAATTTGATTGAAGAATTAAATCTAAGTAATAATTTAATAGAAAATATTGATGCAATGACCAGCTTATTAAATCTCAAAATCCTATATCTATCTAATAATAATCTATCTGACATTTCTCCTTTGTTAGAACTTGATAAACTGGAATATGTTGAAGTCTCCGGAAATAAAATATCGGTTGATCATATAGAAGAATTAGTTAAGTTAGGTGTTAAAGTTGATCTTTAAATTAAAACTCTTAATATGCAGTAATATTCATGTTTTTAATTATTTCATTATTTTTACACTAAATGAAGTAATAAAGAATGAACAAAGAGAAAAAACTACATGAAATGTCCATTGAACAACTCGGTGAGTTGTTTCCTATAATTATTAGTGATCCATCAGAAAAATGGCCGCAGATATATCAAGCCGAACGTAAGTTGATACTTGAATCAATTCCAGAGGCATACATTGAGAGAATTGATCACATTGGAAGTACAGCAGTTCCGGATCTTAAAGCAAAACCAACAATTGATATATTACTACAAGTTTCCAAAAACTCAAATGCTAACGAAATAATAACAGCTTTTAAGAATCTGGGATATCACTATACTGAACAACCCGATAATCCGCCACCCCATATGATGTTTGTAAAAGGATATACAGAACAAGGATTTAAAGGACAGGCTTATCATGTACATGTAAGATATAAAGGAGATTGGAATGAGATATATTTTAGGGATTACCTGATAAAACATAAAAATATTGCCAAGGAGTATGAAGAACTAAAACTTAAGCTGGCTGCTAAATATAAAAACAATCGCGAAGAATATACAAATGCAAAAACTGATTTTATTGAAAAAGTAAATAGGCTGGCAAAAATGAATAATGCACAAAAAAGTATCTCATGTTCATAAGTTATATGCACGCGATAAGTATTGAAACGGTGTTTCAGCAAAAGTTTTTTTAACAACGAATACATTAAGCGTGGTTGCGTAACTATTAATCAGTGCAAAAATGGTGTATTATTATACATTAAAATTACATACAAAGTGTTAATTAAAACAAGGTATATATGGACATTATTTTTATAAGCGGGATTTTTATGTCATTCTTTATTGTTCTTCTGCTCTTGACAAAAAGGAAAAAGACACTACCCGATAAAATACTGGCTGTTTGGATTACTTTTATTGGCATTCATTTGCTTGGATTTTATTACAACCAGGCAGGTTACTGGGAAAGATATCCGCATTTAATTGGAATAACGGCACCTATACCTCTGTTTCATGGCCCACTGCTTTATTTATATTGCCTGTATACGCTTAAAGGTGCGAAGAAGCTAAAGCCTGTAAGCTTAGTGCATTTTATTCCGGGAGTTGGTGTGTATTTGTATATGACATCGTTTTTTTTCTTTTATACTGCAAAAGAAAAACTTATGGTAGATAGCGGCGAACTAAAAGATTTTGAAACGTTTTCGCTTCTTTTGCTTATTGCTATTTTTGTTTCCGGATTAAGCTATTCTATTTTTGCCTTTCGACTTACAATTCAGCATAAGCATAAAATTGAAAATCAATTTTCATATCACGAAGGCATAAGTCTTAAATGGTTGCGATATTGTATTATAAGTATGGGCCTGGTATTTTTATTTGCTGTTTTCGTATTTATAGTGCGCGATGCAATGAATGTTTCTTTTCCATTCAACCCTGAATATTTGTTTTATACAATTATGATTGCTTTAATTTTTTACATAGGATATTTTGGAATTAAACAGGAAAATATTTTTATCAGTAATCCCGCTATAACGAATGATGAAAGCGAAAAAAAATCATCAACTGAGAAATATAAGCACTCCGGAATGAAAGAGGAAGTTGCAATTCAATTGTATGAAAAGTTACTTCAATTCATGGATCAGGAAAAGCCTTTTCTAAATCCAAAACTTAATTTGGCAGAGTTAGCTGCAAAACTCGAAATTACAACGAATCAGCTTTCACAAATTATAAATCAGCAGGCTGGTGTAAATTTCCACGATTTTGTAAATAAATATCGAATCGAAGAGTTTTTACAGAGAGCTAAAACAAACAGAACCTTCAGTTTACTTGCATTGGCCCTGGACTCGGGTTTTAATTCGAAATCATCTTTTAATTATATTTTTAAAAAACAAAAAGGCGTTTCTCCTTCTCAGTATATAGCTAAAATTTTATCCTGATTTTTTTGATTGTCATTTTGCGTTTATGTGTCAGGTAATCAACTGTTACAACGTGCAATATTATAGGTTTAGACCTGTTATAGGTTCAATCCTTCACGTTTGAACGATTAACTTTAAACAATGGTTTTTCTTTGCTTAAAAAAGATTGTTTCATTTAAAATTAAATATGATGAATACTATAGAGCAAAAGAAAATCATTAGAAAGTATAAAAGTCCGTTTAGCTTTTATCTTTTATGTACTGCAATTCCATGGAGTTTATGGTTCGTTAGTGGTTATTTTAGTCACAAAGAACCTTTTACTGCATTTTATGAATGGGCAGTTGGTATCAGCAGCATACTGGGGCTTGTTGCACCCGCAATAATTGCACTTTTTTTCATGTTACCATCTAAAGATCTGAGAAAGGATTTTTTTAGTCGTTTTTTTAATTTCCGACAAATTAAGGGTGAATACATTTTAATCACTTTCTTTTTAATGTTAGTGAGTATTCTTTTAGCGCAGGCAATTTCGTTACTTTTTGGCTATTCTGCTCAGCAGTTTGCTTTTAGAGGGTCATTCACGTTTACTTCATCACTCTTTCCGGTTTGGTTTTTATTACTGGCAGCTCCTGTTTTTGAGGAACTGGCGTGGCACTCGTATGGAACAGATAGTTTGATTACTCGATTCAACTTGTTTAAATCTTCATTGATATTTGCTTTTTTCTGGGCATTTTGGCACTTTCCCTTATCAACAATAAAGGGGTATTACCATAGCAACCTGGTTGAATCGGGTTGGATTTATTCCTTGAATTTTATTGTTAGCATGATTCCATTTGTGCTTATCATGAACTGGATTTATTACAAAACCAATCGAAATATTTTGTTAACCATTATATTTCATATTACAGCTGTATTCTTTAATGAAATTTTCGCTACTCATCCTATGAGTAAAGTTATTCAAACCGGTTTGTTGCTCATAGTTTCTGTTTATCTTTTAATTAAAGATAAAGACTTGTTTTTTAAGAAAATATAACTGTTAAATTACGTAAAAAAGGTGTGTTATGGGTTTTAGCATCAGTTTTTAAGAGAACAGGACGACAAAATATAATACGAATTTTATTATTTATAAACGGAGTTGTAAGTATTCTGGGTGCTATTATTATCACAGTTGATGTAAGATGGGTTCTTAAATCATTTGGGCTAATTAACTATGTTGATTCAGAAGTAAAGCATGCGGGTATTTTAGCAGGTAGCCAGAAAATTTATGAAAACTAAAACTATACATAGTGATAGGAGTACTGAATAATAAGCATGATTTGTTTTAAACAAAGATAAGTGCGAAGTGTTACTTACTATTGAACTGCTAAAAGCACAAGGAATTATATACTTTTATAATACAATTATCGTAAATTAGTACAAGACAATTGATAAAATAAATGGTATGAATCAACTACTGAATTATAATCCTGTTTTACTGGCTCTGATAGCAACATTATTTACCTGGTTTGTTACAGCAGCAGGCTCCTCTATGGTATTCTTTTTTAAAGCAATTAACAAGAAAATACTTAATTCCATGCTTGGTTTTGCAGCCGGTGTTATGATTGCGGCTAGTTTCTGGTCTTTACTAAAACCAGCCATAGAAATGTCGGAGAAAAATGGTTCGGTAGCTTGGATTCCTGCCTTAGTTGGATTTATATCGGGTGGTGCCTTTCTATTTATAATTGATCAGATTTTACCTCACCTGCATATTGGATTATCCGTTGATAAGGCCGAAGGGATTAAAACTTCTTGGCAAAGAAGTATTCTTCTCGTACTAGCAATTACTTTGCATAATATTCCTGAAGGATTAGCTGTAGGTGTTGCTTTTGGAGCATTAGCCAATAATCCGGATATTGGCATTTTATCGGGTGCAATAGCATTAGCTCTTGGAATTGGATTGCAAAACTTTCCCGAAGGGGCCGCTGTTTCCATTCCTTTGCGAAGAGAAGGTCTGTCAAGATTTCGTGCATTTAACTATGGACAATTATCAGGTGTTGTAGAACCAATTGCTGGTGTATTAGGGGCTTATCTTGTATTAACTATAAGACCACTTCTACCTTATGCATTATCATTTGCAGCAGGAGCTATGATTTTTGTTGTGGTTGAAGAGTTGATCCCGGAATCTCAAGATGGTCATGAGACTGATTTATCAACGATCGGAGCAATGTTAGGTTTTGCTACGATGATGGTATTGGATGTTGCGTTGGGTTAATGAAAAAAAAGAAGTATACAAGAAATCTACCGCTTAACAAAATCCGAAAAAGTATCAAAAAATAGTTGGCGTAATTCATTATGGTTATTTTTGTATGAAAGATTAAAAAATGCAGAAAATAACATAACTTGTAATTAGAAAGTACACAATAATGAAATTTAAATATTTCCTTTTTGATTGGGATGGTTGTCTGGCAAATACTCTTCCAGTTTGGTTTGGAGGCATGAAAGAAGCGCTTGAATACTTCAATATTAGTGTTCCCGATAGTACCATTAAGAAAGGTTTTCAAGGGTGGAATATTTTCCCGGAGTTAGGGGTTCCCGATATGGATATCTTTACAAGAGAAGTGTACAAATATGTAAATAACAATTTGAATACTGTTGATTTTAACGAAGGTGTGCTAGAAATACTGATGCAGCTTCAAGAAAAGAATATAAGATGTGCTATAGTAACTACAACCGAAAGAGATAAAGTGCAACCTGTTTTAGAAAAGTTACAGTTAGCCGACTATTTTGATTGCATTGTGGATAGAAATGATGTGGAGAAGCTAAAACCACATCGTGAGGCAATTGATAAAGCCATGGATTTTATTCAAGGTGATAAAAAGTTAACCGCCATGGTGGGCGATTCGGATGTAGATATGATGGCAGGCAAAAATGCAGGGGTGTCAACTATTTGGTTTTCGCCAAAAAGAAACCAGGATTACCATGTTCATATTGATACAAAAGATTTTAATCCGGATTTTACTATTGATCACTTTAAGGAATTAGGTCGTTTTTTTTAACTGATTTATAAAACTGTTCATTAAGTAAGAATAGTTGTAATTATACTAATATTTCTAATGTTGCAACTAAAATCAAACAAGACTCAATTATTTATGTATTAGGAATAAATTTGTTCGCAAGAAATATTTGTTCATTTGCAGTGTAGACTGTATTTTTGAATAAATCTAAGTGATATGAAAAATAGAAGTTTAGTAGTTCTGCTTTTAATTCTTTTGGCAACCACATCGTGTGTTGTGAAGAAGCAACAATACGGTAATTATGAAAACCAAATTGGCAAAGAGGTTGTGTATGATAAAGGAAAAGAGATATACTTATTTTGGGATCAGGTTCCTTTACAAAAGTTGGATAAAGATTTAGACATGCAGAATTATGAAAAAGTAGTGAAGCGTAATGTTTTTGATACTTTTATTACGTATGGAACAATAGGTATTGTATCTTATTATTCGGTTAAGATAAATGTTAAAGAACAAGAACAAAGCGATAAGGAGTAAAGTGTTAAAACAAAAGAAATCTCCTTCGTGGAGATTTCTTATTGTTATATTTAAAATGTTTTTTACTCGGCAGCTTCTTTACGCGATAATTCCAGCATTTCCATAAACATTTCAGTTAAATCTTCTTCATGACGTTCTACCATATCAGTAGTTAACTGATTGGCTGCTACCCAAACCATTTTGTTTTCTTCATTGGCTTCCTTTACAAAGGTTAAGTTTTTAATCTGTTTATTATACTTTGTGCGCAACACAATCTTTTCTTCACTGAAAACGGTTAACGTATGCTTACCTTTTTTCAGCGAATTACCACTTCGAATTAATTCCATATTCTCAATTAGTTCAGTAAAAATAGCATCATAATTGTCAGGTAGTTTTTGACTTAACACGGTGCTTGAAATGAATAATAAACTAATTACCAGGATTGATTTGAATGTTTTCATACAGATAAATATTTTTAGGTTAGTACGTTATTACAACGACACAAATTATAAATTTTTTAACAGATTGAAAAGGGTTTGGATAGCATAATTAGTATAGTTGAAATTATATCACGGCATAACCGTTTCAAAATCAGAATATAATTTGCGTGTGCAATAAATTGTAAAAAAATATTTGGAGTTTAAAAAGATTAGTGTATTTTTGTAAGTGATTACTCACTAAAAAAAGTATGACAGATAAAAAGGAGAAAATATTAAGAGCAGCTTTGGAACTTTTTGCTGAAGAAGGTTTTAAATCAACATCAACCAATAAAATTGCTAAAAAAGCTGGAGTTTCGGAAGGTCTGATATTTCGTCATTTTGGTAATAAAGATGGTTTGTTGCAGGCCATAATACAAGAAGGAGAGGAGCAAGCGAAAGTTCTGTTTGCCGATATTGTTATGGAATCTGATCCTAAAAAGCTTATTGAAAAATATTTTGGACTAACCGACAAGTTGCTGGATAATCCTGAAATGGCCAATTTTTGGAAGCTTCAATATAAAATTAAATGGGAGTTGGAAATTTATGGAGAACATAAAATGGAACCTTTAGAGCTGGCTCTTACCAATGCGTTTAAAAAGCTGGGATATAAAAAGCCTGATTTAGAGGCAAGACTCTTATTAATTAATATGGATGGCATGGCAACCCGATATTATTTACAAGAAGGATTTAATGTAAAAGAAATGGTAGAATATTTTCGTAATAAATATAAACAATAAAATTTTTTGATTGTTATAGTAAGTAAGTACTCACGTAATTAGGAATTAATAATAAAACAATAAAAAGAAATGAAAAAAGTAGCATTAATTACAGGAGCATCTTCAGGTATTGGAGAATCAGCAGCAATTTTATTACAAAACGCCGGATTTAAGGTGTATGGTGCAGCCAGAAGAGTTGAAAAAATGAAAGATTTGGAATCTAAAGGAATTTCAACTATTGCATTAGACATTACAAAAGATGTATCTGTTGAAAATTGTGTCAACACGATCCTTGAAAAAGAGGGAAGAATTGATGTATTAGTCAATAATGCAGGTTATGGTTCATATGGCGCAGTAGAAGACGTTCCAATGGAAGAAGCACGAAGGCAATTCGATGTTAATATATTTGGATTGGCACGTTTAACACAACTTGTGTTACCTAAAATGAGAGAACACCAATTTGGCAAGATTGTCAATATTTCATCCATGGGAGGAAAAGTTTATACTCCATTTGGTGCGTGGTATCATGCAACGAAACATGCTTTGGAGGGTTGGTCCGATTCTTTGAGACTCGAAGTAAAACCATTCGGTATTGATGTTGTTGTAGTTGAACCAGGTGGAATTAAAACACCTTGGGGTATCATTGCTGCCGAAAACCTAAAGAAAACTTCAGGAAATGGAGCATATGCAGAGCAAGCAAATAAAACGGCTGAAGGTACAATAAAAATGTATTCATCAAATCAGTTAACTAAACCAGAGGCAATCGGGAAGGTAATTTTAAAAGCAGTAACAGCACGAAAGCCAAAAAGAAGGTATGTAAAGGGATTTGGTGCAAAACCAGCACTCTTTATTAGAAAATGGTTTGGCGATGCTGTTTATGAAAAAGCTATTCAATCCATGGCATAATTTAATTACCTTAGAGGCTGTCCAAAAAGAAAAAGTCAGAGTCATTACGATGAGGGACGAAGAAGTAATCTACATGTAATCAAATAATTGAAATTTATAGATTCCTTCACTTCGTTCGAAATGACTACTTTTTGGACAGCCCCTTTGAATTTAAAATTGTAAAATTATGAAAGTAATTATCACAGGATCAACAGGGATGGTTGGAAAAGCAGTTTTGCTGGAATGTTTGGAAAGCAATGCTGTTGAGTCGGTTTTGGTTGTTAACAGGCATTCAATTCATATGAATCATCCAAAACTGAAAGAGATCATACATAAAGATTTTTTGAATATCGAAACCATTAAGGATGATTTAAAAGGATATGATGCGTGTTTTTTCTGTATGGGAATTTCAGCAGTAGGGTTAAGCGAGGAAAAATACTCTAAAATTACCTATTCCATGACAGAGAATTTTGCTAAAACCTTACATGCCTTAAATCCCAATATGGTATTCAATTATGTTTCAGGAACAGGAACCGATTCATCTGAAAAAGGAAGAATCATGTGGGCCAGGGTAAAGGGCAAAACAGAAAATATGATTTTTAAACAAGGATTTAAAGATGCTTATGCCTTCAGACCAGGATTCATATTACCCGAAAAAGGCGTTAAATCACGTACTAAATTATACAATTTCTTTTATATCATTTCACGGCCTTTCTTTCCACTTTTAAAGAAAAGTAAATCGGTTACAACAAGTTCTAAAGTGGGTAAGGCCATGATTCATTCCGTGTTATATTCACAGGATTTAAAAATTCTGGAGAATCCGGATATTAATAGATTAGCTACACAATATTCTTAACATGAAGAATTTGATCTTACTTCTGCTAACAAAATGATTAATAAATTATTAGTATTAATTTGATTTCAGAATTGTTGTCTGAGTTTCTATAGTTATAATATTATTCACGTTTATAACTTTCTTTCCTTTATATACAGATAATATCTTAGAAAATAATTACTATTTTCCATTTGATTTTCATATATTTATGTAATCCAATTGCAAAAAATAGGGAAATATTTCAGTACTGCATATAAGTTATAAATTATGAGAAAAATTATCATTTATTTCTTCGTGTTTTTTTGTCATTATTCGTTTGCTCAGATCGCAAAAATAGATAGTTTAAAGAATAAAGTTGAAGACTCTTCAGATAGCGAGAAATTAAATATTTATTTGGAATTATCTGAGCTGAACAGAACGGGTTCTCTGGATACAGCGAAATTATTTGCTGAAAAAGCAAAACAATTAGCTTCCCGATTAGAGAATCAAATTGCATTAGCAAAATCATATCTTGAGTTGGGAAGCATAAGCTATCTTCAAGGTGATTCTAAAGAAGCTATTTTATATTACGAGAAAGGTATGGATATCATTGGGGATAAGGATGAAGTCTTACTATATAGTTTAATCAACAACAAAGGAAATTCACTCATTATGTCAGGACAACTGGAGGAAGGGTTACAATGCTATAATAAAGTGCTCAAGTTTAGAAGAACAATCCAAGATACTGCGAAGATAGCTGATGTGCTAAATAATATTGGGGTTGTTAACTATTATAAAGGAAATTATAACGCTGCAATGAAAAACCTTTTGGAAGCAGCAGAATTGTTTGATCAGAAAGGATTAAAAAATCGTGCAGCAGGCATATTTGGTAATATTGCCATAATTTATAATGAAATGGGCAATTATAAAAAAGCTATTGATTATAATCACAAAGCACTTGCAAACTATTGTCAATTAGAAAATTACCATGAACAAGCAGGTTTACTTATAAATATGGCAAATATTTATAAAAATATGGATAGTTTGAATCAAAGCATAAAATATTCCCGAGAGGCACTTTTGCTGGCAAAAGAAAATGGGTATATACCTTTCATATCTTTAGCATATAGCAACCTGGGATTAGCGTATGAAAAAAAAGGATATTATGAGAAGGCAATAGATTTCATTCAACGTTCGTTGGAGATTGACAGCAGCCAGGGAAGTGTTGAAAAACAAGCTAAAGATCATAGAATTCTAGGTGGATTATATAGAAAGCAAAACGAGTATAATAAAGCTTTATTCCATTTAAATAAAAGCCAATATTTATCAGAAAAATCTAACTGGGTTTCCGATTATTATGATATCTATTTAGAGAAATCAAAAATTTATGAAGCACTAGGAGCATATAAAAACTCCCTTGCATATTATCACAAATATACTCGAGTGAAGGATTCTATTTTTAATAAAGAAAAACACCATCAGATCACAGAGTTAGAAACAAAATATGAAACCGAAAAGAAAGAGAAAGAATTATTGCAATTATCAGAAGAGAATAGCAAGCAAAAATTAGTCATTTTGAAAAACAGGTATTTTGCATTGGGTATTTTGTTTGTTTTACTTGTTGTTGTTCTGTTCGGTGCCTTATTTATTCGACAAAGTAAAATCAGAAGTCGACAAAAAGCGCTGGAACTTGAAAATAAACTTTTCAGATCGCAAATGAATCCTCATTTTATATTTAATGCTTTATCTGCTATTCAATATTATGTAACTTCAAATAAACCGGTTGAAGCTGGAGCATATTTATCTGATTTTGCAAAACTTATGAGATTAGTTATTGAAAATTCCAGGGAAGAATTTATAACCATTGAGCAGGAGATTGATGCTATGAAGTATTACCTCGAATTTCAGAAACTTAGATTTGAGAATGGATTTGAATACAACCTGGATTTGGATGAAAATATTGAAAAAGAAGAAACCCTTATTCCTCCAATGCTGACACAACCGTTCATTGAGAATGCACTGGAGCATGCATTTAAAGATCGTAAGAGCGGTAATAAGTTAATCGTTAAATATCAATTGATTAAGGATAACCTTTTGGTTGAGGTTGAAGATAACGGGATAGGCAGAGAAAAAGCATCTACAGAGAAAAAAACTTCGCATAAATCCTTTGCTATTGATGTAACTAAAAAACGACTTGAACGATTAAACCGTAAGAATAAAAATAAAACCTTCTTTGAGATTATTGATGTTAAAAGTGATAAGAATACACCAGTAGGAACAAAGGTAAAATTTCTATTACCTCTTATTTATAAGGATAATTAGACATTATGCAAAAGATTTCATAATTTTAATTATTCAATCGGTTTTAACATTGATTACATTATGAAAGTTGTTGTTGTAGATGATGAAGCTAAAATTAGAAAAACCATCATCGATATTTTAAATAACTACTGCCCTGAAGTAAAATCTATTGACCAGGCATATGATGTAGCTTCTGCATTGGATGTTATTAATGATGTTATTCCAGATGTTTTAATTCTTGATATTTCATTAGGGAATGAAACAAGCTTCGATTTGTTAAAAAAGATAGACCATTTTGATTTCAAGATAATCTTTGTTACTGCATACGAAGAATATGCTATTAAAGCCATAAAATTTAGTGCCTTAGACTATCTTGTTAAACCTATTAATCCAAAAGAACTCATTGAAGCTATAAATAATGCATCCAAAGCGTTAGAGCGCGATCAAACTGAACTGAAGTTAAACGCATTGCTCACAAATATCGAAAATATATCTAATGGTGTTCGGAAAATAATTCTGAAAACATCTGAAAGTATTTATATGGTTAATATTCAGGATATCATTAGATGCGAATCAGATGATTGCTATACAAAGTTTTATCTTACCGATGGAAAGAAAATAATGGTCTCTAAAACTCTGCGGGAGTTTGACGAATTATTGGAGGAATATGCTTTTTTCAGATCGCATCAATCTCATTTAATAAATTTATATTTTATAGAACGATTTGATAAACATGATGGAGGGACTATCTTTATGAAAGATGGCTCCAAAATACCGGTATCATCGCGTAAACGAAATTCACTTTTAAAAATATTTGATAAGTACAGCAGGATGTAATTACTTAACATAATGCTTGTTTATCTGAACCAGGTGTAATGCATTTTCTTAATGCATTGGTGCTTGTTTAATAATGCGATTCTGTTCGCTTTCATAAATTCTGCACGAATTCTTATACAATCGTTACTAATTCTTATTTAAAACACTTGTATTCTTATCGGCTGTTGAAATAAGATGTTTCACACACTAAATTTGATTATATAAAAATCAAAAAACCTAATTATTATGAAATTAAAGTTGATGATCACCGTCCTGCTTTATTTTGCAACGACTTTGATCTTATCTGCTCAGGTGGCTATAACAGCTTCGGGTGGAGAAGCATCAGGAACCTCAGGTTCTTCAAGTTACTCCATAGGTCAGTTGGTTTATAATACACTGACCGGAACTAACCAATACAGCCTTTCTCAAGGAGTACAGCAACCTGTTGAGATTTCTGTGGTATCTAGTATTGATAAAACACAGCAAATTCAGTTGAATGTAAAGGTTTATCCTAATCCTGCTAGTAATTACCTGATTTTGCGGATCGAGGATATTGAAACAGAAACCTACAAAGCTTTTTTGTATGATTTGAACGGAATGCAAATTAAACAAATAAAGGTAACAGATCAGCAAACAGAAGTTGATATAAACAATCTGGTTCCTTCTGTATACTTTTTAAAAGTAATGAATCAAAATCAAGCAATTAAAACATTTAAAATCATAAAGAAATGAAAAGGATTATACTCAGTTTAATGGCAATAATGCTTTTGGTAAATCTATTTATACCTCAGAAAGCAAGAACACAAACTCCACAAAAAATGAGTTACCAGGCAGTAATTCGTGATGCAACTAATCAACTTGTAACAGACCAGGATGTTGGAATGCAGATAAGCATTTTGCAGGGAAGCTCTTCGGGCTCATCTGTTTACACGGAGACTCAAACTCCAACTACTAATGCAAATGGATTGGTAAGTATCGAAATTGGAGAAGGTAGCAGTACCGATGATTTTTCTTCCATTGATTGGTCAGCAGGAACTTATTTTATCAAAACAGAAACCGATCCAACTGGTGGAACAAACTATTCTATTACCGGAACAACTCAGTTAATAAGTGTACCATATGCTTTATTTGCTGAAGAAGCTTCCAAAGCAGAGTCATTGGGTTCAGATGGTGTATATTCAACCAATTCCGATACCTTATTTGTAGTTAAAGATCACGATGGTAATGTTGTATTTTCAGTTTTTCCGGATGGTGCAGAAGTTATTGTTAATGAAACCGCCAAGGGAAAAGTGGGAGGCTTTGCAGTAAGTGGTAGAAGTCCGAATAAAGCAGATGATTTAGGTATTTTGCGGATTACGGCTGATAGCACACGTATTTATATTAACGATACTTTAGAAGCAAAAGGTAAGGTTGGAGGTTTTGCAATAAGTGGTCGTAGTCCCAATAAAGGAACAAGTGAAGATTATTTTAATGTCTCAGGGAGTACAGATGCAGAGATTATAGATCCAAGTGAAGCACGTATCTTATGGTACCCTAATAAGGAATCGTTTATGGCAGGCCGTGTGCTGGTTGAAGATCCTGATAGTGTTGGTTTAAATTCGTGGGCAACAGGTTTTGAATCTAAAGCTATAGGTGATTATTCTCAGGCTTTAGGTTACCAGGCAAAAGCGAGAGGAAATAGTTCAACTGCTATTGGAAACATGGCTGAAGTGAACAGTCCAAACTCCTATGCTATAGGTAATAGTGCTAGTGTATCAGGAGAAGGTTCTTACGCGATAGGATCAGGAGCTTTGGCGCAAGGTGATTTTAGCTTTGCCATTGGCTCCGATGGTATTGATGCAGGAGGTTTTGCTACCAATGTAACAAGGGCTTTAGGCACTTATTCATATGCTTTTGGTATGGGCAGTTTAGCTGAAAATACTGGATCATTTTCTATAGGAAGCAAGACTGAAGCAACAGGTGAATATTCACTGGCTATGGGAAACCTGACAGTTGCAAGTGGTTTTGCTTCCACTGCAATGGGGGATGGAACAGAAGCAAGTGGAGAACGTGCAACAGCTATAGGCTTCTGGACCACAGCAAGTGGAACAAACTCCATGGCTATGGGGCATAGCACCACGGCAATTGGTGAAAGTTCTACCGCTATGGGCAAATTTTCAGAAGCAAGTGGATTTATATCCACTGCAATGGGACAAGCTACAACTGCCAGTGGAGAAGTGTCAACGGCCATTGGAAATGGATCAGTGGCAAGCGGACATACTTCAGTAGCAATAGGAGGTGGAGTTGAAGCTAGTGGAGTTGAATCAATAGCGCTTGGACGTAGCAGTCATTCAAAAGGAAAATTTTCATGTACTCTTGGAGCCCATTTAACAGCTAAATCTTTTAATGAAGTAGTTGTGGGCTCTAATAATGATACAACGTATTCCATAACAACCAATTCATGGGTACTTACAGAGCCAATTTTTACCGTTGGTAATGCTCCGCCCGGGGGGGCAGGCAAAAATGCATTAATGGTACTAAAAAACGGTAGTGTTGGCATTGGAGGATATCCCGGTGCTACAGGAGCAAATGTTTTAGCAATCAATACAACCGGAATAGGTCATCAACCACCAACAGATACCATTCCTGATGGGGTTTTATTATTTGCCCAGGATATTAATTTTAGCACAGAACTGCGTGTAATGGATGGTGGAGGTAATGTTACAACACTCTCACCACACAGTTTTACACTTACTAAAAAGTCAGAACCTATGGCCTGGTCGTTTTATAGTGAAAATAAACAATTGGGTTACGAAATAAATGTAGACATGCTAAAAGCAATCAGAACCATTGAACAGTTGTCCGGTGAAAAATTAGTTTATATGAAAGACATGGTTACGCAGCAAGTAGTTGAGCAAAATGAGTATGATGAATCGTTGCTAGAATTAATAGAAAGGCAAAAAGCCGAAATTGATGATTTGAAGCAAAAGATAGATGATATCATGAAATTACTCGAAGAGAAATAATCCTTTTTTAATAGATTCTTTATAGTTAATCGAAAGGCTATTTTCAAACTTAATGTGTTGATGGTAGCCTTTTTTTATATAATAGAGATGGTTTAACTGAAGATGATTGAGTACTTAACGAATTCCTGCCAAAACCCTGCAAATTCTTAATCATCGAGAGTAGATTCTTATTGTCTGTTGAATGACTCCAAATATAGCCTTACCTTGGATATGGAAGTTCAATTAGTAAACAAATGTGCTGAATACAATGAACCTTAAACTATAAGCTATGAAAAAGATTTACTTATTTATTATGAACTTAAAAAGCGGAAAGAATTTTCTGCCCGGGTTGTGTTTTTCATACAACAAGATTCTACCTCAAAATTTTTGTATAAAATCTGTCTTGCAATTTATTGGCGGGTTATTCGTTTTACTGCTGATTAGTTCACATGGTTACTCGCAGGGTTTTACATCTAAAGGTAAATTGTTATATAAAGATACCATCTCTTTAGGAGAGCGAGCAGCTCCAGATTTTGCTGATGTAGATGGCGATGGAGATATAGATTTATTTGTAGGAACGGATGATTACCGTATAGCAATATTCAGCAATGATGGAAATGGAAATTTTGAAGCCAGTGGGAACTTTCAATATAACGATGGTATCGAATCTGTTGGAAATCATCCACATCCGGCTTTTGCAGACCTTGACGGAGACAGTGATCTTGATTTATATCTTGGATATAATGGAGGTGCTATAATTGTTATTGAACAAATTGGTCCGGAAGATTTTGAAGAGATTGGTTTTTTAAATGTAGAAGGAGCAAGTTTTTCTGTTGCCGGTAATACAACACCTTATTTTGTTGATTTGGATCGTGATGCTGATTTAGATCTTGCCGTTGGCGATGCTAATGGTGTTGTTCATATTTGTTACAATGATGGAAGTGGTGTTTTCACACTGCATGACACCCTGGAGGCAAATGGTTCATACATTGATGTTGGAAACAACTCTTCCCCTGCTTTTGGCGATGCAGATGGAGATGGAGACATAGATATCTACGTTGGGAATGAGGATGGTAAAATCGAGATTTTCTCGAATGATGGAAGTGGTATTTTTTCAAGTGAGGGTTATTTTACAGTTAATGATGAAACAGTAGATGTGGGAACTTTCGCAAATCCTACTTTTGGGAATATAGATCGTGACGGAGTTTTGGAACTTTATATAGGTAATCAGGATACTACCATATATGTTTTTACAAATGACGGTTCAGGTAATTTCTCAGCCAGTGGTGTATTTAAGGGGAAAAAAGGTGAAATTAGTTTTTTAGCAGGAAGTGGCGAATACGCCAGTCCTGAATTTGTCGATCTGGATGGTGATGATGACCTTGATTTGTACATTGGAAATGTAGATGGATATATTGCTAAATACTATAATGATGAATCAGGTATTTTTGATTGGGGAGGATTTATGCAAGCGGATGAAAATATTATAGATGTTGGAGATAGGGCTCATCCAACTTTTGCTGATTTGGATAGTGATGATGACCTTGATTTGTATGTTGGAGAAAGTTCCGGGACAGTTATAATTTACACCAACGATGGTTCAGGAGATTTTACAGCTGCTGGAGCTTTTCAATCAGATGGTAACACTTTAAAAGTTATACAACAAGCTAATCCTGTATTTGCAGATATAGATGGCGACGATGACCTTGATTTATATGTGGGAGAATATTTGGGTCATATTCATGTGTATCTTAATGATGGTGTTGGGACATTTTCGGAATCAGATCGTTTGCAGGCAGGAGGATCCGATATTGATGTAGGTGAAATGCCTTCACCGTTCTTTATTGATATAGACAACGATAATGATCTGGATTTATATGTCTCTAATCATGATGGCAATATTTTAATGTACGAGAATGATGGTGAAGGTACATTTTTGGAAGGAGATACCTTAAAGGCGGATGGAGCCATTATTTCCGCTAATAATGATGTTAATATAGCTTTTGCCAACTTAAATGGATCATGTATACCCAATTTATATCTTGGTAATGTATTTGGAAATATATATGAATATGAATCATTTGACATTACTCCTCCTGCGATAACCTCTGAATGGACCAATTTTACTAAGGCAATGGATGATAATTGTGAAGCCACTTTGGATGATTATATTTCGTCATTACAAGTATCAGACAATTGCGATTCAGAGCTTGATATGGTTCAGACACCAACGTCGGGGACAGCATTATCATATGGAAACAACCCTGTAAAGATTGTTGTAACTGATGATGGAGGTTACTCCGATTCAATAAGTTTTAATGTTATTGCATTCGATGACATCGATCCGGTTATTATGTCATCGCACGATGATCAAACATTAATTGCCAGCGCAAGCTGTGATGCTACGTTACCGGATTATAAAAGAGATGTAACAGCAGAAGATAATTGTGATTTGGAATTGGATATTACACAATCTCCTGTTGCCGGAACTTTAATTTCTGGATCAGACCAGGTAATCACCCTTATCGCTACCGATAATGATGGAAATTTTGCTGAATACGAGTTTTTTGTATCAGTTGAAGATCAAACTGATCCGGTTATAACTTGTGCTAATGATACAACTGTAACAGCCGATTCGGATGGTAATTTTTCAGTAGGATTCTTTTTAGATCCCGAGGTTACTGATAATTGTATTGAAGGAGCTTTACCGACTGTAAGCAATAGTTATAATTCAAATGCAACCTTGAATGATATTTCTTTTTCAGTAGGAGAATATGTGATAACATGGACTGCGACCGATGAAGCAAGTAATACAGCTAGTTGCTCAATTACATTAACAGTAGAGGAGGAAGAAGACGAAGGCGATGAGACAGGAATTTTTGATCTAGTAAAAGAAAGAATTGTTATTTATCCAAATCCAATTTCTAATGCACTCAATATTAAATTAGATGATCCGTCAAATATTGAAGAAATTAGAATTTATGATGTTGCTGGACGTCAATTATATATAAATGAATATATTTTCGAGACAAACCTAACAATTGATATGAATAGGTATAATTCAGGATTATATCTGATTCAAATTAAAACAATTGATAATACTTTCTCGAAAAAGATTATTAAAGAATAAAAACTATTTACATGTTATTACTAAAAGTGAAAAAGAGGGAATAACCTTTTAAATAAATTTAATGAATAGTTTAAAATCCTGATTTCTTAATCAAAATTTTGTTTATGTAAAAGGAATAAATATTAGATAACTAAACTTAACCAAGTAAAGCAGTATATTTTCTATTTGCTTTGCGGAATTGTTATAATAAACGTACTCCCTTTACCTTCGGTACTTTTGAAAGATATACTGCCGTTATTTAGCTCAATTAGATCCTTGCAAAGGATCAATCCGAGCCCGGTACCTTTTTCGTTATTTGTGCCTCTTTCTGACTCTACAATGGATTGGAAAAGGTTTTGTTGTGTCTCTTTTGTCATGCCTTTTCCTGAATCATGAATCTCCAACTGTATGTCTTGGTTAATCTTCCTGGCCGCAACATGAATTTCGCTATCAAAATTGCTGAATTTTATGGCATTCGAAATCAAGTTTCTTACAACAATCTGCAGCATACTGTCATCAGCAAAAGCCAGCAAATCATTATCGATACTATTATTTATTGTTATGTTTTTATTATTTAACTGATTACCAAAATGATGAATTTCGTTTTGAACTATTTGATTTAATAACACATTGGAAGGATAGCTTTGCATTCCATTTTGCTGTGAAGTTGCCCAATTAAGCAGATTATCGACCATTGTTGTTGCATAATTCACATTTTCAACAGTTTCATTTAGCAGTTTATTAAATTCCTCTTTGGTTAAATTCTCACTTTTTACAATATTTAACAAGCTTACCAGCGAAGTTAAGGGGCTTCTAAGATCATGCGAAATAATAGAAAATAGTTTATCTTTAATCGAACCGAGTTTGGATAATTCTTTTGCCTGTTGCTCAATTTCCTGTTTTTGCAGTAACATCTTCTCCGAGTGGGTTTTAAGCTGCGTATATGACCTCTTTTTCTGATGAAAACTGTAATAAATGATACATGATATAATAACTATAGCTATTATGATGATAAAATAAATATTTCGTACTAAGCGGTTCTTTTCATTAATGGCTTCGTTCAATTCACGTTCTTTCTGAAAAACCTTTTCCAATTCGATTTGCGTGATATGCGATGCAATTTCCCTTTGCTTAATACTATCATCCATTCTTTTTTGTATCAGCAGATATTCATAAGCTTTTCTGTAATCTCGGAGTTCAGAATAGGTTTTACTCAATCCGGAAGCGGTGCTGCTTATTTCATAAACAATTCCAATTTTATTGGCAAATTTGAAAGCTAACATGTAATACTTAAGGGCACTCTTGAAATCTTGTTGCCAGTAATAATAATCGCCCAAGGTTTCATAACTATTTGCAATACGATGATTATTATCTATTTCAAGAGCAAGTTTTAGTCCATAGTTAGCATAAAACTGAGCTGAATCTGCATTTTCTATGGCAATGAATATAGAAGCCAAATTATTACTGTATTGAGATTCATCTTCCAGTTCGCCTCTATTCTTTATGGTATTGAATCCTTTCAGATAGTACTCATAACATTTTTCAATATTACCTAATTCCTTATATGTTACACCAATATTGTTGAGTGTAGCAGCTCGACGTTGATAGTTTTCATAATCAATCAATTGTAATATTTGATTGTATATTAGCAGAGCTTCCTGAGATTTACCTTGATCGCTATAAATAACAGCTGTAAGGTTTAGTGCAGAAGCTTGTCCTTTGGTGTTTTTTACAGATTTAAATAACTCATAACTTTCTATCGATAAATTCAGTGCATCGGTAAAGCGAACCTCAAAGTATTTAATTAGTGCTTGTTGCTTTTTTGCTTTGGCGATACCGAGCGTATAATCAATATTTTCTGCAATTTTCAAAGCACTGTCGGCATACAATAGTGCAGAATCGAGATTTAAGTAATGTGTATTTTCTGATTGTATGATAAGTTTATTTACTAGTTGTTGCTGATCTTGAGCACTGGATATCTGATAACTGAATAAGATAATTAGAGGACAAATAATCCAGGTCAGGTATTTGAATGTTAAGAGTTTAGTTTTTACAAGCATGAGCGTTAAAATTAACAATACCTTTTAAAACAACATGTTATATTATATGGTAAACAGAAAATCGTTGTTTTGGTTGAGTAATGAGGAGTTTTTATCCATAGCTATTGATTTATTTTTTAGATAGTAAGTAACAAAAATAAAAATTTAATGATAACTTTATCTATGTAGTCGGATATAAATCAGGTAATTGTAACTTAATTTAAATTCTTTTATACTAATTCCGATCACAATTGGAAAGGTATACTGTAACTCTGCCTTAAAAAAGAGAAGCTAGCATCCGATGAATTTTAAAATTTTTAGAATATCTTTTATTGTTTATTCACCTGTAACTGATTGATATTTTTGTAATAAAATTAAAATTTGAGTGTTAAAAAGGTAGGAAGAAATAAGGAAATAATTCGTATTTGTTCATTTGATTTTGTATTTTTAAATAAAAAAGTAATGTTCGGTTTTAAGCATGAAATATTGAGTTAATTTTTAATAAATTAGTTGATTTAGATAATATAAAGAGCAATGGAAACCTTATAAAAATAAACAGATATAAATTTTAACTAAAAAAATAATTATGAAAAAACAAAGAGAAAATTTATTAGGAAAAATTAAAATTCAGTTTTCTTTACTAGTAGTTTTACTATTTACATTTTCACTTATTATGGTATCATGTGATGATGATGATGATAATGATGATAATTCAGGAACTACACAAGACCAGATTGCAGGAACATGGATTGGATTTTTTGATCAAGTGATTGCTGAAGGTCCTAATGGTCAACCATGTGACGCTGTATTTTTCGATATAGATAATGCAGGCAATATTAAAATCCTTTCATTTCTTGAAGGAGAGCAGGCCGCTGGTCATCGTGGTGCATATAGCATACAAGATGATGGACTTCTTTTAAGTCTTACTCACGATTGGTCAGAAGAGAGTTTAGATTGGGTTGAAGCACCTTTTGAAGCAACAATATATATGGCATTATCGTCTGATGGAAAAGTTTTAACAGCTGGACCTTCGGAAGATGAAGCATGGGCAACAAACAAAATAGAGTTATCAAACCCTGATGCTGCTTTTTTGGGCACATGGGTAATGGATACTTATGCAACATTACTTATAAGTTCACCAAATACCTATGAGTATGAAGAAACAAATTATTCTGAATCTGGTATATTAAATCAGTTTACTTACACAGATGATTATACGTACTTTTTTAATAAAACTACTAATAATTCTTCAGATGGAGATTGTGTTGAATATTTTGTAGGGAAAGTATCTTTAAACGCAGCTGGTGATGAAATGACCATGTGGTATGGTGATGAAAGTAGCGTATGGACATTGCAAGGTGGCAATTAAAGTTTAGTTTTAATTATAGATGTAATAATTCTAATTTTAAAATAAATAACACTATTAGCGAAGCCTCTTTAAAGGGCTTCGTTTTTTATATGAGCATTTTAATAGTGTAAAAACGATTTGCTTAAAACTTCGAGGATGCCTGATATCGCTTTGCGATCATCGGTAATCAAATCGTAATGCAGAGGTCAGCATCATGACAACATTGCTTCGTTAAAACCAACACAAGTAAACTAAAAAAAGACCACTTGAAAAAGTGATCTTTCCTGTCCTGCCCAGAACATCCCGATAGTTATCGGGACGAACTTGCACGTTAGTTAAAATAAAAAATCCTGAAGTAAATCAGGATTGTGTGCCCAGAACAAGACTCGAACTTGCACGCCCTTGCGAGCACCAGCCCCTCAAGCTGGCGTGTCTACCAATTCCACCATCTGGGCAACTGTTGCAAAAATAGCAAAATCTAATATTTCTTAAAGGTTTTCCAGTACAAAATTTGTTAATCGGGTAAATAAATGCAACTGGGTTGTTTTTCCACGAATGCTATGTGCTTTATCTACATAGAATTGCATTTCAAATTGTTTATTTGCTTCAGTTAGCGTTCTGGCCAATTCTATGGAGTTCTGAAAATGAACATTATCATCTCCGGTTCCATGCACTAAAAGAAGTTTCCCTTTTAGCTTATGGGCGTTAGCCAATAATGAATTATCATCGTAACCTGACGCATTATCCTGGGGCAATCCCATGTAAAGTTCTGTATAAATTGAATCGTAAAAACGATACGAACTTACGGGTGCAACCGAAATTGCCATTTCAAATACATCAGTGCCCAGAAACAGGCAGGAGGCTGAAAGAAATCCTCCGTAACTCCATCCCCAAATGCCTGTTCTCTGTTCATCAATATATGGTAAGTTACTCAAATACTCTGCAGCTTCAATCTGATCGATGGTTTCATATTTGCCTAATTGACCGTACGTGATTTTCTTAAAATCTTCTCCTCTTCCTCCGGTTCCGCGGTTATCAATATAAGCAATGATGTAACCTTTCTGAACAAGCATTTGATGCCATGCATAATTTCGAATCCACGAATCGGTTACCCGCTGCGATCCGGGTCCTCCGTATTGAAATATAAGTAGTGGAAACTTCTTATTAGGATCAAAATTATTGGGTTTAATGAGTAATGCATTCAAATCCCATTGGCTCGATGGTGTATTTATAGTTAAAAATTCAACAGGAGCAAAATTATATTCCTGCATTCTACTTTTAAGCTCTTTATTATCCTCCAGAACCCTTATTTGCTTACCTTTTTTATTATGTAATGTAACAAATTTAGGTGTACTGGTGCTTGAATAATAATTGATGTAATACTTAAATCCTTTACTAAATTTTGCTTCGTTTGTACCTTTCCTGGATGAAAGCTTTTGTTTTTTTGTCCCGTCTAATTTGATCGAATAAACAGCTTTGTGTATCGATGATTCCTCATTTGATTGATAATATACTGTGTTGTTTTTACTATCTAATCCGATAAAATCGGTAACTTCCCAGTTTCCTCTTGTAATTTGATTGATGAAATTCCCTTCAATATCATACAAGTAAAGGTGGTTCCATCCATCTTTTTCGCTATTTATCACAAAATATTTTCCATCATCGGTCATTGTCATATACCAGTCGTCAATTCGTTCGATATAACGGTCATTTTTTTCAGAATAGATAATAGTTGATTTTCCGGTTGTGGTGTTAGCTTTCAAAATCTTAATATGATTCTGTAGTCTGTTTTCTCTGATAATAGCTAGTTTATCATTTTCGGTTGTCCACTTTATTCTTGGAATATATTGGTCAGTTTCTTCGCCAATATCTATTGTTCTGGTTTTTTCAGAATCTAAATGATAAACATGAATGCTGACAATAGAATTTTTCTCTCCGGCCTTAGGATATTTAAATGCATAGTTTTCAGGATACAACTGCTCATTGTATAGGGTCATGTTAAACACTTTAACATCACTCTCATCAAATTTGTAAAAAGCAATTTTATCTCCGTTGGGCGACCAGAAAAAAGCCCTGGTGAACGAAAACTCTTCTTCGTAAACCCAATCCGTTCCACCGTTGATAATATGATTAAACTTACCATCTGTGGTAATTTGTTGTACAGAATCGGATGGTAAATCTTTTATGAAAATATTATTCTCCTTTACAAAAGCTACTTTTAAAGCATTGGGCGAAAAGCAGGCGTACTTTTGCCTTCCGTAATCACTTAATCTTTCCAGTTTTTGATTTTGAATATCATACACATAATATTCAGCCGTATAAGATCTTCTGTAAACATACTCGGCGTTTACAGCCAAAAGAATCTTAGATTCATCAGCTGAAAATTCATAATCTTTTATATTAAAATCAGATTCAATGGTGCTAAATAAAATTTCAACCACTTCACCGGTTTTGTAGCTGTATTTTACAATTTTTCTATGATTTTCAAGTGTTGTAAAATGCTCTCCGTCGTTCATAGACCGCAGACCTCTAACCGATCGTTCTGAAAATAGTTTTTTAGTATAAATATCTTCAAGTGTTATGCTCTTTCTTACATACTGAGCAATAAGCTGATTAGTAAAAGTTAAGAGTAATAAGATAACAAAAGCAGGAGTAATTTTTTTCATGATAAATAAATTATTAAACAAGTGCATTTAAATTATTGTTTATGATAAAAATAGACATTAAAAATAGTAATATTTATTAAAGATTTGCACCATGATTTCTGTAAAGAATTTATATCTTTGCAATCTTGAATTAGAAAACGATTTAAAATGGTTAAAATAACATTACCCGATAATTCAGTAAAAGAATATAATGAGGCAGTTTCAGGATATGAAATTGCAAAAGATATTAGTCCGCGATTAGCAAAAGAAGTTTTATCTGTTACCGTAAACGATGAGGTTTGGGATCTTCAAAGGCCGATTACCGAAGATGCAAAAATTAAATTGCATAAATGGGATGATGAGGAAGGAAAACATGCTTTCTGGCACTCGTCGGCGCACTTATTGGCCGAAGCATTAGAAGCTTTATATCCGGGAATAAAATTTGGAATTGGTCCAAGCATCGACAATGGTTTTTATTACGATGTTGATTTACCGGAAGGAAAAGTAATTACCGATGCAGATTTTCCAAAGATCGAGTCTAAAATGAAAGAGTTAGCTCAACAAAAAAATGAGTATAACAGAAGTGAAGTTGCTAAAGCCGAAGCATTAGATTTTTACACCAAAAAGGGTGATGAGTATAAAGTTGAGTTAATTAACGATCTCGAAGATGGAACCATAACCTTTTACAAACAAGGTAATTTTACCGATTTATGTAGAGGTCCACACTTGCCAAATACTGGATTAATTAAAGCAGTTAAGGTGTTAAGTGTTGCTGGTGCCTACTGGAGAGGTGATGAAACACGAAAGCAATTAACCAGGGTTTATGGAATTACATTCCCAAAACAAAAAATGCTTGAAGAGTATCTGGTAATGCTTGAAGAAGCAAAAAAAAGAGATCATCGAAAAATTGGTAAAGAATTAGAATTATTTACGTTTTCTCAAAGAGTAGGACAGGGATTGCCACTTTGGTTGCCAAAAGGAGCTCAGTTAAGAGAGCGCCTGGAGAACTTCTTAAAAAAGATTCAGAAGAAATATGGATATCAGCAAGTAATTGCACCGCATATTGGATTGAAAGATTTGTGGGTAACTTCAGGTCACTATGAAAAATATGGAAAAGACTCTTTTCAACCCATAAGTACTCCAGCCGAGGGAGAAGAGTTCTTATTAAAACCAATGAACTGTCCGCACCATTGCGAAATATATAAAGCCAAACAGCATTCATATAAAGATCTGCCAATACGATATGCTGAGTTCGGAACAGTTTATCGTTATGAGCAAAGCGGAGAATTGCATGGATTAACTCGTGTACGTGGGTTTACGCAGGATGATGCGCATATCTTTTGTCGCCCAGATCAGTTAAAAGACGAGTTCAAGAAAGTGATGGATATTATTTTTATTATTTTCAATGCGCTCGATTTTAAAGATTTTACAGCCCAGGTTTCGTTGCGTCATCAGACTGATCATTCAAAATACATTGGTAGCGAAGAAAATTGGGAGAAATCGGAAAGTGCTATTCTTGAGGCAGTTAAGGAGAAAGATCTGAATTATATTGTTGAATATGATGAAGCTGCTTTTTATGGTCCTAAACTCGATTTCATGGTAAAAGATGCATTAGGACGTCAGTGGCAGTTAGGAACCATTCAGGTTGATTATAACCTGCCAGAACGATTTGATTTAGAGTACGTAGGTGCTGATAATCAAAAGCATCGCCCGGTAATGATACACCGTGCACCATTCGGATCAATGGAGCGTTTCGTAGCTGTGCTGATCGAGCATACAGCGGGAAAATTTCCACTGTGGTTAACACCAGATCAGGCGGTTATTCTTCCAATCAGCGAAAAATATAACGATTATGCAAAAAAAGTTTTGAATTTCCTAAATAATTGCGATATTCGCACTTTAATTGATGATCGTAACGAGAAGATAGGCAAAAAGATACGTGATAATGAGTTAAAACGCATACCTTATCTTCTGATTGTTGGTGAGAAAGAGTTTGAAAATGAGACAGTTTCAGTTCGAGTTCAAGGTGATGGAGATAAAGGGGCGATGAAACTGGAAGAATTTGCAGAACTAGTAAATAATGAAGTAAAAGCTCAAACTGAGAGTTATACAATAAATTAATTATTCATTAAATTAAGGAGGATTTAGTCATAGCTGGACCAAGACACAGAAAACCATTCAGAAAGAAGGAAGAGCCTTCGCACAGAATTAACGATAAAATCCGTGCAAGAGCTGTCCGAGTAGTAGGTGATAATGTCGATAATCCTGATATCTATTCTATTCAGGATGCCTTAAAAATGGCCGACGAAATGGAATTAGATTTGGTAGAAATATCACCAAATGCCGATCCACCGGTATGTAAGATAATTGATTATCAGAAGTTTCTTTATCAACAAAAAAAGAAACAAAAGGAGCTTAAAGCAAAAACACAAAAGGTAGTCTTGAAAGAAATCAGGTTTGGACCACAAACCGATGAGCATGATTATCAGTTTAAACTAAAGCATGCTCAAAAATTTCTTGAAGATGGTGCAAAAGTTAAAGCATTTGTGTTTTTTAAAGGTCGTTCGATTTTATTTAAAGAGCAAGGAGAGATCTTACTACTAAGATTAGCGCAGGATTTAGAAGAATTTGGAAAAGTTGAACAAATGCCAAAGCTGGAAGGTAAACGAATGATCATGTTTATTTCGCCAAAAACAGCTAAGAAAAAATAATATATTTTTAATTTAAATTTTAGTAAAAATGCCAAAGATGAAGACAAATCCGGGAGCTAAAAAAAGATATAGCTTAACTGGATCAGGGAAGATTAAAAGAAAACATGCGTACAAAAGTCACATCTTGACAAAAAAATCTAAGAAGAGAAAAAGAAACTTAGGTTATTTTGGCCAGGTTGACAAAACAGACGAAAAAAATGCTAAGTTATTATTAGCAATGAAGTAATCTTTTAATTAAAAACAATTATTAGTAATTAACCAGGATGAATTAGCAGGAAAAGTGTCGAAAAAGAGTCGACCGCTAACCGTTCACAAAACAAGAAAATTATGCCAAGGTCAGTAAATTCAGTAGCTGCAAGAGCTAGAAGAAAAAAGATTTTGAAACATACCAAAGGCTATTTTGGTAGAAGAAGCAACGTTTGGACAGTTGCTAAAAATGCATACGAAAAAGGTTTACAGTATGCGTACAGAGACAGAAAAACAAAGAAAAGAAATTTCAGATCACTATGGATTCAGAGAATTAATGCAGGTGTTAGAGAACACGGAATGTCATACTCTGATTTTATGGGTAAATTAAATAAAAAAGGTATTGCTTTAAACAGAAAGGTGTTAGCTGACTTAGCTATGAACCATCCAAAAGCGTTTGCCGAAGTTGTAAAAACAGTTAAGAAATAATTAATTTCGAGAATAAATACCTGAAGGGAAGCTAAACTGCTTCCCTTTTTTTATATTTACACTGCCAATAACCAATTAACATTTTTTAAGATTAATTTTAATTGTTGTTGTAAGGATTTGGATATCTTGCATACTTACTAAGTGAATATGAAAATAGCAATAATAGGATACGGTAAAATGGGTAAAGAGATAGAGCAGGTTGCTCTTGATCGTGGACACGAAATTTTGTTAAAGCTTGATGTAAGCAATATTCGTAATGTAAAAAAAGAAGATCTTCAAGATATAGATGTTGCGGTTGAATTTTCAAATCCTGAAAGTGCTTTTTCAAATATTAATTTATGTTTTGATCACAATATTCCGATAGTTAGTGGTACAACAGGCTGGCTCGATAAATTTAATGAGACCGTTCAACGATGTAAGCGTGAGCAAAAAACGTTCTTTTATGCTTCCAATTATAGTATTGGTGTGAATCTATTCTTTAAATTAAATAGTTATTTAGCTAAAATGATGAATAAATTTAGTGCTTACGATGTTCATGTTGAGGAAACGCATCATACACAAAAGCTGGATGCTCCAAGTGGAACAGCTATAACACTAACCGAAGAGTTATTAAATTCACTAGACAGGAAAAAGAATTGGGAAAAAGAAGCTGCCAGCAATTCGGATTCAATTGCAGTGATGTCTTTTAGAGAAGGAAAGGTTCCAGGAAATCATAAAGTAACTTACGAATCATCGTTTGATAAATTAATGATTGAACATAATGCAAAAAGCAGAAAAGGATTTGCTTTAGGAGCAGTTCTGGCTGCAGAATTTATTGTCGGGAAAACAGGATATTTTTCAATGAATGATATGTTAAAAATATAATATAATCCAATTACAATGAAATTAAAAGAGATTCTACGAAACAAATACTTTAAATTCGGATTAGCACTTACAATTTATATTCTTTGGGTAATATGGATCAAAAACTACTGGTTTTTATTCGGTATACCGGTAATTATTGATATGTATTTAACCAAGTTTGTAAACTGGACACCATGGAAAAAACGTGGCGAATCCAAAAAGAAAAACGCGCTGGTTGAATGGGTTGATGCTTTAATATTTGCTGTTATTGCAGCAACACTAATTCGTATGTTTTTAATTGAGGCCTACACGATTCCAACATCATCGATGGAAAAAACATTATTGGTTGGAGATTACCTTTTTGTAAGCAAAGTGAGTTATGGACCGAAATTGCCTAATACACCTATTTCGTTTCCTTTTGCACATCATACATTGCCATTAACAAAATATAGAAAATCGTATGTTGAATGGATTAAAAGACCCTACAAGCGTATTGCAGGTTTTGGCGATGTAAAAAGAAATGATATTGTTGTATTTAATTTCCCGGCAGGCGATACAGTGGTTCTTGAAATGCAGGAACAAGATTATTACAGTATTGTTAGAGGATATGCCGATGAGTTAAAGCGTAGAGATATTCAGTACGGTAATCCAATAAAACCTTTCGAAACCTACAAAGCAACAGCCAGAGATTACATTTGGGATCAGTTTAATATTACTGTACGTCCGGTTGACAAGAGAGAGAATTATATAAAACGATGTGTTGCTATTCCGGGCGATACGCTTAAAATTGTTCACAGCCAGGTGTACATTAATGGCCAAGAGCAGGAGCACTTTGAAGAAATGCAATACGACTATTTCGTTAAAACAAATGGTAAGCAAATTAATTCTAAATATTTTGAGCGATTAAATATTGCCGTTGATGATAGAAGATACATTACTTCAAGTTCAATGTACGAACTGCCACTGACAAAAGAAAATGTTCAGAATTTGAAGGATTTTGCTGCGGTTTCATCGGTATCTAAATATGAAAACAATAACATTAATATGGCAAACATATCTATCTTTCCATTCGATTCGAATTATCCGTGGACAGAAGATAATTTTGGCCCGTTATACATACCTGAAAAAGGAGTAACTGTTGATATCACAATTGATAACCTTCCACTATACCGACGTGTAATTGAAACATATGAAGGTAACAAACTTAAGGTAGATGGTAGCGATATTTATATTAATGGTGAAATAGCAACTTCATATACCTTTAAAATGGACTACTATTTTATGATGGGTGATAACCGACACAATTCAGCCGATTCAAGATATTGGGGCTTTGTTCCGGAAGACCACATTGTCGGGAAAGCGGTATTTATTTGGTTGTCGTTAGATAAGGATAAATCATTATTAGGTAAAATTCGATGGGATAGAATATTTTCATTAATTCATTAAAATAATAAAACTATAATTTATACCGGATAGTTAGCTGTCCGGTATTTTTATAAAACAAAATGAGTAAAACAATAGTTCTTACAACAGCCTACTTAGCACCAATTCAGTATTATTCGAAACTGGCACATTTCGATAAAATTATTATCGAAGCACACGAAAACTTTACTAAACAGAGTTATCGTAATCGATGCAATATTTGCGGTGCCAACGGGAAATTGTCTCTCTCTATTCCAATAAAAAAGGATAAACCAAAAACCAAAACAAAAGATGTACGAATTGATTATGATACCAACTGGAGAAAATTACATTGGAAATCAATAGAATCTGCTTACAGATCATCTCCTTTCTTTGAGTTTTATCAAGATGACATAAGACCTTTTTATGAAGAGAAGTATAAGTATTTACTCGATTTTAATCATGAAATTCAAGAAGTGATATGTGAACACTTGGAAATAGAACCAATGGTTAGCTTCTCTGATGAATATAAAAATGAATTAGATCAATCGATTTGCGATTTTAGAGATATAATTCATCCTAAAGTAAAAGTTATAGATCGTAAGTTTAATCCAATAGAATACACACAGGTTTTCCAGGATAGACATGGCTTTTTGCCTAATTTAAGTATTATTGATTTACTATTTAATGAAGGACCTAATGCAATAAATATTTTAGTAGATCTTTAAAATGAATCATTTAGTCAAAAAATAATTTGAAGAAAAAATAATTTAATTAACTTTAGGCTTATTTTTGAACCGAAACAAAAAAAATAGAGATGAACAGCCTTGTAATTCAGAAAACAGATTCAACGCCAGAAATTTCTTTTTTACATAAGGGAGAGCTTAAAATAACAGGAAGGTCTTTACCCGAAGACGTTCATAAGTTTTATGATCCTTTGATTGATTGGGTGAAATTGCTTGAAACAGATAAGGTTAAAATTGACCTTAAGCTTGAATATTTAAACACATCATCCACCAAAAAGATTTTAAACTTGTTAATTGCACTCGATGAAAATGAGAATATTCAACAAGTAGATATTAACTGGTATTACGAATTTGATGATTTAGAAATGGAAGATCTGGGCGGCATCTACGAGGAGGAATTAAAAAGAGCGCAATTTCATTTCATTGAAGGAGTGGATATCTTTTAGGAAATTATCCTTATAAACCTTTAAATATCTCATGTTGGTTATTTTAAAAATATAAAACCTAAATTAGGGCAAAAAAGAGGCTGATTTTTCAGCCTCTTTTTTGCCTCTAGGAGTTGCTAACGCTTATAAGTTATAATTAATACCGATGCTTAGCACATATGCCTGATCTTCGCATTTTATATTGGTATCAGTAATTGGAACTCCTGAAGATTGTAACATTTCTGCATTAACTGAGCTGATCGTGTAATCTTCCCAGAATGTAATGCCAAATCCTAAGTTTACATCAAGATTTTTAGCAATTTCGTAAGCACCTCCAAAACCAATATTAAAGTTGTTATTTTTTAACGATTCATAGTAACCTAGATTAGAATAATAAATCTCTTTATCTCTGTCGTTAGCATATCCAAAGTGTGTATATGAGCAACCCAGACTTAACTGAGTTTTTGCATTCATATCATACGCGAAACCTGCACCTAATGTGTAACAGTTTCCTGCTAATTCAGAACTTTCTTTTTCAAAAGGAGTTCCTTCCAATGTTTTACCCCAATTGGCATTGGTTTGGAAGTAGTAATTGTAGTTGACTTCAGTTCTTAATTTATCGGTGATTTTATACGAAATACCTGTGTTTATAACTGCTGGTAAATCTCTTCTGTTTTTAGCTCCATCAGTAAACATACCGGTGTCATCTGTTTTAATATCATTCTCAAATTCAAGTTTTACTTTGGATTCATAATGTGCTGCTATATTAATTTTTTCGCTAATTACTAAATTTAAACCTAACACGTAACCTATTCCACTTGCATTAGCATCATAATCGATATTAATGTGCGTATCTGGCGCATTAAATGGCGAGTCTGTTAAAGTTAATGATGCTGTTGTGCTGTTTATTCCATTTACATATCGACCACCAACCGAGAAAGAAAACATGTCGTTAATGGCATAAGAAAATGTTAAAGGCACCGTAATGTAATAGGAAGAAGCTTCAAGCGATTGTGTGTTCGAAGTGTAAATATCATTTAGTGTGGTTCCATTTGGGAATGGCGCTGGCGCAGGAGTTGTAAATAAAATCTGTTTGGTAATAATATCAGTTGATATAGATCCCTCTGGATAATTAACGGTAGCTCCACCTCCGGATATATAAACTCCTGAGGAAATAGCCCAGTTGTTTTTGGTATAGGCAAGGTAAAGCATAGGTAAAAATGGATCGATACCATCTTGCTCAAAAGATTTTTCACCTTCGCCTAGCCCCAGATTATAGGTATGTTTGGGTTTACGAATAAGCGTTTGATTGCTTAAATTAATATGAAATCCATCTTCTAAAAATGGTAATCCTGCCGGATTGTAATTTACAATATCAGCAGCATCCAGCGATGCGTTTCTGTTGTTCATTCTTATCCACTCTGAACTCATGTTTGCAAGATTATCCATTTGGGCAATTGCGTTGTGAGTATTGATAATAGATAATGTTATAAAAGCAATGAATAAAAATCCTTTTTTCATAGTATTGTTTATTAATAGATTATTAGAATAAATAGGTTTATTGTTCAAAAATAGTTAAAATATTAGAACATAAATGATAAACATTCCAATAAAAATGTCTTTATTGCTACTTTAAGTTGCTCTTGAGTTTTAGAATCGGTAGTTAACTTCAATAAACCTCCTGAAGTTTATTGAACCTGACGGTTTTTTTTATGAATTAATATTTATGGATTAAGAATATTGTTGGCCGTTTGTGTAAATTCGGCACGCCTTTTCTCCAGTTTTTTATGGTATCTGTTTTAATATATTCAGTCTCCAGAGTAATATCGCACGCTATACACAATTTAGTATTTGGGCCACAGGTTGTAATAATATCATCCAGCAAATTATTATTTCGATATGGAGCTTCAATAAAGAGCTGTGTCTGATTTTCTGTTTGCGATTTCCATTCCAGTTCTTTTATGCTTTTAATACGCTCATTTTTCTTTATTGGCAGGTAACCAACAAACGCAAAACTTTGGCCGTTTAATCCCGATGCCATAACCGATAAAAGAATAGATGATGGTCCTACAAGTGGAACCACAGAAATGTTTTTCCGATGTGCAATATCAACAATATCAGCACCAGGATCGGCAACGCCCGGAGTGCCTGCTTCTGAAATTATGCCAACATTTTCGTTATTTGTTATCGGTTTTAAATACGATGAGTACAGAGTTGGATTAGAGTGCTTATTTAATTCGTAAAAAGTGAGATCATCGATTTTAGTTTTAATTCCGGCCTTTATTAAAAACCGACGAGCTGTTTTAACATTCTCCACAATATAATGATTGGTTGAGTTAATTATCTCAATTACATAGGGTGGTAATACTTGTTCAATTTTACTATCTCCTAAAGTGGTTGGTATTAAATAAACTTTTGCACTCATTTTTGAATTTGGTTTTAGTAAAGACAATTTTTAAGGTACTTCTTTTTACAAAGATATGGTATTATTTAATTGAAACCAGCCAGAGTCTTTAGATCTTCATAGCCTAAGCCTTTAGGCTGGGGTTTCAAATTCATGATTTTATCAGGGCTTTAGCCCATTATTTATTCATTATTTGACTAATTTAAAAATCAGTTTTAACGTTGTTTTGCCAGGCTCAGAAGATATCTCAACGTTTCCTTTATGTGCATACATAATATGCTGCGCCAATGACAAGCCAATTCCGCTTCCGTGTTCTTTTGTAGTATAAAATGGTAGAAATATTTTCTTTTGGATGCTTTGATCTATTCCGGTGCCGTTATCTACGCATTCAATTATGACTTGTTTTTTTAGAGAATAGGCGCGAATGGTTATATGTGGTCGTTTTTGACTTAAAGTAGCCTCAATGGAGTTTTTTATGATGTTATTAACTGCCAGTTCAATAAGCTTGCTGTCAAATTCAAACATAAGATTATGATTATTGATAACAAGTTCAAACTTTACCTTCGGATGATGAACTGTATAAATATCAACGATATCCTTTAAAAAGGGGTAGATAGCAATTTTTTCAGTTGATGGATTAGTAATATCTGAAAATTGTCTTAACTTATCGATTACATCTGATAAATTCTTGATTCTATTTTCAATAAGAGTAACTCCTTTAATTGAATCAGCAAGATCTTTTTCGTTGATTTCAGATAATTCCTTCGAGCGATTTTCTATCGTAAGGCAATCTCTTATGGTATCAGTAACCGTGCTCACCGGAGTTACGGTATTCATGATTTCATGCGATAATACTTTTATTAAGCCACTCCATGATTGTAGTTCATAATCTGTAATTTCACGGTCGATATCGTGAAATGTATAGAGTCTTAAGTAATTTTTATGTTCTTTAATTTCTGAAAGTGAAACTAATATTTTTCGGGTTAGATTATTTATCCGAAGAATCTCTATGGATTGTTCACCAGGTCTGATTGTTCCAATGTTTTTGAATGCAGGTAAGATCTCTTTTTGCAGAACAGCACTGTTGATATTCGAAAGACCAAATATTGAATGTAAAGCCTTATTAGCTATTCGGATTCTATTTTCGTTATCGATTAATAGAATTCCTGTTCCTACCTGGTTTAAAACAAGTTGTAACAGGTTTTGTTCTTTTGTTATTTCACTTTCAATTCTTTTAAACTCTTCATTTATATTTTTAAGTTCGTTGGTTAATCCTCCAAACAGCTGATCAATAGAGTTGTTGGTAAGATTTAAACTGGTATTTTCTTCTTTCAGGTGAATTAAAAAATTAGATAGAAACCTGTTTACCTTACTTGCATAACGGGTTAATAATACTATCTGAAGAATAAATAAGATACCGATGAAAAGAAATGTAAAAAACCAATCTGGTTTAAAGGCAAGAAAAGCCATTAGTAAAGCTGTAGCGGCTAAAAGAACTGAGCGGATAACTATATTTAAAACATATCGGTTAAATCCCATACTTTGATATTTTAGCATAAAGTGTGGTTCTTGATATTCCTAATAAGTCCGCTGCTTTTGACATATTTCCTTCAGATTTTTTAATAGCCTTTTGTATGGCTAGCTTTTCAAGCTCATCCAAATTTAATGTGTCATGATGTGCAGTATTTGATGATAGATCAGTAAAGGCAAAGTCATCGGGTGTGAGCGTATTCTTTGTTGTAAGAATAACAGCTCTTTCCATGGCATGTTTTAGTTCACGAATATTTCCCGGCCACGAATAGTTCTCAAGCTTTTGATTTGCTGATTTACTCAATTCTAACTTCCCTTTACCATATTTTTTCGAATAGATATCTAAAAAATAGTTAGAGAAAATAGTTAAATCCTTTTTTCTTTTTCGAAGCGGAGGCACCTCTATTTCAACAGTATTAATTCTGAACAACAGGTCTTCCCGAAATTGATTTTCGGAAATTAAAGTATGCAAAGGTTTATTGGTCGCGCAAATCAACCTGAAATCAACCGGTATTGGTTTATTTGAGCCAATCCGTGTTATACTTTTTGTTTGTAATACAGTTAATAGTTTCGATTGCAAGTGCATGGATAAGTTCCCGATTTCATCCAGAAATAAAGTGCCACCATGCGCAGCCTCTATTTTTCCCTGTTTATCTTCCTTAGCATCGGTAAACGCACCTTTGGTATAACCAAACAATTCACTTTCGAATAAAGTTTCCGTTAGGGCCGACAGGTCAACCGACATAAATACCTGGTCATTTCGTTTTGACTTTTTATGTATTTGCCTGGCTACAAATTCTTTTCCGGTTCCGTTTTCACCAAGAATCAAAATATTGGCATCAGTTTCTGCTACCTTGTCTATGAGTTCATCTACTTGGCGTATTTCAGGTGAAAGTCCTTTTAGATAGCTAAAGTTTTGATCAATTATACTGTTTAAGGCTTTTTTTTGCACCTTTAATTTTTCTACCTCCTGTTGCGATTTTCTGAGTTTAATTCCTGCTTTTATGGAAGAAAGTAGCTTATTGTTATCCCAGGGTTTTAATATAAAATTAAAAGCACCTTCTTTAATAGCTTCAACAGCAATATTAACTTTTCCATATGCAGTAATAAGTATTACAATTGCCTCACGATCAAAGTTAAGAATTTCGCGTAACCAGAACATTCCTTCGTTACCGGAATGTTTGCCTGGTAAGAAATTCATATCCAGTAATATGACATCGAAATCTTCCTGGTTTAAAGTGCTAATTAGCGTTTTAGGTGATGATAAAGTTTTGATATTCGAGAAATGTCGCCGAAGAAAAAGTTCGAGAGATTCTCGTATTTCTTTATTGTCATCTATAATTAATATATTTGATTGTATGATTGCCATGATAAATCAAAGATACATATTTGTTCAGTTCCTAAACAGAAAGTGTTAAGTTTCTTAACACTTTTACTTTTTAAAAATGTCAGATCATGACACAAAGCGCAAATAATCAGATCGTTAAAAAGTATGGTATGTGCGTTGTATAACATGAGTAAAATGTTAAATAAAAAATTAAATTTATAGTATCATGTTATCGAATTATTTGAAAGTTTTTTTTAGAAATACCATTAAGAATCCATTCTATTCGGCCATAAATATTATTGGTTTATCGATAGGAATAGCCTGTAGTTTAGTTGCTTTCCTTTACATTTTGAACGAGGTAAATTATAACAAATGTTTTGATGGTTCTGAACGAATTTACAGGATAGGAGCCGGTATAGAAAGCGAAATGCTTAACGATTCTATGGCACGAACTTTACCACAGGTAGCACCAACAATTAAAGAGCGCGTCCCTGAAATTGAAGCAGCTACACGAATGGTAACCTGGTATAGGAACTCATTAATTAAGGTGAACCAGGAGTTTTATCCAAACGTAAAAAGCATTATAGCCGATTCAGCATTACTGGATGTTTTTTCATTTGAAATAGTACGAGGAGATCGTGAGAATTTTCTAAAATCGCCAACCCAAATTGCAATTACCGAATCGTTAGCTAAGAAGGTATTTAAGGAGCAGGATCCAATGCATCAGATCATTAATTTTCAGGATGTTGATCTTGAGGTAGCTTGGATAATGAAAGACCCTCCTAATTCGATTATCGAGTTTGACTTATTAGCTAATTTGGATTTTAAATCTCCATTTAAGGAGTATTTAAGATTAGATGTTAGTACGTTTTTTAAGACTTCGAAAAAACTTACGCCAGAAGTAGAATCCAAAATAAGAAAAGTCTCTGATAAAATTATTCTCGATATGTTTAGTCAGTGGACTAACAAAACTAATAGCCCGATACAACCGTTCGAAGAATTATATCTAAAAAGCAATTTAAAAGATGAGATGGGAAAGGAAGGTTCGCTGCGGACAATCTATATTTTCGGGTTTTTAGCATTTATTATTTTGGTAATTGCTGTAATTAATTATGTGAATTTATTAACGTCGAGATCAGAATACAGAAACAAAGAGGTAGGTATACGCAAGGTTGCAGGAGCCGATAAAAGAAAACTGCGATTTCAGTTTTTGGGCGAATCGGTCATCTTATCCTTTTTAGCTTTAATTATTGGTTTTGTAATAGCTGAGTTTATTATTTATTTGGTAAACGCGAAGCTTAACATAGACTTGTCTTTATTTGGACAAAGCAATATATGGTTATTCTTAGCATATATAGTAATAACTATTTTTATTGGTATCATTTCCGGAATATATCCATCATTTGTAATGGCAGGGTATAGTCCGTTAAAGGTTATAAAGGGAATTTTTGATGCAGAAGGTAATTCTAACTTTTTAAAAATTGTACTGGTTATTATTCAGTTTTCCATTTCAACACTCTTAATCATATCCATATTTACGTTTAACTCCCAAATTAAATATCTAAAAAATAAAGAATTAGGATTTAATGATAAAAACTTATTGATTTTACCTAATTGTACAGAACAAATTCAGGAAAGTTATGAAAGTATCCGCAACGATCTGCTAACTTACCATAAGATTAAAAATGTAAGTGCATCGCAGAGCATTCCCGGAGAAGGCAGAAGCGGACAGGCGATTCGCAAGAAGACAGATGATCCGGATAAAGTGTCATTTATTTCAGAAAACAGAGTACAGGATCATTTTATCGAAACCATGGGTATAGAGGTTATTAAAGGCAGATCTTTTGATCCTGAATTTGATGATTCAAGATCAATCCTTATAAACGAAACAGGGGCCAAGTTGTTAAAGGTTGATGATCCGGTTGGTTTAGAAGTTTTTACTACAAAGGAAGCTGTTATTATTGGAGTGGTTAAGGATTATCATTTTACACCTACAACAAGAGAACTAGGACCGCTTTATTTATCGAACTATAGTGATTATATTAAGTATATGGAGATTCGTATTGATCCGGAGGATAAATTAGCAACTCTTCAATATGTTAAAGAATTAATACAGAAGTATGATCCAAACTATTATTGGAACTACTTTTTTATCGATGATATGTTCTCTAATCAATACAGAGCAGAAGAACGACTATTTTCCATGATATTCTGGGGATCTGGAATTGCACTCATACTTTCTATTTTAGGTTTATTTGCACTTACATCATATACGGTAACCAAAAAGTATAAAGAAATTGGCATTCGTAAAACATTTGGTGCTTCAATTACCAATATAATCGGCAAACTTAACAGAGATATTATTCGTTGGGTGCTTTTAACCAATATAATTGCATGGCCAGCTGCATACTTTATTATGAACAATTGGTTACAGAATTATCCTTATAGAGTTGATTTGAACTGGTTGCATTTTGTACTGGCAAGTGTAATAAGTTTGGTTATTGCTTTTCTTACCATTTCGTTTCAGGCATACAAAGCTGCAAGAATGAATCCGGTAGATGCCATTAGATACGAATAAATTTACTAGTTATGTTACGAAATTATTTAAAAATATTTTTTAGAAATACAACCAAGAAGCCTGTTTACTCAGCCGTTAACATATTCGGACTAAGTATTGGTTTAGCCTGCAGTATTGTTGCATTCCTTTATATTCTTAATGAAACTGGTATGAATAAAGGATTTGATGATGCGGATAAAATTTACCGGATTGGTGGCGGATTTCATACAGAATCAAAAACAGACTCTTCTGCCGCAACACTTTATGAAGTGGCGCCTGCATTGGTAGAGCAGATTCCGGAAGTACAATCAGCTACTCGTTTTTTAAGGTGGTTCGACAGATCATTAATAAAGGTTAATAATGAATATTATCCACGGATACAATGTTTAATTACTGACTCGTTGTTATTAGATGTGTTTTCTTTTGAGATACTGCAAGGCGATCCGGAAACATTTCTTAAATCACCAACGAAAGTGGCAATTACAGAGTCACTCGCCAGAAAGATATTTAAAGAACAAGATCCCATCGGCGAGATGATAAGGTTTGAAGGATTTGATGTTGAAGTTGGATGGGTTATGCAAGATCCTGAAAAATCAATAATTAACTTTGAGTTACTGGCAAACTTCGAATTTATGCCTCCTTTAACAAGTTATTTAAGCAGAGATGTATATACTTTTTTTAAAACTCGTGTATCTTTAGATAAAACCACTGAGCATAAGATTAGGGAAGTGTCAAATAAAATTTTGTTAGACCGTTATTCGCAGTGGGCAAGTGCTGCAATTAGCCCTGTGCAGCCATTAAAGGATCTCTATTTACGTAGTAACTTAAGATACGAAGTAGGTAGAACAGGATCGCTCAGAAACTTATACATATTTGGATTCTTAGCGGGTATTATATTACTAATTGCCATTATAAATTATGTTAACTTATTAACTTCTCGATCGGAATACCGGAACAAAGAAGTTGGTATTAGAAAAATAGTAGGTGCTGATAAAAATAGAATAAGAAGACAGTTTCTAGCTGAATCTATTATTTTAACAATTATTGCCTTATTAATAAGTTTTGTGTTTGCCGAGTTCTTAGTTTATCTCGTTAATGATAAACTATACATGGAATTATCTCTACTTAAACAAAGTAGTTTCAGCATTTTTATATTATTTTTTCTTGTGGCTATAGTTTTAGGTATTTTTTCCGGGATTTATCCTTCATTTATAATGGCCCGGTATAGTCCTTTAAAAGTGATAAAAGGTATTTTAAGTGCTAATGGTAATTCTAATCTCTTAAAAATAGTATTGGTAATAATCCAGTTTTCGATCTCTACTTTTTTAATTATATCGATTCTTATATTCAATTCGCAGATTCATTTTCTTAAAAGTAAAGAACTGGGGTTTAATGAAGAAAATCTAATTGTTCTTCGAGAGGTAACCGAAAAGTTAAATCAAAATTATGATAATATCAGGAATGAGTTGCTTGCTTATCATCATATTCAAAATGTTAGCGGGGCTCAGAGTTACCCGGGTATAGGCAGAAGCGGACAGGCTATACGAAAAAAGACCGATGATCCAAAAAAGGCAATTGGAATTGAAGAAAACCGGGTGCAAGACCACTATCTCGAAACAATGCAGATAGAGTTGGTAAAAGGACGATCGTTTAATCCCGATTTTGACGACAATCAATCGATTATAATTAATGAAACGGCTGCTAAACTGTTAAATGTCGAAAATCCTATTGGTTTAGAGGTTGTTACTAATCATGAGTCGGTTATTATAGGAGTTATGAAAGATTATCATTATAGTTCAATTGCCAGAAAAATTGGACCATTATATCTCTCAAATTATGCCGATAATTTTAATAATTATGTTATTCGTATTGACCGAGAGGACAGGGTAGGTACAGTGCAATATATTCAAAAAATTCTGATGAAATATGATCCCGATTATTATTGGAATTATTTCTTTTTAGAAGATATGTTTAGCGATATGTACAGAGGAGAGGAGAGACTCTATTCAATGATATTTTTCGGTTCAGGAATCGCTATCATTTTATCAATCTTAGGTTTATTTGCTTTAACCTCTTATACAGTTTCCAGACGATTTAAAGAAATTGGGATTCGAAAAACGTTTGGTGCATCGGTAAAAAATATTGTAAATAAACTTAATCACGATATTATTAAATGGGTTTTAATAACCAACATTGTTGCATGGCCGGCTGCATACCTGGTTATGAAAAATTGGTTGCAGAATTATCCATACAGGGTTGATATAAACTGGGCATATTTTATTTTGGCAAGTGCAATAAGTCTCTTTATAGCCTGGTTAACCATTTCGTTTCAGGCAATTAAAGCTGCGCGAATGAATCCGGTGGATGCGATCAGATATGAATAAGAATAGGAAAAAAAACCTAGCAGGATTTAAATCCTGCTAGGGTTATTCATTATAAGTCTTCCAGGCAAATCGTTATCATATTCAATTGGTTGTCTAGTCCTTCTATGTAAAGTTTATTATCTTCCTTAATGAATCCATACATTGCATTTACGTTGTTCAGCTCAATAAATTCTTCTTTTTCAATGCTATATAATCTATAAATATTTTCTACTCTGGAATTTTCAATTTCATAAGGCATCTCAATAAAAATAATCCATTGTGAATCATTACTTATCTCAAGAATTTGAAAAAGACTTTCAGGATTGTAGAATAAAGTATCTGTTTTAAAATCAGTAACCTTGATAAAACCTTGTTCGTCTTTAGTCAGGCTAAAATAAGGACTCGGAATAATGTTTATATCAGATATGCAGGTATCATCCCATTTAGATCCTTTATATATATCTAAGATCTTAATTTTTAACACAAAACGGTCTTTATTGAATGTATTATCATGAGAAAGCTGCTCATAAATATCCGGCCAGTGAATACCTGTGTTCACATCTTGGTAACCAAACTGATCTTTTAATGTAACTGTCGAAGTATACAATGGTTCGCTAATACAAAACCCGGTATGTGTTTCGGTTACATAACCACTTAATTCATACGATGCAAGAATTGTAAACTCTATGGTTTTAGGTCTGTTGTTAGCTTTAAAGATATTTTCACTTTTCTGATAACCGTTTCTGATTCTTAGTTTTGTAATGTTCTCCGGAATTACAGTCAGTAGGTATTCTCCAATACCATCGGATTCGGAACCTTCTGCCCAGCAGGTAGCCGGATCAGAATCGGATACGTTTATTGATCCATATTTGCCAAAATCCTTATAAATATCCTGTTCGAGTTCAGAAGATGAACTCCAGAACTGATCATTTTTAAAGGCTAACAAAACAGTGTCTACAACCTCCATTTGTGAGTATGCGCAATTCGTTAAAATTATGAATAGCAATGAATGAATTATTTTTTTCATGGTGTCTGATAAAAAGAGTAAAATATGTATTATCGATATTTTACCCGAATGGATTAATTATAGTTAATTATTGACCGTATTTAAAGGCTAATTCATATATATCATGTTTTTTAGAAACCAGTATAAAAAACTTGAAATAAACGTCATCTTTTTTATACATTGTGCCATGTGGGTCCCAGCCAGCTTTGGGTTTTACCCAGCCTTTTTCCAACAAAATATCATCAAACATATTTTCGTAATATGTCTGCAACGAATCTTGTATATTATCAAAAGGTTCAACAGAGTATATCAATTTGTAATTTCCGTCGGCAGTCTGTTTCAATTCATTAAACGTTGCATTTTCGGGTATTTGAATTCCCCAATCGTCTAAAAAGTTTTCATAGGCCTCTTGAGTTGATAAATCGATTTTTTCTTCTGCTTTGCCCGATTTATTATCAGCAGATTCCTCCTTATTCGTTGTTGTTTTGCACGACCCGAGTAGTAAAATTAATGCTAGAATACTAATTGCTTGAAAAATCTTTTTCATAATGCCTCCTTTTTTTAGTAATAATCAAAAATATGAAAATAGAATACCAATTTCAACCAAAATATGTTGGGATAAGAAAACATAATAATGATATTATTGTCTTCAAAGCGAACTTATTTTCCATATAAGCTTTTATATTTGTTGTAAATTTAGAAAAGCATGATAAATTTTATCCGTACAGTTATACTAAACAGAAATTTTATTCTGGTTTTTGCCGTAATCATGGGAATGACACTGGGAGACTATGCCGTACATATAAAAGATTATACCATATTTATTTTAGGACTGACTATGGTTTTTTCTACCACCGGAATTGATTCCAAGGCATTACTTCCAATAAAAAAACTATTCAAGCCAATGCTTGTTGGTACTGTATTAAATTACTTTTTATTTGGTGCAGTAGTTTTAATACTTGCCTGGTTTTTAATGCCAACCGAAGAGCTTTTCATGGGATTTGTAGTAATTGTTGCTGCACCGCCAGGAGTAGCAGTTATTCCATTTTCCGACATATTAAAAGGCGATATTGAATATTCAATATTAGGTGTTTTTGGTGCTTTTTTGGCATCCATTGGTATTGCACCCATCTTGGTGCAGTTTTTTGCCGATGGAGCAAGCGTTAGTTCCTGGTCGCTATTTATACTAATGATTAAGTTAGTGTTAGTACCACTTATTTTATCCAGATTCTTATTGTATAAACCTATATTTAAATACGTGGCAAAAATAAGAGGTAAGGTGGTCGATTGGGGATTTGCCATTATCATATTTACCGCAGTAGGAATGAACAGAGATGTATTTTTTAGTGATCCAAAAATCCTGATGTTATCATCAATTGTTTTATTATCTGCCACGTTTGGAATTGGATCTTTGTGGGAAATCTTTTCAAAAAAGTTAGGTGTTAAGTATGAACGAAATATCACGCAGGTATTACTGTTAACTATTAAAAGTTCAGGGTTTTCTGTGGTAACGGCCTTAACACTTTTTGGTAAGGAAGCAGCTATCCCTTCTGCTATATTGGCCGTTATAGTATTATTATATTTACTATTTTTATCAATTCGTTTAGAAGTAAAGAAAGGTTAAATTTTGAAAGTAAAAGTATTAGGAACAGGAACATCGCAAGGTGTACCGGTTATAGCTTGTAATTGCAATGTGTGTCAATCAACTGATCCTAACGATAAGAGGTTACGCACCGCTGTTTTGGTAGAACACGATGGTGTAAATATTGTAATTGATGCCGGACCAGATTTTCGACAACAAATGCTTCGCGAAAAGGTTGCTGATATTGATGCTATACTTATTACTCATGAGCACAGAGACCATATTGCCGGATTAGACGATGTTCGATCTTTTAATTTTATGAACCATAAACCGGTTGATATTTATGCCGAAGAGAGAGTTCAGAAAGTAATTCAATCGGAGTTCTTTTACTCGTTTGGCGATAATAAATATCCTGGCGTTCCTCAAATCAATTTAAAAAATATTAGCACGGAACCTTTCAATATTAAGGGCGTAAAGATTATTCCTATTCGTGTTTTTCATTATAAATTACCCGTTTTCGGATTTCGAATCGGTGATTTTGCTTATATCACGGATGCTAATTATATTAGCGAAGAAGAGAAACAAAAGCTTCACGGAACAAAATATTTAATTATTAATGCATTGCGAAAAAGAAAACATATCTCACACTTTTCTTTAGCAGAATCACTCGAGTTAATTAAAGAGCTTAGTCCTAAAAGAGCTTACATTACCCATATTAGTCATCAAATGGGATTACACCACGATATTAACGAAGAACTACCACATGGAATTTCATTAGCCTATGACGGTTTAAGATTCGAAATTTAACCGTTTATAAATTAGTTGCTACCGTTCATTTTTTTTGCGCTGTATTTTTTTGAAAAGGAATACTAAATATATATTTTGCAAACGCTTAAAATACACTCGTATTATTTATTAATCAAAATTTATAGATCATGAAAAAGTTTAAGTTAAACTCGCTTGCAAAAAATCAGCTGCTAACAGTTAAAGGTGGAAAATTTAAAGAAAAATTTGACGAAGAAATGGATAAACTGGAACGTGATAATCCTGGAAGTGGTTGTAGCTGTGCTTGTGCCTACGCTAATAATGGTGGATCCTCAACAAGTGATAATAACTCTGCAAATAGTGCACAAGGATAAACTATTAACCAGTACATTCGAAATATATTAATATTTATAGATCATGAAAAAATTTAAGCTAAACACTTTGGAAAAAAATCAGCTGTTAACAGTTAAAGGTGGTAGAATGAAATTCAAAGAAAAATTTGACGAAGAAATGGATAGTGGTGGAGGAAGTAGCTGTTCTTGTGGCTGTGCATATGCAAATTCTGGTGGATCTTCATCAAGTGATAATAGTTCTGCAAATAGTGCCCAAGGATTAAATTCTTAATAATTTTATTATTTGAGATAAATAGAAGCTGGTTGGGAGATTATGATCTCGTTACCAGCTTTTTCAGATAAAAATAGCAGATTGTATTCATTGAACCGGGTTTGGTAATAAAGCAATAAAAGGTTATTATTGTAAGTACAACTTCTAATTATTAACAAAACCTTGCGAGATGAAAAAAATCAATTTGAAAACTCTGGAGCAAAAACAGCTCAAAAAAATTAAAGCTGGATTTCAAGATGCGCAAAGAATGGCAGTAGGTAGTAAGGGAATCTGCATCTGTGCTTGTGCATATGCCGATTCAGGTGGATCTTCGACCAGTGATAACAATTCTGCTAATGCTGCTGAAGGATTACATTCATAAAAAAAACCTGTATTCTTTAAAAGGCTGATTATGAGAACTGATTATTTAATGATCAGTCTTTTTTATGCAAAAAAATGATGTTTCAAAAATGCGTTCAACATTCTTATTAAAATCAAAAAATAATAACCACTATTTATTTGATAAAAAATTAAAAGAGTTAAAAGCGATATCAAAGGCTGAATATGAAAACTTTGATAAAATAGAAAGTGCAAGTAATGAGAAAGTTAGTTCCTTTTTTTCAAGGAAGTGCCAATTTCTAAAAGATCATGGATATTTTGGACGAATTGATAATTTAAAAAAATTCTCAGGAAGACTTAGCCTCGATAATGTAAAATATAATATAGCTAATTTAACTCAGCTTGTTTTTGAAGTTACAGACAGATGTAATTTAAATTGCACATATTGCGCTTATGGCAGTTTGTATTGCGATTACGATATAAGGCATAATATAAACCTCTCTTTTAACGAAGGTAAAAAGATAATTGACTATATAATTAAACAAAGCAAAACCAACTATGCCAACTTATCTTCAAAGCCACTTATTATTAGCTTTTATGGAGGTGAACCTTTATTAAATTTTGAGTTTATTGAAAAAACGGTACATTATGTAAACGGAAAAGAATTTAATAGGCCCGTATCTTTTTCCATGACAACAAATGGTCTTTTAATTCATAAGCATTTAGATTTCCTTGTAAAGCATAACTTCAATTTATTAATTAGCCTGGATGGAAACGAGGAGGGAAATTCTTATCGGGTATTTAAAAACGATAACAAGGCTTTTTCAGAAATTAAACGTAATATAGATATCATAGCCGAAAGATATCCTCAATATTTTAAAGAGAAGGTCAATTTTAATGCTGTTCTTCATAATAGGAATAGTGTTATTTCTATTATGAATTATGTAAAATCAACCTATAATAAAATTCCAAGGATAGCTCCTTTAAATGACTCTGGTATTAGAGAAACATCAAAAAAGGAATTTGAAAAAATGTTTAAAGTTATTGATGAACAGGAATTATCTAAAAATGAGAAATATAGAGATGTTTGTAAGGATCTTTTTTTAAACCTGCCTTCGTTTACAACGATATCTACTTTTTTATTAAACAATACAAGTATTTTTAAAAATTCTATCAATAACGTGCTGCTGGATCGTAACGAAACCGGATATATACCAACTGGCACATGCACTCCATTTTCCAAAAAAATGTTTGTTACGGTGAATAAAAAGATTATGTTTTGTGAAAGAATTAGTCAGAACTACTTTGCAGGATTTATTGATAATATGGAGGAGGGACTTGCCAGTTTGGTTGAAAAGTATAATGAGTATATCCAAAAGTTAGAATCGCAGTGTCAGAAGTGTTACAACAATGATAGTTGCTCCTTGTGCATGTATTATATCGAAAATCTGGATGATAAACCAGTTTGTAAACACTTTACATCTAAAGAGAAATATAAAAACTATTTAGAAGCTGTTTTTACATACCTGGAGAATAATGAACAAAATATTTTAAGAATTAAAAATGAGGTTGTTATAGATTAAATATCATGAAATATAAATTAGTTACCGAACCATATAACTATTTTAATATATCTGACAAAAGCTTAATATTTTATAATACATTGGATGGAGAAAAAGTTGTTTCTTCGGATTTAGATATTGTAGAGTATTTCTCTCATTTAAAAGCTAATAATTTTATTGTAAAAGATGAAGAACCTGAGTTTGCACTTGACTTCATTGGAGAGTTAATAAATAAATTCATGATTAGTAGGGTTGAATTTAGTTCAAAAACTCCGGTAACCTTTTTCGAAAACAACCATGATCTGATTATAAATGATTTAAAAAAGCTAAAGCAAAAATTAACTATCGATAGTCTCAAGTATTTAAAGAAAATTAATCTGTATCTGACTTCAGATTGCGATCATGATTGCACCTATTGCCACAAGGCTTACAAGCAGTTTGATTGTTGCACAAAAGCTAAAAAGGGCAACATAGATTTTAATCAGTTTAAATCGATTATCAATCAAATATATAAAAACACAGAAGTAACCTTGTTTGGAGGTGATATTTCTAAGCATAAAGACCTAGTTAAGCTTGTGAATTATTTATATGATAACAAATATTATAACACACATATAAGCTTAAAATGGGATACTATATCTGAGAATACTAAATTCATACAAAAACTGCAATCAGTAATCCATATTTCTGTTTTAGCAGATAGTAATCAGATTCAAACTATTAATAAACACAAGGAATTATTTTGGCATCCTAACATAACTTTAAATTTTGTAATTGAGAATAAAGATGATTACGATTTGATTCAGGATAATTTGGATCCAACTATTTTAGAACAAGTCGATTATCAACTCTTATTTAATGAAAACCCGGGTTTTTTTAAAGAAAATGTATATACCGATGAAGATGACTTGTTTGAACAAACTCAATCTGTTAAAGAAATAAGAACTAAACGATTATTAAATAGTAATTTTTTCGGTCGGTTATCCATTTTTCCTGATGGAAGCGTTCACCTAAATAATAATGATAATCAAGTTTCAACTTTATCAGACAAAACACTGAAACAAGTTATTGAAGAAGAATTAATAACGCAGAAAAGTTGGTTTAAAACTCGCCAAACAGTTGAACCATGCAATAAATGTCTTTATCACGATTTATGTCCTACAGTTTCAACTTACGAGTTATTTTCAGGCATCAATAACATGTGCCATTACGATCTAGATCTTAACAGTTGGCATAACAACTAATCATTTGTCTATTATTGAATAAGCTTATGCAGTTGTAAGGTTCATTATTTCAAGGTATAACCAAACCACTTAAATTTATTTCATTTTTTTTCAAATAGCATTAAGGGTATTTTAATCTTCGCGTGTTTATAGGTATGTAATGCAAAAATTATAACCGGTTAAAACGTATTGCATATCTTATGAGTAAAAAAATAAATAAAAAACTATTTGCGAAATTCTACTGGGGAATTGCCACCGATGAGGAAAAGAAACAGGTGTACAATTCCGATGAATCAGATTCTATGCTGAAAGAACAGTGGGACGATTATTCCGATTTGAAATCTGAACACGGTATCGATCATCAGAAAATAACGAAAGGAATTAATGCTCGTTTAATTTCGCAGCAAAAAAGTACACCTAAAGTTCGAAAGTTAGCTAACTTTTTAGTAAAACACGCGGCTTCTATAGTTATTCCATTGCTGGCTGTTGGTGCATTATATTTTCTACTGGTATTGCGACCAGGTATGATCAATAATGTGGCTATGGTCGAAAAATATAACCCTAAAGGTCAGAGAACTGAGTTAACACTACCCGATGGAAGCAGAGTGTGGTTGAATGCAGCGACCAAGATTACCTATCCCGAGAAATTTATAGGAAACAATAGAACGATAACTTTGGAAGGTGAAGCTTTTTTCGAGGTTGTTAAAAATGCGAAAAAACCATTCATTGTTAAAACCGATAAGCTCGATATCGAAGTATTGGGTACCAGTTTTAATGTAATGGCGTATAGCGAAGACAAAACCATACAAACTACATTAGTAACCGGAAAGGTTAGCGTTAAGAGAGTAAATCCTGAAACGAAAAAGGCCCAAAAGGCGATCCTAACACCTAATCATCAAGCTGTTTTTTATAAAGAAGATGAAAGATTTGTTTTGGACCAGGTGGATACTAAAAAGTATACCTCTTGGAAACAGGGCATTATTGTTTTCGATAACGATCCGTTTTACCGTGTAGTTCATGTCTTGGAACGTTGGTACGATATAGATATTCAGGTAGACCAGGAGTTAAATCAGAAATACAATTATACCATAACAATTACAGATGAATCATTAGATGAAGTGTTAAGATTGATAAAGAAAACAACACCGAATCTAAATATTAAAAGAAACACAAATCAGGTAATTGTAACTACCAATTAACAACGATTTAATAATAGAGAAAAATAAGAATGTTCAATAATTAATAAACGCTTTTATGAAAAAACTCAAAAGCAAGACAAAGTCAACGAAAAGGAATAGGTTAAAAAAATATTCCTTTGTACTAAAAGCAGCGGTAATCATGTTATTAATAAATTATATTAACATTACTACCGCTAGCAACTATGCGCAAAACGCAAAGTTATCGCTTTCGCTAAAAGATGTTTCTATTAAGCAGGCACTTAAAGAAATTGAACAGCAAAGCGATTTTTATTTTATGTACAACGATACCAAGATCGATGTAAGTCAAAAAATAAGTATCGAAGCAGAAGGATACACTATTTACGACTTACTGGATAAAATCTTGGATAATTCCGGAATTGTTTACGAGGTGGTAGATAAGCAAATTGTGTTAAATCCGAAAAACACAAAAGTGCAGAGTCAGCCCGATGAGCAAATAGGTAAAATAAGGGGAACTGTTACAGATGAGAACGGTTCTCCCTTGCCCGGAGTTAATGTATTTGTTGAGGGAACAACAATTGGAACAACCACCGATTTGGATGGACATTATGAAATTAATATTCCTTCAGAAGGGGTAACACTAGTATTTTCATTTGTTGGATTTAAAGCACAATTAGTTGTTGTTGGACAGCAAACAGAAATTAATATCACACTATACGAAGAAACAACAAAACTAGATGAAATTGTTGTTATTGGTTATGGTACTTCAAGTAAAAAATTACTTACCAGTTCTATAGCCAGTGTTAATACTGAGCAAATTGAAAATACTGTCTCATCAGGATTTGAAACAGCTCTTCAGGGAAGAACATCGGGTGTTACCATTAATCAGAACTCTGGTACACCAGGTGCTGCAACTTCAGTTAGTATACGTGGTTTAAGTTCCATTTCAGCTGGCACCCAACCACTTTATGTTGTTGATGGAATACCGGTAACTTCAGGCGATTATAGTCAGATTAGTATGGAAGGTCAATCGATTAATGCGATTGCAGATATTAATCCAAACAATATTAAATCCATAAGTGTATTAAAAGATGCTTCGGCTGCTGCTATTTATGGCGCACGTGCCGGTAATGGCGTTATTTTAATTGAAACAAAAACAGGTTCTGCCGGCGAAACAAAGTTTGATTTCCAGGCTTATTACGGTCTGCAGGAAGTGTATAAAAAACTTGATCTGTTAAATGCCGAAGAGTGGAAAGAGTATATTGTTGATTTGGGTGTTGATCCGACTACCTTTAATCAGAACGTTGATACAGACTGGTTAGACGAAGTACTTAACGTAGCACCTGTTCAGAATTATGAATTATCGGCAAGTGGAGGAAAAGACAAAACAAGGTATTATATCTCCGGAAGATATTTTAACCAGGAAGGAGTTGTTTTAGGAACTAACTACGAAAAATATAATGGACGTTTAAACCTTGATCATGATGTATCTGATAGATTCAGTATAGGAGCTAAAATAAGTATTAACTATAGTATTAACGACAGGGTAAGAGGCGATCAATCAGTAAATGGAGTTTTACCTAATGCAATTTCAACACCTCCGGTTTATCCGGTAAGAGATGAAGATGGAAATTATGCTACTACGGGGTGGTGGGATAATCCGGTTGCGACAGGAGAAACTGTAGATAACCAGGCTAGAACATTCAGAAATATATCTAATTTCTACGGAGAATATGAAATTATTGATGGATTAAAATTTAAGCACCAATGGGGTTTCGATTATTATAATTTACAAGAGCATCGCTACGAACCCGGAACCATACAATCTGTAGCATCATCAAATGGCTATGGTGCTGATGGAAGCTCTGATGTTTTCAAAATTACTCAGCAAAGTACGTTGAACTATACTAAATCATTTAAAGAGAAGCATAACATTAACTTTTTATTAGGATACAGTTTCGAGAAATGGAAGGAGAAATTTATAATTGTTGGAGGAACAGGTTTTTCTACACCAGATTTTAGATATCTCGATGCTGCTGCAGTAATTGATCAGGATTATACAGAATCATCTTATTCCGAATTCGGATTGGAATCGTTTTTTGGAAGAGTAAAATATAATTATGAGAATAAATACCTGCTTTCTGTTAGTATGCGCCGCGATGGTTCGTCTAACTTTGGCGAAAACAATAAATATGCAAACCTTCCGGCAGGATCCGTTGCCTGGAGAATAGCAGAAGAAGACTTTTTACAAAATATTGAAATTTTAAGTGAGCTTAAGCTTAAAGTAAGTTATGGTTATACGGGTAATGATAATATTGGAGCGTTCAAATATTTAAACCTATATAGTGGTGGATACAATTACGATGCATCTCCAGGAATTATTCCTACTCAAATTCCTAATCCTGATTTAAGATGGGAAACAACATCTAACTTTAATTTAGGAGCAGATTTAGGACTATTTACAGACAGAATTTTATTGTCCGTTGATTACTATTATAATTATACTACAGATCTTCTTTTAGACAGACCTTTGCCAGGAAGTTCAGGATTTACATACATGTCAGAAAATATTGGCGAGTTAGAAAACAAAGGATTGGAATTTCAATTGATCACGGATAATTTTAAGGGTGAATTTAGCTGGTCCTCAAATTTTAATATTTCATGGAACAGGAATAAAGTGTTAGAATTGTATGAAGACCAACCTATAACAGACGAGAATAGAGGAAATAATGCTGTATTGGTTGGAGAACCAATCGGAGTGTTCTACATGTACAAAAGTCTGGGCGTTGATCCTTCGTCAGGGGATTTGGTCTTGGAAGATATTAATAACGATGGTGTAATTAATGATAATGATAAGCAAGTTGTTGGTAGTCCACATGCCGATTTTACGGGTGGTTTTACAAACGATTTTTCATATAAAAATATCAGCTTAAATATATTGCTTCAATATTCATATGGTAATGAAATTTTTAATGGTGTAAGACAATACGCCGAAAATATGACCATTTCGAATGATAACCAATTGGCTACTGTAAAGGACAGATGGCAGGAGCCGGGAGACGAAACCTATATTCCCAAAGCGGATGGAATTTACAACAATGATGTGTCATCACACTATCTGGAAGATGGTTCATACCTGCGATTGAAATCTGTTACATTAGGTTATAATTTACCAGAAAAGCTCATAAATAAAATAGGGGTGAATTCGGCCAGAGTCTATTTACGTGGTCAAAACCTTTACACACTTACTCCATATAGCGGTATGGATCCGGAAGTGAATTATTCGGGAAATTCTACTGTATCAAGAGGAGTTGACTTCTTTACATATCCTCAGGTGAGAACGTACACAATAGGATTAAAATTCAATTTTTAAAACGAAAATTAGAAGATTATGAAAAATATTATCACAATAACATTAGTTCTATTTGCATTGCTTCTAGGCTGCGATGTGCTTGATGTGGAACCTACAGATAAAATTCCTGCAGAAACAGCAATTACAGATGAAAATGGATTATCAGCAGCTGTTACTGGTGCATATGACCAGTTACAATCCGTTGCTTTTGCCGAAGATGCTATTATATTTGGTGACCTTGTGGCTGACAACTATATTCATGTGGGATCAAAGAAAGAATATGCACAGGTCGATGACAACAATTTACAGGCATCTAATGCATATATCGAAGATATCTGGAATTCCTGCTATGATGGAATAAATCGTGTTAACAATATTCTGGCAAAAGAAAGTAGTTTGTCGACTTTAAGTGAAACTACTTTAGACTATTATATGGGGCAGTGTTATTTTTTAAGGGCACTAAATTACTTTACCCTGGTAAAATATTTTGGTGGTGTTCCGATAAAGCTGGAACCAACGACAGATGCTAGTTCTGAAACACTGGAACAGGCAAGAGAAACAATAGAAAACACGTATTTACAAATCATTAAGGATTTAGATTCTTCACAGGTAAAATTAGAGAATTCATCTTTTGAAAGCCAGCTTGCTAGTTATTATGGTGCTGTTGCTTTAAAAGCAAGAGTATACTTGTACTTTAGTGAATATGAAAACCACTGGGCTGAAGCGGCAAGTGCAGCAGAAATGGTTATTAACAATACAGAGGGAATTACTTTAGAGGATGGATTAACTTATTATACCATTTTTGATGGAGGATCGGATGAAGTAATTTTTGATATAAATTTTTCTAACGATGATGATCAAAATGCCATTGCGGATTGGACAAGGCCTGATGGCAGAACTGAAGTAACTGCCTGGGTAGATGATGATAAAACAGAAAGCGTATATGATTATTTTGATCCTTCAGATGAACGCAGAGATTTTACTATTATTAGTGACGGAACAGATTATTACCAAAATAAATATATCGATGTTGCCAATGGTAAGGATAATATCGTAATTCTTCGTTTGGCAGAAATGTATCTTATCAGAGCCGAAGCGTTAAATGAAATTGCTTATATAGCTGATGGAGAAGCGTTTGATCTGCTCAATGAGATTCGATACAGAGCTTATCTTCCCGATCTTACTTCTGCAACAATAACTAACCAGCAACAATTCAGGCTGGCAATAGAAAATGAACGCAGATTAGAGTTTGCATTCGAAGGTCACCGATTCTTTGATCTGAAACGAACCGGAAGAGCAAATGATGTTTTACCACTTACAGGTAATATGGACGAAAACGACTGGTTGTTCCCAATCCCTCAATCTGAGTTAGATATCAATAAATTGATGGAACAGAACGGAACCTATTAATATCAAAACAGATTAATTATGAAAAAGAAATTAAGTTTTATAATAGTTCTAATAATGGCAAGTATTACATATTATGCTTGTGAAGATTATACCGAGGATTTTGATGTTCCTCCTCCAAGTACAGTATCTAGCTTTGAGTTTGTGGCTTCAAATAATCTGATTCCGCCTGATGAGGTAACATTTTATAACCGGTGTGTTGTTCCTGAGAGAGCAGGTTCACCAACATTTTACTGGGATTTTGATGATGGATCTACATTAGAAACAACCGATACAGCTGCAGTTAAGCATACATTTACAGAGGAAGGTGCTTTTAATGTATCGTTAGTGGTTAAAACTTCGGTTGGCGACTCGTCCAGATTCTCAGCAAAGGTAAAACTAACTGATCAGCTAGTTGGCGATACCTTATTTAAAGAAGATTTTGAAGGCATCAATTTAATTCCTTCAGATTGGGAACTGGTCAATGTCGATGGAAATACCCCAGATAATCCTAATTACGGAACAATGGCTGATAGTGCGTGGATAGTGGTTTACTCATCAACCTTCGAAGGAAATGTTGCATTAGGAAACTCATTCTATAATCCCGAAGCAGGTGCTGACGACTGGATGATATTGCCTGCAGTTACTCTGGGAGATAATTCTATATTAACCTGGAATGCGATGTCATTAACTACTTCTGGTAATTATCCTGATAGTTATCAAATTTATGTATCAACTTCATCGCAGGATATTGATGGTTGTATGGAAAATGGAGTTGTTTTCAGAGTAAATGATGAGCAAGTGGGAGAGGATGTTGGTGGTGATGGTATTGCCTACCATCAGGTTAACTTATCTCAATTTGCCGGCCAAAGCGTTTATGTGGCATTCAGATTAATGACACCTTTCCCTGGAGGCGACAGATTAGCAATTGATAATATTACAATAATACAACCTTAAAAACCTGAAATGTCCTGTGGATATCTTCCATAGGACATTTTATAATGGAATTACTAACTTAAATTATAAGCTTATGAAAAAACTATTACTAATGTTAAGCCTGGTTGCTTTGTCAAGCATTATTTTTGCTCAGGCAAAAATTGATGAAGATTTTGAAGATGGAGCAATTCCTGCCGGATGGATTACCCATGATTTTGGACATAATCCTGACACCTGGGTAATTGATGATTATGATCCACACGGCGGAACATATCACTTAGCTGTAGATACGTATGAGGCAGACTCGACAGATCTTGGTATTGCTGATGATTGGATTGTTACATCACAAATAACAGTTAATGATGGTGATGTCCTTTCTCTCTGGGCAAAATCAGACGATCCTGATTACCTGGATAGTATTCATATTTATATTTCGAAAGCAACATCTGCGGTTGCTGATTTTGATTATGTGGTTGGTAAAATTGAAGCTCCAGCTGATTATACCAAATTTACATTCAATTTAACAGAAATCTCTGGTGTAGCAGACGGTGATAATATTTATATTGGTTTTCACACAAACACTAGCGGATACTATGCATATATGGATGATATTAAGGTATATCAACCAACCATTGTTGATGAAGATTTCGAAGAAGGTATTCCTAACGATTGGACAGTAATTGATGGGGGCGGAAATCCTAACACCTGGACCGACACCATAGAAGGTGGTTATGAAGGAACAAATGGTGTTTGGGTTGATACTTATGAAGCTGATTTTGATCCTGCCGATGACTGGTTGATTACACCACAATTCGAAGTACGTACCGATGATGTGATGTCTTTTTGGTTATATGGAAACGAAGCTGATTATGAAGATACTATCTATGTGGAGATTTCCAAAACAGGAGTTACAACGGGAGATTTTACAATTCATGCAGATACGATCTATACTAATCCGGATTGGACTAAGTATCAATATGAAATGAGTAATATTTCAGGAATCACTGACGGAGATATGATTTATGTTGGTATAAGAGCTAAATCGTTTGGATCAAGAGTTTTCTTTGATAATTTTAGAATTGGTGAGTATATAGCGCCAGCATTTTACGATGCATATGCTATTAGTGAAAATGAGCTTGCTGTAGTTTACGATGCACCACCAAGTGCAAGTGAATTTAGTGCTGATGAATTTAGCCTTTCAGGCTCGCAGGACCTTACATTTACAGCTGCCGAAGTGAATGCGACTAATGAAAATATTGTGATACTTACTGCTTCAGCATCATTTACTGCAGATAATACGCTTGATATACTTTCTAGCTCAAATGTTAGTACTGAAATAGAATTTTATGCAGGAATACTACCAATTGAATACTTAAGTATAACGAATACAACTACCATTGATGGAGGCTACAACGCTACCTTTAAAGGGATTGTGTCGGCTACGAATGATTACGACAGAGTTTGGATTGCTGATGCATCGGCCGCACATAGTGGAATAAATACCTATGAGCTTGCTACTGGTGATGTTACTGTTGCAATAGGCGATGAAATTCTGGTTTATGGCCAACAAGATGCATATAAAAACCAGACCGAACTTTATCCTGCTGCACTAATAGAGGTAGTATCTAGCGGAAATGATGTTTATGATCCTGTAGTGATTACAGGTGCCGATATTGCAACCTCAATTTCAGCTGATACCGATCCTGCTGAACAATACGAAGGTTCATTAGTTACCATCCAGAATGTAAATATTACAAGCTGGGATGGTGCATATTTTAATTGTACTGATGATGATGGTACTAATACATTCTACATTGGCGATGCATTTGAATTGTATGCTGATTTCGGAGAAAATATGTTAGCCGTTGGAGCAAATCATAACATTACCGGAATTGTGACAGGTCGCGATGGAATTTACTTGCTTACTGTAAGATCAAGTGATGATATTACAACAGCAACATTAGTAGAGGATAAGTTTAATACTGAGTTTACAATTTATCCTAACCCTGTAAAACATGTGCTAAATATTGAAAATCTTGATGGTGTTAACCAGGTATCTATTATTAATACCTTAGGTCAGGAAATAAAGAGTGTTCAGGTTACTGGCAATGAAAATCTTAAAATTGACGTATCTGAGTTAAAAACAGGACTATACTTTGTTTCATTCTATAATAATGAGGGAATAATTAAAAGTTCTAAAATTATAAAGAAATAGTACAATTTTGTGAATAGAAAATGGGGGAATAAAACCCCCATTTTTTATTTTTATAGAAAATTTTTGATGATGAAAAGGATTATTATACAGCTTCTTATAGTTTTAATTTCCCTGAGTTCTTTTGCACAGGGAAATTTATTAATTATTGGCGGTGGATCAGAAAAAAGTTCTGAAAACAGTTGGAATCATGCTGCTTACAAATGGGCTGTCGATCAGTCAGAAAATAAAAAAGTTGCAATTATAGCATTTGGAACAGCAGATAACTGGCTACCTGATTATTTTGTAAATCAATGTGGAGCTGCAGAGGCCACTAATTTTAATATTAGCAACTCAACTACTGCCGATGCTCAAACAACGTATGACGATTTGATGGCATGCGATGTAATTTTTCTAAAGGGTGGTGATCAGTATAATTATTATTCTACGTACAAGGGAACAAAAACAGAGCAAGCTATTGAAGATAAGTTTTCTGAAGGTGGTGTTATATGTGGAACCTCAGCAGGTCTTGCTGTACTTTCTGAAGTTATCTTTACAGCTAAAAATGGTTCTGCCTATCCAGATGATTGTATAAAAAATCCTGAACATAGCGATATTCAATTAGCCAATGATTTCTTCCCCTTCTTTCCGGGGTATCTATTTGATTCTCACTTTACTATTCGTGCCCGGTTTGGACGATTAGTTGCTTTTATGGCTAACTGGAAATTTAACCAGAACGAATCCATTGTAGGAATTGGTGTCGACGAAATGACGGCTATGAGTATCGATGATAATAACATGGGCACAGTTTATGGTATTGGAACGGTAAACATATACACTGCATTTTCTGAGAATACATTTTCGCAAAATAGCAAGTTATTGGCTGATTCGATTCAGGTTAATCAGCTACTGCAAGGATGTACTATCGATTTTAATACTGGTGAGATTACAGGACTTACAGAAGAGAGAAATCCAACCATAAAGCAGGAAAAAGGAAATTATATTGTATATGCCAGTGGGTCGGATAATATTTCTGATAATCTGGATATGATCTCTGATTTTGTAAATGACAATGGATCGACAGATGATAAAATACTTATTGTTACCGGATCGAGCCAAACCATTGCAAATTCATATAAAACGCAACTGACAACTGCAGGAGCTACGGATATTGAAATCTATTCGGCAACGATTGATATGGCATCTAATGATGATTTTGCTAATGCAGTTGCTGAAGCATCGAAAATACTATTTGTCAATAATAGTTATGCCGATTTAAAATATTTCTTAAACGGTGGCACAGCAGGTGAAGCACTAAATGCTAAAATACGTTCCAATGGATTTGTTTCTGCATTTATTGGCGATAACAGTCGTTTAATAGGGCAAACTGTAGTGCAAAATTATCTTGAAGCAGATGCAACCTATTATGGTGAGTTAACTTTTAATGAAGGTCTTAATTTACTAAAAACAACAGCTATAATTCCAAATACATATAAAAGCAGTGATTATTACGAAAACACTTCTGCTGCCATTCCATATGCTATGATTACCGACACATTAACGTATGGTATTTGGTTGAATAGAGATAATTATATCAAATATGGTCCAACAGATAATAATGAAACATACGTAAATGCATATGGCACATCACCGGTTATGATTCTTAAAAACGATGGAACGAAAGGTGGATTCTCAGAACAGTCGGCATATGGTTATACCAATGATACTCCTCCACAATTTGCCGGATTTGAAAATATGACCTTATCGTTAATAGATGAGAGTACTCCCTATAAAGTGGGTAATGAGGTTGAAGTAACTACAGCAATTGAACCAACCCGTCCAAAGAATGTTAAAATATTTGTAATCAATACGGATAATAGAATTCATTGTAGTTGGCCACAAAATCAGTTTTTTGTTAAGGTATTCGATACAAATGGACGTATAATGATTAGTGATTTAATGACTGATCAAGGTTTTATATCAACAACTACCTTTAATTCAGGGGTTTATATTGTAAATTTAAAATCAGATAATCAGGTTTTTAATCAACGTATATTCATTTCAAATTAATTGTATATGATTCTAATAAAAAGCGCTGAAGTTTATAGTCCACAATTCCTGGGAGTAAAGGATGTTTTGATAGGTGGTGAACAGATTCTAGCTATTGAGGATCAAATTGATATTTCTACTTTTAAAAATTTAGGTGTAGAAGTTATTCAAGCAAAAGGTAAAATGCTCATACCTGGTTTGATCGATGCACATGTGCATATAGCAGGTGCAGGAGGCGAAGGAGGCCCAGCTACAAGAACACCAGAGATGCAATTATCTCAAATGATTAGTGGTGGAATAACCACGGTAATTGGTTGTTTAGGAACCGATGGAATGACACGTTCGTTGAATAGTATTTTAATGAAAGTAAAATCTTTAAGAGCCGAAGGTGTTTCTGCATGGATGTATACCGGATCGTATCAAGTGCCAACACCAACAATTTTGGGCGATGTAGGAAAAGATATTGCCATGATTGAAGAGATAATTGGTATAGGAGAAATAGCACTTTCTGATCACAGAAGTTCGTGCCCTACAACACAGGAACTTATTCGTTTAGTAGAGCATGCACGAGTTGGTGGAATGCTTGGTGGAAAAGCAGGTATAGCAAATATTCATATGGGCGATGCAAAAAATCCATTTCAACCGATTTATGATGCAGTGAATCAAAGTGAGTTAAAACTTACCCAATTCTTTCCAACACATTGTAATCGAAATGATTATATTTTCGAAGATGCAAAAGAGTATGGAAAACATGGTTATATAGATATTACCGCAAGTAGTTATCCGTTTTTTCCTGAGTATGAAATTAAACCTTCAAGGGCAATAGCGGAATTCTTGAAAGCTGGTGTGCCGTTGAACCATATTACGATGACATCGGATGGGAATGGATCATTACCTGATTTCGACGAAAAGGGAAATCTCATAAAATTAGAAATGGGACAACCAAAATCTATCTTTACTGAATTGGTTGATACCATTAAGGACGAAAAATTGCCATTAGAGAAGGTATTACCTGTAGTAACATCAAATGTTGCAGATATCCTGAAATTAAAACAAAAAGGCAGAATAAAGATTGGAAATGATGCTGACCTGGTGTTAATGGATAAAAATTATACGATCACAGAGGTTTTTGCCAGAGGAAAGAAATTTATGGATAAAGGTAATATTGTTATCAAGGGAACGTACGAAAAATAAAACAGAACTTATGCATTGAAGAGCCGTATAATCCTATTGGCTCTTTTTTATAAGAACTAAAGTGGAACGTAATTCAAAATATATTGATGATTTATTAATCGATAAGGTTAAGGAGGGTGATAGCAAAGCTTTCGAAGAGCTATACTATATCTACTCCGAAAGGCTTTATTATTTTGCTTTACGCTACCTAAAAACTAAGGAAGATGCGGAGGGGCTCGTTCAGGAGATTTTTATTAGGGTTTGGGAAAACAGAAATGGTCTGAAACGTGGATTATCGTTTAATGCTTACTTGTTTACTATTGCCAAAAATACAATCTTCAATCAACATCGTAAAAAGGTTAATGAAAATGCCTACAAAGAATATTTAAAAAATTATATCGATCAGCATCACAATAAAACGGAAAATGATGTGGTATTAGCCGATATGAAAACGCGCATCGATAAAAGCATCGAATCATTACCTCCGCAACGTAAGTTAATTTTCCAGCTAAGCCGCAATGAAGGTCTGTCGTATAAAGAAATAGCCAGTAAACTGAATATTTCTGAAAAGACAGTCGAAGCACATATGAGGTTGGCTTTGAAAACTTTGCGGGCAGCCGTAAAAGCAGAAATATTCTTTCCTTTACTTTTCGCTATCCCCGGATTATTTTAACCTGACGTATTCATAAATATTATATTTTTCAATATTTATGAATAGTTCAGGTTAACCCGTGACGATTATTGTCACGGCGTGACCGAAAGCGTCATCGCCTGACTGTGAAAAATCAAAGATTTACTTTAGTCAAACCTTTTATTTTTCCTACGTCAGCAGCATTATTCATGAATTTCATGAATAATGGAGGTTAAATCACAAAAAAATCAATTTCACTTAAGGGCTTATATCATTTAAGGTGTATTATAAGATGTATGCTTGATAAAATGATACAAAAACTTTAATCGTGTAATTATGAAACGTAAATTTTATGCAATGGCATTTATGTTATTGGTAATTTTAAGTTCATGCAGTAATGATCAATCTGCAGTTCAAGAAAGTAAAACGAAAGGTAAACTGTTTATTATTGGAGGAGGTAAACGCCCGGTTGCAATGATAACAGATATGATTAGAATCTCAGGTGTCGATAGCACAGGGTATATTATCGTATTGCCTATGTCAAGCCAAATTCCTGATACAGCATCTTATTACGGTATAAAGCAATTCACAGATCGGGGAATAGAAAATGTCTTTGCATTTAACTTTCAAGCGGAAGAGGATATGACAGCATCACGAATCGATTCGTTAAAAGATGCCTCATTGATTTATATCTCAGGTGGAGATCAAAATATATTCATGAAGATTGTTAAGAATACTCCTGTACATGATGCAATACATGCTGCTTATGAAAAAGGAGCTTTAATTGCCGGAACAAGTGCTGGCGCTGCTGTAATGAGTGAAAAAATGATTACAGGTAATGAACATAAACATCCTGAATATACTGGCAATTTTAGAACCATTGAATCGAATAATATTGAAATTGATGAAGGTTTGGGGTTACTTAAAAATGCAATTATTGATCAGCATTTTGTAAAACGAATGCGCATGAACAGGTTAATATCAGCCAGCCTGGAAAATCCGCAAGAAACCGCTATTGGTATCGATGAATCAACGGCAATTTTAGTTGATCGTAATGATGCAACGGTATATGGATCGAGCCAGGTAATTGTTTTGCGCCATAAAACTGCTGAAACGAAGGTTGTTAACGGCTTACTTGGAGCCGAAGATGTTGAGTTAAATGTATACTTACCAGGCGATAAATTTCCAATTGTAGAATAATAGAATTTAAGTTTATGTTCAAAAAGCGCAAAATTCCTCACACTTACGTCATTGTATTCTTTATAATTGTTTTTTCTGCTGTGTTAACCTGGTTTGTTCCGGGTGGTGAATTTCAACGCCAGGCCAAAGTAGTTAATGGAGTTGAACGCGAAATTATCGTAAATAATTCATTTGAATATACCCAAAACAGCCCTCAAACATGGCAAATATTTTCTGCTTTATTTCATGGATTTGTAAATACATCAAATATCATTGTATTTATCTTAATGATTGGTGGTGCATTTTGGATTATGAACGAGAGTAAGGCCATTGATGTAGGTATATTCTCATTCCTGAGGTTCACTAAAAAATTAGAAGCAAACAGGTTTATTAAATTCCTTGGGGTCGATAATATAATCATTACACTCATTATGATTATGTTTAGCGTATTTGGAGCTGTATTTGGCATGAGCGAAGAAACCATTGCATTTATCATCATTTTTGTTCCGTTAGCGATTTCCATGGGGTACGACTCTATTGTTGGTGTATCTATGTGTTTCGTTGCGGCGGGATTAGGATTTGCAGGAGCTTTACTAAACCCATTTACCATTGGTATTGCACAGGGGTTAGCTGATATTCCTTTATTTTCCGGAATTGAATACCGAATGTTTATGTGGGGCGTAATTAATATGATTGGAATTGCTTATGTTCTTCGTTATGCCAATAAAGTAAAGAAAAATCCAAGATCCTCTATCGTTTATGAGAATGATGAATACTGGCGTAAGCGAGGCGAAAGTGATCAATCATCTGTAAAATACTATACTCCTTTATCCGCGTGGATTGTCTACATAGTGATTCTAATAGCGCTTGTGATCTATTCTGTATTCTTACCGAGCTCTGAACTCAAAGTAGGAAATTCATCAACCATACTGCCAATTATTCCTGTATTAACAGGAATTTATGCTGTTACATCATTTGTTTCTTTATTGAAATCGGTGCATTTTTTTATTCTTAATCTATTGTTATATACCATCCTGTTTTTAATCGTTGGTGTAATGGGTTACGACTGGTATGTAATGGAAATTGCAACCATTTTCTTGGCTATGGGAATTGCTTCCGGTATTGCAATGAATAACTCGGCAAATACAATTGTTAACCTATTTTTAAACGGAGTAAGGGATATTATGTCAGCTGCTGTAATTGTTGGTCTGGCAGGTGGTATAATTGTTATTTTACAAGATGGTAATATCATAGATACTTTGTTGTATTACATTTCAAAATCGATGAATGATTTCGGGCGCATTGCATCAGTAAGTATGATGTATTTGTTCCAAACGATATTAAACATTGTTATTCCTTCGGGATCGGGAAAAGCAGCCCTTACCATGCCTATGATGTCGCAATTCTCTGATCTTATAGGAGTTTCAAGGCAGGCAACGGTTGTAGCCTTTCAATTAGGCGATGGATTTACCAATATGATTACACCAACTTCGGGAGTTTTAATCGGGGTGTTAGGTGTAGCACGTATTCCTTACGAAAAATGGGTTAAATGGATAACACCATTCATACTGATCTTAGTAATTTTAGGTTTAATACTATTGATTCCTACTGTGACTATGGATTTAAACGGTTTCTAGCAAGGGGTGTTAATCACGTTTATCTATAGTTGAAGTCTCCATATTTACTTGTGGAGACTTTTTTGTTTTTACTTTTAACTGAAATTACGTTAACTTTAATAGCTGATAAACCATTAACTCTTTCCAGGTATGAAAACACTGAATTATCTGCTTATTCTTGTATTATTGATTAGCTTTTCTTGTTCAAATAGCTCAAAATCAGAATTTTCAGATGAGCTGATAAGTATGGACACTGAAGCTGAAATTGCTCCGGTAACCCGACAAGCAGGAGCAGAAGTAGCAAAGTCGGTAAGCTCTGAACAAGTTTTTTATGAACAAGATAAAAAGATAATTAAAGATGCAAGAGTAGGATTAAAGGTAGAAAATTATGATTCATACCGATTAACACTGGATTCTGCTATTAACAGTTTAAATGGTTATATATCAAATGATAACCTGGATAAGAATGATTTTAATATTCAGTGTAATCTTTCCATCAGAATGCAAGCTGAGAATTTTGAAAAGTTTTTACGGTATTTGGAAAACGGAGATGCAAAACTCTTATATAAAAACGTATCAGCTAGAGATGTAACTGAGGAGTTTATTGATATTGAAGCAAGATTAAAAACTAAAAAGGAAGTAGAAAAACGATATATTCAGCTTTTAAGTAGAGCACACAGTATTAAAGATATACTTGCTATTGAAGAAAAGCTGCGCGTTATACGCGAAGAAATAGAAGCCAAAGAGGGGAGACTTAAATATTTAAGAAACCAGGTTGCTTATAGCACGATTTATCTTCAAATAACTCAGGAACTTGAATATAAATACAAACCTGTAAAGGAGAAAAGTTTCTTTCAGCGGCTATGGAAATCTATTGACAAAGGCTGGAAAGGTTTCATTGTATTCTTGTTATTCTTATTTAGAATATGGCCCGTAATTTTAATCGGACTTGCAATATTTTACTATATTCGTAGAATTAGACGAAAAAAGAGAAAAACAACTAAAAAATAATATTATGGAATCAAACAGAAGTTTAGGGAGGGCAATCATTGGGATTGTTTTAATCCTTATTGGTATTGCTTTTATTGGAAAAACATTGGATTTCTTTCCCCATCACATAACACGTCATGTTTTTTCGTGGGAAATGATTTTAATCGTATTAGGTGTAATTTTTATCACCACACGCGAGAATAAAACTACGGGTTGGATCTTATTGGCCATAGGTCTTGTATTCTTAATTCCTGATGTTGTATATATTCCACATTCGGTACGAAGATTGTTCTGGCCTGCTATTTTAATTATAGTTGGTTTATTAATAATATTTAGATCTGCATCGGCACGACAAGGTAGTGCTTCAGAGAAAAGCGTTGACTATCTAGACGATCTTGCAATTCTAGGCGGTGGCGACAGGGTAATTACATCAGAAAATTTTAGTGGTGGAAAAGTAACTGCACTATTTGGCGGTTCAAAAATCGATTTAACAAAATCGAGCCTGGCCCCTGGCAGAAACGTAATTGACGTATTTTGTATGTTCGGCGGTTCAACCTTAATTGTACCTGAAAACTGGAATATTAAGGTTGAAGTAGTTTCCATTTTTGGTGGATTTTCAGACAAAAGAACTGTTCAGACAGGAACTGCAATGGATGTTGGAAAAGAAATTGTAATCCGCGGATTTGTTATGTTTGGTGGAGGAGAGATAAAAAATTAAAATAAGATAAGCATTTATTTTTCAAACAGAATTAAAGTAAACCAGCTATTTTCATCGGTAAATAGTTGGTTTATTTTTAATCCGGAAGTTTTTTCCAGTTCCGATATTTGATCTGGTGTGAACTTATAGGAGTTTTCGGTATGTATGGTTTCACCTTTGTTAAGTAGAATTTCCTGATCCAGATGTGGAGAATTTATTCTAACATCTTCTTTAGCTTTAAGATGCATTTCTATTCTTGATTTATCCTCATTAAAAAAAGCCTGGTGCTCAAACTTTTCAGAATCTATTTCCGATTCAATCAGTTCATTTACCACATGTAGAATATTTTTGTTGAATTTAGCAGTAATGCCCTGCGCATCATTGTACGCATCATGAAGAGTCTGAGCTGGTTTCACTAAATCTAAACCGAGCAAAAAGGTATCTCCTTCATTCATATTTTCACTTAAAGTGAGGATAAACTCTCGTGCTACTTCATCATTAAAATTGCCCAAAGTACTACCTAAAAAGCAAAACATTCTTTGGTTATCAGCCGGAATTAAATCGATCTGATGAATAAAATCAGCCACTATTCCATTGATCGTAAGATCAGGAAATCGTTCAATTAATTGTTCTGCAGAATTCTGAATGGCCGAGTAGCTTATATCTACAGGAATATAGTTGATGTTTGCTAAATTCTCTTTTTGCAAAGCATTTAATAGGATGCTTATTTTAGAGCAGTCGCCACTACCTAACTCTACTATATCAGTGTAGTTAAGATCATGCATTAAATCATGCGCAATTTGTTCTAAAATACCTTTTTCAGTTCGGGTTGGATAGTATTCGGGCAGTTGCGTAATTTTTTCGAAAAGTTTAGAACCTTTTGAATCATAAAAATATTTACTGGAAATATATTTCTGATCCGATACCAATCCTTCAATAATTTCCTTTCGTATATTTTCAATACCTAAATCGTTTACATGATTAGAAATTGTAATTTGGTCGATAACAGTAACTTCAGTATTGAACTTAGGCATAATTTAAATTTTATTTATAAAACAACGATTCTAACAAAATGTTAACTTTTAGTATGATTTTACGGTTTCAGGGACACCTTTCTCAAAAGGATTTTTGGGATCGTTACTCCATTCGAACCAACCACCATCAAAAACAGAAACCCTAGGCCATCCCATAAGCCAGGCGTTGAAAAAGGCCTCACTTCCGCGCCAGCCGGTTCCGCAATAAAATGCATTATGTTTATCCGGCGTTATTCCTACCTCTTCCCAAATTTCCTGAATTTCATGAAACTCGCGCGTTGTGTGATCCAGATTTCTGTAATTTTCCATATGATAAGCATCGGTACCGCAATTACCAAATACTGCTCCCGGAATTCGACCGGTTTTTTCGATATAGTTATATCCGCTTACTTCGCCAATATATTCTGGCCAACTGCGAACGCAAACCAGGTTAGCATCATCTGATTCAATCATTTCTTTGGCTTTAGGAACATCAACAATAATTTCAGGATTTGCAGGGATAGATATTCCAAAATCATCAACAGGTTTTTTAGTTTCATCTGCAGTACTAATTTCATACCCTGCATCTTTCCACGATTGAAAACCACCGTTTAATACACGCACATCTTTCACACCTGCATAAAGCATAATCATTGTATTTCTGATAGCACCAATATGTCCGGCTGCACTTCCCGGAAATTGATCCGCATTATCTGGCGACATATATTTCCCATACATAATAACCGTTGTGTCAGAAGTTATTCCATGTTCTTCTAATGCTTTCTTTAGTTCTTCAGGACTTCTGCGATTCCACGTTTCTGGAGATTCAAGTGCTAGCGTATCCATATCGATTGCACCTGGAATATGTCCTGATAAGTAAGCATCTCGGTTTCTATAATGAGAATGAACAATAACAAATTTATCATTATCATATTCAGTAGGCTTTTTACCATCAATCAAGGTTTTTACCCAATCGGCCGATACAAGATTTTTGTATCTGGCAAGATAATTCATTGGGTATTTTTCGTTTGCACTCCAGTCATTAACAAAATCATTGTAAATATGAATATCAGAATAGCCAGCCTTTAGAAACAAATTAGCTACTTTTTCCGAGTCATCTTTATGGTATGAATATATAATTATTGAATTTTCTGGTACGATAAGCTTGGAGCGCACAATCTCTATCCAATCTATATAATTACTCCATTTTACGGGTAAACTTTTTGCGCCTTTTATATGTCCACCATGCTTTTCATTTTGTTCTTTCCAGCCATTGTAGGCATTTATTGAGCGAACATCAATTATTTTGGTATTGTTATCATCTAATTTACTAAGTAATTCTTGCGTTGTAATTTCTTTAAAGGGCATACTTTTTTATTTTATAATTCTTGAAGTTACGAATTTAACTGCGGTTAATCAATTATGTGATCTGTATACTCACTCAATATTTCGTTTACTTTTTTATGTTTTCTTTTAGTAACTTTTTCAAAATCCGACTCAACATTGAATTCACCATGCCTTATTTTAGTATAAATTCCAGCTATAATGGTGCCTAAAAAATCACCATTATGAATTTTCTGCCAAGCCAGGTATTCTTCCGGTGTTACCGATTCGTAAATAAGTTGCGAATTAAAGAAACGATTGAAATAATCCACAAGTTCTTTTTGCGTGATGGCCTCTCCGGCGAGATTATAAACTTGTCCATCCAGTGAATCATTTTTGATAAGTTGTGTATAAGCAACTGCTAATTCGTCACGAGAGGTGTATGAGCATTTTCCCAGTCCCGCACAGTTGATTATTTTACCTTCTTTCTCATAATTATCGAAATAATCAATATCTGGTTCAATATAAAGTCCGTTTCTACCAATGGCATAATCCATTCCGCTGTTTTTTATATCTTCTTCGGTTTGTCGGTTTGAATTAATTACAGCATCAAAAGTGGAATCTCCGGGTTTACCAATAATACTGGTATAAATCATCTTTCTCACTCCGCTTTCTTTGGCTGCATTTATTACATTTTTGTGTTGCCCGCTTCTTTTCTCCGGTTTATCCATCCCAGATACTAAAAGTACTGCCTCTATTTCCTGAAAGGCTTTTACGAAATCTTCTTTTGAGTTATAATCAGCTTTAAAAATTGTAATATCTAAATCTTTAACTTTTTCAGGAGTTCGAGCAGTTCCAACTACATTTTCTTTACCAAAAGTTGCAATGGCTTTTTCTGCAATGGCTCTGCCTAGTTGTCCGCTAACCGCGGTTATTGCGATTTTCATACGTTGCTTATTAAAGTTTGTATATTACTTAACAAACGTTGAGTAGTCTTGTTTACGTAATTTATATTTTTATTCTCTTTTTTCAACGTTTCAAAACAAAAAAAGACCACCCTATACTGTAGGTGGTCTTTTTAATTTCTCTGGGAAACCGAAATTATTTCATTTCTTCCGGCATCCATGATTCTACTAATGTCTTGTGTTCATTATACCATTGCTGCGCAGCCGTGAATGTATCGTCGCCTTGCTCAATAGCATTCATTAGGTTATATAACTTCATTTCTTCCAGATTAAAATTCTTTAAGAACTCGGCTACAACAGGAAAATCTGTTGAGAATCCTGGACGAGTAACAATGGCACATACATCCTTTGGAAATACTCCTTTAGGATCTTCTAAATACTTCAAATCATAATCGGCCCACATGAAATGAGGTTTCCAACCTGTTATAATAATAGGTTCTTGTTTGTCGTATGATCTTTTTAAAGAGGCCATCATAGCAGGCCCGCTTGATGTTATTTGTTCAAACTCCAAACCGTATTCTTCAATTGCTTTCTCTGTGCTAGTATGAATTCCAGCTCCACTTCCGATACCTATAATTTTACCATCGAACATTTCAATGTTGTCATTTAATTCTTCGATTGAATTTACATCAACATAATGAGGAACTACCATTCCTGTTGTTCCACCACTGAATGATTCACCAATTTTTTCAAGTTTATCACCGAATTTTGTCCAATAGTCTGCGTGTGTATGAGGTAACCATGCATCCATCATTACATCAGCATCGCCTTTTGCAAGTGAAGCATAGATTGGTCCCGGTTCAAGTGGTGTTACTTTTATATTATACCCTTTATCCATAAGGGCAGCTTGAGCCAAATGTGTAAAGGCTATACCTTCTGCCCAGTTCGGATAAAGAAAAGAGATTTCTTTACTCTTATTGCTGTCCTTTGATTCGCCATCTTCATTTTTCTTAGTACCTGATTGGCATGCAGTAAAAGCAATGAATACTGTGGCCGTAAAAATAGCTATCAATGATTTTAAATAAATTTTTGATTTCTTCATAATGTAAATTTGATTTTTTATAATTAAGTATTATTCTTTTGTTTTTACTCCTTCTAATCCAAGGTTCTGCGTTATCCGGTCAAGTATAATAGCAAGTACGACAATACCAAGACCAGCCTCAAATCCAAGCCCGATATCAGCTTGCAGGATACCTTTATAAACAGCCTGACCTAGTCCACTTGCTCCTACCATAGAGGCAATTACTACCATAGATAGTGATAACATAATCACCTGATTTACACCAGCCAGAATAGTTGGCATAGCTAAAGGTAACTGAACTTTAAAAAGTAATTGTCGTTTGGTAGATCCAAATGCTCTGGATGCTTCTACCACATCGGCCGGCACATTTCTAATTCCTAGGTTGGTTAAACGCACTGCTGGAGGAAGTGCAAAAACAATTGTTGCAACCACCCCGGGTACATTTCCAACACTAAACAAAATAATTGCTGGAATTAGATATACAAATGCTGGCATGGTTTGCATAAAATCCAGAACGGGACGAATAATTGTTTCTGCACGATCATTTCTTGCTGCGTAAATTCCTAATGGAATTCCCATAACCAAAGCAAGAAGTGCTGATGCTAAAATTAGCGCAATGGTTTGCATCGTTTCTTCCCAATATCCCATGAAATAAAGAAGAAGTAAACCTAAGACAGTAAAAATACTAATTCCACCTCCGGCTTTCCATCCTTCTTTTGTAAATAATCTACCTCGAGCCGGTAAATAATAAGATAAAACAGCAAAGAATATAATAGTTAACCAAAATGGTGATGCTAAAAATACCGTTTGCATGGCAGAAACAATAGCATCTATACCAGTTGTTATTGCATCGAAAAATCCACTGGCGTTTGCCGATAACCATTCTACACCACTTTCAACATATTTTCCAATATCTAATTTCATAATGCAAGTCCTCCTTCTTCTTTAAGTTGAACTACTTTTTCGCGATTCGTTCCTATCATTTCTCCAATAACAGAAGAGTGAACTACTACGCCAATAAGTTTTTTATCGTTATCAATAACTGCGATATTATAAATATTATCTAAAAAGAGTGGAAGTAAATCAGCTACCGGTGTATCTGGATTTACAGCTCTTACTTCTTCTTTAGAATGCATATATTCACTAATCTTATCCAGATTGTTTTCTTCCATATATGCCATTTCTTCATCTTTTACAAAACCAAGAAAGTTATTCTTATTGTCTACAACAGGAAGAGAAGTAACACCAACCTTTCGCATCTTTCTTAAAGCTACTTTTGGACCATCGTGATCAATTCTGATACTCGCCGGATTTTCAAACATAATTGAACCAGCTGTAATAATTTCACCACGATCAACATTTTCAACAAATGCTTTTACATAATCATCCGCTGGATTGGTAAGAATATTTTCCGGTGTATCTATTTGTACAATTTTACCATCTTTCATTATGGCAATTCGATCACCAAGTTTTAAAGCTTCATCCAAATCGTGTGTAATGAACAGAATTGTTTTATTAACTTTTTCTTGTAGTAAAATTAATTCGTCCTGCATATTATTTCTAATAAGCGGATCCAGAGCACTAAACGCTTCGTCCATTAATAAAACTTCCGGATCAGTGGCAAGTGCACGGGCTAATCCAACCCTTTGTTGCATTCCACCACTTAGCTGACCAGTCATTTGTTCTTCATATCCTTTTAGGCCAACCGTTTCAATGGTTTCGTAAGCTTTTTTTCTTCTTGTTTCATAGTCTATTCCCTGAATTTCAAGACCGAATCCTACATTTGAACTAACTGTTCTGTGTGGCAATAAACCGAAGTGTTGAAAAACCATGGTCATTTTTTTACGCCTGATTTCTCTAAGTTCAGCTTCATTGCACTGAACGATGTCTTTGTCATCCAGTACAATTGATCCTGATGTTGGATCAATTAGCCTGTTAAAGCAACGTAAGAGAGTAGATTTTCCGCTTCCAGATAGTCCCATAACTACGAATATTTCACCCTGTTTAATCTCAAGATTTGCATCGTAAACACCAACTGTACAGCCGGTCTTTTCCAATATGCTTGCTTTTGATTCGCCCTGATTAAGTAATCTCAGAGCTTCTTTCTTTCGTTTGCCAAAAATGACATTCAAATTTTTTACATGTATATCACCCATACTATATGTTTTGTGATTTTTCTTTGTTAAAGAGGGAGTTACCACATTGTAGTAACGCTAATTTAATAATTTTAAAAGTAATATCCAATGTTGATATTGAATCTTGCGTGCCATTCAGCATCCGGATCGCCATCTGCTAGTCCGTTTGTCCAATTAGGACCTAACCATGGTTGATCTTTACCGGCTGCTAGATCTATATAGGTATAAACCTGTCCGGCTGTTACAAGAACTCCGGTGATATTCATAAACGTGTCTTCAAAGCCTGATTCTGCTTTATCGAGCATACCAAAGTCGTTGTAAAAATTTAGGTTGGAAACTGGTCCCCAGCTTACAGGAACTGAATAAGAAACTGCGAGTGTATACATATTTGCTTCGGCTGCTGTTAAATATGGATATCCATATGCTCCCATTGCCACTACATTATCGGGTTGGCCAACAGGATTCTCCGAATTGTATTTATAGGTTGCCACTTGCGCCTTTACATTAAGTTTTCCGGCATTTAGTTCGTAATGTCCGGCTAATGCATAGTGATTACCTGTTTTGTCTGTATCTATATTATATAAACCACCAAATTGTGCAGAAATTCCTAATTTACTTTTAACATTATCATTACCGAATTTGTAATTAAATTTACCATTAAACTGGTTTACTTCTTTATTTCGGATATCAAGATTCCCGTCGCCGTCGATATCAATGGATGATACATCATAAGAGTATCTTGAATTGGAAATATCGCTGCTTCCTCCGAATCGTAATTCTTCAGCATTTTTGAAAAATGCAAGCCTGAATTCCCAATTATCATTATTATGCATGTATTTGATACCCATATCATGGTCATCTTCTAATCCAACATAATATCCTAAATTAAAGAACCAGTTGTGTGAATTATACTGTGTGATACCAAAAGGTACCTGGGTAAGTCCGATTTGGATACCGTTTTTTTCATTGAAATCGTATCCTACCCATCCTTGTTTTAGCATACCACCTCCAAAGCCTGTTGAATATAGACGATACTCAGCGTTTAATTTAACGCCTTTGTACTGAGCTTTAGCATTTACACGGAATACATCGTATCCAAAATCTCCTCCTCGCGACTTTTGTCCATCTTTCCACGATGATAAATTGTAATTAAACCTAAGGGCACCACCTACGTCAATTTTGGGTTTGTCCTGAGAGAATAATTGAGTTGTAAAAAATAATAAGATAATTAAAAGAGTACTTTTTAATTTCATAGTTATTTTTGATTTTTAAGTATTAATAAAAAAAGTAATACATAACTTACCAACAGGTAAAATCTATATGTTTGATTTTTTAATTAAGAGACTTGTTTATGAAACAGTATAAATGCGGTATGTTTTATTTAACATAAAAGCATCTTTATGAAAAATCTGTCTCAAGCATGAAAAATAATATTCGCGAAACTATAAATTTTAAGATGATATCATGAATAAACGACAATTAATTTCCTATATATGCTGGATAACATGATGTTCAATTTGTATTTTTCCTGCGCGCAGATGCCTTTATCCGTGATATTGATAATATTTCGTATTGTTTTGATATTAAAACTTTTATCTGTTCATTAATGATCTAATATTTAAATAAAAGCTGTTGATTAATCAAAGATTTTAATGTAGACTATTTAAAATATACTTAACAATAGGATTGGGTTCCACCGGATTAATAAATGATCTGGTTTTGTATTTTGGAGGTAAAAAGATTTTACGCTCGATCATCTCTTCAATCACATTTTTATATTTTAGGGAAGTTTTCCCAATCAATAAATTCATAATATGATTGTTTTGATTATAATATTTTAAAATATCTTTAAAGCCTTTTAAATATAAATGATCTTTGGTAAAACCACCACCTCTGAAAATTCGTGCTGTCATGAAAAATGCCTGGGTTTCATTTAATAAACCGGTATCCATTAAATAACTGAAGGTTTGTTTAAAATCAAATCCCGACAGCATTTTTTCTATGGTTTTTACTCTTAATGCCAGTATTTGTAATCGGTTTATTGATATATTCCCGGATAAATATTCGGAGAGAATTGCAAGACCTTCTTGTGCGTGTGTGTTTAAGGGAGTTCCTAATCTAAATATTTTTAATGGCTGTAACCTGGAGTTAATTGTGGTTAACATATGTACTCCGATTTCGTGCTCGGCTAAAGCTTTTAAAGATTTTTCAGAGAAAAAAGAATCTTTTCTGATATAAAGCGTTTTTTTATTATTTAAATTAAGAACTTTAGATATAATTTTCCTTGAAATCTCTAGTTTACATGTAAATCCGTATTTATCAATTTCATATTTAAAATAGTGATAAACATCGTTAGAGTTTAAATTCATCTCTTCTTTTTCATCAATACTTAATGATGAATGTAGAATGTATTCTGCATTTTTGATGTCTGCTTTTTCGGGTTCTCCAAAATAGCGCAATGAATTGTATAAAAACCGGTCTGTCCCTATGGATGCGATGATATCAATTTTATCGGCATATGAGTCGATCACATCTTGGTAAAGAATACGAAGTGATATATCAGAAATTTTTTCAACCGGAATATTATACAGCTTACGCTTGAACTCAAAAGGATTTATAGGCAGTTGTTTGTAAACGAACTCAGGATTAACCTGATATCTGTTTTTGAAGAATTTTTTTCTTGCCTGATCAATATTCACAGGATTTATTAAACTGATAATTTCAAAATCTTTAGCAATGTTAAAAAGCTGATTATCAATTTTTAATAACTCTTTATCAAGCTCTGATGAAAGTAGGGTGTTTTTCTTCTTAACTGTTAAATTTGTTTTCTGTTTTGCAAAATAGGCCGATGTGTTAATAATTGCTTTTTTGAGTTGTTCTGTTAACTCTTCGATAACAAGTGGGTACTTCTCACCACTTTCTTCGTTGCAGTAGATCTTTTTTACTTCGGTTGCAAAAACCAGTGTGTTTTGAAATTTTGATGTAATAAATTCCAGAAGATAACCTTTGCCTTTAAAAATGTCGTTCTCTTCAGTTGTATTTTCAATTCCGGGAAGATCGATTTTTTTAAGCTCTTTCAACCAGTAATTGATATATCGTGAGTATTTTACTCGATCAATTCTTTCTGTACCCAAATTAAAAACCGGTGTTGCATTTTCGTAGCGTTTGAAATTATATGAATGGATATCATAAACAACAACAGCCTTAAATTTTGATTCTAATTTTTGAATTAACGCATAAACTACTACGTAAAAATTACGGTGTTTTTGCAAAGAAATATCCTTCTCATTTTTTGTTAACTCTTCTTTCCAAACTTCTTTTCCCCAGGCCTTATCATATATAGCGTTTTCTTCATTTCTATTTAAGTCATACTCATAACGAGAATCATTGGCAGAAACTACAATTGGTAATGATGAAATAAAATTTGCTGTTTCGGGATCTTCTTCCTGCCATCGTTCAAAATCACTCAATAAACACTTTTGTTTAAGTTCATTTCTTAAATTATGCCCGTTATGTATGGCGAAACAAACAAAAGGAGTGTATTCGTCTATTTTAATTTGAAATGAAGAATCGATACATTCTGCTTCAAAATGTTTCGATTGGTTTATTCGTTGAATAATTTCTGAGATGCTTAGCTTAAGCATTTTCGATCAGTTTTTTATGACTTTGTTTGCGATGGTAAGCTTTTTCCTTATGTGAAATTACATGTTCAACAAAATCAATTACCTTGCTTTGGATTTTGGTTCTGTTAAATTTATTGATTCGTGTAATTCCTCCCGGACTTACAACATTTATTTCTATGAGTTTACCTTTAATGATATCTAAACCAACAAAATATAAACCATCAGCAACCAGTTTTGGACCAATTTTCTTGCAAATCAGCTTTTCTTGTTTCGAAAGTACATGCTTTTGCGCACTTCCACCAGCTTTTATATTTGAGCGTATATCATCTTGTGCAGGGATTCTTCTGTAAGCACCAATGGGTTCTCCATTTAACATAAGAACACGTGTATCGCCTTCTTCAGCACCTTCGATAAATTCCTGTACAATAACGTAGTTGCCATCGCGCTTTCCGGAAATGTAGAAATCGAGCAACGAATTAATATTTTGGGTCGCATCACGCTCTAAGACAATAACTCCGCTACCTCCAAAGCCATCAAGAGGTTTAAGAATCATTTTATCTTTTACAGAGTTTTTAATAACTTCTTTCAGGTAATTTTTACTTTTTGATACGTGTGTAACTGGTATTATTTCATTTTTAGGATCCTCGAAAGATGCCGGATAGAGTTTATTATTTGCACGGCGCAAACCATCAATATCGTTAACAATAAAGGTTTGATCTTTAATTGAATCCAGAAAATTCAACATAATCTGATCCAATGGTGGATTGGTTCGAATGAAAATAGCATCAAAACCACTGATAGGTAGGAGCTGCTTATTCAGAATAACCTTTTTATGAAATGTGGTATAGTTGGTTGAATATTTTTCCTGTTTTTTAATTAACCGCACAAAACCATAAGTATTACTATCACGAATGGTTAAACTATACGGATATAGAATTCCCACAGTGTGATTTCTGACTAAAGATTCATGGATCAATCTAATTGTTGAATCTTCTTCCGGGTTTATCTCTTCCCAGGGATCAATAATAAAGCATATGTTCATTGATGTATATTTTTTGCAAATAAATTCAAAAAAACAATATAAAAAACATTCTACTTACAAATTTATGGTGTTTTTGTTGATATGTTGGTGGTATTTTACTCGATTAATCGATGTTCGGTTCCAATGATTTTAAATGGAGCCTTACAAATTTCTTCATACTGCAAAGCAAGTTCATGCATATCTTCATCTTCAATTTCATAGTACCAGACCACAGATACATCAGAATTCTTCATTTCCACCATCTTATTTATTTTTCTAAAAATGTCAATAAACATTTTTGATGATGATGTATTCAGGACTATAAGTCTAATATCAAATTTAGTTTTATCATTTGGGTTGATAATATATTCATCTAACCATTGAATAATAGGATTATAAAATTCAAAAGAGTTCTCTGGTAGGCAATATCCATGAATTTGAAATAATCCAGATTCTGAATCGAATTTAATAGAAGGAGTTTTATCGGTAGCTTTAATAATTAATTTCTTATCCATATCAAGTTATTTGAATGATCTTTCCTTAATATATACGTTAGTGAAAGATAAGATATATTTTCGATTAGATCAAATATATATCTGGATGGAGAATTAATACCATGCTTAAAAGCTGGATTACGAAACTTTTTTAAGAATATAACTCATGAATACAGCATTACCATTTAGTAATGATTCAGAACTATCGGGATCGTGGTTTTTTATAAATGGACTAAAAGCTTTTTTCATAAATCCCGGTATTCGTTCTTTTTTAAATGAATAATCATGAATAGGTTCGTCTTCTATAAAAGCTGTAATATTTTTTGTGATATCGTCTTTATATTCTATGGTAAAACCAGCCATTCTAAGCTGATGTTTGACCGTTTCCAGGTATCTTTTTTCGATGATATCTGCAAAAATAAAAATAGAATCTTTTCTTAAAACACGATACACCTCGTTACAGAATTTTGGAAAATCATCATAAAATCTTGCCGCACCAATATTGATTAAAACATCGAAACTTTCGCTACTGAAAGGTATCTTCTTTTCGCTTGCTTTAATAAAAGATAAACCTGGTTCGTCGTAATAACTATTGCAAAAGTTGATAAGATTTTTAGAGCTTTCCACTCCTGTGTAGGTTTTAGGAGCATAATACCGATTAATATAAGATGCTCCACCTCCTCTTCCGGAACTAACTTCTAAAATATCTTTATAATATAAATCTACCTTTGAAATAACATGATCGTATAACTGAATAAAGTATCTGTTTTTTTCGTCATCATGTAACAGGTTTATTTCTTCGTCTGCTGACAGATTTTTAAAGCCATAATTCATGAAGTTGTTTGATAGTGCTGTATCTTTTTGATTCATCTTTTTGGCAAAAAAATTTCTTCTTGATTTTTTAATTGCTTCAGAAAATTGAGGATTACTCTGATTAGATAGATTCATGGCAATTTCTTTTAATCGTTTAAAGCAAGTTTATAACCTAATTACTCAAAAACGAAATATATGTTGCAAGTGACTAAAATTGGGGATTAATGAAGTTAAAAATGGGTAAGTGAAACTTAACTTGGGGTGAGTGGCACTTATTTTACCTTAAGTTGCTCCTTAACTTTTAACAAATAATGTCTGGATACAGGTATGTGCTCTTTGTTATTTAATTCAAGAAATGTACCGGTGTAATTTCGTGCTAATCTTTTGACATTATTTAGGTTTACTATAAAAGTTCGGTGACAGCGTACAAAATTTGAATACAACGCTAGCTGAGACTCTATGTTCTTCAATGAATTTCTAAGTAATTTTTTCCGAATTTCATCTTTGTGCTGGTAGTTGATTTCCACATAATTGTCAGCTGCTTTAATGGTGAGAATATTGTTAAAGCTTAATTCTATTTTCTCCGAATTATTTTCAGATGATAGCTCAATTTTATTTGGAATTTTGGGTTCTGCACTAGTGTCTATATCGATTGATTGACCTATCAATTGGTTGTACTGTGATCTAATTCTGTATAACATTCTCATGATAACGACAACCGATAGGTATATAATTACGATCTTAAATACAATGTAAAATGATATACTGGTTTTACCTACATACCTCAAATAGAATGTGAAAGCTACTGAATTAAAAACTAAAGCAAGCGAACTCAAGAGGATAGGCGGGCCAAAATCCCATTCTTTTATTCTAATTGATTGAGGAAAGAGAGAAGGCACAACAATGTAGAAAAGGTTATTAAAAATAAATAGGATTCCGCTAAAACCAGAAAAAAATATGATGAGATTGTTTACATTGTTATAACTGGCTTCAAAAGGACGAAAGAAGAGGATAAACAAAAATACACCAATACTAAAATTGAAATTAAGTTTTAAATTGTATCGGAGTTCTGTATTAAAAGAATTCATTTAATTATAAAGATTAAACCTAAATATAAAGTGAAGATAATACTTATTTATTATTACATCAAGCTAGAATGAAGAATGAGTCTTAAAACATTTTAGTATTTATATAATTATCATGTTAATTTGATGTTAAAGCAAGTAATTAAGTAAACAATTTAATTTTGCTTGCGTTATTTTTATACCATGAAACGAATAATTGCAGTCATATTAACAGTTATTTATTCTGCATTGTCATCTGGCGCAATGGTAAGCTTGCACTATTGTGGTGGCGAAGTTGAAAGCATTAGGATAAATTCAGAAGCTCAAAGCTGCTGTTGTAGTGCTGAAGACTTTCATTCAGATTGTTGTGAAAATGAGGAATTCGTTTTACATATTGATCTTGATGAAAACCTGGTTATTGCTTCAAATAATAAAATTGAGTTACTAACTTATATTGTTTTTTCAGATGCTGTATCAGAACTTTTCAGCGAAACGGAAAAGGAAGAACAGCAATTTATTAATTATACTTTACCTCCTCCTAAGTCAGAACCTATATGGCTTATGAACTGCACGTTTACTTTTTACGGATAATTTTGGTTGTTACATTTTATTGATAAAGGAATGAGCTTAAAGTTACTGGTTGCTCATTCCTGATTAATTACAACTCTGCTTTAACCAGTAACAAGAAACAAGTAACAATTAATATCATGAAAACAATACTATATATTACAATAATTACATTATTTACTATTAATTCATTTGCACAAAAATCGTCTAAGATTGATACTACAAAATTTGAGGTAAAAGGTGTTTGCGAAATGTGTAAAGATCGTATCGAAAATGCAGCACTCATAAAAGGTGTTAAATGGGTTGAATGGGATAAAATGACAGATACCTTAACTGTTATTTATCGAAAAGATAAGCTTGATATTTTGGATGTACACAAATCAGTAGCTGAAGTAGGACATACAACTGATCAAGTAGAATGTAATATAGAGGCTTACAATCAATTGCCCGCTTGCTGCGCATACATGGGCGATGTGGAAAAGCATTAAATATGAAGAGATTCATAGTATTGATTTTGCTGGCCGCGAATTTCCAACTTATTCTGGCGCAGCAGGATATTACTTATCTAAAAGGGAAAGTGGTCGAGCAAAATCAAAAAGAGGAAGTTCCGGTCATAGGAGCAAATGTCTACTGGAGTGTTACAACTGTGGGAACAACCACAGATGCAGATGGAAATTTTAAGCTAACAAAACTCAAGACTAATAAGCAGTTAGTAGTAAGTTTTGTAGGTTACCAAAGCGACACGATATTAGTAGATAAGCAGGACTATATAACCGTTAATTTGGTTAGTTCTGTTGAACTAGACGAAGTCACTGTATCTTATAAAAGAAATACCACAGAAGTTTCTTTGATGGATCCTGTTTATACCAAGAAAATAGGAGAGAGGGAGTTATTGAAAGCGGCATGCTGTAATTTAAGTGAAAGCTTCGAAACGAACCCTTCTGTTGATGTTTCATTTACCGATGCGGTAACAGGTACACGCCAAATTCAGATGCTCGGTTTGGCAGGTCCGTATACTCAAATTACTCGTGAAAATATGCCCGATATACGGGGATTGTCATCTATTTACGGATTAACCTATATTCCCGGAACATGGATTGAGAGTATTCATCTGAATAAAGGGGCAGGAACTGTAATTAATGGATTCGAAAGCATTGCAGGTCAGATTGATGTAAATCTTAGAAATCCAGCCAGTATGGATAAATTGTATTTGAATGTTTATGGTAATCAACGAGGAAGAGTCGAACTAAATGCCAATATTCAGGCTGATGTTGGTGATAGGATAGGAACCGCTTTTTTGTTTCATGGAATGAATAACTCCCTTGAGCAGGATCATAACAATGATAATTTCATGGATCATCCAACAGGAGACCAGTATGTTGTGCTAAATCGTTGGGAGCTTTATAGTGACCAGGGACTACATTTCCAGGTAGGAGTTAAAGGAACTTATATTGATAAATTTGGTGGTGAACTTAATTTTGATCCAGCAGTTGATCAGGGAACAACCAATGCCTGGGGGTTAAATATTAAAACCGAACGGTATGAAGCCTGGTCTAAATTGGGTAAAGTAAATGTTGATAAGCCATGGCAAAGTATAGGGTTTCAAGTTTCAGGAGCAATTCATGATCAGGATGCTTACTTTGGATTAACGGATTATGAGGCAGAACAACGAACTTTTTATTCAAACCTGATTTTTCAATCACAGTTTGACAATACGAATCATCAGTTTAAAACCGGTTTAAGTTTTCAGTATGATGATTACAATGAGAATTTAAATACTACAAACTATAACAGACTGGAATATGTACCAGGTGCATTTTTTGAATATACCTATAAGCATTTGGAGAAATTCGATGCAATATTAGGATTACGAGGCGATTATCATAATGAATATGGTTCGTTTTTAACTCCAAGAGTACATCTTAGATATGCTTTAACGGATAATTTTGTGTTGCGTGCATCTGGAGGCAGAGGTTTACGTTCAGCAAATATTATTGCTGAAAATATTGGGGTATTGGCAAGCTCACGGCAAATAGTTGTGCAGGGCGATGGAAGCGATAAACCTTATGGATTAGATCCGGAGATAGCCTGGAACTATGGATTAAATCTAACCTATAAGTTTGTTTTGGATTATAGAAATGGGTCCATCAGTGCTGACTTTTACCGAACTGATTTTCAAAATCAAATCATCATGGATTTAGATCAAAATCCACAAGAAGCTGTTTTCTATAATCTGGATGGACAATCCTATTCAAATAGCTTTCAGGCACAGGTCGATTACGAATTAATTAATCGATTAGATGTGAGAGTTGCTTACAGATGGTATGATGTAAAAACAACCTATAATGGAGATTTGCTTGAAAAGCCATTACTATCAAATCATCGTGCTTTTATAAATTTAGCGTATAATTCAAGAAAGTACTGGAGCTTTGATTATACCATAAACTGGCAGGGGGAAAAACGAATCCCTGGCACTGAAACAAATCCAGTTCAATATCAGTTAGATGATTCTTCTCCGAGCTTTTTTATGATGAACGCCCAAATAAGTAAAAGCTGGCAGCAGAAATTTGATGTTTACGTTGGCGTAGAAAATATTCTGGGTTACAAGCAAGAGAATCCAATTATTGCGAGTGGTAATCCATTTAGTGATTATTTCGATAGCTCTTTAATTTGGGGACCAATTAGCGGACGGAATATTTATTTTGGTATTCGTTATAAGATTAGATAATTAAACTTATATAAAGGAATGACTTGAAATGTTAGGAGAATTTTCTAAATATTTCAAGTCATTTTATTGTTAATTTGTATTCTGTAATGGTAATGCTATATAAAAAGTACTTCCTTCGTCTTCTTTACTTTTTACCCAAATTGAACCATTGATTTTTTCGATGAGCTCTTTACATAAAATAAGACCAAGCCCACTACCTTTCTCATTATTTGTTCCGTAAGTTGTAAAAGAAGTTTCAATTTTAAAAAGTTTATCAATATTTTCTTTGGGAATCCCAACGCCATGATCTTTTATTGATATGATAACTTTATTGTTCGATTCAGGAACTTCAGTTTTTATTTCAATATCACTCTGATTATGGGAAAATTTAATGGCATTAGAAAGTAAATTGCGTATAACAGTTCTTAATGAGCTTTCATTTGTTTTTAATAAAACATCATCAATATCGGATATAATATTAATGTTTTTTTCCAATGCCTTTTCGGTAATAATATCAAAAGTACTTTCAATAACTTTTTTAATGTTTAGCTCCTCAAATGTTATTTCTATTGTATTCATCTGAATACGAGCCCATAAAAGCAAATCATCCAAAAGTTTATTTGTTTTTTCAGATAGTCCTAATAGGATGTTCAAATAATCATTCTTTTCGTCATTTGAAATATCATTAAAATTGTCTTTAAATAACTTTATGATTTGCGAAATATTACCAATAGGTCCTTTTAAGTCATGCGCAATTATTGAAAAAAACATGTTTTTAGTTGCATTCGCCTGGGTGAGTTGTCTTTCAGAATTAATTAAGGCAACTTCGGTTTTCTTTCTTTCAGTAATATCTTCCTTTACTGCAATATATTTTATCGTTTTTCCTTGTTCATCAATAATCGGAGAAATAGAAGCTAACTCCCAGTAGTGTGTACCATCCTTTTTCTTATTTAGAAATTCTCCAGTCCAGGTTTCTCCTTTTGCAATGATTTTCCACATTTCTTTATAATCTTCTGATGAAGTATTTTCTGTTTTAAGTATTCTTGGGTTTTTACCAACAACTTCTTCAAAAGTATATCCGGTTACTTCCGTAAATTTTGGATTAACATACTCAATAGTACCCTCGGTATTGGTAATAATAATTGATGTAGGACTTTGTTTTACTGCAGTAGAAAGAGATAAGATTTCTTGCTCTATTCGCTTTCTGTCGCTAATATCTTTAAAAGCAACTACTCTTAACTCTTTACCATTAAGAAGTACATTTCTTGCTTCAAATTCAGCAATAAAGGAACTTTTATCTGCTCGGATTACTTGCAGTTCGTAAGGTTCTGAGGTTTGGTTTTGCAATTTTTCTTTAGCAAAATCAAGTGATCCCGGGTGAATAAATTCCAGAACACTTTTACCTTTAATATAATCGGGTGTGTATCCGGTTAATTTTGTAGCCGAAGGATTAATATCCATAACAGTGCCTTTGTCATGAATTATTATACCCTCCATGGTAAGATCGGTAAGAATTTTATAACGCGCTTCGCTTTCAATAAGTGCAGTTTCAGCCCTTTGTTTTTGGGTTATATCTTCAAGTATACCATCAAAGTAAATTACCTCTCCCGATTTATCCCGAACAATCTTAACGGTATCTTTTACAATGATTTCTTTACCTGTTTTGGTTTTTAAACTAATAACCTGTTTTGTAGTTGTTTTATCTTTTTGCGTAAGAATATCAATTTCTGCCTCCCTTTCTCGTTGATCAAAAAAGAGATCGGATACCGAAAGCCGATGTATTTCATCTAAACTGAATTCCAGCATTCGTGCTAAAGCCTCGTTGGCATAAACTATTTTTCCATCTACAGTGGTACGATAAATACCGATAGGCAGGTGTGCTGTCAGGTGATTTACTAAATCTTTTTCCTGATTGGAATAATCTGTATTTAAAGACGGTTCGGGCTTCATTTGATCAAATTTAACCGATTTTACGTGTAAATCAAATAACAGTTCTGTTATAGGTGTAAGAAAACAAACAGTTGATCAAAATAAAATGTTCAATGATCGATAAATTATAATTAAACAGGAAATCGCAAGGTAAAAGATGAACCTTTGTTAATTTCCGATTTAACTTCTACATCTATTTTATGATAATCGCATATTTTTTTCGATAAGGCTAAGCCAAGCCCATAGCTGTCTTTTGTTGCATTTGAGTTCTTAAAGCGAGAAAATATTTCTGGAATTTTTTCCTTCTTTATTCCTACTCCGGTATCCATAATTTGAACAATAAACTTATTTTTTTCTTTGAGCGATTTTATTTCAATAAAGCCTTTATCAGTGTAGCGAATGGCGTTGTTTATAAAATTGTAAAACAGTGTAAATAGAAGGTTCTCATTTCCAATAAACGAGAAATTTAAATCTGTTAAGTTTAATTTTAACTCAAGCTCTTTGGCAACTGCTTTATCTTCGATTTCTTCTACCACATTTTTTAATACTTTATTTACATCAACTTCTTCGGTTAAAATGTATTCTTCGTTTTCAATCCGCGACATCATTAAAAGTGTGCGCACCAGGTTGGTTAATCTTCGTAATGTTTTTTTCGATTCAAAGATTTTGATCATATCATTTTCAGAAAGACTACTTTCGTGCAGGATATTATCCAGTTTACTTTGTATTATACTAACCGGCGTAAGCAATTCGTGCGAAACGTTACTGATGTATTCCCGCTCATCATTAAAAGCGGCTTCAATTTTTCGCATTAAACTGTGTATGGTCTGATCAAGATAGGTAAAATCGGCTGTATTTGTTTTTACCGGTGTGTACTGAAATGTTGTTGGATGATCGGTTGTTTTTAGTTTTTTTACAATCTTTTCGAATGGCTTTAACAGATATTGGATAAATGATAAATCGAGCAGGAGTGTTACAGATATGATAATTACCAGAAATATAAATGCAAATCGTTTTAAATTATGCTCAAATCGATATATTGTTGAGATGCTTTTACCAATTTCAATCAGGTAATATTTACCATTTTCTTCAATAGAGTAGCTTAACACTCTGTAATCAACTAATTCGCCTTCAATTATACGTTGCGAAAACTCTATAACATCAATTAAGGTGTCTTTATTTAAAGGTTCGATAGAAATGTATTCCTCTTTTAAAATGTTATAACTACCAAAGGCTTTAAAATCGGAATTGGCATCAATAAAACTTTCAATTCCAAGACTGTCGACCAAATTGGTCACCTGAAACATCTTTTGAACTAAAATATCATCGGTTTCGCGAATGGATATTCTGCTAACTAACCAGGGAACCAGAATTACAAGTAAAGTAATAATAATAGCTTTGGAAAGAGCATTAAAAAGGGCTAACTGGCTTTTTAGTTTTAGTTTTTTCATCAGAATTCGAATTTATAACCTATACCACGAATCGTTTTAATCCATTCGGTTTTATCATATTTAGATAACTTTTTTCGAATATTCTTAATATGAACATCAATGTAATTGGAGTCATAATCATCTTCGAAAAATTCACCCCAAATATGTTCTGTAAGTTGCAACCGGTCTAGTACTCTGTTTTTATTAAGAACCAAGTAACTTAAAAGTTTATATTCCTTTTTGGTTAGATCAATACCACGATCTTTATATTTTAAATGCCTTTTCGTTGTATCAAGGTCAAAATCGCCGAAATTTATAACCGAATCTTTATGGCCGAATTTTCTCCTTGTTATTGCTTGTATTCTGGAGTTTAGTTCCAATAAAGAAAAAGGCTTGGGCAGATAATCGTCAGCGCCCAGATCGAATCCTTTAATTTTATCTTCTAATTCGCCACGCGCTGTAATTACAATAAAGTATGCTTCGGAATTATATTCTTTGGCTTCTTTTATCAAATCTAATCCGTTATAATCGGGTAAACCAATATCGAGTAAGACAAAATCATAAGGATTTACAGCCAGAAGTTCGGAAGCTTCGTTTCCTGTAAAAGCAATATCGCAGTTATACTCGTTATTTTCAAGAAATTGCTTCAGTTCGGCTGCTAATCCTTTTTCATCTTCAACTATTAATATTCGCATTCGTTTTTAATAAAAGTTTAAAAAGTATGTTAATGAGAACATAAAGCTTGATTGATTCTCCCAGCCAATATATTCATATTTTTTACCAGGTATCCGGTACATCCATGATCCTGTTAAATAGATATTTTTTATCCCGTAGCTTATTGGAATAAAAATATTAAAGCTTTCGTAAGAGAAACTTTCGTAACTGTATCCCTGTTGTTTGAAATCGGTAAACAAACTATTTTTTTCAGTATCAGATAAATCTTCATATAGCCAGTAATCTGTTCCAAGTGAAACCGAAATACCTGGATTTATCAATAAAACATCTGAACTCGAAAAAATTTCATTAACCTGAATAAATCTTGAAAAGTTAAGGTCAAAAAAGAAATTATTGGTATTGCCTAATTTATAATTCAAATCTGCCGAAAGATAAAATTTATCGATTTCCTGGCCTAACATCAATGCAAGGTTATGGTTATAAGCTAATCCTTCCAGTAGTGTATCTCCATTAAAATTATGGTACGTATAACCCAAGTCAATGTCAAATCCATTATCGAAATATTTTTGATAACCTGCTTCTATATCAAATTCAAAAGTTTTAGTTCTTGCATTAAAGTAATTATTGTATGATCCACCCAGGTAAAAACCCGTTTTATGCATAAATGATAAACTTGTAAATAAGGTTGGGATTTTTTCGGTTTCATAATCCACGTCAGTGGGTTTAGCCAGGTACGACAGGTTATTGTTTGTGTAACTGGCATTAATCATTAATGAACTGTAATTATCGTTATTGCTGTTATTCGTATCATTTGAACTTTCTTCCTGACAAAGGGATATTACCGGTAAGAATAAAAAAATTGCTAAAAAAACTTTAGTTAACAATTTGTTTTTCATGGTTTTATGGTTTTGATAAATCTTAATAACTTAAATTGGATTGTTTAACAAAGAACACAAAATACTAAAAAATCCCCAAATACATAATTTGGGGATTAAAATTTGATATTATCTTCTACCTTTTTGTTTTTTTGATACAGCTCCCTGATTTCTTTTTGACATCTGCTTTGCATTTTGTTTTTGCATTTGCGATTGTTGTTTTTGAGCTTTACGAATTTGTTTTTGATTCATTTGTGCTTCTGGTACTTCTTTAACCTCTTGGTTATTAGTGCGAACCTGGTCTCTGGTTTGAGTTCTTACCTGCTCTCCGGCAGCTTCTTCAGTGCGCACTTGCTCTCTGGTCTGAGTTCTGCTTTGCTCTTTAACTTCAGCTTCCGATTGTGTTTGAGTTCTTGTTTGAGTTCTAACTTGTTCTCCTTCGCCTTCATTTGTTCTTGCTTGCTCTCTGGTTTGAGTTTGGCTTTGTTGCTTAACTTCGGCTTCCGATTGAGTTTGAGTTCTGGTTTGCGTGCGGATTTGTTCTCCTTCACCTTCATTAGTTCGAACTTGTTCCTGGGTTTGTTCTTTAGTCTGCTCTTTTACCTGAGCTTCGTTTTGTGTGTGCTGGTTAACTTGTTCTTTTGCCTGTGTTTTAGTTTGCACTTGTTTTTGTTCTTTTACTTCTTGTTGTGCAAAAACTGACGCTGAAATGGCAAGAATTGCAATAATAGTTACTAATTTTTTCATGACTTTTCCTCCTTAAAATTTTATCTTATTATTTACAAATTTACAATACGAACATGAAGCGAAAATGAAGTTACCGTTTACCAGACTTTTTTGACTGATTATTTTTTTTCATTTGCTTCGCACTCTTTTTCTGCAACTTGGATTGTTCTTTTTGTGTTTTTTTAATTTGTTGTTGGTTTTCTGTTTCTGTTTTTGTTGGATCTGTAGTTTGAGTTCTAACTTGTTCTCCTTCGCCTTCGTGGGTTCTAACCTGTTCTCTGGTTTGAGTTTGGCTTTGTTCCTTAATTTCGGCTTCCGATTGAGTTTGAGTTCTGGTTTGCGTGCGGATTTGCTCTCCTTCACCTTCATTAGTTCGAACCTGTTCCTGGGTTTGTTCTTTCGTTTGCTCTTTTACCTGAGCCTCGGTTTGAGTTTGTTGGTTAACTTGTTCTTTTGTCTGGTTTTTTGCTTGCACTTGTTTTTGTTCTTTTACTTCTTGTTGTGCAATACCTGATAACGAAATGGCAAGAATTGCAATAATTAATACTAGATTTTTCATGGCTTTATCCTCCTTTATTTAAGTAATGTAATTAATCACTTTGATCAATTTCTGTATACAAATCTAAAATGTCAAGATGAAGTGAAAATGAAGAAAAAGAATTTGCTGATCTTTTTATATTTTTTTTAAATTTGAGTTGTTCCAAAAATAAAATCAATATGAAGAAGACTCTAATTTTTATATCTGTTATTCTTTTAAGTGTTTTTTCTTGTGTGAATACATCAAACGAAAAAACAGACTCAACCAATGAAAAGGTAAAAGAAAAAAATGCTTGCGATGAGTTTTTAGCTCATTATGAGCAGTGGGCCGATAAGTATTTCAATGCTATTGAGGATTATATAAATAATCCATCGGATGAAGAAATTGGAGCCCGATATATGGAGTTAATGCAGCAGGCTATGGATTGGAGTAATGAATGGATTGAGCTGGTTGAATGTGCTGATGACGAAGAATATAAACAACGGTTTGAAGAAATATCATTGGAAATAGAAGATAAAATAAGAGAACTTCAACTTTAGATTAGATCACTCATTAGTTTACATATACGCTCTTATTAAACCAAAAAGTTTTTCTTCTTCAACCGGTTTCGATAAAAAATCGGTAAAGCCTGATTCGAGTATGGTTTTTTGTTCAGGAATCATAGCAAATGCTGTTTGTGCAATTATTGGCACTTCCTTATTAAATTCTCGAATTTGTTTTGTTGCTTCGTAACCGTTTAATATTGGCATCCTGATATCCATTAAAACTAAATTAATATGTGGATTTTCTTTTACCAAATCCACCGCCATTTGTCCATTTTTTGCATGCAACAGATTTAAGTGTAGTTCTTCTAAACGAGCTTTGTAAAGCTCAAAACTTATAATATCATCTTCGGCAATTAACATAGTAAATGGTGTACTCATAATCTTTATTTTTTATAACGATACTTTGTAATTATTTCTTTTAATATTTCGTCATGCAAGGGTTTTTCAAAAAAGTCATTAAATCCTAATGACAGCATTTCCTGGTGTTCGGGAATCGATGCATATGCTGTTTGAGCAACAATGGGTATTTCTTTATTAAACTTTCTAATTTCTTTAGTTGCCTCATAACCATCCATAACAGGCATTCTAATATCCATTAGGATCAAGTCAATATCCGGATTTTTAGCAGTCTTTTCTACTGCAATTTTTCCATTTTCAGCATGGATAATGTTTAAATTATAATTTTCTAGTCGCGTTTTATATAGCTCAAAACTGATTGGATCATCTTCAACAATGAGTGTGGTAAAATCTTTATCCATTATACACTGAATTATAATAATTAATAGATTATGCTTTTTCTTGTGCTACATTTTATATACCCAATTGTTTAATATTTCATTTATGAATTAAACGAAAAGCAAGTTAAGCTAAAAAAGTTATTAAAATCTAAGTAATAATACGTGGTTTGATAACCAAACATGAAAAAATGCTACGGGTGCCGAAAAATTGTTTTAATAAGATAGAAGTGCAGTATAGAAAAAAAAAGATTTAAATGTTTAAAAAAGTTTTTGAATATAAAATTAATTGATCACCAGCATTTCATCTACCAAATTACCTTCTTCATTGAATATGTGTGAATACGTTCCTAATTCCGATTTAGTGCTATGTATAAATATGTCTAATATTACCTCAATAGATAATCCTGGTTTATGCAAGCTTTCAATATAAACAACCACGTTATCCAGTTTTATTCTTAAATCATTGGGGCATGTATTTCTTGGAAATTCACTTTTTAGTTCTGGTCTTCCTTTTTCAGAGAATGTTTCGTGTAATAAACACTGTAAACTTAAAATGGTTTCATCGATGAGTTCGGTTTTGCTTTTACGAGCAAAAATTAAGTTTTCTAAAGCGTTGGTTTCCATTGTTATAATACTTTTGTCAATCAAAGTAAGCTTTCGCGATTAATAAGCAGGAGAGAGGAGCAGATAGTTATTATTAATATACGTAAAAAGTTTCATTTTATTATATAATAAGATAAAAAAACCTGCTATAAAAGCAGGTTTCCATCTAGTTAATAAAACTACTAATTAATTAGATTTTGAGCGTAATCTAATCCTGTTTTAATAAATTCTTTTGTTATTTTTCCTGTTGGGTCCTCAGTTTCGTATATACGTTCAGGAACTTCTAATTTTTCAATTCTGAATCCTTCGCGCATTTTAAATTTATATTTATTTAAATGAATTTGTCGTCCAATTTCGTGCAGCTGTTTTTCATCGTACTCAAAACCAAGTAGCTTAATGGCTTTACTTACTAATTCTAAGTTATAAATACCTCTTGCAAAGAAACATACAGCAATGCTTGAAAGTATTTGCCGGATAGCTTCTTCGTCAAGTAATTTGTCAACTACTGTTTGAGGTGTTAATTCTGTGTTAACCAGTTCTTTTTGATCGACAGAATAGCCGCCATTATCCAAATGGCTATGTCGTGCACCTAATAAAAATCCTAAATAACCTGCCGGTCCGGTATGATATCCTGCCATTTCGTTTTTTCCGAAACTCATGGCAAATTCTTTTCCTCCGTATTTAGAAGATGCATAGCTAACACCTTTAGCACATGCTTTTAGAAAATCTGTATTCGGTTTAGCAATATTTTTAACAAGTTTGATATAAGCATCTTCATCTCCCCAGTTAACCGAAATACCATTTAAATCTTCAAGTGTAATATTTTTACGCTCATACATTTCTGTTATCCATGATAAGATTACTCCCATGCTCATGGCATCTACTCCAACTTGCTCTACAATATCAATAAGTTTAAGTAGTGGTTTGGCTTCTGTAATTCCTACCATTGTCCCTAATGAGTATATTAACTCAAAATCGTAACAAACCGGAGTGGTTTTAAAGAAATATGGATCGTCTTCGTATGGTTCTCGTAAATAAGCCAAGTGAATACATGCCACAGGGCAGTGGGCACAACCAATTCTTCTGGCCAAATGATTTTTAGCAATATCTTCTCCTGTTACATGCTTAATTTCTTCAATGGAGCTTTTCTGTAAATTTTTAACCGGCAACGCTTTCATTGAATTCAACGATTTGATATTAATTGCAGTACCAACATCGTGATACTTTTTCATTACAGGAGATTCTGTTGCTGTGTTATATATCTCATCGTATAAATTTTTATACTCTTTTTTATTGGTAACTTCAATGGCTTGTTTGCCGGAAATTACAATTCCTTTTAAGAATTTACTACCGAAAATAGCACCTAGTCCTAGTCGCCCAAAATGTCGATATGTTTCTGTGGTTACATTAGCAAAAGTAGACATGTTTTCGCCTGCCATACCTATTCTGAATATAGCACGTAATCCTTCACCACCTTCATTTTGTCTCATCACTCGCGCAGCAATTGAACCATCTTTCATTCCCCACAGTGTTGTAGCATTTTTGAACTCTACTTTTCCTTTTGTGATAGATAAATAAACAGGAATCTCGCTTTTACCTTTAATCACAATCGCGCCATACCCGGCCATTCGTATTGCAATAGCACTTCTTCCACCGGCATGACTTTCACCAATATCGCCTGTGTGTGGCGATTTAAACATGGCACATGTTTTTGATGCTAACGGGAAAGCACCAGTTAATGGTCCAACAGCAAAAATTATTGGAGATTCCGGAGCGAAAGCATCAATACCTTCCGGACACTCTTCTAACAATAATTGTGTTGCAACACCTGTTCCTCCTAGGTATTTTTCAAAAAGGTCTCTTCTGTATTTAACTTCAAATTTCTTTTTGGTAAGATCTATATATAAAACTTTTGATAACGTATCATTCGGCATCATGACTAACTCCTTTCTTATCTTTTTGCAATTCCAACACATCATATGGACAATAATTAGCACAAATCCCACACTGAATGCAGATTGCAGGTTTATTGTCTTTGTCGTTCCAGAAGACCGCGCCAATAACACAAGCATCTTTGCACAGACCACAACCGATACATTTCGAAGATTTAAGTCGTACACCGCCGCCCTCTTTAGGAGTTAATGCTCCTGTAGGGCAAACTGCTGCACACGGTGGATTTTCGCACGATCGGCATACAATAACATTATACCCTTTCGAAATTCCACCCGCTGATTTTACTCCAATACAGGTGTTCGCTAATCCTGCATTTCCACTTCGGCGCGAGCATGCAAACATACAGCTCTGGCAACCAACACATCTCATTGCATCTTTTACAGCAAGTTTCATAAAACTCATTTTTTTGATTTTGGAGGTACTAAATAAGGAATTAATTTCTAATAAATATCAATAATAATCAAGGAGTTGTCAATTTTTTTTGATTAAAAAAGAGAATATTTTTCTGATTTTTAATAAAGAATGCGTTTAAAACGTTTGCGACAATCTCTTAATACTGCTATATTTTTTAATTCTAAACCATTTTTATAAATTTATATAAAATTAGAATTTATGGAACTTCATCTATTTGATAAATTTATTTTATTAGCACTTGATCAAAAAAAAGGCAAGTTCTTGGTTGATTCTTTCACATTAAACTATGGATTGGCAGGAGCCATTTTGTTAGAACTATCCGAATTGCAAAAAATCGAAGTTAAAAAAAGAAGAATAGTTGTTGTTGATTATAAATTAACTAATCATCAAGTAATTGATGCTAGTATGAAACTAATAAATAAGTCAAAAAAAAATAGAAAACCTCGTTACTGGATATATAAACTAGGTAATAAATCTTCAGGGTTTAGAAAATTTGTACTTAATAATTTATATCAGAAGAACATAGTTAATGAGGAAGTTAATTCATATTTATGGGGTCTTATTAAAATTAAAAGATATCCTGTAATTAATACAAAAGAAATTGATACTATAAAAGACAGAATACGAAAAATTGTTTTAGAGAAGCTAAAACCCGATATGGAAGCAGTATTATTGCTAAGTTTATTGTCAAGCTGCAAATTAACCAGAATCTTATTTGTTACAAAAAAAGAACATAAAGAAGCAAAAAAACGAATAAAGGAATTAACACAAAACATTGAAATAAGCGAAGCAATTAGTCAAACCTTAAAAGAGATTCAGGCTGCAGTGATGGTAGCAACAACTTCTACTTTTATTAGTTCGTCATCAAGTTAAGGATCAAAATGATTACAGTTTTTATGTAAAAAAATACTTTTGAACAATTTCTACCGGATTATGTCGAAGTATTGAATCCCAAAATAAAAAATATTATGGAGAAAACTAAATTGCATCGTATTGAAAAGGACGTTTCACGCATAGGCCTTGGTACGTGGGCTATTGGGGGCTGGATGTGGGGCGGAACTGAACAAAAGAAATCAATTAATACTATTTTAACAGCGATTGATAAAGGAATAAACTTAATCGATACAGCGCCGGTTTACGGATTTGGCACTTCAGAGAAAATCGTAGGTGAAGCCATTAAAGAATATGGCAAACGTGATGATCTGGTAATTGTTACAAAAGTGGGTTTGGACTGGAAAAATGAACAGCCTTTTCGTAACTCTTCCAAAGAGCGCTTGCAAAAAGAAATTGAGGATAGTTTAAAGCGTCTTCAAACAGACTATATCGATGTATATATGATTCATTGGCCTGATCAGCAAGTGCCTTTTGAGGAAACTGCCGAGCAGATGGAGAAGTTTAAAAAACAAGGTAAAATTAAATCCATAGCCGTTAGTAATTATTCACCCGAGCAAATGGATCTTTTTAGAGCATCTGGTAGCTTGGATCTTTGCGAACCGCCTTATAATTTGTTCGAAAGAGGTATTGAAAAGGATGTGCTGCCTTATTGTAAAGAAAACGACATAAAATCGCTGGTTTATGGCTCCATTTGCCGAGGATTACTTTCTGGAAAAATGAGTCGTGATCGACAGTTTAAGGGTGATGACCTTAGAAAAGCAGATCCTAAATTCCAGGGAGAACGCTTTAAAATGTACCTTAGTGCAGTCGAAAAGTTGGATCAGTTTGCACACGATAACTATGGAAAGGATGTCATTCATTTAGCTGTTCGCTGGGTACTTGATCAGGGAGCAGATATAGCTCTATGGGGAGCCAGAAAACCAGCACAACTGGATGTAATAGATGATATGAGTGGTTGGCATTTATCGCAGGAGGATATGAAACAGATTGATAATATACTAGAAGAAACGATCACCGACCCTGTTGGACCAGAATTTATGGCTCCACCCACCAAGAAGTAACGCGAAACAGTTTATTTAAAAATATCTAAGAAAGCTTCTGTAATCAATTCTTTTTGTGAATAATGCAGGAGCTTTTTCTTTTTTGTTGTCCACATCATATGTAAGATATGAGATTGGGTTTTGAAGAATTTTTTTAAACTTAAGATATGATAGTAGACATATTTATCTAAAAAATTTTTATACTGAAAAATGCAATCACTTACTTGCTTGAGATCTGAATAAAACACATTGGTCTGTCTGTGATTACTGATGTGATCTTATTAGTTTGAGTTGCATGATCAAGGAAATTCCAGCAAATAATAAAAAGATTAAACCTGCAATTAAAGCAGCGCCTTCTAAACTAAAAATGTCTGAATACCAACCAATAAATGGGGCAATGATTGCGAAAAAAATACGAATAACAAAGTTGCGAACAGATAATACTGTAGCACGTACACTCGAATCGGTTAACTGGTTGATATAATCTTTTAATATTGGCGTTGCAAATCCTCTGGCGATGTAAAATATGAACAGAATGACTATACCCCAGTAAGAAACAACCTGGCTTAATGCAATATAGCCTAAAGGAATAAATATTGTTATAATGAGTAATGATTTTGCTTTTTGAAGTTTTCTTTCAACCCTATAAGCGTACAGTGCAACTGCACCAACTGTTAGATTCAAAGCCGGCCAAATAATACCAAAATAGAATAGGGGTACATCAATTAGCAAAAGATATGGTTGAACAATTAAAGTAGCCATGGTTAAGGTTGCTGCTCCTATTACAGAAGAGTGAATTATATTCCAGCGTAATTCCTTATGATCGAAAAGCGAGTATCTAACGATTTGCAGAATATGTTTAAAACCAGCGCTTAACATTTTATTATTTCTTACGGGCTCAACCAAGGTTAAAGCAGCAGGAATTGCAGTAAAAGCAACCGCTGTCTGAACATAATAAGGAAATCGTAAACTAATCCCTACCAATAATCCACCAACTATTCCAGCAACAGTTTCTGCTAAATTTCCAATGGAAATAATCCGCCCCTCGTATTTAACATATTCATTCTTTCTTTTAAGATCATTTAACGTATCAAATAACATGGCCGAATCGGCACCTGAAATTAAACTTTGACCAAAACCCAAAACTATTTCCGCAATTAGAAATCCTGCAAATCCGTAAGAAAAACTGTAAATTCCAAATCCTAAGAAACCCAAAACAGACCCTAATAATAATGTTCTTTTTCTGCCTAAGATATCAGCTAGGTAGCCTGATGGTATTTCCAAAGCAACAATGGATATTGAATAAATAGCTTTAAGTATAGAAATTTGCGATAGTTGAAGGCCGTTATCCTCAAAAAAAGGAATCATAAATGGCATAAACAGCATAAACCATTTTGCAATTTTAATAACGTATAGTTTGGGAATGTTGTGTTTTACGTTACGCGCCATTTATCAAAAATTAAAGTTGCAAAAATAGTTTGCTTTATCAAGAAATAAAACTTTCTTAATAAAATAAATAAGAGTGATTCTAAAGAAGAAAAAAACGTCAAATTTATTTGTAAAAAGTGGCTTGGTTATGCAACCTAGAATTTCAAATATTATAAATTTGTTATCTAAAATAAAACCTTAAAATTCTATTAACTATGGGAATGACATTAATTGAAAAAATATTGGCAAACCACTCAGATAAAGATGTGGTAAAGCCTGGCGATATCGTAGATGTATATATGGATGTGCGTGCAGCCAGAGATTTTGGCGGAGCCAATGTTGTTAAAAATATTTTAGATAATGGATTAAGTATTGCAGATCCAACAAGAACATTCTTTACATTCGATTGTAACCCAACCGGTTCAGATCAGAAATATGCGGTGAATCAGCAAAAATGTAGAGATTTTGCCAGAAATTATGGTATAAAAGTATATGATATTGATGCTGGAATTGGTACGCATCTTTTGATCCATGAAGGTTTAGCATATTCAGGATCAACTGCGGTAACTACCGACTCGCATGCCAATATTCTTGGCGCAGTTGGTGCTTTTGGTCAGGGAATGGGCGATCAGGATATTGCTGCAGCTTGGGCCAATGGTAAGTCCTGGTTTAAAGTACCAAAATCTGTAAAACTTAATTTTAAAGGTAAAAAGCCTGCCAATGTATCAGCAAAGGATATTGTTTTAAATTTATTAAAAGAGTTTGGTGCAAATACTTTGTTAGGCTACGCTGTTGAATTTCATGGAGAAGCTATTGATGAGTTAACTTTAGATGAAAGAATTACCATTGCATCTATGGGCACAGAGATGGGGGCAATCATTTTGTTATTTACTCCAAATGAAGAAATTATGAAATTCAGCGAGCAGCAATCAGGTAAAAAGCTTGAATTGGTAAAAGCTGATAATGATGCAAATTATGATCAGATTATTGATATCGACATAACAAAATTTATCCCACGTGTTTCACGTCCGGGGAAACCTCATGATACCGTTGAAATAGGAGAGGTTAAAAAGACCAAGATTGATTCGGCATTTATCGGAAGTTGTACCAACGGAAGAATAGAAGATTTAAGAGCAGCAGCTGCCGTACTGGAAGGACGCCAGGTTGCACCGGGAGTTGTATTGAAAATTGTTCCATCAACTGATGATGTTTGGAATCAGGCATTAAACGAAGGGTTGGTTCAAATATTTAAAAATGCTGGTGCATTATTGTCCAATGCAGGATGTGCAGGATGTGCAGCAGGTCAGGTTGGTCAGAACGGACAGGGAGAGATTACGATTAGTACAGGAAACCGAAACTTTCCAGGTAAACAAGGTAAGGGAGAAGTGTATTTAGCATCTCCTGCAGTGGTTGCCGCATCGGCAGTTGCAGGTTTTATTACTACACCAGATGATATCCCTGAAGAACCTATGGTTTTTATGCCAAAGGAGGGAGCTGAGAAGATTAAATCTAAAACGGAGAAGAAAGAGCAAAAAGACAAGCCAAAAGTTATTGAAGGCAGAGTTTGGTATATTAAAGAGGATAATATCGATACCGATATGATTTACCATAACCGATATTTAGCAATTACCGACATTAATGAAATGGGGCAGTACGCTTTTGATAATCTGGAAGGATATGAGAATTTTGCTAAAGAAGCACAACCAGGTGATATTGTTTTAGTTCAGAAAAATTTTGGTAGTGGTAGTTCTCGTCAGCAAGCTGTTGATTGTTTTATTCCATTAGGTGTGCAGGCTGTTATTGCTGAATCTTTTGGAGCTATTTATGAAAGAAATGCTATTAATGCTGCATTTCCAATTATGACATACGATACCTTGAAGGGATTAGACCTGGAACATTTTGATCAAATCAAAGTAAATTTCGAAACGGGTGAAATTACGAATGTTACCAAAGGAAAAACCGTACAAGGAAATCCATTCTCCGATGTTCAAATGGATATTTACCAGCGCGGAGGAATTTTTAGTTAGTATTAATTTGAAAATCTGAAATTTGTAATCTGAAATCTGAAAATATTATGGCAAGAACATTTGTTGAAAAAATATTTGATGCCGAATGTGGTAGCATCGTTTTTAAAAAGCCCGATATTGTTTTAACACACGATAATACGGCAAGTATTAAAAAGACGTTTGAAAAAATGGGTGGCGATAAAGTTGCTGATCCGAATCAATTGTTAATTGTGTTAGATCACAATGCACCACCAACCAATGCAAAATTAGCTACTCAATACCAGGAGGTACGTGATATTGTAAAATATCAGGGCGTAAAGAAATTTTACGATGCAGGGAAAGGTATTTGTCACCAGATTATGTCGTACCACGCAGAACCAGGAATGGTAATCGTAGGAAGTGATAGTCATACGTGCACAGCAGGTGCTTTTAATGCAATGGCAGCAGGTATCGATAGAACTGAAGCTGCAGGGTTATGGAAAAGAGGTGAGACATGGTTTCGTGTTCCGGAAACTATGAAAGTTACCTTGAAGGGAAAACTTAATCCAGGAGTTTATGCAAAGGATATTTCATTATGGATAATTGGTATGATTGGTTCTCACGGAGCAGACTATATGTCAATTGAATATCATGGCGAAGGAGTAAAAAATCTAACTATTTCGCAACGTATGACTTTGGCAAACTTAGCATCTGAGATGGGAGCTAAGAATGCTGTTTTTCCTCCGGATGAAGTTTTAGCTAAATTCTATGGAAAAGATACTGTTGAAGGTGTTTGGGCCGATGAAGGTGCCACATATGCTAAAGAAATAGAAATTGATTTATCAGAAATTTATCCTTTGGTTGCTGCTCCGCATCATGTTGATAACGTAAAAGCTGTTTCCGAGGTTCAGGGAACACAACTACAACAAGGTGTTATTGGAACATGTACCAATGGAAGATTAGAAGATATGCGTATTGCAGCAGAAGTGTTAGATGGAAAAAAGATTGCTGATGGTTTTCAGTTATTGGTAATTCCGGCTTCGCAAAAAATATATCTTCAAATGATTGAAGAAGGGATTATTACCAAACTGATCAATGCCGGTGCTACAGTTTTAAGTACATCTTGTGGTCCATGTTTAGGAACAGGTCAGGGAATCCCAGCTGATGGTTATACAGTAATCTCTACAGCAAATAGAAACTTCAAAGGCAGAATGGGAAATAAAGAATCAGAGATTTACCTGGCATCACCGGCAACTGTAGCGTATAGTGCTATTAAGGGAGAAATAGCTGATCCCCGAGGAGAGAAGCACAATGACAAATTCCCTTTCCAGAAGGAAGCGACATCAACCGTTGATATTCCTGCAGGAGAAAACAGAAAAATTGGCAATGTATGGAATTACACTGATGCTGATAATATTAATACAGACCAGATGTTCGCAGGAAACTTAACATATAATGTTTTAAGTTCTGATGCTGAGTCAATTATGCCACATTTATTCGCTGGTTTTGATGAGAATTTCTCTAAAAATGTTGCAGCTGGTGATATTGTAATTGCAGGTGAAAACTTTGGATGTGGAAGTTCACGTGAGCATCCTGCGGTAGGATTATCGCATGCAGGAGTAAAAGCAGTAATTGTGAAATCTTCTAACCGGATTTTTTATCGTTCCTGTATTAATCAAGGATTAGCGTTAATCGTGAACCCTGAGATTGTTGAAGCATACAATCCTGGAGATAGTGTCGACATAGATTTTAATAATGGAATAGTAAAAGTGGGTGATAAAGAGATTAAATTTTCACCACTTCCGGAAAAATTGATGGAGATCATAGAGAAAAAAGGATTGGTAAATGCTATGAAACAAGCATAAAGCTATGCTGATTAAATAATTAAGGTCATCCGGAGTTTAACGAAGGGTGACTTTTTCATTGTTATAAAAGAAAATCACAAATAATTCCCAGTTTTTTTTCTGATTAAAGATATTTTTATATTTTTGCAACGCTAAAAGGTACTGGTCTCGTAGCTCAGTTGGATAGAGCAACAGCCTTCTAAGCTGTGGGTCCCAGGTTCGAATCCTGGCGGGATCACAGAAAGGTTTCTTCGAAAGAGGAAACCTTTTTTGTTTTACGTAAGAATTCTATAGCCAGGATGAGAACCTAGGTTCGAACTAAGCGAAGCGATCTCACGAGCGTAGCGAGTACTCCTGGCGGGATCACAGAAAGGTTTCTTCGAAAGAGGAGACCTTTTTTGATTACCATACCGCTTTTGTAAATCTTCTAAAAATTTAATAACTTGTAAAATGTAATATTAACCTAACCATTTAATACAATACAGTAATTATGGCTAACATCTTACTCAAATATTTAGAAGATCGATATGAGCATAAAATGCCCAATAAACAAGAAAAGAAGCAAGTGGGCCCGGTAATTACAATTTCAAGATATTTTGGATGTCCTGCGAATTTGTGTGCTGCAGATTTAGCTGAATTGTTAACAGAAATGGAAGGGGTACAAGACGATCCCTGGAAGGTTATCAATAAAGAGATTTTAGAAGAAGCAGCCAAAGAGCTGGGTTTAACGCCAGAGAAAATAGAGTTTATTTTTAAATTCCAAAAAAGAAGTGCTGTGGATGAAATTCTTGAAGCCTTGTCAAGTAAATACTATAAAAGCGAACGGAAGATAAGAAATACTATTCGCGAGGTTATAAGATCAATAGGAGAAGAGGGAAGGGTTATAATTGTTGGTAGAGGTGGTGTTTCCATATTAAAAGATATTCCTAATTCATTACACATTAAATTGTTCGCTTCAATGGATTACAGAGTGCATGGTATAAGTAAAAGACATAAAATATCGCACCACGAAGCAAGAAAGTTAGCTGAGGATATGGATAAAAAGAGATCGCAACTCAGAACCGAATTTGCTGGAAGAAAAATGGAATTAGTCGATTATGATCTAATCTTTAATTGTGAGAAATTTAATGCGGAAGAAATTGTTAAGCTAATAGCAAAATCTGCAGAACTAAAGGGATTAGTATAATTTATATTACTATCAGCTCAAAAAAATAAAGTCCGATCTTTGCAGACCGGACTTTTTCTATGCAATAGTTTAGGCAAATAAACCAAGTGAGTTAATGGATTTGCATAGATAAAAAGAAGAAAGCCTTAAGGCTTCCTTCTCTGGTTATTTATTATCTCTTAATAAATTGTTTGATAATTGGTTCTTTTTCATCTTCAACTGAGATGATATAAGAACCTGCAGGTAAATCAGAAATGTTAATTTCTCTTTCATTACCTTCTATTTCTACAACCTTAATTAATGAACCTATTACATTATATACGCTAATTGTTCCACGTTTAGTTCCATTTACTACACTTACTGTAATATCTGAAGTAGCAGGATTAGGATAAATTGTAATATCAGTTGGATCTTCATTTCCTAACTCCTGAGCATCAGATTTAATTCCAGCAAAGAAATAGTTTACTGCTGAACTTGTTACGTTTACGGTATAGTCTTCAACTTCACCATACGAGAATGTTTCACAAGGTGTAGCAGCAGAATTGTACTTCATGGTTACACGCATTCTTGTAGTTCCTAATGACGCATCTGAAGGAACAGTAAAGTTAGCTGAAAGAGTTCCGGAACTGCTTGATGAACCAGATACCATTTCTTCGTCAGAATCGAATGTTCCACTATGATCCCAGTCAATCCATACATGCCAGTACTCAGTATAACTGCTACTTGCAAATCCACAGCTGAAATAGATAGTTTGACTTGAGCCTAATGCAACGTTAGCAGTTAGGTTAGTGTAATCAGCATACCCACCATCTTTTGATGTCGTATTATCAATTTCGTTTAACTGAACAAGATCAATCCACTCATAATTAACGTTATTACCTTTAGTGCTGCAATAAGTAAGTTGCTCATCAGAAGTTGTAACGTTAATGGAACTGCTAAGTGCAGAATTATTTCCTGCGGCATCTTTTGCTCTTACAGCAAAAGTGTACGTTGTTGCTGCAGTTAATCCGTTAGCTGTATAGCTTGTTCCTGAAACAGAGTTTACAAATGAACCATTTTGATATACATCATAGCCGGTAACTCCTACATTATCAGTAGATGCATTCCAGCTTATTGTAGCTGAGCTGGTAGTGATATTTGATGATGCTAAACCTGTTGGAACGGTAGGAGCTTCTGTGTCAGGTACTGCCTCACCGAATGTTACAGTATAATCTTCAACTTCACCATAGCTAAATGATTCACAAGCTGTTTGTGCAGCATTGTATTTCATCGATACTCTCATACGTGTGCTTCCACTCGCAGTAGAAAGTACATTGATAACACCTGTAACTGTAGTTTTACTTAATGATCCTGCATCAAATACCAGTTCGTTTGCATCGTCAAAATCAGCATCACCATTATAATCAATCCAGATTTTCCAGTATTCGTTGTATGTAGATCCTGAAAATCCAGGTGTTAATGAAACATTAACTGAGCTACCGGCTTCTAGTGTAATATTTTCACTTGTAAAGTCAGTATAACCAGCTGCTCCGGAAGTATTTCCATATGTTCCTATTCCAACTTCTGCAATCCATTCATATGATGAATTGTTTCCTTGAGAAGTACAGTATTCTGCAACAATTTCATCTGTGGTTGCAGAAATGGTATTACTTGCTGCTGATACATTACCAGCAGCATCTTTAGCCTTAACATAAAATTCATATGTTGTAGATGCCGCTAATCCGGTTACTGTATAGCTTGTACCTGAAGTATTTGCAAGATAAGCACCGTCTTTATAAATATCATATCCGGTTACTCCAACATTATCAGAAGATGCACTCCAGCTCAATACTACAGAAGATGTTGTGATATTAGAAGAACCTAAATTTGATGGTGCTGTTGGTGCTTCAGTATCTGCAGGTGTTGCAGTAGTAACATTTAATGCACTACTTGCAGCGGAAACATTCCCGGCTGCATCTTTTGCTTTAACTGTCATCGAATAAGTGGTAGAAGCAGTTAAGCCTGTTATGTTTGCTGAAGTTCCGGTTACAGAACCTAATAAACTTCCATTTTGATATACATCATAACCGGTAACGCCAACATTATCAGTTGAAGCATTCCAGCTTAAAGTAAATGAAGTTTCTGTAATATTTGAAGATGATAAATTGTTAGGAGCTGTAGGAGCTTGAGTATCTTCTCCTGATTCAGATATGTTTACGTGATAATCTTCAACTTCACCATAGCTGAATGTTTCACAGGCATCTTGTGCACCATTATATTTCATTGAAACACGCATTCTTCGTATACCTGAAATTCCTGTAGGAATATCAATAGTACCGGAAACAGCTTCTTTGCTTAATGCACCAGCATCAAATACTAATTCTTCAGCATCAAATGTAGTGTCATTATCAAAGTCAATCCATATTTTCCAGTATTCGTTATACGTAGAACTAGCAAATCCAGGTGTTAATGTAATGCTATAGGTTTCACCTGCATTCACATCAATTACTTCATTGGTAAAATCAGTATAACCAGCAGCATTTGAAGTGTTAGTATAACTACCTACAGTAACTTCTGAAATCCATTCGTAACTATAGTCGCTACCTTCAGATCCACAGTAAGAAGCTGGTTGTGGGCCACCTCCATTATAAGGATCACCTACACCAATAGCATACATTGCATCGGTTACTGAAATTTCTTCTTGAGAACCTTCTCCATAAAGATCTTGAGCAGCTTGAATAGCATAAGTTCTTGCATCAGCATAGTCAGAACTTGATGTCATATAAACACTCTCTATTCTATATGCAATTTGTTCAGCCTTTTCAATACCAATAGCAGTTACATTATACGCATCGTTGTTATCATTAGTACCTGATCCGCCTACAGAAATTAGATAGAACCAATAGCAAAAAGGTCCGTTATTGGTGTGTACACCATAATAGTCAGATGAGCTTGTCCACCAGTTATCTCCTTTATAAGTATCAGGTAAACCTTTTGATTTAGGATCGCTTATTGAACGTAGTGCTGAACCTAAATCTTCACCCATTAACCAAGTATCTTTTTCCGGAGCATACTTGTATTCAATTGCGCAACCCCAGATATCACTAAATGCTTCATTTAATGCACCAGGCTCTGCCGAATAGGTTAAATCACATGTGTAAGAACATACAGCATGTCCAAATTCGTGACCAAATACATCAAGTGAAGTTAAAATGTCAAACGATGAACCATCACCAAATGTGAATACAGATCCATTCCAATATGCATTATCATAATTGCTATCAAAATGAACATATGTTTTGATTAATGCATTGTTATTATCAAAACTGTTTCGGTTGTGTACATCCTGAAAATAGTCATAAGTTACCATACCTGCCCAGTGAGCGTCTAATGCACCATTATCTTTGTCAGCATTATCATATTCTGCTGCAGTCCAGTTATTATCGTTGTCGGTAAAATCAACTGCACTATTGTAGTTTGTTGATTCATTACAGTTATAAGTAATAATACCATTACCTCTTGAATAATCTCTTAAACGATAAGATCCATTATAGCTGTCAGTTGATATAGATTTAGTGCCACTATATCTTGTATCAGCAGTACCTGTTGCTTCTGCAGTTTTAATAATTGCATTAACATGAACAATTTCACCAGTTTGAGCATCAACGTAAATATGATCTCTGCGTAATGGCTTTGTAGCGTAAATATCAGTCTTATAAGCCAATACCATTTCATGCTTATCTTTTGGATGCTTACCATAATCATGCTCTACAATTACAAGTTCTGCTTGCGGAGTGTAAGCTTTCTCCTGTTCCCACATGTATTTTTCAGCATTTACAAATGATTTGGCCTTTTCGATAGCCTCAGTAGCTGAAATAGATGGATTCGTATTGATATCCTTTATCAACTTGTGTTCTCCACTTAAGGATTCGATAACACCTTCACGGCTGTGAACAATGTATACTCCCTTTTCCACTTTGATTCCTTTATAATATTGTTGGAATCTTTCGTGAGTATAGCCAATTTTATCTTTTTCTGATCTTAGGCTTTTGTACTCACCACTTTTTGTCATATTAAAGATGCTTGATAAAACATCTTTTGTTTCTGATTTAGAAAATGATTTCACTTTTGTATCAAACTTTACAAAAGTCGGATTACCATTTCTGTCAACAATTTGTTTTTCTACTTGCTGTGCATAGGTAGAACCTATAAAAACGAGTAAAAAAAGAAAAGTAAAAAATCTCTTCATAAGTAAATTTTAGTTTAGGTTAAAAAATTGAGTTATTTAATCGTGGGCTCAATATATAATAAATAATAGAGTCAAAAATTGGAAATCGATGAACAACAATTTGCTACCGACAGAAAGTAAATATTAACATTTTTTTAAGAATATATTAAACGTTTAGTAATTTTGGCTATCTAAAGATCAAATCAAAAATCGACATCATGAAGAAAATTTTTATTATTGTAGCATTAGTAATTACAAGCTTTACATTGTTTGCGCAGGAAGAGACCAAGAAGCCTGCATACGAATTTGAAATCATTAAAGAGGTAAAAACCACACCGGTAAAAAATCAATTCAGATCAGGAACATGCTGGAGCTTCTCGGCATTATCATTCTTAGAAACGGAAATGATAAGAATGGGCAAGCCAGAGGTTAATCTTTCTGAAGCATGGATTATTCGCCATGCCTATTCTGATAAGGCAATTGATTATGTTCGTTGGCATGGCAACTTGAATTTTGCAGGTGGAGGTGGATTCCACGATGTTACCCACGTAATTGAGAAATATGGTATTGTTCCTGAAGAGGTATATGCCGGATTAAATTATGGAACAGAAAAATTTGTACATGGCGAATTTGATGCCGTATTAAAAGGTTATGTAGATCAGGTTATTGAAAATAAAAATAAAGAACTAACTACTGCATGGCACAATGGTTTTGAAGGAATACTGGATGCTTATTTAGGTGAAAAACCCGAAACATTTACGTATAACGGTAAAGAGTACACCCCTAAGACTTTTGCAGCTGAATTTACCGGAATAAATCCTGATGATTATGTGGAAATTTCATCATTTATGCATCATCCATATTATGAAGAGTTTATAATTGAGGTGCCTGATAACTGGTTATTAGGTGATGTATACAATGTTAAACTGGAAGATATAACTAAAATTATTGATTACTCGCTTGAAAAAGGTTACTCTGTTGCCTGGGGTGGTGATGTTAGCGAAAAAGGATTCTCATGGAGTAACGGAGTAGCTATTGTTCCGGATGTTGCATATGAGGAGACAAGTGGAACTGATAAGGAAAGATTAACAGGACTATCTACCAAGGAGAAAAATAAGATATTATATTCATTTGATCGACCTTTAAAAGAGTTAGAGATTACTCCTGAATTACGTCAAAAAGAGTTTGATAACTATAAAACTACCGACGATCATGGAATGCATATTGTTGGTGTTGCTAAAGATCAGAATGGAACCAAATACTACAAAGTAAAAAATAGTTGGGATGTTGATAATCCATACAATGGTTATATTTACATGTCAGAAGCTTTTATTACCTTTAAGATGATAGATATAATGGTAAATAAAAATGCTATTCCATCTGATATTGCAAAGAAATTGGGTATTAAGTAAGATATAATAAAATATGTAAAGAGCCGCTATCTTTTTAGGTAGCGGCTCTTTAACATTTTTAGATTTCTTTTGTTAGTATAAAAAACGAAGAATTATGGACCTTGATATTAAAAATAAAAGTTTTGTGGTAACAGGAGTTACCAGTGGTTTTGGTAGATCTGTTGCAGTGCAATTAATGGAACATGGTGCGACAGTTTACGGAGTAGCCAGACGCGGTGAATTATTAAGTGAGTTAAAGTACAAATATGATTCACGTTTCGAGTACTTGGAAACTGACGTAACAGAGAAAAGAGCCGTTGATAAAATTATAGATCTAATAGGAGTAACAAATATCAGTGGTGTTTTTGTAAACGCTGGTGGTCCTCCGGCAAAATCGTTTATGGAAACAGAGCTTTCGGATTGGGATGAAGCATTTCAGAAATTACTCCGTTGGAAAGTGGATCTTGTAAAAAAGCTATTACCACAATTTCTTGAGAATAATTACGGAAGAATAGTATTTCTTGAAAGTTCATCGGTAAAACAGCCAATTGAGAACCTGGTTTTAAGTACATCGCTTCGAATGTCGGTTGTGGGTATGGCAAAAACCTTATCGCAAGAAGTTGCAGAAAAAGGAATAACGGTTAATGTGTTAGCGCCTGGATCACACAATACGAAGGCCATTGAACGTCTAATTAAAAAGAAAAGTGAATTAGAAGACTTATCTTATGAAGAGTCAAAAGCATTATTTGAGAAAAATACAAAAGTTGGGTTTATGGGAGATCCGGACGATTTAGCTTCACTGGCATTATGGTTATTATCTCCTGTCTCGAAATACATTACCGGACAAACTATATCTGTATCAGGGGGGTCGATATCCGGAATTTTTGGGTAGAATGACATTAGTTAAAAAACATTTTGTGTACAAGGCTTATTTCATGTAATTTTGCGATGCAATTCAAAAGTTTTGTATTATGGAATGTAAAAAAGATCAAAATAAAGAAAATTGCAATTGCACCTATTCGTGTAGTAAGAAAGGTGTTTGTTGCGATTGTATTGCTTATCATCGTGAGCTTGGGCAACTGCCTGCATGCTACTTTCCTAATGATGTAGAGCGTACTTACGACAGATCAATTAGCAAATTTCTTGAAACAGTTAATGAACGAGGCCATCACTGGAATTAATTTATATGACAAAACAAAGATGTGATTGGGCTAAAAAGCCTTTGGATATAGAATATCACGATACAGAATGGGGAGTACCTTTGCATGATGATCAAAAACTTTTTGAGTTTTTGATTTTGGAAGGATTCCAGGCAGGATTAAGTTGGAGTACGATACTAGCCAAGCGTGAGAATTTCAGAAAAGCATTTGATCATTTTGATTACAAAAAAATAGCAAAGTACGATCAAAAAAAGATTGAAGAGCTATTGCAAGATGCCGGAATAATCAGAAATAAACTAAAAATTAACGCAGCTGTTACCAATGCAAAAGCATACATGAAAGTGCAAAAGGAATTTGGCTCATTCGCAAAATATATTTGGTCGTTTACCGATGGAAAAACCATTGTTAATAAATGGGAGTATATGAGTCAAATACCTGCTACATCAAAGGAGTCAGATGCAATGAGTAAAGATTTAAAGAAGCGGGGATTTAAGTTTGTGGGTTCAACCATTTGTTATGCTAAAATGCAAGCCATTGGAATGGTGAATGATCATTTAGTTAGTTGTTTTAGATATAAGAAAGTTCAGAATGATAAATAACGACATTATATGTGCAATATCAACAGCCCAGGGAAATGGAGCAATTGCTGTTGTGAGGTTAAGTGGAGATGAATCTATTGCGTTATGCGATAAAGTGTTTCAATCACCAACAAATAAACGATTAATTGATCAGCAACCCAACACGATTCATTTTGGGAATTTACTCGATGGCGATCGTATTATTGATGAAGTGGTTATGTCAATTTTTAAAGGACCTAAATCCTATACTGGAGAAGATGTTGTAGAAATTTCTTGCCATGGTTCAGTATATATCCAACAGCAAGTTTTGCAGCTTTTAACAAAGAATGGAGCTCGTTTAGCTAAACCTGGAGAGTTTACGCTGCGAGCATTTGTAAATGGTAAAATGGATTTATCGCAGGCAGAAGCAGTGGCTGATCTGATTGCATCTTCTTCAGCATCATCTCATAAAGTGGCTATGCAACAAATGCGTGGTGGCTTTTCAGGTGAAATCCTAAATTTAAGAGATCGATTATTACATTTTATTTCATTATTGGAGTTAGAATTAGATTTTAGTGAGGAAGATGTGGAGTTTGCTGATCGCACACAGTTGAATGATCTTTTAAATAATATTCAAAATCTAATTCAAAAACTATTAAAATCGTTTGATTTAGGGAACGTGATAAAAAATGGAGTGCCTGTTGCAATCGTGGGTCATACCAATGTGGGTAAATCAACTTTGCTCAATAGAATTTTAAACGAAGAAAAAGCCATTGTTTCAGAAATTGCCGGAACCACGCGCGATGTAATAGAAGATGTAATAAATATCGAAGGAGTAGCGTTTCGATTTATTGATACCGCCGGAATCAGAGAGACTTCAGATAAAGTAGAAACAATAGGAATAGAGCGTACCTACGAACGCATATCCAAAGCATCAATAGTTCTGTTGCTAGTTGATGCCACTGAGAGTATCGAAGATATTAAGCATGCTATTAAAACCGTTGAAAATAAAATTGCCGGAACAGATAAAAAGTTGATTGTTGCAATCAATAAGATAGATCAACAAGCCGTTGATACAAACCTGGAACAACTTATACGTGAGAAGGATATTATTTTAAGAATCTCCGCAAAAACAGGTGAGAATATTGATCAACTAATTGAGGAGTTATTATCGGTTGTAAACTTAGCTTCCTTAAATCAAAACGAAGTAATTGTGACCAATGCGCGCCATTACGAGGCGCTCGAGAAAGCTTCCGAATCGCTTCAAAGAGCCATCGATGGATTAAACACAGGCATTACTGGCGACTTTCTGGCACAAGACATCCGAGAAACACTTCATTATTTAGGTGAAATTACCGGCGAAATCACAACAGATGAAGTACTTGGTAATATCTTTAAGAATTTCTGTATCGGTAAATAGGGTTAACTAACAGTAAATCAGAGCAATAAAATAGTTAATTAAACTAAAATGAAATGTTTGCAGAAAAGTCGTCTTGTTATTTTCTATCAGTATCTATTTGTGATATAAATATAACTGAGATCATTATTTATTTGTAATAATTTAGTCAATACACTCACTATTTAATTTATACTTATCTTACCTTGAGTTCTAGGATATTATAATCAAATATTTTAAAGCTGTAATCTTAAATTAGATATAAAAATTTATCGATAACTTAACAGTGTTAAGTAATAATTGTTATATTTGTACAAACCAATTTGGAACTATTATATGTTAGTAAAGGAGAAAATAAAACAAGCGATCTCAATCCTAAAAGAAAGAAATATAGATTGTTGGATAACATTTGTACGCGAAAGTGCTATTAATCATGATCCCATGCTTGATTTTTTAGTAGAAACTGATTTAACATGGCATTCTGCATTAATTATCACATCAAAAGGGGATGCAATTGCTATTGTCGGTCAGGGTGATGTTGCGAATGTTCAGGATCTGGGTGTATATACTGAGATTCATAGTTATGTGAAAGGAATACAGGAGCATTTTAAGGATGTGCTAAAAAAACTAAATCCTTCGAAAATAGCTTTGAATTATTCAATTGATAGTGAAATAAGTGATGGATTGACACATGGCATGTATCAGATCATTTACAGTATGTTAAAAGATATTAAACTACATAATAATATAATTTCAGCAGAGGACATTATTTCTTCATTAAGAGGAAGAAAATCACTTACGGAAATAGCTAACATAAAGGAAGCCATAAAACATACAATAGAAATATTTGATTTAGCCACAGATTTTATAAAGCCGGGTTTAACTGAAAAGCAAATAGCACGTTTTATGAAGGAAAAGGCAAAAGAAAGAGGCTTAGAATTAAGTTGGGATGAAAAATATTGTCCGGGCGTTTTCACTGGACCTAATACAAATGTTGCTCATTACTCACCAACAGACAGAAAGGTTGAGAAAGGGCACATCTTAAATATGGATTTTGGAGTAAAAGTAAATGGTTATTGTTCAGATCTTCAGAGAACATGGTATATATTAAAAGACAATGAAAGTGTTCCACCGAAGGATGTAGTTAGAGGTTTTAACACTGTTAAGGAATCTATTGAATTGGCAAAAGAGGTTATGTGTCCTGGTATTCAAGGAAAGAATGTCGATTTTGCAGCAAGATGGCATGTTATGAGCAATGGTTATGAAGAATTTAAACATGGTGTTGGACACCAAGTCGGAATGTTTCCACATGATGGATATGCATTGCTTGGTCCGGAATGGGAAAAGTATGGTAGCAAAGTTTTGGTTCCTTTGGAAAAAGATATGGTATTTACTATCGAGCCTAAATTGTTTGTAGAAGGCAAGGGAATTGCTACCATTGAAGAAATGTTTGTTATTACTGAGGATGGAGCAGAATATTTATCCAAGCCACAGGAAGAATTATATCTTATAAAGTAAAATATTAATCCTATGTCAGAATATCGAATAGAACGAGATTTGTTAGGAAAGTTAGAAGTACCTTATAATGCATACTATGGTATACAAACTTTTAGGGCCATACAAAACTTTCCTTTAAATGGTTTTAGACCAATTGCTGATTATCCTGAGTTAATAGAAAGCCTGATACAAATTAAAAAGGCGGCAGCAATTGCTAATTATAAAGTTGGTATAATTGATCAGAATAAAGAAAGATTAATAACTCAGGCATGTGATTATGTTTTAAGTAAAGAAATGTTTGATCAATTCCCAATTCATTCTTTACATGGAGGTGGCGGAACTTCTGCAAATATGAATGCCAATGAAGTAATTGCGAATATTGCTAATGAAATTGGTGGAGAAAACTTAGGTACCTATAAGTTGGTTCATCCCAATGAGGATGTAAATATAAACCAGTCAACCAACGATGTTTATCCTAGTGCTTGTCATCTGGCGGTTGTTAAAAAATGGCCAAGGTTAAAAGAGAAGTTAGAAGAATTAATACATACAATACACAATAAGCAAGATGAGTTTAGAAATAATAAGAAGATATCAAGAACCTGTCTTCAAGATGCTGTTGTTATAGACTATAATGACTTTTTTAGTGGTTATTCAGAAATGATTAAACGTTCTTTAGTAAGAATAGAAAATGCAGTAAATGCTCTAATAAAGTTAAATATCGGGGGTACAATTGTAGGTGATCGAAAAACAGTAACAGATGGTTATATTCAAAACTTTATAAAGGAAATTAGGGAAATAACTGGCTTGAATAGTTTGAGTATAACTGACAATATGTTTGATGCTGCTCAAAATCCGGATGATATGGCTAATGTTTCTGCCCAATTGAATTTATTAGCAAGAAGCTTAGTAAAAGTATCAAAAGATATTAGATTAATGTCATCTGGTCCACAGACTGGGTTAGGTGAAATAATAATACCTGAAGTACAACCCGGATCTTCTATTATGCCAGGTAAAGTTAATCCTGTTATTCCTGAGTTTTTAATTCAATTATGTTTTCAGGTAATTGGCAAAAATGCCACGGTTCAAATGTTAATCGATCATGGTGAGTTAGAATTAAATATTTATGAGAGCTCATTGATTTTTAATATTCTCGATCAGATGGATTTATTAATAAGTGGGGTTACTGTATTTAATACCAAATGCTTTTCAGGTATTCAAATAAACAAAGAAGTAAATCTTAAAAACACAGATACTATTATTCCTTTGATTACTGAATTAATGCATAAACGAGGATATAAGTTTGCAAACGCAATATTTAAAGAGGCCGGAGGGAATGCAAAACTGATAAGGAAATATTTAAACGAAGATATCTAATTCAATGATGAAAAAAATCTGTTTAATACTTACGGGTGGAACCTTTTCAATGGAAAACAAGGGTGAAAAGAATGGTTTTGGACCGATTGATTCTGTTGAAGAATTATTTAAATATTTCCCTGATATTTCAAGTATTGCAGACATTGAAGTTAAGAATCTATTCAATTTGGATAGTGTGAATATAAAACCAACGCATTGGATTTCACTTTCTAATCTTATCCAAACTGAATCAATGAATTTTGACGGATTTGTTATTGTTCACGGTACAGATACCATGACCTATACAGCTACAGCACTATCATTTTTGTTAACAGGTTTAAATAAGCCGGTAATATTAACTGGGGCAATAAGGCCAATTACAGATACCTTTAACGATGCAAGGAATAACTTAATTTATTCTGTTGCACTTGCTACTTATGATATTCCTGAAGTATGCATATTCTTTGGATCAAAGCTATTTAGAGGGAACAGATGCATCAAGGTATCCACCAAAGATTATGATGCATTTGAAAGCCCTAATTTCAAGCATTTAGCTGAAGTTGGTTTCAATATAAATATTGAAACAGATATTTTGTTTCGCATGGAATCACCCCCGATAAATTCGAATTTTGAAGCAAGTGTATTTTTTTTAAGATATTTTCCTGGGTTTGATTCCCAAAATATTGAAAATTTTATTTTTAGTAAATATGATGCTATCGTTGTACAATCTTTAGGTGCTGGGAATTTGCCTTACGATGATTCTACTTTTCTTTCATGGATTAATATGGCATTTAATTTAGGTAAACCATTTATTTTGACTTCCCAATGCATTTATGGTAAAGTTGACTTGAAGCAATATCAGTTTCAAAAACGCTTTCTTGAAGCAGGAGCCATTCCAGCAATGGATATGACAATTGATACAGTTTTGGTAAAAACTATGTTTTTGCTTAATGCTTATCAACGAGATATAAATAAGTTTAAAAATATGTTTACAACTAGTTTAGCGGGAGAAATAACTTTATAAAACAACTAAAACACAAATGATATGAAATTAAAAGTTAACTTGACAATTATTCTGTTTATAGGATATTCTGCTTCTTTATTATCTCAATCAAAACATCATGGAAAGTATATTCAATGGGAAGGAGATAAAAATAATAATAAAATTATTGAAGTGCGCCAGGAATCGGAAAGCATCAAACAAAAGGAAACAGAAGAAATTATTCAGAATATTAGAGAGCAGAAAGCCAACAAACCGGCTTATTCGTTTAAAGCCGATATTTCTAATATTAGTATTCCGGAATCAATGGAAGAGTTTAATACAGCTTTTCACTTTCCACCCGCACCGCAGGATTTAGCTCAATGTTGCTGGAGCTATACCAGTACATCTATGTTTGAATCTGAGATATTCAGAATGTCGGGTAAAAAAATCAAACTATCTGAAATGTATTCGGTGTATTATGAGCATTTGGAAAGGGTAGAGCGACTAATTGATACTCGTGGAGAATCTTTTTATGGTGAAGGAAGTCAGATGAATGCTTTAATGAGACTTTATAAGAAATATGGGATAGTTCCTTTTGAAGCTTATCAAGGTAAGTTTTGTTGCAATGTGGAAGGCTTAAATCGAAGAGATTATGTTCCAATGTACGAAGAAATTAAATCTTACATTAATTGGGTTAAAGAAAACAACCTATGGGACAAAAAAACAAATCTGGATTATGTAAAAACTATTCTGAATAAGCATATGGGAACTCCACCTGAAACGGTTATTGTTAATGGTAAAGAGCTTACTCCGAAAGAATTTTACGAAACATTAAATCTTCAAGTAGATAATTATATAAGTCTTATGTCCACACTAAAATATCCTTTTTATGAATACCATGTTTTTCCTTATAATGATAACTGGTGGGAAAATGCAGATTATCTAAATGTTCCAATTAATGAATATTACAATGCGCTAAAAGAAGCTGTAAAAAATGGTTATACTGTTGGTATCGCTGGCGATTTATCGCAAGAGCCCGGATTGTATTATTACGATAAAGGAGTAGGTATTATTCCCGAATTTGATATACCGGAAGAATACATTAATCAGGATTCAAGAGAATTTAGAATGTATAATAGAACTACAGTAGACGATCATGGTGTCCATATAGTTGGATATACCCAAAAGGATGGATATGATTGGTTTATTATAAAGGAGACTGGTGATCCGGGGAGGGAAAGTAACCACCGTGGGTACATTTATTATAGAGGTGATTACATTAAGTTGAAAGTACTCTATTACTTTGTTCATAAAGATGCAGTTAAGGATTTATTGAATAAGGCTAAATAAGATTTTACTATGGAAAATGTTGTTACAAATTATAATACGATTTTGCCTTCAAGTGTTGAAGTAATAGGTTCTACTCCACTAATTAGGTTAGATCGCATAACATCAGGTGTTGAAGGTACTTTGCTTGCTAAATTGGAGTATTTAAATCCAGGTTTTTCAAAAAAGGACAGAATAGCAAGACAAATGATCGAAGAAGCTGAAGAAAAAGGATTATTAAAACCAGGTCAAACAGTAGTAGAGTTAACTAGTGGAAATACCGGAACGGGTTTATCCATAGTTTGCGGTGTTAAAGGGTATAAATTTGTAGCGGTAATGTCGAAGGGGAATTCTGTGGAGCGTGCACGAATGATGGCAGCTTTGGGAGCTGAAGTTGTTCTTGTTGATCAGTTGCCAGAATCTAAACCAGGGCAGGTTTCTGGTGGAGATTTAGAACAGGTTAGGTTAAAAACACTGGAGATTGTAAAAGAAAGGAATGCTTTTTGGGCTGATCAGTTTTTATTGGAAGGTAGCTATAATGCTCATTATTTGCATACTGGTCCCGAGATATTAAGTCAAACGAATGGTGAAATTGATGCCTTTTGTGATTTTTTAGGATCTGGCGGGACATTTGCAGGATGTGCTCGTGCTTTTAAAGAATATAACAACTCAATAAAATGTTATGCCATTGAACCATCTAGTGCTGCAGTTTATAGCGGACATAAAATTACTAATCCCAATCATAGAATTCAAGGTGGTGGATATTCTATGCCAGAATTAAAATTCGTTGATAAAAATGATATTGATGGATTTTTTCAAGTTACGGACCAGGAAGCAATGGATGCCTGTCGACTGCTAGCATCAAAGGAAGGTGTATTTGCAGGATTTTCTTCCGGAGCCAATGTGGCTGTTGCTTTAAAACTGCTTAAGGAAGAGTTAAGCGGCAAAACTATTGTGGTTACTTTAAATGATTCGGGGTTAAAATACTTGAGTACTGATCTGTGGGAACATAATTTTTAATTAGAAATATGACTTTTCTGCTTATGAAAACAAAAATTAATAGAGAAGATGCAATAGTATTATGGAATAAATATCTTAAAACAGAATATCTGAAGTTACATACCAGAGAGTCTGAAGCTATCATGCGAAAATTAGCACTACATTTTGGAGAAGATGAAGAGTTTTGGGGTGTAACGGGTTTATTGCATGATTTAGATATGGATATCATTGGTAATGATTATAAAGAGCATGGTTATAAAACCGTTGAGATATTAAAAAAAGAAGGATATGATATTCCTGAAATGTTTGAAGCAATAATAGCACATACAGAAGGTGTTAGTGGCTATGATGCTAAAAGGAAGACCAAATTTGATTTTATTTTGGCTGCTGCTGAAAACATTACTGGAATTATTTCTGCATATATTGCTATTAAGCCTGACAAAAAGATCGAAGGAACGAAAGTAAGCTCATTGAAGAAAAAGTTAAAATCAAAGGCTTTTGCAGCTTCGGTAAACAGACCATTTATATACGATATAGAAAATCAAGGAATAGAGCTTTCTGTATTTCTAAGTATAGCAATTGATGCATTAACCGAAATTGCTGACGAAATAGGAATGTAACCATTTAATAAAAAAAATAAATGAGGCTAAGATATTATTGTTAGCCTCATTTTTATATCTACTTAGTAAAGTTTGTCATTTTTCTAATCCAAGCTTTCCTTTCGTCATAATTAAAATTGTTATAGCAAGTAAGATAACAAAAATGGTTCTAAAATCAATCCCGATGGTTTGGTAAAGTGGACTAGATAATGCTTTGCTCCAAACATTAGTACCTCCATGAATTAAAATGGCTGGAATAACACTTCCACCTGTTTTAAAGACAGCATAGCTAATTACGATAGATAATGCCATGCATAATATTAAAAATAAAGCTTGCTGACTTACAAACTGAAGTGTGAATCCTGTAGATAGCACTCCAACAATATCTCTAGGAATATGCCACAACCACCAAAAGAATCCTAAAAGAATTGTTGCTACAAATGGATTTTTATACTTATTAACCAGATATATTAAACCAAACCCTCGCCAGCCAAGCTCTTCTAAAAGGCCTCCTTCGTCAATAAATATTCCAATAATTAGGGTTATAATGATTAATAAGAAATTACCTCCTAATACATCAAAAGTAGATTTCATACCTTCCATACCGACTAAAGCTATTCCTGCTAGAATATATGCAATAGATACGATCGCATAAATAGAAAAAATCCATATATAAATCTTTTTTGCATCTGTAGCATCAAATAAATTTCCAATGGGTTTAAATCTGCTAAACAGGTTTTTTAATCCGTTTCTTCCTTCAATAATCCATTTTAATATAATTGCACTGAGGGATGGAGCAGCTGCAAAAAGTAAAATCAAGAAACCAACTGGATCTTTGACTGAAAAACGACCAATGGAAATTACATTAGGATACAACTGTTTCTTTGTAAAGAAGGCCCATAAATCTTGCATAAGTGTTGCTGATTTAACAGGAAAAATGAAAAAAGATGAAGCCATAATTAATATGACTATTATTAAAGATATTAAGTAATATTGAATAAAATTAACTGATTTTTTAGCTTTCATAATTTATATGTTTTACAATGCATTTATTTTTCCTTTAATTCAAAATTCTTTGTGTAAGATTTATTATTATAAGAAACAGTTATCTTATAATTATCTTCGGGAAATACCCAATCGTAGAATTTGTTAAAATCAATTTCAAACTGATTAATTCCTTTTACGCAGCATTTCGTTTCAGAATAGATTTTATTACCCTTACTTTCAAATACTTCTATTTTTACATCCAGATTGTTTGTATGAGCATTTACATAAATATAAGGATTATAATCAAGATATTTTTCATCATTGATTTGGCTTGTTTTAATTTTTGCATTTCTGGGTAATTGAATCAAAATATCTTCGTTATTTAATATCTCTTTGTTAATTCCATTCTCAAGAATATATGCTGAGCGCCCATGTGTTCCTACAATTATATCTCCTAATACTGGATGTATTTTAATGTCAAATACGGGAACATCTGGCATATTTGCATGGAGCGAATGCCATTCTTTTCCTTGATTATAGGATATATATATACCCCCATTGGTGCCTAAATAAAGAATGTTCGGATCAAATGGTGACTCTCTGATTATATTAACTGGTTCATAATTTGGAAGATTGTTAACTAATAACTTAATTGTTTCCCCAAAATCGTTGGTAACAAATAAATACGTACTGTAGTCGTTCATTTTATCACCATTTATTGTAAAATAGGCACGCCCTTCGGTATCTGCTGAAACACATATGCTTGTAACAAACCGATGATTAGGTATATTTAATTGTAATGGTTTCCAATTTCTGCCATCATCTTTCGTTATCCATAGTTTTCCATCATCTGTTCCTACGTATATTATTCCTTTTTTTAGTGGTGATTCCGATAAAGCAGTAATAGTGCCATAAGGATAGTTACCTTGAATTTCTGGATTTGTGGTTAAATCCGGACTTATTGGATGCCAACTATCTCCTCGGTTTTCAGATTTTAACAGTTTATTTCCTCCCATATAAAGAGTAGAAGGATTATATTTTGAAATAAAGAAAGGCGGGTAATAGAAAAATCGAAAAGCTTTTTCGTTTTCTTCAGCCTTGGGCATAATAAACTTCCGAGTATTATCTTTTAAGTTAAGTCGATAAAGTAATCCAAAATTAGTGCCTGCATATACTATGCTATCATTATTTGAAGGAAAATCAACATCGGCACCATCTCCTGTAAAAAGAAGGGTTCTTGTTGGCTTATATGAATCCATTCGATCTTTACTTGAAAAAGATACAATTCCATGATCTTGAAAACCACCATATATGTTGTAAGGGATTTGATTGTCGTATTCAATTTTATAATACTGACCCAGAGGTAAAGGTTCACTTAAATCCCAGTTTTTACCACTATCATAACTTATATAAATACCTCCATCAGTACCTAATATTATATTATTCGGATTATCAGGGTTTATCCACATAGCATGATGATCTGCATGCACGTTGTTATTACAAGTTCTAAAAACTGTTTTTCCTCCATCTACTGATTTATACAAACGTACGCCAAGAAGGTATATTTCTTCCGAATCATTAGGATTTATTCTAATCTGACCAAAGTTATAACCATACGAGTAGTATATATCTTTGGTTAAATAATAATTATGTGTTTTATACCATGATCCGCCTTCATCATCTGTTCTATATATTTCGGCGCCTTTCACATCTGCTAGTATCAGTTCCATAGAAGGATCAATATTTTGAACTTCATTTCCTCGTGAGTTTTGATTATCTATAAAAGCATATAAAATATTCGGATCCTTTTTGGAAATATCAATTCCAACTCGCCCAATTAAATGGTTTTTGGGTAAACCATTCAATAATCTCTTCCATGTCTTACCACCATCAATAGATTTGTATACTCCGCTATTCTCTCCACCTTTTGTTAAGTTCCACGGTCGTCTGTCTTTTTCAGTAAATGCAGCATAAAGAATATTGCTATTCTCGGGATGTATTACAAGATCTGTTGCACTTGATGTTTCATTAATATAAAATATCTTCTCCCAGGTTTTTCCTCCATTTTCTGTTTTGTAAATTCCCTTATCTGAAGTTTGAGTAAACAAAGGACCCATTGCAGCAACATAAACAATTGATGAATTATTAGGATCAATAATAATTCTGCTAATTTGCTGGGTATTTCCCAATCCAATATATTCCCATGTTATACCGCCGTTTACGGTCTTATAAACTCCGGCTCCGTTTGTAGTGCTGCGTGCTATATTTGATTCTCCTGTCCCAATATATATAATATTATTATTGTTTTTATCAATAGCAATATCACCAATGGATAGGGTTGGAGCTGAATCAAATATGCTTTCCCAGGTTGATCCATTATTGGTTGTTTTAAATACCCCTCCAGATGCGCCTGCAGCATAAAATGTATGTGAATCTTTAGGATCAACTTCAATGTCAGAAATTCTACCACTTATATCAAATGGGCCTGATTGTATCCAATGTAATCCTTTAAAAATAGAGTTTTCTTTAAGAGTCTTACGAATTTCATAACTTTCATATATTTTTTCAGATGTTGTAGGAGAATTGTTCATTGTTTTCATTAATTCCCCTTCAACCTGAGCATTAACTGTAATAGTAGTAAATAAAGAAACTATTAACGGAATACATAGGTTTATAAATTTAACATTATGTCTCATGATGTTTATTTTATGATGAATTTTTCAGATTTGTCAAGATATTCTTGTTTAAAATCGGCACCTATGCCGATTTTATCACTTGGTAAAATCCAGTAATAATCATCAATAAACACAATGCCGCCTTCTACTGGATCTTCTTTTAAAGCAAAGTTGGAATCCATATCATAATGCTTAATGATATTATTAGCCATAACAAAGTGAGCAAGAGCTGTTAAACCGAAGCGAGTTTCTTGCATGCATCCAACCATACAATCAATATCTGCACTTTCGGCAATTGCTGCAATTTTTTGTGCGTTATATATACCTCCTGACTTTGCTAATTTGATATTCATTAAGTCGCAGCCATTTAAAATTAAAAGTCTGGCAGCATCGCGATAATTCCACACGGTTTCATCTGCCATAATAGGAATATTACTTTTTGATTTTAATCTTGCCATTCCTTCAAAGTTATCCTTAGCAATAGGTTGTTCTATATATTCTATATTGTATTTCTCCAGTTCTCTGATAACTTGAATTGCTTCAACTTCATTCCAACCCTGATTTGCATCAACTTTTATTGGAATATCAATACCAATCCTATTTCTAATAGCTTTTATTCTGTCAATATCCGTATGTACTCCATCTCCTAATTTAACTTTTAACAATTTGATACCATTATTAACGAGTAATTCTGCTCTATCAGCCATTTTTTCTGGTGTATCAATAAATATGGTGCGATCAATAATCAGGTTTTTATTTGATCCGCCTAAAAATTGGTATAAAGGTAATCCGGCATGTTTAGCTGCTATATCGTATAAAGCCATATCAAATGCACTTTTGATTCCACTATTCCCCGGGATAAGATTATCCATTTCATTTACTAGCCTGTTAATTTCTAACGAGTTTTTACCTAAAATCTGATTTCCTAATATTTTAGCCATTTCAAAACATGATTCTTGAGTTTCTCCCATTAATATAGTTAAAGGAGTTACTTCGCCGGTTCCATATATGCCAGATTGTGTAAATACTTTAATTACTACTATTTTAGCATGGGTAAGAACTCCCTGAGATAGTCTTTGATGTTCTTTAAGCTCTAAGTCTACTTTATAAATCTCGATTTTTGATATAGTCAAGTCACTCTTGGTATTTCTTTGAGCCATTGAATAGTTATTTGCAAATAAGATGATTAGATGTGTTAAAATCAGGTTTAACATTAATTTATTTTTCATACGTAATAATTTTTAATGGTGTATATAATTAATTATAGCTAAATATATAAATATAACTTAACACTGTAAGGCAAATATATGAATATTTCCACATATAACACATCATAAAATGATTAAAAACAGCATAAAAACTTACAATAAATTAGTTTTAAATAAAAAATATATTATATTTGCTTAACACTGTAAAGTAAAATACTAACTAATATTATAATTATGAAAAACTACAATTATTTAAAATCAATTATTATTCTACTTTTTCTTAATTTTCCACTTATTGGTTTTTCCCAAGAGATAAGTGGTATTGTAAAAGATGCGAATAACTCACCTCTTATTGGTGCTACGGTTGTTATCGAAAACACTTATATCGGAACAACAACAGATGCTAATGGTAAATTCATTGTAAATGCCAATAAAATAGATGATGGGGTTTTATTGGTAAGTTTTATTGGATATAAACCTCAGAAATTAAAAATTGCTAGTTTAAATGATGTATCGAATGTTGAAGTTACTCTTGAAGAAGATTTATTCGGATTAAGCGAAATTGTTGTTACATCTCGAAGACGCGAAGAAGATATTCGTGAGGTTCCTTTATCAGTGAGTACCTTATCTGTAAAAGAAATAGAAAGAACAATTTCTACATCAACTGGCGATTTACTAGGAGTTGTACCTAACGTAAATGTTACTGGAGATCAGTATAGTCAGTCTATTAATATTAGAGGAATTATGGGTGGAAATGGTGGAAACCCTGGTTCTGGTACCGCCGAAGGAGTTTATTTGAATGAAGTATATCAAGGTCCTGATGAGTTTCAGAATAACTTTGTTGTGGATCTTGCCAGAATAGAAGTTTTAAGAGGACCACAAGGAACTCAGTTTGGAAAAAATGCTATTGCTGGAGCAGTTAATATGACAACCATTAAGCCAACGCCAAAGAATTATGCTACTTTGAACGTGGATTATGGTGATCGCAATTTTATGAGAATTAGACCCGTTGTGAATGCAAAACTTACTAAAAGTATAAATGTAAGAGCTTCTGTTTTACATTATCGCTATGATGGTTATATAAAAAATATTGCAGATGGCAAAAATTCTGACTCAGAAGTTACAGCTGGAAGAATCGATTTAAACTTTAGACCGAACGAAAATTTTGTGGCTAATCTGGGTTTTGATTTTACCGATGAGAATTATGTGGAACAACAACCAAATGTGGTAAGTTGGGCCAATGCTCCATTAACAGAAATACCACTTGATGTTGCATTTAATGCAGGCTATGGTATTAACCTAAACGATGATGGCAGAGGAACATTTAATCATAATGTTTCTCCATTCTATAAAAAGAAGCTTTGGGGAACATCTTTAAATATGGGATATTATATTGGGAAAAGTGCTGTTATTAAATCAATTACTTCGTATAGAGATGCAACCAGAGAATGGAAACGAGATTTGGATTTCTCTATCGCAGATGCGATATATGAAGATAGAGAAGATAGAGGAAAACAGTTTAGTCAGGAACTTAAAATTTCTTCTTCATCAAGTAATAAATTGAATTGGGTTGGAGGATTATTTTATTATAATATGAATTCCGATTTTTCTCAGAATATTACATTAGGTTCATTTATGGATGTTTTGTATGGAACTCCTGCAGGTACATTGGAAGGTTCATCTATTTTTCCGAGAGCAGAGATCGTTCAGAATAATATAGGGGTTTATGCTTCAGCTGATTATAGATTTCTTGATTTTTTTACTATAAATGCAGGAATCAGGTATACAATTGATAAGAAGGAAATTAGTTTTCAACAGGATGGAGTGCCTGCTGTAGGTTATCAGGCTTTTCCTGATGCTAATCTTGATGGAGTTGCAGATGAAGGTGAATATTTAAAAGCAGATCATTCTGAAAATATCATAACTCCTACAGTTAGTTTAAAAGCAAAACCTTTTGAGTGGGCAAATGCTTATATTAGTTACGCAAGAGGATACAAATCTGGTGGTTTTAATGTTAGGTTCATAAGTTCTGCTCAAGAACTAGAAACTCCTTTTGATGCAGAAATAATGGATAATTATGAAGTTGGTGTTAAGCTAAGCAATGCAAATAATACCTTTTTTGCCAATTTAGCCGCTTTCTTAATGAATTATGATAACTTACAAGTACCGGTTACTACAGAAGATGGAACAGGTATAGCAATTAACAACGCAGCAAAGGCACAAGTAAAAGGTTTTGAAGCTGATATTACATATTTAATTACAAAGAATATTGCTTTTTCAGGAGGGTTCGGATATAATCAATCAGAATATACAGATTATGTTGCAGAACTTCCTGATGGTTCTACTATTGACCGTGCTGGGGAGAGATTAAATAACATACCTGATATGAATGCTAATGCAGCGATTGACTTAAATTTTCCTATTGGGAAAGTAAAATTAGTTGGACGCATACAGTATAAATATAGGGGAGAACTGGATCAGCCTACTTACATTGATGCCACTGATGCTAATACGATAGATGCACTAGGATTGTGGAGCAGTCGAATTGGTGTAGAAGGTAAAAAATGGGGAGCGTATTTATGGGGACGAAATTTAGCTGATAAAGAATATATTATAGGTAAAGGTACTACAGGAATCTCTCCATTTATAAGAACTTTTGAGCAAATAGGTGAACCTAGATTGATTGGTGTGAATGTGGTTTACACTTTAGGCAATAAATAAATTTGGATGGAAAAATATAGATAGGTTTTAGGGTATTACATAGAATTTAATTAATAAAGACCACATCAATATACTTGATGTGGTCTTTTTATTGATTATAATCTAAAAAACCACCGTCTTTAATGGTGGTATTGTTTGTTCGGCTTTGCCGTTCTTGTCATTCCCGCAAAAGCGGGAACCAAACGAAGTGAGCTCAGCGAAGCTAATCTATTTTTTCCGTAATGTTTTCAAAGTTCATTAGAACTTATTCGTAGTATTATAAACTCTATTAGAGTTAATCTTGCCGAAGGCAAGAAACAAAAGCCACCACCTATGGTGGTAGTAGTTTACTATAATATTTTAAAGAATTGGTTTAGAAAAGTCTAGTGCAAATATGATTTTTGTGGAATGTTAAATGAAAAATGATTTTAATTTTTATTTTATCGAGGTGTATAGAACTAAATTAACTTCAACATTTTATTGTTTGAAATTATAGAATTTACGAATTAGATCTAGAGGGTTTATTTTACTTAAACTATATGAAATAAATATTATTAGTAAAGTTTCATAGATTAGAACACAAATTGAATAGATTTTTTCTAATCTTTTTGAATCTATAGTTGCTACAGAAGTTAATTCTTAAGATATGATTTCATCCATTTATAGGCTAAAATTAATCCTATTGGAGTTATCATCGCAATTAATCCGTGAATTGTCCACATGGTTTCGGTATTCAATTGTTCAATTGGCACATTTTCCGGACAATAACGCATTAAAAACCATCCTGAATAAGATGCAGTTATAGCTTTCGTTAGCATATATGGTAAATCAGCAAGGCTTATATACAAACCTTTACGTCCTTCTGGTGCCATTTCTGTAATTGCCTGGTAAAAACGAGGTTGAAATATGGCCTCTCCAAATGTTCTAATAATCAAAAAAAGAATCAGTAAGGTAATTGATGGCCCGGCAGATAAAAGGAACATGGGTAAAGCCATCAATAAACTACCTGTAATAAGCATTTTATATGTGTTTTTCTTCGCAGTAATTAATGCAACCATAGGAGCTATTAAAAATACTAATAGTGGATTTATGTTTTCAAATACTTCAAAATAATCTTTAACCATACCCGTAAACGCCCTGGTTAAATACTGAGGTAAGGTTAACCACTGATGAGCATATAGTGTTTGAATAGGCATGATTGCAATAATTAAAAAAAGGAAGTGAAAATCTTTTATCGGGATAGCTTTTATTTGATCTAATAGCGAAGATAAAAAACTCTGTTTGGCTTTATTATTATTTTGAGTTACGCATTTATGTTTGTTTAGGACTTCTCTCTCTGTTGATCTATTTAAAATGATTGTAATGAACAGGGCACCTAAAATCCCAAGTATTCCGTAAAATAAAAATACACCAGGCATGCCATATGTATGCCTTATAATGGGAGAAAAGACTGCAGGTAAAAAAGCTCCAAATTGTTGAACTCCGTATAACATTGCATAATCAACAGCGTTAACCTTTCCACCGGTTAACATATTTAATGAAGCATAAACACCTGGCTTATTAATCCCCATTCCAATTATTATGGAAAGCAATCCTAACATAGCAATGAAATGTGATATACTCCAAATGCCTTTAGCTCTAAAAACTGGAGCTAATGCAAAAAATAAAGCTCCTAATCCCATAAAGAATAAAATGAGAAAGAGAGCTTTTTTAGGTCCAATTCTTTCTGCTGTACCCCCTAAAATAAACATGAACAGAGTTATCCCTGAGGTAAGTATCCCAACCATAGCTCCAGATTGGATATCGTTTAAGCCTATGTATTTATTAAAGTATAATCCGAGCAAAGCCAGGATTCCAAAATAAATAACACCCGATAAAAAAAAGGTTAGATTAACAGCCTTTATGGATCTCTGAGATTTAAATAATTGAATAAATGGAGCTAATAGTTGTTTCATTCCTTTTTAGTTGCTAATAGAAATAGTTGTAGTAATTATTTATCTCTATTTTGTGATAATCTATTTATTTATAATATCGATTGCAATTTTGGTAAGATCTACAACAATCTGTGTTAAATCACCATTATTATAATCTCTATTTATTTGAACAGCTATTGCTAAATTATATTCTGGGAAATATCCCATAATGGAATTATATCCTGTGTAGTAACCTGTATGACCGTATAACACGCCCAGCTCAGTTTGCCATATTTCTGTTCCAAACCCATAACCTTCAATTCCAAATTTTGGTTCTGATCCATATATGGTGGTAAGTTCTTGTACAGATTTCTTATTTAGAAACTCAGCATTCCATAAAATTTTTGCCCAGCGAGCTAAATCTGAAGGATTACTTGCCAAACCACCACCTGTAAATTCAATGCTTGGATTAAACACCAAAGCCCCGTTTTGCATTGCAGTAGGAGACATGGATGCCATTGGATCTGCAGGATTTATATAACCGTTAACTAAACCCTCCAATTCTCTTTTATTTGCTGGTATTGTATTTCTTAGTTCAAATGGTGTTAATATACTTTCCTGAAGTATATCATAATAGTTTTTACCTGTTTCTTTTTCGATAATATTACCCAAAGCAATATAATTCATATCTGAATAATGAAATGCAGAGTCAGCAGGAAATAGTGCTTGATCATATGTGACATAATTGAATATTTCTTCAGGGGAAAAATAATTATCGGGGTTTACAGATAATTTAGCGAATAGATCGTTAATAAAATTCTGTGATTCAAAGAAATGTTGAACCCAACCTGTTCTGTGACTTAGCAACATACGAATTGTAATGTTATCAGCATTGGGAATTTGAGAATAAATTTCATTGTTTCCAAACCATTTTGATATTTTATCGTCAAGACTTATTTCATTTGCTTCTACCATTTTTAAAATAATTGCGGCTACAAAAGATTTTCCAATACTACCTGCCATTAAACGATCAGATGGTAAAAGTTTAGTTTCAGATAAAGTATCACTATAACCAGAAGTAAATGCTAATGTATTATTATCCGGTAAAGTTATAGCTGCTGAAATACCAGGCATATGTTTTTCAGTTTTAATTTCTTCTAGTTTAGTTTGAAGATTTTCTTTTAGGATTTCAGTCTTTGATTGACAGGCCGAAAACGTAAGTAAGAATATACTCACTACAATTTTAGATGGATTCAAATTTTTCATAATAGTAATTTTAAACTTAACAGTGTTAGGCAAATATATAAATTTTTTTTAAACGAAATGGTTTTCAATATTTTAATTAGATAAATTATTCATAGTTACTTGTAATTGTTTTATTAACAATTTCTATTAACTGTTCGTACACTTTATTTTTATTAAAAATCATGTCTTCACGAGATGATACAAAAACAGAAACATAGCCATGAACCATAAGCCAAAGTGAATGTGCTACATGTTCCGAAACTTCTTTTAGATTTGAGTTTAATTCAACAATCATTTTGGATATTTCTATTATACTCGGCTCAGTTTTGTCAGCTACATTCTCCTTAAGTTTACTCGAAACGTTAGAAGGATAAGGAAGCATAAACATTATTTTGTATTCTTCAGGATTTTCTATTCCGTAATCAATGTAACTTTTAAATCCTTCTAAGATAATTTGAATGGGATCATTTATATTTCGAAGTCTGTTAGAAATATAAGATGATAGTCTTAATCTAGATTCTTTAACTAGTTCTGCAATAATTTCTTCTTTATTCTTGTAATGATAATAAATACTCGTTGCAGTTAGACCTAATTTATTTGCAATCTTGCGCATTGAAATCTTTTCGACACCATCTTTTTGTATTAATTCTCTTGCAATTATTAATATAGCGGATTTTGTATTTGATGGATTTTGCTGTATTTGCTGCATTATATAAAAGATATTTCTATTTTAAGAAGTTATTAAGTTGATTACAATACCGATCAACTTAACACCGTTAAGCAAAGTTAATGTTTTTTGCTTAATGCTCAAGAAAAAGCAGAATTATTTTTTATCAAAAGGTGAAGTAATAACTAGTCTGATTATTTTAAGAATGTACTTATACACCGATTCTTGATCATACACAATATCTTCTCTTGAAGTTATTATTGTTGAAATGTATCCATGTGACATCATCCAAAGTGCATGTGCCAAATCAACTGAATTATTTTTGTGTTCTGGATTGATTTCTTCTATTCTTTTAGCCAGATCTAAAATACCAGGTTCGATTTTATCTGTAACAATTTCTTTTAGTCTATCAGAGAGAATACCAGGGTAGGGAAGCATAAACATTATTTTATAATCCTCAGGATTTTGTAATCCATAGTCGATATAACTAACAACACTTTCTATTACGATTTCTACCGGATCGGATAACTTCTTTAACCTATTACTAATAAACTGAGCCATCCGAATTCTCGATTCATGAACTAATTCTAATACCAATTCTTCTTTATTCTTAAAATGATAATATAGGCTAGTTGCTGTAAAACCTAGCCTTGACGCAATTTTTCGCATTGAGAGTTTTTCATAACCATCTTTATACATTATCTCTCGCGCAATAATTAAAATATCTGATTTGGTATTATTTGTAAAATTGCCTGGTGTTTTATTCATCTTAAAAGTACTTTAATTTCAAAGTAAATAAAATTTTATAAAATAAAGTAATGCCAGATAATATTTGTTCGTATATTTAAAAACCTGAATAAAAAGTTCAATAGTTTTATACAAAACATAACTATTATTTACCGCATTTTTACACTTTTTGGATTTTTTGCAGCTCCGTAAAATACAATAAATCAGACGATAACGCAAAAATTATTACTTTCTGTATCGGCAAATAGATTTAAGGTGCATAAAATCAACGATATATGTATGTAGTTTTGCTTCATGGCTTAAAACACTAAACTAAATATTGTTTCTTTATCTAGTATAGAATTAACGGTAATTGTACCATGATGCAATCTCATTATTTGTCGTGATAAACTTAAACCAATCCCGGATCCATTATTCTTTGTTGTATAGAACGGTACAAAAATATCATCCATAATTGCAGGCTCAATTCCTTTACCATTATCAATTACACTAATTATAATTTTATCATTTTTATTGACTCTAGCTTTTATTTTAATCTTAGCCTGCGTATTGTTTGAAAATGATTCAATAGAGTTTTTCAATAAATTTATAATTACTTGTTCAATCATTCCTTTGTCAGCAATTATTGAAAGATTCCCAGGATTAACATCAATTAGTATTTCTACTTCTTTTTCATTTATTTCTTTATTAAATAAAGGAATAATACTTTGAATAAATACAGTTAAATCAATTTTTTCAAATTTTGGTTTAGGAAGTTTAGATATTGTTCGGTAATTATTAATAAACTCCAATAATCCTTTACTTCTGTTTTGAATAATATCGGCATTTTCAAAGATATCAGATATTAACTCATCATTAACTTCTACTTGACTTAATAATACTTTACCTGGTTTTAAATATCTTTTTATTGCATGAGCCAATGATGTGATTGGTGTAATTGAATTCATCATTTCATGGGTTAAAACACTGGTAAGCTTTTGCCATGATTTTACTTCAGTGCTTTCAATTTCGTTTTTAACATCATGAATTGTAAATAGCTTTATTTGTTTACCATCTATTTTGAATTCTGATGAGCTAAATGCTAAGTAGAGCAATTCATCCTTAACTATCCTTTTAATGATCTTTGATTCCGAATCGGGGGCTTTCGAAAACACTTCAAGAAATTCCTCTTCTAAGTTATTTAAATATATTTTAGCTTGATTATTAATAAATTCAATATTCCACTCATTATCAAAAGCAACTAATCCTACCTTTACATTATCAATTACATAATTAAGATAATGCTCTTTCTGTGTTTTTTCTGATTTTATTTTTTTAAAACCAGCATTAATTTTATCGAAACTTCCACCTAATCCTTTAAATGTGTTAGTTATGTTTTCCTTACTAAATGCAGCTGATGTATCTTCTTGTTGAAGATGTATTAAAAATTCTGCCAGATCTTTGTTTGTTCTGTTAACATATTTAATTAAGTAAATTGTTTGCATTAAAATAAGGAATGCAACAAATATCATAGTCAAGATGCTATCTTCTCTATTCAAGAAAAACACAAAAAAAATACAGAATAATACAATAAGAATTACCCTTAAAAAGATATTAATGTAAAATCTATTGAATTTCATACTTTTTTAATTTATAGTATAAGGTAGTTCTTGAAATATCAAGTTCCTTAGCTACTTTAGTTAAATTGCCTTTGTGCTTTTCTAGAACTTCTTTAATGGTTTCTATCACCACATCTTCAAGCCGTTTTGATGCATTAGGACTTATATTATGTTCTTTTTTAAGATAGAAGTCATTTACTTCTAATTCATTCCCTTCAGATAAAATAACCACTTTTTCAATGGTATGGATAAGTTCTCTCACATTCCCTTTCCATGAGTAATTTAATAACTCCTTTTGGGCATCCTTTTGCACAACTAATCTATTTTTATTGTATTTATCAGCAAACTTTTTGAGATAATGTTCTGTTAATTCAATGATGTCATTTCCCCGATCCCGAAGTGCAGGAGACTGTATTTGGATTGTATTGATTCGGTAAAAAAGATCTTCTCTAAATTGTCCTGATTCTATTAAATTTTCAAGATTATTGTTGGTTGCACAAATTAATCGAATGTCAATGGGAATTTCTTTAGAACTTCCTACTCTGAATATTTTCCTGTTTTGTAATACAGTTAATAACTTGGATTGTATTGACAAAGGTAAATTCCCAATTTCATCTAAGAATAATGTACCTCCTGAAGCAGATTCAAATCGCCCCATTCTATCTTCTTTTGCATCCGTAAAAGAGCCTTTTACATATCCAAAAAGTTCACTTTCAATAATGGTTTCACTCATTGATGCTATGTCAACAGTCATAAATATTTCATTCGCTCTTTCCGATCGCTTATGAATTTCTCTGGCAATTAATTCTTTCCCAGTTCCATTCTCACCAAGAATTAAAATATTAGCATCTGTTTTAGAGACTTTTTCAATCAGTGAGAATACTTTTTTCATTTTATCAGATGACCCTATAAAATTCTCAAATGGTTTACTAATATCTTGGTTTAATTGCTCTTGTCTAATTTCAAGAATATCATTTTTGCGTTTAGAAATACTCAACTCGATGGCATTTAAAACGGTGGTAATAAATTTTTCAGCATCCCAAGGTTTAGTAATAAAATTGGTTGCACCTTTTTTAATTGCTCTAACTGCTAAATCAATGTCTCCATATGCTGTAATCATTATTACTATTGCATTTTTGTCAATCTTTAATATTTCATCGAGCCAAAACAAACCTTCGTTACCGGTGTTTACTCCGGCTTTAAAATTCATATCTAATAAAATTAGATCGAATGTTTCTTGAGTTAGTATAGAATTTAACTGATTAGGATTTCTTAAGGTCAGGATAGATTCACATTCATATTTTAAAAGTTGATTTACAGTTTTTAAAACAGATTCGTTATCATCTACAACTAATATTTTCCCAGCCTTGGTTTTCATTCTTAATGATTAATATGCTATTTTAGATAAAAATACGTGTAATTGTTCAGTTATTAAAAACAAACGTTCAGTTTCTGAACAATTTATTCATTTTACTAAACATTAAAGTGTACCTAAGGGTTTAATTAACAGCAATATAGCTAATAGTGGCACAGGGATTGGTTTGATAAGAACAAATCAGAAATTTAAAAACATGTTACTACAAAATATCAAATCATCCATTAAAAGGATTGCCCGGAATAAGTTATATTCTATTATTAATATAGGGGGCTTAGCTTTAAGTTTTGCTATTGCAATACTAATTCTTCTCTATGTTCACAATGAACTTAATGTAGATACGTATCATAAAAATCTAAATAACTTATTCCGATTAGTAGATAATAAGAGTAAAAATGCATATACCCCAGCTACATTTGGCGAATTTATAATTAATAAATATCCAGAAGTAAAATATGTTTCGCAATATTTTGTGCATGATGCTATATTTCAATATGGAAACAATAAATCAGTTAAAGTTGAAAATCTAGCCTATGCAGATTCATCCTTTTTAGACATGTTTTCAATTAACATTTTAAAAAGTAAAAAAAATGAATTATTAACAACAAATCAATCCATTATCATTTCACAAAAAACAGCAAAGAAACTTTTTGGAGATACCGATCCTTTGGGGCAAATAATGAGATTTGAAAATACTTATGACTATGTTGTGGAAGGAGTATTTGAGGATTATCCTTCGAATTCAAGTTTTAAACATGATGTTATCGCAAATTTTCCTTCGGTAAAGTATTTGTTTGGATATCCGGAGTATGATGTTATGAAAGACGAGGGAAATGGGTCTTTCTCAACATTCATCATGTTATACGAAAATGTAAATAAACATGATCTTAATGAAAGAATAAAAAAGGACTTTAGCGAAAAAAGATTCTGGGAAGGATCAGAATGCTATCTTCAGGAGTTTTCGGATATCTATTTTAACAATACTATTAACGATGATTACGTAAGGCATGGAAACAAGCAAGTTACGCTTTTATTCTTAAGCATTGCATTAATAATTATAGTTATTGCAATGATTAATTATATAAACCTTTCAACATCTATTTCAGCTAAAAGAGCATTAAGTATTGGTATATACAAAACCTTAGGTGCTCATCGAAAGAATTTGATTGTGCAGTTTATGTTGGAAACATTAAACATTTGTATGTTAGCATTAATATTGGGTTTTATTCTTGCTGAATTGTTTATACCTGTTTTTAACAATATGCTACAATATAATTTACAGGTTAAAACCTTTTATGCATTTCCTTTTAATATGATCTCGCTACTATGCATTTTAACAATCGCTGTCATAAGTGGATTATATCCAGCGTTTTATTTAACTAAATTATCTCCTTTACAAGTGCTTAAGGCAAAGTTTGTTACTGGAAAAGGAATTGGCTTATTCAAAAAAGCTTTAATGGTTTTTCAATTTATAGTAACTATTGTATTGATTACGGGAACTATAGTTGTTTACAAGCAGTTAAACTATTGGCACAATATGGATTTTGGAATAGATAAGGATTATGTAATATCCATAAACCTGAGTGCTGAAATGCATGAGAATGCTTCTGTTTTTTCTGAAAGAGTTTCTAAAATACCTTCAGTAGAAGATATTTGTTTTTCATCAATAACTCCTGGTAGTAACATTGGGGGATTAGGTTTTAGGATGGATGATCGAGTACTTAATGTTCGATACCTTGCCGTTGATGCCAATTACATGGATTTTTATGGAATCGATATTATTGAAGGAGAAGGTTTTTCAAAAGGGAACCCCGAAATAAATGCCAGGAAATTTCTTTTGAATGAAACAGCTGCAAAATATATGGCTTGTGATAATTTATTCGAAAAGGAAATTAAGGTAGGGAGATGTATCGGTGTTTTTAAGGACTATATATATATGTCTCAGAAGGATGCAATTAAGCCTCTTTTAATCTTATTCGGTGACAAGGAATCGAAAATGAGTATCAAATTATCTCCAATAGGAATGCCAGAAACACTGAAACAAATTGAAGAAGTATGGAATAGCATGACTTTAAACTTCCCATTTGAATACAAATTTATAAATGAGCTTTTCGCAACGAAATATAAAAATGAAGAACGTCTAACAAAACTGCTGGGTTACTTTGCTATATTTAGCATATTTATTGCGTGTTTAGGCTTATTTGGATTAATAAGTTTTATGGCAGAGCAACGTACCAAAGAAATTGGTATTAGAAAAGCAAATGGAGCTAATATTAAAGATATTATCCTATTATTCTCGAAAGAGTTTATTCAATTAATTCTTATTTCAGGTATCATCGCTATACCACTGTCGAATTTTATTCTATCAAAGTGGTTGCAAAACTTTGCATATGCAACAAAATTATCGTGGTGGATATTTGCTGTTTCTATTATTATCGCTATTGTTGTATCCTCTTTATCAGTGTTCTACCGCGCTTATAGAGCAGCATCACAAAATCCAACTGAATGTTTAAGGTATGAATAAAGATCATTCAATGTCATCATTTAAAAAAATCTATAAATTTTTTAAATGATGTTTGTAAACTTATATACAAGTTAAAAAACTAAAAAAAATAGTTAAAAAACTATAAAATAAGTTGTGTAACTTAAAAATAAGTAGTTAATTGTAGAAAGTTTTTTGAAAAATTATCAAATGTGATTTTAACAGTAAAGAGAGATGAAAAGTTAATAAATATCCAGTTTAAGTTAGGGTCTATTCAAATATAATTAATTTTTATAAAATGAATTATTCTTACCGAGATATAAATTTATAAATGAAATAAACAGAAAATCATGTTAAAAAAAATAAGCTTTATATTATTGGCAATACTAATAATAACTATCAGCCTATCTGCAAGTTCTTATGGCCAATCACCCCAAAAATATTCTGCAAAAGAAGTTAGAGCTGATTTGGAAAATCTAAAAGATGCAATGGAAGCTTCAAACTATAACTTCTATGCTTTAACAAGTAAAGAAATTATGGATAGTATTTATACTAAAATTAAGAACTCTATTAACGATTCTCTTTCCAGCCTTCAAACGTTCAGACTTTTACAGCCTTATGTGGCTTTGGCGGGAATGAGTCATTGTTTCATGGAGTATCCATGGACGGAATATCGCGAATACAGAAAACAAAATGGTACTGTTTTCCCGCTAAGGCTTTTTTTCAAAAATGGGAAAGTATTGGTAAGAGCAAATTTTAGTCAAAACACACAAATTGAAAAGAATGATGAGATTCTGATGGTTAATGGACAAGCTATTAATGAATTACTAAATGAAATGCATCGATATATTTCAGGTCCAACAAAATATTTTAAAAATTCACAAATAGAACAAAGGGAGTTTGCTCGTTTTTTTTGGTTCTTTTTCGATGAACAAGAATTATTTGCATTAAAGATTAGAAAAATAGATGGTAAGGAATTAGATCTAATAGTTCCATCTGTCATGGGAAAGGAATTCGAAAAAAAAATGAAAACAGAAGAGTCGCTCCTTCAAACAAAACGGAAATTTAATTTAATTAAAGATGTTGCTTATTTACATCCCGGTCATTTTTTAAATGACATTCCATTTGATCCATCAAATCCGGCATTGTTTGATAATACAGAGTTCTGTCATTTTACTGATTCTGCATTTAATTATTTTAAAAAAATGAATGTGAATAGTCTTATCATTGATTTAAGATACAACCCTGGTGGTGATAACTCCTTTAGCGATTATATGATATCCTATTTTGCTGACAAGCCTTTTTCGTTTGCTTCAACATTCAGTATTAAAACAAGCCAAATTACAAAAGATTATTGGAAAGAATTAGATGTCCCTGAACATCAAGAAGTAAAAGAAAAAATATTAACATTAGAAAATGGAGCTTATTTTGATACACCTTTAACAGAGATAAATCCACATCCTGATTCAATTCGTTTTAAAGGAAAAGTATATGTACTTATTAACCGTTATTCCTATTCAAATACATCAAGTGTAGCTGCTATAATTCAGGATTATAAATTTGGTAAAATAATAGGTGAAGAAACTGCAGAAGTAGTATCATCTTATGGAGCTGTTCATACATTCGAATTACCAAATACAAGATGGAATGTTATTTATCCGAAAGCACTGGGAGTGAGACCTAATGGAGATGCTTCACAAAGAGGAGTTATCCCAGATTATCTAGTGGATGAAGATATTTTTACTGATAAAGATGAAGTTTTGGAATACACGTTAAAACTTATTGAGGGTGCCAAATAATCAACAAGACATATTGAAACCAAAAATCATTTTGTTTAATAGTACGAACTTCTAACATCGATTAAAAATTAAAATAATAGAAAATGAGATATCCCTTGATAATAATAATCTTTATAGCTAGCTCCTTTTATAGCTTTTGTCAAGAAAAGAATGTAGAACCATATAAAATTTTAAAAGGTCATACGCATAAAGTGCAAAGAGCATTATTTAGTCCAAATGGAAAATATATTATAAGTCATGGTTGGGATAATACCATTAAAGTCTGGGATGTTGAAACTTTTACAGAAATAAGAACATTAAGGGGTCATACAGATCAAGTGTGGTGTGCTATGGTTAGTCCGAATAATAAGCTTATAGCAAGTGGTTCAATGGATAGAAGTTTCATTATATGGGACTTAGAAACTGGAGAAAAATTACAACAGGTTCAAATAAGTCCTTACTATGCAAAAACTAAAGGAATTATTCCTGAGTTGGATGGAAAAATACAAAATTCAATATATTCTCTTTCATTTAATCCTAACGGAAAGCAATTAGCAATTGCTTCGGCAGATAAGTTGGTGAGAATTTGGGATATTGAAAAATCTGCGTTTATTGATACACTTGATGGTAAGCATCCAACCAATTGGATGTGGACATGCTATAGTCCTGATGGTAAATATATTATTACTTGTTCATCTCATTCTGTATACGAAGAGGGTTTAAAAGTAATTTGGGAAACAGAAACCTATAATGAAGTAGGTAGAATAGTTATGTCTGGAGATATCTTATTTACTGAAAATAATGAATTGGGTATTTATACAGGAAACAATAGCATGAACTATTATGACTTATCAAATGGCAAATTAATAGGCAATAAAACATTCCCTGATTTTAACGGAAATTTTACTATGAGTCCGGATAAAAGATTTATGGTTAGTTGTAATGAAGATTCTTATATCATATTAAGAAATATAAAAACGCAAGAAGTAGTTTGGACTTATAAACATGCAAAGTTAGAAGTTCATAGTGCACATTTCAGCCCTGATGGAAAGTATTTGATAGCAGGAACGCCGGATGGGAACATATTAATTTGGAAGATGGAATCATTAATTAAACCTAACAGTGCTATGATTTCAGGCTTTCTTATTCTCACAAAAGTGATTTAATTAAGGATTTTAAATAGAATAGAAGAAAAACAATAATAACTAAAAAATCATAAAATGAAAACGAGTTTATTAACATTATTAACAATACTTTTTTGTTTTCAAAGTATAGTATTTTCTCAAACAAACGATGAGATTAGTATAGGACAAAAAATCCAATTCGAATCGGAAATATACGGTAAGAGCAGAGAATTATATGTTAGCCTACCGAGTGACTACAATGATACATTAAAAAAACATTCTGTATTATATGTTTTATTTCCTAAATGGTCTTTTGAACGTGCTAAATCAGCTGCAAGTTACTTAGAAGGATATGGTGGAATGCCTGGGTTGATAGTAGTTGGTTTATGTAATGAAGATGATTGGGGTGAAGTTTTTCCTTTTAAGGTGGATCGAATACCAACTTCCGGAGCAGGAATAAAGTTTTTAAACTTTATTGGTAAGGAAGCTATTCCATATATTGACTCCAATTACAGAACAGATTCACTTCGTATGTTAGCAGGTTTCTCAAATAGTGCGATGTTTGCTACTTATGCAATGATTCATGAACCAAACTTATTTAATTCGTTCATTTTAAGTAGCCCAATGCTGGGTTGGGGCGAGAATTTTGTACTTAATGAATCTATAGATTTCTTTAATGCAATCCAAAGTTTCGACAAAACCTTATATGTGATTTATGGCAATGACGATTACAGTAACGTAAAAACAACAATGCCAAAGTTTGATTCACTGTTAATAGATAAGGCTCCGGAAAACTTGGACTGGAAAATTGATGTGTTGAAAAACGAAGGCCATGTTCCTTATACAGATGTATATAGTGGTTTAGCTTTTACTCTTGCCAAGTTGAAAGCTAAATATTATAAAAAATTGCATTCTAATCTAAAAGGAGATTATTTTGGACAAACTCCCCCAGGCGATATTCCTGTAGTTTTTGCTCCAAATATTATTTCAGTTGACAGTACGGTTGAACACGGATCACCTAGTTTTTCACCGGATGGCTCCGAAGTTTTTTGGCAATCAAATTATAGACAAAGTGGAAAAGAAACTCAGATCTTTGGTTTGACTATGAAGCAGGTTGGAGATAAATGGACAACACCGGAAAAAACACCATATCGCGGTGGATTTGTTTTTGCTCCTGATGGTGAGCGACTATATTTTGGTTGCGAAGACAAAGAAGGTCATGTATGCTTTGTTGAGAAACTAGATGAAAACTGGAGTGAGATTAAAAACCTTGGTCTCATAGAACGTTTCCCTGACTTGAAATTTGCCTATAACCTTACAATTGCTAGTAACGGCACAATCTATTTTTTAGGCCATGCTGAAGGATTTAGGAATAATTACGCTATTTATCGAACTGAATTAATTAATGGAGATTATGAAAAACCCGAATTACTGCCATTAAACATTAATACTCCCGGGGATAGTATTCTTAACTGGACACCTTATATTGCCCCGGATGAGTCTTATCTCATTTTTTCTCGTAGAAGAATGCTTCCAACGGATGATTATGGCGATTTATATATTAGTTTCCTTAAGCCTGATAAAAGTTGGACGGATCCAGTAAGTCTTGGAGAATCTATTAATTCGAATGGATATGAGAGATTCCCTAAAGTATCGCCAGATGGTAAGTATCTCTTTTTTACACGTTTTGTATCAAGAGGAAACGAAGATGTATTGTGGGTTAGTGCAGATATAATAGATAAACTTAGAAAGGAAAATATTAAAAATTAAACTTATGAGAAAAATATCTTTAATTTCAGCATTAATCCTTTTCACAATTGTACCATTTGCACAAAATGATTCGTGGAAATATTTAGGACAAACTCCGCCAAAAGATATTCCTGAAGTTTTTGGACCTGGAGTAGTTTCAACAAACAAACTTGAGCATAGCAGTCCAACTTTTACATCAGATTTAAAAAGCTTTTTCTGGACAGCTATTGATTATCCAACAAATGAGAATATCAAAACAATTTATTTTTGTAAGTATGATAATGGAAAATGGACAACTCCTCAAATTGCAAGCTTTTCTGGAAAATATTCTGATGATAGTCCGTTTTATTATAATGGCAAAATATATTTCAGCTCAGACAGAAATCTAAATCAATTATCTGATTCATTAAAAGCATTACATTGGACTTTAAAACCGAATTCTAAAGTTTGGTATAGCGAGCTATTTGATAATGAATGGAAAGAGCCAGAGATATTTCAAAATCCATTTAACAAAGAACCGAAATTAATAAACTTAAATTTTTCTAACAATGGAAATATGTATTTCTTAAGTATTCTTAAGGGAGTTACACAACAATGTGGAATATACTATGCAAAGAAAAATGGATTGGATTATTCGGAACCTCAAGCTCTGCCTAAATTTATAAATTCAAATTTTCAAGATTGGACACCTTTTATAGCACCCGATGAGAGTTATATTATTTTTTCATCTACAAGAAATATGCATCGAGATGATTATGGTGATTTATATATTAGTTACAAGAAAAATGATGGTAAGTGGACAGAAGCAATATATATGGGCGATAATATTAATACTCCATCGCAAGAAAGATTTCCTTCGGTAAGTCCTGATGGAAAATATTTGTTCTTTACTCGATGGACTGAAGAAAATGGACAAGACATATTTTGGGTAAGTGCAAAAATAATTGACGATCTAAAAAAGGAAGTTTTTAATCCAAAAAATAAACAGGATTAGTAAAAATCAATTAATAAAAAAGATATGGCAGTATTTCTGTGTTTTAATCTAAAAGTTGTGAATACAAAATACATAAATTAAAACTGAACAAAATGAAATTGAAACTATTATTTATTTTATTATCACTAAGTGTTTATAGTATAACTGCTTTTTCCCAATTTGAAAGTTTCAATTCATTTGAAGAACTTGATCAATTGTCTAGGAAATATGTACAAACAAATAAATTAGATTCGGCAATACTCGCCATTGAATATGGCTTGAGGGCGTTTCCTGATTATGATGAAAAAGCAACCTACATTCTAGATTTTTTATACGCTAGAATTAATCGAGATTCCAGTGCATTGAAAAACTGGGCTTATGGCTTAGAAAAAAGATATTTCTACGGATTAAATAATTGGCAATTTGAAAATCGGTTTAAAAATAATGCTGAGTTTGATAGGCTAGCAGAAATTGATAAACAAATAGGCGATAGTTTGAACGGTTTATCGCATGTGAAATATGAGGTTGTTTTGCCTTCAAATTATTCAGAAGAAAAAGTATATCCCTCATTATTTATTTTTCATGGGAATGGCAGAAATCTTCAAAAGGCAAAGCATGTCTGGACTTCTGATGTGATGAGAGACAAGTTTATAGTCGTCTATTTGCAGTCGTATATTTTCATGAATCAGTATAATTATAAATGGGTGCTAAACGATGATAAAACCGATAAGGAGTTCAAGGAGATATTTGATTTGATTGTAGATAATTACAAAATAAACGAGAATAAAATTATATTCAGTGGAATGTCAGCAGGTGGCTGTTTAGCAATCGATTATGCTTTTAGCCAATTTGTGCCCGTATCAGATATGGTCCTAAATTGTCCTGTAGTGCCAGATGTTACTGACAGCTCAATTAGTCAATATGCAGTTAAAAAAAACAGACTTGGAATAATAACAGGCGAAAAAGATTTTGCATTAAAAGACCAAAAAGAACTCATAAACAAGTTCGACGAAATCGGAGGAGAAACTAAAATGACTATAAATTCAGGCTTAGGACATCAGTTCCCCAAAGATTTTTCAAGCTTACTTGATGAATATTTAAGGTGGGTGATTGAATAAAAATAAACTAAAATCAATTAAAATGAAAAAAATTATTTTACCAGCCATAATTATAGGATTTATTTCCTGTAATTCTAACAATGCTCTAGCCCAAGAGAAAGTTGAAGATAACCGGGAACTTATTGAAATCTTTAAAAGCGACCAGGCAGATAGAACGAATCATATCGATTGGAGTATTGTACAAAAAAACGATAGTTTAAGGGAAGCAAGAGTCTATGAATTATTAGATTCAAACAAAGTAATTACTTCAGCAGATTATAACAATGCAGCAATTGTTTTTCAGCATGGTGAAGACTCCGTTGCATATGGAATGGCTGTGAAACTAATGAGAAAATCTATAGAATTAGATTCAACAAGAAGTAAATGGTTGTTAGCTGCAGCAATCGATAGAGATTTATTGAGCAGAAATAAACCTCAAATCTATGGTACGCAATATAGAAAACCGAAAGGCCAACCTTGGGTATTAAGTGAAATTGATACCACAAAGATTACTGATGCCGAAAGAATTGAATATGGGGTGGAAACGTTGGCTCAGCAAAGAGAGAAAATAAAAAATTTGAATAGAAAAAAACTAACAGAATTGTACGAAGAAGGGAAAAGTATTGATGAGATTATACAAATTGTTAAGCAAGGAGATATTAAGAATTCTTTATATGATTTACGTGAAAATTGGCTTAATAATTTTGGTTATCAGCTTACAAGAGAAGGAAAAATAAAGGATGCGTTAAAAATCTTTGGGTTGAATACAGAATTGCATCCTAATGCTTATAACACTTTTGATAGTTATGGTGAATGCCTTTTAAAATTAGGATACAAGGAAAATGCGATAAAAGCCTATCAGAAATCATTGGAGTTAAATCCAGAGAATAAAAATGCTGAAAAAGTATTATCAGAATTAAAATAGAAAAGTATACCGATAAAATATTCAATTCGTGAATAACAAATAGTTCAGCAATTAAATAATAAAAATGAAAAATGAATAACGTAATTATTAAATACAGAAATAACTCATCTTCAAGCGTTACCAATTTATCTCTTGGAATCATAAAACAGATAAAATACATGCTCTTTAGGTTAAATAGGATTACTGTTTTGCTTTTGCTTACTATTTTATTTGGATGTAAAGATGAGGTCCTGCTTAAATCCAATTCTTATACAAAAATTCTAGTTGTAGATGGACTAATTAGTAACAATCCAGGTCCTTATACTGTAGAGCTTTCCTTTTCTACCCCGGTGAACAATTATCAACGAATTCCATATCAAGATTGCATTGTGACACTCATAGAGAACGAAACAACATATGAAACATTAAAGGAAACTGAACCTGGGATATACACATCTTCCGATGATGGAATAATAGGAATTATAGGCCATACGTATAGTATTTCTATCGAAACTCCCGATGGTAAGGAATATTATTCAAAGCCGCAGGTGATGTTACCGTCAATTGGTATCGATTCTGTTTACGAACAACTTACGTATAAAAACAATGATATTTATGGTAAAGACTTGCCAGGATATCAGTTTTATTTAAACTCACAACTTGCAGAAAATGAAGATAGTTATTTTCTCTGGAAAATGATTGAAACATTTGAGTATAGAGCCAATCGTAAATTGTCTACCATGTTTAATGCAGATCCTGAAACCATAGCTTATTATATGGGGTTATACAGGTGTTGGAAGACTCAAAAAGTTAGATACTGTTTTGCTGGGAAAACAGCTAACCTTGCTATTCCGCAAATAAAAAATCAACCGTTGCATTTTGTTGGTACTGATACAAAGCGTTTGCAAGAGCGCTATAGTCTTTTAGTTGAACAATACTCAATTGATGAGGAAGCTTATCAATTCTGGAAGAATATTGAAGATCAGTTTTCTCAGGAAAATTTTCTGACTGTTGAGCAGCCAATTGATATTGTTGGGAATATTAGGAATATAAATAATCAGTTTGAACCTGTATATGGATATTTTACTGTAGGTTCGGTATCTTCTAAAAGGATATTTGTAGATAGACCAAGAGTTGATTTTTATTATCATGATGAATGTGCATTGAATACTGATATTGAAGAATTGCAAGAGCGAACAACTCCTGTTTTTATTATTAGCACCAACGAAGGGGCAGCTGGTGTATCGGAATATTGCATAAATTGTGAAATGGAGGGTGGTTTAGCACAAAAACCAGATTTTTGGATTGATTAAATTGAAACCACTCTTTAGAGGAAATGTTTGAATAAACTCATTTTTGCAACCTGTGGGAGTCGAATGCAAATTGATGTTACGTATATTAAATGGTTGTGGTTGTGTTATTTGAATTAAAACATACTTTATCTGATAGTCTGAAAATTATTTTTGAATCTGATATTAACGTTCATTAAAAGATAACTATAACATTCAAAAAAGGAACTATGTACGAATTAAAACTTGCACTGCGCAAATTAGTAAAAAACAAAGTAACAACGATTGCTTTGCTGTTTTCTCTTTGTGTTGGCTTTGTTTCATTTATTATCATATCAAGTTATGTGATATATGAAAAATCCTATGATAAATACATTCCAGAATACAATAATATATATAGAATTGTTACTGAAATATATTCAAATAATGAGTTAGTTATAAAAACGCCCCAGTGTGAAAGAATTCTTGGTAAAGAATTGGTTGCAGAATTTCCAAATGTTATTTCGTCCGGTTTTTTATCGCAGACTCGAAATTCTCAATATAGAATTGATGAAAATATATTTACAAATGAAAATGTTTATCATGCTTCAACAGGAATATTCGAAGTCTTATCAATCGAAATAGTAAAGAGTAAAAGAGCTGAAGTTTTAACAGAACCATATAAAGTTATTATTTCTGAAAAAATAGCTAAAAAATATTTTGACGATAAAGACCCTATAGGGGAAATTGTTTTTAAATACCCGGGATACGAATACGAAGTTGAAGGAATTTTTAAAGATATACCAGCAAATACTCATTTTAAGGCTGATATGTTTCTTTCTTTTCATGATAATATGCGCCTTCCGCCCCCTTTAAAAGATAATTGGGGTGAAACATCTTTTCATACCTATATTAAAACAACCCAAGGTGCAAATTTACAAGATATTGAAAATGCAATGAATCGGCTGGTTTATGAAAATAAGAAAAGCTATTTTGAAAATACAAACTCAATACATAAGTACCAATTGCAATCGCTGAAAGACATTCATTTAAAATCAGATCTATCAGGAGAACTTTCAATAAATGGGAAAAACAATTATTTAAATATCTTAATTGTAATTGCTTTACTAGTACTTATAGCATCAGGGTTTAATTATGTGTATTTCTTTTATACCAGAATATTTAAAAACATTAAAGACATTGGGGTTCAAAAGGTTTTTGGTATTCCAAAGAAACATTTAGTAAACCAATTTCTAACAGAATCATTTTTAATTCATGCAATTGCAATTGCGATCTCTTTTATTATATGTTCATTAATAGGAAGTACGATTTATAACAATCTTAATATTGATATAAGCCTTTCGTTTAATTCACTAAATTTTTGGATTGGGTTTATAATAGTTTATTTCTCAAGTTCTGTTCTTACAATTATTTTTCCTGTTCTAATGATTCAAAAAAAGAAACCTCTTGAATTGTTATCATATAAAAGAAACGGAAAAGCTAATAAAATGTCCATTCGACAGATTATTACAGTTATACAATTTGTTATTATCATATCCATAATTTCAATAATTATTGGCATTGACAAACAGGTGAATTATTTGACACATAAGAATAAAGGTTTTGACATCTCAAATAATCTTGTTGTAAAAGTTCCTCAATTTATAAGAAAGAGTTCAAGAAGAGTAAATAATCTCAACGCATTTGAACAAGAACTGGTAAAGCATCCAGGAATATCATATATTTCGAGTTGCTATGCTGTGCCAGGCGATATACTTGCATTTAATTTTAATGCGTCTGAAAAAGGAAAATCTAATTCAATAAAGCCTGGCCTTTATGTTACAGATGTTAGTTTTTTAGATATCTTCAAAATTGAACTTATTGAAGGAGAGAATTTTCAGAATGATCTGAATCCCGAAAATTCAGGTTGTATCATTAATAAATCTTGTTTAGAAAAATTAGGTTACCAAAAGCCATCAGAAGCATTAGGAAGAGTATTGGTTTTAGATGATGAAAGCCAAATGCAGCATCATGAGATTCCAATAATTGGAGTCTGCAATGACTTTCACTTTCAATCAATGAAAAAAAGTCCAGCCCCTATTGTATTATTAAATTGGGGTCAGGATATGTTATGGGGAAATTATATTGTTAAACTCAATAATTTGGAAAATTTTGAATCCATAAACTCATTCATCAGTAACATGTTTCTAGAAACATTTCCTAACTATCCATATGAATATTTTTGGTTAGAAGATCATTATAATAAACAATATACTGATGATTTAAAACTAACCTTACTGCTTAAGTTTTTTGTTTTACTAACCATTTTAATAAGCGTAATAAATCTATTTTCAATGGTTTGGTATAATACCATAATACGAACAAAAGAAATTGGTATAAGAAAAGTAAATGGAGCAAGCGTATTTGAAATAGTTAAGATGTTAAATTTTGATTATTTAAAATGGATTTTATTAGCTACTGTTATAGCATTCCCAATTTCATATTATTCACTTACTAAATGGTTAGATGGATTTGCTTATAAAACAAATTTAGGTTTGTGGATATTCGTTTTATCAGGAGTGTTTGCCTTATTCATAGGTTTTTTAACTATATCATGGCATACCTATAAAGTAGCAAATATGAATCCGGCAACGGCTTTAAGGTATGAATAATAAGACATAATTAAGAATATCTAATGGTTAGAATAAAATATTACTGTTTATCGGATTAGTGTTTTTTTATCACAAATTTTTTCCAAGAAAAAAAGACATTATCTCAAATAATAAGAGGACAGGTTGTTGATAAAGAAAGTCAAATGTCTTTGCCGGGTGCAAATATTATTTACAACATTTTTACACTTTTTCACAATTTTCAATTTGCATAAAAGTCAATAAATCAGTCTATAACGCAAATAAAATTACTTTCTGTATCGGCAAATAGGTATAAGCGTCACATAATCAGTGTAATACAAAAGTGTTTGCGAAAAACAAACTCCTTCGCTAAAGCAAAAAATTTTAAATATTACAGTCACTTATTTTGCTTATCTTAAAAAGAGAAGTCTTTTCTTTTATGGTTTATTAAACGTATTTTAAGTAATTGAATTGGTCTTGTTTTTATACTAATATAGCATAACTTTAAGTGTATTCGTATTGACAGAAATTGGAGCTTTATGCTATTAAACCGATACAATGTTCACACGAGCCGATAATATTGACATTTACTACTTTCCACAATCTTACTTATGAATACATGTTTTACACTATGCGCAGATTTCACCTTGTGTGTCAATGTGTTTGTAATTAGATAGTAATATGTTATGCTATTAATCCTGTAACAATTTGTCACAATTTGGAAAAAGTCTGGTAATAAACTGATGGCATTTTTGCATTAGAAAAATAACAATTAAAAAAAGCAAAAATGAAACAGTCCATGACTGAGATAATTATTGAGACACCTGTCTGCCGACAGGCAGGCACACGAACCATGATTTAACAGTGTGCCAAATTACTGAGTCATGACACAAATTTAAAACAGATGAAGAAAGTAAAAATTACATTAATTGGACTCTTGGGTTTTTTAGCATCATGCACAAGTAATAAGAGTGTTGAATTACAATATGCTAAGGAAGATGTAGAGTCAGCAAAGTATGAGCTTAACTATTTACAAGATAGTAAAGCTTATATGAACGAAGAACCTATGACTGCTCAATATAAGGTGAAGTTGCCTATAGAATTAAAAAGTAGTCAAAAAGGCACCAAGGTAAAATCTGAGATTTTTATTCCTAAAATGGATGTGAAAATCGTTTTACCAACGGGTCAGCAAACTCTTGATACAAGAAATCTAAAAGACATCAAATTAGGTTTTGAGTATACTACAAGTGGTAATCAAAAAAAGATTATTCCAGAAGATGAAACGATGGTAATTGATTTTGGAGAAATGCTTGGCGGTAAACTTGATTGGGATTTCCTATTTAAATACGTAACTCCAAATTTACCAAGTATGCCAGTTAAAGTTGGAGATGTATGGAATGATAACCTGTATTTCCCAAGAGTTGAAGCAGGTTCTAAAATTGAAGCTTCAGTATTATTAAAACATCAATTAACAGATTTTGAAGAAATAGATGGGCATAAGTGTGCAGTAGTTAAAACTAAAATCAGTTCTAAACTTGATGATACATTTGAATTAATGGCAATGCCCTGGGATTTAAAAGGTGAATTAACCGGTGACATGATTTGGTATTTTGATTACGATCAAGGATTAATTGTAAAGCTGAAAATTGAAGAAAAATCTGAAGGCGCAGTGCAATCTGAAGGTGGAGAAATGAGTGCTACTTATACACAATCATCAGTAATTGAATTAAATCTTATAAAATAATCATAAACTATTAAAATCAATAAATTATGAAAATCATTACAAAAATCTTATTAGGACTTTTCCTTTTTTGCTCAGTAACAGCTAATGCAGAAACAGGAACTAACAAACTAACTGTAAAGCTTAGTGGATTAAACTCAAACGATGGACAAGTAGTTGTATTACTTTATAATTCGAAAAAAGGTTTTCCAATGATGCCTATCAAAGCTTTTAAAACTGAAACTACATCAGTTCAGGATAAAGCAGCAACAGTTAATTTTGAAAATCTACCTACTGGAGAATATGCTGTATTCTTTTATCACGACCTGGATAAAAATGGTAAATTAAACCATAATATGGTGGGGAAAGCAAAAGAAGATTATGGTATTTCTAACAATCCTGGAGGTTATGGCTTTGACGAAGCTAAGTTTGAAGTTAACTCAAATAAATCGATCGAGATTGAAGTAGTTAAATAACTATGAGAATTATTACCAAAAACCAGTAATAATTGTGATTCCCCTGCATGCAATTTATTATGTGGGGGAATTTTTATAACTTATCAATAAAAAATAATAAGATGAAAGATAATAGAAAAACATGTCTGATTACAGGAAGTAGTTCTGGGATTGGAAAAGAGACAGCAATCGAACTCTCAAGAAAAGGTTTTCGAGTGATTATGCTTTGTCGTGATAGTGAAAAGTCGAGAAAAGCATGGGAAGAAGTAAAAGAACTTGTTGGGGATAATGATGTAGACTTAGTTTATGCTAATTTATCTTCATTAGATTCAATAAGAAAAGCAGCTGACGAAATTGCAAATAAATATAATGTTATTGACGTACTGATAAATAATGCCGGAGTATTTAAACGAAAGCTTAGCATGTCTGACGATGGCATTGAAATGAACCTTGCAGTAAATTTCCTGGCTCCTTTTTTACTTACAAACCTTTTATTACCGCTACTTAAAAAAAGTGATTCTGCAAGAATAATAAATTTAACTTCGGAGCTATATAAAGATGGGAAAGTGGATTTTGAAAAAGATGTAACAACTAAAAAGTATAATGGTAATAAAGTTTATGCCGATTCAAAGCTATTGATAGTATTGTTTACATATCAATTAGCAAAAATATTAAAAGATGAAAATATAACAGTTAATTGTGTACATCCGGGAGTTGTACAGACTGATGTATTCAGAGAATTTCCAAAATGGGTAAACTGGATGCTTGGTTTGTTTATTTCAAAACCTGAAGATGGAGCAAAACCATCTATATATTTAGCTTCATCAGATGAAGTTAAGAATATATCAGGTAAATATTTTTCTAAGATGAAGGTTAAAGTAACTACAGAAGTTACACATGATGAGAATGTGAGACAATACGTATGGGATTATGCCAGTAAATTAACAGGATTAGAGAAATAAATAAAAAATATTACCAAATAGTTAAAGTCCCTTTTAGTTATTTATAGGGACTTTTTTTATGCTTTTTCGCTTTGTAACAATTTGTAACAATTTGGAAAAAATCGCCTGACAATTGAGTAGTTTATTTGCTATAGAAATTAATACAAAAACAAATAAACTATGATGAGAGGAATGAAAATATTTTGGATTTGCCTACTTGCTTTAACCTTTAAAATGTCAGCATTTAGTCAGGAAGAAGTGACAGGCGATATTGGATTGGAAAGATTAATTGATGCGGCGTTATCAATTAATCCGGGAATAAAAGATGGATTTACCAAAACAGAAATAAGTAAAACAGAAATAAACTTATCAAAATCCGCTTTACTTCCGAGAATATCTACTGATGCATCCTATACTTTATCAAATCAAAATAGTGTAGGAAATGATTACGGTTCTGTAAGCACAGGTGTAAGCTTAAATCAAACTTTATGGCAAAATGGTAAAAACAAAGCTCTAATAGAGCAATCAGAGTTTTTATATAAAGCCAAACAGTCTGAATTCGAAACACAAAAACAGGAACTTATCTTACAAGTTAAATTCTCTTATTTTAATCTTTTAAGATATAAAGAACTGTGTGAAATCTCTAAAAACAATGTAATACAGGCTGAACTATTTCTTGAAGCTGCAAAGGAAAAGAATAAGTTAGGAATCGGGAAATACAGCGATATTCTTAAAGCAGAATCAGAGTTAGCCGATGCAAAATACCTTTTACAAGACAATCAGTATTCTTTAAAAGATGCAGAAAATGAATTGGAACGATTAACAGGACTAACTGTCTTAGCTGGTTTATTGGAAAGTTACAGTTTTAGTAATCTAACATTAAATGCTGAAATTTTTGATAAGGATTCGCTTCTGAATATAGCGGTTAATAATTATCCTGAACTTAAAACAATTGAAAATATCCAATCATCACAAGATTTTTACATTAAAGCAGTAAAATCAGATTTTTATCCTAATGTAAGTGCTAATGCTGGATATAATTGGTATTACAACCCTATTTTCAAAGGTCAGGATGTTTGGAATGCCGGAATTACAGTCCGTTGGGATTTATTCGATGGTAACAGAAGAAAGAATCTGGTTAAGATTGAACAACTGCAAAACCAATCCTATCAATATCAGAAAGAAGATTTATTGGCTGAATTAAAAAAGGAGATTGCCAATAGGTTAAACGCTTTAAGCGAAGCTCAAGATCAGATTATGATTTCAAAAGTATTAATCAGAAGTACATCAGAAAACTTAAAAATGCTTGAAGAAGAGTACAGGCAAGGCATAAGTTCTATGCTCGAATTAACCAATGCCCGTACAGATGATTTTAATGCCAATGCGAAACTGATCAATGCAATAACAGATTATGAGTTAGCAAAGGCTCTGTTAGAAAGAATTATTGGAGTAACAAACATTAAAAAATAAATAAAATGAAAAGAAAAATTCAAATCATTACATACTTATTGCTTGCAGGATTTCTTATTTCTTGTAACAATAAGGAGAAAATTGAGGAGTATCAAACTACTCCTGTGAAGAAAAGAACCATAAGTTCATCTGTAATAGCTACCGGAATTGTAAAACCACAAACCGGAGCAGAAGTTAAAGTAGGATCAAGAATTTCAGGTATCGTTAAAGAGCTTAATGTAAATGTTGGCGATATTGTAAAAAAAGGCGATTTACTTGCAAAGCTGGAAGAAACTGAACTACGCGCGGAATACAATCAGTCTTTAGCAAATCTTGAAAATGCGAAAACGGTTTTGAAGTATGCTAAAATTGAAATGGAAAGACAACAAAAGTTACTTGAAAAGAATTTCACTTCGCAGCAAAACTTTGATAATGCAGTAAGAGAATACGAGCTGGCATTAACAGGTAAAAAACAAGCCGAAGCGAATTTGGATTATGCCAAAGTTCAGCTTGATTATACCAATATTATTGCACCAACAAGCGGAGTTGTAGCTTCTATCTCTACACAAGAAGGAGAAACTGTTGCAGCAATGTTTGCGGCTCCTACTTTCGTTACTATAATTGACCTTAACAGACTTGAAGTTAGAGCTTATGTAGATGAAACTGATATTGGCAAAATAAACAAAGGTCAAAAAGTAGAATTTACAGTTGACACCTATTCTGATGTTAAATTTGAAGGTATTGTTCAGGCAATTTATCCAAAAGCTGAAATTATTGATAATGTGGTGAACTACGTTTCAATAATAGAGATTACCAATAAGCATGGCAAATTGCTTCGTCCAGAAATGACTACTACAGTTGATATTATCACAGAATCAATTGAAAATGTTTTAACTGTGCCTAACAAAGCAATTTCTCGAAGTGAAGGTAGCAATGTGGTTTATACCATGGAAAATGAAAATATTGTTAAAAAAATAGTTGAAACAGGTGCTCAAGGGAGACTTTACACTCAAATAGTAAGCGGACTTAAAGAGAATGAAAGAGTAATTCTAAACAGTTTAAACATTATTAACTATTAAAAATTAGGAATCATGATACAGTTAAAAAATATAACAAAAGTATATGGTAAAGATAGCGGTCAGGAAGTTACTGCATTAAAGGATGTTGATTTGATCATTGAAAAAGGAGACTTTGTTGCTATTGTCGGAGCTTCAGGATCAGGAAAATCAACCATGATGAATATTTTGGGTATGTTAGACAGACCTACAAAAGGAGAATATTATCTCGAAAACCGTGAAGTAAATTCGTATAAAGATGACGAATTGGCAAAAGTGAGAAACAAAACCATAGGATTTGTTTTCCAAAAGTTTCACTTATTACCTAAAACTTCAGCAATGGAGAATGTTGAACTTCCATTGATTTATTCAGACAGAAAGAATATTAAAGGCTTGGCATTAGAAGCATTAAAGAAAGTCAAGCTTGAAGATAGAGCAAGTCATACACCGAATGAACTTTCCGGTGGACAACAACAAAGAGTTGCCATTGCACGGGCTTTGGTTAATGAACCTGAAATAATTTTAGCAGATGAGCCTACAGGTAACTTAGATTCTAAATCAACCTTAGAAGTGATGTCGATTTTCCAGGAATTAAATAAATCCGGGAAGACAATCATTTTAATTACGCATGAGCAAGATATAGCCGAGCAAGCTGGCAGAGTAATCAAGATTCAGGATGGAAAAATTGCAGAAGATTATAGAAATGAAAATCCAAGATCAGCTAGTGAAGAACTAAAGCTTGTGGATGTAAACGAATAAACAGTTTTAAAATAATAAAATATTGAGATATGAATAATAAAAGAATATTAATAAGCAGCTTAAGAATCCTTTTCAGAAATAAGTTAAATACTTTATTTATGATTTTAGGAATCTTTATAGGAATTGCGGCATTAACGCTAACTTTTTCAATTGGAAAAGGAACTGAAAAGCAGTTAATGGATAATGTAAAAAAGCAGTTTAGCTCAAACAATATCTACATTGGAGCCGGACGAGGACAAATGGGCGGCGGACCAACTTCTCAAGGACCTGCAAATACGCTAAAAATAGATGATTTAGAAGCTATTATGAATAATGTTGCTGGTATTATAATGTATGATCCTGTACAGTGGTTACCTGCCAAAGAAGTTATTGCAGGCGGAAACAATGTAACTACTATGATCAAAGGGCATTCTGTCGAGAGTGAAATTATTTGGAACAGAACAGTGCAAAAAGGTCAATTCTTCTCAAAAGCTGAAGAAAAAAGCGCAGCAAGAGTTGCGCTAATAGGCTCAAAATTAGCAACTGAATTATTTGGAAATAGTGATCCAATTGAACAGCAGTTTAGAATTGGAAATATTCCATTTACGGTAAAAGGAATATTAGAAGATAAAGGTGTAGATGCTCATGGTTTCGATATGGATATGGATGTGATTATTCCGATTACTACTATGATGAAAAGAGTAATGAATGTAGATTACATCATGTCAGCAAGCTTAATGGTAGAAAATGTTGACCAAATGGATGAAACTGTTTTTGCCATTACTGATATTCTTCGAGAAAGACATTATTTAAGCGAAAATGAAACCAATGATTTTTCTATTATGACACCCGTGGAAGTGAAAAGTGTTGTTGAAGATATGAATAAAGTATTTACATTGGTTTTGCCGCTGATTACAGGAATTGCTCTATTGGTTGGTGGAATTATTATTGTAGTAATGATGCTCATGTCGGTAAGTCGCAGAATTAGCGAGATTGGATTACGAAAAGCAGTTGGTGCTCGAAAAAAGGATATTAGTTTTCAATTTTTTATCGAAGCATCATTGGTTTCACTTTTAGGAGGAGTATTAGGTATTATTATCGGAACCATTGGAACTAAATTATTAGCATCTTCAATGGATTATACCTTTGTAATTCCTTGGCAAACGCTAATTTTAGGCGTTTTAATTCCGGTTTCAATTGGAATGATTGCAGGAATTGTTCCAGCAAAAAAAGCATCTAAACAAGATCCTATTGAAGCATTAAATTAATTTGAATGATGATGAAGATTTATAAAAACATAAAATTGTCGTGGAAAGCTTTATTCCTTAATAAATCGCGTACAATATTTGCAATAATAGGAATATCGATTGGAATAACTGCTGTGATGGTAATGGTTGCCATTGGAAATGGTGCAAAGAGAGAGATAGATAACCAATTTGCAAAAATGGGTATAAATCTTATCATAATTAACTCAGGAAAAGTAGATAAAGTTTTTGGTAGAGCTCAACAAACCAATCGAGTAACTACGCTAAAACTAAAAGATGCACAAGCAATTAAAGAACAGTGCAGAAATATTGAAAAGGTAATGCCAAGTATTGATGGTACACTAAAGTTAAAATACGATGGAATATCAACCATGACTTTGGTGTATGGTGTTACTTCTGTTTTTCCTGAGGTAAATAATTTTCCGATAAGAATGGGGCGTTTCTTTACTGATACAGAAAATAAACTATCGAAACGTGTTGTTGTACTTGGCGAAGAAGTGCGAAAGAATTTATTTGATAATAGAAATCCAATTGGAGAAACGATCAGGATTGACAAAGTACCTTTTGAAGTAATTGGTGTTTTAACTTCAAAAGGTGTTAGCCCAGATGGAGCCAATCTCGACAATAAAGTTATTATTCCAATAAAAACAGCTCAACGAAGAGTGTTTAATGTCAACTATTTAAACCAGATATATGTTCAAGTTTCTGATCAGAGCTATATGTATGTAGCTGAAAAGGAGATTGAATCAGTATTAAGAGATCGACATAGGTTAAATGTTCGTAATAAAAAGAATGATTTTACATTAAACAATCAGTTAAATGCAATTAAAACACAAAAGGAATCTATTGAGACCTTTAATTGGTTAATTATCGGTGTAGCAGGGATATCATTATTGGTTGGTGGAATTGGCGTATTGGCTGTGATGCTATTATCGGTAAAAGACCGAACAGGCGAAATAGGATTAAGATTATCCATTGGAGCTCGAAAAAGAGATATTATTTGGCAATTTTTATCAGAATCATTAATACTTGGATTTTCTGGTGGAACATTAGGAATTGTTTTAGGATTAATTATTGCATGGATTATTGGAATTACAACAAGTTGGCAAACTTACATAACCTTTATTTCAGTGTTAATTTCTGTGGTGTTTTCAATTTCAACAGGACTCATATTTGGAGTTTTCCCTGCACGTAGGGCAGCTAATTTAGACCCAATTGTAGCGTTACAAAAAGAATAAATTTATAACTTGTAAAAAATTGAACTCCTATGGCAAAAAATAAAATTGTAGTATTTGAAGATAACGAAAAGACAATCAATTTGCTTAAGAATTATCTTGCTCAATTTGATTACGAAGTGGTTGCTTATGCAAATCCAGTTGAAGGATTACAAAAACTGAAAAGGGATTTACCTGATATTATTATACTAGATATAATGATGCCTAAAATGGATGGATTTGAAGTTTGTAGAGAAGTAAGGAAAGAATATTCAATTCCAATTATTATGCTAACAGCCAGAGGAGATGTTACAGATCGCATTATAGGACTAGAACTTGGTGCAGATGACTATTTACCAAAGCCATTTGAACCACGAGAATTATTGGCTCGTATTCAAACAATCTTAAGAAGAGTTTCTGATCAGAAAATCAAAAGAGAAGCAATTCGTTGTGGTAGACTAGAAATACATATTAATAAGCAACAAGCGTTTTTAGATGGAAAACAACTTGATCTTACAACCTATGAATTTGACTTATTGAATTTGTTTGTTCAGAAACAAGGACGAGTTTTATCAAGAGAACAAATTATAAATGACTTAAAAGGAATTGATTGGTCTGCTTTTGACAGATCAATCGATACCTTAGTCAGCAGATTAAGAAATAAATTAGGTGATGATTCAAAAAATCCGGAATTTATAAAAACCGTTTGGGGTTCCGGCTATAAATTTATTGGATATGAAGCATAAATTAGGAAGTATAAAAAACTCAATAATATTAAAGTTTACAGCGTTAATATTTTTAATAGCCATTTCAATTGTTGTTTTATTATTTGTATTTGCCGCTGTCTTTTTTACTGATCCAACAGCAATACAATCTCATAAACTATTATTTGGTGGACTTATAGTCATTGTAATTATCATATTTTTTGTAGCCTTAATAGTTATGCATCATTACTTAAGCCCAATTATACAATTAAGTAATGGTGTCAGTGAAATTCGAAAAGGTAATCTTGATCATAAGATTCCTGTAAAAAGTAAGGACGAGCTTGGTCAGTTAGCTGATGCATTTAATAAAATGACAACCGATATAAAGCAAATGATTCAAGCAAAAGAACAATTGTTATATGATGTTAGTCACGAACTAAGAACTCCTTTAACAAATTCAAAGCTTGCACTTGAAATGCTTCCTGATTCAGATGAGAAGAAATCCATTATAGAAGATGTTTGTGAAGTTGAAACAATGATTAACGAATTGCTTGAATCTGCAAGAATGAATAGTTCAACATTTGAGTTAGATGTTAAGAAGCTCAATGTTAAGGGTTTAATTACAAATACAATTTTAAGGTATTTTAAAGATGTAGATAGAATAAAAGTCTCGCCAATATCTTCAGAATTAACGATCCAGGTGGATGAACAAAGAATTGTAACTGTTCTAAAAAACTTAATTGATAATTCTTTAAAGTACTCTTTAGGAAAAGATATTCCTATCGAGATTGATGTTATAAACAGAAATAACGAATTAATAATACAGATAGAAGATTCAGGAGCAGGAATTCCAGAAGAGAAGCTTCCATATATCTTCGAACCATTCTATAGGACAGACAATTCAAGAGCAAAGAAAACAGGAGGCTACGGACTAGGCTTACATTTATGCAAAAGAATTATGGATGTTCATAATGCTACTTTAAAGATTTTTAATAAGACTTCCGAGTCAGGAATTGTAGCACAGATGATATTTACAAAAGCTAATGGTTAGTGTTAACTATCAAATGACGCAAATTATGATGTATTTCTGTTCTTTATTTACCGCATTTTTACACTTTTTAGGATTTTTGTAACTACATAAAACGCAATAAATCAGATGATAACGCAAAACAAATTACTTTCTGTATCGGCAGATAGGTGTTGATTCCCCATCTAACCATTGATTGCTTCTATTTTCTTATGAGCCAATATTAGTAATTGGTATTTATATCTTCAGTTATTGCCAGATTATGTTTTCTTTCTTCCACTTATTTTTAGGCACATCTTCACCTGTAGGATAACCCACAGGAATAACATTTAAGGGAATATGTTCTTCTGGTAAATTGAGTTCTTGGCTCACGACCCTTGTTCTGTCATCGTATGGATATGATGCTGTCCATACTGCTCCCAACCCCATGCTCTCAGCAGCAAGTAGTATGTTTTCTGTTGCTGCAGCACAATCTTGTACCCAATATCCTTTATCTATTAAATTACCGGCTTTTTCCATATCGCCGCATACCACAATTGCCGTTTTAACCTGAGACAGCATTTTAGCATAAGGTAATTGTTCGCCTAAGGCATCTAATGTTTCGCGCTTAGTAACTACATAAAAAACCCAGGGTTGGCGATTAGCTGCTGTTGGAGCTGCCATACCTGCCCTTAACAAAACCTCAATTTGTTCTTTTGAAACAGGCTGGTCGGTAAAGTGGCGCACGCTCTTTCTATTATGAATAACTTCTAAGACTTCATTGGCATATCTGCGACTATAGTCAGGGACAAATGGTTTACCATCAATTTTATTCAGCGACTCACCAGTCTTAGCTATCCAACGGCCTGTTTCATAATAATTTCCATCTGCATAAATAAGAGGTTCTAACAAATTCACGTCTACACGATCAGATGCATCCAGAATAGCCTTATCAGCTTTTACATCAATAACTTTTCCAATAAATTGTCGGTGCGAACCCAGATCATGATATTCAGTTAGCTCACACTCTATAACAATGGGAAATTCCTTTATATAAGGGGCATTTACAAATTCTGATTTCACAGGAGTGAGGCCGGTTTCTTTAAATTTATCTACATCTTTTCCCGATAATCGCCCTGCATAATCAACATACTTAATTAACTCGGATGAAGGTATATTTACAGTGAATGCTTTCGATTCCGTAACATTTCCATACGAATAGGTAGCAGGTCGCATAGAAACTGATATACTAAGCGGATCGGAGTTGCATATACCTATCCATGCTGCAGTCATTATATTTGGTTTACCCTCTTTATCATAAGAACCTATTACTAAAGCAGGCTTAGGATATATTGCACTTCTTACTCCTAAAGATTTTTTTTGGAATGGAACAACCGATGTATCTGATGTTGTATATTGAGAATTGGCTGACTTAAATTTTTGCAAGGGTGTAAATCTATTAATACCATTTTCTTTATTGGTTAAAAGAATGGTCAGCAACAGTACCATTACTGCAAGAATTATATTTAAAAATTTACTTCTTTTCATAACTCTAATCTAATATGTTAATATTCGATATTTTTAACTTTTTTATACGATATGGTATCCATTAAACAGCCTGTAGGGCAAACAGAGCACCAGGGTTTGGTAAAAAATAGGGATAACAGTATAATTGCTATACCAAAGATGATAAGGCCTATGCCAACAAAACGAAATGAGAAGAACATGAAAGGTTCTGCATAAGATAACTCGGGAGTAAACCCCAATAATAAAGCTCCTGCAATGAAGATCAGATATAACTCTCTAACATAAATTCCCTTATATCGTGTTGGTAACATTCTTTTTTTTAATGGGGTAAAACGGTTGGTTAGCTCTTGCAAAGCACCCATCGGACAGAGATAATTACAATAAAACTTACGCTTACCTGTAAAAGAGATCGTTAATGCCAATAGAAATACAACACTGGTTTGCCAGTTTTTTCTCCAGGAAAAACCATCCTTTAACCAGCCATTCAAAAGCTTAACAGAAAGGGCATTGTTTATAATGATTCCCATAATAACTAACACTAAAAACAAATATATGGTGCGGTATTTTCCGATTCCTTTTTTGTAAGCCATTACGACTGATAATAACATCAAACTCAGAAACAGAATATCTTTAACATTTGTCCATAAATTGGATTCAGACAAAATAGAGGCATCAGATTTCATTACCGATGAAGCCGTGTGTCTTACTCCCGCAATAACAGCATTGCTGGTGTGCGTAGCTCCGGAAACAATATCTACTTTGAAGTCTATGGCATCTATTAATCTAACTCCGCGCCACTTGCCAATAAACTTTTCTCCATATATGGTTGCAATATAATCGCGGGTTTCATTATTTGGTAATAATATAATTTTGGTAATAACTAAACTATCATTAATACCAATCAGTAAAGGAACTCTGCCGCCATACCCAAATTGTTGCGAATAATCTGATGAAAGAAGTGCTGAACCTATTTTATTACTATTTTTATCATAAACATCGTAAGCACCCTGCCGTGTTAAAGTATAATTAAACGCTTTTGGGTAAATTTCTTTTATGTTTTCCAAGTTCACCGAAATTTCTGCTTCATTTTTTTTCAGTATAAAATCTCTACCTCCCCTATAAGCTAGCGCAGACAAAATAATTAATATTAAAGTATATTGGTATAATGATTCTCCGATTTGCTTTTTGTTCATTAATTTTCAAGTTGTTAATTCTAAAATCTAATAAAAAAAGGGTAACTTGTTTATCAATTAACTTACCATCGCAAATATAATTATTTCAAAATAACATCACCTAACAAGTCTATTTACGAATTCTCTGTACATAGCTTATGTATCTTGAACTTATCGATATCTTCAAATAGATTAGAAGATCAATCATGGAATAATTAATAACTTATCGATCGATATTTTATTCTTGCATACAATTCATTTCTTTTTAAATTTGCTTAATTGCATTATTCATTTTGATTCTACCAATTGATCCTATTCATACATAGAACATAGAAAAAAGGTTATGACTGATATCAAGCAAATGATCAGGTTTTTATCGAGGAGAGTTTAGTGTAATTAAAAGGCTTATAGAATATGTTTAGGATGATATTTACAGATATCCTAGTTTACAAGAAAAGTTTAACATCCTTCGAATCAGTGTAAATTAATTGCAGTATTGGGAAATAAATAAAATAAGATATGAATATAACAGGAAACTGGTCATATAAAGAAGATTTTGAATTTGGAAAGTCAGTCGGAAATGCAGAATTGCATCAAGATGGCAATGTAGTTAATGGAACATTTACTTTTACTGAAGAAGTTGAAAATGAATATAAAATTGACGTTGAGGAAAAAGTGCACGGAATTATTTCCGAAGGGAAAGTATTACTTAAAAGTGTGGAAGTAAAAGCTATACAAAACAATAAGCAGATTAATTACTTGCCTAATAGTTTTGATGTATTTTTAGTGTCTGAAAACCAATTGGTTGGATCAACCTACGATAGCGAAGATGTATGTGGGGTTTTTGTCTTGGAACGACAAGATTAATTTAATTAGATGATTGGATATTTTTTCGAAGCCAAATCTTTGTATCTATTGTGAAATATAAGTAAGTGATATCATGTTTGATGAAAATGATGAATTGATGCCCGAAAATCTGCCTCTTTATAAAAAAGGACAGGAAATTTTTGATGTTGTTAAAGAAATTACGGATTTAATTCCTGAAGATAATGATATGCTGCAGGATATTAAAGGGCAAATGCTTTCTGATGCAGCTATGCTTACTGTTAAAGTATCAGGGGCAGAAGGTGGTGATTTGTATGATATCAGAATGCAAAATGCTGCAATAATTCGTAAAGCTGCCATGGATTTAATGGTGCAAAACCATTCGCTGGACGCCTATGGATTCGAATATGTAGAATACTTTCAGATCGTTCGTAATTTAATTGAAGAGTATCGATTGTTATTTATTGATTGGGTAAAAGGCTTTGATCAATGGAATTATATAATAGATCGTTGGGGCTTATTTAATCCGCCGGGAGTTGGCCCACACGATAAAGATCCTGACGATGATATACCATTCAATCCTGATGATTTTTTTGAATAACGTATACAGATCTGATAATTTTCAGCATCCATTAATTCAGCTTAATGGCTAGTAGATTGTAAAAAACATAAGTATTTACTCTGAATAAAAAATAAATAAGTTGGACTCAAAAATTTTACTTGAATTGGTTAAAACCAAAATGCCTTTTGGAAAATATAAGGGTGTTTTAATTTGCAATCTTCCGGAACCTTATTTGGTTTGGTTTTATCAAAAAGGATTTCCACCTGGTAAATTAGGAATGTTACTTGCTACTATGTATGAGATCAAATTAAACGGGTTAGAGTATTTGCTTAAACCTTTGAAATAACTGGCGTTACTTTCCTATTGTATTACTTGGTTAAATCATAATTAAGAAAAATTCATACAGCTTATTCAATATCTTCTTTTAATATCGCACTTTCAATATCATCTTTTAGGTAAAGAACCTGAACCTTATCATCTACCTGATATTTTTTATATTGAGATAGGGTTACTGGAATTACTGTAATAACTAACTCTCCAATTTCAGGTTTTAAATGACTAAAATTCATAGTGTATTCACCATCTTCATTTTTCGAAATCATTTTTTTAGATTTGGCACTAGTGTCTTTCTCTATCTGGGTAAAATAAGATACTTCCAGGTAATATTTACTTTTTCTTACCGCTTTGGTTTGAACACGTCGATCTCTTTTTTGAATTAAGTTTGTTACCCTTGCTATAGTTTCAATTCCTTGCGTTTTATATATTTCAATCCTATTTTGTTTGGTAAAGTATCCGAAAATAATTATGGCTATAAAAATGACAAGTACCAATAAAATGATAATCTTATTCTGACTCATGATAAATGTTTTATAAATTAATCTAAATATAAGCAATATAATTTATTTTTATTGCAATTAAAATTTAATCGTTAGATCAATAAAAAACTGTATTTCATCAATTTCTCAATTCCTAAAATAACTATCATATAACTTTTTGGTATATTTATTGTATATTTCGATAGTAAAATTTCTAACCAATGAAAAAAGAGAAGTACCCAGCTAATCTAAGTAAGCTATTATTTTCTTATTTATTTTTAGTAATAACTTTAGTTGTTCAGGCTCAAGATGATCCGGCATGGTTAAACGAAAGCTGGCGAACAGAACAATATCCTTCTAATGTATACGTAAAAGGTTTTGCTCAGGATGGTATTAACACAAATGAAACCAGAGCCGATGCTGTTGAACGGGTTAAGAATTTTGCACGAGCGAACCTATCTGAAAGTATTATTTCTACCATAAAAAGTATAAATGAAAGCTATAGTGAAAGCGTAATGGTAGGTAATGACGAAACCATAAGTGAGTCTTTTAAATCCAATATTAATGTAACAACCGATATAGAGATAAATGGTGTGAATATCGATACCTATGTTAAAAATAATATTGTATATGGTTTCGCTCATGCCAATAAATATGAGATCATTGGATTTTATAAAGCCAATTTAAAAATGCAGGTGCAACAAATTGAAGGATATATAAATACCGCCAAAGAGCTGGAACAAAACAGAGAGAAAAAGAAAGCCTTGGATGAATATCTTAAGGCAGAACCAATTTTCGAAGAGGTTGCAAAATCACAGGGAATATTAAGTGCAGTAGATAAAAACATTACTGATGAAGGGTTGCAAAAGCAAAAGACAATGCAATTATATAATGAGGTGATTCAGGCAAAGGCCCGCTTAGCCCAGGGAATTATAGTTTACCTGGAAACTGAAGAAGACCTTATGGGAAGTTCAATTAATGCTATTGAGAATAACTTGAAAGCTATATTAGCAGAAAACGGATGCAGGTTTACTAAGAACGAGTCGGAGGCCGATTGGAAAATTAAAATAAAAGCAACCTCAAGAGAGTATAATTTGTCAAATAAAGTGTATTTTAGCTATGTAGATGCAGAAGTAAAACTTTTTAAAGCGCCATCTGATAAGCATCTTTACCAGAATGAATTTTCGCAAAAAGGAGCGCATAGTAAATCGTATAAGTCTGCAGCAAGCAATGCATATAGTGAAATTAGTAAACCTATTTCTGAAAAAATATTAAACTGGATAAATAATTAAAATATACAACCATGAATAGATTTAACCTGCTAACCATAGTATTAATATTCTTCACAGTTGGTCTTGCTCAAGGACAGAAAGATAAAAAAGTAGCTGTTTTTGATCCTGTTGGAGATGTTTCTAATAACCTGAAAATAATAATCAGAGAGGAGCTAAGTAACGCTGTCGTAAATACTCTGGGTTTTACTGTATTAGAAAGAGAATTAATTAATAAAGTAATGGCAGAAAGTGAATTTCAAATGACCGGACATGTCGATGATGCGCAGATTGGTGAATTAGGAAAGAAAATGGGAGCAAACTATGTGTGTTATGCTTCAATTTCGTCTGTTGGTGGTAATTACTACATTTCATGTAAACTTGTTGATGTGATGACTGCAAAAATAGAACGGCAGAATACGGGTATAACACAATCAGGATTAGATGATTTATTTACTGTAGTTTCAACAGTTTCAAGAGCAATGCTACAACAGCAAGGTACGTCTGTTCAGGGAAAAAAGAATACTCAATCAGAAGTTGGAGCAGAGGTTTATGATGTGAGCTCAACAACCGATCTTACTGAATTAGACATGATGGGACTTAAACTTTTAATTATGCCTATAGACGAATCGCCTTTAAAGGTAACTTATACTGAAGCAAATCGTGCTTGCGAACAAAGTACTGCTTACGGATTAACCGATTGGAGATTACCTACAAAACTGGAAATATCAATTATGTTCAAACAAAAATCCAGATTAAGAGGCATGAAAGGATACTGGTACTGGTCAGGTACTCGTGAAAACGAAAAAGAATATTACAGACAGGCTTTTGATGCCGATAAATTAGTTCCTGCTGATATAAGGGCAAAAGGACACGTAAGATGTGTTCATAATAATGGAGTAGTAAATCTTGTTGATGCCAATGGTGTGTGGGAATATTCATTATATGGTACAGATTATCAGGTGATGCCGGAAGATTTTAAAGGTGAATTTAGCTGGGAAGAAGCTAAAAATGCTTGTGAATCCTCAACTTCATATGGTCATAGCGACTGGATTTTGCCAACAATTGAAGATATGGGATTTTTGTATGATAATCGTATTGCACTTAATATGAATGGTGAATGGTACTGGTCTTCTACTCCTTATAAACCGGGTAGTACAAAACAAATGATGGAAAAGAATTTTTGGAACGGTAAAAATTACGATACAGGTTCAGGTGCAAGAAGAAAACAGATAAGATGTATTAGAAAAAAATAAATAGATATAATAAAAAGAAAAGCGGATTGACTATCCGCTTTTCTTTTTTTATAACCTAACCTAAAACCTAAAACCAATACCCAATCCTATAACTTTATTTTTTATATCTTCATTTTTAGTTACATCAGATAATCCCATTTCATAACGCACATCAAAGAATAATTCACCTTTTTCAAAAACACGAGCTACCTCGCCACCTAATACCATTCCCCAATCAGATTCATTGGTGTTTTCTTCAATGTTCGAAACTGTTGTTATTCCTGAAGTTTCAACTTCCGATTCTGCTTTTCTTAAATAACTATAATACGGGCCACCAAAAAAGGAAACCATCCATTTATCACTTAATCCCAGTTCCTCGTTAAATCTGCCTTTAAGCAAAACAGGTATGTTATAATAATCATAATCCTGATTAACTTTTGTTTTTCCTGTAAGCTCTTCATTTTCGTAGGCTAAACCTTCTCTTTTGTAATTTAATTCTGTTTGTAAAGATAGTGTTTGATGAAAACGATAATCAATTACAGCTCCTAAAGTAAAGCCGGTTTTTATATCGTTATTGTCCCAAAGTAAACCTAGTTCAGATTGCGTGCTAAAATTAACTGCCTCTTTTATCCCAAATTTAACTTGTGCATTTGAAACTAAGAAAAGAAGTGTAAATAATGCTGTAAAAATTAACCCTTTTGTTTTCATATTTGTTTCTGTTTAAATTTTCGACTATATCTTTTAAATGTTCGACAAATATAAGATGTGTTTTTGAATAATTCGAACAAAAAAATAAAATATTCTATAAAATGCTAAAAATGTATCTTGAAATGATTATAAACCATTCCAAAATGTATAATGATGATTTTATCAATAGAAAATGTGTAATAACCAAATAATCAGATATAAAATTCCGAATCTTGAATAATTTTTATAAATTGATTCAATATTTGTGTTCCTCTGTACTTAAAATCATCTTTTCATGACCAAAATAGATCCTAAGAAGATAATTCAGGCTTTACCTAATAATTATTACATTATCGATGTTGAAAGTTATACTATAGTTGATAGCAATAACCCGGAATTGGAACTAAATAAGGTAAAATGTTATAAACATTTATATGGATTTGATCAACTGTGCCCGGAAAAAAATGCAGGAATAGAATGTACCTGCAAAAAGGTTTTAGAGGAAAAAGGTCGTGTAGAATTGGACCAAATAGCACATACTTCAAAAGGTCTTAAAGCTTTTAAAATCTCGGCCAGCCCAATTAAAGATGATCATGATAAGATAACACACATTCTTGTTCAGTATAAGGACATTAAAAAGGAAATACAGTATAAGAAAGAAATTGAAGAGCAAAATATTGCATTAAAGTCTAAAACAGAAGAATACGAGGCATCAAATGAAGAATTGTTAGAGCAAAAGGAAGAATATGAAACGCTATATGAAGAATTTAAGGAAGCCAAGGAGAAAATAGAAAAAGCGAATAAGGAAACAGAAGCATTAAAAGATTTTTATGAAAACGTTAATGAAGCGGTGCAGGATGGGATCATGGTTGCCGATAAAAATGATGTGATTTACTATGTTAATCCGGTTATGGAGAAAATCTCCGGTATAAACCGACTGGATTTTATTAATAAACACATACTTAATGATTTTAAGAAAACTACCAAAAATCTCTTACCATACTTCCATAAAGCCAAAGAAAATTTAAAACCAGAGTGGTACGAAGCAGAAGTTAAATTAGTTAACGGAGAAACTACCTATCAAAATGGATGGATTATTCCGCTCATAAAAAAAGGAAAATATAACGGGGTAATTCTTACCATTAGAGACATTACCGAAAGAAAAAAGATGGAGGAGGAATTAAAACAAAATGAAGAAAAATACCGACGCTTAACCGAAAACTCACCGGATATTACCTATATCTATTCTTTAAAACGGGGTGCGTTATACTGGTCTTCTCGAGTAAAAGATATTTTGGGATTAGATCCTGATAAGCTTACACAAGGTTCCCAAATTTGGACAGATTCAATTCACCCCGATCATAATCAAGAAATTGAAGCATTCTTTAAACAAATTAAACCAGGTAAATCATACGAATTAGAATATCGAATTTATGATACAAAAGGAAATATTCACTGGTTTCAAGATAGAATATTTAATGTGTATCAAGATGGAGATGATACTATTCTAGAGGGCATAATTTCTGATATTACGAATGAAAAGGTAACAGAAATTGCTTTAAAAGAGAGTGTAATGGATTTATCCTTAGCTCAAGAAATTGCTAAAATTGGTAATTGGCAATTGGATCCAGCAATTGGATATCCTGTATGGTCTGAAGAAATTTTCAGAATTTATAAGAGAAAACCAGAACAGGGAACTCCGCATCTGGATGAATACAAAGAAATGTATAGCAAAGAGCAATATGAAGTATTTAATGATGCAATACATAATGCGATTCACAAAGGACTACCTTATGATATAGAGCTAAATATAAAATTTAACGATGGTGAAGAAAAGTGGATAAGATCAATTTGTAAACCTGATAAAGTAAAAGGACCAAAAGGACATTTCTTAAGAGGTACCATACAGGATATTACAAAAGAAAAGAAAGCAGAAAGAGAGCTTAAAGAAAACGAAGAACGATTGAGAGAGGTCGAGTTTATCGGAAAAATTGGGCATGTCAATTGGGTTGTTGCAGAGCAGAGATCCTACTGGTCTGATGAAACATTCCGCATTTATGAACGTGATCCTAAACTTGGTGTTCCGGGGTATGAAGGGATCATGAGCCTGCATACTCCAGATGATGCCAAAAGATTGGAAAATGCTGTAATTGAAGCGCTTCAGCATGGAACAGATTACGATCTCGATTTAACTGCTATTATGCCTTCCGGGAAGGAAAAAAATCTGCATATCATCGGTAAACCCATTACAAACTCACTGGGTGAAGTGACAAATATTCATGGTACCGTTCAAGATATTACGAATCGCAAGAAAGCTGAAAAAGCATTAAGAGAAAGTGAAGTGAAGTTTAAAACTATTTTCAATATGTCACTTTCTATGATCTGCATAGCCGATATAAATACGGCTACATTTAAAATAGTTAACCCGGCTTTTAAGCAGATTCTAGGTTTTACCGAAGAAGAATTGCTAAGCAAACCATTTCTTGACTTTGTGCATCCTGATGATAAACAATCAACTATACAGGTTATTGAGGAGGAATTAAAAGCAGGTAAAGAAGTAATTCATTTTACAAACAGGTATCGCTGTAAGGATAATTCATATCGTTGGCTTCAGTGGAGTTCACACCCTGCTTCCGATCAAGGGATTACCTATGCCATTGCGCATGATATTACAGAACAAACGAAGGCTGAAATTGCATTAAAAGAAAATAAACAATATTTAGAAAAGCTGAACAACTCATTAATGGAAGTTGTTTTTACGGTGAATATAAAAAAAGGTAGAAAAATAAAATATGTAAATCGTACTGTTCATCATATTTTTGGATATAGCCAGGAAGAATGTATTGGTAAATCAACAGAATTTTTATATCCCCGAAAAGAAGATTTCCTTGATTTTGGTAAAAATTTAAAGCAAACAATTGAAAGTGGCAAAGATTTTTTAAAAACAGAGAAGTTACTTCAACGAAAAAACGGAGAAAAATTTTATGCAGAAATAATCACAACTTTTTTAAAAGTAAAAGAGGAGATTATTGATGTAATAAGTATTATAAGAGATATAACAGAACAAAAACAAGCAGAAAATGCTGTAAAAGAAAGCGAACAGAAGTACAGGAATTTATTTGAAAATCTTTTAGATGAAGTGCACTTATGGAAAATAATTAAACACAAAAATGGAAAAATAAAAACCTGGCAATTAGTTGATGTCAATCCTTCAGCTTTACGAGCATGGAAAAAATCAAGAAAACAAGTAATTGGAAAAACAGCTAACGAGCTTTTTAACTATGATACAGAAAAATTATTCAAACCTATTGTTGAAAAGATTTTTAAAACAGGAAAACCACATAGCTGGGAAACTTATTTTTCACCAACGGGTCAATACTTATCTATGTCCAGTATTCCCTATGGTGATTTCTTTGTTTCAACAGGTAGAGATGTAACTGAAAAAAGGAAAGCAGAAAAGGAACTTAAAGAAAGTGAAGAAAAATTTAGAAGAATACTGGAAAATGCTGAGGATATGATCTATAGAATATCCTTACCGGACGGTAAATATGAATTTGTTAGTAATGCTGCAGCAACAATTGCAGGTTGCTCTATAGAAGAAATATTTGATTCACCATTTATTGGACAAAAACTCGTTCATCCAGATTGGAAAGAATATTACGAAACAGGATTAAAAGATCTCCTGCAAGGCAAACTTAAGCCCTTTTACGAATACAAAATAATTGATGCAAAAGGAAAGGAAAAATGGTTATATCAGCGAAGTACATTAATATATGGTGAAAATAATAAACCAATTGCTATTGAGGGAATAGTAAGTGATATTACAGAAAGAAAGGAAGCACAAGAAGCATTAAAAGAAAGCGAAGAACGGTTTCGTTTAATGTTTAAACGTCACCATGCGGTAATGCTACTCATTGAGCCCAAAACAGGTGATATTATAGATGCTAATATCGCTGCAGAAAAGTTTTATAGATATACACATGAGGAATTGTGTTCAATGAAAATCCAGGATATTAACATATTGTCAGTGAGTGAAATAGAAACAGAGAGAACAAAAGCGATTAATCAACAAAAGAATTACTTCCAGTTTCAGCATAAACTTGCTAACGGAAATGTTCGTCCTGTGGAGGTTCATTCTTCACCTATTGAAGTTGAAGGGGAAAAGTTGTTGTTTTCTATTATAACCGACATCACAGAGAGGGTTAAAGCTGAAGAAGCGCTCAAAGAAAGCGAAGAAAAATACAGACGTATAACGGAAAATGCAAAAGATATGATTTTCCGTATGTCATTACCAGATGGTACTTATGAATTTGTTAGTAAAGCATCTGTGGATATAATTGGATATACACCGGAAGAACTTTATAAAAATCCTCTAATTATTAAAGAACGTATTCATCCCGATTGGGTTAAATACTTTGAAACTCAGTGGAAACTTTTATTGAACGGAGAAATGCCTTCAATTTACGAATATCAAGCATTTACAAAATCCGGAGAACTTAAATGGTTTAATCAAAGAAATATTTTGATTAAAGACGATAAAGAGAATCCGGTTGCACTGGAGGCTTTGATAAGTGATGTAACTGAAAGTAAAATTGCAGAAATCGCATTACGTGATAGTGAAAAGAAATTAAGGAATATTACGGAAAATAGCACGAATATGTTTTACCAGCATACCACTGATCACGTGTTAACCTATTTAAGTCCGCAAGTTGAAAATGTTTTAGGATATACCGTTGACGAGGCCATGATTAAATGGACCGACTTGGCTACGGATCATCCAATTAACGAAGAGGGATTTAAGTTAACCATGAAAGCCATTGAAACCGGAGAAACACAGCCAACTTATAACCTGGAACTGCGTCATAAAAGTGGCAGAAAAGTTTGGGTTGAAGTGCGCGAAGCTCCTCTGATAGAAAATGGGAAAGTAGTGGGTATTGTTGGTGCACTGACTGACGTAACCAAAGAAAAAATTATACAAGATGCGTTGAAAGAAAGTGAAGAGCGCTACCGCATGTTATTTGAATCGAGCAATGTGGGTATCGGAATTTCTACAATTCAAGGTAAAATTCTGGATGCGAATAATTCCATGACAAAAATATTTGGTTATACCTATAAGCAGTTTATAAAAACAAATATCAAAGAGTTGTATACGGATGTCAATGTCCGCAAAAGGTTAATCAAAAGAATAAAAGAAAAAGGCCAGTTTAGGAACGAATCGATCCAGATGGTAACTAAATCGGGAAAGAAAATTTGGGTAAGTCTGTCGGTTCAGGCTATAGATTTGAAAACTGACAATCGGCTATTATTTGTAATGACAGATATTACAAAAGAAAAAGAAGCTGAATTGGAATTAATAGAACAGGAGAAAAAATTCAGAACCTATATTGAATCGTCGCCAGTACCCGTGTTTATTGCCAATGAAAAGGCACAATATACCTATGTAAACGATGCTGCTTCTAAGCTCTTAGGCTACTCCAGAAAAGAATTGCAAAACATGTCGATTCCCGATTTGCAATTAAAAGAGAATATGGAGTATGAAATCAAGATGTTTAAAACGGTGCAGCAAAAAGGCTTTATTAAAGGAGCCGATTCGCAATTGCTTCATAAAAATGGTGCAATTGTCAATGTGACCATAAGTGCTGTAAAATTAGCAGATAAGGAGTTTATAGCTTTTTGCAATGATATTACTCAAATTAAACAATACGAAAAAGAACTACAAAAAAAGAATGAAGAGCTAGAAGAAAATATCTTATGGATACAAAAGGTTAACAATGAACTAAAAATAGCTAAAGAGAAAGCAGAAGAAAGTGATCGCTTAAAGTCAGCATTTTTGGCAAACATGAGTCATGAAATACGTACTCCGTTAAATGGAATTATCGGATTCTCGGCACTCTTAAATAAAAAGGGCTTAAACAAAGAAACCTACAGCCGGTATGCAAATATTATCGAAAGCAGCGGTAAACGTTTGCTATCAGTAGTGAATGATGTATTTGATATTTCGTTAATCCAATCGGATCAAATGAAGATTGAGAAAAATATTTTTGAAATTAATGAGCTGCTCGATGAGGTTGAAACATTATATCAAACCATTCAGAAAGAGAAACTAAAGGATGTTAGCTTAAAACTGGTAAAAAACTCCGATAAAGAAATAAAATTAAATACGGATCAATACCGGGTGCATCAAATTTTTAAAAATTTGATCGATAATGCATTTAAGTTTACTAAAGAAGGAGCTATTGAATTTGGTTATCTGCCTGTTAAAAGAGATGAAATTACATTTTATGTCAAAGATACCGGAATAGGTATTCCAAAAGATCACCAGGTAAATATTTTCAGTGCTTTTAGGCAGGTAGATGATTCAATTACAAGAGATTACGAAGGTGCAGGTTTAGGTCTTTCTATTTGTGAAGGATTATTGCATCGAATGGGAGGCGAAATTTGGGTTGAGTCTGAAATAAATAAAGGTTCAATATTCTTTTTTACATTGCCGTTAAAAGATGGTAAAAGAATAAAAAAAGTCAGTGATAAGAAGATAGCGAGTAAAAGCCTATTAAAAGATAAAATGATTTTAATTGTTGAGGATGATATGGTGAGTTATGAGTTTTTACGCATCTTTTTAGAAAATATGGGAGGAGGTGGAGGTATCATACAAACTTCGAGTGGTGAGGATGCCGTGAAAATTATTAAAGATAATAAAATAGACCTGGTATTTATGGACATTCGGTTACCTGGAATTGATGGTTATGAAACTACACGAAGAATTAGGAAGGTAAATAAAAAAGTCAAAATCATAGCACAAACAGCTTATGTATTGCAAAACGATAGAGAAAAATCAATTAATGCCGGGTGTGATGAGTATTTAACTAAACCATTAAAAGAAAATGAGTTAATAGAATGTATGGAAAAGTTATTTAAATAAGTGAATATTATTGTGCTTACTTATTTTTAGGCTACTCTTAATATTATTAAGAATAAGAACTATATTTGTTTGTTAACCTAAATGAAAATAATGGATTTAGTTTCATCAAAAGATATTTCTAAAGCAATTCATTTTGAGAAGTTTGGAGGAGAAGTTATTGCAAAATTTTTAATGCAATTACTTAAGCTGAATAAAGTAAATAGGATGTATTCCGAAAATTTGGATAAATCAGGGATAGATTTTATTAAGGCAGTTATTGAAGCACTAGAGTTTACCTTTGATGTAAGTGAAGAAGATTTAAAACGAATTCCAAGAGATAATCCATTTATAATTGTAGCAAATCATCCATTTGGTGGAATTGATGCACTAATTTTGGTTAAAATATTTGCAGAAATAAGACCGGATTTTAAGGCTATGGCTAATTTTCTTTTGCAGAAAGTGGAACCTATTAAAGATTTCTTGTTTCCGGTAAATCCATTCGAAACCAGAAAAGAAGTAAAATCGAGCTTTATAGGAATAAAGGGAGCATTGGAACATCTGGCCGAAGGTAAATGTTTAGCTATTTTCCCGGCAGGAGAAGTATCTTCATTTCAACACGAATCAGGAGTTATCCAAGATCGGGAATGGCAACCATCTGTTCTTAAATTTATTAAAAAAGCAAATGTTCCTGTCGTTCCGATCTATTTTCATGGTACAAATAGCAGGATATTTCATTTACTGGGGCAGTTGCATCCGGTTTTAAGAACTGCTAAGCTTCCTTCAGAATTATTTAACAAGAAAAAGAAAAACATTAAAATCCGCATAGGAAATCCGATTCCGGTTAAAGAGCAAAACGAATTTACCGATATTGCACATTATGGAAGGTATCTTCGTGCAAGAACATACGCCTTAGGAACTCGTTTAGAAGCTAAAAAGTTTTATTTGCCATCTTTTCAGCCAAAATTGAAAAAGGTAGAACCTATAGCTGAACAGGGACATAAATCTTTATTGGTTGATGAGATTAATAGTCTAATAGAGAATTATTCATTATTTGATAATAAAAATTATCGTATATTTTGCGCTCCATCAATAGAAATGCCGCACACATTAAATGAGCTGGGCAGATTGCGAGAAATAACATTTCGAGAAGTGGGTGAGGGTACAAACCGAAGCATTGATATTGACGAGTACGATTTTTATTATCATCAACTCGTTATTTGGGATCAGGATGAGCAAAAGATTGTAGGAGCATATCGGATAGGAAAAGGTAAAGATATTATCGCGCAGTATGGTTTAAATGGATTTTATATTACATCATTATTTCGAATTAAAAAAGATTTCCTTCCATATTTATCTGAATCTATTGAGTTAGGTAGATCGTTTATTGTAAAGGAATACCAGCGAAAACCTTTACCGCTCTTCTTATTGTGGAAAGGATTATTGTTTTTCTTACTAAAAAATACCGAATACAGATATTTAATTGGTCCGGTAAGCATTAGCAACGACTTTTCTAAATTTTCAAAATCGTTAATTGTTGAGTTTGTTAAGAAATTCCATTACAGAAACGATTTGGCAAGATATATAAAGCCTCGAAAAAAGTTTAAGGTAAAACCGGATAAAATAGTCGACAGAGAACTTTTTATTAACGATGAAAGTGCCGATGTGACAAAGTTAGATAATCTTATATTCGACATTGAATCGACCTACAAATTCCCGATTTTATTAAAAAAATATCTGCAGTTAAACTCTAAATTGATAGGTTTTAACATCGATCCAAAATTTAATAATGCACTAGATGGATTAATGATTTTAGATATATACGATGTCCCGGAAAGCTTTATAAAAGCACTTTCTAAGGAGTTAAATGACGATTCCATTTTGGAAAGATTTAACTTTCCTACTTCTGTGCTTGAAATGCAAAATAAACCAGGTTAGTATTATTTGGCAAAATGATCTATGAAATCTTCTGTTTTTATAATTTCAGCATAAGTACCTTGTAAAGTGCTTAGCGTAGAATAATGTACATCTTTGGCATGAATGGTAATATCACCAAATTTTAAATCGCGGGTTGTACAGGCATCTTCCACAACGGTGCATTTAAATCCATAATCAGATGCAGCTCTAGTTGCAGCTTCCAGGCACATATGGGTTTGCATTCCGCACAAAACCAGATTTTCTATTTTATTATCCTTCAAATACTCTAATAGATCAGTACCGACAAAAGCATTGGCTTTATCTTTTGGAATAACTTTCTCACCTTCAATAGGTGCTACTAATTCGTGTATATCAGCTCCAGAACTCACATTGTGTTTAATATGAATCACCGTTTTATTCTGACTTCTGAATACATCTAAAAGAATATGTGCATTTTCTGCCGCTTTTTCGGGTTCAACTAAGGGAAGCATACCACCAGGAAAATAAAATTCCTGAATATCAATAATAATCAAGGCGGTATTACTGCTCAAAATGTTACCTGAAGTTTGTGCATGACTGTTTTGCAATGCTGTCATAGAAATAATGGATATGGTTAATAAAATAAGATAATTTTTCATGTCTTTCAGATTTACTTGTACAATTTTAAACAAAATAAGTGTAAACTACTGAAACGACAGAAAATTCTTAATTTCATGAATAACAAGTTTATTACTTGCACTATCTTTTAGAACCATTCTATGATCTGCACCCGGTATAATCTTAATCTCTTTTTTTTCAGACGGACAAAGATTATATAAGTTATAACTCATCGAAGCCGGAATAAATTTATCGGCTTCGCCATGCACAAATAGAATCGGTTTTTCTACTTTTTGCACAAGTTTTATATTGTCCAAGTCATAAATGGATTCTTCAATATCTAACTTTAAAAAAGGCCTTATAATACCAGGTAAAGCTTCCTTTAGCAAATAATCCTGCAATTCTTCCAACGATGTAAATGTAGACATGATAATTGTTTGATCAACTGCATCATGGTTTATAAGATTAAATGCCACAAAACCACCCAGGGAATAACCAAGTAAAACGGTAGGCAAATTTTGATCTCCAATTTGATTTTCATAATAATCAAGTGCTACTTTACCGTCTCTTACAATTCCATCAATGGAAGGTTCTCCTCCACTTCGTCCATATCCACTATAGTTAAACGAAAAAATATTCAGATCAAACTGTTGCTCGAGTTCATTAAAGAAAGGAATTGCAGATCGAATATTACTTCCATTACCCGAAAAATAGATAAAGTTCAATTCTGCATTATTTTCAGTAAGGTACCACGTTTCAATTTGAGTGGTATCTGTATTTTGTATATAACTTCTTTCAAATGTAAAATTATCGTTCAGTGCAGTTTCTTTAACCGGGTTAAAAACATCGCTTTGAGTCACCTTTTGGCTTATGCAAGCTTGTAATGCAACTGTTATAAGAACAAGTATGATGATTTTTTTCATGGCAATTTGTTTAAAAATTATATTAATAAGTCTTAACAGGGAAAAATAGAAAATGTTTAATTGATATAAAGTTTTATCTTTGCATTACCCTTTAGTTAAGAAATCGTTCAATTCATAGTACATGTATTCATTTAAAATCATGTACCATGCGTAAATTAACATTTTTTTTAGCTACCGTTTTTATTGCAATCAGTTGTTCTAATCAACCCGTACCAACTCCTTTGGAAGAATCAAATTTCACCCACTTAACTGCAAACAGGCAATTAGTTAATTATCTTGATAAGATTTCAAAAAAATCTCATGAGATAACCTATTCTATTTTAGGGATAACAGATAATAACAGACAAATTCCATTAGTTGTTTTAAAAACCCCGGATAGTTTAAAAAAACCTACGATTCTGATTATTGCTCAACAACATGGCAACGAACCATCAGGCAAGGAAGGAATGTTGCTTTTACTGAAGGATTTTGCAAGTGGAAAGTACACCGACTGGCTAAGTAAATTCGATATATATATTCTGCCACAGCTAAATCCTGATGGCGGCGACCAAAATCAGAGAAGAAATGCAGGTAATATTGATTTAAACAGAGATCATTTAATACTAAATAGTGATGAGGCAAAAATAGCTCAAGATCTGTTTGATACACTCAGACCAATTGTTACGGTAGATTTTCACGAATATTATCCATTCTCACAAACGTGGACTGAATTTGGATACCGCAAAAATTTCGATATTCAGTTTGGAGGATTAACGAATATCAACATCGACTCAACAATTCGAAACTATTTTTATGATCAGGTGTTTCCGGATGTTGAATCCTATGTTAAAACCGAAGGTTATTCGTTTTTCGAATATACGCTTGGTAACTATGCCCTTGGAACCAGGTTAAGGCATAGCACGGTTGATATCAACGATGGTCGACAGAGTTTTGGAATATGTAATACTCTTTCATTTATTGTAGAAGGTATGAATGGAAAAGATTCCATTAATCGTATCCAACGAAGAGCTTTGAGTCAGTACCAAACAGCCAAAGGAATTTTAAATTCTGTGTATCAGAATTTCGATCGGGTTTATGAAATTGTAACAACCGCAAGAGAGAAAAATTTTATACCGGATTCCACCGAAACAGTTTCTATTCGTATGGACCATTTTAAGGACGACAGCAGTTTGAATTATCCATTATTATCTCTAAAAACCGGTAAGGATACCGTGTTTAAAGTAGAGGAGTTTCATTCTGAAGTAAAATCTTTGCTAAATGTTAAGGTACCAAGAGCCTATTTAATACCCAAGTCAGATACACTACTGGCTAATTGGCTTATACGAAGTAATTTCGATTTTGACACATATAATTTAACAGAAACCGATAAAATTTATGCATATAAAATAGTAGATTTGATGCGTAGTACAGATGAAGAACTGGAGAATTATTATCCAAAGGTTGAGAAGGTAAGCGTGCCAAATATTGATTCAAAAGAATATTATATTGTTCATACAAATCAGTTTTATAAATACAAAGTTGTAACAGCACTAGAACCTCAGGCAATGTATGGATTAATAAATTATCCGGATTTCGAATATTTACTGCATAATGATATGTATAAAATTTTAAGATTAGAATATTAGTATGGAGCTAATTAAATGGACCGATCAGTATAAAATTGATATTAAAGAGATTGATAATCAACATCATGGATTGGTGATTATTATCAATGAGCTGTTTACCTTAATGTCTGAAGGAAAAGCGAAAGATAAGCTGAATGATATTTTTGATCATTTAACCGATTACACAAGGAAACATTTTTCTACAGAAGAGTTGGTACTGTATAAATATGCCTATCCCGATTTAGAACAACATAAAGGTGAACATAACAAGTTTATTGAAAAGCTTGAAGGTTTTAAAAAAGATTTCCATAATAATAAAATAACCATAAGCCTGGAGGTCTTAAATTTTTTAAAGGATTGGTTGTTAAATCACATTCAGATATCGGATAGGAAATACGCTGACCATGTTCGTAAGTTTATTGATTAGGCACTTACCGGAACGTATAATCTTATGATAATAGTGTTTTTCTAAATAAATATTTTTATGTTTGATAAGATACAAATAAAAAACATAGAAATAATATGAAAGAGATGCTCACTCCTTTGGAGGTTATGGAACGAATGGTTCAAAAACTCCAGAATTATTATGCAACCCATGATTATAAAAAGGAGGGTAGTATTCAGTTTTTGCTTGAACATAAGAGGATTCCTGTAAATTGCTACATTATTGCAAATAAGGAGTCTCTTGCTTTTCATCAAGGTAGAATCGATAATCCAACCGTTTCGGTAAAAGGTACTTTTTATAATTGGCTGGCTTTGGCCGAAGGTAAGTTAAATCCGATATTTGCTGTGTTTACCAGAAAACTGGTTTTTAAAGGCGATACATCATTTTTTAAAGTTTTACCAAGAAAACAACTCAAGAATCCCGTAAATGTTCCTACCGACCCGGTTACTAAATTTGAAAAGAATACGGCGAAATACTGGACTAAACCAAAAAAGGTTATTATTTTAAATGCTTCTCCAAGAGCTGAAGATGGATACACTGAGTTTTATTTAGCTCCCTTTATTGAAGGGATGAAAAAGCACACTGAAGTAGAAGAAATTCATTTAGGCAAGTATAAAATTAACCCATGCAAAGGTTGTTTTAGTTGCTGGATGAACGTTCCGGGAGAATGTATTTACAGAGAAAAAGATGATCATCATGAGCTCGCCGATAAAATATACCAGGCTGATTTAACTGTATATGCGTTTCCAATTTATGCCGATGGTTTACCGGGAATATTGAAAAACTTTTTAGACCGGGCTGTTAGTCGTGCATATCCATACATGATTAAAGGAATGAAAAGAGTTCGTCATCCTCGGCGTTTTATTAATCCAAATCATGCTATGGTAGTTTTTTCTATTTGTGGATTTTTCGAAATGAAAAACTTCGATCCGGTAAGGTCCTATTTTAAGGCATTGTCTCATAATCGGCATACACCTGTTGTGGGTGAGATTTACAGAACAACCGCAGTAGGAATTTATGGTAGCCCGTTTCATTATAAATTGCTTAATCATTTAATGAGTGCTTTAAAAGATGCTGGTGAACAAATCGTTTTAAATGGAAAAATAAATCGCAAAACACAAAAAATAATTACCAAAAAAATAAAAGGAACAGCGAAAGATTTAGATCAAATCAATCAGTGGTGGGATGAAAGAAAAGGGAAAGGAGAATTAAACTACTAGTGTTTTTCTTCTTTATAAGTTTCCAAAGGATCAATATTTAAATATTTCGATAACCACTTAACCCCAATGTAAAACGGAATAGTATCCAGCAAGGCAGAAACCATTTTGAAGATATAATTGGAAATAATAAGCATCATCAGGTACGAAAAAACATGCCTGTCGTCTTGTATTTCTATAGCTTTTGCTCCATAATAAGTTATTAATACAACGGCAATGGAATCAATTAACTGGCTGGTTAGTGTTGAGCCATTATTTCGTAACCATAAGTGTTTACCATTAGTTATTTTCTTAAGCATATGAAAAACATGAACATCAACAAATTGTGCGGTTAAATAAGCGATCATTGAAGCCGCTGTAGCTCCAAACGTTAATTCTCTGATTCTGAAAAATGCAGCGCTATCAACCGATGGGTCTTCCGGTAATTTTCCGCCAAACCACATAATAAATAGAACCCAAAGGTTTAGAAGCAGACCTGTCCAAACTACCATGTTTGCTCTTTTTTTACCATATAGTTCACTAATAAAATCGGTACATAAGAACGTTATAGGGTAAGGTAAAACACCTATAAATACCATAAAGTGAACTCTTGAACCATTAAAATGAAACGATAAATCAATTAATCGGGATAAACCAAGAATATTTAGCATGGCTAGCGACCCAATAAATAAACCTGCAAGAACAACAAAAACAGCTTCTCTTCGGAAAGCATATTTATCGTTAAATTTTGTATTTGAAAACATATCAGATAATTAAACGAAATCTAAAGATATGTAGATTTTACTTAATTACCAATTTGTACATTCCAATAATAAACCTTTTGGATACATTCATGTGTTTTGTGATACCTATCTTCTTATGAATTACACTTAGTTGTAGACCATTGATGCGCAATTTATTAACAATTTATATTTAATAACTACCTGTGCTTTACTGTAGTTAATTAGCTTGATAATTCTTACATTTATAGATTAAAAGCATGAAACACTTTTTTTTATTAATTATTTGCTTTGATTATTAGCTAATTAATTATAAATTACAGAACTAAACCCAGCATTAATGAGGAAAGGCATCTACTCCGTTTTTAATATTGAACCAGATGAAAAACAACGCGTTTTTCTTTTCCTTTTACAGTCGGTTTTTTTAGGTATTTTCTATGGAGCGTTCGATGTAGGTGCACATGCACTGTTTTTAAATGCATATCCTGCCTCAATGATCCCAAAAGCTTACGTTATTTCTGGCTTGGTAGGGATAGTATTAACTTCATTTTATGCACGATTACAAAGCAGGTTTAAATTTTCTGGAGTAGCAATTTTAAATTTAATTTTTATATCTATTGTTACGGCCATTTTAAGAGTATTATTTCACTATACTGAGAGCCCGTGGTTAGTTTTTTTAATATTTATTATGATGGGGCCGTTAAATATTATTGCATTGCTTGGTTTTTGGGGAGCAGTAGGAAGAATATTTACATTACGTCAGGGGAAAAGACTTTTTGGACTAATTGATAGCGGGCAAATATTTGGTGCCATATTAAGTACGTTTGCTATTCCCATATTAATTTCGGTTGGATTTGAGCAAAAAAACCTATTATTTTTAAGCTCTGTAAGTATTGTCTGTGCTTTAATCGTTCAAATTGTTACTTCTTTAAAGTTTAACTTAAATATACAGATTACGCAAGTATCACAGAAGAAAAACAGGCTATTTGATCTTTTAAAAAATCGCTACGTTCTTTACATGTCCATATTTGTTGTAATGTCGATGCTTACAGCGTTTTTTATTCAATTCTCGTTTTTATCCGTAACCAAAGAAAATTATCCTGATCATAACGATTTGGCTGAGTTCCTTGGTGCTTTCACAGGTACTTTACTTCTTTTTACATTCCTTTTTAAAACGTTCCTATATAGTAAACTCATGAAAACATACGGGTTAAAGGTGAGTGTGCTTATTTCATCCTTTTTATTAGGAATTTTTACAGTTATTGCTGTGCTTATTGGATCAGCCTTTGGATATACTGCCGCATCGGCTAGCTTTGTGTTTTTCTTCCTGATTATCTCATTAAGTAGATTATTTTCAAAAGTATTAAAAGATGCGGTTGAGGTGCCTTCATTTAAAATTTTATACCAATCGCTTAAAGGAGAAATAAGACATGATGTACAGGCTTATGTTGATGGTACAATAAATGAAATAGCCGCACTGGCTGCAGGGTTATTATTGGCAGCTTTAAGTCTTTTTGAGTTTTTTAAGCTTATTCATTTTTCATATTCTCTTTTAGTTATACTGCTTATTTGGTTTTTCGTTGCAAGGAAATTGTACGCAGAATATAAGATATCATTACAAAAATCATTAGCAGAATACAAGGCAAAGAAAGATAATATAAATACGGTTTCAGATCTCATTGATGAAACATTAAATGATAATTCTATTGATGCGAATAATTTAATAGCCGGGCTTGAAATGGATTATGAGCTGCATCCAATAAAGTTCGAATCGAAAATGAAAACATTAGTGAATCATCATAATCCGGTTATTGCTAAATATGCTAGTCAGAAAGTAACAGAATCACGTCTTTTCAAATATTATAATTTATTATCAAAGGACGCTTTGTCCGAATTGGATATCTTACAAAGAACTGATGTAAAGATTGATAAAACACCCGGAACAGATAAAATAATTGAATTATCTAAAGCTAAAGGATCAGAAGAGCGGATTCTTGCGGCTCAGTTAATAGGTAATTTTTACGACCCTGAACTATTTGTGTACCTAAAGGCACTAATCCGAGATTTGCAACTGCAGGTTAAAATAGCAGCAATCAAAGCAGCTACCCAAACTGGCAGAAAAGAATTCTGCAACCTAATTATAGATTATATCGATACTCCTGGATTGATACCATATGTTTACGATTCACTGGAAAGCTTTGGGGAAGAAGCATTGGATATAATTGACCAATACTTTTATAAAACAGGGGTTAATCACAGAATATTGCTTCGTATCGTAAAACTTATCGGAACAATTGGCGGAGAGCAAGCCGAAAAATTATTGTTAAAGAAACTAGATCATCCGAACGAGGAAATCGTTTATTATGCCCTGCTGGCTTTACGAAAAATTGGTTTTACCGCAGATGAAAAAAATATAAACCATATTCATCAGCTTATAGAAAATCATATCGGTGTGATTGGTTACAATTTGGCAGCACAGGCAACATTATCTGAAATAGAGGGTTTTGATTATTTAAAAGCTGCATTAAATGAGGAAATTAGTTCAAATTATAATTTGCTATACCTCATGCTGTCCTTAGCATACGATCCTAAATCTGTTATGCATGTAAAAGATAATATTGAAAGTGGAACCTCAGAAGGAGTTAGCTATGCGCTAGAATTACTCGATTTATTTATACACGAAGAGATTAAACCTAAATTATTACCGGTTGTTGAGGATATCGCTTTAAGTGAAAAAATTAAGCAATTAGAAAATTTTTACCCACTTGAAATATTGCCCTTTAAAGAGTTGCTAATTTCTTTAATTAACAAGGATATTAATGAAACCAACGTATGGACAAAAGCTTGTACATTATACGCCTTTTCCGAGTTAGAAGATAACGATATACCAAATGATCTGATTGCACACTCTTTCAATCCGCATGAGATATTAAGGGAAACAGCCGCAGTAGTAATTAATTCAATGAATAAAAAGGAGTATAATTCAATTTATAAAAGGTTGAATTCAGTATACCAGGAAGAGCTTGAAAATAAGATTGATTTATTAAATGAAACAAAAAATCATTTGTTAGTTGAGAAAACATGGTTTCTAAAATCGACTGATTATTTTAAAAATGTAGATGGCAGATATCTTTATGAGCTAGCCAAAGCCATGAGTAATTTGCAGTTCGAATCGTATGAATTAAGCGATATTATTGTTTCCGATTTGAAAGATAAGATTATACTGCTGAAAGGCGATACAGCACAAATGGTAATTGACGAAGAAATTAAGAGAGATCTTCTGGAAGGTGAAATTTACGATATGAATGAGCTGTTAAGTGATGCAAAGCGAAAAGTTTCTTTAACAGTTCCTGAGAATACAACCATATACTATTTAAAGAAAACAGACCTTATTTATAATGTTTTTGATTTTAAATCAATTGAATTAGCAACAATACATTGGATTAATACAAAAATTGGTAAAGAAGAGATAAAAGTAGCAATAGAAGATAAAACTGAATAATATTTATGTTAAACAAAGTTATACGAAGAATAAAATTATATTATATGCGAAAGACCACCATTTTTAAGCAACTAATTTTAAACGTTGTAATACCTGCAGTTGCGGCATTGCTTATTCTGGGAGCATTTAATTACAATCAAACCAAAACGAATCTTATTGATTCTATCGATACCAAAAATAGAATAATTGCCGAAGAAATTATTCATATAACCGAATTTATGGAGTTATCGCTGGAGATTGTAGAGCAGGAATTAAATCCGGCTATGGAAGAATATTCGAATAAATTGGTACATGAATATTTTAAAAATACAGATAACATTGAGTTTACCGATTTGGATAAAATCCGCGATGAGTTGGGAATGGATCCTGACATGGAAGATATATATATTATTAATCAGGAAGGAATAGTAGTAAACTCTACCTATGAAGCTGATTTAGGAAGAAATTTATTTGAGTTTGGAAAAGATCATGAACAGATGATAAAACGCATATTCGAAGAAGGATTGTTTGTAAATGAGAGATTTACTGTTGAGTGGAGCACAAGAAGATTAAAAAAATATACTTATCATCCAACCAAAGATGGAAAATATATAATTGAGTTGGGAATTTATTCTCACAGAACAGACGAAATAATAGATTTCTTTAAACAAACCATCAGTAAATTATCGCAAAACCAACCTTCTATTGTTGATGTAGATTTGTTTATTAGCGAAGATCATCCAATATCATTAACCGAAGACAAAGAACTTTCGAAAAGTGAACTTGAATTTATGAAAGATCGGTTTGCAAAACAGGATTCAACAAGAGTTCCCAGAAAAATAAATAAGCAGAAATTATATTACACATACTTATATATTGAAAGAGGTAATTCTGATCTATATAAAGGTGCGGTGGTTCGAATTATAACAGACAGAACAAGAGAAGATATTTTATTGCGAAATGAATTAATAAAATTTGTGTCCATATTTGGTTTAACAATTATTGTAGTAATTATACTTCTGTACCGAAAAACAAAGGTAATTACCACTCCGATTAAGAAACTTGTTGATAAAGTGAATAGAGTAACTAATGGTCATTTAAATGAAAGAGCCGATGTTGAAGGAAATAATGAGATTGCAACCTTATCGCAGAAATTTAATTCAATGATTGAAGAGCTGGAGAGCTATTACAATGAGTTGGAACAAAAAGTTAAAGATCGTACGGCCGAAGTTGTTCGACAAAAAGAAGAAATTGAAATTAAGAACAAGCATATTACAGATAGTATTCGATATGCGAAACGTATACAAAATGCTATTTTGCCGCCAGATGGTTATGTAAAACAGCTAATTCCAAAGTCATTTATACTATACAAACCCAAGGATATTGTAAGTGGTGATTTTTATTGGATGACCAAGAAAAATAACCTCGTAATTTATGCCGCTGTTGACTGCACTGGTCATGGTGTTCCGGGTGCATTTATGTCTATTGTTGGAAATAACCAGCTAAATTATGCTGTAGATGTGAAAAAGGCACGTGAAGCGTCTATCATACTTGATTATTTAAACGAAGGAGTAATTGAAACACTTAGAGAAAAAGGAAACGAAAGTATTAGTGGTGTGAAAGATGGTATGGATCTGGCCTTATGTGTGATCGATTATAAAAACATGAAACTGCAGTTTGCAGGAGCAAATAACCCATTATGTTTGGTTCGCGATAATGAGATGATACAAATAAAAGGGAATAGAATGGCTATTGGTGGAAATTACGATGATGATTTACCGAAGTTTACCAATCATGAGATCGAACTTAAAAGAGGTGATGTAATTTACACTTTTTCTGATGGTTATCCCGACCAGTTTGGTGGACACGACGGACGAAAGTTTATGCTTAAAAAATTCAGAGAATTACTGCTTAAAATACATAAGAACCCTATTGAAGAGCAAGAAAAAATATTAGACGATATCCTGGAACAATGGAGAGGAAAAGAAGAGCAGGTTGATGACATTCTTGTGATAGGTGTAAAAATTGAATGATATGCCTGATAAAGATTTTGACATTCTAATTTATGTACCGCTCGAAGAAGAGAAATTGAGCCAAAAGGATTTAAACTGGATTACTACATTTGAAAAAATCCTTAACGTTGGTATTAAGCAAATAACCAAGCAAAAGATCAATTTGTCGAAATCTTTTTATCAGAAAGAGAAGGATATTAAAGCATATGATAAATATGCCGGTATCATTCAACTTATTGTAGATAATAATTTTAATTCAGGTTTTCTAATAAACGAACAAGTAGATAAAGAGAGAGTTATACAAGTTCTTTGCCAACCGGATATTAGCATCTCCGATCAGTACATTATTATTAATTTATTTGATGAGTATTCTTCAAAAGGATTAGATCTTACTGAAGATATAGGCAGCTTAAAAAACGAAATCTGGTTAAAATTTCTGGATATTGCATATGAAATCCGAGATAATCTTATTGTTGATAAGCAAACGAACGAATTTAAAGGTAAGATTTATGTTGCAGAAACAAGCTCTGACCAAAATTCTAATCGCGAAACAATAATCAGGGAGTTGGAACATATCGGTTATAAAGTATTACCAGATGCCAATTTCCCAAAAGACATGATGCAGTTTAGCGATCTGGTAAGTGCAAATATGAAAGAGTGCTTTTTATCTATTCATTTAATTGGTAATAATTATGCTCCATTGCTTAATAATATTGAAATCTCAAGCATTGAACTACAAAATGATATATTTCATGAAGTCGCAGCAGAATTGAAAGCCGAAAATAAAATAATCAGGCGTTTAGTGTGGATTCACCCTGATGTTAAACCAAAATCGGAAAAGCAACGCTTGTATATTGAAAGCTTTAAGCGAAACATTGAGCTCTTGGAAAACACAGAAATTGTTCAAACACCAATTGAAGTATTTAAGAATATTATTCGAACAAAGGCAGTTGACATTATACAAAGTTCCGAAATGTCCAGTATCAAAGAAGATAAAGATCAAAAAGAAAAAACGGTATATGTTATTTCGAACGAGCATAATGGATCTGTTTATTCATCAATTAAAAAGGAACTGGAAAAACATAAATTCAAAGTACTGGAATCCACAGCAAAGGATAGTAAAATTGATTTAATTCAAGAACATTACTATAATCTGGTGCATTGCGATGCCTTGCTTATTGATTATTCAATTCATAATAATCAGTGGATAAATAGTAAACTGAGCGACATAATGAAATCACCCGGATTTGGCAGGAAAAAAGACTTTTTAGCTAAAGCTGTTCTAATTAATACAGATAAAATTCCGGATGTGAATTTAAATATTAGTGATTTAATGATGCTTGATGATAAAAAGAAAAGCATATCAGAAAAGATCAATTCCTTCATTGAAAAAATAGATTAAGATGGTAACCCAACGTAATAACAATCAAGATGTTTTTAACCCTTTTCCGGGATTAAGACCTTTCAAGGTTGAAGAAAGTCATTTGTTTTTTGGTAGAGAAGGACAAAGTGAGGAGATCTTAAAAAAGCTATCCGACGAAAAATTTGTAGCAGTTATTGGTGCTTCCGGTAGTGGTAAATCATCACTTATTTATTGCGGATTGGTACCAACACTATATGGAGGTTTTATTGGCGAGGCCAAATCAAAATGGAATATTATTGCAACCAGGCCCGGTAATTCACCAATTGAAAATCTGTCGAATGCCATATTAGATAAAATTGAGGAAAAAGATCAGGATGAAGATCAATTGATAAAACAAAAATTGAATGCCTCAATTTTAAGAAGTAGCTCCAATGGTTTGGTTGAATTATTAAATCAATCATTTGATTTTCAGCAAGAAAATATCTTAATTATTGTTGACCAGTTTGAGGAATTATTCCGATATAAAAGTAGCCGAAAAGATCAGTCATCATATAATGAATCCGAAGCCTTTGTAAAGTTGTTGGTAAATGCAAATAGGATTAAGGATGTTCCGGTTTATGTTGTTCTTACCATGAGATCAGATTTTATTGGTGAATGTTCTCAATTTTATGAACTTACAGAATTGATCAATGAATCAAACTATCTGGTTCCTCAAATGACACGTGAGGATTTCAGAAGCGCTATTGAAGGACCTGTAGCTGTTGGAGGAGCAAGCATTGAAACACAACTGGTTCAGCAGTTACTGAATGAAGTAGGCGATAATCCCGATCAGCTTCCAATTCTGCAGCATGCCTTAATGCGTACCTGGGAATACTGGATGGATCATTCAGATATGAATAAGCCAATTAGTATTGCCGATTATGAAGCGATTGGTAAAATGGAAATGGCTTTATCTGAGCATGCTAACGAAGCGTATGATGAATTAAACGAAGACGAGAAGTGGATTTGCGAAAGTATGTTTAAAACCATTACCGAAAAAGGTAATGATAACAGAGGTATACGTCACCCAACAAGTATAAACGATATTGCATCAATTGCTAAAACAACAGTTGATCAGGTAATAAATGTAATTAATCCGTTTAGAGCTGCAGGCAGGTCATTTATTACGCCATCATACGAAGTTCCACTAAACGAAGATAGCATTATTGATTTATCGCACGAAAGTTTAATGCGTATATGGAATAAACTAAAGGTTTGGGTTGAAGAAGAATGGAATGCTGTGCAGATGTATATGCGCTTATCTGAAGCATCAGAAATGTACCAGATAGGTAGTACCGGATTATGGCGACCACCAGATTTACAATTGGCATTAAACTGGAGAGAAAAGCAGAAACCTACGCTTGCCTGGGCGCAACGATATAATCCTGCATTTGAGCGGGCAATGGTTTATCTTGAAACCAGTGATAAAGCATACAGAGCTGAAGAGGAGAATAAAGTTAAATTGCAAAAAAGACAGCTGCGACGTTCTAAAATATTTGCAATTGTTCTGGGATCTGCAGCAATTGTAGGAATGGGATTAACTGTTTATTCTCAAATGATGAAAGCGAAAGCGGTTGAGCAGGAAAGAATTGCCAGTGAGCAAAGAGAGCTGGCAATAGAACAGCAAAAAATAGCTGAACAGCAAAAAGAAATAGCCCAGCAAAGACAACAGGAAGCATTAGTACAAAAAGAAATTGCAGATCAGCAAAGACAAATTGCTGTTGAGAAAGAAAAGGAAGCTACCCAAAATTTCAAACTCGCTCAGCAACAAACAGCCTTAGCTCTTCAACGCGAGAAGGAAGCAACAGAACAGCGTGCATTAGCAGAAAAAAATGCAGAGGAAGCAAGAAAACAAAGTATAGAAGCTGAAAAGGCAAGACAAGAAGCCTACCGCAGAAGAATGCTATCCATTGCACAAAGTATGTCGGTAAAATCAAGACAAATTGCAGGAAATATTCAACTGAAAGCTTTAGTTGCTTATCAGGCTTACCTGTTTAATAAACAATATGATGGCCCGGATCATAACCCGGACGTTTATTTAGGGTTACATTATGCACTTAAAGGACTTAAAGGACAGGATTATAATTCATTAAAAGGTCATTCAGGTTCGGTTAAAGATATCGCTTTTGTTCCTAATACTGACATTATGTATAGTACAGGTGGTGATGGAGATATTTTAAAATGGGATATTAGTGATCTGCAGAAGCCTTATGAAAAAATAGTAGAAAATAATTTTGGGCATCGAGCTATAAAAATCACTCCCGATGGAAAATGGTTGATATACGGAACCGACGAAGGAAAAATCAACATGATTAACCTTGCAAATAGTGTTGAAGTTAATCAGCAACTTGAAGGACATAACTCTGGATTAAACGATAATCCAATAGCTTCAATAATTAATGGTATTGCAATTGCTAATAATAATAAGTATTTTATCTCTTCAGGTAATGATAAAAGAATATTTAAGTGGGATTTAAAATCGTTTGAAGGAGAACTCTTGTATGAGTCGGAGTCGAAAATAAATTCAATTAATATTTCACCAGATGCTAATAATATACTGGTAGGATTGCAAAATGGACAAACACAAGTGCTGAACGCTGCAGATGGCGAAATCTTAAAAACAATTCCAAATACAACTGATAATGCAATAACCAGTGTTTCATACGATAGAAAAGGTGAGTGGATTGTTACAGGTGACTCCCGTGGCAATGTATTTGTTATTAATGCGAAAAACTATACTATAGCTGAAAATTTAGAAGGACATATTTCTAAGATCAATGATATTGATTTTAGTCCTTCGGATAGCTTAATGGCAACTTCAAGTTTAGATGGGACAGTTCGTTTATGGGATTTTACAAATTTAAATAACCAACCAATTGTCTTGGCCGATCATGAATCCTGGGTATTATCTATTGAGTTTAGTCCCGATGGTAAAAAGTTAGTAACATCTAGCGATAAGCCTGAAAGATTATTTGTTTGGTCCACAAAAGTTAAATTTTTAGCCAAGGATATAAAAGATAAAATTACAAGAAACATGACCGAGGATGAATGGAATACATACGTTGCAGAAGACATTGAATATCAGAAAACAATCGAAGAATAGTAAACGATTAATAATGAAAAAAATATTACTTTTAAGTTCAATTTTCCTGATTGTTATTAGCTTCGCTGCTAATGCACAACAATCGAGCTGTGCTTTTAAGCTTCAGGAAGCAGAGAATCTTTACGAATCGGGAATTTTAGACTCAATTCCTTCACTATTAAGAAATTGCATAAATAATAAAGGCTTTGATCAAGAAGAGCTTTCACGAGCATACAAATTATTAGTATTAACATATCTTTTTGAAGATTACCAGGAAATGGCAGAGTTAACTATGCTTAAGTTCCTAAAGGAATTTCCTGAATATGAATTAAAACCTACCGATCCAATTGAGTTTAAATACTTACACAATTCTTATCAAACAATTCCGACATTTTCGGTTGGTTTAATATTAGGAGGTAACTATTCGTATGCACGAATAATTGAACCTTATTATGAAAGTGGATTAGAAGAATACGATGGAAGATATTCTGCCGCATTAAATTTTCAGGGTGGGCTGCAGTTAATAAAGTACATTAACGACCAAATCGATATCAACTTAGATATTATTTATACGCTAAGAAGTTTTGATTATACTATGAAGCAATTGGAATATGATATAACATATACTGAAAATCAATCATTGTTATCTTTTCCTATCAGTGCAACGTACGATTTTAAATTTAAAATGTTAGAACCCTTCGTTAGGATTGGAGTTAATACAGATTACTTGTTAAACGCAACTGCCGATTTTACAAGAGATGTTAACATTAAAGAAAGCGGGTACGATATTACAAGAGATAGAAATCCTTTGAATATATCTGCATTGGTGGGTGGAGGAATAAAATACAACATTAAAATGGGCTACTTAATGATTGATTTTCGATACCATTTTAGTTTTATGAATTTAGTGAATGATGATTATAGATATACTGATAGTAATGGAAATGATATTAAATATGCAAACTTTAATTATATCGATGACGATTTTACACTAAACAACTTCTACTTTTCATTTGGGTATGTATATTCATTCTACAAAACAAAAAGAAACAAATAAGCGATGAAAATAAATTGGAATATATCGAAATATTTAGTTCTTCTTATTGCAATATTAGGAAATGCATGCGATAACCTGGATATTTCATCAAATCAGACGGATGCGTTTTTCAAAATTTATGGCTCGTCTAAATCAGACGTTGGGGTTGATGTTAAGCCATTTAACGATGGATATATTGTTCTTTCAACGGTTTCATCGGAAGATATGAGAGATATTGTATTATTACAGGCAGATCAATTTGGTAATATACTAAATGGTGAAGTCGATACATTGTCTGACATTAGGGGAGGTGATAATACAGCATCAAAGCTTTTATTAACTGATGATGGTGGTTTTATTGTTTTAGGCACAGTTGAAGATACCGCCCAAAATAATACGAATATCTATCTGAATAAATTTAGTGCCCAGAAAACCAGCGAATGGGAAAAACTTATAGGAGGAGCCGACAACGAAGCAGCTGCAGCATTAAGAAAAACAGCAGACGGTTATATAATTGCCGGAAGTACTGATGCACAGGGCATAGGAAACAGCAATCCGCAAGGAAAACTTGATATTTATCTTATAAAAACTGACCAGGATGGCAATATAGTATGGACCTCAAATCATGGATATGATGGAAATGATTATGCCAGTGATATTATATTAATAGAGAATGGATATTTGGTAGTTGGAACAACTGAAGGATCTAATGGCCCCGGACAGGCTAAGGATAATATTATTCTTGTTAAAACGAATGCTAATGGCGGTGCTCCGGATATTGAAACCTACGGGAGCTCAAACAATGATTATGGTAATTCTATTATAAATTCTTCTGATGGTGGATTTGTAATTTTAGGCACGGTAGAAGATGTAACCGGAAGTAAATCTGATATTTATGTAATAAAACTCGGGGAAGATATTCACAATATCATTTGGAGCATCTCATACGGTGAAGCAAATTTTGATGACCTGGGTTACGAAATTGAAAGATCGAATGGAGGGTATATTATTGTAGGTAGTAAAGAATTAAATACAGGTTATGCAGGATATTTACTAAAGATTGATAGCGATGGCCTGGATGTTCTGGAAAATACTTATGGTGGTTACGGACAGGTAATTAGATCAATTGAAAAAACTTCCGAACAAGGCTTTATCATGACAGGCAGCTCTGGTGCTGAAGGTAGTGAAATGATCAGCTTAATAAAAGTAAACTCTGATGGGGAATTGTAAGATTCTTTTGTTAAGAAAAGGTTAAGATCAGTAAATTAAATTATTATGAAAAAAATATATAAGATATTAGTTTTTATTCTGGTTCTTGATTATACAGGACAGAGCGGATTTGCACAGGATATCATTGCCGAATACGCAGTAGCAATTGATACTAATAAGAATGGATATTATGATGCAGTTGAGATAAGATTTTCACAACCAGTTAATGATACATTGTTTAAATTAAGCCTTGCAGATAATAACTGGAAATATTCAAAAGATGGTGATTATGACCCCAATAGCAGCGAAGATTTTGATGTGTTTAATACAAAAGTAGAATATATCGATGGTGTAACGGTTAATAAGGATAATGACGAATATGTTAGGCTTGGATTTAGAACTGATGCTGTGGGTGACGTTCCTGTTTCAGGCAGTGCAAAGCGGTGGATTAAATATACAGGTGATATTGCAATTCTAGACTCCACAAATACAAATACTTTACAGACTTTTGAAGATACAATAGCTTGGGACAAAACTTCCCCTATAGTTATCTCGGTAACATCTTCACCAAGCACCTCAGGTGATACATTAATAGTAGGTAATACATTAACTTTTACGGTTGAAAATGCTATATCAGAAGATAGTTTAGTTGTTTCACCGATCACTTATAACGGAGGACCATTAATATGGACAAAGAAACCGCCTTATCAAGCAACCTATGAAGTTCAGGAAAATGATCCTGACCAATGGACACCATTACAGCTTTTGGGAGTTACTTTAACAGATTCAACAGGAAATGTGAGCGATTCATTTGATGGTTCAGATGTTGCCTGGTCTATAGATGCAAATACTCCTCAAATTAGTCATATTACAGCTACCACTACATCAACTAAAGACACTCTAATTGTTGGTGATGAAATAATATTTACACTAATTCCTGAAGATGCAGAAGAGGATTTAATCGTTTCGCAAACAACATTTAATGGGGGCGATTTAAACTGGACAACAAGCGATGGATCAAGTTATGTAGCTGTATACACCGTAGAGAATAATCAAACCGATTTAGCACCTCCATTGCAATTAACGAATATTGCATTAAGTGATAAGGCCGGGAATATTTCCGTAGCCAAAAGTAGTAATGCTATACAAAAATCTATTGATGCCCATATACCAACCATTTCGAATGTTTCGTTTAACCGTGGAGATGGAGACACGCTAGGAATTGGAGATACTCTGGTGGTTACTATCACAGCAAGTGAGAAAAGTATGACCGCCGATACGTTAATTATAAATAACACATACGTTCCTGCAGACAGCCTTAAATTTTCAGGAGGATCGTTCGATTATACCTTTAATTATATAATATCTTCAGGCGACAATGATATTGATGATGATACACAGGCAATCCCAATTCATTTTGTACTTGCCGATTCTGTTGGTAATTTATCAGATCCATATACAACAAGTCTGGAAGCAAATTGTCCCGGTATTGATGCAAACCGACCTGATATACTATCAATTTCTTTTATCCCTGATAACGGCACTCTTGCAATTGATGATAGTGTGAGACTTAGAATAACAGTTGCCAATGCAGAAACCGACTTAAAGACTGATACAATCTCAATTAACGAAGTCAATGTAAAATCGACGTTTAAACACCTAGGGAATGGAGTTTACAGAGTGCACTATAAAGTTAGTAGTGTTGATCAAAATATTGATGATGTAGCACAAGCTCTGCCAGCTTACATTGTGCTAACAGATGGAGTAAATAATTCAGATACCATAAATACTACGGAAATTGAAGAAACTCCCGGAGTTGATTCTAATGCTCCGGAAATTAATGGAAGTGTTTCTGTATATGAATCTGGTGGAGTAACAGCATCGTTAGTTGGAGATACTATTAAATTTACGTTAGATGTTGTTGTTAGTGAAGAAAACCTCATAGTTAGTCCATCTACATATAATGGCCATAATTTAAACTGGACAACGGATGATGCAGGTGATACGTATTATGGCATTTATGTTGTCACAGAAGGTGATCAGGATAGAGATGCAGATTATGACCTAACAGGTGTGACACTAACCGATCAGGCTGGAAACGTAAGTAATGTTGAATCAGGCGATATTACCTTGCGTATTGATGCAAATACTCCAGAAATATTAAGTGTAACTTCTGATGCACTAATAGAAGATACTTTAATCGCTGGTGGTAAAATAAAATTTACAGTAGATATAAAAACTCTCGAAGATGATTTAGATATTTCTCCTAAAAAATATAATGGAGTAGACATAACCTGGAGTACTGAAGATTTAGGAAGTACATATACTGCTACCTATACAGTTGCAGATAATAATCCAGATCAATTTATTCCATTGCAATTAACGGGTGTAACAGCAACTGATTCGTTAGGAAATGTAAGTAATATAGTTAATGGAACTGATGTTAGTGTTGCAATTGATGCGAATTCTCCATATATAAATGGTGTAACTGTTTCGGAAACAGCTAATCCTTTACTGGTAGGAGATAAGGTTACTTTTACAATTGATGTTGATTCTGCTGATGCCAGTTTATCAGTAACACCTGCTGAATATAATAATAAAGACCTGAACTGGTTTACCAATAATGGTGGAGATTCATACATTGGAATATACGAAGTTACCGAAGGTGACGATGATCAAAGTGCTGCACTGGATTTATTAAATATTAAGTTGACAGATCCTGCCGGTAATGAAAGTAATACTCAAACAGGAGATGTCATTGCTCCAATTGATGCAAATACCCCAACCATTTCTTCAGTTCGTCTGTTGAATAAACCCAAAAATATTGGCGATGTTGATACCTTAATTGTAAGAATTAGTGAAATTAATTCAGATGGTTATGGTTTAGTTTCCGGAAAGGTTGCAGGATTTGATATTTCAGGAATAGAAAAAATTGATAACGATAGTTTATATGCATTCTTTACGATACAAGAAACTGGTGTTAATATTTCTGCTGCGGCTGATATAAAGATTGAATCTTTGCAGGTACAAGATCTTGAAGGAAATAAAAGTAATATTATAAGTCCAACCATTTCTCAAACAAATGATCCAATTTATGGACGCAAGCCCGAAGCAACAATATCAGGAAACTACCGGGCTTGTGATAAAGATTCTGTAGAGATATTAATTACACTGAATGGTGTTGCACCATATACAATTGAAATTAAAGAAGCGGGAGGGACAGTATATCCGCCGGTAGTTTCAAATTCAAATTCCTATTTCTGGAAAGTTGAGGCAGATCAAACGATTAATACGGTAATGAATTTTACTATTACCAAAGTAACGGATGCCACAGGTAATTCTGATGCCGGATTGGGTAGTGCGCAGTTAACCGTTGACTTCTTATCTGAAGCTGTAAAAATTATTTCTCCAAATGATGAAACCCGTAATATTAACGCTGTTCCTGACACATTAATAGGTAACTTTAATAATGAAGGAGTATTTTCCGGAAATGGGGTTAGTCCGACAAGTAAGAAATTCTCACCATCAATAGCAGGTCTGGGAGTGCATGAGATTATATATACTTATTCAGAAAACACATGTACCGATTCTGATACGACAAATATTACTGTGATTGAAACAAAGGGAGATATAACATTTTCCGGTGCAGATAATATTTATTGTAACTATGAAAGTAGTTTTATAGCGTATGGATATAATGAAGATGATGAGCCACTAATCGACTTTAGGTTAAGTAATAATGCTGATTCGGCTATGACAATTAACCCTGCCGATACTAGTACCACGATCTATCCAACAAAGCTCAATGAAGGAACCTATCAGTTAACCTATATATTTGGTTCAGCAGTAATTGATAGTGTAACTGAAAGTTTTACAATAGAAAAAGTGAACGAGTCTATTAATTTTAATGCTATTCCAAATCAGTGTGCTGATTATGATACAATATTCGTAAATAGTGTAAACAGAATCCCTTCAGGAGGAACAGGTGCATTTACATTTTCTGGTCCTGGAGATCCATTCGAATATGAACCAACAGATACACGCAACAACTCAGGATATTTATTACCAGGACAAATAGCTTCGGGAAATTACAATCTGGAATATGTGTATACCACACCTAATGGATGTCAAAGTAATCCAGTGGTAAAATCATTTGAAATATATGCTTTACCTAACCCTTCATTTGCAGTTGGCACAGAAACTGTTTACAACATCGATCAGGGGTCGAGTATTATAACTGGTATCCCAACAGATGCTGGAGGAACCTTCACATCTACTTTAGGATTTATAGATGATAATGGAGATGGAACAGCAGAAATTGATCCTGACGAAACAGACTTGGGATCAAAAATAATTGTGTATACCTACATAAATAGTAATGGCTGTGTTGAAGATGACACATTGGACATAACAGTAAATAAAGCATTAGGTGATATTACCAGTGCCCAGGGAACATTCCAGTATTGTTACTATGGATCACTTACGGATACGCTTACAGGAACACCTAATCCAACCGATAATAGTCCCGGAAGTTTTTATATTGATGGCAATTTAATAGCTCCTGAGTCGGATAATAAGATTGTTATAAATCCTCAAGATTATCTGGCAGGTGATCATAATGTAAGATTCACATATTATAATGGAACAACTGAATATTTTGTTGAGGAAACCATTAATATTGACTCCATTGGGAATATTTACTTTACAGGTTTGGATAATAAATATTGTGAAGATGAAAATGAAGAGATTGAATTAACTGCATTTTATCCTGGACAGGATGGTAGTGTTCTATTTTCCGGAAGTGGAATAACAGACGATATTGATGATAATATTGCCTATTTTAACCCAAGCAACGCAGGTTTAAATGATAATTTGATTACATACACATTTACGCGAGATTATTCCGGATGCCAAAAGGGTTTTACCAAATCTACAACTGTTCATAATGTTCCGACCGTCGCGTTTAAACCGAACGAAAAATGTATTCTAGGAGCAAATAGTATTCTTGGTTTTAGATCAGATACGCTTGCTTCTGATTCGGTTGTGAACTGGCAATGGAGATTTGGTAATATAACATCTAATGATACGTTAGCATATTTTGAAGTAGATCCGGGTTATAGAACCGTTAATCTTAAACTGGAAACAAAATATGGATGTACGAATACAATTGATAGTACTTTTTATATTGGGACCAGGATTGATATCGATTTTTCTTTCGAAAATGAATGTCATGGAGAAGCGGTACAGTTTGAATTATTAAATACAAGTAATCCTGACGATACGATAAGTACCAACTGGATTTTTGGAGGTGATGGAGAGGCTGACTTCTCCGATGCAGAACGTCCAACATTTAGCTATAAATATCCTGGAGAATATGAAGTTATTTACGAAGAATTTCTTAGAACTTGCGGACGTAATGCCGATACACTTATAATAAATGTTAGACCATCTATTGATCTTAGTAATGAGAAATATTATCAGGACTTTGAAGAAGCTCCTAATATTACAGGCTGGGTTGTGGAAGACCTTGATAATAATACCAAAAATAATAGTTGGCAATGGGGTGTGCCTGAAGGTAATAATATTTATACCGCTTCATCCGGACAAAATGCTTTTGTGACAAACCTAAGTGGTGACTATGAACTGGAGGAATCTGGGATGGTTACCAGTCCATGTTTTGATTTTTCAGGTATGAAACGTCCAATGATTAAACTTGATATCATTTCATTCTCAGAAAAGGATAGAGACGGAGCTGTTCTTCAGTATACCAAGGCTGATGGAAATTGGGCAACTATTGGAGTACCAAATGATGGAGTAAGTTGGTATAATTCGTATATTATATCAGGTGATCCCGCAAATCAAGGACTTGGATGGACTGATAAGATTGTTTCCGATGATAATAATGGATGGGAAACAGCCATGTATCGATTAGATGAACTCAGAGGTCGGGCAGGAGTTCGTTTTAGAGTGGTATTTGGTTCTGATGCAGCGGGTACTGGTTATGAAGGTTTTGGTTTTGATAATATTCAATTTGGTGAACGAAAGAGAGTTGTTCTTCTGGAGAATTTTACAAATATCACAAGCACAGATGCTTTAGAAATTCTGAACGATATTGATGTGGAATTAGGAAAGGATTCTTTGGATGTAATAGCACTAAATTATCATACAAGTTTTCCTGAAGCAAACGAATTAAATAGATTATATCCGTCAGGACCTGCAGCAAGGGCATTATATTATGGTATTTCAAGTGTTCCATATTCTGTGGTCGATGGTATTAATAAATTTAGCTATCTATCAGGTCAGAATTTAACAGAATCGAATATTCATAAACGAATGCTTTTAGATCCACTTTTTGATATATTGGTAGAACAAAATGTTCAAAACAATGAACTAATTGTATCATCAGAAGTAAAAGCATTACAAAATCTTAACGATTATAAACTGTCGGTATTTGTTGCTGTGGTTGAAAAAACTGTAAATATTGAATCAGAAGAACATAGAAATGTGTTAAGAACCATGATACCTGATGCCGCTGGTACATTAGTCGAAAAAGAATGGTTTACCGGAGATAATGTAATTGTTTATGATACGTGGTCAATTCCTGATGATGTTAACCAGGATAGTTTAATGACCATTGTCTTTGTGCAGGATGAGGAAACCAAAGAAATTTACCAGGCAGAATATGCTGATCAATTTAGTGCCATTACTTCTGATAATGACTTAACTGATCAGAATATTACTAGTTATTCGGTTTATCCAAATCCATCGAAAGAGTTTATCTATATTAATTTAAATGAGGTATTGCTTAACGAAGCGAATGTTAACATCTACGATGGTATAGGTAAATTAATGAAGAGTGATATTATACCAAAAGGAGAATCTTCAATTAGAATGGATGTAAAGGATCTACCTGCTGGAATTTATTACATAAGTTTAAAATCAGAAAAATCCGATGATGTTTTAGGTGTAACAAAACTTATTAAAACAGAATAAATAAATTAATAAATAATACGCCTGAATTTATCAGGCGTATTATTTTTCTAATCTCTGCCTTGAGGTCTTCCTCTTCGGTTTCTTCCTCTTCTATGCTCGTTAGGCCTAAATTCATCATGATCCTGATCACTCAATAAATTTATAAAGAGTCTCTGAATACTTTCTTGTTGCTCTTCATTGCATATTTCTTTTAGTTCAAGAAAATGGTTGATTGTATTTAACTTAAGATGGTAATGGAGTTCGCCAATCTCTTTTGCAATGGTATCTAGTTTTTCTTTATTCGGATTTACTTTAGCAATCTCATTCATCATTTCTCGCCTTTTATTACTTAATTCTATAGCTATATTTCGTGATTTACTCATATTAGTTCCTTGAATATCGCGGAACTGGTCAAACTGTGCGTCTGTGAGTTTTAATTCATCTCTAAGGAAATGATACATACCTCTCGATTCAATTTCTTCCACAACCTGATTGTTTAAAGGTCTATTCGAAGGTAGTTCTCGGTTTTCACTATAAATTATAGTAATAAGTGCTGAGATATTTATAACAACTAATACAGCAATTAATAGTATTAATAATGTCTTCTTGGTTTGTTTATTCATTTCTAAGTTGTTTTATTTTATTTGTTAACCGAACTTGAATCAATTAAAAAGAGCGTTTCAATGGGCTCAATTTCAAGATCATTCAAATAATTATACTCTACAAACTCCTCAATATATTTTTGTTCTTGTGAATTTAATCCGGTAAACTGATTTGGCATTGAGGAGTTTGAACCAATAAGTATTCCTATATATACAGCAATTACTAACGATGATAAATAGATTAAGGGTTGCAATACCTTTTTACTTATTCTCAAGCTAAGTATGGATGTTTTTGTTTCCATTGTATTTTCCATTCGTTGCTTAAGTCTGGTAAAATAAAACGGCTGTTCAGAAATTTCTGATGTCGGTTTTAGAAAATTTAACGATTGCTGCATTTTATTATATAGCATTGCACAATCTTTACAACTTTCTATATGTGTACGAACCAAAATACTTCTTTCTTCAGAAAGATTTTGATCTAAATAATCTGGTAATAATTTATGTATTTGTTTACAGTTCATAAACTCTTTTATTAATATGACACGTTATATATCAATTTATTACATTTAATATTAGTTTCTTTTATAATAATCAATAATTAACTTCTTAAGTTTCTTCTTGCCTCGATTAATAAGAACACCAACCTCAGTAACAGAAATATCCATGATCTCTGAAATTTCTTTATACGCTAAATCTTCAAAATTGTGCAATGATATTGCAGCATGTTGTTTTTCTGGTAGCTTTTTTAATGCATAGTGTAAGGCTTTTTTATTTTCATCCAATTCTATATTTTCATCGGCTGTTGACTCAACATCTGCAGGATCAGATGATTTGTTTCCATTCTCAAATAATATATCAATGCTGGAAAACCATTTGTCTCTTTTTCTGGATCTTAAATAGTTCAACGATTTATTCACTGCAATTCTGTATAACCATGTTGTTACTTTAGAATCTCCTCTGAAACTATCGATCGAATCAAAAATCTTTATGAAAACTTCTTGCGAAACATCCATCGCATCGTCCCTGTTATGCAGAATGTTATTACACACGTTTAACACTAATGGATGGTACTTTTCAACAAAAAGTCGAAAAGCATTTTCGTCCTTTAAAGCAATTTTATCCAGTAATATTTTATCGTCCATTAAGGATTTTATGTTCAATTTTTAGTTAGGACACAAATAAGCAACATTTATTACAAAATAAAGCTATTTTTTTTCATTTCTGAACATATTCATACGACAATTGTTTTTATCAAAAATGAAACTTACAAAACTAATCTTATGATGACTTTAGATGAAATTTTTAATCGTTTGTGGAGTGATTATACGACACAAAACCCAGCAGCTCAAAAAGTGTATGATCTATTTACAAAAGAAGGTGAAACAGTATTGAATGATCATATTGCTTTTAGAACCTTCGATGATTCAAGAGTAAATATTGATGTTTTATCGAGAGTATTTCTTGAACGAGGATACGAAGAAAAAGGCCAATACGAATTTGAAGAAAAGCATCTGTTTGCAAAACATTTTGAGCACAAAACAGATGAGTATGCCCCTCGAGTGTTTATTAGTCAGCTTAAAACAAAAGATTTTAGTAAATTTCTTCAAGAAACTGTGAAATCTGTAGTAGATAACGTTTCTGATAAAGATTTGAAATCAGATGAACTGATCTTTTCAGGCAATGTTTGGGGAACTCCTGATTATAAAACATACGTAAAATTAAGAGAAGAATCGGAATACGCTGCATGGGTTTATGTTTATGGATTCAGGGCGAATCATTTTACGGTAAATATCAATGCATTAGAAAAATACGATACCATTGAGAAAGTGAATCAATTTTTAAAGGATAATGATTTCATGCTAAATTCATCGGGAGGTGAAATTAAGGGAACAAAGGAGCAACTATTGCAACAGTCAAGTATAATGGCCAATCATATTCATGTTGAATTTACTGATGGAGTGCATAGTATTCCCGGGTGCTATTATGAATTTGCACAACGATATCCTGATAGTGATGGTAAACTTTACAGTGGTTTTATTGCAAAATCGGCTGATAAGATATTCGAGAGTACCAATTATTATTCAAAATAGGGTTAATATTGATTTAATTCTCAAGCTCGCCTCTGGCGGGCTTTTTTTATAATCTATTGTTAGGTCATTATACGGGAATTCGTTCTGTTCATAAAATATTTATACTTCATAAGAATCTTTGTAGGGCTTGTGTTTGCAAAAGATTATATTTGTGCTAACCAATCTTTAGTTAAATATCACTTATTGTAAAGTGTTGTAAATAAGAGTTTTTATGATAAAGTTAAAATCTGGCATTTTATTAATTATTACCTGTTTATTACTTTCCAACAGTAAGGCACAAGATTCAACTTTTGTTATTGATAAGCAAAGGTTATGGGTTGATTCTATAATGCAACAGCTTTCGTTAGAAGATAAAATTGGACAAATGTTTATGATTGCCGCATATTCAAATAAAGACAAGCAACACGAAGATGAAATTCGGTATATCATAAATAAATATAATGTTGGTGGATTAATTTTCTTTCAGGGAGGTCCGAGGCGACAAGCAAATTTAACGAATACCTATCAATCCATATCAAAAATTCCATTACTAATTGCAATTGACGGTGAATGGGGCTTAGGGATGCGTTTAGATTCAATACTTAGTTACCCTCGACAGATGATGCTGGGAGCTGTGCAAGACGATTCATTGATATATCAAATGGGATATGACATTGGAGAGCAAATGAGACGATTAGGTGTGCATATTAATTTTGCACCTGTTGTTGATGTAAATAACAATCCTTTAAACCCGGTGATTAATGTGCGTTCGTTTGGTGAGAATAGAGAACAGGTTGCTAAAAAAGGAATAATGTACATGCAGGGAATGCAGGATGCCGGAATAATTGCTACTGCAAAACACTTTCCTGGTCATGGTGATACAGATTCAGACTCCCACTATACTCTGCCTTCGGTAAATCACTCTAGGGAACGCTTAGATTCTATTGAGCTTTATCCATTTAAAGAAATATTTGATGCTGGAATAAAAGGAGTTATGGTTGCTCATTTAAACGTTCCTGAATTGGGTACAAAACCTGAAACGCCTACTACTTTGTCAAAATCTGTTGTAACCGATTTATTAAAAAACGAAATGGCTTTTGATGGATTAATATTTACCGATGCACTGAATATGAAAGGTGCCACAAAATATTATAAGGCTGGTGAAATAGAAGCAAAAGCAGTAGAAGCCGGTAACGATGTGTTACTGTTTCCGGTAAGCGTATCAAAAGCAATATCTAAAATAAAAAGAGGCATTCGGAAAGGTGAGATTACAGAAGATCAGATCGACGAGAGCTGTAGAAAAATACTTAATGCTAAATATCAATTAGGGTTGCTGTCAAAAAAAGATTCGGCTAAATTCGTTGAAACCAACCATCTGCATAAAGACTTAAACCAGCTGATGTATGAGGTAACTCGACGCGAACTAATTAATCAGAGCATAACATTAATACGAAACGAAGAGAATATACTACCAGTTAAAAAATTGAAGCGAAAAAAGTTTGCCTCTTTAGCTTTCAATACCGAAGGAATAACAACTTTTCAGAATACTTTATCAGATTACGCAAAGGTTGATCATTTTATTTTTACGGAACAAACAAGTGATTCATTGTTCAATTTATTAAAAGATTATGATATAGTATTTACCAGCATTCATAATACATCCTATTGGCCGGCAAAAAACTACAAAGTAGATATGAATCATCTGAATTATATTGCGAAGTTATCTAATCAAACAAAAGTAGTATTCAGCCTTTTTGCGAATCCGTATAGCTTACGTAATTTCAATAAATTGGATAGTATCGATGCTACCATTATTGCTTATTACGATAATATTGAAGAACAGCAAGCTGCTGCACAGGCAATTTTTGGTGGTATCGAGGTTAATGGTAAATTGCCTGTTGGAATAAATAATAAATATTCTGCTGGTACGGGAATCGATATTAAAAAAAAAATAAGATTAGGTTATGGTATCCCTGAGCAAGTAGGTTTGTCGTCAGAGGAGCTACAAAAGGTTGATTCTTTAGCTCAAATGGCAATAGATAGCATGGCAACTCCGGGTTGTAGAATTCTTATAGCACGACATGGAATTATTTGTTATGATAGATCTTTTGGATACCACACTTACATGAAACGAAATCCGGTAAAAAACGATGATATTTACGATATTGCTTCTATTACAAAAATAGTGGCCACAGTGCCTTCCTTAATGCGATTATATGAAGATAGCCTGTTTTCGGTTGACAATACTTTAGCAGATTATTTGCCCGAACTGGATACTACCAATAAAGCCGATCTAAATATTACGGATATTTTAACACATCAAGCACGCTTAAACGGATGGATTCCTTTCTACTATTCAACACTGGAAACATTATATCCCGATCAGGATTTATTGAATAATCGATTTAACGAAGAGTTTCCATATAAAATTGGAAAACATGCTTTTATGGCCAAGAATGTAGTTTTTAAAGATGGTATTTATAGTTATTATCCAAAAGATGGATTTACTACAAAAGTGGCAAAAGACTTTTATATCCTGGATTCCTATAAAGATTCAATTTATGATAAAATCAGATCGTCAGAGTTGTTAGAAACAAAAGAATATCGGTATAGCGATTTGGGATATTACTATTTTTATGAGATCATAGAGGACAAAACAGGAGCACGTTTTGAAGATTACGTAGACTCTACATTTTATCAGGAGTTGGGAGCATACAGGACAACATTTTTACCATTAAACAAATTCGCTAAATCGGAAATAGTTCCTACCGAAAACGAGCAGATTTTTAGAAGACAGCTGTTGCAAGGTTATGTACACGATCCTGGAGCAGCAATGCTAGGTGGTGTTTGTGGACATGCTGGTATCTTCTCTACAGCTGATGATTTGGCCAAGATTATGCAAATGTATTTAAATGGTGGTGATTATGGTGGAGTTCATTATTTCGATACCACAACGTTGAATTTATTTACAACAGCACCATTTCTTGAAAATGATAATCGCCGGGCATTAGGTTTCGATAAACCACAAATGGATTATTCAAAAGAAGGTCCTACATGTAAATGTATTTCAGGTAAAAGTTTTGGACATACAGGATTTACGGGCACCATAGCCTGGGCCGATCCGGAGGAAGAGATCGTGTATATTTTCTTATCAAATCGAATTCATCCCGATCAGGATAATAGCAAACTAATCAGAATGAATATTCGTACGGATATTCAGCAAGTAATTTATGATGCGATTATAAACCGATAAAATAATAGATTATGAGAAAAAGCTTTTTATTATTATTGATTCTAATGAACACATTCATTATTTCGGCTCAAACAGTAGATTGGATTTCTACAGGAGCAGGTGATAATGTCTATTCTCAAGATGATATTGGCTATTCAGTAATTTCTAACGATGAGTATGTCTACGTAGCTGGTTATATTGCTGGCAATAGCGTTAAAATCGATGATACGAATGTTGCAACTGGTAACATTTCTTTCGTGGCGAGTTTTAATACTTCAGGAGATTTGAACTGGATTAAAGAAAATGAAGGGGAAGAGCCTTCAGCTGTTGCTTTGAATAGTAATGGAGAAATTTATACAATGTATACTACATGGGATTTGAAAAACTTTGTTTTGAAATATGATGCTGATGGTAATGAATTATGGAATAAAGAAATAAAAAACATAGATAAAGTAACAGCAATCACTACTGATACAGATGATAATTTAATAATTGCAGGAAATTATAATGCATATAAAGACTCTTTAGTAATTGAAGATACTGTTATTTATGATATCTCAAAGGATAGAACAAATGGATTTTTAATGAAATATGATTCTAACGGAGACTTCAAATGGTTCAATACAACAAAGGTTATATCAGGCTATGGTGGTTATGCATTATTTCATGATATTAATACGGACATTAATGGAAATTCATATGTAATTGGAGGTTTTGAGTTGTATGATATAGAAGATAGTTTACGAGTGGGTAATGATTACTTAAAAATAAAATCGAATCCGGAATATGAACCTTCGTTTTTTAGTCATAAGGATATTATCTTAACTAAACTTAATGAAAATGGTGAATTTATTTGGGCTAAACAGTATGGTGGTTATAACGATGATTATGGAAATGGAATAGATGTAACAGATAATGGAGAGATTTTTATGATTGGAAATTTTGCCGATAGTATCTCTTTTAATGATAACAACATAACCACATATGGAGTTGATCTGTTTTTAACAAAGATAAGCTCTGAAGGTAATGCAGTTTGGGCCAATAAATTTGGGAGCAATGCTATGAATTCGTTATTAGAGCAGGGAAGAACAGTAGCTGTTGATGAGCAAAATGTTTATATTGGAGGAAGTTACGATGGAGCTTTCTGCTTTTTTAGTAGCACAAATAAAGAAGATACAGCAATTAACTTTGATTCAAATATTCGTACAGGTTTTTTTGCAAACTATACCACAGAGGGTGACTTTGTTGATGTAGAGCACATTATAGTTAATGTTGAAAATTTGCAAGGTGAAAATACAAATGTTGAGGATATTTATATTGGAAATGAATGTGTTTACTTAACGGGAAACTTTTATCCTCCCTCAACTTTATTTGACACAAGTATGCCTGTGGTTTACAATAATTCGAATCACTTTTTTTTGGCAGCTATAGATACAAATAGTACAAATAGCTCAACGAATATTTATAATACTGAACATAAAAACATAAATTTATTTCCGAATCCTGCACAAGATTATTTCATGTTAGATATTGATGACAAGTATTCGGATGGTGATATTGTAATTATTGATATGAGGGGTAATATTGTATTAACTGAAAGAATTAATGGTGATAGTAGAATAGATATATCATCTTTACCAAATGGAATATATATTGTTAAGGTATATTCAAATAAGGAAGTTCATATTAATAGATTCTTAAAAACGAAAATCTAATCTTATATAAAATTAATCTTAAAATGCAATTATATAAAACGTAATTGCAAACGTTTGTATTCATATGTACAACGATTTTACCCTGACTTCTTCGCAAGTTAGGGTTATCTTTTAGGTCATATTTAGTGTAGAATTTAGTATCTTCATCCTTTGTACTAATTATAAATTTCTGGATGTTATATCATAAATTTTAAAAGATGAAAAATCGTATTTTAAGTTTAGTAATTCTATTATGCGTATTTTCCTATTCCGGATTTACACAACATCAAAGCAGAACTTTTGTTGATATTAAGGAATATAAAGACCGCTTTGAAGTAATAACCAGTGATGGTTACTATCGTTTTATGCCTTATAGTGACAAAATAATGGAGACTTCATTTATTCCTGAAGGCGAAAATTACACTTCGAAATCACATGCTGTTGTACTAAGTCCGTCAAATATAAAAACAGAAGTCGTACAGAATGAAAATCAGATATTGTATAGTACACCCGGAATATCTGTAAAAATCACCAAAAACCCGTTAGGTGTAAGTTACTTCTTTAATGGACAAAAAATCATTTCTGAAAAAGAAGGATATGCAAAAACCGAGGGATACGAAGCCATAAGTTTTGATTTAGATTCGACTGAAAAGCTGTTTGGTGGCGGTGCAAGAGTGTTAGGAATGAATCGTAGAGGAAATCGATTGCAACTATATAACAGGGCTCATTATGGGTATGAAGCGCATTCCGAATTAATGAATTTCACTATGCCTTTAGTCGTATCTTCAAAAATGTATACGATTCATTTTGACAATGCACCCATCGGATATCTCGACCTGGATAGTAAGGGAGACAATACCCTTAAGTACGAAACCATTAGTGGAAGAAAAACTTATCAGGTAGTTGTTGGAGATTCATGGGAAGATTTAATTGATCAGTATACCGATTTAACAGGAAAACAACCTCTGCCTCCGCGTTGGGCCTTTGGGAATTTTTCCAGTCGTTTTGGATATCATTCCGAAAAAGAAACTCGCGAAACGGTCAATAAGTTTTTTGAAGATTCGATACCGTTAGATGCTGTAATTATTGATATCTACTGGTTTGGTAGGGATATAAAAGACCATATGGGTAATCTGGCATTTTTTAAAGACTCATTTCCTACACCACAAAAAATGATAAATGATTTTAAGGAAAAAGGAGTAAAAACCATACTGGTTACAGAACCCTTTATTTTAACAACATCGAAGCGTTGGAACGAAGTGGTTGAAAAAGATTTACTCGCCACAGATTCTGCCGGAAATCCTTTTACTTACGATTTTTATTTCGGAAATACCGGATTGCTGGATATCTACAAACCTGAAACAAGAGAATGGTTCTGGAATATTTACAAAAAGTACACCAACATGGGAATTGGTGGTTGGTGGGGTGATTTAGGCGAACCCGAAGTACATCCTTCCGAAGCAGAGCATGCCATTGGAAGTGCCAATGAAGTGCATAATATCTATGGACATGACTGGACACGACTAATTTATGAAGGATATCAAAAAGATTTTCCGGAGCAACGGCCCTTTATTTTAATGCGTGCAGGTTATTCCGGATCGCAGCACTATGGAATTATTCCATGGACAGGCGATGTTAGCAGAAGTTGGGGAGGATTAAAACCACAAACAGAGATTTCGTTGCAAATGGGTTTACAGGGAATTGCTTATATGCATTCCGATTTAGGCGGATTTGCCGGTGGAGAGGTATTCGATCCTGAGTTATACACAAGGTGGTTGCAGTATGGCGTATTTCAACCAATTTATCGCCCACATGCACAGGAACATATTGCATCCGAACCTGTATTTCACGATGATAATACAAAGGCATTGGCGAGAGAAGCAATAAAATTGCGCTATAGCTTGCTTCCATATAATTATACGCTGGCATTTGATAATAGTCAAACCGGAACACCTTTGATGCGTCCTCTGTTTTTTATGGAACCGGAAAATGATAGTTTATACCTGGAATCGGACACCTATTTTTGGGGTGATAACTTTTTAGTTTCTCCAATTAAAGAACCGGGAATAAAACAAAAAACAATTTATTTTCCTAAAAAATATATGTGGTATGATTTCTTCAATAACAAAACATACCAGGGTGGAAAAAGCTACACTGTAAACCTTCAAGAAGATCATATTCCGGTTTTTGTTAAAGCAGGATCATTTATTCCTATGATTGAGCCGGTTCAATCTACCAAAGATTATTCAACACGCGATCTTAAAATTCATTATTACCCAACAACTGAAAGTAGTTCTGGAAAGTTATATGATGATGACGGAATAACACCACAAGCATATAAAAAGGGAAAGTATGAAATACTATTTTTTAATGCGAAACCTAAAAATGAATCTATTCTGTTTGAATTTAATAAGGAAGTAGGTACAAAATATAAAACCATCGACAGAAATGTTGAGTTAATTATTCATAATTTTGGTGCCGAACCACAAATAGTTAAGGTGAATGGTAAAAAGGCATCTAGCAGTTGGGATAATAAAACTAAAATATTGAAAATACCATTCTTTTGGAATAGTGATCAATCAATTAGCCTTGAGGTTAATTAAAAAATGTTTTGATTTAATGAATAGCGTTTTAATAACCGGAACAAGTAAAGGATTAGGATATGAACTGCTCAAGGTGTTTCTGGAAAAAGGGTGGAATGCTTTTGCTTTGGCCAGAAATACAAAATCATTTTCAGAATTAACGGAAAAATTTCCGGAACGATGCATCCCAATTGAGTGTGATATTACAGATGATAACTGCGGAAATATTATAACACAAACGATTTATGAGAATGGTGCTAGTCTGGATCTATTAATTAATAATGCCGGAAATGCTGAAAAATGCTTTGGTTTAGAGAATGTGAATCCATCCGATTTGGAAACTCATTTTAAAGTGCATGTTAGTGGAACATTCCGAGTAATAAAATCTGCTTTATCATTTTTAAAGCAGTCGGATAGTCCGTTAATTGTAAATATTAGTTCGCGAAAAGGATCTATTCAAAAAATTATTGCTGGCGAATACCGGATCTTAATTCCATATCAGGTGGCAAAATGTGCACAAAATATGCTTACTGCTTGCTTAAATCAGGAGTTGAAAGAAACCAATATAAAAGTATTTGCTGTTCATCCCGGAAATTTAAAAACCGATGTTGCACCACCAGATGCAGACACGGAACCAGAAGAGGCGGCATTAAACATGTATAATTGGATACGTTCTGCAGATAAATTACCAACAGACAAGTTCTATGATATTATGAATTCAAAAAATCTTGAATGGTAATTAGAAAAAGCTTATGATTAATGCAGGTAAATTCGCAGTCATATGAATAACAATTGCAGGTAGTATATTTTGATGTTTTTCCTGGAAATAGCCTGCTATGGCACCAACAATAGATGTCATTAAAACAATTCTGAAAATAACAGGGCCACTAGTTTCTGTATTCAATAGAATTAGGTGTGCTAATCCAAATAAAATACCTGAAATAATAACCGGTAAACTAATATGAACCGATTTACTTATTGTAAGTCGAATATGTTTTAATGGGTTTAAAAAGTTTTGTGTAAATCCTCTAAAAAGGAATTCTTCGCTAATACTGGCATAAATAAAAATGAATATGAAGATTTGAACTGAATTCATTTCTGAAACTCCTGCTTGTCCATTACCCCCAGGATCAATTCCTTTGCCTAACAATGATAGTATTGCAGTTGCAAGTATATTGGCAATAATAAATCCGGAAAAACCTATCAAAATTCCATATATATAATGTTTGAAACGTACTTTCTTAAGGTGAAAAGTAAAAAACGATTTTTGTTTTAAGAGCATAATCGCAACAATCGATAAAAGTAGCATGGTGCTATGAATAACAAACGAATTAGGAACTAAATCCATTGGTACTGAAACAATTCTGGATAAAATTACTCCGGAAAAATAAATTATTGCAGTTAGTACTATACCTAAAATTAAATTATTGAACTTTTTCATCTTACTGATTATTTGTTAAACAATTTTAAGCATTAAATTTTAAAAAGGGAAGCAATAATGCTTAATTATCAATAGTGAATGATTAATCTTGTTCAAGATTGAATAGATAAAAGTTTTACACAAAATCTTTGTTCTTTGGTAAACAATTTTGTAACTTAGCTGTTCTTAACAAAGAATTATTCTTATTTAGTATTACATCGTTATGGATGAAAATAATATAAGAGATATCTTAATTGAAAAAGGGTTGAAAATTACTCCACAAAGAGTAATTGTTTGGGATGCACTTATGAATTTAAAAGATCATCCTACTGCTGATCATATTATAACTGAAGTAAGAAAGGAAAATCCAAATATTGCTGTAGGAACAATATATAAAACGCTGGAAACTTTTGTTGAACAGAGAATTATTGAAAGGGTAAAAACAGATAAAGATACCATGCGTTACGAAGTGGTAATGGATAAACATCATCACTTATACTGTGCTGAATCAGGAAAAATTGACGATTACTACGACAGTGAGTTAGATGAAATGCTCAAAGAGTATTTTAAAAATAAGAACATCAGAAACTTTAAAATAGAAGACTATAAATTACAAATTACCGGAAAATTTATTAACAAATAAAACCTAAATGAACATGAAAGAAAAAAGTATTGAATTATTAAACAAAGCAATTGCAGACGAGCTAACAGCTGTTCATCAGTACATGTATTTTCATTTTCACTGCGACGATCAGGGATATGATCTATTAGCAGGATTATTCAGAAAAACGGCAATTGAAGAGATGATGCATATTGAAATGCTTGCAGAAAGAGCACTTTTCTTAGGTGGTGAAGTAGAAATGGTAGCTTCTGACGAAGTTAAGAAAACTCATGATGTAAAAGAAATGCTCGATTTGGCAACACAAATGGAAGAAAGTAGCGCAAATGATTATAACAAATGGGCTAACGAATGTTCTAAAAACAACGATTCTGCTTCAAAAAAGCTTTTCGAATCATTAGTTGATGATGAAGAGCGCCATTTTGATCAGTACGATGATGAAATGAATAACATGAAAAAATTTGGCGATAACTATCTCGCATTGCAGTCTATTGAACGAAGTAAGAATATCTCTAGCGGAACAACCGCTGAATAGTAATAATTAATCAATCATTAAAATCAACTAGCATGGAAAATTTAACTGAAAAAAAGGGAATGCCTTTATTAGGAGATCAGTTTCCTGAGATGGAAGTTCAAACTACACATGGTAAACTTAACCTACCTTCGCATTTTAAGGGTAAGTGGTTTATTTTGTTTAGTCACCCGGCAGATTTTACTCCTGTTTGTACAACAGAGTTTATTGCATTTCAACAGCGCTACGATAAGTTCAAGGCATTAAATTGTGAACTTATTGGTTTAAGTGTCGATCAGGTATTCTCTCATATTAAATGGGAAGAATGGATTAACGATAATATGAATGTAAAAATTGAATTCCCTATTATCGCTGATACCGGTAAAGTTGCAGAAACTTTAGGTATTATTCATCCCGGAAAAGGTACGAATACGGTTCGTGCTGTATTTATTGTTGACGCAAATGCAAAGTTCAGAATAATTCTTTACTATCCGCAAGAGTTAGGAAGAAATATGGATGAAATATTACGTGTTGTTGAAGCAATGCAGGTTTCTGATAAGAACAAGGTGGCTATGCCAGCTGGTTGGCCTAATAATGAAATATTAAAAGACCGAGTAATTATTCCACCAGCAACTGATGTTAAAACAGCCAATGAGCGAAAAGCGAAGGCAAAGGCTGGTGAAATAGAATGTTACGATTGGTGGTTGTGCCATAAAAAGTTATAGAAAAATTTATCATTATAAGACTTGTAAAGGAGATTGTCATGTTCGACAGTCTCCTTTTTTGTTAACATTAATTTTACATTGCACTTTTTTTTATACATTTACAATTCTTTTTCAAAATATTAAATATGAGTGCTCTCAGATTAGTTACAACAGGAATATTATTTTCGATATTTTTTTCATGCTCGAATTTAGATAATAGACCAAAACAGGTTATTGAAAAATATGTAGAAACTCTTGACTCAAGTAGTTTTTCGGTATACTTAAAAACCACATTGGATAAACAAAATGTGTTTACTAAGTCAATAATCGCTGATGAAGAAACTGACGAAGTTGATAGTGAGCCAAAAACGGATGCTGCTGATGATCCTGCTATTTGGGTAAATCAAAAAGAGCCTTCTAAAAGTTTAATCTTAGGTACCAATAAAAAAGGTGGAATACACGTATACGATCTTAATGGAAAAGAACTACAGTATATCCAATCCGGATGTATGAATAATATTGATTTGCGAGATGGATTTGACTACAATGGAAAAGAAGTTGTGTTAGTTGCAGCAAGTAATTGTACTTTGAATACCATAACATTATATTACATCGATAAGGAAACGATTTCTTTATCAGATACTATCTGTAATATAAAGTCAGATGTTGATTTGGTTTATGGAATTTGCATGTATAAAAGCAGTATTACCAACGATTTCTATGTATTCTTAAACGGTGAAGGAGCAGGGGTTGAACAATGGCGAATAACAAGTAAGGATGATAAGATTAATTCAGAACTAGTGCGTACTTTTAATGTAAGTAGTCGCCCCGAAGGAATGGTAGCAGATGATGAAAAAGGAATACTTTATATTGGTGTTGAAGAAGAAGGTATTTTAAAGGTAAAGGCAGAACCGGAATATGCGTTTAATACCGACTGGGTTGACGGGAGTAATCCAACCGATCGTTCGTTTATTTCGTCTGATATTGAAGGGTTGGCTTTATACAAAACCGATAGCGCAGATTATTTAATTGCATCAAGCCAGGGAAATTTTTCGTATCCGGTTTTCAAAATCGGTGAGCCTGACCAATATCTGTTTAGCTTCGTTATTGATGATGGAGAAATTGATGGTGTTGTGGAAACAGACGGTTTAGAGATTGTAAATGTGCCATTAAGTGAAAAATACCCAAAAGGAATCATGGTTCTGCAAGATGGGTTTAATTTTAAAGGTGATTCTATTCAACGACAGAATTTCAAGTATGTTTCATGGGAAAAGGTTGAACAATTTATAAAGTAATGATCAAAACTTTTTGAATAAAACAAAACCGGGATGATTATTTCCCGGTTTTTTTATTTTTTATTTGTTCTAGTTCTTAAGGTTTTTGAGCTCCAAATTCCGATACTGCTCCAAACAGTTTTACACTTTCCTGCCATGGATATCGGTTTGCAAAAAATGAAATGGTAGCTGTTCCCGATGCTTGTTGCGGTAATCCAAGAATTGAACGAACCTGGTTCCAATCTGTACTCGGGTCATATTCCATGGAAACTTCAGCAGCCATGGTAATAAACTCGCTGGTGTATGCTTCGTTTAGCGGTAGTTTTTTTGTCATTCGTTTATTACCTTGTAAGCTTGAAACAAAATCAACATCTTCAAATTCTTCTACTGTTATAAAAACTCTTTTATTGTATATGCTTGTATGAATATCATTTTTTCTGTTATTCATAAACAGGTTATAATCAAGTTTTAATGTTGATTCGCTATAATCTAAATATCGAAGTGCAGCATCCGATGCGTATGAAAAGATGTTATGATGTACATTATAATTGGCTTTTCCTTTTAACCAAACCGCACATCCTAAGTTATCGTTTAAAAATGTTGTACCATACATAAAGGCAAATGTATTGTTTGATATTTCAATATCTCTTATTTCTCCCGGTCCTCTTAGTGGGTTACATTCGATTCCGGCCTGTGCAACATTTACAAAAACATTATTATCAATAAGAATTTTACCTTCCATATTCATTCGTTGCATAATAAATACACCGCCATAACTTATATTGGCAAATGTGTTATTTTGTATTTTAACATTATTACCTACAATTTTTATAGCTGATCGCTTTGGAGTACCGCCAGTATTGGTTAACGTTAAATAACCTGTTTCAACGCCTTCGGGTGCTTTATTATCATAATTATTATGTTTTCCCATGTCAATAACGAAACCATCAATTACAACATCATGTGTTTCGCTAATCATAATAATACTTTGCTTAGATGATGTTGCTTTATCCTTAATAGTTTGAATTACCGAAGGAGTATTCATCGGGTCTCTTTGTGTAAAATCCGAATTGTAACCACCATAAAGTTCAAGAGGTTTAGTAATTTCAAAATATCCTACATCAAATGTTCCTGAGTATGTTCCTTCCTGAACATATATTTTATCATATTCATTAGCTACCTGGATGGCTTTATCTAAATTCTTTATTGGTGCTTCTTTTGTTCCGGGGTTTCTGTTGCTGCCTGAGTTCGAAACATAAATAATTTTACCTTCCGGCTTAATTTCAGGTTGTTCTTTTACCTCTTCATTAGTTTCTTGTTGTGTTGTTTGATCATCAGCTTTTTTCTCTTCTTCTGTAAGTGGATTAGCTTTTTTTACTTCTTTCTTTACAGCTTTTTTAATATTTCCAAATTGAGCATAGGTAGTTATATTACCTAATAAAAACATAAAAACTAAACAACTAAAAATAATTAAACTCTTTTTCATAATTTTTGGTTTTTGGTTAATCAATAATATATGCAACAAAAGTAAATGCTAGTTGCAACATCTGTTTGCAGTTATGTTTCAGGATTTTGCACGTATGTTTCAAAAGAGAATAACCATTTTACTTAAGCCATGTAACTTATGCATTGATCTAAGTATAGAAATTTACAAATTGGTATATTGTATTAGGAGAGTAATATTTAGAAATCCTTTCAGATTTATGTTTGCATTTCGAAGAATAATTATACCATTCCGGGTTTTTGATTATTGGCACATCGTTGAATTACAATCTGTATTCGTTTCTGTTTAGTTTCATCTCTTTTAGCAGATAGTATCCAACCTAAATATTGGTTTTGGTATGATTGCGCAAAATTGTAGAAATTAGTATATGCTTGCTTGTTTTTTTGAAGTTCTTCTTTGAAAAAATCAGGTACTTTAACTTCTCTTTTAGCTGAATACGCTTTATCCCATGTTCCGTTTTTCCTGGCAAGTTCAACTTCTTGCATTCCTGCTTTGGTCATCTTCCCTTGGTCAATTAATTTCTCAACTCTTTTTTTATTTACCAGCGACCATTTGCTATTTTTCTTTCGTGGTGTATATTTTTGCATATACGTTTGATCATCAATGCGTTTAATTAGACTGTCTATCCAACCAAAACACAGGGCTTCTTCAACGGCTTCGTTATAAACCACGGTCTCTTTTTTAGTGTGTTTTTTGTAATAAATTAACCAGATCCCATCTGAGCTTTTGTGGTTTTGTGCTAACCATGATCTCCACTCATCCCGGTTTTTGCAGTGGATTGTTTCCATCTATAAATATGATTTTAACAATGCTTTAGTTTCTTTTGAGTATAGTTTATATTCGGTTTTTTCAAGTCCTTCCAACGAATTTTGATATTTATCCATTTTTTGTAGAATATTCTCGATATCTTTTTTTGAAAGGTTATGAGATATAGATTGTAAGATTGCTTTGCGATAATTTAGATTGCCATTTAATTCAATAATATCGCGAATAAGAATTTTAGCGTTTTTATTCCAGTATTTTTCCAGATCAAACCCCCATTCTTTATAGGATATATTTGTTGTAAGCTTTTTTACTTTTTTTATAGGAATTTTCGAAGGATAAAAATTTACATCATAATCAATTTTATGGGATGTTTTGTTTTTCAGGTTATACTCGTAAATGCTTTTATTGTATTTATAATTCATAACGTATTCATCATGCCATTTAATTAGATTAAAAGGCGAATCAGAAGCTAATGTAATGATTTTCTGGTTGATGTCTTTTTTTATATCTAAATGCCAAATAGTAATTTGGTTTGTGTCTCTTTTCAAATAAATAATCTGGTTTTCATTTTGAGAGAGTTCAGGATAAAACCCTTCGTTAACAAACCGATTCAATGATTTATTATCAAAATCATATTTGTAAAATCCGGCATACTTATTATATATTTTATTGTAAGTACTATCCGATTTATGAGATTTTACCCAATTCCATCCCATTAACGGACTAAGGCTAAAAACAATATTATCTTTCTGGACTGAAATATGTTCAAGACTTAAAAATGGAATATTACCAAAGTCATGAATTTTATTTAACACATTGTTTTTAATATCAAAACTGTACAAACTGATATTTCGATAAATATCTTTATAAGTCCCTCCATCAGGAAATCTACTTATGCCTTTCGGAGGCTGACCTACTTCCAAAAAATGGAAAAAGAATATTTTACTCGAATCGTTCGCAATAACAGGCGATTTGTATTCAGAATGTATAACTAGATAGTCGTGATAACAGCCTGTAAAAATTACGATCCCGACCGCTATAAAAATTACATGAATAATTCTGTTTCTCATCGTTCTAAACTTTAATTAACTGTAAGTTGATATAATGAAGCAAATTATAAAAACCACTATAACAATCAAAATCAATTTATTATTTAAAGATAATAATATGTTAAGTTATTTGAAAACTGTTAAGTTATAAATACAATTGAAATGAATACTTGAATCCAAAAACTATTTTTTCTAATTTGGGCTTTTAATTAATCTAATTACTTATAATTATGAATAAAACTAAACGAATTATTATTGCAACACTTGCAGGTATTTTATTTGGATTTGTATGTTTAGCGTTTGCAACAAGCGGTGGACATGAAATCCCTAATGCCATTAAACTACAAATTGTGGTTAGTAGAATTTTAATTGGTTTTGCTATTGGTATAAGCAGTTTAAAAATTCATTGGGCACTTCATGGTATTTTATTAGGCTTGCTATTTTCTTTACCTATGGCGTTTAGCGGATTATTGGCAGAAGTTCCTGATTTTAGTGCCTCGGCAATGTTTATAAGTACCGTTGTAATGGGAATAATTTATGGTTTTTTAATTGAATTAATAACTAGTGTGGTTTTTAAAGCAAAAAGAGACTAATTTATTAGTTAAATGGTCTTTCCTGCCGGGTTCTGTCCCGGTTTTTTTATTTTTTTACATGCTAATAGAGGAATTTATCCTTGAAATTTGAACTATATTTGTTGCAACATTCCTTGGTATTTATTCAATCATTATAAACAATTAATTAAGAATTAGAACAATTAGGCTAGTGTAGGTGTTAATTATTTTTGCATATAACGTGAAAGCATAATAGACCTTGTTAAAGATTTATGATAAACAAGAATTTTACTTGATACCATATATTCTTAATGCAAGCTTATATTTGGAGATAAAAATTAAACCTTACGCCAGTTATAAATTCTAAGTGTTTCATCTTTCATTAAACAAGAGTTATGAGATTTTTATATAACATGAAAATTGGGTTGCGAATCAACTTGATCATGAGTTTAATTATGATAATTATTATCTCTTTATTAGGCATTTATACCATTAATAGGCAGAAAACAAAAATAGTCAGAGATACCGATTTAAGAATGTTTGAACAGGTAAATGATTTAGCTAATACGATTAGCATTCAGTTGGAGGAAAGACAAACAAAAGTTGATTATGCTTTGAAAATAGCCCAAGAAGTTCTGAAGAATAATGGAACACCAACAATTGGTGAAAAAAAAATAGATGTTATAGCCATAAATCAAATATCTAAATCAACTCACGAAATTACAATTCATAATATGAGAATTGGAGATCAGGATGTGTATCATAATTACAACATAGTTGATAAAATACAACATTTTACCGGTGCTACAGCCACAATTTTTCAAAAAATACCCGATGGTTATTTAAGAATTTCAACAAACGTATTAAACGAAAACGGAGAGAGAGCCGTTAACACATTTATTCCAAATAGTTCACCTGTAATACAAACCATAGAATCAGGGAATATTTATCGTGGAAGAGCTTATGTTGTGCATGATTACTACCTTACTGCTTACCAACCTATAATTATTAATGATACTGTACAGGCAATTTTATATGTAGGTTTAAAAGAATTGGATTTACCACGACTAAAAACCCTATTTAAAACTAAAAAATATTTTGAATCAGGTTACCCATTTTTAATTGATAAAAAAGGAAATTTTATAATTCACCCGACACAAGAAGGTGAAAATTTTTATAATGCCGAATTTTTTCAGCAAATAATAAATTCAAATAAATCGGTTGGTAAAACGCATTATTTATGGGAAGGTGAAAATAAGTTTCAGTATTTCCAATATATTGAGCCTATAGAATCATATATTTCTGTTTCAATATATGAAGATGAGCTACTAGGCATAATTAATCAGATACGAAATGCTATAATCATTGCAATTATTTTAGGCATCATAATATTTATTATTGTTAATGCGCAGGTAAGTAAATCATTAACAAAAGTTCTAAATATGGGTGTCGAATTCGCCGAGAAAATTGCCTCAGGCGATTTAAGTACTCGCATTAATATCAGCCAGAAAGATGAAATTGGATTGTTGGCTACATCATTAAATAAAATGGCGGAAAACCTTAAAGCTTCAATGTATAAATACGAAACCATATTTAATACTGCCAATGATTCGTTATTAATAATAGATAAGAATGGTTATATAATTGAATGTAATAATAAGGCACAGGAACTGTTTCAAGGTACAAAAAAACAAATACTTGGGAAAACTCCTATTGATTTGTCACCTGAATATCAATCTAATGGGGAGAAATCACAAAAACTCGGTTTTGAAAATATAAATGCAGCATTTTCTGGCGATAAAATATCATTTGAATGGAAACACATGCAGTTAAATAATGATTGTTTTGATGCAGATGTAAGTTTAAATAGAATTGAGTTGAACAGTGACATGTATTTATTATGTATTGCAAGAGATATCACAGAGCGAAAAAAAGCTGAACGCAAACTACACGAAAGTGAAGAGAAATATAGAAGGTTAACAGAACATTCTCCCGAAATTACATATATATATTCTGTAAATAATGGTGCATTGTATTGGTCTTCTAAAGTAAGAGAAATTTTAGGATTTGATCCTGATAATTTGAAAAATGATGCTCAAAAATGGTTTAAGGCTATACATCCTGATGATAAACCAAAAATAATGGAGTTTTTTAAAAACATCGAGATAGGTAAAAGTTACAAATTGGAGTATAGGATATATGATAATCATAATAAAATTCATTGGTTTAGTGATAAAATATTTAATGTCTATAAATCCGGAGATGATACATTAGTGGAAGGTATTATTTCCGATATTTCCGATAAGGTTAAAATGCAACAAAAGGTATTATATGCAATGATTAATGCAGAAGAGAGGGAAAGAAGCCGAATAGCAAAAGATTTACACGATGGCATTTCTCCGGTAATGTCTGCAATTAAATTGTATATACAATCATTAACAGGAACTTCAAAAGAATCGTTAAAAAGAGAACTTATAGAAAAGATTAGTAGTACTATAAATGAAGCAATAACCAGTATTAATGAGATTTCAAATAATATAAGCCCCCATATACTTCAGAATTTTGGTCTAAAAGCAGCTGTAGAATCTTTTGTTACTAAAGTTTCAGATTTAAAGAATATAAATATCGGTTTAGGTTTTGATTCAGATAATAGATTTGATGAAAACTCTGAAATAGCGCTTTATCGTATTACAACAGAATTAATAAATAACTCCATTAAGTATGCAAAAACTAAAAGTATTGTTATTAAATATTATTTTAAACGTAACTTTGTTTTTATGATGTATAGGGATTATGGAATTGGTTTCGATACTGAAAAAATCTTACATAGAAAGAATGGAATGGGTATGTTTAATATTAAAAACAGAGTTAACGCCTTAAACGGTGAAATTAAAATAGAAAGCAAAGTAAATGAAGGAATTTATGTAGAAGTTATGATTCCTTTAACAAATTAATATATGGATACAACTAGAATTATAATTGTTGATGATCATGCTATTTTTCGTGATGGACTAAAATCTGTTATTTCTCAAATTGAAGGATTTCTGGTTATAGATGAGGCTTGTTCGGGTATGGAGTTATTGAAAATACTTGATAAACAAGCGCCTGACGTAATTCTAATGGATATATCAATGCCTGAAATGGATGGAATTGAAGCAGCAGAAAAAGCGTTAAAAAAAATGCCAAACGTAAAAATATTAACATTATCAAGCTATAGCGATCATATTTATTATTACAAGGCTATCCAGGCAGGAGTGCATGGTTTTGTTCAGAAAAAATCAGGAAAAGAAGAGCTGGAAAAAGCGATAAGAGCTATCAATAATAATGAGAATTACTTTCCGCAAGAAATTCTAAGAACTCTGATTTTTAAGATCGGTAAATCAGGCACAGCATCATTAAATAATTCTAATCTATCTATATCTAAGCGTGAGTCAGAAGTTTTACAATTAATATGTAAGGGGTTTACTAACATTGAAATTGCAGATAAATTAAATCTTAGTCCAAAAACAATAGACAATCACCGCACAAATCTGTTAGCTAAAACAGGCACAAAAAATTCTGCTCACCTGGTTATGTTTGCCATAAAAAATCATTTGATTCAAGTTTAATTGATAGAACAGGCTTACTTTTCAGGTTTATTCAAAAGTTATTTGTAATCGAAGTAGCATAAGTTTTAACATACATTTATAGTTTAAATACACCAAAACAAATTAGGGTTTTTACCCCATTTATTTCGTGTTTTTCCCCCTTTAAATTAGCTCAGGGTTGTTGGATATTTGCGCAAGAAACACTTTCTAAAACTCATGAGAGATAGTAACTACCATACAACCTTTAAATTAAGTATAATCGAATACTTCTTAGGTGAAACCAACCTTATCCATGTATTTGCTTTATCTAATTACACGAAAGAGCTGACAATAACAGATTTGATAATGAATCCAATAGATCATGAACGATTGTTACAATCCGGAATTAATTCAAAAATTAATGAATTCTGTTGTAATTAATATACATATAATCAATATGTAAAAATAATGAGCTAATTATTAGCATATGAAATTTATTGTAGTTGATGATAATAAGACATTTAGAGAAGGAGTGAAGTTTTATTTAGAAAATATTCTTCAGCATGAAGTTATTCATATGGCATCTGATGGAGTTGAATTTTTAAGGATAAATAACAAAAGCGATGCTGATATTATCATTATGGATATTAAAATGCCTAATATGAATGGCATAGATGCAGTAAAAAAAGCAATTTGGGAACAAAGTGACTTGAGTTTTATAGCTGTCACAAACTACTCAGATAAAGCTTATTTAGATGAATTAATAGGGGCAGGTTTTAAGTCGTGCATATTTAAGTCGAATATCTATGATGAACTTGAAAAAGCGATAAATGCTGTACAGAAAAACCAATTATCTTTTCCTAAAAAAATGAATATTAAAGATCGTTTGATTAATCGTGCTAACAACGAATAAGTATTAGTAGTAACAAGATATAAAAAGTAAGCTGTTATTGATAAGAATGAAAAGCAACCTAATAATAAATAATAATTATGCAAACTGATTTGATAAATGAAACAAGTATTAACTCTTACTTAACGTTTAAAATAGGAAAGGAAGAGTATGGAGCACATGTTAGCAAAGTAATTAATATTCTCGAATTGCGGGAAATTACAAAAGTACCTAAAGCACCTGATTATATGGTTGGTGTAATAAATCTTCGTGGTATGGTTCTTCCTGTTATTGATACTCGTATTAAGTTTAATATGTCGCCTACCGAGTTTACAGATAACACCTGTATTGTTGTTATGGATTTAGAAACAAATAACGAGATAATTCATATTGGTGCGTTGGTTGATTCTGTTGAGGCTGTTCATGAAATTAATGCAAAAGATATTCAACCATCACCAAGTATTGGCAGTACATTTAAGTCTGAGTTTATATCCGGAGTAGTAAAATTTAACGATTCATTTATTATGATCCTTGATTTAATAAAACTATTTACAGGAGAAGAATTGGATGAATTAAAACAACAACAAAATAATATTAACATAAAATAATTGTACTATGAATTTTTTAAATAACATGAAAATTGGACTAAGGTTAAATATAATTTTAAGCTTAGTTATGATAGTGATTATATTATCATTTGGTATTTATACCATAGAAAAGCAAAAAGCGAAAATATTTGAAGATACTGATGTGCGAATGTACGAACAGGTTGAGGATTTAGCCAGAATTATTGAACTTCAAATTGAAACAAATCAACAGGGGGTTATTAAATCACTTGATGTGGCAAAAACTCTAATGCAAAGTTATGGAGGTATTCAGCTTATTAGTGAGGATAACAGTGATCTTTCAAAAACATGGTATCTTAATGATGTAAACATAAAAACAAATCATGATTTTGTTGATGAAGTGGCGAGACTTACTGGTTCTTCGGTAACTATCTTTGAAAAACAATCAAATGGTTTTAAAAGAATTTCTACTTCATTAATTAGTGATCAGGGAGATCGTGAAACAGGTACAGTATTATCATTAGGTTCTGAAGTTAGTAAAACAATTCTTAATGGTCAGGATTATTTTGGTAGAGCAGAAGTAATCGGAGAATGGCAATTAACAGCTTATTCTCCTGTATGGAATAAGGGAGAATTAATTGGAATGATCGGCATAGGAGTAAAAGAAAAAGATTTAAAAGGATTAAAAAACATATTTAAAGAAAAGAAATATTTTAGCACCGGTTATCCATTCATGGTTGATAATGAAGGCACATTGATTATTCATCCAACGAAAGAGGGACAAAATGTTGCTGGTGAAGAATTTTTTCAACAACTAACTAGTTCTAATACTCAAAAAGGAAAAACAGAATATCTGTGGGAAGGAGAACAAAAGTATCAGTACTTTTATTACATGGAATCCATAGATTCGTATGTCTCTGTTTCCATTTATAAATCAGAATTAATGGGTATTATTAGAAATGTACAGTTTGCTATAATGGTAGCTGTGGCCATAGGAGTATTGCTGTTTATTGCAATTAATAGTATGGTTACAAGATCAATAACTGGAGCTCTTAACAAAGGCGTACAATTTGCAACCATGGTTTCTAATGGAGATTTAAGGACAAATATTAACATTGATCAGAAAGATGAAATAGGAATGTTGTCTAAGGCACTAAATGATATGGTTGAAAAATTAAGAGAAATTGTAACGAGCATTAATTCAGGTGCAAATAACGTAGCATCTGCTAGTCTGCAAATTAGTTCTACAACACAACAATTATCTCAGGGAGCCTCAGAACAAGCTTCATCGGCCGAAGAAGTTTCTTCTTCGATGGAAGAGATGGCTTCAAACATTCAGCAAAATACAGATAACGCACAACAAACAGAAAAGATATCAATTAAAGCATCAGACGGAATGTCGAAAGTTGCAGGTGCGGCCGAGGAGAGTTTAACTTCAATAAGACAAATTGCAGAGAAAATAACTATTGTAAATGATATTGCATTCCAAACCAATATTCTTGCTCTAAATGCTGCTGTTGAAGCTGCAAGAGCAGGAGAACACGGAAAAGGTTTTGCTGTAGTTGCTGCTGAAGTAAGAAAACTGGCTGAGCGAAGTAAAGTAGCCGCTGATGAAATTAACGAGCTTTCCGGACGTAGTTTAAGAGTAACAGAAGAAGCAGGTGAATTATTGGGTGAAATTATTCCGGAAATCGAGAAAACAGCTAAATTAGTTCAAGAGATATCTGCTGCAAGTATAGAGCAAAATTCAGGTTCAGACCAAATTAATGGAGCAATACAGCAATTAAGTCAGGTAACTCAGCAAAATGCTGCTGCAAGTGAAGAAATGGCTACCAGCTCTGAAGAATTGGCAAGTCAGGCAGATCAGTTAAGAGATGTGGTAAGCTTTTTTAAAGTTGATGGAATGAATCGTGATTTTGATAAAAAGAAAAATACACTTAAAGAGTTTTCTTTTGAAGAGGATAAAAAGTCTGGAAAGAACAAACACCATGATAACTCATTTGAACATGCCAAGAAGACAAAAGGTGTGGATTTAAAATTAGCTGACAATGATAAATTAGATAATGAATACGAATCATTCTAATATGATTTGCCAATTATCAATAAGGGAGAATCTTATCTCCCTTATTTTTTATTACATCAAAATGAAAAGATTAAACCTCCTTTATTCATAAGATAATAGTTCAAACGTTTTATTCAAACTTCATTACTTCTGATAATAACCTCAAATAATTTTCACCCATTATTTTTTTGATATCATCTTCTGTGTATCCTCGTTTTAATAAGTTATATGTAATCAAGGGGAAGCCTGAAGCATCTTCTAATCCTTTAGGGCTTCTTAAACCAGCACCGTTAAAATCAGAACCTATACCAACATGATCGATGCCAGCGACTTTAACGGCATGGTCAATATGATCAATAAGTGGTTCAATTTTACATCTGCCTTCTTCAAGTCCTGTCAGATTGCCGGAGTTAAAGGTAATCATTATGCTACCACCTTTTTTTACCAACTTCTTTATGATATAATCAGGAATATTACGATCGATATTATGTATTCCTCTTACTGATGAATGAGAGGCAATAACCGGATAATCAGAATAATCAATTACCTTTTCCTGCATTTGGTCATCAAGATGCGTAATATCAATGAGCATACCAAGGTTGTTCATCCTTTCTATGCTGCGTTGAGCTAATACGTTCAGATTACGATCGCCATTTGCATTTCCATTCTCGTAACTTAATCTTTCATACTCATTATCCATCAACATCATTGCCCTTATTCCCAGTTTATATAAGCTATCAATCGTTGAAATTCTGCCATTCAATGCTCCATAGAAATATTCTACTCCGGGAATGATCATAAGGTCATCATTATTTATTCCCTGTTCTATATCACTGGTTTCTGATATTATTGTATACTTATCTGCGTGGTTATCTATTCTGTTATGAAAAGTTTTAAAATCAGATTTCACACGAGCAACGAGCGTTTCATTTTTTAGAGGATAGTAAGCAAAGTAAAGTCCGATGGCATCAATTTTCCCTTTTTTCACCATTTCGAATTCTAATTGTTTTGAATTGGGATGGTATTTAATCTTATCGTCTTTGTTAAATACAAGTTGATGAGCGTGGGCATCGCAAATAACAGCATTTTTGTGAATTTTAAGCGCCTTTTCCCATAATTCACTATCAACATCTTTTTCCTGCCCAAATCCTTGTAAAAAAGGAATTAATACTATTACTGCTATAAAGGTTAGCATAACGGTTTTTCTATTCATAATTTATGCTGTTTAAAATTATCCATCAGCTATTGATTCTACAATATAAGCAACTTTTTTATACTGATTCTCAAAACCATTTTTGCATTCGGGGTAAATATCCTGGCAATTCAAGGGACTGCGTTCTAACCACCACTCTCTGAATTTCTTAATTTTTTGTTCACAAAGTTTATATCGTGTATCTCTGTTTTCAGATAAATTTCGTACCGATAAGCTGAAGATCATAACTGCAGCAGAATATAAACAACAGGTATCTCTGAATGCGAAACCATTTTTAAAAGCTACTGCAGTATCTAAAATGCTTTCGTTCAATTTATGTTTGTCAATATATGCTTTTAAAAGAATCTCTCCACAACCGTAACCTTCTCGCACCATCTTTTTAACATTTTGATTTGCAAGAGCTGATTTTTCTATCGCAATTTGTTGTTCAGAAAGTATAGGTTTAAGTAAAGGATAATCTGTTCTTCGATTTTGTGATGTTACTTTATTACATGCAGCTACCAGAGGAGCGCTGCCCACAATAAGAGCAGCAGCACCACATTTTTGCAGAAACTTTCTTCTATTGGTTTCCATAATGAATTATTATTTAATGTCTGTAAAATATTTTGCTAACTATTTTCCAACCATCTTTAAATTTATACAGGCTAAGGTAGTCGGTGAAAATATGTTTGTTATCCCGGTATAAATGAATCTTGGCTACACATGCATTTCCTGTGATGTCTATAAAATCAAATGTGCAGGTAACGGGACTCTCATCTTTATCATTACCACTGATTTTATGTTGTCTTACTCTTTCTTTCCAGGTATAAATATGGTTCTCCCAAACAGTTATGCTATCTCGCCCAATGCCTATTAGTTCAAAACTTGGGTGAAAACCTTTTTCAATATCTTCCAGCGATCCGGAATTTTGGATTCCATTTACATAAGCGTCAGTTATTACTTCTTTGATTAGCTTTTCATCTTTTATAGAAGAAATATTTCCTGTTATTGGAAGTAATGCAAGAAATAAAATAATTGTTTTCATAATTTCCATTTTTTAAAATTAGTATTTGAAATTGCCGGCAAGTAAAGAAATTAGAAAGAGAATAATCTCAGGATTTATAAATCTTGAGAAATATTTAACATTTTTTAGATTATTTATAGATACAGAACTAGTAGTGATTTCATTAATTAACTATCTAATAGTTAAGGTAATTTGAGTTGCTCTTTTTTATATTTTGTAGGAGTTGTTTGTGCTATTTTTTTAAATGCAGCATAAAATGATGAAGGATTATTAAAACCTGAATCGTAAGCAATATTTTCAATGGTTTCATTGATATTCGCAGGGTTTTTCAGTAAACGTTTAGCTTCGTTTACACGATATTCGTTGATGAACTCTGTAAAGTTTTTTCCTAAATGTTGGTTTATTATCTGACTTAACTGATAGTATGGAATAGAAAGAAGTTCTGCTAGTTTTTTTAAATCCAAAAATGGATCTTTATATAAATCGTCTTTTGTAATTTTCTCAAATAACTGATCAATATATGTTTTAGCCTCTTCGATGCTTAAACCCGACCCGTTGTATTTTCTTAGAATTTTTCGCTGTTTTTGGGTTTGTTGATATCTGTTCCAATAAAACATCATGATATAAAAAATAATGGAATAGGATATTGCTCCTAAGATGTAAGGCATTAAATGCAATGTTAAATTTAACAGATAAAGTATGGAATTTATTAATAAAATAAACAATAGATTTCTATACCAATAGTAATTGTATGCTTTTAAATTAATTTCATTGTTCTTAGATTGGAATTTGTGCAATATTCTATATGATAATAGTGTATAAAAAATGAGCACAGAAAATGAAACCATATTTAAAACGTTAAAAGAATGGATAGTAAGTATTAACAACGGTAACAGATGAATAAAATCTGTACGTTTTAATCTTTTATTTCGTGTAAAACTCGCTCTGAAATAAAAGTATATAAACGGAATGGCAATTAAGAAAGCTGTATGTCCTATATGAAAAATAGTATGATCAGGTCCATAAAAATGAAAATGAATAGAACGGAAAAACCGAATTGAAATTAAAATGAGAAAAATTCCCAGATAAATATTTGTTCGCTTGTTACCCAATTGGGAAAAGAAAAGGTAAATACCAAAAATAAAACCATTAAAGGTCCCCAAACCGGATATTAAATATAGAAGAGAATCATTTTCCATAATATTAGTTCGTTGCTTTTGATGATATAAAACTCCATAAATAGGTGATTTATCTCACCATAAAAACTTAGTTATGATGTATTTTTCTTCTTTTCTTTGTATCATATTTAGAAAGCAAATTAGGTTAGTACATTAGATAAATTTTAGGTTAGGGTTAGATTTTAAATTCATAGAAAAGGAGTATAGCAATATACTCCTTTTTCTATTCAAACTCCATAAGTTCTATAGGACTACCTTCATGTTTAATCATAGCTACTTTTAAACCTTTCATTGGTGAGTTTATATCATTTAGAATTTCAAAACCTTGAATTGCTTTGTCGATATCAGGAACAATAAAAGCCAAATGAGGCAACGTTTTTATCAATTCATCAAAAGGAGAATCTTCTTCAAAACGCATGTATTCTATGCCAAAAGGACTTGTATCAAATCCTTTAACATAAAATTTTAAGTGTGGAATATATTTTTCTCCTGGTATTGGATTTTTTACAGGAATCCCTACATGGTGGTATTTCCAACCCCATTTATCAGTAGCTAGCGGTAATTCGTGCTCTTTTCTCTTATCAGTCATAAGTATTATTTGCATTAGTGAGCAATAAAAATAAAAAGTTAAATTTTCTGTTCATAAATATTCAAACAAAAAATGTATAAATTTGAACTCAACTTAACATTCAACCTAAAAAAATAGTTTATTACAAGATGAGAAAGAAAATTTTATCAGCAATTTTTTTGTCAATAATTGGTTTGACATCTTTTGCACAGAAAGACTTTAACTTAAAAGAGTTTGTACGTGAAAAAAATAAACTTCAAGGTAGAGTTGAGCATGGATACATAATTACTTTAAAAAATGAACGCAAACCGGGTTTTATAATCACTTCCGATGATGCCAGAAATTCTAAATATATTTTTTATCAAAAACATAAAGGTGCTTACCCTGATTCACTATCTGTTAATGATATTATTAGCTATGGTTTTGGCAGTGAATTTTATACGCGGTTTATTATTGAAAAGGATACGGTTTTCATGAAGAAGCTAAATAATATTGAACCTTTCCTATACTATAGTAAAGCAAATGGTGTAAAACGAATTTACATTGAAGGTACTAATGGTTTGCAATTACTGTCAAGTGAAAAGGATCAGTTAATAAAGGAGTTAAAAAATACCTTTACAAACTGCGATGAAATAGAATATTTAAATAAAGCAATTTATAATAAAACAAGGTTAACTAATATTCTTGAATATTATGCGAGATGTAATAAACAAAAATTGCCATACTTTAAGTTCGGAATTTTTGGAGGTTCAAAGATTAGTGGCATTCAATTTAAAGATAATACTTTTCAATCATATGGTACAAATGCGCCGTTAGTGATTATTTCAAATCTTGATTTTGATCCTGCAGTTTCATATCATTTTGGATTATATGCAGATGTTTTATTTACTAACAACTTTAATCTTACTTTTCATCCTGAATTTGAATACTCCAACTCAAAATATAAATTCAATGGAGATGTTGAAGTTCTTAATTCAGCGAGTTATCCTTATTTGCAGGATGGAGAATTAACGTTAACGGTATCTTATTTCAATTTCGATTTGTATTTCAGGTACAATACATTAAGAAAGAATACATCGTTAATTTTTGATCTTGGTCCAATACTATCATATAATATTCCAAAGGTAGAAATAGAATCCACCGAGGTAGAATTTGATTTTAATAGATTTATGTTAGGAGTTGGAGGAAATATTGGTTTTGAAACACCAGTTTTTAATGGTTATAACCTGACAACCGGTTTAAATGCAAATTACCTTTCTTCTACAGGCGAAGGTGAAACAACAATGTTTTCAACTTGGAATGTTGGAGTTTTTGTTGGATTTGGTTTTTAATTAATTAAAATTGAGCAAATTACTCACTTGTATTCTGGTATGTTTGAACTATCTATCTTATTCTCAGGTTGAAAATAACATTTATGAGAATAAGGAGATAGTTAAGGGCTATATAATTACAAAAGATAACGAATACCACCAGGGATTTTTGTTGTATGGTTCTGAAAAAGAAAATACCCGGTTTATTTATTTTAAGAAGTCTAAAAATAGTAAGCCGGAAAGGTTAAATAACAAACAAGTTGATGCATTTGGAAACGGAGATAAACATTATGAGTTGGTGCCTTTTAGTGTTGATTCAGTTTTTATGCAAAAACTGAATCAACAGTATCCGTTAGTGTATTATCTGCATACTGATTCAGGCAACTTCTTTTATATAAAAACACCAGACAGGTTTGACAAGATACCTTCGAATAAAGAGGATCTAAGAGCATTTTTAACCAATGAAATGATCAACTGTAATCATTCGTTGGAAAATATAAAGCACGCCACATATAAGAAAAAGTATTTACACTATTTATTTGAGCGTAACGAGGAATGCAGTTCTGATAGAATCCCTGCATTTAGTTATGGAATGTATACAGGTATTAAATTCAACAAGCTAAAACTTAATGATGAGGTTGTATATAAATATGGTTCAGATATTTATTTTACGTTGGAAGAGATAGATTATATCTGGAAAACAGGAGGTGTTATCGCATTTTTTTTGGATTTTCCTCTAAGTGTAATGGATGGCAAAATCTCATTTCATCCGGAAATTCAGTATGAAAGGTCAACTTATGATTTTGTTAAACAAGATATTGAAATGGATTTTGGTTTTGATATAAATTACTATACTGCAAATTGTTTTCTTCGTTATAAAACATTAGATAAAAAGAAACCTCTGTTTGCCGATTTTGGTTTTTGTTATTCTGCTATTGATGTTACAAATGCTTATATTAAAGATCAGGAGCTGTTTCATCAGATGGCTGATTATTTAATTGGGATTTCATTTGGTGGAGGTATTTCTATTCGCAACAAGTATGATATAGCATTACGATCAAATTATTCGTTAAGTCACTCTATGCCTAAGGTGTTTAGTTTAAATCTCTTAGTTGGTATACAACTTTAAACCTTTTTGTAATATTCTCTTTTTAAAACATTTCGTTTTATTGCTTTTCCATGCGCTGGTAAAAACATGGTGCACTTTGTTTCTAAAAGCTTCTTCCATGACTCAATAAGAACTTTTTTGTCATCGGCAAAAGGAGGGAATATGTTGTTGGGTAGTACTCCAAACAAGGTGTCACCAACTATCGCCATTTCCTGATCAATTAGAACACTTAACGAACCGCTTGTGTGACCAGGAGTTTCAATAATTTCGATATTGCCAAAATTCATTTGTTTTGAAGGGTTTATATCAATGTCGCTTTTAAGAGCTTCATACTTGCCAATTTTACTAAAATATTTATTGACTATTGTTGTTAAAAGGTTTGTAATGAAATTCGTACCTTTTGGCAAAGTGGTAAAACCTTCAGAAAGGCAGTTTGCCTCTTTTTCATGTACCACAACCTGAGGACCAAAATACTCTTTTATTTTACTTACATTTCCGGCGTGATCGTAATGAGTATGAGTAAGTATTAAATAATCTAACTTTTTATTTTGAGAGGTTAGATTTGCATGTAAAAAAGCTTTCAACTTATTGAAATATATTCTCTGACCTGTATCAACAAGAATGTTGGTTTTAGCAGATTCAATAAGGTAACATTTTGTAATGCCTATCCTTATCATCCGAATAATAGTATCATGTTTTGTTTTCCACTTAAACATTTAAAAGTAAATAGTTTTATATGCAATTTAACGAAATAATTGACAAAGGATATCCTATTTAATAACTTTATATACTCAATCAACAATTTTAGGGTTAAATTAAAAATAGGAGGAAATTATGCCTGACACAGTTTACAAAATTATTGAATTGGTTGGTACCAGTTCTGAGTCTTGGGAAAAAGCAGCAGCAACTGCTATAGCCAAAGCGTCAGAATCATTAAGAGATTTGCGTATAGCTGAAATATCACAGTTAGATATGCAACTTAATAATGGTAAAGTTGAAGCCTATAGAGCTAAGGTAAAAGTATCGTTTAAATTTGAAGGGCACAGCTAAAGTCTAAAGTACACAAATGAAGCGATATTTTCGCAAAACGTTGAGAATATCGCTTTAATTTATGGTTAAATCATTTATTACAACTCTTTGTTGATAAGTCTGAATAATCGCTTTTAAGTAATTTTCCAAATTACTCATCTCATCTAATTTATCAACTATATTATTTTCAAGCAAACTATCTTTCTTGATATTGTATAAACCAATTCCTTTATTTCCATCAAATTGCAATAAATAATCATTCTTATACAGTTGATATACTCCATTAATATAGTTAATTGTAAAATGCTTATCAGAATCGTTAAGTAAGCTGTTACCAAAACAGATAAAAGGTTTATTAACGCACAGATAATCCATTATGGTTGGGAATATATCAGTCTGCTGAGCTATAACTTTTGATTTTCCTTTAAATAAAGAGTCGGTTGGATGATAGAATAGTATTGGAATAGCATAGTTGCCTAATCTGTTTTTATAATAGGCACTTTCGGCTTGGGCAGTATGATCTGCGGTTAGTATAAATAAAGTATTTGAGAACCAGGGCATTTTTTTTGCTTCTTTAAAAAACTGTTTTAAAGCAAAATCGGTGTAGCCAATGCTTTCGTGAATATTCAATGTTCCCTTTGGAAATTTGCTCTTATATTTTTGCGGAACTTCATAAGGATGGTGCGAGGTTAAGGTAAATATCGAAGTAAAAAAGGGCTCTTCAAATTCAGACATTTTGTTGGCAAAGTATTTTAGATAGGGTTCGTCGTATATTCCCCAATTGCCATCATAATCTTCCTGGTAAGGGTACTCATTCATTCCATAATAATCTTTGAAACCTGCAATTTCAGCAAACTTATCGAATCCCATGGTACCATTTTTACCTCCATGAAAAAAAGCGGCATAATAACCTTTTTGATCAAGCATTGTGGCAATAGAATTAATCTGGTTAGAAGCATAACGCGATGTAATATACGTTTCATCAGTTAATGCGGGTAAGCCAGCCATAATAGAAGGCATAGCTTCCATCGATCGCTTGCCATTAGCAAAAGCATTTGTAAAAACTAAGCTTTCGTTAATTAAAGAATCCAAAAATGGCGTATACCCTGAACCGTTATTTAAAGCTCCGATATATTCTTTCGAAAAACTTTCAAGAATAATTAATACAACATTTTGATTTTTAGATTGATGATCGGAGTAATTCTTAACCGGAGAGTAAATTGAAGTAAGTTCATCTTGTTTGAAATACTTATTCACATTCATATTTTTTGTGCCAAAAGATTTCATAATGGTAAATGGAGTGTTTAAAACTAACGGAATATTTTTGGCTGAGGTGTATTCTGCAGCATGAATTACCCGTAAAGGTTTAAGTTGAAATCCTCCTCGTCCGAAAAGTAAGCCAATAGCCATTGTAAGTATAAATATTCCAATTTGATAACTTATTCCCAGAACAGATATCTGTTTATCTTCAAGCTTCCTGGGATTTATTCGAGGATACAATTTATATAACCCGAAACACATCACCAACCAGATAATAATTAAGTACCAGTAATCTTTAATAAATGCTGGAAGTAACGTAATAAAGTCTTCTCCTAACCATTCATTGGAAAAAACATCTACTGTTAAACGTTTATGTTCGAAATCAAAAAATTTGGTGTCAATATAATTGGTGGCTAATAAAGCCGAATTTACTACTGTAAATAAAACCAATAATACGTTTTGGTAGTTTGCATTATTTTTAAATTTCCCGGGTATTAAACTTAAAAGAATGAAAAGAATATTAAAATAATAAAGTGCAGATAAATCAAAACGGATACCGAAGAACATAATCTTTAGTAACTCTGTGGTTTTTAATGTGTCAAAGTAATTAACATTAAACAGGTAAAAAAGATAACGTGAAATGCTAAAAATTACAACTAATAAAAGAAAACGATATATGAATATTTTAATATGATCGAAATAATTTTTCATGAACAGAATTTTTACTTTGAAGCCACATTTATTCCAAGTTTACAAAAATAAGTACAAGTAATGTAATCAGCAAATGTATGATAATTGTCAGATATTCGATATTCGAATTAATATTCAGTGTATAAAATTGATTAACAAAACTTTATTTTATAAATTGCCATCTTGTTCGAAAAAACTACTGAAAATTATTTTATATGTTAAAAAACAATATTTTAAAGCATAAATTTTGGATAAAAATAATTAGTCTGTTATCTCGATTATCGATACTTTTGCAAAAAAATAATTTATATTATGAAACCTTCACATATAGAACACATTGGAATTGCTGTAAAAAATCTTGAAGAATCAATCAAGTATTACGAAGAGGTATTAGGCCTTAAATGCTATAACATAGAAGAAGTTAAGGACCAAAAAGTTAAAACTGCTTTTTTAAAAGTAGGAGAAGTAAAAATAGAGTTATTAGAATCAACAGATCCGGAAGGACCAATAGGAAAGTACATAGAAAAGAAGGGAGAAGGAATACATCATATTGCTTTCGCTGTTGACAATATTGAAGATAAACTTAAAAAAGCAGAGGAGAATGGTGTTCGTTTAATTGATACTACACCAAGAAAAGGAGCCGAAGGATTGGATATTGCGTTCTTACATCCGAAATCTACATTTGGGGTACTTACAGAACTTTGCGAAGATAAAAACAAATAAAACTGCACATATAATTTCTAAATTATACCAATGAGCAAACAAGATAAAATTAAACAACTTATTGATCTTAGAGCCGAAGCTAAATTAGGTGGAGGAGAAAAAAAGATTGAATCGCAACATAAAAAGGGTAAAATGACTGCCCGTGAACGTATCGAAATTCTGTTAGACGAAGGTAGCTTCGAGGAGTTTGATATGTTTGTAACACACCGTTGTACTAACTTCGGTATGGATAAAAAGAAAGTTCTTGGAGATGGTGTTGTAACCGGAGCAGGAACTATCGATGGTAGAGTAGTGTATGTATATGCACAGGATTTTACCGTATTTGGAGGTTCTTTATCAGAGCCATTTGCAAATAAAATTTGCAAGGTAATGGATATGGCTATGAAAGTTGGAGCTCCTATTATTGGAATAAACGATAGTGGTGGAGCAAGAATCCAGGAAGGAGTTACTAGTTTAGCCGGTTATGCCGAGATTTTCCAGCGCAATATTATGGCTTCCGGAGTAATACCACAAATTTCTGCAATTTTTGGTCCTTGTGCTGGTGGAGCAGTTTATTCTCCTGCTTTAACCGACTTTATCATGATGACTGAAGATACCAGTTATATGTTTGTTACCGGTCCTAAAGTAGTTAAAACTGTAACTGGTGAAGATATTACAACAGAAGATTTAGGTGGAGCCAATATACACGCTTCCAAATCAGGAGTTTCACATTTCTTATTAGAGGACGAAGAAGAAGGTTTACTTTTAATACGTAAGTTAATAAGTTACTTACCTCAGAATAATCTGGAAGAACCACCTGTATTGGAGTGTAATGATCCTATTGATAGATTAGACGACGCGTTAAACGAGATTATTCCAGAAAATCCAAATCAACCATATGATATTAAAGATATTATCTATTCAATGGTTGATTATAATGAATTTTTAGAAGTTCACAGAAATTATGCTAAAAATATAGTTGTTGGTTTTGCTAAATTCGATGGTATGTCGGTAGGTATTGTGGCAAATCAACCTAACTTTTTAGCTGGTGTGTTAGATATTGATGCTTCAAGAAAAGCTGCTCGATTTGTAAGATTCTGTGATGCTTTTAATATTCCGATTTTAACATTGGTTGATGTACCTGGATTCTTGCCTGGTAGTAGTCAGGAGTATGGCGGTATTATTACACATGGTGCAAAATTAATGTTTGCTTATGGCGAAGCCACAGTACCAAAAGTAACCATTACGTTGAGAAAATCTTACGGAGGTGCTCATGATGTAATGAGCTCTAAGCAATTACGAGGAGATATTAATTATGCATGGCCATCGGCAGAAATTGCAGTTATGGGAGCTCAGGGAGCTGTTGAAGTGCTTTACGGTAGAGAGTTAGCCAAAATTGAGGATCCTGAAGAGAGAGCTAAATTTGTAGCAGAGAAAGAAGCTGAATATAAAGAAAAGTTTGCTAATCCTTATCAGGCAGCAAGTATGGGATATATCGATGATGTAATTGAGCCTCGAAATTCCAGATTCAGGATTATCAGGGCATTGGAAATGTTACAAACGAAAAAGGATACAAATCCTCCTAAAAAACACTCAAATATTCCATTATAAAAAAACAATTCTATGATTCCAATTTTAAATATAATAGGAATAGATTTTTCGGTTGTTAAAGAATCTGGTGTTACCATTGCAATTGTGGGGTGGTTAATTGTTTTTGCAGCCCTGGTATTGTTGGTAATTGTTTTTACCCAAACACCGAAAATTATCTATTATAATACACGAAAGAAACTGAGAGAAAAAAATAAAGAATCAAAGGTTTCTGATGACGATCTTCAGATTGCAGGTGAAGTGAGTGCTGCTATTTCCACAGCATTACACCTATTCTTTGATGAAATGCATGATGAAGAAAGTAACGTTATTACGATAAAACGTGTGAGAAAAGTTTATTCTCCATGGAGTTCGAAAATATATGGATTAAGAGTTTGGCCAAGAAAATAATAAGTATACACAATGAAAAAATATAAATTTACTATACGAGGTAACGAATACGAAGTAGAGATTAAAGATATCGATGGCGATATAGCCAAGATTGAAGTTAACGGCACTTCTTATGATGTTGAAATACATCAGGAGAAAACAAAAACAACAAAAACACCTACTTTAGTTCGTCAGAATGTTCCTGTTGACAGAAAAGACAGTAAAATCAAGAAATCAGTAAGTAGTCGTGCACATACTCTAAAAGCTCCATTACCTGGTAATATCTTTAAGATACTTAAAGAAGTTGGTGATGAAGTTAAAAAAGGCGATACCATTATGATTATGGAAGCCATGAAAATGGAAAATAATATTCAGTCGGAGAAAGATGGTAAAATAGTTAGCTTTAAAGTTAAAGAAGGTGATGCTGTTTTACAAAATGATGTATTAGCCGAAATAGAATAATTCTAATGATGAAATTCAGAACAATGAAAAAACTACTTAGCTTAGTTCTCTTTTTAAGCGTATTATTTCTTGGAAACTCAGCTTTAGCCAATACAGAAGATATAGCTTCCAAACTTACAAAAGGGAAGTGGGTAAATAAATCGGAAGGTTACCGGGTAAGCTACGATTCGGATAGGACAGTGGCAAGATATAAAGCTATAAATTTTTATGTTGATAGAACATTTGTATTGGATTCTATTAAGTCCAAGTACGAAGGAGAATGGAGATTAATCGGAAATTCAATTTATCTTGAGTTTAATAGTTCGGATATTGCTACTAAAACTGCACGCATTGATAACGACAAGTTAATTGTTGGTGACGATACGTATAAACCATATTCTGGCGCTTTTGCAGGGTTAATTAATTTCTACGAATTTACTGGTGTGCCCAATGCTACTCTTGGACATATCATTATGGTACTAGTAGGAATATTCTTTATATTCCTTGCAATTCGGTACAATTATGAACCCTTACTGTTGATTCCAATTGGTTTTGGAATTATCATAGGTAATATACCATTTTTCCAGGCTGCCGGCTTTAACTTAAAGTTAGGCATATACGAAGAGGGTAGTGTAATGAATTACCTTTATTTTGGTGTACGCCAAGGTATTTATCCACCGTTAATTTTCTTGGGTATCGGTGCAATGACAGATTTTTCATCGTTAATATCAAACCCTAAATTGATGATTCTTGGAGCAGCAGCTCAAATAGGTATTTTCTTAACTTTCTTAGGAGCATTAGTGTTAGGATTTACGCCTGCTGAAGCTGGTGCAATTGGTATTATTGGTGGTGCAGACGGACCAACTGCGATCTTCTTATCATCCAAATTATCACCGCATCTGATAGGACCGATTGCGATTGCAGCCTACTCATATATGGCGTTGGTACCAATTATTCAGCCTCCATTCATGAGGTTAATAACATCTAAAAAGGAACGATTAATAAGAATGAAACCACCACGCTCGGTTTCAAAATTAGAAAAGATCATGTTCCCAATTGTCGGATTATTATTAACTGCATATATTTCGCCAAGTGCACTGCCACTGTTGGGGATGCTATTTTTTGGTAATTTATTAAAAGAATCTACTGTAACCAAACGATTGGCAGATACTGCGCGCACCGCATTAATCGATATAGTAACCATATTATTAGGAATTACAGTGGGAGCTTCAACACAGGCTGATGTTTTCCTAACACCGCAATCATTAATGATTTTCGGATTAGGAGCATTGTCATTTATTATTGCAACCTGTGGTGGACTGTTTTTTGCTAAACTTATGAATGTATTTTTAAAAGGAGATAATAAAATTAATCCGTTAATTGGAGCTGCTGGAGTATCGGCAGTACCTGATAGTGCGCGTGTTGTACAGCACGAAGGATTAAAAGCCGATCCAACAAATCACTTGTTAATGCATGCCATGGCACCGAACGTATCGGGTGTAATTGGTTCTGCAGTTGGAGCTGGTATTTTATTAAGTTTCTTGATGTAAAAAATTAGATCGTGATATTTTAGGGTCAGTTTTACTGGCCCTTTTTTATATGATTAAAAGCATTGTGAGAATATCAAGTGTACATTTTAAAAACTCGCAACGATTATTATATTTGTATAAAAATGATTAACAACTCTAAAATTAAATACGAATGAGCAATAAAATAGCTACTGCCGGTAATATGGGCAAAAAAGTTCGTTCTGATTGTTTTGTTACGCTGGAACTTAAAGATTCCGGTGGAATAAGCATAGAACAGAAGAGTAAGGTTCAGGTTATGTACGGTGAATCTAACAAGAAATTGTGCGAAGATATCTTATCTTTTTTTGAGATTAAAAATGCACAATTAACCATAGAAGATAGTGGAGCTTTACCCTTGGTTATTGCTGCAAGAATTGAAGCTGCAGTAAAAGAACTTATTGATACCGACAAAGAATATCTTTTAGATATTATTGAAGAAAATAAATATACCTCAGAGAAAGAGCAATTTCGTTTTTCGCGATTATACTTGCCGGGAAACACACCTAGCATGATGTTAAATGCCGGAATACACGACCCAAATGGTATTATTCTAGATTTGGAAGATTCTGTTGCATTTAATAAAAAGAAAGAAGCTCAATTATTGGTTCGTAATGCGTTAAGAGGAATTAATTTTTATGGTGCCGAGCGCATGGTTCGTATCAATCAGTTTCCAAAAGGATTGGAAGATATAAAATATCTTATTCCTCATAATGTACATATGCTATTGGTACCTAAATGCGAAGGTGCTGATCAGATCAAACAACTGGAAGTTAAAATTGATGAATTAAGAAAACAACATAAAGTTGAAAGACCAATTTACCTGATGCCAATTATTGAAAGCGCTTTAGGTGTTGAAAAAGCTTTTGAAATTGCAACAGCATCAGAAAATGTAGTAGCTATGGCGATTGGTTTAGAAGATTATACTGCAGACCTTGGAGCAAGAAGAACCAACGAGGCGGTAGAATCATTTTATGCACGTACTCGCATGGTAAATGCATGTAAAGCAGCCAGAATACAAGCGATCGATTCTGTTTTTTCTGATGTGGCTGATATGGATGCTTTACGCGAAAATGTAAAAACATCCAAGGGATTAGGATTTGAAGGAATGGGTTGTATTCACCCAAGACAAATCAAAGTAATCCATGAAAGTTTTGCACCCGAGGCAGAAGAAATTGATAAGGCTAAAAAAATCGTAAATGCATTTATTGATGCAACAGAAAAAGGCCTTGGAGTGGTTTCTTTAGGGACAAAAATGATTGATCCACCGGTTGTAAAACGTGCTGAGAAAACAATCAATTTAGCAATTAGTTTAGGTTTAATTTCAGAAAATTGGAGAGAGGAATTTTTAAATGAGCAAGCTGGTTAAAAATGCTGTTGGACGAATGGTTCCAACCGAAATAAATGGAAAGGAAGTAATACCTTTTAAAGGAATAGGAAAACACAAACCAACAGGAAGAAAATATGCACCACCTATTCCAACAGTTATAGATTATCCCGAAGATGGTAATAAAGTTATAGGATCATTAAAAGAAGCTCTACAGAAATGCGGCTTAAAAGATGGAATGACCATTTCTACACATCATCATTTGCGTAATGGCGATTTGGTAAGTAATACTATTTTTGATACTGCTGCTGAAATGGGAGTAAAAGATCTGGTGTGGTTTCCATCAGCATCGTTTCCGTGTAACGAACCAATTATAAAGCACCTGGAAAGTGGCGTTGTTAATCGAATTGAAGGAAGTATGAATGGTCCGTTGGGGCGCTTTGTATCGCAGGGCAAGATGAAAGGAACGGCTGTTTTACGATCTCACGGTGGTCGTGTTCAGGCAATTCAAGATGGTGAAGTTCAAATTGACATAGCTGTTTTGGCAGCACCATCATCGGATGCTTTCGGAAATGGAAATGCTTTGAATGGACCTTCGGCATGTGGTGTTCTTGGTTATGCAACAGCCGATTTTAGATATGCTGATAAGGTTATTGTGGTAACCGATAATTTAGTCGATTTCCCAAATATGCCAATGGAAATCGAAGGCAACTACGTAGATTTTGTTGTAGTCGTAGATAAAATTGGTATTCCTGAGAAAATAGTTTCCGGAACAACACAAATTACCAAGAGTCCCGATCGTTTGCTAATAGCTGAACTAACTGCCCGGTTTTTACAGGAAAGTGAAATTCTGAAAGATGGCTGCTACATGCAAGCCGGTGCAGGAGGAACTTCTTTAGCAATAGGACATTATGTACATCAGATACTGAAAGAAAAAGGATGGAAATCTAAATTAGGTTTTGGTGGTAGTACGAAGTATATGGTTCAGATGTTAGAAGAAGGAACCATGGAACACATTATGGATGCACAGGCTTTTGATCTGGATGCAGTTGCAAGTATCGATAAAAACAAAAATCATCATCAATATCCTGTATTTAATGCCTATAATTATCATTCTAAGGGAAATTTAACCTCTATGATGGATATTATGATTTTAGGAGCTACTGAGGTTGATGTGAATTTCAATGGCAACGTTGCTACACACTCCGATGGATATCTGTTACACGGAATTGGTGGTTGGCAAAACTGTTTACATGCCAAGAATGTAATATTGCCTATTCCATTATTCCGAGATCGTATTCCTGTAATTAAAGACGAAGTTACCACTATTTGCGGACCGGGAGAGATGATCGATATTATTGTTACAGAAAGAGGTATAGCTATTAATCCTAAACGTAAGGATTTAATTGAGAAAATGAAAGGTAGTAATTTACCAATAAAAACTATCGAAGAATTAAAAGCCGAAGCCGAAGCAATTTGTGGTCCATCGCAAAAGCCAAATTTATCTGATGAGATTGTGGCAGCTATAAAATGGGTTGATGGAACTGTAATTGATGTTGTTAGAAAAGTTATCGATTAATATAATTCAACAGCTTACAAACACAAAGTGTCATAATTTGATTATGGCACTTTTTTTTATGTTACGTTTCTGAGCTTACTGTTAGCATAATAAATAAGAAATTATATTGCCACTTTCTATCATACCCAAATAATTGTATATTTACGTTGAATCATAAAATACAAATTACATAAACCAATATTCCATGGCAAAAAAGTATGCTGATCTGGTAAAAAATGCGGTTGGCAGAATGGTACCGACCGAAGTAAATGGCCAAAAACAAGTTCCTTTTCAAGGTGTGGGAAAATTTAAACCTGAAACATCAAAACATGGTCCGAAAATAGTATCATGTGCCGATTTTCCTGAAGATGGCAATAAAGAGGTTACATCGCTTAAGGAAGCATTGGTTAAGGCCGGATTAAAAGACGGAATGACCATTTCCACGCATCATCACTTTAGAAATGGTGATTTATTGGCCAATAAGATTTTTGATATTGCCAAAGAGCTTGGCGTAAAAGACTTACGTTGGGTTCCATCGGCTTCATTTCCTTGCCATGAACATTTGATTCAATATCTTGAAGATGGTACTATTCATCATATTGAAGGAAGTATGAACGGTCCGTTAGGTCGGTTTGCTTCGTATGGTAAAATGCGTGGTTTAGGTGTGCTTCGATCACACGGCGGACGCTATCAGGCAATTCAGGATGGAGAAGTAAAAATTGACATTGCAATCATTGGAGCTGCTTGTGCCGATCCATTTGGTAATGCAAACGGACTGTATGGATCTTCAGCAAGTGGATTGCTTGGTTTTGCTTTGGCTGATTCGCAGTATGCAGACAAGGTGATTGTAGTTACCGATAATATGGTGCCTTTCCCATGTATTCCATGGCAGATTCAGGGAAATTATGTAGATTATACTGTTCAGGTTGATCAGGTTGGAATTCCTGAAAAAATAGTTTCCGGTACAACCCAAATAACAAAAAGCCCTGATCGATTGCTGTTGGCCGAAATGACAGCGCAATTGTGTTGGGAAGCCGGAATTATTCGCGATGGATTCTCTTTTCAGTCAGGAGCGGGTGGCACTTCGTTAGCTGTTGGCGACTACTTTGCTAAAATTATGCGAAAGGAAGGAATCAAAGCCAGGTTTGCCCGTGGTGGTAGTAATAAATACTTGGTTAGCATGCTCGAAGAAGGATTAATAGAATATATATTGGATGGACAAACTTTCGACTTAAAAGGTGTACAATCTATGGCTGATAATCCAAATCATGTTTGGACCAGTCCGTTTACAAGTTATAACTATCATGGGAAAGGTAACTTTGCCGGATTAGTTGATGTAGTAATATTAGGTGCTACCGAGGTGGATGTTAATTTCAATGCAAACGTAGTAACACACTCCGATGGATTATTGCTGCATGGAATAGGAGGTTGGCAAAATTGTTTATTCTCTAAAACAGTTATATTACCGATACCATTGTTCAGAGATCGAATTCCGGTAATACTCGATGAAGTTACTACCATTTGCGGACCTGGAGAATTAATTGATGTGATTGTAACAGAACGGGGTATTGCAATTAATCCTAAGCGAAAAGATTTAATTGAAGCATTGAAAGATTCTACCTTACCTATAAAAACTATAGAAGAACTAAAAGATGAGGCTGAAAAAATCTGCGGAAAGCCGGCTAAAGCCAACTTTGACGATGAGCTGGTTGCGGTGATTAAATGGGTAGATGGTACAATTATAGATTCTGTTAGAAAAGTAAAACCATAAAATGAAATAGTATGAAGTATAAATGTAAAGTATGTGGTCATATTTATGACCCGGAAGTAGGCGACATACCTGGTGGTATTGCTGCCGGAACACCATTCGAAGATATTCCTGATGATTGGAAATGTCCGATATGTGGTGTAACCAAAAAAGATTACGAACCTTTATAAAAGATACAGTCCTAACGGACTGTTTTTTTAGTTAATTTTTATTGCATCCCAGCTTGATTGCATGCAATCGTGAAGTATCTGATCTGTTAAATCAATTTCTTCCATAATAACCATCCTGGAAAGGGTAGCTACATTTCCAAAAACGGTGTTGATCATTAAATCAAGTGGTAGTTCTCTCAGGATTCCGAGCTTAATGCCTGATTCGAAAAAATTGATAGCCGATTGATAATGCCTTCGATTAATTGCCTTAATCTCTTTTTTTATGAACGGTGAGTTGGCGTAATCTTCAAGAAATTCAAATTTTTTAGGATTTTGAATATAAAAAGCAAATAAGTTTTTCCAAATGAGTATAAACTTTTCTTTATAGGTTATATCAGCATCAATGTTTTGTATAATGGCATGTGCCATCTCTTTTCTAAGCTCTGAATATAAGGTGTCAATTAACTCTTCCTTATTCTTGAAATAATAATATATTGTTCCGGCTGCTGCTCCCGACCTTTTAATTATTAGCGGAATAGATGTGGCATGAAAACCAATTTCAGCAACTAAATTAAGTGTGGTAGTTAGTATCTGTTCTCGTTTACTCATAATTGTTAAAATATTGTTTTATTTATTGAATACCATAAAAAAAGCACCTGACTTAACAGGTGCTTGTTACATTTATATTGAAATATTTTATTTACTAAATTCTTCAGCGAGTTTTAATGCCTTATAAGCACTTACAATTCCTTCAGTTTTAGAAAGATCGCCAAATAGAACAGTCTTTTTTCGCTTAGAATAATCACCCGGTTTATTTACCTCTAACGTTGCATAATTATTTACAGATTTTAAAAGAATATCTTTTAGCTCATTAGCTGATAGTTCAGGATAATATGATAATACAAGTGCAGCAACACCTGAAACAACCGGAGCCGAAAAACTAGTTCCGTCAGCAACTTCGTATTTGCTTTCCGGAGTTAAGGATTTTACTCTTACACCCGGTGCAAAAATATCAACCATTTCTTTACCATAATTTGTAAAGCTGGCAGCAAATCCTTTTGTATTACTCATTGATGAAGCACCTACGGTAATCCACGAACTGATCTGCTTTGTTTCGCTAACATTCTTGGTTGGGTATTGTTTTACCTTATCAATATTAAAACCATCGTTACCAGCAGCATGTACCAGTAATACGCCATTCTCTTCGGCATAAAGAATTGCTTCATCAACCAGCTTTTTATAAGGAGATAATTGTTTGCCAAAACTCATGTTAATTACTTTGGCACCATTATCTACAGCATAACGAATTGCTTTGGCAACGTCCTTATCTCGCTCGTCACCATTAGGGACTACTTTTAAAGCCATGATCTGAACATCGCTTGCAATTCCATTGATTCCGATTTCATTATCACGCTCTGCAGCTATTATTCCTGAAACAAACGTTCCGTGGAAAGCTTCTGGTCCATACACATTGTTATTTCCATTTGCAGATGACAGACTTGATACATCATCACCAATTATTTCTCGTGGATTAAAATCAAGGTTTAGGTGGTAGTCTAATCTCTCATTTACCATATCATCCATTTTATCAAAAATGGCAGATGAAAAACCGTATTTAACAAAGCGATACTGGAATTTAATATCCTTTTTCAGTTTCTTGTTTATTTCTTTTAAACTATCAAGATCCTGAATAGTAAGAGTGTCTTTACCTAATGCTTCTGTAATATTCGAATAGGTTGTGTTGTATTTGTCCTTAAATTTTTCGAAACCTTTTTTCTGCATATTTACCATTCTTAACTCTTTTTTATAGAGTTTTTTGGCATCTTTATAAAGTTTCTTTTCTTCTTTTGTTAAATCATCTTTATCCTTATATCTTCTATAGATTCTGGTAATTTCAAGTGTTTCATTAGAGATGTTTTCACCATCTGCATTACCTAAGAAATTCCATCCATGGATATCGTCGGTATAACCATTGTTATCATCATCGATACCATTATCCGCTATTTCATCGGTATTTACCCAGATGTTATTCTTCAGATCTTCGTGCGTTATGTCAATACCTCCATCAATGACAGCAACAATTACAGTAGATGATTTTTTGTCTTGTAGTAATTCTTGATAAGCTTTATCTACTTCAGCACCAAATATTTCGTCATCAATAGGTGATTTGTTGTACCAGTTAAGATAAATATCTTCTTTTTGTTGTGTTGAATCCTTTTTAGCTTCATTCTGAGCTAGTGTTATAAAGGATATTAGCAAGGCTGAGGACAATAAAAGTGTCTTTTTCATGTTTTATTACGTTTTAATTTACTGATTCGACATCAAAAAAAGAGAAAGGTTTACTTTCTCTCTTGTCGGTTATTCAAAATTGTATTTTTTATTTGAATTATGCAAAATATTTTTTGTTGAATATGAGTTAATTATCCCTGATATTAAATCGTAATGCAGATATTATCATACACAAGATAAAAAATAATGCTAGTAATGTTATTTCGGTCATACTTTCAGTATACGATAAATCTCTAACCAGTGTATTATGAAAAGCTTTTACGCCCCAGTTTAAAGGAGAAATAATACTAATTGTTCTCATAAAGGCAGGCATTGCAAATACAGGAACCCACACGCCTCCTATGGCAGCAAAAATTACCACAACAATTGATCCCAGTGTTGTCGATTGTTGATATGTTTTAGCGAACGATCCAACAAGGATTCCAAATCCTACAGCTGCAAGCGAGGCAAAAAGTCCAATAATAAACAGTGATAGAAATTTATTGCTAATGTCTAAAGCGGGAAAATCGAATAAGGGTAATATATACATTCCCATTAAAATCATTAAAATGAATTGAATTAATCCGATAATCATGTACGTAATCAGTTTAGCTAACAGATAATAATGTAATGGGAAAGGAGCATAAACTAAACGAACAAAACTACCGTCATCTTTCTCTTTGATCATATTTCCTGCCAGCGACATAACAATAAAAAACATGGCAAAGAGCGTCCAGGCCGGAACATTATGTTGTACTGAGTTGGGGATAATCTTTGAATCTTCAACGGAAGCATAACTTTCTTTATAACTTATAATATCGCGTACTTCAATATCTGATTTTATAAAGGGTACTCTTCTGTTGATTTGTTCCATTAGAAGCTGGTTTTTAACCTTTTGATTGTGTGATTCCAGCATGCTCAAGATCATTCGCTTATAGGAGGTCCGGGTTACCGGATCGAAGAATATTTCTATTCGGGTAGAATCGGACTGTTTTGTTTTTTGTGATTTACCCGATGAAAAAGCCTTGCTTACATTTTTAAGAATTTCCTTTTTGAGTTTATATGTAGAACTATCGGGTATGATAATCCCAATTTTATATTCGCCTTTAGCAACCAGATTTTCAATTTCTGATCTATTATTTTGTGTGTCTAACTTAATTGTGAAATAACCTGATTCCTTTAATTCTCTGACAATCGTATTACCTAAGGTATCTTTATCGCTGTTCTGTATCACAATGTTAATATTGAAATCATTAACCGCTTTGAAGGATGAATCTTGAATAACAACCATTATAAATACCAGAAACACAGGCAGCACAAACATATAACCTAAACCCGCTCTATCATTTAATAAAACGAGAAAATCTTTGTATATAAGAATTAATAGTTTTTTTATATTCATTCTCTTAACTGTTTACCGGTAATATGGATGAAAACATCCTCAAGGTTAGTGCAATCAGGATACTGAGAAATTAAGTTTTGTGGTTTATTTTGTATTATAATATTACCATTATCAATAATGGCTATATGTGAACAAAATTTTTCTGCTTCTTCCATATAGTGCGATGTATATAATATTGTTGTTCCAGCTTTGTTTAATTGAATTAAATTATTAATTATAAACTGCTTAGATTGCACATCGATTCCTGCAGTAGGTTCATCCAGTATTAAAATTTCGGGATTATGCAGAAGACCGGCAATAATATTCAATCTTCTTTGCATTCCGGCTGATAAGTGTTTCACTTTTGCTTTAACCTTATGTTCCAGGCCAAAGATTTTAAGGTATTTTCTTATATTGTTATTAAGAATTTGTTTTTTTATTCCGTACAGATTTCCAAAAATCAGTAAGTTGTTGTAAACGTTTAATGTAGGATAAAGAGCAATTTGCTGAGGAACAACTCCTATTTTTTGTTTCAGAGTGTTAAAATTACGTTTAATGCTCTGGTTTGCAATGTTTACCTGACCTGAGGTGGGTTTTAAGGTTCCGGTAATTATATTTATTGTAGTGGTTTTTCCTGCTCCGTTTGGACCTAATAAACCAAAAATTTCTCCTTTTTGTACGGTAAAGGAAAGGTTATTGACAGCAAACTCTAAAGAGTTTTTATATTTTTTATTCAAGTTGTTGACTTGAATAACTGTGTTCGATTCGTGCTTTTGCATGAACTTCAAAATTCTAAAAAGATTGAAATATCTGTTTTTCTTGATCTGCTATGTCGAGTAAAATATCATTTATGGTATTGAATGTTCCATTCTGATCAGCACTTCTACCTTTAAGAATTCTACCTGCATTTAAACCAAATTCTCTCCATGAATCGCCCACCTGAGTTAGCTTTTCAGAGGTTTTATAGAGTTGATCTTGTTGTAATATTTTGGCAGCTTCCTGCAAAAACGCTGCATACATGTATCGGAATCCCGCACCTCCTGTTCCTGCTTCTTCTTGTATACGTATTATATTACCTAAAAATGCTTTTATAAACTCGGTGTTATCTTTTTCTTTTCGAATTCGTTTAGCTAATAATTTTATACCTGTAATGCCATGATAAGGTATAGGATTTTTGATCATTAACTTTTTAGTAGCTTGCATTCCCTGCTTTATAGATTTACTAATATCGAGATTTTCAGGTACTGACAGAGGGTAGTATATATCACCTTTAACACTTATAATTCCTTTAGCAAATCTGGCTTTTAGTAAATCATCATACGAAATGGTTGCCTTATCTTCGAGTACAGGATCGCTTACCAGGTAATTATTTCCATCTTTTCCATAAATAATTGTATTATGCGCGTTATAATGAAAACGATATGATTTTGGGAAGAAAGGTAGATAATAGAGATTAGTTAGTAACCCGACAGGTTGTCCCTTTTCAAGCATCTGATCCAACTCATCCATAGCTTTTTGCTTGTCCTTATAGGTCCGTTTAAACATCTTTACATTTAATCGCTTGGTTGCATTTTTGTAGATCTGTCCAGGCATTATTCTATAGGATGTAAGTGGGATATCATAATTCTTAACAAAAGGCATATAGGCAAAAAATATTCCTGAACCTATACCAAAAATCAGCGGTTCACTTATATCAAAATTGTTAAAGTTTAATAAGTTACAAATAGCTCCATTTTCGCAATGCGATAACTGTTTGTGCGGAAAATCTATAATTACCTTCTGTTCCATGTTTAGCTATACGTTTTTAAATAGGTCCCTCGATATGTAAAGAAGTTACCAAATTTATAGAATTTTAATTTACCGTTTTGTTTATTTTTTTCTAAATCGCTCTTTTTAGGATATAACAAATTAGAAAAAACTGCTCCATTTAATAAAACGGGATCTTTCCAACTATATAAAGCCTGTACTGTCATACCGGAAATATTATAGAAGCCATCGTATTCAAATACTATCTTCGATTTTTCTTGCAGTATATGATCAATTTTTTCTTTCTGCGTTTTATTCAGGTGATGTTTAAAAAACGAGTGATACGAGATGTCGAATGTTGTTTTATCAAAATCGCAGGTAAGATTGAAAATGTCGTTGCTGGCAAAAATTACTGTTATTTTACTGGTTGATGTTTCTCTAATTTTAAGCAGTTCATCCTGCGTTAAATTTTCTTTTTCAATTATTTGCGGAGAAGAAGATAGAGAGGAGATGTTTGATTTAGCAATGGTATGTGATGCTTTGGATTGGTCAAAGGCAATAATGGTTAGTTTAATATCGTTTCGTTTTTTTAAAATCTTTTGTAAAACCTGACGAGTAGCTTCTGACGACCCTGAACCAATATCTGCAATAAGTAAATTGGAATTTTGTTTCAGGATGTATTTGGAAATCTCATTAACCAGAGGGGTTATAAAACCGGGAATTAGTCCGCGTTCCACTTTGATCATACTATGGTGAAGTTCCTCAGAATATTTTTCGTTTCCAAAATCAGTTAATTCCGTTAAGCGCTCAGTATCAATTAAAGGCAAATGCTTTTTTTTCCAGTAAAAAAATGCTTTTAAATTGAATATGTTTCGAAAAAACCTGATGTTTTCATTTTTTGAATAATCAAACTGAGATTCAGGAATTCTTTCAAGGTAACGTAAGATTTCTTCGATTTTGCGTTTTCTCCGGCTCAAAATAGTACTATTTGAAATTAGTTAAGTCTTCTACAGTGATATCAAAAACCTGGGCATAAATGGTAAGATATTTTTCTTTTAGCTTTCTAAATCTTTTAGGTTTTAGATGTCGTTTAACTTTTCGTACGGGTAGTTCGGCCATTGCAGCAAGTCTTTTTGGTGTCATAATGGATTTTTCCATATAATAAGCTAATGGACTTAATTCTCCCTGTAGTATCTGCTTTTTTGTATCTTCAATTCTCTTATTAATTTGTTCCCACGCTTGTTCATGCGCAATATCTTCAGGTTCCCAACCTGATGTTTTTACCTTAACATATTCTCCATTATCATCAACAGCATAAACTACTGTTTTGTAGGTTCCTTTATGCAGGTTATTTTTATTTTGAGGTACGTGATCTTTTTTCATACATCGTGTAATTCAAATTTCAAATGGATTATAGTTATGATCTCTATGATTTGAAGATTTCAAAAATTAATAGATACCGGATGAATATTTGGTAGTTATAAACGAACGTCTTACTTAATAAGTATTATCAACTACACTAAAATCGTTATTTTTAATGGCATAATCCCATTTCTCATCTTTCCAAAGAGTGCACATGCTTAATCCGTTATCGATCATTTTTTTATGATGCTTTCTTAAATTCATAAATAAACTGGACTGCAAGGCTTCCCGAATTGACATGTTTCGAACCGATACATCTGAAAAAGGAGCAAATGGGCATACTTCCAAAGAACCATCATAGTTTATATGTGCAACTCCCTTACCGGCTCCTAAACAACCTCCATATTTTTTTTCTATAGCAGGCGACAAAATTAATGTTTTATATTTTTCTCTAAAAGAGCATGTGAATTCTTCAAAACGTTTTTCTTGTTCTTCTGTAAGTACCATGTCCATTGTGCTGGTATCAATAGGAATATACCTAAAATACGAAAAGAACATGCTACCGGCTCTCTTGTGTTTGTTTACAAATTCTTCACTACATACTTCGTCAAAATTTTGCCGTGTTACTGTTAATGATATTCCAAATAGTAGTTTTTCACGATTAAGTTTTTTGGAAACGTTTTCGATACTTTCCAGTATTCCCGAACCTCTGCGCTGGTTAGTATCGGTTCCTTCCATACTTAAGATAGGTATAATATGTTTGTTTTTCTTTAGTTTCTTTACCATACTATCATCAATTAATGTAGAATTAGTAAACATACTAAAGATCATATTCTTATGATTTTTGGTTAGTTTAAACACATCTTTCATTAAAGGTTCACCACCTAACAACAGGATAATACTTACACCCAATTCCTTCGATTCCTTAAGATATTTTTCAATCTCCTGATCGGTTATTGGAGCTTTCTGAGTTCTCTTCTGTGATTTTAGGTAACAACCTTTGCAATTCAGGTTACATTTATCGGTAATACTTAATGCCATAACCGGAGGTATATTTATTCCTTGCTTTAGCATTTCTTTTCGTTTTAAATATGCTTTGTACTGATTATAAATACTATAAATTATAAAAGGAATAGATTTGTAGTACTTAAGATTAAATTGAAGAGAGTTTTTAAAAAAGCTTTTTATTCCCGATTCAAAAAAGGCATTAGAGTCTTCGTTCGTCATGTGTTAAAAATTGGTTCAGTATAACTTTGCCAGTAATAATTACTTTTTGTTTTAAAAAACGATTAGTTCCAAATTTATAATATTTCTATTAGATATAATGAATTATTAGTAAGAAATAATCCACTATATATTGTTAATAATTCTGTTTACCCGTTTAACAGATTATTTAAATATTGCAATTTTTCTTTCACCTGTCGATTTCGCATAGGCTCTAAACATCATGTTAGTATTGAATGTCGTTGCAATATTTCCATTTTTGTCGACACCAATAATACCACCTAAACCTCCGGCTTCTACTAATTTTTTATTAATTACCAGTTCAGAAGCTTCAGCAAGGCTCATGTCTTTATACTCCATAAGTGCCGAAATATCGTGTGCTACTGCATAACGAATAAAATATTCACCGTGTCCTGTTGCAGAAATGGCGCATGTATTATTATTAGCATATGTGCCGGCTCCAATAATTGGTGAATCTCCAATACGCCCATATTTTTTATTTGTTCTTCCACCGGTCGATGTTCCGGCAGCAAGATTACCATATTTGTCAAGAACTACGCATCCTACTGTGCCGTGTTTTTTCGATTTAAGAACGTGCTGTAAGCTTTCCCATCTTTTTTCAGTAAAGAAATATGAAGAATCTACAATTTCTATGTTTTGCTCCTTGGCAAACTCTGATGCACCATGACCAGAAAGTAAAACATGCTCTGAGTTATTCATTACTTTTATAGCAGCTGATATTGGATTTTTAATATCACCAACACTCGCAACTGCACCTGCATTTAAATCAGCTCCGTTCATTATGGAAGCATCTAACTCATTTTTACCATCATGTGTAAAAACAGCACCTTTGCCAGCATTAAACATTGGGCAATCTTCTAGATAGTTTATGGTTTTTTCAATAGCTTCAATACTGGTTCCACCTTCTTTAAGAATGTTTTCGCCAATGGTTAATGCTTCGGATAACTTCTCTTTATATTCTTGTTGCTCTTCTTTATTAATATCCTGGTTGCTGGCATTTCCTGCTCCTCCATGAATTACTATTACATAATCTGGTTTCTTTGTTTCCTGATCAATCTGTTTACAGCTAATTATAAGAAAAACCATAAATATGATTAAAACAGCTAACGATATATATTTTTTCATAATAAATTAAAATTTGTTAAAAGATGTAACTAAAATAACAATAATTTTATTTTTGCATAAACTTTTAATAACATATGAAACAACGACTGCGTTTTTTTTTCCGATATGCCATTTTTTGGATTGTATATTTTATTCTGGCTCGCTTCTTTTTTTTAATTTATGAGAACAGCTTTTCGCTTCAGTTAAGTTTTAAAGAAACTATTCTTGTTTTTGTTAACGGCTTAAGGATGGATCTTTCTACAACAGGATACATAATGGCTGCAGTAGGATTAATATTAACATTAACAAGCATAACCAATGGTAAATGGATAAATAAAATCATAAAACCTTTTACCATATTTGTATTAGTTGTTTCTTCAGTTATTGTTGTTGTTGATATGGAATTATACAAGAACTGGGGTTTTAGAATGGATGCAACTCCTCTGCTTTATATAACTCAACCTAAAGAAGCTATGGCATCTACTGCATTATGGCTCGAAATAGCATTAGTGTTGTTTATTGTTGCACTGGTATTGTTGGGCATTTGCACATACAACAGAAAAATAAAACCACAGGTTCTTAAAATTGAAAAAGGCAGAATAACTGCACCGCTATTTTTATTATTACTTACCGGAAGTATGATTTTACCAATCCGTGGTAGTGTAGGTATTGCACCTATGAATACTGGAATGGTATATTTTAGTGAAAACAAATTTGCTAATCATGCAGCAGTAAATGTGGTTTGGAATGTGATGAATTCTGTTTTTTACAGAAAAAATCATGAAAAGTCATACAGTTTTATGAGCGATAGAAAAGCCGAAGAAATTGTTCATGAGCTAAATAGGAGAGGTGGTAATGCTTTTGATCTTATTTCTTCTGATAATCCCAATGTAGTAATTATATTATTGGAAAGCTTTTCGTCGAAAGTTATTCCTGAATTAGGAGGCCGATGGAATGCAGCTCCTAACTTAAGCAATCTTATGAATGAAGGTATTGTGTTCAAAAACCTTTACGCCAATGCAAGTAGAAGCGATAAAGGTATTTTATCGGTACTAAGTGGTTATCCGGGGCAACCCACTACATCGATAATTAAAACTCCAACAAAAACAGAATCATTGCCATCCGTTTATAAGTCGTTTAGTAAACATGGATATGAAACCTATTTTTATTATGGTGGCGATATTGATTTTGCAAATATGCGTTCTTACTTCTTAAATGCAGGAGTTGATCACCTCATTACGGTTGATAATTTTGATAAAGAACTAAACAATTCAAAATGGGGAGTGCACGATGAATATCTGTTTAACTATTTATACGAGGATCTTCTAAAAGATAACCAGCCTTATTTAAAAACAGCTTTTACGTTAAGTAGTCACGATCCATATGAGGTGCCAATGCACTCAGCTTTTGATGGAACAGATCTTGATTCAAAATACTTAAATTCAGTTGCTTATACTGATAGTTGTCTTGGAGACTTTTTCAGAAAGATAAAAGCCACAGAAATTTGGAATAATACTTTATTTATTTTGATTGCTGATCATGGAAGCGCTCGTCCGGGAAACTCGCAAAATCATGAGTTGGAAAAATTTGAAATACCTATGTTATGGCTTGGTGGTGTATTAAATGATTCAGTTCAGGTTGTTAACCGAATTGGCTCGCAAATTGATATTCCTGCTACTGTTCTTTCTCAACTGGGTTTTAATTATAACGATTATGCATTTAGTAAAAACATCTTATCTGAAGAGTCGAACGAATTTGCCTTTTATGTTTTCAATGATGGCTTTTCTTTTATAACTGATTCTTCAAAAGTAATTTATGATAATGTAGGAAATAGAATTTTGTACCAGGAAGGTAAAACAGAAGATGATTTAATAAAAGGGAAAGCTTATTTGCAATATTTAATGAACGATTTTAGTTCCCGTTAATAAAGTATTTGTTAATGGTTTCAAGCAATTTACGAGAGTTTACAGGCTTCGGAATATAATCGTTACATCCGGCATCAATACACGTGTCTCTTTCATTTTTAAGAAAGAATGCAGTTTGTGCTATAATAGGAATATTCCGGTTTTTAAATCTTATTTTCTTAGTTGCTTCAATGCCATCCAGATTAGGCATTTTAATATCCATAATAATTAGATCAAACGCATTAGATAAGCATTCGTCTACAGCTTTTTCACCATTATGCACTCTCACTAAATTTGCGTGTGTTCGAGATAATGAAGCTTTAATCACCTGATAATTTGTATCGTCATCTTCGGCTACTAAAATCTTTTTACCTGCCCAATTATATATTTTATTATCCAAAGAAGAATTCTTAAGTTTAACAAAGGAAACTTTTTCGCTTATAGTAAAATAAAATATCGATCCAATACCAAGATTTGATTCAACCCATATTTCTCCTCCCAGCAAGCTAACCAATTTTTTTGTTATGGTTAACCCTATTCCTGTTCCTCTATACAATTTTCTTCTATCTTCAATTTTCGTAAAATGTTGAAAAATACTATTTATTTTATCAGCAGGTATTCCTATACCGGTATCTCTGACATAAAAAATTGGTTCGTCGTTGTGGTTTACATCAAATCCAAACTCAATAAAACCTTGCTCCGTGTATTTTAATGCATTGTTTATCAGATTGTAAAATATTTGCTTAAATCTAAACTCATCGGTTTCAATGTAAGTTGTTAAATCGCCAAAAGGATTATGCAAAAGAAGCTCAATATTATCTTTATTTTCCTTAATTTTTTCTTTTGAAAATTTAGTGAAAATATCAGAAAGTAACTTGGAAAGATTGGTCTTCTTGATGTTTAATTCCAGGTTTGCAGAATCCAGTTGTGAAATATCAATAATATCGTCGATTAATTTTAGCAACATTTTACTACTGTTGTAAATCTGTTCAGCGAATTCTTTACGAGATTCCTGATCGGTAGTGGGTTCTGCAATTAACTCCGAGAATCCGACAATAGCATTCATCGGGGTGCGTATTTCATGCGACATGTTGGTTAGGAATGAGGTTTTTAATCGATCTGATTCCTCTGCTTTATCTTTAGCCTCTTCCAGCTTTTTTTTAGCTTCAATACGTTCTGTAATGTCTCGGAATATAGCATATACAGCAATTTGCCCCTTGTCAAGAATTATAGGAGTTCCCCAAAGCGAGACTTCTACCATTGATCCATCCTTCTTACGACGCTTGGTATCAATTTTAACCGTTTTTTTACGTACAGCAATTTCAGTAGTTAGATTATGAGCCTCATCTTTATAAGCAGGTGTAGAAATTAAATCTTCAATGGATTGATTAATTGCCTCGTTTTTAGAATATCCAAAGAGCTCAGTAAACTCATTATTAATATTGATAATTTTACTCGAATTGTCAACAATAGCTATCGCTTCAGGACTGTTATCAAATAACTCTTTAAAATAAGCCCTTTCCACTTTTAATGCTTCTTCTGTGCGTATTTTTTGAATAGCATCACTAATCTGATTCGATAGAATTTCCAGAATGGTCAAATCGTTATAACTGAATGCAGTTTCTGATTCAAAGCTTTTTACGCTTAAAACTCCAACACATTTTTCCTGGTTGATTAGTGGAATTCCTAACCATTGTTTACATACTTCTCCCTGGATATCTATCTTTTTATTCTCTTGTAAATTAGATATTTCTTGTTGATTTAAGAATAGAGATTTCTTTTCTTGTATTACATAACCTGGCAAGGTATTTTTAGCTGTAAATGTTTTAAAATTTTCTTTATTTTCAGCTAGATAGGGTATGCTTAAACTATCTTCTATTTCATTATAAATGGCTATAAAAAAGTGCTCTGAATCTATTATTTTAGAAAGATTATCTTTAATAGATTCAATTAGTTCAGATAAATTGTAACTATTGCTAACAGCATTAGAGATATTATATACAGCATCTTTAATTATTTCCGCCTTTTTTAATTCCGTAACATCTTCTCCCATACCTAAGATATACTCAGGCTCACCATCCGAATTTTTTATGAGCGATGCTGTCAGTTTTAACCAAATTATGGTTCCATCACTTTTTATATAGGGTTGTTCTGCTTCATATTTATTTAGTTTGGCGCTAAACATTGATTCTATAAACTGATGAGCTTTATCTATTTTATTGTCAGGAATTAAATCAAAGTATGTTTTTGCCAGTAATTCATTATTGGAATAATCAAATAAACTTTTAAAACTTTTATTAAATCTTACAATATTGGCATCTTTATTAATTATAGCCATTCCAATTCCCGCTTCTTCGAAAATAGAGTAAAATAAGTCGTGGCTATTCAAGTTGGTATCCAGAATAGGTTTATTTACTGATTGATTTTTCAATGAGGCAATTTCATCATGTAATTTTTCAATTTCTGCTTTTAGTTGTTTCTTTGATTTCATTACCTTTTCATTAAGCATCCGTTCATAAATCAAAATTCCTGATATTTTTAATTAAGTGCAAATTAATCAATAGATAATAGCACGTTATTTTGATTAATGTATAAAACCACTCTACTATTTAATTAATTATGGTGATGAACATTTTTTGGCGGGTACTGTTAACTAACAAACAGTACAATCAAAGTATAAAACATTGACATTAGCATTAATTCATAATAACTTTATATTTCAAAAACTAAAAACATAAAAATTATGGCAAACTTAAGTACAAGTTACATGGGACTAAAGCTCAAAAATCCTGTTATTGCTGCAAGTTCCGGGTTAACAAATTCAGTTGAAGATATTAAGGAATTTGCGGAGAATGGTGCAGGGGCAATTGTTTTAAAATCAATATTCGAAGAAGAAATTCGCAGAGAACTTGAAAAAGATATGGATGTGATGAATATGGAAACTTCTCTGTATCCGGAAACATTGGATTATTATGATAATTATGCTGAAGATGATTCGTTAACAAATTATTTGCGATTAATCAGAGAGTCTAAAAAAGCCGTTGATATTCCTATTATTGCAAGTATAAATTGTATGACTTCTGAAAAGTGGCCATATTATGCCGAAACATTACAAGACGCTGGTGCGGATGCGCTGGAACTTAACGTTTTTATTATGCCATCTGATTTGGAAAAGTCTGATAAAGAAAATGAAAAGGTATATTTTGAGATAGTAGAGAAGGTTAAAAAGATTGTTAAAATACCTGTTTCGTTAAAGATTAGTTACTACTCTTCCAACTTGGGCAAGTTTATTCAGAATTTATCAAACTCAGGTATTGATGGTTTGGTGTTATTTAACCGCTTTTATAGTCCCGATATCGATATTGATAAACTGGAGCTACTCTCGACCAATGTAACTAGTACACCAGCTGAATTGGCTACGCCATTGCGATGGATTGGTATTATGCATAATCGTGTAGGATGTGATCTGGCGGCTTCAACAGGTATTCACGATGGTGCAGCTATTATTAAACAGATATTGGCTGGAGCTAATGTGGTAGAAATTGCATCGGCTTTTTACAAAAACGGAAAAGGAATAATCAAGAATATGTTAAGTGAAGTGTCCATTTGGATGGATGAAAAAGGGTATAAAACATTGGATGATTTTAGAGGAAAAATGAGTCAGGATAAAGCACAGAATCCGGCAGCTTATGAGCGAATGCAGTTTATGAAGTATTTCTCGGGAAAAGGATTAGTCGTATAAAATTTACTTTACAATAACTACAAAACCTGCATTATCGTGCAGGTTTTTTTATCTATTTTTATAATCGATATACCGAATGTGATCTATTATTTGCATTTTTGTACTATGTATGCAATTCTGGATATTGAAACTACTGGTTTAAGCCCTGTACGAGATAAAATCATTGAAATCGCAATCTTTATTCATAATGGTAAAGAGATTGTCGAGGAATATTCAACACTGGTTAATCCGGAACAGACTATTCCGTTCAACATAACTCGCTTAACAGGTATAAACAATGATATGGTGCAGGATGCTCCAAAATTTTGGGAAATTGCAAAAGATATTGTGATTCTTACAGAGGGAAAGTCGATTGTTGCTCACAATGCTTCGTTCGATTATAACTTTATTCGAAACGAATTTAAAAGTTTAGGATATACGTTTAAAAGAGACCGATTATGTACTGTTAAGTTAAGCAGACGGATTATTCCTAATCATAAATCGTATAGTTTAGGAAAACTTTGCAGTTCATTAGGAATACCATTAGACGGAAGACACAGAGCTGCTGGTGATGCATTGGCAACAGTAAAACTGTTTGAGCATTTGCTGGAAATTAGTCCATCGCTTGGTGGCATAAATTCAAGCATGTTTTATAATATTAGTGCCGATATTATTAAAAATCTGCCTGATGAACCGGGAGTCTATTATTTTCATGATCATAATGGTGAGATCATTTATATTGGGAAAAGCAAAAATATAAGAACCCGTGTGTTTTCACACTTCAGTAACGAGAAATCGGATCGGGCACTAAGAATGATTGATGAAATACACGATGTTTCGTATGAATTAACCGGTAGCGAATTGGTTGCTCTTTTATTAGAATCGGATGAAATTAAAACACAGAAACCTAAATACAATAAAAGACAACGGCGTGCTATAAATCATTATGGAATATTTCCATATACCGATTCACACGGATATATATGTTTTAAAGTAGACGATGTTAAGAAAGAAACTCCGGTTGTAGCGTTTAATTCGGCAAAAGAAGCTCGTGAAAGGATGTATGTTCTTTCAGAAAAGTATCAGCTTTGCCAAAAATTGTGTGGTTTATATGAATCGGCCGGAGCGTGTTTTTACTATCAGATAAATCATTGTATGGGAGCTTGCATTCAGAAGGAGCAGCCCGAAAAATATAATACAAGAGTACAGCAAATGTTAGATGAACTTTCATATAACTGGCAAAACTTTTTTATTGTCGATACTGGTAGAAATGACAATGAAAAATCTGTAGTTAAAATAGAGCATGGTAAATTCATAGGATTTGGTTATATCGATGCAGATTGCATTGGAAACGATATAGAAAATCTTTCGGATGCCATAAAAGTTTATCCTGATAATAGAGACGTACAGCAAATAATCCGCACTTACCTTAAACAGCATACTGTAGAAATGCTGATAAAGTACTAGATTGTAAACATATCTCAATGTTACTTGTTATGGAAATAAACTTATTTCAGCATAACAATGAAAAATACAAATCATTTAATACACGAAACCAGTCCGTATCTGTTACAACATGCTAAAAATCCGGTAAACTGGTATCCATGGGGTGAAGAAGCATTAAATAAAGCAAAAAAGGAAAATAAACTTTTGCTTATAAGTATTGGTTATTCTGCATGTCACTGGTGTCATGTTATGGAAGAAGAATCGTTCGAAAATGAAGAGATTGCTAAAATAATGAATGAAAATTATGTAAGTATTAAGGTTGATAGAGAAGAACGACCTGATATTGACATGATATACATGAACGCCGTTCAAATAATAACCGGAAATGGCGGATGGCCATTAAATTGCTTTGCATTACCCGACGGATCACCTGTTTACGGAGGCACTTATTTTAAGCCCGATCAGTGGAAATATGTATTGGAAAATTTGGTAATGAGTTATAAAACAACACCCGAAAAGTTTAATAGCGCCGCTGATGATTTGAAAAAGGGAATAAGTCAGATAAATGAAATAATTCCGATCAAAGAAGATTCTGATTTTTCTTTTGAAAATGTAATAAATTCAGTGATACAATTGCGTAAGAATTTTGATCATACTAATGGTGGAACCTGGGGAGCACCAAAGTTTCCTTTACCGGTTAGTTATTTACCTTTACTAAGGTATTATTATCATACAGGAGATAAAGATGTGATAAAGCATGTAAAGCTTTCACTACAGAAAATGGCTGAAGGTGGTATTTATGATCATTTGGGAGGAGGATTTGCGCGTTACAGTGTCGATAAGCAATGGTTAGTGCCACATTTCGAAAAAATGTTGTACGATAATGCTCAACTGGTAAGTCTATATGCTGATGCATACAAGTTAGATCAGAATCAGGATTATAAAAATGTGATACAGGAAACACTTGGTTTTGTAGAACGAGATATGCTGTCGCCGGAAGGTGGTTTTTACTCCTCATACGATGCAGATAGTGATGGTGAAGAAGGGAAATTTTATGTATGGCAGAAAGAAGAAGTCGATCATTTGTTACAAGAGCATTCAGAAATCTTCACGGAGTTATATGGTATTTCAGAAAAAGGGAATTGGGAAGGAAAGAATATTCTGACGATTTCTAAGAACAAGAAAGAACTGGCAGATCAATATAACATTTCAATTGATCAGTTACATTCGATAACTGAAGATTCAAAGAAGACACTATTTGATTTTCGAGAACAAAGAGTAAAACCTTCATTAGATGATAAAATCTTAACATCGTGGAATGCCTTAATGCTTAAAGCTTATGTAAAAGCTTATAGTGCGTTGCATGATACAAAGTATTTGGAAATAGCTGAACATAATTTCGATTTTATTGAAAAGAATCTGATACAAAAGGATTTTAGCTTATATCGTAATTATAAAAATGGGAAAGCTACTATTCATGCCTTTCTCGATGATTATGCGTTGTTTATTGATGCTTTAATTGAACTTTACCAGGCCACATTTAATGAAAAGTATATTGATTTAGCTAAGAATATGAGCGATTTTGTAATAGAACATTTTTATGATTCAAATTCTTCCATGTTCTATTATACATCATCTAAGGAGGAACAGTTAATAGCTAAATCAGTTGAGATCAATGATAATGTAATTCCTTCATCGAATTCGGTAATGGCACAGAATTTATTTAAACTCGGGCACTTTTTCATTAATAAGGATTATATTCAAAAAGCAGAGCAGATGCTTATAAATGTTAAAGGGAAAATGCTAAAAAGTCCAGCATTTTTTGGAAACTGGTTTGATTTGATGATTCAGTTTATTTATAAGCCATACGAGGTGTGTATTTTAGGTAAGCACGTGCATAAAATTAGAGAAAAGTTTTCTTCTAAATATTTGCCTAACATATTATTAGCAGGTGGAAAATCAGACAAGCTACCATTGCTTGAAAACCGTTATGCAACTGTTAAACCCACAATCTATGTTTGTCAGAATAACGTTTGTCAAAAACCTGTGGGATCAGTTCAGGAGGCTTTTGAATTAATTAATAATTGATCAATTGTAAATTGCTGTACAAGATCAAAACGCATCAACATCTTTAGTAATTACCATAAAATTTGTATATTTAGAGTTCGTTAATCGAAAAAACGAACCCTAAATTGCTTAAAGAAAGATGAATAAAAAGATCCTTATTCCGATAATTATTGTTGGTGCATTACTAATAATACTTCTTGGTAGCTGGTTGTCGTGGTATCTAAAAGATGAAAAACCTATTCAAGTATATATTTTAGATAAAACGGTGCCAACTTTAGAAAGAACTGAGCACAAATCATTTAACTGGATTCTAAACCATAATAGATACGTTAAACCCAATGGAGATTTATACGATATAGATCAGGATTATTATGGTTTTTTTCCAATTCATAGCAAATCGCAAGAATTCGACTTCAGAAGTGTGCGAATTCATGAAATCGATGATATTGCCACAGATTATGATATGCTGTATTATGCCGACACCTATGGTGTATATTATAACGAATGGTATAAGCGGGGTACAGAAGATGTTAAGCATACGCAGAAAGTGTATGGAGGACTTAACCAAAATGATTACTTGCTTTTAAAGGAGATGAAAGAACGTAAAAAGCTTATCATTACTGAATTTAACCTATACAACGCTCCAACAAATGGATTAATTCGTGAAAAGGTTGAAACACTATTTGATTTAAACTGGAGTGGCTGGACAGGAAAATATTTTTCAAGTCTTGATACGGCCAAAGGTAAAAATTTTCCACAATGGATAGTAAACTTATATATGGAACAAAATAATCACAAGTGGCCATTTAAAAAGGCCGGTATTGTTTTGGTTCATAAATTTGGAACAATTACAGTGCTAGAACTGGAAACACATTTAACAGAGGAAATACCTGTAATAAATGCATCACAAAGTATGATGGAAAGATTTGGTGTTCCAGAGTATACATATTATCCACAATGGTTCGATATTACTTTTGCTGAAAACAAAGACGATATACTTGCGAATTTTACTATCCACGTAAATGCAAAAGGCGATTCTATAATGCGAAAATATAATTTAAAACCTGTATTTCCTGCTGTAATAGAACATACAAAAGATTATAAATTTTACTATTTTGGTGGCGACTTTGCAGAAAATGATATACCTAATAAAACGGCCTTTTTTGAAGGATACCATAATTTAATTTCTATATTTTCAAGAGATAATTACAATAATACGGATAAGTTTTACTGGCAATTTTACCTTCCTATGATGACCAGGATTTTAGACGATTATTATAAAACCTTAGAAAGATAGAGTTACTTTTATATATAAAATGGAATGTCATACTAAAAATGAAGTATGACATTTTTTAATGCAGAAAAGCATTCAAATTTTGATAAAACGATTAATACATATAACAAACAGAAAAATAATTTTACCTTTTTATCATACGGTATCTAACACACCATTACATTTTATTGGTAATTTATATGCAGTTCGGGATGTGAAAACTTTTGAACGAGACCTGGATTTTTTTAGCAGATTTTATGAGCCGGTTTCTATTAATCAATTATACGAAATAGTTCAGAAAGGCAAATTTATTCGTAAACCGGTTTTTCATATCAGCTTCGATGATGGTTTAAAAGAATTTTATTCAATAGTTGCTCCAATACTGAAGAGAAAAGGAATACCAGCTACTGTTTTTGTGAATAATAACTTTATTGATAATAAAGATCTGTTTTATCGATATAAAATTGGCTTGATAGTTAAAGAGTTAAATAGCATTCAGAATAAAACATTACTAGATGAACTGGGTAAAATACTAAGCGTGTCATTTATCGATAATAATCATCTGGAAAAAGTGCTTCTGTCAATGACCTATAAAGACATTCAAAAAATTGAGGATATTGCAAAAATAATAGGATTAGATTTTAAAGAATACCTTAAAAATAATAAACCTTATTTATCATCCAATGAAATAAAGGATTTGATAAAGCAAGGATTTGCAATTGGATCGCACAGTTTGGATCATCCTTTTTTTAAACATATTAAAAGCAAACAGCAGCAAGACCAAATCGTTAAAAGCTTTAATGATTTAGAGGAAAGATTTAATATACAGGAAAGATATTTTTCGTTTCCCTTTGGCGACGAAAGAGTGAATGCAGAACTTTTATCTTGGTTACATAAACAGGAGAACTGTAAATTGTCTTTCGGCATATCTGGTTTGAAAGAGGATATAAGCAGATTTCATATGCATCGAATTCCTATGGAGAAATCGTTAAAAATTGCAAGAAGTATTATTCGGCATCAGTATGTCTATTTTATTATGAAATCGTTTCTGGGAAAAAATAAGGTTAAGAGAAAATGATAAAATTGCTATACAAAAAAATTATTCCTGAAAAACAAAGAATACACCTGAGGTTGAGTGTTCAAAAAGCCATATCTCCAGTGTATTATGGTGAAAACTACACATGTAATTGTTGTGGCAAATCATTTCGCAAATTTCTGGATAAAGGGAATGTGAGACGAAAAAATGTTAGATGCCCACGTTGCGATTCATTGGAAAGAAACCGACTATTACTTTTTTATTTAGAGAAAGAGACCGACATATTTACTAAAAATCTTAAAGTGCTTCATGTGGCACCAGAAAACTGTTTATATCAAAAGTTACATAGCTTAAATATAGAGTATATTGATGGCGACATTGATCCTGCTTATGCCTCGCATGTTATCGATATTACTCAAATTCCTTATCCCGACAATTATTTCGATTTAGTTATTTGCTCTCATGTATTAGGGCACATCCCTGACGAGCGAAAGGCAATTCAAGAATTATATCGGGTTCTTTCAAAAAATGGTTACGCTTTAATAATGACCTTAATTAATAAAGAGTTGGAAAAAACGTATGAAAACCATTCCATAAAATCACCTGAGGAAAGATTAAAGCATTATGGTGAATTTGATTTATACCGCTTACATGGTACAGATTTTGAAGAACGTTTGGCTAAGCCAGGGTTTACAGTTGAAACAGTTGATTATCGAAAACAATTAGGCCAAGATATTGTAAATAGATACCGATTGGGAGATGGAAATCGTGAGATGATTTTTAAATGCACAAAATAATTCATTTGTTAAAGTCGATATAATTTTAAAACTTGTATTTATTGTTTGTTAAATAATAAAAGAAATGAAAAGGAAGCATCTATATTTAATCGTAAGTTTATTGGTTGTTGTGTTAATAACATCATGTGCAAACAAAGAAATTGTTGACGAATGCTTAACCGGACACTCCTATGGTTTCTGGGGTGGATTATGGCATGGAATAATTGCACCTTTTGATTTAATTGCGATGTTGTTTCGCGATGATGTTACTGTTTATGCGCAAAATAATAATGGAGCCTGGTATGCTTTCGGATTTATTCTTGGAAGCGGTGGTTGGGGAATTTTAGGTAGTAAAGGAGCCGAAGGTAAGAAAAGAAGAAGAAACAGATAAAATACGAAATATGTATAAAATAAAATTTTTGATTACAATTGGCTTAATTAGCCTGTTTTCTTTCGCATGTCAACAAAAATTAGATAAGAAAAAACTTGAACAGGAACTTCTCGATTTACATCAGGAAACATTAGATGCTCACTTAAATAAAAATGTAGAGTTCTTTGTACGCGATATTTCAGAAGACTATTTTCAGGTTCATGATGGTGAATTTCTTCATCCTACAAAAGAGGAAATTCATAGCATGTTTACCCATTATTTAAACAGCACAGAATTCGAAAGATATGATGATCTGCGCGAACCGATGGTAAAAGTTTCAGATGATGGATCATTAGGCTGGACCATAGTGCAGGTTCGTTTAGTAGGTGAGCAACAATTAGAAAATGATTCTGTTAACAAGATGGATTATACCTATGCCTGGATTACCTTATACGAACGAGAAGATGGTAAATGGATCAGACTAGGTGAGGTGGATAATTACAAAGAAGGTGAATAAATGAAGGAACGCTCATTTAATTTTATCATTTTAATGATTTTAATATTTTCGGGTAAAGCAGAAGCTGCTCATCAGAAGACTATAGTTTCAGCTGATTCTTTAAAAAATTTGGGTTACACATATTATGATTCAAATCCGGTTAAATGTATTGCATACAATGATAGTGCAGCTCAAATCTATAAACAGTTTAATGATAATCGTAATGTAGCACTTTGCTTTCAAAATATTTGTTTTGCCTATTATGAAAAACTGAATAATCCCCAACAAGCACAGGATTTTGCTGTTAAATCAATCAATTTGTGGAATCTTGAGCAAGATACTTTGGCTGAGGCCAATATAATAAAATACCTTGGTTTAATCCAAAGTGATTTAGGGTTATTTAGAGAAGCTAAATCAAATATAAAAAAGGCAATCTTTCTATTTAAATCCAAAGGTTTTAAAGCAGGTGAAGCTGTATCATATCGTAATTTAGGCTTAATATATAAACAGGAACATAAATTAGATTCATGTATCTATTATTTGAATTTAAATAAAAAGTTTTTTGTGTCAATAAATCAAAACAAGAGAGTTTTTGGTGTAAATAATGATCTATTAGAATGTTATATTGATTTTAATAGAATGGAAGAGGCAGAAAATATTTTTAATTCTAATAATGATATATTAAAAGAATATCAAATTTATTGGCAAGATAAAGTTAATTTTTATCGAATAAGTAAATCGTATTTTGAAAACTTAGGCAATAAGGAGTTATTAGATTTCTATAATCTAAAATATACGTATTTAAAAGATAGTCTAAGTGAGCAGGGTATCAGGGTTATGTAATTAAAACAAATAATATGAAAAAATATATTGGATTATTGGTAGTTGCAATGTTTGTGGTTGGGCAATCGCAAGCTCAAATTTGGAAAAACATTAAAAAGGCAGCAGACGATGTTTTAGATGATGATAAAACATCAGAATTAACCGAACAAGAGGTTGCCAGAGGGTTAAAAGAAGCACTTACTATTGGAATTGAAAAGGGTGTAGATCGTGTTTCAAAAGTAGATGGGTATTTTAAAGATCCTGAAATAAAAATTCCAATGCCTGATGAAGCGAAACAAGTGGAGGATAAACTTCGGATGTTGGGACAGGATAAAATGGTCGATGATGCGATTGAATCTATGAATCACGCTGCAGAAGATGCTGCAAGTGAAGCAAAAGATATTTTTGTTACAGCAATAAAAGATTTAACCTTACGAGATGTGATGAATATTTTAAATGGAGAAGAGAATGCAGCAACAGTATATCTTGAAAATCATACACGAACTCAATTGGTTGAAAAGTTTAAACCAATTATCAAAAAGTCTTTAGATAAGGTCGGAGCTACAAAGCACTGGAATTCTGTCTTTACCTATTATAATAAACTACCATTTGTGAAAGATGTTAATCCTGATCTGGATGATTATGTGACCAACAAAGCGATTGATGGATTATTTGTGCAGATTGCTAAGGAAGAAAAACAGATTAGAAAAGATCCTGCTGCAAGAGTAACAGATTTGCTAAAGAAAGTATTTGGATAAACAGATCACAATAATCCCATATTAAATCACATTCATTTGCTAAGAAAACACGCTCGTCGTGTTTTCTTTTTTTATGGTAGTTGCACGCCATACTTTTGTTTCAACAAATTAATCTAAAACCTTTTAAATTTTAGGATTATGAAAACAAGAGTAATAATATTAAGCACAATTTTATTTTTATTAAGTGTTTACAGTAAAGCACAGGAAGCTCAAAATAGAAACTACATTTGGACATATGAAGGAAAAAAGAGAACCCATACCATTGGAACGTATGTGGGATTATCAGGAACCTATTCGCCTTTAAAAGGTGAAGATGCTTATTGGTTAGGAGCAAGAATAGGCGTTGTTTTTAACCAAAAATGGACAATTGGAGTAGGAGGTAATGCTTTGGATTATGACAAAGAGCTAAGTGAATTGGTTGACGATGGAACATATAGATTGCAGGCTGGATATGCAGGTTTATTCGTTGAGAGATTATTTCCATTAAACGATTGGGGGAAATTAAGTATCTCATGGCTGGGTGGAAGCGGTATAACTTTTTTTGAGTATGATAAAGATTATACTGAATCAAAAGAATGGTATGAAGAAATTGTTGATATGGACGATTTTGCTGTCAATGAATTAGGGGTAGAATTTCAGGTACGAGTTTATAAAAACTGGTGGTTAGGTGCACAGGCTGGTTATCGATTAACTTCACCCGTAGAAATGAAGGGAGAAGACGAATACTTTTTAAGAGATTATTCAGCAGGTATATCGATTAAGTGGGGAATATTTTAACTGGTGCCAAAGTCAGGGTTGGAAAGTAACCAACCCTTTTAATGTTTTATTAACTCATGTTTAATTTATATCTTTATTACGACCAAAATGAAGCTTTTGAAAAAACTAAATCAACTTTTCCCATTTTTTAAATTACTAAAATTACTGGCTGTTTTTGCAGTAATTATACAGGTCATTATTATTACATATAACCACTTTAGCGGCTATTACAATGTACCCGATTTCAGCAATTTTATTTCCAGGCTCGTGTATAGCAGTGTTCTTACAACTATAGCTGGATTTATGATTGCTTATCCAAATTTGTTTATAATTTATGTCTTAAATAAATCTTTCTCATGGAACAGAAGTGCATTTAAACGAATACTATTACAGTTTTTCTTAACAGTTATTTTTGCTGTTATAGTTTCAATAATAATAACACTTTTTGCCCATGCTGTTGATCCATATGTAGAAGGATTATATTCTGTTTTAATAACAAATGCGTTAATTTTTTCGGTTGTTAATATTATTTTAATGATAGCTTTAGAGGCACAAATATTTTTTCACGAAAACAAGGAATCAAAATCTAAAGCAGAAATTCTCGAAAATGAGTTGTCGCAAATCCGTTTTGAAGTATTAAAGAATCAAATTAACCCACATTTTATGTTTAATAGTTTAAATGTACTATCCGGGTTAATTGAAAATGATATATCTAAAGCTCAGGAATTTATCGATGAGTTCTCGATGATTTACCGATATGTGCTGGAAACAATTGATAAAAAATTAGTTACATTAAAGGATGAACTTCGTTTTGTACGGTCGTATTTCTTTTTACAACAGATCCGATATGGTAACGATTTATCATTAGATGTTAGTCTTCCGGCAAATTTACTTGAATTATATTTACCACCTTTATCCTTACAAATTGTACTGGAAAATGCAATTAAACATAATGTAATTAACGAATCGAAACCATTAAGGATTGAAATTTACCATTTTGAAAAATCATTATATATTAAAAACAATATTCAGGCTAAAATATCATCCACTTACTCATCTGGTATAGGACAAGAGAATTTAAAAAAAAGATACACAATGATACATAATCAATTGCCAGAATTTATTGTTGAAGCCAAACATTATGTTGTTAAATTACCTTTAATAGAAATAGAGTAATATGAAGGCAGTTATTATCGAAGATGAAAAATTTGCAGCTCAGCGTTTAGAGAAAATGATACAAGAACTGGATAAAGATATCCAGGTAATTGCAAAACTTGGTTCGGTTGAAGATTCCGTAAAATGGTTCAGCAATAATTCATGCGATTTAATTTTTTTGGATATTCAGCTATCAGATGGAATAAGCTTTTCAATTTTCGATCAGCTAACCATTAAAACGCCCATAATATTTACAACAGCCTATGATCAATATGCTATTAAAGCCTTTGATTTAAATAGTATATCCTATTTACTAAAACCAATTAGAAAAGATGAGCTTGAGGATAGTCTCGAAAAGTTTAATAGTTTAAAAGCAGCTCTAAGTATCGATTTTGAAAGCCTTTTGGCAGGAATTCAGGGAAAAAGTATTGATTACAAAAAGCGGTTTTTAATTCAGGTTGGCGATAAGCTAAAAAAAATTGAAACCGCCGATATTGCATATTTTTACGCAATGGAAAAAAGTGTATATATAAAAACATTCAAAAATGCATCTTATGATATTGATTTCACTTTGGATGCTTTAGACGATATTCTTGATCCAGATCAGTTCTTTCGAATCAATAGAAAATATATGGTTAATATGCAAGCTATTTCGGAAATGATTGCTTATTCACGTGGACGGGTTAAACTTAATTTGAATCCGCCGGTCGATGATGAACTAGAAACTATAGTTAGTATAGAGCGTTCTCCAAAATTTAAATCCTGGATGAATCAGTAGTTAAGATTTTCTAAGAAAAAATAATTAACTCAAATTCATTCTGAATATAGCTAAAACATAAACAAATTCGTCTTGCGGTAGGTATTATATTTTTTATGTACCCATTATTGCAGCTGGAACATCAGATCAAATAATAACGACTACTAAAGTTCATTAGTAGGTATCTTTCTCATAAAAACGTAAAAATATTTAGAATAATTTGCAAGTCACCCAAAAGTGACATATATTTGTCACCATATGGAGACATAGTATTATAGAATATGAAAAAAGACACATCTACTCAAAGAAATAAAGAATTATCCAAACAAAAATTAATTGAAGCTGTCGGAAATATTATTTTCAGAGAAGGCTTTAAGGGCATAGGTATTAACGCTATTGCTAAAGAAGCTAATCTTGATAAGGTTTTAATATATCGTTATTTCGGTGGTCTTAATGGCCTGCTTAAAGCATTTGCTAAGCAAAAAGATTTTTATATAAACATATCAAACAGACTGCACGATGAGATTGAAAAGGTTCAAAAAAGCGAGTTAAAAAGCCTAATTGTAGAAATACTAATAACTCAATTAAGAGAATTAAGAAAGGATAGAGAACTTCAAGAGTTAATGTTGTGGGAGATGATGGAAAAAAACGAACTAACAATTGCTATTGCAAAAGAACGTGAAGAAAAAGGATATGAGTTAAGTAGTAAATTAAAGACAAAGATGGACTTAACCAATGGTGAAACGGATGCGATAATGGCTCTGCTGGTGTCAGGAATATATTATTTGGTATTAAGGTCGAAAACAGTTGATATGTTTAATGGAGTTGAGTTAAATTCTGAAAAAGGTTGGCAAAAAATTGAAAATGCTATAAAACAAATTATAAATTCTTATTTTGAATAAATTAAAACAGGTATAATGAAAACATTAATAATAAATGGTAGTCCTAAGAAAACAGGAACAATTGCAACTTTATTAAAGTTTGTATCAGACGGATTGAAAAATAAATCCCAGCTTGAATGGATTGATGTTTTTGATTTAACTATGAAACCTTGCATAGGATGTATGAAATGCAGGCAGACTAATACATGTGTGTTGAAGGAAGATGATGCGCACATAGTGGGACGAAAAATTGATAAAGCTGATAGATTAATCATAGGAACTCCAACATATTGGGGGAATATGAGTGCACAACTTAAAATGCTTTTGGAAAGAAATGTACCTGTTTTTATGGGTGAAAGTAAAAATGGGATTCCTACACCTAAGCAGAAAGGTAAAAAGGCGGTTATTGTAACTGCATGCACAACACCTTATCCGTTTAATTTTATTTTGCCAGAAAGCAGAGGTGCATTAAGATCTGTTAGGGAAGTATTAAATTATGGAGGTTATAAAGTAAAAGGTACATTAAGTAAACCAGGTACTAAAAAACTTAAATCAATTAAAGCTAAAGAGATAAAAAAAGCTCAAAAACTAGGCTCACGATTATAAAAGTTTAAGAAAGTGAAAAGAAAATCATTAAAACCATTAGCAATTACATTTTTTGTAAGTGGTATATGGGATACAATTGCAGCAATACAATATTTATTTGTGATTGGTACAGGTCGTAAAATAGATAATCCCGATATAGAGCCTTTTTATGCAATTTTTCTGGGATCATTTTTTCTTTGTTTCGCTTACTTGCAGTTTCTTTCAGCTTTTAATATAAAACGATATGTCTTCAATGTTGGCTGCCTTGTTTTTGGTCGAATATTTTATGTGATTCAGCTCTATGTATCAATGGTTTTTGTTGCTGATTTTCCTAATACCTTTGCTTTTACAGGAATCATCGATATATCTTTTGTTTTGTTATACATTATTTTTGCCCAGGTTGGAGGTTTAAAATTAAGCGAGCTATTTGTACCTAAAATTGCTGGTTAATAATATAATAACTTATAGTTTTATTAGAATTGTTTTAAACGAATTGCTACTTTTTTATTTAAAACTTAAATAAAAATATAACTGGATTTATTTTACACGATAACTTTCAGATTAACACTTAATAAAACATTAGTGTTCTGAAATGTTAATGAATTTTAAATGGTATGATATATTAAATTCCTTCTAATCTGTAATAAAAATTATTTTGTAAATTAGCTGTAAAACACTAGCTTAGACAAAATTTATTAACCAAATTCATAATCTATGAGTATGATAACCTCGTTGGATCAGATGGTTCAGCATTTAATCCAAACTGGATTAAATAAACGAATTGCTGTTGCCGTAGCCGAAGATGAAAACACAATTAGTGCCTTAATTGAGGCCAGAGAAAAAGGATTTGCAACACCAATACTTATTGGAAATAAATCTAAAATCAGAGATGTTTTAGCTGCGGCTAGCGCTAAAGCCGAAGATTATAAAATTGTGGATGTACCTGATCAACTAAATGCAGCGAAAGAAGCCGTTCGCATGGTTCGGCAGGATGAAGCGGATGTGCTTATGAAAGGTTTAATTGGTACCGATAAGTTTCTTAAAGCTGTACTTGATAAAGAAAAGGGATTACTACCTCCCAAGGCGGTTATGAGTTATGTTTGTGCGCTTGAACTTCCTAAGTACGATAAGTTGCTATTCGTTTCAGATACCGCAGTATTGCCTTATCCTGATTTAAATCAAAAAATAGCTATGGTGAATTATACCATAAATATGACCAGGAGATTTGGAATTGAAAATCCAAAAATAGCATTAATTGGTGCTTCAGAAAAAGTGAATGATAGTTTTCATTATAGTACAGACTATACGCAGATTTGTAAGATGGTTGATCGGGGACAAATCCCAAATTGTACTATTGATGGTCCTTTAGATGTTTTTTTAGCTTGCGATAAAGAGAGTGTAAAAATAAAAGGCGTACCAACTCCTATTAACGGCGAGGCTGATGCATTAATATTTCCATCATTGGAATCGGCAAATAGTTTCTACAAAGGATTAATGTTATTCGGTGGCGGCGAATTAGCAGGACTCATCCAGGGAACCATAAAACCTGTTGTTGTTATGTCACGAAGCGAGAGTCAAAAATCAAAATTTTACTGTGTAGCCTTATCTTGTTTAATGGCCTAGAAGCGCAAAAGAATTAACATAAATTAAGAGAAAGCTTCAAATTGTTTTGAAGCTTTTCTTTTATCTTTGGTAAATAAAAATCGAATGATTATGTCACAAAACGTTCATATTTCTTGTATACAGACCAATTTGGCCTGGGAAAAAATTGATCAGAATTTGAAACATTTTGAAGATAAGTTTAAGCAATTACCCCGGGAATCAGAAATGGTAATTCTTCCGGAAATGTTTACCACCGGTTTTTCAATGAACTCAAAGCAACTGGCAGAAGAAATGTCAGGAAAATCATTTCAGTGGATGAAAAACCAGGCAAAAGAGATCAATAAAATTATACTTGGCAGCATTATTGTTAAAGAAAATGAAAACTTTTATAATCGTTGCATTACCATGTTTCCCGATGAGAAATATTATACATACGATAAAGGACATCTGTTCCGCATGGAAAGGGAACACATCGATTTTACTAAAGGAGAAAAGAAAGTCATTTTTAAACATAATGAATGGCGAATTTGTCCTCTAATATGCTACGATTTGCGTTTCCCGGTTTGGAGTAGGAACCAAAACGATTATGATTTGTTAATCTATATAGCCAGTTGGCCCGAAAGCAGGAGAGAGGTGTGGAATACATTATTAAAAGCCCGTGCAATTGAAAATCAGGCTTATGTAGTAGGGGTTAATCGTATTGGAAAAGATGGAACAGGAATTAGTTATTCCGGCGATACTGTGATTATTGATCCTAAAGGACAAATTATACAAAAGGCAAAGGATTATGAAGATGAGATCATAAGTGCTGAGTTATCATTAAATGAACTAAACAGGTTTAGAGATAAATTTCCGGTATTTCTCGATGCCGATGAATTTAAAATATTGTAATAATGTTACCTAAAATAAATTTCGATCAAAAAACAGAAGGAAGAATCACTGATCGTGAGCGAAAAAAGATCATTGAGAAATATCGTGAGTTATTACAATTATCTGAAGATTTTACCAAAAAGAAGGAATTAGAGCTTATACGAAAAGCCTTTGATGTGGCATTAGATGCATCAGAAGTAAAAAGATCTCCGTCTGGTGAGCCTGAAATTATTGATACTCTTGAGGTTGCTATTGTTGTTGTAACCCAAATAGGTTTAGGAACCAGATCTGTTGTTGCTTCCTTATTATATCATGCAGTGATTGATAAAAAGATAACTATTATTGAGGTAGAAAAGGAATTTGATAAGACTATTGCAACAATGGTTGATGGATTGGTAAAAATTGAAGAATTAAATACTAAAACTTCTGCCAGTCAGGCTGAAAATTTCCGCCAAATGCTTTTGACATTGGCCGAAGATGTTCGTGTAATTTTAATAAAGCTGGCCATTTTACTAAATCACATGCGTGGTTTAAATTACTATCCGGAAGAATACCAGATCAAAACTTCTTTGGAAACATTTTCATTATATGCTCCTTTAGCACATCGATTAGGACTTTACAACATTAAGTCGGAGTTGGAAAATCTGTCGATGAAATATACCGAAAAGGATAAATATAAAGAGATTATAAAAAAGCTTGAAGCTACAACCGCTAAACGTGAACGATTTATTAAAAAATTTACGGCTCCGATCATAAAGGTGCTGAACGAAGAAGGTTTTGATTACGAAATAAAAGGTCGTCCAAAATCTGTCTATTCTATTTGGCAAAAAATGAAAAAGCAGAATGTCGGATTCGAAGAGGTGTATGACATTTTTGCTATTCGTATCATCTTAAATTCAAAACCATCCAAAGAAAAAGCCGATTGCTGGAGAGTATATTCCATGGTAACAGATTTTTATCAACCCAATCCAAAGCGTTTACGCGATTGGATATCCATTCCAAAATCAAATGGATATGAATCGTTACACACTACAGTTGTTGGTCCTGAAAATAAGTGGGTGGAAGTGCAGATTCGAACTCAACGTATGGATGAAGTGGCCGAGAAAGGTTATGCTGCCCATTGGAGATATAAAGGTGTAAAAGCAGAAAAAGGTATCGATACCTGGATGCAGAAAGTACGTGATGTAATTGAAAGTAATGGAGTTGCCAATGGAGAAACTATCGATGATCTAAAACTAAATCTTTACAATAAAGAGGTATTTGTATTTACACCTACGGGCGATTTAAAGAAACTCCCAGCTGGTGCTACAGTACTCGATTTTGCATACGATATTCACTCTGATGTAGGTAATCAGTGCGTTGGTGCAATGATTAATCATAAAAATGTAACCATAAAGCAACCGTTGCAAAATGGCGATCAGGTAAGTATTGTAACATCCAAAACACAGAAACCTAAAACCGATTGGTTAAACTTTGTAGTTACATCTAAGGCAAAAACCAAGATCAAATCAACGCTGCGTGAGGAAAAGTTTAAAGAGGCAGAAGAGGGGAAAGAGCTACTAAAACGCAGGTTAAAAAATTGGAAAATAAAGTTTGAAGATGCACTGATTGATAAAATTGTTAAGCACTTTAAACTGAAAGCTCCAGTAGATTTGTATTATGCTATTGCCACTGAAAAAATTGATGTTGCGACAATTAAAGATTTGCTTACTGAAACTAACAAGGATGAAGTTGTTAATCAGGAGAATATAGTAGAGCAGGAAATTGAAGAAAAGCCAAAAGAGGATTATAAATCAGATTACTTAATTATTGATGATAATATTGAAAATGTGGATTACAAACTTGCAAAATGCTGTAACCCAATATTTGGAGATTCTATCTTTGGTTTTGTAACGGTAAGTGAGGGGATAAAAATACACAGAACCAATTGTCCTAATGCCCGTCAGTTGGTTGATAGATATAACTATCGAATAATAAAGGCTCAATGGACAAAGAGTGCAGCAAATCAATCATTTCAGGCAATAATTAAAGTGGTTGGAGTAGATGAAATTGGGATGTTGAATAAAATTACAGATGTTATTTCGAAAGATTTAAAGGTGCGAATGAGATCTATTACGATGGATTCTAATGAAGGAATGTTTGAAGGGAAACTAAAGCTACTTATTGATAGTGTAAAACATTTAGAAATGCTTATGTCGATACTTAGAAAGGAGAAAGGAATTTTAAAGGTTACACGAGTAGATTCAGATGATAATTAGTGAAAATGTAAACTGGCAAATATTCAAAATAGTTAAAATAACAAGTCATACCAATTTTCCAGGTCACCAATTTACTAATTTACTAAATTACTCTTTTACCAGTTAACTATTTTATTAAATTTGTATAACAATAAACAAAAATCGATTATCGTTCGTTAAAAGGAGTAAAAGAATTGCGTTATGAAAACATTTTTAGTATCCATATTCTTTGTAATAGCATTGAGCTTTTCAAGTTTTGCGCAAGTATTCCCTTTAATGCCAAAATACTACAAGCCATTAGATTCAACAGTTCTGGGTAATAACAACGAACAAGAACAAGAAAAAAAGCAAACCTTAATGCAACAGCACGAAAAATTAACATATACTGTTGTAATGGGTACAGGCTACACAAGTTTTGGCAGCGAAATGTCAATGATGAATTCTTACATAGCACCTACCATTGATTATCAGGTAAACTCAAAACTTAACTTTTCGGTTACCGGTATTGTAATGCAAAACAATATAAATGGACTGGAAGCTTTTTATGGCAACGAACCGGGATATTCATACAATTCAAACGTGTCGAATTACGGGATAACCGGAAGTGCATATTATCAGCTAAACGATAAGTGGGCTGTTTGGGGCGATGGTGCATATATGGAAAACCAATCTGTTTTTAATGACTATCGCGCTGATGTTTATAACAATGATTTTAAAACTGTTTCGGTAGGAGTGGGATATAAAGTTAACGATAAAGTACAATTTAATATAGAATATAGATATTCAAATGGGTTAAATCCTTCATATAACAGAACTTCTCCATTTTATAATTCAGGTATAAATCCGTATCGCTCTAATTATGGTATCTGGGGATACTAAGCTTAATATGAGAAAAAATATCATAGCATTATTTCTATTTTTATTTCTTGGCATACATGCCAAATCTCAACAGATCGTAAAACAATATCCGGTATTTCAAGATGGCGAAAAAATTACTTATGATGCAGTTTACAATTTAGGATTTATTTGGCTCAATGCTGGCAAGGTAATGTTCAATGTAAACGATACAACGTATAATGGCGTGGATGCATATCACTTCACTAGTTACGGAACAAGTATTCCTTCATACGATTGGTTATTTAAAGTGAGAGATTATTTTCAGACGTTTGCACGCAAAGATAATTTAGCACCATACTTTTTTGAAAGAGACACATATGAAGGCGGATACAAAGTGCATAATAAATTCACTTTCAGTTACACCGATAGTTTAATATATACCCAAACTGAAAATTCAGATGATCCTTATTCTGAAGATACTTTACAAATGAGCGGAAGCATTTACGATGTAGTGTCTGGTGTTTATAAAATACGAAACTTAGATTTCGATCAGTATAAAATTAATGATACCATTCCGGTTCGAATGATTATTGATAATGAGATATTTGATCTTTATGTAAGGTACCTGGGAAAGGAAGTAATAAAAACACACGATAAAAGAAAATTCCGTACCATCAAATTCTCAGCCTTACTTGTTGAAGGCACTATTTTTAAGGGAGGTGAAGATCTTTTTGTATGGGTTACCGATGATTTAAACCGAATACCTGTTTTGGTCGAGGCTAAAATACTTATTGGTTCTGTTAAAGCCACTCTTGATACTGCTGAAAACCTAAAATTTCCACTTGTCTCAGAGATAAAGAAAACAGATTGAATAGTTTTTGAAGATTGAGCTGATCGTTTCAGGATACCTTAACAACCTAATCTTTATCATATATTTTTGTTCTAAAAATCACATTTTTTATACTATTTTTGCGCAAAACATAAAAAAGTAATTCATATCTAAAATATTTTAATAATGCATAATACAGTTAAAGTTACCGATAAAATACACTGGTTAGGAGCAAACGACAGAAGAACCAATCTATTCGAAAATATGTGGCCAATTCCTAATGGTGTATCGTATAATTCCTATTTAATTGTTGATGAGAAAATTGCATTGGTTGATACCTTAGAGTATGGATCATCTGATGATTATCTTGAAAAGATAGAAGAATTAATTAATGGCAAACCTATCGATTATCTGATTATAAACCACATGGAGCCTGATCATTCAGGAGCAATTAAAACGATTGTTGAAAAATACCCTGAGATTAAATTGGTAGGAAATCTGAAAACATTTAAAATCGTCGATTCTTATTTTGGATATAAAGAAAAGCAGTATCAGGTTGAAGATGGCGATGAGCTGGATTTAGGATTTCACAAGTTAAAATTTGTTATGACACCCTGGGTGCACTGGCCAGAAACCATGATGACGTATGATTTAACCGAGAAGGTTCTTTTTTCAGGCGATGCTTTTGGTAGTTTTGGTACTTTAGACGGAGGAATTTTCGATGATGAAATAGAGTTTGAAGACTATTACGAAGAAGATATGCGCCGTTATTTTTCTAACATTGTTGGTAAGTACAGCAATATGGTTCAAAAAGCCTTTAAGAAACTCGATGGTGTTGATGTAAAATACATTTGTGCAACACACGGCCCGATCTGGAGAAAAGATGTAAATAAAGTGCTGTCGTTATATGACAAATGGAGCAGGTTCGAAGCTGAAAATGGCGTTGTGATTATTTACGGATCGATGTATGGAAATACAGCTAAATTAGCCGATTATATAGCGCGTAAGTTATCCGAAGAAGGAATTAAAAAGATTCGTGTTTACGATGCTTCTAAAACACACTTGTCATATCTGATTAATGAAATCTGGCGATATAAAGGAGTAATTTTGGGAAGTTGCGCATATAATTCTGGTATGTTACCCACCATGGAGTATTTAACACGCAATCTGGAACATATCGGATTAAAGAATCGATTCTTAGGATTATTCGGTTCTTACAGTTGGAACGGAGGAGGAGCAAAAGCATTGTATAAATTCAATGAAAAAATGGAATGGGATTTGGTAAATGATCCTATTGATACTAAAGGAATTCCAGGAAATGAATCCTTTGAGCGTTGCGAAGTAATTGCCAAAGCAATGGCTAAAAAACTAAAAGAATAAAACATGAAATGGAATATTATTAAAGGACATTGATTAAGATTTCGATGTCCTTTTTTCATTTATAATTGAATAGTTTTGGTAACTTTAAAGTCGATTTAAAAAATGGAAATATGGAGTTCAATTTAAAAGAAGGAATAACTTATACTGCAAAACAAGTCGTTGAGCGAAAAGATACTGCAGCAGAATATGGTTCGGGATTGGTTGAAGTTTTTGCTACACCTGCAATGATTGCTTTAATGGAAAATGCAGCTTTAAAAACGGTTTTACCATACCTGGGTGATGATCATAACACAGTTGGGTTTGAAGTTAATGTGAAGCATTTAAAACCCACACCGGTTGGAATGAAAGTTGAGTGCACTGCAACCCTGCTTGAAGTTGATGGTAAGAAGCTAGTTTTTAATGTAGTTGCAACGGATGAAGAAGGAAAAATCGGAGAGGGAACGCATACCCGATATATCATTAATTCTAAAAAGTTTATGGACAAATTAAATCAAAAATAGAGTGTTATGAAAAAAGTTAAATTATCACTAGTTGTGTTATTGTTTTTTTCGAATCAGTTAATAGCTCAAAATGTAATCGACCTGCCGACTCCTGATAAAACTGGCGGGAAACCGCTCATGCAAGCTTTAAACGAGCGACAATCTAATCGTGACTTTATTGATAAGGATTTAACCGAACAACAATTATCAGACTTACTTTGGGCGGCTTATGGTATTAACAGACCGGAAGATAATAAACATACAACACCAACATCACGAAATAAACAGGATATTGAAATTTATCTAACGTCTAAAGATGGAGTCTTTTTATATATACCTGAAACACATACATTGAAACAAATCAATGATCAAGATTTAAGAAAAGTGTCAGGAAAGCAGGCATTTGTTAAGAAAGCTGCCGTTAATTTAATATATGTTTCAGATTTTAATAAGTTAGGAAAAGGTGATGATCAGACCAAAATGGTAACTGCTGCAACACATTGCGGATTCATTGGTCAGAACGTTTATTTATATTGTGCTTCGGAAGGTTTGATAACTGTATTTAGAGCATGGATTGATAAACAAGAGATAAGAGAAGCTCTGCAGTTAAAAGAAAACCAAAAAGTGATCTATAGCCAAACGGTTGGGTACTCAGAGTAATTGTAAATTAATTTAGTAACAAACAACTAAAAATCAGTATCTAATAGTATATTTCATGAAATACAATTTTGACGAAATAATTAATCGGGAAAATACGGCATCAGTAAAATACGATTTACGAAGCAAACTTTTTAAAAGCAAAGAAGTAATTCCAATGTGGGTTGCCGACATGGATTTTAAAACACCCGATTTTATTATTAATGCAATTAAAGAGCGAGCAAGCCATGAGATATTTGGTTATAGTATTCGTCCGGATTCATACTACATATCCATAATAAATTGGCTAAAAAACAGGCACGGCTGGGGAATTGAAAAAGATTGGATTTCATTTAGTCCTGGCATTGTTCCGGCGCTGAATATGGCTGTTATGGCATATACAAGTCCTGGTGATAAAATAATTGTACAACCGCCTGTATATTTTCCATTCTTCTCGGCAGTAACAAATAATAATCGCGAATTAGTTGAAAATCCTTTAAAACTAAAAGGAAAACGATATGAGATTGATTTCAAAGATTTAGAGGAAAAACTAAAAGATGCTAAAATGATTCTTCTTTCAAATCCACATAACCCGGGTGGTTCAGTGTGGACAAAAGATGAATTGAAACGTTTGGGAGAAATGTGTGTTGAAAATAACGTTTTAATTATGGCGGACGAAATTCATGGCGACCTGGTTTTTAAAGAACACAAGTATACTCCTATGGCATCAATATCACAAGCTATTGCAAATTATACCGTATCGTTTGTTGCTCCGAGTAAAACATTTAATATGGCTGCGTTGGCAACCTCCTCTGTAATAACCTCAAACAAAGAGCTTAAGGAAAAATTTGATAAGGTGTTGGATACAGTTCATATTGGCAATGGAAATGTGTTTGGCACTGTAGCTTCAGAAGCAGCCTATACCTATGGTTCAGAATGGCTTGATCAGTTGCTTGATTATTTATCGGAAAATCTGGATTTTTTGGAAAAGTATCTTGAAGAAAAAATTCCTAAAATAAAAATGCTGCGCCCCGAAGGAACTTATTTAGTTTGGTTAGATTGTTCTGAACTCGACCTAAAAGGAAAAGACTTGAAGGATTTCATGATTGAAGATGCAGGCTTGGGTTTTAACGATGGTAGAATGTTTGGAACCGGAGGTGAAGGATTTATGAGAATGAATGTTGCCTGTCCGAAGCAAATCATTTTAGATGCGCTAATTCAATTAGAAAATGCAATTAAAAAGTTAAACAATGGCTGATAAAGGATTTGAGATAAAAGTTCTTATTCCAACCGACGATGGATTAACTATTTCAGAAAACAGTTTCGAAGCGGCTTTATATTATTTAATGTACAATGTAAGCAATAGAAGTTATCAGTTAGCAGGTAAAATAAAAAGCAGAGAATTACGCGATTCGAATATCCTTGATAAAGTAAATCAACTAATTAATAGGGAAAAGGTTGATTTTATAATTAGTAATTCTGCAATTTTGGGTATTAACTGTAAGCATATTAAAGTTGAGTTATCGGAAATTAATCAAATACTGAATAATTTGATTGACAAAATAGACCAAAAAAAAGAGCTTATTTAGAATAAGCTCCTTTTTAAATGGGTTACAATATTATTTTTTTGTTTCGTCTTCTTCTTGATCGTTTGTATTTGTATCCTCATCTTCTTCATCATCAAGCGCTGAAACCAGTCCGCCAGTTAATTTACCATCCATTTTTTTGATGAACTGTTCTTGTTGTTTTTTCAATCGTTCATATTCTTCAAGTTTTCTTTCAAGCTCTGCTTCTCGTCGTGCCGATTCTTCTTGTGTAGCTTGCAACTCTTCCATATTCTGTCGCATCTCTTCTTCCTGTGCACGCATCTCTTCTGCTTGCTGTTTGGTTCTTTCTAATAACTCAGCAGTTCTTATATTTACTTTTACCGAAGATAGTGTTGATGCAATATTTTCTCCAATTTTTTCAACAAACTCTATTTGGTATTTTTCGAATTCTTTAAACGATGCCATTTCTATTACACCATATACCTGATCGTTAACAACCAGTGGAACAATCAGAATACTCTTCGGATTCTCATCACCTAATCCTGAGTTGATGTTTATATAATCGTTAGGAACATCAGTAATATATATGGTTTCGGCCTCCTGAACAGCTCTTCCTACTAATCCAACGCCCATATCAATCTTCTTTTCAAGGAACTTTTTTCTATTAAAAGCATACGCTGAAGCCATCTCGATATACTTATTGTTCTCATCATCGTCATTTACAATAAAAAGTCCACCCTGGTTGGCATCGCAATATTTTACTAAATTACTTATTACATCATAAGATAGTTTCTCAAGATTGTCATTATTTTGTCTTAAGATATCACCAAATTTTGCAATACCTTGCGTTGCCCAATTTCTCTGATCATCTTCTTTCTTCCTTCGTGCTTCTTCTTCTGTTGCACGTTTAAGATTTGTTCTCATTTCAAGAAGGGCGTTACCTAAATCATCATCTTCGCTTAATGGAACAAATGGACTATCGAAGTTGCCTTTTCCAATTTCTATTGAGAAGTCTGTAGTTTCTTTTAATCCCCGTATTAAAGCATTTAAAGCAGCTGCCATCTCACCAATTTCGTCGTTACGCTCTTTAATCTGTTTATTTGGCATAACTCCTTTGCCCATCATAATCAGGATATCCTTAATTTTTCGAATTGGTTTTATTAATAGTTGTGCAAGAAATAGAGCTATTATGATCGAAATTACAACTAAAATAATCCCTGCTACAAAAATGAAATTCTCTAGATTAACAAAGGAATCTTCCATTTCTTGTCTTGCTTGATCTACTTTACTTTCCTGAATAGCCACAAGATTATTAAGATCATCAATTACTTTATTGCTTAAAACAATAATATCACCACCTTCTTCTACTTTAGTGTAAATATCAGTCATTAATAAAAAGAAATCATCATAACTTTCCAACGTGCTCAATTTATTCATAACGTCCTGATGCATTGGGAAAAGCGTGTCAGTTATCGTTACATATATTTCTTCATACGCCTTTTGCTCTTCCGCCGACCAGTTATCATAAATTTTTAGAATTCTATCATGAATGTTCGGTAACTTGGTACGATGAAGATCAATTAATTTTTGCTTATCGGGTGTGTTAGGCTGCTTTTCTATATATACCCAATTTTTAATAAGCATTTTTGAACTTACGATTAAATCGGACAGCTCTCCAATTAAATCTGCCGAAGGCACATATATTGTTGATATGTTTTCATTTACTTCGATGCTCTCTTTTAATGTTTTATCAATAAGAAATATATTGATAAGAATAGCGATGGTTACAATTCCAAAGCCTAATATTAACTTTTTAGCTACCGTAAATTTGAAATTCATATTTAAATAATTGAGTTATTAAATAAAAGATATTCTAACCTTTTTAATTCATGTTTTTTTTTGAATTAGTCTTGTTAAAATTTGTCTGTATTATTCATAAATATTGGGAACTGATAACATTCATGAATACCTCTGGCTAAGATAATAATTAATTTTTAGTTAGTTTAAAATATTATAAATTTTATTAAGATATGGCATTAAACTGTTTCTAGATATCAAATTTTTATGAACTAAAGATTTTCGGGTCATATTCTATATTAGACAGGAATAGTCCATGTGCTGGAGCTGAAACTCCGGCAGCTGAGCGGTCCTTACTTTCAATAATTTCAATAAAATCATTTAGAGAAATCTTATTTTTCCCAACATCAATTAAAGTTCCTACAATGGCACGTACCATATTCCGTAAAAAACGATCAGCGATTATTTCAAAAATCAATTTATGTTGATCTTGTTTCCAAAGAGCATTTTTAATAACGCAATTGTTCGTTTTAACATCGGTGTGAAGTTTACTAAAACTTGTAAAATCGGTAAACTGATAAAGAAGCTCACAGGCCTTATTCATTAGTTCTACATCTAGCTTATGAGGGAAGTAGTAGGATGATTCAGTTAAAAAAGGATCTTTTTGTTGATGAATATAATAATGGTATGTTCTGCTTTTTGCATCAAAACGAGCATGAGATTCATTTTTAACTTTTAAGATTTTTTGTATAGCAATGTCTTGTGGTAAAAAGCTATTCAATTTAAATATAATTTTCTTATCAACGTGTAAGTCTTTACTTTGTGAATCAAAGTGTGCTATAAAAAAACTAGCATGAACTCCGGTATCCGTTCTTCCTGCCCCTGTTACTTCAATGGTTTCTCTTAAAATTGTTGATAACGATTTGGTTAGGACTTCCTGCACGGTAATGGCATTAGGCTGTAATTGCCATCCATGATATTGGGTTCCTTTGTAACTTAATTGAATAAAATACCTGTTTTTCACATTTCAAATTTAACAATTTCACAGTTAAAAATAAGTAAGCTAAAATAATTATATAATCTCATATTCAAAAGGATCTTATCATTAGTCTTTCTTAAAATCCTTTAACATTTTTTAACAATAAAATACCTTAATATTGCCATGATTTTACAATGACAGAAGTAGAATTATTACTTTTTTTAAAACAAAAATTTTTATGTATCTTTTCAAAAATTATTAAACTATGAACGAAACAGTTGATGTAAAAGAACTGAATGACCGAATAGAGAAGGAGAGTTCATTTGTTGATATGATTAAAATGGAAATGGGCAAGGTAATAGTTGGTCAAAAACACCTTGTCGATTCTCTCTTAATTGGTTTGTTATCCGATGGACATATCTTATTAGAAGGTGTTCCTGGGTTGGCAAAAACGTTAGCAATTAATACGTTGGCAAGCGTAGTTGATGCAGACTTTAGTCGAATTCAGTTTACTCCCGATTTATTGCCTGCCGATTTAATTGGTACAATGATTTATAGCCAGAAGAAAGAGGAGTTTCATGTTAAAAAGGGGCCCGTTTTTTCTAACTTCGTATTGGCTGATGAGATTAACCGTTCACCTGCAAAAGTTCAAAGTGCTTTGCTAGAAGCAATGCAGGAGCGCCAGGTAACCATTGGGGAACAAACATATCAACTGCCAAAACCGTTCTTAGTTATGGCAACGCAAAACCCAATCGAACAAGAAGGTACCTATCCGTTACCTGAGGCACAGGTCGACCGTTTTATGTTAAAAGTTGTGGTTGACTACCCTAAGTTAGAAGAAGAAAAGCTTATTGTTCGTGAGAATATTGCCAAAGAATTTCCAAAAGCAAATACGATTTTAAAACCACAGAACATTATTGATGCTCGTAATGTGGTTAAAGATGTATATATCGATGAAAAAATTGAACGATACATTTTAGACATCGTTTTTGCAACCAGATTTCCTGAAAAATATGGTTTGGATAAGTTTTCTGCAATGATTAACTATGGAGGATCTCCTCGTGCTAGTATTAATCTGGCAATGGCATCAAAAGCTTATGCTTTTATAAAACGAAGAGGGTATGTAATTCCTGAAGATGTTCGTGCTGTTAGTCACGATGTATTGCGTCATCGAATAGGATTATCATACGAAGCCGAAGCAGAGAATGTAACAAGTGAAGATATTATTACGGAAATTCTGAACACGATCGAAGTTCCATAAAAGTTACATAATCTCATCATGAAAAAAATAATTGTACTTCTGTTTATTGTAGTTTCGAGCTTAAGCGTTCATTCACAAAGTTATGTAGGTAAACACAAATTAGAAATTAAAAAGGAGATGAAAGAAAACCATAAAGACTTCTATTTTTCGAAGGAAGTTATGGGTAAAAGTAATTTCATCAAGTTTGAAGATTTCGATGGTTACCGAACGTACTTATTTGTTTTAGATGAAAACGGATATTGTAAGTATCATATTTTAATGTGCGATTACAGCATGTTAAAAAATATGATCGATTCGTTAAATCAAACGTACGAGTATAAAGAAAATTTAACCTGGTACGATTATGTTTCAGGTAAAAATAATTTTGTGATTAGAATTAAAAAAGAAGAATGGTATTTTTCAATTATTACGAAGAAGCTCGAAGATAACTGATGTATAACCACTAAAACCGTTGCGTGTGGAAGCTTCAGAACTACTTAAGAAAGTACGTAAGATTGAGATTAAAACAAGGGGCTTATCCAAGAATATATTTGCCGGTGAGTACCATAGTGCATTTAAAGGCCGAGGTATGGCTTTTAGTGAAGTGCGTGAATATCAGTATGGCGATGATATCAGAAATATAGACTGGAACGTAACTGCTCGTTTTAATCATCCATATATTAAAATATTTGAAGAAGAGCGTGAGCTTACTGTGATGTTGCTTGTTGATGTGAGTAATTCACGTGTTTTTGGAACACAAACACAGTTAAAGAAAAACCTTATCACTGAAATTTCAGCTGTTTTATCGTTTTCAGCAATTCATAACAATGATAAAATCGGCGTTATTTTATTTAGCGATAAGGTAGAAAAATTTATACCTCCTAAAAAAGGCAGATCACATATATTAAGAATTATTCGTGAGCTCATTGAGTTTACCCCGGAAAATAATGAAACAAATATTTCTGAAGCATTGCGTTATTTAACTAACGCTATAAAGAAAAGGAGTACTGCCTTTGTAATTTCTGACTTTATTGATGACGAGAATGGCTCTCCACGTTTTGATGAAGCAATTCGTATTGCTAACAGAAAACATGATGTTATTGGACTTAAAATATATGATAAACGCGAAAAAGAAATTCCTTCTGTAGGTATAGTGAGAATGAAGGATGCCGAAACCGGTGAATATGCCTGGGTTGATACAACAAGTAACACGTTGCGAAGAAATTATGCAAACTGGTATAATAAAATGGAAGCAGCGGTAAACGAAACTCTGGTTAAGGCAGGTGTAGATTTTGTTTCTATTGCTACTGACCAGGATTATGTAAAACCTTTAATGAACTTATTTAAGAAGCGTTAATTGAACGAAAGTAGTTTATGAGCAAAATTAAAATAACATATAAGTATTTAGTTCTACTGTTGCTAGTTGTTTTAACAGTACTCCAATTAAAAGCACAGAATGTTACTGTTAACGCTAAACTAGATACAAATCAATTTTTAATTGGTGATCAGGTTGGAGTAGAACTACAAGTTAAACAACCTCTTAAGGAATTTGTGGGCATTCCAAATTTTGAAAAAAACTTTGATTCTGAAATTGAGATTATTGATCAAACAACTAATGATACAACACTACTGGAATCTGGTGAGTACATTATCAAAAAGAATGTTACCATTTCTGTTTTTGATTCGGGATATTATGCACTACCGCCAATTCCATTCTTATATTATAGTGACACACTGCGCACCGATACGCTAATCTTTAAAGTAAATGCCTTACCGGTTGATACCACAAAGGCTATAAAAGATATTAAAATGCCGTATGAGGCTCCACTTAGTTTTGCAGAGGTTTACCCTTGGGCAGGTGGAGGATTGCTACTAGCTTTGGTGATATTTATTGTTATTTATGTGATCAGAAAAATTAAAAGAAAAGAGCCCATAATTAAAAGGTTTAAACCGAGAGAACCTGCACATATTATTGCATACCGAGATTTGGATAAACTGAAAAACGATAAGTTATGGCAACAAGATAAAATTAAAGATTACTATACGGTTCTTACGGATATTCTTAGAATGTATTTGTGGAACAGGTATGCCATAAGAACGCTGGAACGCACAAGTGAGGAAATCTTGCAATCATTACAAGTTTCAGATTTTAATGATGATGAATCATTTGAAACACTAAAAGAGATATTTCATCTTTCTGATCTGGTAAAATTTGCAAAATATAAGCCGGTTGCCGATCAGCATGAGAAATGCATGATGGATGCTTACAAATTTGTTGATAAAACGAAATTAATTATCGAAGAAAATCCTGATGATTCTAAAACAGAATCTGATAAGCAAACAAAGACGGAATCGAAAGCAATTAAAGAGGAAAATAAATCCTAAATTATTAGTTGATATTGAGTTATGAGTAATATAACATTTGCAAATCCGAATCTTTTATATCTGTTACTTTTAATAGTACCGGTAGTAGTCTGGTATGTACTAAAATTTAAGAAAACACATGCAAGCATTCAGGTATCTACCATAAAAGGTATAGGTAAAGATCATATAACGTATAAACACATCTTACGCCATGTTGTTTTTGGTTTTAAGGTAATTGCTATTGCGTTGATAATTATAGCCATTGCTAGACCTCAGTCAACATTAAGTTGGAAAAATCAGGAATCGGAAGGAATTGATATTGTTTTAGCTCTTGATGTATCAAGTAGTATGTTAGCGCGCGATTTTGAGCCCGACAGGCTTGAAGCTGCAAAAGATTTGGCAATTCAATTCATTGCAGGACGAAGGAACGACCGGATTGGTTTGGTTGTTTTTAGTGGAGAAAGTTTTACGCAATGTCCTTTAACAACAGACCATTCAGTACTTATAAATCTTTTTAGAGATATTAAAAGCGGAATGATTGAAGATGGAACTGCCATCGGAATGGGACTGGCAACATCGGTTAACCGATTAAAAGATAGTGATGCTAAAAGTAAAGTCGTTATTTTATTAACCGATGGTGTAAATAACCAGGGTGCTATCGCTCCGGCTACTGCAGCCGAACTGGCACAAACCTTTGGAATTAGAGTTTACACAATTGGTGTAGGTACACAGGGAACAGCTCCGTATCCTTTCCAAACACCATTTGGAACGCAACTAAGAAATGTACCTGTTGAAATCGATGAAGAAACACTGCAGCAGATTGCAGACGATACAGGAGGTGAGTATTTCAGAGCTACCGATAACGAAAAATTAAGGCAGATTTATGAGCAAATAGATCAGTTGGAAAAATCAAAAATAGAAGTAAAAGAGTTTAGCCAGAAAGACGAGGAGTTTTTCATCTTTGTGTTAATAGCTGGACTTTTATTACTAACAGATATAATATTAAGAAATACATTATTAAGACAAATACCGTAACTATTTCAGGTTTATTATTTCATTATCGAAATTTGAAATCTGAAATCTAAAATTTGAAATAGAAAGTATGTTTAGATTTGGGAATCCGGAATATTTGTATTTGCTGCTATTAGTGCCAGTATTGATTGTACTATTTGCATTAGGTCAGTATGCCAAAAAGAAAGCACTGCTCAAATTTGGTGAGTTAAGTGTTATTGAACAATTAATGCCGTATGTTTCTAAAAGTCGGCCGGTATTAAAGTTTATTTTTCTTTCTATTGCTATTGTATTCATTGTTTTTGCTTTAGCCGATCCACAGTTTGGTTCAAAACTGGAAAAGGTTAAGCGCAAAGGAGCCGAAATTATAATCGCACTGGATGTTTCAAATAGTATGTTAGCACAGGATATTAAACCTAACAGGTTGGAAAGAGCAAAGCAGGCCATTTCTAAGTTAATTGATAACATGGAGAACGATCGCATTGGTTTGATTGTTTTCGCCGGCGATTCGTATATTCAGGTACCGGTAACATCTGATTTTTCGGCAGCTAAAATGTTTCTTTCAACAATCAACACGGAAATTGTTTCAAAACAGGGAACCGCAATAGGAACAGCAATCGATCTGGCCATGAATTCATTTACACCCGAATCGGAAATGGATAAGGCACTAATAATTATTACCGATGGCGAAAACCACGAAGATGATGCTATCAAAGCTGCAAAACTGGCCAATGAAAAAGGAATTACTGTACATACCATAGGAATGGGTAGTCAGCAGGGAGCTCCAATCCCGTTGCGACGAGGATACGGACAAACAGAATTTCAAAAAGATAGAGATGGAAATACGGTAATAAGTAAGCTTGATCAAAACCTGTTAACTGAAATTGCATCAGTAGGTGGAGGTGAATTTGTGCGGGCAAATAATTCACAAACAGGTTTGAACAGACTCTTCAACCGAATAAATGAAATGGAGAAAAAGGAGATGGAAGAGAAAATCTATACTGATTTTGAACATCGCTTTCAGTATTTATTAGGTGTTGCTCTGTTTTTTATTCTGTTAGATATTTTTGTTTTGGAACGCAAAGGAAAATGGTCAGATAATTTTAATATTTTTAAAATTAACGCGTAATTATGATGTGGAGTAGGATAATATTGATCAATATAGTGCTTCTGTTAGCAATGAATGGTTTTGCTCAGAAGGAGCGTAAATACATTCGTCAAGGGAACAAAGAGTTTGAAAAACAGGATTACGAGAATTCCGAGGTCTTATACCGAAAGGCAATGGACTTGGATGAAAAGAAAACGCATAAACCTCTTTTCAATATTGGAGATGCTTTATATAAACAAGAAAAATATGACGATGCTGCAAGTGAGTTTAATAATTTAACCGATTATGAACTAAGTAAAGACGAAAAGGCGAAAATATACCATAACCTTGGAAATTCGTACCTAAAAAATAAAAAGTATAAAGAGAGCATCGAAGCTTATAAAAATGCGTTGCGCAATAATCCGAACGATATGGATACGAAATACAATTTAGTTTACGCGCAGAAAAAACTTGATCAGCAGCAACAGCAGCAACAGAATCAGGATCAAAACAAAGATCAGAACAAAGACAATAAAGATCAAAACAAGGATAAACAAAACCAGGATCAAAATAAAGATCAGCAGGATAAAAAAGAAGATCAACAAAATAAGAATCAGCAGGATAAACAAGACCAAAATCAGGATAAGCAGCAACAGCAGCAGCAACAACAACAAATATCAAAAGAAGATGCTGAGCGTATTTTGCAGGCTTTAGCTAACGACGAGAAAAAGACACAACAGAAAGTTAAGGAACAGAAGGCTGCCGCAGCAAAAGTTAAAGTTGAAAAAGAGTGGTAACTTTAAAACCGAATTGAACAGAAAAAAGGAAATAGATGAGACGTTGGTATTTTATATTATTTATACTTTTTGCTAACTGTGCATTTGCACAAGACGTAAAATTTACGGCCTCAGCACCCGAAGTTGTTGAGCTTGGACAACAATTTAGGTTAATATATTCGATAAATGCTAAGGCGAGTAATTTTTCAGCACCTGCTATTGATGGTTTTTCTATACTTGCGGGACCAAGCACTTCGCAATCGAGCAATGTGAGCATTGTTAATGGACAGGTAACACAAAATTTTGAATTGAGATATACCTATGTAGTGCAGGCAAATAAAGAAGGAGACTTTAAAATTCCACCTGCTCAGGTAGTAGTTGATGGCAAAACATATAAATCGAACGATATAAACATCGAAGTTATAAAGGGTTCTGACCGACAAGCAACTACAACAGCAATTACTAAAGATCCGGATAATTCAGGACAGAAATCGGATATTCCTGACTCTGATTTATATATTAAGGCATATGTTTCTAAAACAAAAGTGCATCGCGAGGAACACTTGGTTATAACCTTTAAGCTTTTTTCAAGATTAAATGTTACGCAGTTAGCGAACATTAAATTACCTTCATTTCAAGGATTTATTACCGAGAAACTGGAAGTGCCACCACTAACCAGTTTAAACAGAGAACGAGTTGACGATAAAGTATATTTAACCGGAGTATTGGGTAAATATGTATTATATCCTCAGAAAACTGGCGAGCTGAAAATAGAGCCTTTTGAAATGGATGTGTATTATCAAAAGCCTGGTAGCAGAAGATCTCGAAGCATGTTTGATGACTTTTTCGGAACTGTTGAAACTGAAGGAAGAAAGGTTTTTAGTAATTCGGCTACCATCCATGTTCAGGATTTACCCGAAAATAAGCCATTTAATTTCTCCGGTGCTGTTGGCCGTATAAAAATGGAAGCATCGATTGATAAGAACAATGTAAATACGAATGATGCCATAAATCTGAAAGTAAAAATTTCAGGGAATGGTAATTTAAAATATATTAACCCTTTAAATATTGAATTTCCGGCAGATTTTGAGGTGTATGACCCTAAGGTGAGCGATAATATTAAATATACAGAAGGAGGCGCCATTGGTAATAAAACTTTTGAATATCTTATTATACCGCGTCATGCAGGCGATTTTACCATACCGCGATTTAGTTTTAGTTACTTTAACACGGAAACCAACCAATACGAAACTCAAAAAGCAGGTCCGTTTAATATCAGTGTTGCAAAATCAGAAGGCGATACCACGGTAACAGTCTCTACAGCATTTACCAAAGAAGATTTAAAATTTCTGGGGAAAGATATTCGATTCATTAAGAATAAAGATATTGAATTAAAAAAATCCAGACAGTTCTTGTTTGGAACAAAGCCATTCTGGTTTTCTTATCTGGCAAGCATAATTGTATTTATAATTATCTTTTTATTACGAAAGAAAAAGATAAAAGAAAACGCAAATGTAATGCTTGTGAAGAATAAGAAAGCGAATAAATTTGCCCGTAAAAGGTTAAAGAAAGCTTCTGCCTTTATGAAGCAAGTTCAGCGCGAAGCATTTTACGAAGAATTGGTTAAAGCACTTTGGGGATATATTAGTGATAAGTTAGGAATTGCGGTTGCCAACTTATCGAAGGATAAAGCCAGAGAAGAGATGCAGAATAAAAGTGTTGATAATGATTCTATTGATCAGGTATTAAGTATTATAGACCGATGCGAATATGCTCGTTATGCTCCGGTTACTGAAGAAACTAAAATGGATACGTTATATTCTGATGCGATAAAGATTATTAGTAAGTTACAGCAAAAGCTGAAATAGTGGGAGGTTTAAAATGAAGAAAGTTACAAGTTTTATAATTTCGATATTTGCTGTTCTAAGCTTAAGTGCTCAGGAGCAGGATAGCCTACTTACGCAAGCCAATCAATTATATGTTGATGGGAACTATCAGGAAGCAACAGAAACCTATCAAAAGATTATTGATTTGGGATACGAATCATCTGAATTGTATTACAACTTGGGAAATGCATATTACAAGCAGAATGTAATATCAAGGGCGATCTTAAACTATGAAAAGGCATTGGAATTAGATCCTAACGATGAAGATATTAAGTATAATATTGAGCTTGCTAACCGGTTTGTTGTAGATAAAATAGAAGTACTTCCTGTGTTTTTTATAACGGGATGGATAAGAAGCATTCGTAATATTTTTTGTTCGAATACCTGGGCGATCTTAAGTATTTTAATGTTTATTGCAATGCTGGTATTTCTAGCTATTTATTTATACACGAGAGGTCTGGGAGTTAAAAGAGTAGCGTTTTGGTTAGGTTTTGTATTGTTCATTGGATCATTAGTTTCCTTCATATTCTCCTATCAGCAAAAGCAAAAAATATTATCTGAAAATACTGCCATAGTAATGAGCCCGTCGGTAACGGTAAAGAGTTCTCCCGATGCAAGTGGAACCGACCTATTTGTTATTCACGAAGGTACTAAAGTCTGGATTGATGATAAAATTTCTAATTGGAATCAGATTAAACTGAGTGATGGAAGCAAAGGATGGTTAAGAGCTGAAGATATAGAAACAATCTAAATGTTGATTGACGTAGTATGTAAAACCTGTAAACTGAACCGAGCACAGCGAGCTCAGCAACTCAAAAGAGTTAGATCTGAAATCTTGAATCTGAAACCTGATACCGAAAACGGTTTGGAATCATTCTATATTAATTTCCATTTTTAAACTTCTCAAAAATGATTAGGTCTTAAAATAGAGATTTAGTATCTTATTATGCTGAATTCCATATGTATACGTTTGCATATCGAAGAATAAGCTAATCCTATTTTAATTTAATATATAGACCTATGAGACCATCTAAAAGATTATTTCCGCTGGCAAATTGGATCATGCGATTTGCTATTGTTCTATTTGTATTGTTAACCTACTGGAAATCTTTTTCTGCATTCAATTTTCAGAGTGTGATGTTTTATGTTTCAGCAATTTATGTAGTGTTTTCTATACTTTTATTTGTTGGAGGATTTCTGCGAAAGGACAGCTTAACAGTTCTTTCTTCGTTGTTACTGATTCTGGTAACAGGTTATCATGCATTTTTAAATTTAGAATCAAAATTGGATCATAATTTCGCAGTATATGTTGTATTAGGATCCATTTTCGTGTATTTCTTTACAACAGGTAATAAAAGATAAGTTATGCGTAATTCGAAAAAATACTCACGACGACATTTTTTGCAAGATATGGCATTTGGAGGAGGTGGCTTAATCTTGCTGGGAACCTTTGGTTTTAGAATAATTCAAGATAAAGAAAACAGAATTATAAAAGCCATTAGTGTTGATTTTTCAAAATGTGCAGGTTGCAGAACGTGCGAAACAGCTTGTTCAGCTTATAATAACCCAATTGAGATTAATGGTGAAAGAGTTAACAGTTTAGGCAATCCACATTACTCAAATATTAAAGTGTATCACTTTAATCCTGATGTAGATGTTCCGGTTACGTGTGCTTTATGTGAAGATCCTCCGTGTATTAATGCATGCCCGATTGCACCTGATTTAATTACGGGAAGAAAAGCAATTTACCGTGACGAAAACATGACTATTAAAAATGATACGGAACGCTGTATTGGTTGCACGCAATGTGCTCAGGCATGCGAAAATTTGCGAGGTGGAGTAATACATCCTAATCCTGAAACACATAAGCCAGAACGCATGTGTACTCTTTGCGACGGCAATCCTCAATGTGTGGAAAATTGCCCATTCGGTGCATTAAGTTACATTGAAATGCCTGCCAATCGTAGTTATGAAAACTTAGCTCCTGAGAGAATTGCTCAGCAGTTAATTGAACAATTGTATAATATAAAAGTTTGATAAGGTATGGCTGTAAAAGGATATTATGGAAAAGTACTGGATATAAATTTATCTTCCGGAGAAATTAATACATTGCAAATTCCGGAAGAAGATATTAAACGGTTTATAGGTGGCCGGGGATTAGGAACAAAAATTCTTTGGGATAAACTTCCAGGACCGGGAGTTGATCCATTATCACCTGAAAATGCACTGTTGTTTATGCCGGGGCCATTCTCAGGATTACCTATACCATCCTCATCACGAACGTGTGTTGTAACTAAATCACCGCGAACTTCTGCTGTTAATCCAAAGTATGAGCATGGTTCAACGGTGAGTTATTCTAATATGGGAGGTTTTTTCGGACCCGAAATAAAATTTGCAGGATACGACGGAATTTGTGTTACTGGCAAAGCTTCAAAGCCTGTATACATAAAAATTATCGATGATAAAGTAGAGATTGTTGATGCAACCAAATTCTGGGGAATGGAAACCGAAGAGTTCGACAATGCTTTGATTGATGAATTAGGTGACCGAAAATTTGAATCGTGTTACATTGGTCCTGCTGCTGAAAATTTAGTGCCTATGGCTTCAATTTTAAATACTGCAGCACGTGCTGCCGGTCGTGGTGGTACTGGTTGCGTTATGGGTTCTAAAAATCTAAAAGCTATTGCCATTAAAGGAACACAATCACCTCAGTTGGGAGATCATAAACGATATTTGAATCTTTTATCAAAAGTAAGAAAATCGTTCAGGGAAAATAATACAGAAGGTGTTGAATGGTGGCGATATGGAGGAACAGCAAATGTTTTAACCACGTCAAGTAAAAATGGTACACAGGCTGTAAAAAATTACAGTGAAGGAACCTATGGAGAAATAAAGGAAATTGGTGCAGCTGCTAACAGGGAAAAAGTGTGGAAGCGTGATTTCGCTTGTTTCTCATGTGCATTGGCTTGTAAAAAATCCGGGATTGCAAAAGGTTCCTACAGTGTTATGGTTCATGATGGTCCTGAATATGAAACAGGAACAATGCTTGGAGCCAATTTAATGATTTCTGATTTGGCAGGCCTACAAAAACTTATTGCTGTTGCCGACGATTATGGTGTTGATATTATTTCTATTGGTAATACCATTGGTTTTTTAATGGAAGCATATGAAAAGGGAATTATTGATAGTAAATATCTTGGAAACATTGAACTAACATGGGGTAATGTTGATGCTGCACTGCAAATGATACACAAAATATGTAACAGGGAAGATATTGGTGATTTGGCTTGCCGTGGTGTAAAATACATGGCTCAGGAGTTGGGGCAGGATACCAATAAGTTTGCAATACATGTAAAAGGTCATGAGCTCGCCGCATGGAATGTTCCGGTTCATTCTGATTACTGGAGTATTTGTTATGCAACAAGTAACCGTGGAGCTTGTCATATGAATGGTGGTAATACTTCCGGACAAAATCAAGCTGCATTAAGAGATTCGTTAGCGGCCTGTAATTTTGCCAGTGGCTGGTATCGCAATGAAATTAGTTATGCCAATTTTTTAAGTGCAATAACCGGTTTAGAGTGGACTGATGAAGATGTAGACCGGGCAGGCGCCAGAATATTTACATTAGAAAAAATGTTTAATTATCGCGAAGGCTTTACACGAGATGATGATACTATACCGCCTAAGTTTTTCGAAAACAAGTTTACGTTTGGCGATCATAAAGGAGCTATAGTTGATAAAAAAGCTTTTTATACCAATCTCACAAATTATTATAAAGAGAGAGGTTGGGATATAAAAACATCCAGGCCACAGAATGAGACATTAGTAGATTTGGATCTGAGTTTTACAATCGAAAGAACTTAAAACGGTTGACATAAAAAAAGAAAACCCGGTTTTTTAACAACCGGGTATCTTTTTTAGTATTCTTGTATTATTGAACCATTTGGCTTTCAAATGTCTTAAAAGGATTTAGATTGTCGATATTAAAGCTAAACCGTATTCTTTCGGCAACATTGCTATGAACCTCGCTTGTAAAATCATTCAACTGTTTCGACATTACAACAGGTAATGAAATAATAATGGTATTACCACCAATCCTATACTGAACACCGGCTTCCCAGCTTAACTTATCTGAATTATCGTAAGCTAAATAGCTGTCACATGAACCATATGTTGCAATATTTCCATATACATGAAAATTAAGAATTCTTGGCAATCCGGGTATTGCTGCGGAAACATTTAAAGCCAACAACCATTCAGGAGTTGTAAATTGCGGTGCATAAGTGGTAAAACCTCCATCATTTATGTAATATTGTTTTGAAAAGAACTGTTCTCCTGCAGGATCTTCAAATCGTCCAAAATACATATCATCATAAGTATAATCATTTATACCTGATGCACCACTTAAATTAAAATTATATAATGGTGAGTAATCATCACTTTTGGTAATAAAAGTTCCGGCAAAAAGTCTAATGTCAATTGCCTTTTGGCGATGATATTTGTATTTATAGTTAAATTCACCGTTTAATTTAGTAAAATCTTTGTGATATTGAGCTCCAACCTTGATTGAGTGCGGACTGGATAATCTCGAATTGTTGTACTTGTAATTTAGATTGATAAAAGATTCCAGCTCTGGATTTACTTCCGTAAAAATATCATTCATATCATCAGCAATAATATAATTTAAATGTACAGAATGCCGATACGTATTCAAAGGATCACTTTTTTTAAAGTCAAATCCGATGTCAGCTTTTAGCTTATGGAAGTTATCATCAGAAGCATGCGAAAAAGCAAAACGTTTACCTGATAATTCCAAAGTAACCTCTCTAAATAAAGATTCGTAAGGTAAAATATGATAGGCTATTCTTGCCGATCCGGAAAGATTTTTATTTCCAAATCCGTACATGGGAGCTATCTGATATTCAAATTTATTTCGTGGAATGAACGAATTATAAAATACAAGTCCCAACATATACTCATTATACAAATTGTATCCCATTGCAGGAGATAAATTGAGTGTTGTCCGTTTTGGGTTTTCAGCAATACCATAAAATTGAACTTGCAGTGGTTCTACTTTTTTGAGCAAACCTTTCGTTTTGATATAATTATTTCCGCGATATATTTCGGGCATAGATTCCTGAGCATCTATTGCAATGCAGTCGTATGATTGACCCGAAGGGATTTCAAAACTTTTTTTATCGTTAAAACCATCGTGCCATTGAGTAAATACAACCTGATTATCTTTAATTCCCGATATTGGGCAAGGTGCATTAATCATTCCTTTATTGGCTATGGTAACCTTGTTATCCTCAAGTTTAGTTATTTTATAATCCAGTTTTTTAGTTGTTTGCAATAAATCATCAAAAATCCAGTCTAAATCCTTATTGGTAGCACTTTCAAATGCAGCCCTGATATCTTCGGGATAAGGATGTTTAAATTTCCATTCCTCATAAAAATCCTGCATAATGTGATTAAAAGTTTCCTCACCCAGGTAATTGTGCAGGTAAGTAAAAACACATGAAGTTTTATGATAAATTATTTGTCCATAATTACTTGCAGTATATTCTTCTGAAGCTAAAGATGCCGGCTGATCAATGTTAAAACGTGCTGTTATTAAATAAGAAAAATAAGGAAAAGTATGATATGAAAGATTGTCCAGGTGAAGAAACTTGGCTTGTTTTTCGCTTAAACCTAACTTATAAAGTTTATCTTCGCCATTATATTTTTCTTTCATATACCTGGCCTCGCTGAAACTATTTATTCCTTCGTCTAACCAGGGATGTTCTCTTTCATTAAAACCAAGGATGCCATAAAACCAGTTGTGTCCAACTTCGTGCATAATTACCATTTCGAGTAACATAGGTTTTCTAGAATCGCCAATTACTGTAATGTTCGGATATTCCATACCAGAACCTGCACTAATTGAAGAGTGTACAGCTGTGCATTGATTATAAGGATAATCACCATACCATAAAGAATAATAGTAAAGTGCATCACCAATGTATTCAATAGATCGTTGCCATAGATCAGCTTCCTTATTCAAGAACATAGCCCAACATGTCACCGTTTTTTTCGTATTCGGCATCTCTCTTTCACCTTTTAATACGTGATATCTTTTATCTGCAAACCAGGCAAAATCGTGCACGTTTTTCTGTGTATATTGTAGTGTTTTTAGTTCAGTGGATGATTCGGGAAAAGAATGGTCCGTTTTGTCAAAGTCCTTAATTCCTGCTGTTTTTTCGGCAAGTTGATTTAACCATTCAATTTCTTCCTTATTTTGTAAGTCACCGGTTGCACCAACAACATAATTTTTTGGTAGTGTTATTGAAACATCGAATGAACCAAACTCTGAGTAGAATTCACCTGTGTTGAGATAAGGCATTTGATGCCATCCTTTGCTGTCGTAAACAGCTGGCTTAGGGTACCATTGAGTAATCTGGTAAGATTGTTTATGATGACCTAACCTGGAGATTCTACTTGATGGTATTTTTACATGAAAAGGTGTAGTAATGGTTATTTTCTCATTAGGCTTTAACGGTTTATTTAAGTAAAGCTTACAAATATCAATATGATTTTCATCCAGTTCCCATTTTGCTGGTTCTCCATTGATTTTAAAATCTAACGAATCAATATAACCCTTCATATGAGAGTATTTTTCAATATCATAATAAGTATACTGTTGCTTTTGTTTAGCTAATGCGGTGGAATTATTCTTGTACGCATTGGGCCATAAATGAAAGTATATGAAATTTAGGGTGTTTGGTGAATTATTGATGTATTCAATTTCTTCAAAAGCACTTAGTTCATGGGTTTTATCATCCAGTTTAACCTGAATAGTGTAATTCACTTCTTGCTGGAAATAGTTTTGAGCAACTGCTAAATAATTACAAAACAGAAGAATAATAATTAAAGTGTTAATTTTTTTCATATTGGTTAATTTAATTTTCTTTAAAATGACGCTTCACTCGTTAAATAGTTACAATTAAAGTAAAAAAAATAGTTAGACGTAATTCGAATATTGCACATAATAAAGTTATTTCTCTTTCTTATAAAATGCAAATGAGTTAATCTTTTACTAATTTTGTTCAGCTATAAAATTTAATTTAAATATATGTCAGACGATAAACAGATTATTTTTTCAATGAGCAGGGTAAGTAAAACTTATCCGCCGAATAAAACGGTAATAAAAGATATAAGCTTATCATTTTTTCTTGGAGCTAAGATTGGTATTATAGGTTTAAATGGTAGTGGTAAATCAACCTTGTTAAGGATTATTGCTGGAAAAGATAAAAACTACAATGGTGAGGTTGTATTTGCTCCGGGCTATACCGTTGGATTATTAGAACAGGAACCTGAACTGGATGAAAGCAAAAATGTTAAGCAAGTTGTAATGGAAGGCGTTCAGGAGGTAAGTGATGTTCTTCAGAAATATGAAGAGGTGAACAAGAAGTTTGAACTTCCTGAGATTTATGAGGACCCTGATGCTATGGACAAGCTCATGGCAGAACAGGCACGCCTGCAAGAACAAATTGACCAGTTAGATGCCTGGAATATTGATACCAAATTGAATCGAGCGATGGATGCTTTACAATGTCCTCCGGATGATCAGCCAATTAAGGAATTGTCGGGCGGAGAAAGAAGACGTGTAGCATTATGCCGGTTATTATTACAAGAACCTGATGTATTATTGCTTGATGAGCCAACAAACCACCTGGATGCTGAAAGTATGTTATGGCTAGAGCAGCATCTTAAGCAGTATAAAGGAACTGTAATTTGTATAACGCACGATAGGTATTTCTTAGATAATGTTGCTGGTTGGATTTTAGAACTGGATCGTGGTGAAGGTATTCCATGGAAAGGTAATTATACTTCGTGGTTGGAACAGAAGTCGAAGCGTTTACAGATGGAAGAGAAAGTGGCTTCTAAGAGAAGAAAAACACTTGAACGTGAGTTGGATTGGGTAAGAATGGCACCAAAAGCACGTCATGCTAAATCAAAAGCTCGTTTATCTGCTTACGATAAAATGATGAACGAAGATGTAAAGCAGAAAGAAGAAAAATTGGAAATCTATATTCCAAATGGCCCACGATTAGGCGATAAGGTTATAAATGCAGAAGGTCTAACCAAGGCATATGATGATCGTGTTTTAATCAGTGATTTAAACTTTACCTTACCACCGGCCGGGATAGTTGGTGTTATTGGTCCAAATGGAGCAGGTAAAACAACCTTGTTTAGAATGATAATGGATCAGGAGCAACCCGATAAAGGTACCATGGAAATAGGAGAAACCGTTAAAATAAGTTATGTAGATCAAACACATCAGGCCATTGATCCTGAGAAAACTGTGTATCAGGTAATTTCTGACGGCTTGGAAAATATCCAACTCGGAAATCGCACCATGAATGCACGCGCTTATGTTTCACGATTTAACTTTAGCGGATCAGATCAGGAGAAGAAATGTGGAGTACTTTCAGGCGGTGAACGAAATCGTTTACATTTGGCATTGGCTTTAAAAGCAGAGGGAAATGTTCTATTGCTCGATGAGCCTACAAACGATATTGATGTTAATACCTTACGTGCCCTTGAAGAAGGTTTAGAGAATTTTGCAGGTTGTGCTGTGGTTATTAGTCACGATCGTTGGTTCTTAGATCGCATTGCAACACATATACTAGCTTACGAGGGCGAAGGCCATGTTCATTTCTTCGAAGGTTCTTTTTCTGAATATGAAGAAAATCGCAAAAAGAGATTAGGAACCGATTCTCCCAAACGATTTAAATATAAGAAACTTACAAAATAGATTAATCCGGCGTTTGCCGGATTTTTTTATGTAGCCAAGTGGGTGTAAATTTAAAACTATTAGAGTTAATTTATTGATTTATTGGTATTTATAAACAATTTCTTTATTTTTATATAAAAAACCAATAAACCTTTCATTATGTCTGATCAGAACGCCAAGCTAAAAAGTATTTATCACCTTGATTTATTCTTTCTAATCGTAGGAGTACTTGAGATTTTTTTACTACTCTTTTTGACACATAATTACATAACAGTTGTTTTGGGAGTAATTACATGGTATGGAGCATATAAAGCCATGAAACCAAGTTTAGTCAGATGGAACTATTTTGTTGGTATTTGGGCAATCGTAAAATGTAATCCAATAACTATTGCTCTAATTGCTTTTTTAGTTAGCGATAGGATCAATATGTATCAAAATGGCTTGACGCTAATTATTATATCAGCTATAATTACACTGGTTATATACCTTGCTTCGTTTATTTTGGGAATAATTTTACTGGTAAAAACTGCAAAATATATAAGAGCAGAAGGATAAGAGTTAAGATTATATTTATGTGCGTAGCTGTCATTTTTGATGACAGCTTTTTTTATCTTTGCTGCTATGATATCAGCCGATAAACTCACTATTCGTATCAATAAATTTAACCGCACACTCTTTTTTCATTTGGTGTATTGGTACCTTGCTTTACTTTTCTATACTTTTATTACAGGTGAGCAGCAAATATTCAAAGTACATTTTAACTTGCTTGAAATTAAGAATATATACGTTGTATTGTTATTCTTAACTATTGCCATTTCATTACTTTTTTCTTTTATCGATTTTATTTTTAATGACCGGGTAATGCGTTTTTTCCCCATACGATTAATGATCTTCTTAAGATCAGTATTGTACCTTGCTTCTGCTTTTATCTTGATTTTAATTGCTGCCCGATCGCCACTAACAATCTATACAGAATGGAATTATAAAGAAATTTTGAAGTTACTTCCTGATATGGATATTTACTTCATTAGATTTTTAGGATTTTTCTATGTGGCAGGTTTTTTTAATAACTTCATTCGAGGTACCATAAAGAAAGTTGGAAAAGGAAATATTCGCAACTGGCTATTAGGAATGATGAATAAACCCCGCGAAGAAGAAAGAATTTTTATGTTTTTGGATATGAAATCGTCAACAACAATTGCAGAAAAACTGGAGCATAAAAAGTTTAGTCATCTGGTACAGGATATTTTTAACGATTTGGCTGTGGTAGATAACTATGGTGGTGAAATATACCAGTATCTTGGTGATGGTGCTATTATCTCATGGAATCTTAAAAAAGGATTAAAACATAACAATTTTATGCACGCATTTTATGCTTTTACCCATACTATAAACAGACGATCACGCTATTATAACCGAAAGTATAATTTAATTCCAAAATTTAAAGCTGGTGCGCATGTCGGAAAAGTAATGGTACTGCAAGTAGGACAAATACGCAGAGATATTTCGTATAATGGCGATACCATAAATACTGCTGCAAGAATTGAATCCATGTGTAATGAGTATAAGCAGAACTTTCTCATTTCAGGTGATCTTTATCAGATCATTAAAGCCCCAAAAGAGTTTAACTGTAAAGAGGTTGGTGATATAAAACTAAAAGGAAAAAGAAAATCAACAAGCTTATACCAGGTAAAACAGATAAGATAATAGTTTATCTTATAACTTAATGGTTAACTTTCTTGTTCGACAATATCTAAAATATAATGAGTTTTAAACCATAATGTGTAATTACAATCTAAACAAGTGTATTATTTAATTCTCTTATAATTTAAATAAAAATGAATAAATTAAAGCTTATAACATTATTGCTTGTTTTATGTATTGCTTTTGTTGGTAAAGCGCAAAAACATATTGTAGATATAACTCAAGGTATTGATTATAATTATTTTCAACATCATTTAGAATACCTAGCAGGAGATAATCTCGAAGGTCGCGATGTAGGATCAGAAGGGTATGATAAGGCTGCAAGTCATGTTGCTGAAGAATTTGAGAGATTAGGATGTAAACCTTATGGCGATAACAACACCTTTTTTCAGTCTGTACCATTTAAAAAGCGATCTGTTATAACATCTTCAATCGAATTTCAATCAGTTTTAGGAACTGATATTGTTGATGGTAGTTACGCTAATAATATTTCAATTCTTACCAGTCCAAAAAATCTTCAAGTTGCAGAGAAACAACAATTAGTATTCGTAGGGTTCGGTAATATTATGCCAGACAAAAATATAAACGATTACGAAGGGCTTGATGTTAAGGGTAAAACTGTAATTGCCATGCTTGGAGCTCCAAAATCGTTAAAAGATTACAATTCATTTGATCCTTTTGTTAAAGTGAGTAATGCCATAAGTCAGGGGGCGTCAGGAATTATTATATTTTTTAACAAAGGTTTATTCCAAAATATGGTTTTTAATCAAATTCATCGATTTACGGGTCGGCCGGTAGTTTCATTGGCTGATAGTGCACTGGATGGATCAATGGCCAATTTTAATTTGGGAGTAGCAGCATTCGCCAAGAAAGATTTTATTAAGAATATTTTTAAACAGAATGATTTAAATCTATCATCAAGCATTCGAAAAGCAAAGAAAGGGCAATTTGTAAGTCAAGCGCTTAGATCGGAAATTTCATGTAAGTATAAAGTTAATATTGAAAATTATAGTTGTAAAAATGTAGTAGCAATTTTACCAGGAACAGATTCTCTTTTAAAAAACGAGTATGTTACGGTTGGTGCGCATATGGATCATGTGGGTATAGGTAAAGCTGTAAAAGGCGATTCAATTTATAATGGGATGTGGGACAATGCTACAGGAGTGGCTTCACTATTGAGTTTTGCTGAAACATTTAATAAGGCCTCTTTGCAACCCAGAAGATCACTTGTTTTTATCTGTTATACTGCAGAAGAAAAAGGATTGTTAGGCTCAAAATATTATGCTGCCTACAATAATATGGGCACTGAAAATATTGTAGCCAATATTAATATTGATATGGTTGCCGGTTTATTTCCTACAAAAGATATTATTCCAATGGGTTATTCCCACTCAAATCTATCTGAAGCCATTGATTTTACAGCAGAAAATTTAAACCTTATTGTTGATGATAATAAGGAGGAAGAAAACAACTATCTGTTTAGAAGCGATCAGGCATCATTTTTACAAAAAGGTATTCCGGTTTTAAATGTTGCCAATGGTTATACTGCTGTTGATTCTAAAATCAATGCGTACAAAGAAATTGAAAAGTGGATGAGTGAATATTACCATTCACCATTCGATGACTTGGATCAGGATTATTCTAAAGAAGCATTCCATATCGGGTTAAAATATAATTTCCTTACTATTTATTATATAACCAATATGATGGAAGAAATTAAATGGAACGAAGATAGTTGGATTTATAAAAGATATGTACTAAACAGTGAAGACTAAAAAAGGCCAAAATAAATATTATAAAGGTTCATCAAATATCATGATGAACCTTTTTAATAAATAGGGTTGCCAGCTATAAATTGCTGCGCACAAAATTATTATTATCTTTACTTGAAACAATTACATTAAATAATGCTTAACATAATTTCTAAGATTGCTCTATCCTTATTATTTCTAATATATTCAATTAACGGTAATTCCAAAAGTCAGGTCCATTTAATTTCAAAAAAGCATAATGAAGATAATAATATAGAGAAAGTGGAAGCTCTTAGTGATCTTTGTTGGAACTTAAGGGAAAGATCTAAGGATTCATCTCTTATATATGGTATAAAGGCAATAAATCTGGCTGATAGTTTAGGTTATTATAAACAAAAAGCAAAAGTTTGTAACTATGTTGGCGTTGTTTATATGCATTATATAAAGGATGTTAAAGCAGCTATTCCTTATTATCATGATGCCCTGGAAGCAGCCTATAGAGTAAATGATACCTTGCAAATAGGATATGCTTATAATAATCTCGGAGACGCATTTTATTTAATTGGAAATATTCCATTGGCACTAAAATATGGTAAAAATTCTTTGCATTATTTCCAGCAGTTAAATAATAAAAGAGGGCTGGCTTACAGTTATATTAATTTAGGTCTCGCATATAGAAAAGACCATAAATATGATTTGTCCATTAAATTTTTTAAGCAAGCCATTAGTTTAAGGAAAGAAATAGAAGATAGTATTGGGATCGCTTCAGCTCACTATGAAATTGGTGTGTCTTATTTTGAAAAAAATGATTTGGATAAAGCGTGTCGGTACTTTCAGGAATCAATAATTTTGCATAAAAAGCTCGATAATAAAATGTATATCGCCCTCTCTTTAAATGGTATTGCTGATGTATTATTTGAGAAAGGGGACTATAAAAAGGCACTTACTAATTATTATGAGTCGTTAAAATATAACAGGGAAGGTAATCATAAGGAAGGTATTATTCAGAATAAGTTGGGTATTGCACTTATATATTCTTTAATAGGAAAAAGAGCACAAGGAAAGGAGCAATTACAGGAAGCTATTCAGCAAGCAAAAAAATTAGGATATTCATCTAATATTCTAATAAGTTATAAAACATCAGCTAAGTTCTATGAAAATATTGGAGATTTTGAGTCAGCCAGTAAAAGTTATAAAAGATATTTATCTGTTTATGATTCGCTTTATTCAGTGCAGCAGTTTGAAGCCTTAATTGAGATGGAAAATAGATTTAACATCTCCCAAAAACTGAATGAAATTAACCAACATCTTGAACAAAGAAGAAGAGATGCTTTATATTTAACAATTATACTAACATTAGTAGTTGGCGTAGTACTAATTTTATTATGGAGATTTATAGTTATAAGGCGTTTGAGTAATCAGTTAAGGCAAATTAACGATTCTAAAGATAAACTATTCTCAATTATATCTCATGATCTGAAAGCACCGTTCAATTCAATGCTTGGTTTTAGTAGTTTAATGGTTAAAGAATTGGAGCATACAGATAATGATCGAATAAAAAAATACAGTCGGTATATAGATCAAATGTCTACACAGACAGTTGAGCTGATTAATAATTTAACCAGTTGGTCCAGATCACAAAGAGGTTTAATAAAGCTTTCAAAAACAGAATTTAACTTAAGCGAATTAATTGAAAAAATTGTTGATTTAAATAGGAGTAACACAAGTAAAAAAGGAATTGAAATAAAAAATACGGTAAAATCTGATATGATTGTTCGTGCCGATAAGGATATATTAAGAACAATAATTACTAATCTTATTACCAACGCAATTAAATTTACTGGAAAAGATGGTCTAATTAAAATAAAAGCAATTAAGCAGAAAGATCAAATTAAAATTAGTATAAGAGATAACGGAGTTGGGATTCAAAAAAATGATATAAAAAAGCTTTTTTCGGTTAAAGATAATTTTACTACCATAGGAACGAATAATGAGCAGGGGACTGGTTTGGGACTTATTATATGTAAAGAATTTACAGAAATGCATGGAGGTAACATTGAAGTGCTTAGTGAACCCAATATGGGGAGCGAGTTTATTGTTACGCTGCCATTATAATAGAATCTAAGAGCCATTAAACTTATTAAGTAATAATTCATCTAACTTAATCAGCAACCAAAAAGTATTAATTGTAATGAAAAAAATTGTAGGATTATTTAGCTTTATTTTATTGAGTTATTCTGTTATTTCACAGGAGAATAAAAAACCTTTAACTTTTGATGATATTATTAAATGGAACAGAATAACACAACAACAAATTTCGCATGATGGAAATATTGTAGCTTATAAAACTGAACCCTGGGAAGGTAATTCACAGCTGAAAGCAGTTAAAAATGATGGAACTGAATTATTATCCGTAAACGGAGGGACTAAGTTTGATATAATGAACGATTCAAAGTTTGTTGTTTTTGAGATTGAAACAGACAAAGAAACGTTACGTGAACTAAAATTAAAAAACACAGAAAAAGAAGATCTTCCCAAAAGCAAGCTGGGAATTTTCAATACCGAAACGAATGTTTTAGATACTATCCCAAATTTACAATCGTTTAAAGTTCCTAAAAAATGGAGTGGTTGGGTAGCTTATCAAATAAAAACAACCGAAAAAGATACTACAATTAAAAAGGAAGAAAATGATGAGAATGGGTACACTGTAGTTATTCGAAATCTAGAGAATAACAGAGAAAAGTCATTTCCTTTTGTTACCGAATATGTTCTAAGCAAAGATCATAGTGCAATAAGTTTTATTTCTACAGGAGATGATCAGGATTTTAAACCTGGTGTATATTTTATTGATTTAATTAATAGTGATCTTCAGGAAGTATTTACAGCAAAGGGTACATATAAAGCCCTGACATTCAAAAACAATGCATCAAGTTTAGCTTTTATTGCTGATACTTCTGATAATAAAAAAGATGATTATGGAATCTATTTATGGAATAGAGGACAACAAGCACAACAAATTGTAACCAATCAAAGCAAAGGGATTTCTGAAAATTGGGAAATACCTCCAAATAGCACGCTTCAATTTGCAGATAAAGAGAATAGATTGTTTTTTGGGACTGCACCAATAAAAGCAGAAAAAGATACAACCATATTAGATGAAGAAGTACCTAAGCTAGATATTTGGCACTGGAACGAACCCGTTTTACATTCACAACAATTAAACACACTGGAACAAGATCTAAAAAAATCTTATTTAGCTGTATACTTAATGGATAATAAAAAAGTGGTACAGCTAGAGAACACTGATTTTACAGGAATAGATCTAATAAATAAAGGAGATGCTGATAAAGCATTAGCTTGGTCAAATAAACCGTATGCTATTCAATTCATGTGGGAGGGAGAGCCGGAACATTTTGATTTTTATCTAATTGATATAAAGACAGGTAATTCAACAATGATCAAGCGGGATTGCAGAGCATACCCACAGATTTCGCCCGAAGGAAAATATATTTACTGGTATAATTTTGAAGATACTACCTGGAATACATACAATATCGAAACTAATACAGAACATAAAATTACTACTCCTGATGTAATTCAGGTGGCCGATGAACTGAATGATATGCCCAATTTACCTTTTGCTTATGGTGAAGCAGGCTGGCTTACAGATGATAACTCACTGTTGATTTATGACAGGTACGATCTCTGGAAAGTTGATCCCGAAAACAAGAGTAAACCAGTAAATTTTACGAAAACGGGTAGACAAGATAAAATTACTTACCGTATAATAGATTTTAAAAATGATAACAGATTATTGCAAGGTGATGATCGTGTCGGTTTTAGTAACGATGAACCAATTTATTTAACTGGTCATAATGAAAGTTCAAGAGCCGATGGTTACTATAAAATATCCCTTAAAAAACCAAATGAACCAGAAGCTCTTATTGAAGGTGAATTTAAATTAAATAAGCCAATTAAAGCAAGAGATAAGGATGTTTTTGTTTATACTCGAGAAACATTTCAAGAATTTCCGAATCTGCTTTTAACCAAAAATGAGTTTAAGAAATCAAAGAAAATTAGTAATGCAAATCCTTTCCAAGATAACTTTTTATGGGGAACCAAAGAATTATATACCTGGACTTCATTAGATGGACAAAAGTTGGAAGGTCTTTTAATCAAGCCGGCTAACTTCGATCCGAATAAGAAATATCCAATGATTGTGAATTTTTACGAAAAAGCTTCACAAAATTTATATGATTATCAGATGCCTGAAGCTCATCGCTCAACGGTCGATTATCATTATTATAGTAGCAACGGGTATATTATTTTTAATCCTGATGTGTACTATAAAGAGGGATATCCGGGCGAATCAGCATATAACTGTGTAATGCCGGGTGTAACTCAATTAATATCAGAAGGTTTTGTCGATAAAGATCGCATTGCCGCACAAGGACATAGTTGGGGTGGATACCAGGTTGCTTATCTGGCAACCAGAACAAACTTATTTGCAGCTATAGAATCTGGTGCACCGGTTGTTAATATGTTTAGTGCATATGGAGGAATACGATTATGGACAGGCAGAAACCGATCGTTCCAGTACGAACACACACAAAGTAGAATTGGCAAAACCATTTGGGAATCGCCACTTCGTTATCTCGAAAATTCACCACTTTTTACAGCTGACAAGATCCAAACACCATTGCTTATTATGCATAACGAAGGTGATGGAGCTGTTCCGTTTAGTCAGGGTATAGAGTTTTTTATTGCTCTGCGCAGAATGGGTAAAAAAGCATGGTTGCTGAATTATAATGAGGCGGATCATTGGCCAACTGTAGTTCGAGACAAATATGATTTCCAGATTCGTATGGCTCAGTTTTTCGATCATTATCTAAAAAATAAGCCAATGCCGGATTGGATGAAAGAAGGATTACCAGCAGTGGAAAAAGAAAATAGTGAAAACTATAATATAATAACGGATTAACAAATAGAGGCTGTCTTCAATAGACAGCCTTTGTTATAACAAAAAAGTATAAAGATGAAACTACTAATTAATTGTTTAAAAGGTATTTTGTTAATTGCAATATTAACATCAGAGGTTAAGGGTCAGGTATATAATAATGATGAACCTTTTGCTCATACATTTTCTGTAGTCGCTATTGACACCGCTTCTGGCGAAATGGCTGTTGGTGTTCAAAGTCATTGGTTTTCTGTTGGATCAGTTGTATCCTGGGCTAAATCGGGTGTCGGTGTAGTGGCCACTCAATCGTTTGTAAATCCCGCGTTAGGAACCGACGGTTTAAAATTAATGGAGCAGGGAGTATCAGCTCAAGAAGCTTTAAAATCTTTAATTGCATCGGATAACGGAAGAGATTACAGACAAGTAGCAATGCTCGATAAAGAGGGCAATATATATGCATATACGGGTAAAAAGTGTGTTGATGCTGCGAATCACATTACTGGAGAAAATTATTCAGTACAAGCTAATATGATGTTAAATGATAAAGTAGTTCCGGCTATGGCGGAAGCATTCGAAGAACATGCTGATTTACCTTTAGCCGAGCGTGTAGTTCAAACCATGCTTGCAGCACAAAATGCAGGTGGTGATATTAGAGGAAAGCAATCGGCTGTTCTACTTGTAGTAAATACCAAACCAGTAGAAAACGAATGGATGGATAAGAAAATTGATCTGAGAGTGGATGATAATCACAATCCGTTACAAGAATTAAGCAGGTTACTAAAAGTTCATAGGGCTTATGAGCATATGAACAGAGGAGACTTAGCAATTGAGTATAACGACATGCAATTAGCTTTAAAAGAATATGAGGCCGCAGAACAGATGTTTCCTGAAAATCTGGAAATGAAATATTGGAAAGCAATTGCTTTAGCTAATAATGGAATGCTAAAAGAGGCATTGCCAATTTTTAAATATATTTTTAACGAAGATAATAACTGGCGCACGCTTACTACAAGGTTACCTAAATCAGGATTATTAAATATAACAGAACCAGAATACAGGCAGATCTTGGAATTGTAACAAAGTAAGTTTGACTTATAGTGAAGTAATTATTAAATTTGGTTTCATAACCCTAACAATTAAACAATAAATATCATGAAAAAAAGATTAATTGCAGTATTCGTTGGAGTATTTATGCTTTCAACATATATGTTACAAGCACAAGGAGATGCAAAAGCTATTGCCAAAGAAGTTATTAAAGCCTATAAAACGGAAGACCTTGCACTATTAAAAAAGCATGTAACCGGTATGATGCTTTATGTTATTAATGATGGATTTTTTGACAGTGATGATGGTAAACCATTGGTTGAAATTGCCAAAAAGTGGGATGGAAATATAAAAGATATTAGGTACTCCAAAGAAGATATGATGGGGAAAACTGTACTTCTTGCAAGTGTATATTTTAGTGATAACCCAAATGGTAATTTAAATGTTGTTACATTAAGTAGTTTTGAAAAATCTGATTGGAAAGCCTTTGCTTTTGGTATTGGTGAAATCTCGAAAGAAGAGTACGAGCAGGCATCAAAAGAAATTCCCGGAGAAGGAAATGAAAAAAAGGTAGAGAAGGTAGAAAAAGTATCAGCTGACCGAGCCGAGTTTTCGGTTGAAATGGCTAATGGTGAAACATTTAATAGCCCTGACAATGATAAACTAAAAGAAGCACTGAAAAGCTTAAACGATGATAATTTCTTTTTAACACTTAGCAGTAATGACGGGTTTTTACAAACATCAACCTCAGAAAATGGATATATAGTGCAGTATAGTAATGGTGATAAAATGTACGAAGCAGAAGAATATTTTAATTTAGAAAACCTTATTGATATATTCATAACATACATAGAAAAAGGAAACTGGAAAGAAAAAGGAGGGAAGTGGGTTGAAATGTAAACTTTAATACATTATATTTGTAAGGTGCTTTAATGTAAAGCACCTTTTTTTAAACCATCTTAGAAATACATTTGTTAGTTAAGAACGTTATTCTGAGTTCCTGTCTGAAGGTATACGGGTTTAACTACGTCATTTTTAGTGAATTAAAAAAAATAAGCAGATGAAACCAACGTGTATTAAAAGCTTTTGGGACGAAAAGTGGAAATTTCTAAAATTGGATAATTTACCTGAACGAAGTATAAATAAGTATTTAATATCTAATTATGGTAGAATAGTTAGTTATTATTATGAAGAAGAGGGAGTGTTGTTAAGATCAATAACCAAACCGTATAAGACTTTTGTAATAAAGGATAAAAATGGTAAGAAGATTTATAATACTGTTCATCGGCTCGTAGCAAAGCATTTTTTAGATAAACCAAAAGAAGGACAAAATCAGGTAATACATTTGGATGGTAATAAACTAAACAATTATTACAAGAACCTGCAATGGGCAAGCGAAGCTGAAAAAAGAGCACATCAATTTGAACTAGATCCGAATTGGCAACTTAAAGGTAATTTAGGTAAAAGAAAATACCATAAACTTACCGAATCGCAAGTAAAACTTATTAAAAGAAAAATAAACGACCCAAACAGAAAAACCCGTATGAAAATGATTGCTAAACGATATGGTATTTCTGTTATGCAACTTTACCGTATTAAATCCGGTGAAAACTGGAGTAGTGTATCACCCGATTAATAATTGATTTCTCACAGAATTTTCCTTAACTTGTTTCTTCATTTAAATTATTAGTCCTTAATCTTTTAAATCATAAAAAATGAAGAAACTATTATTTACAATTATTGCATTGGCATTAACTGGAATTTATACAGTAAGTGCGCAAGGTTTTGATCCTCCTTCCGAGGGTAAAGCAGTTGTTTACTTTGCCCGTGTTACCAAATATGGTAAACCTACTTCCTTTGAATTCTTTCATCAAGATAAATATATTGGTGCCTTTAAAGGTGATCAGTATATGCGATATGAGTGCGATCCTGGCGAACAATTATTCTGGGCATCATCTGAAAATAAGGAGTTTGTAACAGCCGAACTGGAAGCTGGTAAAACATATGTTATTGTTGTTGATGTTATCATGGGAGCATGGAAAGCACGAGTTGGTTTAACTCCCTTAGATATTAGCGATACAGAATCCTGGGAAAGAGTTAAAAAGCTGGTGAATAAACGCCCTCCAACACAAACACCACAAGCAAAGCTGGATAAAATGAATAAAAAACTCGAAAAGTTTATTGCTGAAAAGCTTGAGATGTACGAAACTACCTGGAAAAACGAACATAATTATAAACACTTATCAGCCGATATGGCTATTCCCGAAGAAGAGTTATAATAAATCAAATCCCGCAAATTGCGGGATTTTTAATCATATCTTATGGATAATAAAGAGCTTAGTTCTACAAATGTTACTTTTGACTTTTTACATAATTCAAAAGAGTTTTTAAATATTATTTTAAATAAAATCTCTAGCTGTGTTTTACTTCTAAATAAGAACATGGAGTTATACGCCTTTAATGATCCTATCAAAACGATGTTCTTAAATAAAAAAGATGAAGATCTTCTATATGTTCGATGCGGAGAAGCTATTGGTTGTGCGCATACGGTTGAAGAGATGAAAAAATGTGGAGAAACAGATAAATGTTCTGATTGTGAATTGCGCGTAACAGCTTTAGAATCTTATCTTAACTACAAACCGATTTATAAAAAAAAATTATCACGTGAATTTTACAAAATTGATAATAGTAAAGAATTAAAACATCTGCAATTTTCTGTATTACCTTTTTATTTTAAGCAGGAATACTATATCGTTGTTGTTGTTGAAGACATAACTGAACTGATCAATTTAAAAGAATTATTAAGCCAAAACTAAAGAGCTGTTCTATTTTCAGAACAGCTCTTTAATTCTCCTGTTTTAACAGATTATTTTTTTACGCAGCGTATATAATAATAATCTCTTCGTTTAGCTTTGTCGTTTAATTCAACTTTTCCTTTCGAATCAATATAATAATAGCCCGGCTTATCTTCATTCATTAATAAATAGTTAGCCGTAAAAACATCCATTTTATTTTCTTCGTCGTAAATTAATTCGCCACCCAATAACAAGTCAAAACCCGTACCACCAAAAGGATAAAGTATTTTTAAATTGTTAGCAGCTTTATTAATCAATAAATATTTCCATTCATCTTTTGAAGGTAACCGCCAACCATCAGGGCAAGCGTTTTCTGCTACTTCAATATTATACATATGACCAAACAATTCGCAATCTTTTTTAATATTATTGCGGCACATACTATTCTCCGGAATGCTATAATTTAGGTTTTCAGCCATCCATGTAGTTCCGTCAATTTCTACAAAACCATATTCCTGGTTATCTCTTTTATCAATAAATGTTCCGTTTTTTATTTGATCTTTTTTTGTAATATAATCTTCATTATCAAGTAAGCATCTTACTTTGGCCTTTTCATTGGTTTGTTTTCTTACCCAACCAGCCTGTCCTTTATTATTGGTTGGAAATGCAACAAGCTTTTTACTGTCCTCTTTATCATTTTCATTAATCCAGTATGTATTATAAGTATACCGATGCACATTCATCCAGTAATCATTATTTGACAAGTTGAATCCCCAAATACCATCAGAACTTAATCGTTCACTAAGTATTTCACTGCTATTTTCCAGCTCAATGGAGGGCTTATATTCTTCAAAAAGCTTTTTCCACTCATCTTCTTCTGGAAGTCGCCATCCTGTTGGACATTTCTCATCAAGCTCTTTATATTGATAACTTCCAAGTAGGTCATCTTGCATCCATATTGCTCCGCCAATATATTTCCATTCAAGCTGTTCGCCTGTATACGGATGGTTTGTTATGCCTCCAGTAGGATTTAAATCAATTGCAGTCTTTGCAATGGCTTCAATGGTTGCTAAATAAACAGAGCTCTGTACACAACGAACATTTAATTTTTCAGTTTTTTCTCTTAACTCTTTACTAATCTTATTTTCACCAATTCGTATAATTCGTGCAAAATACTTTTGAGAGTAACCTGTGTATAACATTTTATTCTCTGTACTTGTCCAAAATGCTAAAGCTTTCTGATTCGGATATAGTGAAACATCATAATTACATTCCTGAATTGCAAATCCGGCATTTTTAATTTGGTTAAGATTAATTTCTCGTAAGCCATGTGTTTTTGCTTCTTCTGAAGCCATGCCAAACTCAACTTCAAGTTCCATCCATTCTTCATCATTTGGTAAATGCCAACCATCCGGACAAACATTTCGAGCATCTACATTCGTAAAATAACCACCGCAATCTTCATCAGAAGTAGTAGATTTAAGGTTTTCGGTCATCCATTTATTTTTACCAACTCTAATCCAGTTATACTGTACATTGTTTTTATCAGTTAAAGTCCCTTTTTGTTGTTCCTCAATAGAATAATATTGTGCCTGAACCTTAAAATACATATTGTTTTGTACATTTTCCAGGTGATCTGTCCAAAGAACAACCTGTTTTGTTTTACCGGCTTTTAAACTATCACCAACATCGCCATAAACTTTATCCAGCCTTTTCCAATCTGTGTTATTATCAGAATAAAATACACTTACTTCAAAAATATCAGTTTTGTTTCCGGTTAAATCATATTGAAGAAGTATCTCACCGCCATTTTGATCAATTTTGAGATTTTCAATCTTTTGCGCATATCCGCTAAGTGCTGTTATACAGAAAAGTATAGCTATAATATTTTTCATTGGTATATTGATTTTAGTTAACATTTTCGATGTATAAAGATATTAAAATAGCTTGAATAACTATACAATCATTTAAGGTTAAAAATGATATCTTAAGTAATTTATATTACCTTTGATTGAAATGACTGCTCTACGAAAACATATTGTTAGATTTCAAAATCGTTTTAACGGATTATAAAATCACATGCCTTAGTTTAAAAATTCTATTAATCTAACAATTGTAAAATCATAAATTAAATTAGTATGAAAAAAATAATAATACTGGGTGCTGGTATGGTTGGCAGAGCCATGGCTATTGATTTATCTGCAAAGTATGATGTTAAATCTGTTGATATTGATACGGATGCTTTAAAAATATTATCACAAAACTATTCTATTGAAACTGAAAAACTTGATGTTACAAATGCTAATTTACTGTCAAAGGCCATAAATGACTTCGATTTGGTAATATCGGCTGTGCCGGGTTTCCTTGGACTACAAACCATGAAAAACGTGATTAAGAATAAAAAGAACCTGGTTGATATCTCCTTTTTACCTGAAGATGTTCTGGATCTGGATCAAATGGCAAAAGATCACAATGTTACGGTAATAATGGATTGCGGTGTTGCACCGGGAATGCCCAATATTATTGCCGGTTATCATAATGAATTGATGGAGATCAAAAATTTTGAATATATGGTTGGTGGTTTACCAATAGTACGAAAATTTCCATTTGAGTATAAAGCCCCATTCTCGCCATGCGATGTTATTGAGGAATATACTCGCCCTGCTCGTTATGTCGAGAATCATAAAAAAATTGTTAAACCGGCCATGAGCGATACTGAGCTTATCGAATTTGATCATGTTGGAACTTTGGAGGCTTTTAATTCTGATGGACTTCGATCTCTTATTGAAACATTGAGTAATATTCCAAATATGAAGGAAAAGACACTAAGATATCCCGGACATATCAAAATGATTCAGGCACTTAAAGCTGCAGGTTTTTTAGACAGTAAAGCAATAAAAGTTAAGGGGCAAAGTGTTGTTCCTTTTGACGTTACATCAGAAATTTTATTTAATTCGTGGAAACTTGGACCTGAAGATAAAGAGTTTACTATTATGCGAATTATTTTACAAGGAACTGAAAATGGAATAGAAAAGGAAATTGTGTATGATCTGTTTGACGAATATGACACTGAAACAAAAATTTCTTCAATGGCAAGAACTACAGGATACACTGCAACAGCCGCCGCCGATATGTTGTTAGAAAATGTTTTTACACAAAAAGGTATGTTTCCACCCGAACTGGTTGGAAAAAATCCCAAATGCTTTGAATTTATTTTAAAATATCTTAAAGAAAGAAATATTAATTATTTTAAAACAGAGAAGGAATTGTAGTGCCCAGGAGGTGTGATTTAGCGATCACATCTCTTTTTTCTTATCATACATTGTTGAGATTATAATTAATATTGCTATATTTAAATTCTCGACCCAAAAATACCGAATGAAACGTAACATCTTTAAATACTTATTGTTGTTAAGTTTGAGTGTAGTAATTGCTAAAGCAACATTTAGCAAGTCACAAGCTGATAGCCTATTTCCCAGAACAGAATTACAATTTTATGTTTTTGAAAGCGAGCTGGCAGATGGTAAATATATAACTGGTGATAAAATCGGCTTTTTAAAATATAATTATCGCGAGATCCCTAATGAATGGCCAGAAAATAATCGTATGATTACATTACGATCTGAATTCATCGTACCATCTGAATACACTGGTAAAAATTTAGGTCTAATTTTATTGCCAATTGATTATCCTTGCAAGATATATTTGAATGGTAAGCAGATTAGCATTCGAGGTAATTATGAAAATGGATACACCAATCGTATGCATTTTTCGGAAACAGTATTGCTTCCTGCGAGCAATATCAATTATGCAAAGAAAAATGAAATAGCAATTCAACTTTTCCCTTTAAAAGGAGAAGCATTTCCTTTAAGCAGAGTTTATGTTTCAAATCGAAAGGATGCAAATAAATATGTTTTCTACCGTAACTTATTTGGGCCAAAGTTAATATCGGCATTAGCTTTGTGTGGTTTTGTCTTTTTTATTTTTTATTTAATTATCTATTTTAGTCGAAGAGAGTATCAAAAACAGCAATTTCTGTTCTTTGCTTTTATGAATCTGTTCTTTGTTATCAGTTATATTAACAACATTTTTACTCACGATTTTTCACATACATTTGTTTTAGAAAAGGTTGCCAGAGTAGGCTTTCCGATGTTTGTTTTTGTTGGTATATGTTTTTTACTGGAGTATACTAATCTTTTCAAGAAAAAGAGAATTATTAAAGCAGCACTGGTAGTATTTTATTTGCCTTCAATTATTATGGTACTTATGCCAAATACTACAGCAGGAGTTATAAAAGCTTATAATACATATCCGTTAATTTCCCTGTTTATCGGAAATATTATGCTTTTTATCTTAACGCTGCTATTTTTTCTTAGAGAGAAAGATCTACGTTCCGGTTTTTTATTTATGATATTCATGCTGAATATTTTCGCAGGATTTTACGATGGATACTATTTTGCAGTGCTCAAAACTAAGCCGTATGTATTGTTAACTCCAAATACCGTTTTTGGTATTAATCTGATAATATTCTTTATACTCGCTGTAGATCATTCAAAGCTATATCATTTGGCTTTAAAAAGCTCAAGAAAGTTAGTAAAATTAAACCAGGAGCTAGAAGACCTGGTAGAAAAAAGAACACAAAAAACAATAGAGTATGCCAATAAGTTGGAAGAAGCTAATAATACCAAAGATAAGTTCTTCTCGATTATTGCACACGACTTAAAAAATCCGTTTAATACTCTAATTGGATATTCCGATATACTTAAATCTGATTTTAGAGATTATGGACAAGATGAAATTTCTGAGCATTTAAATGTAATTTACGATACTTCTGTAAATGGATATAATTTATTGGAAAACCTTCTAAAATGGTCGCAATCACAAACAAATAAATTGTTATTTGAACCATCGAAAATAAATCTTTACGATATTGTTCAACTCTGTATTGAGGATATCGAAAACCAAAGTCAGTTTAAGGATATTGATGTTATTAATGATATTCCAAAAGGATTACATATTGTAGCTGACGAAAATCTTCTGAAAACCGTATTAAGAAACTTAATTAATAATGCGGTGAAGTTTACCCAAAGAAATGGAATGGTTTCTATTGGTTGCAAAAAGGATACAGATGTTGTTGAAGTTTACGTTAAAGATACCGGTATTGGAATGTCGAAGAAAGAAAAAGAAAATATTTTTAAGATCGATAAGGTTAGCTCAAAACCAGGCACAGAAAAGGAGAAGGGCAGTGGGTTAGGTCTAATTTTGTGTAAAGAGTTTGTTGAAAAACATGGTGGTACAATTTGGGTTGAAAGTGAGCCTGATATAGGTAGTACCTTTAAATTTACTATTCCTAAAATAATTCATGTGAATTAACTACATTGCTAAGCTTTTATTTTTACTGTAATAATTCTGTTCAATCTGATATAAAAAATAAATTAGATAAACAATAGACCGTTTATTTATGTTTATCTTTTATTGATTATAATGTTGAACTAAACTTATTGTGATGCAATTATTCAAAAAAATCATTCTTATTGCCATAGGTATTATTTATTCTAATATCTTTTCTTATGCTCAAGGTTGTAGTGATGCTGGTGTGTGTACGATAAATACAATTAAGGATCACTCATTTAATATATTAGAACAAGAGTATAGCAGGAATAATTTTACTGCAGGAATAACATATGGATTAGGAGAGTTTGATGTAAATGTTACCAATCCATATGTGGAGTATCAATATCTTTTTAACAGTAAAATGAGCATTACAGGGAAGCTAACCTACGGTTTTATTAATGGAGAGCTTGCTAATACAAGTAATTTGGGCGATTTGATAATTACATCAAATAAGCATATATATCTAAAAGAATTATCGGCATTATCGTTAACACTAGGAGCTAAAATACCACTTAACAATTCAAACCTTAAAAATGAAGGTAATGCTTTACCAATGCACTATCAAACATCATTGGGTACATATGATCTGATTGTTGGTATAAATTATGTTTATATGGATTTAGGAATAAGCCTGGCTTTACAACAACCACTAATTAATTCAAACGATAATGAGTTTATTGCTCCAACAGATCCTAATCTGGATGAAGAAAAATATTTATCAACAAATTCGTTCGATCGGAAAGGTGATTTAATGAGTCGTGTATCATATAATGTTAATATCATAGAAAACAAACTTATTTTACGTCCCGGGGTATTGGCTATTTATCATTTAGCTGACGATTCGTACACCGATCAAAACAACCATGAAGTTGAAATTACCGGTTCACAAGGTATAACTTTAAATGCCAATATATTTGTGAATTATAATTTCGCCGAAAATAAATATCTGGAATTAGCCATAGGAAGGCCAATGGTTACGAGAGATGCACGTCCCGATGGATTAACTCGAAAATTAGTGTTAGGTCTGGAATATACTCATTCATTTTAATCTTTTAGTTTTTAAACTTTGATAGTTTATAAGAATCATATATTTTCGATGGCTCAATAAAAAATGTGATTATTATGAAACGAAGCCCAATTTCTATCTTTTTAAATGGTGTTGAGAGAGTTGGTAATGCTCTTCCTCACCCGGCAACATTATTTGGACTTTTTGCATTAAGTGTATTAGTATTATCAGCAATTTTCTCAGCGTTAGGCTCATCGGCTGTACATCCCGGAACAGGAGAAGTGTTTGAAGCTGTGAACTTACTTTCCAGAGATGGAGTGCATATGATTCTAACTCAGATGGTTGATAATTTTACCAGCTTTGCGCCCTTAGGTATTGTAATAGTTGCAATGCTCGGTATTGGATTAGCTGAAAATTCAGGCCTTATCGCAGTGATTATTCGTAGTTTGGTAATTTATTCGCCGGAAAAATATTTAACTTTTATTATTGTATTAGCAGGTATCTTATCAAATCTTGCATCGAGTGTTGGATATGTTCTACTTGTACCTTTGGCCGGAACAATATTTATAGCCATAGGTAGAAATCCGATTGCCGGAATGGCAGCAGCTTTTGCCGGAGTTTCAGGTGGTTATTCTGCTAACCTTATTTTAGGAACCATAGATCCTTTACTGGCCGGTTTATCGCAGGAAGCAGCACGATTAGTTGATCCGGCATATCATGTAAATCCAACAGCTAATTATTTCTTTATGGTCGCTTCAACATTTATTATTGCTATTCTAGGTACCTGGGTAACAGAAAAGATTGTTATTCCTCGATTAGGAAGCTATAAGAATGATAATGTTGAAAAAGAAAAAATTGAACGATTAACACCCATTGAGAAAAAGGGAATAAAGAGATCGTTGTGGGTATTAGCTGGATTTATAGTTATTGTACTTATTGGTTTGATACCATCTAATGGAATATTAAGAGGAGCAGATGGGTCATTGTTAAAATCTCCATTGCTGAAAGGCGTTGTAGCGCTTTTATTTATTGTTGCAGGTTTAATGGGAGTTATTTATGGATCGGTTACCGGAAAATACAAGAACGATACTGATGTAATGAAAGGTATGTCTGAATCGATGAAAACAATGGCTTCGTACATAGTACTTGTGTTTTTTGCTGCTCAGTTTGTTGAGTATTTCAACTGGAGTAATCTTGGAATTATTTTAGCTATCAATGGAGCAAGCTTTATTCAAAGTTTGAATTTAGGATTAATTCCACTGGCAATTATGTTTGTAATATTTGCAGGGTCAATAAACCTGGTTATGGGAAGTGCATCGGCAAAATGGGCACTTTTAGCCCCTATTTTTGTTCCTATGTTTATGTTCCTGGGCTATACACCGGAACTTACACAAGTAATATATCGTATTGGAGATAGTGTTACCAATATTATTTCTCCAATGATGAGCTTCTTTGCACTGATTATTGTTTACTTCCAAAAATACGACGAAGAAGCCGGTATAGGAACATTAGTAGCAACCATGTTGCCTTATTCAATCGTATTCTTCTTAGGATGGTTGGTTCTTCTTATAATTTGGTTAGTTACAGGAATTCCGTTAGGACCAGGAGCAGGAATACATCTTTAGAATATTTTATATCAAAAATATATAAAGGCATAGATTAAGTTCTATGCTTTTTTATTGCTTTTTAGTAATCTATTTATGACTTTTGAGTTTCTAAATCCGAATTATGTCTGCAAACAATCGTTTTACAAAAGGTGAGGAGATAGCTCATTCCATATCGCATGGTTTGGGAGCTGTTTTGGCAATAATAGCTCTTATATTAATGGCAATATTTTCATCGAAGTACGGTACTCCGTGGCATGTAGCTAGCTATAGTATTTATGGTTCGTTTTTAATACTACTATATATATCTTCAACACTAAATCACGCATTACCCTTTGGTAGCAAAGCAAAAGACTTTTTTCATAACTTTGATCAGATAGCCATATTTCTTTTTATTGCAGCAACTTATACACCTATTGCTCTGGTAATTATTCGGGATGATTGGGGCTGGATAATGTTTGGCATTGAATGGGGGTTAGCTTTAGCAGGTGTAATTATTAAAATATTTGTTCCCAATAAATTTGAAAAAGGAGTTGCATGGTTTTATATCATAGCCTATGTGATTATGGGATGGCTGGTAATCATGTTTTTAATACCTCTTTATAAGAACATGCATTCCATGGGAGTTGCATTTATTCTTATTGGAGGAGCATGTTATTCGCTCGGAGTTTTATTTTTTAAGATGGAAAAAGTGAAATATAGTCACTTAATATGGCATATCATGGTAATTGCCGGCAGTGTTTGCCACTGGGTAGCTATATTTAATTATGGTTTGTTAATCAAACTTTAATGAATTATTTCTTTCCTGATTTATATAAAAGAACGTTAGTTTCTTCGATGGTTGCAAGAATCCCTTTAGGTATTGATTCTAGTGTAGGTTTTAATGAATTGTAAAAATCCTGTATTTTTTTTGTTTCATCAATTATTTCGATAACCATAGGAAGTTTCTCGGTTAATTCCCAGAATTTAGCTGAATGTATTTTGCTGCTTGCTCCATATCCCATAACACCACGTAATACAGTAGCACCGGCAATACCTTCGCTCTTGGCTTTTTTTGTGATGTATTCATAAAGCGGCTCATGATTGATAATATCTGTTGAACTCACAAATATTCTTAATAAACTGATCGTTTTTGTAGTATCCATCTTAAACTAATTTAGAAAGTAAATAACCTAAATAAACGGCTGTGAAACCTAATAGAATACTTAAGCCGGTGTATAATAGAACAAAAAAGAACTGACCATCCTGGAGTAATTTTAGATTTTCACTTGTAAAAGTTGAAAACGTAGTAAATCCTCCACAAAATCCAACCATAAGAATAAGGCGCCATCCTAATGAAAATGATGGATTCTTGATGGATAGTCCTACCAAAAAACCAAGTATTAAACTGCCTAAAACATTGACAAACAGTGTGCCGTTAGGAAAAGAAGAAAATGTAGAATCCTGAATAAGTTTTGAGATCAAATATCTGGCTACACTGCCAATAAATCCACCAGAGCCAACGAGTAAAATTGTTTTAAGCATAGTTTATTTATTTAAAGATCCTAAAACTTTTGTTAAGCTGTATATAAAAATAAAAATGATTAATACCATGGCAACATATGCCTGGGGTTCTCTTAAAATATATGTTATTGCAATGGTAAATAAGGTTGCAATAAAGTTTAATACCACAGCAATGATGAAGATACTTTTAATATTTACTTTTATTGATGCCAGATTGTATAGTCCCATAAAAATATAGGATAAACCGGTTCCGAAAAACCAAAGGGCATCAGCATTTAAGCTTTTGAATATGAACGGAGTAAATATGCAATGTATCGAACCTAGTATTATCAATGCTAGAATGGCGATTTTATAAATTTTCTGCATAGAATATTTTATTTACAGTTACCGTAACTAATTGGAATGATTTATGTATACAAATTTAGAAAACAAAATAGAAAAAGCATGCGACTAGTAAAAATAAGCATAGTAATTTTTTTAATTATTTCTATTTCTGGTTGCAGAAAAGAGATAGACAACCCATTGGATGAATGGATGCAAGATCCACCGGTGACTCCGATAACAAAAACAATCAAAACAGTTGTTCCTATTGGATATGCAGCTTCGGCTGTGATTATGGATATGAAAGGTTATAAATCATCAAATATTAAATCGGAAACTCAAAAAAGCACTAATATTTTATACATTAATACAGAAAGTAACGAATATCCGTTCAAATTTAAAGGTGACAATTATGGTCAGATGATAGTTGCTTATGCGCAAACAGACCCTAATGCAGCACTCGTATCGGTTTTCTTTACCGAGATGGATGTGGTAACCGGTAGTTTTACACTGAAAAATGTAATTGCTTTTCCTGTAATTTATGACGAGTTGAATGATAAAACCACTGCTGTGTATGCTTCAATAGATGTTAATCTCGGATCGAATAGTAATATTGGATTGGATCTAACATCGGAGGAGATTGATCAAAATATGGATAAATTAAATAACAATCGTTACTATAACACATCCTACGTTGATTTGGCTGTTGAACAAAATGCCTGGATTATTGATGTTTATCATCATGGTACATTCGACAATGCTTTCGACGATAATATTAAGATTTATGGTGGACAGCAAGCTGTGGAGGTAGAAGATTACAATACTGAATCGTCGGTTGGCGCTTTGCAAATGGCCATGTTAGATGTTAGCTTTTCGGCAGATTGTATTCATAACCCTACCCAGGGTTTTGCTTTTATGCAGGATGTTGAAGTTGCAAGTTCACAAACTGATAATGATATTGTATTTGGCCACGTTTTTTATGAGTTTACACCGGATTGTGATGGAAGAGTTTTAATTGATCTTGCAACAGGTAATTTTGTTTTTTCTATTGGGAAGGAGCTGGATTTAGATTTAATATAAAAAAAAGAGCGTTTTTAAACGCTCTTTTAAATCTTATTTTGTAACAAGTTTTACATCCAACGTAAAATCATCGTCAATCATATTATCACCTAAGTTATCGAAGAATTTACCCGAGCCGTATTTAACATCATATTTGGTTCTGTCAACTGTGATAGTTGCCAAATAGTTTCCCGATTCTTTCTTTGCTTTAAAACTAATGGGGTTGGTTATTCCTTTAATGGTTAAATCGCCTTTAACTTCAGCTACACCATTCTTAAATTCAGAACTTTCTTTTATTTTAAGTGTGGCGGTTTTAAACTTATCAACACTAAAAAAGTCATCGGATTTAAGGTGCCCTACCAATTTTTGATTCCATTCAGGGCTTTCTAAATCTTCACACACTATGGTGGTCATATCGATAGTAAATGTTCCGCTCGTAATTTTTCCATCTTCTATAACAAATGAACCACTCTTTAAATCAATATATCCCCAGTGTTCACCTGAAACTTTTTTACCAGTCCACTTAATTTCTGATTTCGAAACATCAGCCGAAATTTCTTGTGCTATTGCTGTAAATCCGAACAGCAAAATTGCCAATAAAAAACTTACTCTTTTCATATTTATTTTGTTTTGGTTTATTTCAAAATTGTTTAACAAATGTTTACCATTCTAAACAAGATAATAAACAAAATGTTCAGGATTTAACATCTTGTTAATTTGAAAAGTACAGATGCGTTTATAAATTACCTTTAAAATCGAAGTTTAACTGAGTTTGTAAATTGGAGATTTCGGATATTATTTTTTTAAGAGTAGTTTTTTCAATATCAGTAAGTTCATCAATGTTAACCAGATTATCGGGATCTTTCTTTTTTAATAATTGGTTTGTTTGAAACCTGAATCTCATTAACATCAGATAATTGTAAGAGACATTAATTTCGTTGTAAAGGTTTTTCTTTACCTGGTTTATGGAATTGAGTTTTTCCAGGCGCAGTAACGAGTTGGTTTCTTCAATTTTATTCCGGATTGCATATATCCGAATAAAACTTGTTATAGGGAAAATTATTTTTTTAATGTCAAGTACATTCTGATTGTCCTCTTTGGTATCACCAACGATATTACCAAAAAGATTTATAGCAGATTTATATTTGATGATAGGATTAGCCAAATGTTGAAAAAATGCAGCTTTGTTTGCCGAAATTTGAAAAATATAATTCTGCAATTCCTTAGTAAGCTCTTGACTTCCATAAATACACCTGAAGTCGAAAAATATACCTGCTTCCATAATGCTTTTGGGATCGCTGTTAACAATCCAGGTATGAAACTGTTTTTTCCACTCATCCAGACTTAATACCCAACGTGGGTTACTCGCCATTACTTTGCCGTTACAATACTTAAATCCCAGGTCATTTAAAGAATCACTGATTCTTGATCCTAATTCCAAAAAGTATCTTTTGAAAACATCTAAGTTTTCCTGATGAACATTTTCAATTATTATGGCATTATCCTGATCGGTTGCTAATGTTTGTTCCATTCTGCCTTCACTACCAACAGCAATAAATGCAAAACCAGAAGGAGGATTACCTATTTTTTCTATGGCTAATGCAATGAGTCTTTTCGTTATTGCATCGGTTAACGAGGTAATAATTCGGGTAATATTTTGCGTTCTTGCACCACTATCAATAAGCGCCTTTATAAGTACAGGTAATCTTTGTGTTATTTTTTCAATTTGATGAACAGTTTCTGCATGTTCAACTTCACGCACTAAGAAGCTAATTGAGTTTCTTTGCATTTCGAAAATATCATAATTACTAATAACACCGCTTATTTTTCCTTCTGAATTGGTAACTGCCAAATGCGAAATTTTACGATTATTAAATTGCAGAATAGCTTCATACAGAAGAATATTTTCATTTACAGCAATTATGGGAGCAGTCATAATATTAGAAACAGAACTACTGATATCTCTTTGGGTTGCAAGTACTCTTGTTTTAAGATCATGATCGGTTATTATCCCAATTAGATTTGAATCTTGTGAAACAAATATTACATCGCTGTTCTTTCGTGTCATGATTTGCACTGCATTAGCAATTGAGCTATTTATTTCGCAGCTAATTATTTCTTTGCTAAAATGTTGAATGGGTTGATTCATTAACAAAAGCGAAGTTTGTACTTCGTTAGATAGTTGCTCAGTTTCTTTTTCAACAAGTTTAACCTGATTTAAATCTTTTACAATAATGATATATCCAGCCTGTTTTCCAAAAAAGGCTTTTGATATTGATAAAACAACATCACGGTAGGTTTTATTAGCGGTTTTAATTCTCGTATCAATTGAAACAGATTTTCCAGCCTCTTTAACCTTTAATAATACATTGTTCCATTTAATTTCAAATATATCATCAAATTTTTGAAGTAAAACATAACTGGCCGAACTGCCATACATATTATTAAAGGTAATGTTTGAAAATATAATTTTATCGTCTACCACTAATAACGTTCCATCAATAGAGGCTTCAACAAGCGACTGGTATTTTCTTCTTGAGGCTTTTAATTTATCTTGAATATCTTTTCTTCGTCGTTCAATATCTAAGCTTTGCTTAATAATGTAAAGTATTATAATACTAATAATACCAATAATTATAAAGGCAATTTTTAGTAATCGGTTTTCCAAACTTGATATTTCTTCTTTAACATCCTCAATATAAATTCCGGTTCCAATAATCCAGTTCCACTCTTTATAAAGTTTTACATACGATAACTTGGGTACAATTTTGGTTGAATCATCTTTCCATTGCCACATATAATCAATAAAACCTTCACCACTTTTTTGCACGGTATCAACAGCAACAACAAACAGTGCTTTTCCAGCCTGATCTTTATAATTCGTTAACTCTGTGCCATTTAGGTCAATTCGGTAAGGGTGCATAATCATTCGCGGATACAGATCAATAATCCAGAAATAATCTTTGTTTTCATCGCCATATCGTATGCTTTCTATTTTATTCATTGCATGTTGCTGAGCTTCTTCCAGGCTAAGCAGTCCTTCTTTATAATCCTGATTAAAATCTTCAACAAGATTCCAGGTTGTATTTACAAGCTCTCTGATCATCTCACGCTTTTTATTCATAATATTATTTTCGAAGCTTGGTATTATGAAAATATACATGGATGCGATAAATAAAATAATAGCAAGAATTGAAGGAATCACAATTCCTGAAAAGAATCTACGTAAATCTTTCGGCGATAAATGCATTTTAATTAATCTTCTTTACGTTTTGGAGGGAATAATTTCTGAATTAAATTTCTTTTTTTCAAGGGTTTACCCAATAATATGTTCAAATTATTTTCTGCGGTTAAGTTTTGATCCCACAATTCAATGGCTTTCTGATAATAAATTATGGCATTTTCATAATTTTCCAAATGGCGGTTAATTATTCCGAGATTTGTGTAAGCTACAGAGAGTCTTCTTTTTGTTTCGTATTGAGCAGTTTCAATTTCTTTAAGGCGATTTTTAAGAAAACGTTGTTTTTCTTTTTCACTATAATCTGATAAACCTTGATAAAACGAAGGTTGAATTAATTTCTCAATTTCATCAATCTCTTTGTCTTGATATTTATTTAACCAGTTTTCATATATGTTTATGCTCGTATTTACATTTACTTTTGCCAGCGTTAGTAAAGAATCTTTCGTATACTCTTTAAAATTTCCTGGTTTATTATCATACAAAGCCATGGTTAAATAAGCAGCAGCTCTATTGTTGTACAATACGCCAACTTCAAATGATTTTGAATAATGCGGAATAGTAGAATATATATGTTCTACTGAATCAAGCAAAGAGAAAATTTGGGTAATATCATTTTCGGAAGCATACGCATTATATTTTTGATATAACTCTCGTGCTTCAACGATCCTTGGATCATTGGAAGAATTTTTATTACTATAATAGAAATATGCAAATAGTATAACAATGAAAGAAAGAGCAGTCATCACAAGGATGAATGCTCTTTTATTTTTATTTTGTTGATTACTCATTATGAGTGAACGTTTAGTACAAGGAATTTACGAATTTCAAGTGGAGTAGGAGGTGTTAATTTAGAAACCACAATATTTGCTACAATTGCAAGTGGAGCTCCTATCCATGCAAAATACCAGGCTCCTAACCAGTAATTTACAAACTCATGATAAGGTAATGTTACTCCTTCTTTACCGGCAATGAAATAGGTTAGTGCGATAACAGAAACCAATCCACCGGCAATTAATCCGGCAATGGCACCTTGTTTGTTCGAACCGCTCCACCAAATTCCAAGTAAGAACAGCGGAAATATGGTAACTCCGGCTAATGAGAATGCTATGGCAACTAATTGTCCGATAAGTGCCCAGTTTTTAAGTGCTAGTAAAGTAACGATAACAGCCATTAAGATGGTTCCCAAACGTGCCATTAATAATTGTTTCTTTGGTGACGAATTAGGATTTATAATTTTTACATATAAATCATGTGCAAAAGCAGACGAACCTGCAACTAATAATCCCGATACAGTTGAAAAGGCTGCAGATACGCCTCCCGCAGCAAGTAGTCCAACAATAAGCGGATTTACATTACCAAGCTGTGCTGTATAAACAACAATTGCATCTTTTGCTAATTTTCCAACCTCAGGGTTTGCTGATAAGATTTTTCCAAATGCAGCGTATGCCGGAGCACTCCAGTAAAGAACACAAATAAAGAATAATCCCCAAACAACAGACCATCTGGCATCGCGTGCTTTTGGCACTACATAGAAACGTTGAATTACATGAGGTAATCCTGCGGTACCAATCATTAACGAGAAAGCAATAGCAATCCATTGGAAGAAGGTTTGTCCTGTAGCAGGATCCCAGGGCATAGCATATTCAGGTGCAGGAACCATTGCATATTCATGTCCTAATGAATTAAATAATTGATTAGTTTCAGCCAGTGGCACACCATTTACAATATCAGTGACTACAGATCCGTATCCAATTTGTGGTAAAACCCAAAAATAATCAAATTTAAAGGTCAAAATAAAAAGCGGTATTAAGAAAGAAACAATAATAATTACATATTGGATCTGCATGTTTTTTGTAACACCAAGCATACCAGAAATTAAGGTGTAGGCTAAAACTACTGCACCACCAATAATTACAGCAGCAGCGTAATCTAAGCCTAATATCCATTTAAACATTAAGCCAATACCACCGAACTGGCCTACACAATATGAAATTGAAATTAAAATAGCTATGATTGCACCAACGGCTCTTAATCCTTGAGAGTAATAGCGGTCGCCAATAAAATCGGCTGCGGTATATTTTCCATATTTTCGAATTTGTCCAGCCATAAGAATTAATAACAGAACATATCCACCGGTCCAACCAACAACATAAGCTAAACCGTGATATCCGGCTCCATACATAAGAGCAGCCATTCCTAAGAATGAAGCAGCACTCATCCAGTTCGAGGCGATTGCCATACCAGAACCAACTCTTGAAATTCCACGTCCGGCAGCATAAAAATCGGCAGTATCTTTTGCTCTGAATAAAATACCAACCAGAACAAAAACACATAAAATAGTTATCAAAATAATTGCAGGACCAACTTTAAAACCACCTTCAAGCTGTGTTGATGCGCCTGCAGCAAATAATAACGAAGGTGTAAGTATTAATATAATAGGTAATAATATTTTTTTCATCTTATTCTTTTTTTGGAATGTAACTACTTATTCTTCAATATCTAATTTAACATTCATGGCATCTACACGAACGCAATATAACCAGCATAGGAAAACAAAAAGTATGAGTAAGAATACTGCTGTGTAGAAATAGTGAAATGGGAAACCAAGAAATATAAAATCAGTTAATACAGACTGATTATGAATTAAATAAGTAGACATTATGGTAGGAATCATACTTCTAGATGTTTCACTAAAAGATTCTAACTGTGCAGATGATAAACTTACAGAAATAAGCTTTGACCTAACATCAGAGCGATCCAGTCCGATTATTCCCGAAGCTAATGAAGACAGCTTATCTTTAGCACTAATGTATGCAGGATCAGAAATAGAAATATCTTCAGATTTGAGTTTTTCAAATCCAGCAAGTTGTTCCTGAAGTAAGGCTTTTTGAGATGAATCTGCTAACTGAAATGTTGTCCAGCTTAGAGCATTTGTTAAAGCACTTTTTTCATCAGGTTTAATAAAAACTTTACCAAGTACCGATAAAGTTGTATTGGCAAATACTTGCATTTCATCAGTTGTGGCACTTTCTGATGAAATGCTTTCCCAAACCTGTTCATATTTGACATAGGTTTCTTCGGGTGTGGGTTTTTCAATTGCTCGTAAAAGAAAATGAAATCCAAAAACTGCAACTGCCCATATAAGTATAAGTTTAATAGCTAAATTTCTGTTCCATTTAGCCTGGGGCGTTGTAGGTTTAAAAAAACTAATGTGATAATCGTTTTGATTAGGGTCCATGTTCGCTTAGTTTAGTTTGTAATTTAGTTATCACTAAGATAATTTATTCTCGTTTATAAGCAACTAATTACAAACTCTTTTTTATTAGCACTCATGTTAATAAATACCTGAACCCCAGGTTGTGTAAAAGGTTAGTGATAACCGGAAAAACACATCTTGATATGTAGATAATTTGTTCTATTTGGCTAAAACCGGATCATCGAGTATCTCTTTAGAGCCAATATAAAAGTAAAGCGCACTAATGGTCATAAATGTATGGCTAATATCATAATGATTAAACCATGGAGACAATCCCCACTGATTCATAAAGAATAATGCTCCTATTGCCGAAAAGCCAACTGCAATTAAGAAATGTTTGCTGCCTTTTTTCTTGGTCTTTAAATAAACGGTAAGATTAAAACTAGCAACTACTAACAATAAACCATAGGCTGAGTGAACTTCTACAAAGAAAAAATTAAGAGTTAAAAAAGTTATGGTAACAAATGTTAGTAATTCAATAATATTTAACCATGCGAAAAACGACCCTACTTTTTTACTGATTAATGGACGAGCATATTCAATAGAAGCTCTTTCAACTAAAGCAATTGAGAACATACTGGTTAACCAACCCGGAAGCTTCCATGGGTTAGCTGCCTCATGTAATAATTCATCGCCAAATATTTGACTTAAAAAGCGAACTAGTCCTTCGGGAGATTCCCATTGTGCATTAAAAAGATAAAGAAAGCCGTGGCCTACAATTCCTCCAACGGTTGTGGCAATTCCCATACTTAGAAAGTAGTATTTTAAGTAAAGATGCACCTTGTTTTTTACCGGTATTTTGTTAAGCTGGTAAAAAGCAAAAAAGCAAACAAATGATACAGCAAGATCGGTAATTGTGGTTACTGGTTCGTCGAATCTTATACCGAATGGAAAAACTGAAGGTTGGTCGTATAAAATCATAAGTGTAATTTATTTTATATCCATAAGATAATTGTTATCATCAAAAAATCCAACGATTTTTAATATAATAATACTGAGTAGCAATTTTATTATACTATTCATTATATTTGCTCATCAAATACTAAACAAGATAATTTTGAAAAAGTTTATTATTACATCTGCACTGCTAATTATTTCAGTCATAAGTTTATATGGTCAAGGTAATGATTTTAAGCCACTCTATTCATTTGGTGTTAAACAAGGTGTAAACTCATCGACCGTAAATTTTTCACCGGGAATTGATCAAGGATTAACATTAGGCTATACTGGAGGATTAGTTTTTAAATATCAAAATGAGAAATTATTTGGGCTGCAGATAGAACTGAATTATATACAAAAAGGATGGACCGAGAATTTAGATACTATTAATAATTCTTATGAGCGAAAATTAAATTATATTGAGTTGCCATTTATTACTCAGATTATATTAGGCAAAAGGCCAAATTTAAAATATTATATCAATCTGGGAACTTCATTTGCATATTTATTATCTGAGAAAGAAATCGTTCAAGTGAACAACGAACTATATCGACGAGAATATTACGAAAAGGAGATAGAAAATGCATTTGACTACAGTGTTTTAGGAGAACTGGGAGTAACATATAACACCAAAATAGGAGAATTCCAGATAGGAGTTCGATACCAATTAACTTTTACAGATCTTTTTGATGTTACAGAAGAAACTGTATTTGACAATTCACAAAACCAGTTGATTGGTTTATCTCTTACATACTTTTTCTTTGATAATAAATAAATAGTTTGAACATAACCATCATTTTTATGTTTAGTGTTTAAATGTAAATACTAAAACAAAAAGTTATGAATAGAATTATTTATGTGATTGCCCTAACGCTTATAACAAGCGCTTTAATAGCTCAGGAAAAAACTTTCTACGATTTTACTGTAAAAGATATTGACGGAAATGATTATAATTTAGCACAGTTAAAAGGTAAAAAGGTATTGGTTGTAAACACAGCATCAAAATGTGGATTTACACCACAATATGAAGACTTACAAAAGTTGTATAAAAAATATGGTTCAGATAATTTTGTAATTATAGGATTTCCGGCTAACAATTTTATGAACCAGGAGCCCGGTTCCAATGATGAAATCAAATCGTTTTGTTCATCAGAATACGGTGTAACTTTTCCAATGATGGCAAAAATTTCTGTTAAAGGAAAAGATATTCATCCGTTATATGAATGGTTAACCGAAGAAAAGTTAAATGGTAAAATGGACTCTAAGGTAAAGTGGAATTTTCAAAAATATATGATTGATGAAAATGGACGATTAGTTGATGTTGCATATCCTAAAACAAGTCCTATGGATGAGCAGATCGTAAGCTGGATTGAAAAATAAATTCTGACTATATACTAAATTTAAGATGGCACAATAATTTTTGTGTCATCTTTTTTTAAACTAAATTGTAACCAAGTAATCTAAGTTCAGGAAATTCTATAGGGGAAAAGGTTAGAACTTTATCTTAATTAAAATCTAAACATAAAATACAATGAAAAATTTACTTTACTTAGCTCTTTTTTTACTCGTAGCATGCACTAATCAAACAGTTGAAAAACAGCAATTTCCTAATCTTAGTGGTCCATATTTTGGACAGGAACTACCCGGTGATTCAGCAGTTCTGTTTGCACCGGATATTGTATCGACCGGAGCTCAAGAGAGAGATTTGGTTTTTACTCCCGATGGTCAGGAGTTATTTTTTGTAAGAAGTGTTGGAAGGCTCTATTCAACGATATTTTACAGTAAAATTGAAAATGACAAATGGCAAAAACCTGAAGTTTTTAAATATTGTACAAATGCTAAATATAAGTTTCTGGAACCGTTTTTAACTCCTGATGGTAAAAAATTATTTTTTATAACAGATATGCCTGAGTCTGGCACAAATCCAACATCATTTGATATCTGGATAACCGAAAAAAACGAACAGAATGAATGGACCGAACCATATAAGTTAGATGGCCCTGTAAATACTGCTGAAGACGATTACTTCCCTTCAATAACAAGCGATGGTACAATTTATTACACGGCATTAGATACCGTATCGAAACAAGAGTTTATTTACAGATCAAGACTTGTGGATGGTCAGTATGCACAACCTGAAAAACTAAATGAAAAAGTGAATGGTGGCAGAGCTCGCTTCAATGCAACCATAGCTTCAGATGAAAGCTATATTATTGTACCGACCTTTGGAACGCAGGATGCTCCAAGAAATACAAATTACTTTATTGTATTTCGCAATGAAGATGATCAATGGAGCGAACCAATAAATATGGAGCCTTATATAAATAGTGAAGGAGGCTGGTCAGCTTCAATTTCTGCTGATCAGAAATATCTGTTCTTTATGGCTTCAAAAACAGACAAAAAGGACAATATTATGCTTACCGAAGATAAATTAAAGGAGCTATATAACGCACCACAAAACGGAAATCCTGATATTTACTGGATAAAGGCAGATTTTATTGAAGATTTGAGAAAACAGGCTAAATTCTAATTTGGGAAAACAGGTTAGATTCTAGATTTGAGAATATTTTAGATAACAAAAAGTATATCGTAAAAGTCAGTAATTTTTTTACTGACTTTTAATTCTCGCAGAACCTGGCAATAACACTATACGCCTTTTCCAACCCTAACTCTCCGGAAACACTCATATCCATACAACCATTTTCGGTTTGTTTTAAGTAGATATAAGTTAACCCTCTGTTATAAAATGCTTCGGCAAATACAGGTTCCAGTTTTATAACTGCATTATACAATTCAATGGCTTTTTTATAATCTCGTGTTTTAACATAGGTATTTGCCAAATTATAGGTGGCAAATACAAACTGAGGTGCAAGTGTAAGCGATTTCATATAATCCTGAATAACCATATTGTAATCCTGAATGCTCTCATAAGACTTAATCGTATTATCCTTTGAATTTCCGGTTGGATCAATCAAAATTACTTCATTTTCCTGCTCAAGCATTTTCATATAATCAATCATTTCAGATCGAATATTTGCTCTACAGAAATAAGCCAGAAAGTTATATGGATCAGCTTTAATGGCTAAATCTAAATCGGAAAGGGCACCATTATAATTTCTTGTAAGGCTTTTATAGAGGCTGCTTTCAATCAGATTCTGAACTTTATTGGAAGTGTTAAGATATTCCTCTTCTAACTTTTTTATTTCTGAAGAAACTGCTTCTGCTTCCAGAATATCCTGAACTTCTTTGTCCATCACTATGCCCAGATCGGCGTAATCAGATTTTATTAAATCTATTTCTTCGAACAGCACCCCCAAACGATTAAAATATTTACTGTTTTCGGTTCCTAATACTAATTTGAAATTACTTTCAGGTATTATGCGCTGGTTAAATTGAGGGTTATTATAAAATCGATTACTCGATTTAAGTGTGATTAAGCTTTTTAAGTTAGCTGTTGTATCGGAATAACTCATATAGCTATCCTGGTTTTGTTTGGCATTTTCTATGATCTGATCTGCCATTTCACGATCCGAAATAGCTCCGTTAATATCATTTAATTTTTGCCGAACAATAGATCTGTTAATATATGCTTTGGCAAAATCAGGGTAAATTTCAATAGCTTGTGTAAAATCTATAAAAGCACCTTGAAGGTCGTTAATTTCCATTTTCATAGAACCGCGATTGAAATAGGAGAGAATATTTTGCGGATTAAGACGAATAACTTTGTCTAAATCTTGAATGGCTTCCCTGTTTTGTCCAATTTCACTTTTTATTAATGCACGATTAAAAAGTGCTAAAGAATTTTCCGGCTCATACTGTAAGGCAGTATCCAGATCGTGAATAGCCAGATCTGTATTACGTAAATGATAGTTAGCTAATCCGCGATTAATATATGCACTGGCATTTAAAGGTTCAATTTCAAGCACTTTATTAAAATTGATAATGGCTGTATCAAATTTTTTCCATTCTGAATAAAGAATGCCTTTATTCATAAATACATCCATATAATCCGGATCAATTGCTAAAGCCTTGTCATAATCTGCAAGGGCTCCAAGTGTGTCTTCCAGGTAATTTTTAGATAATCCACGATAAAAATACGCTCGTTTATTTTTTTTGCTAATATGAAGCGATTTATTAAAATCGGTTATGGCTTGGTTATACTGATTAACACGTATTTTACAAAATCCGCGGGCTACGTATAAATCAGGATCAATAGCATTGAGGTCTATCGCATCGGAAAAATCATTAATTGCAAGATAATGTTTTTTTAAATTGATACGTGCATAACCACGGTATCTGTATGCATCAGTATGATTAGGTTTATATTTGATGGCGCTGTTAAAATCTTGTTCTGCACCCATGTAGTCCATTAAATTGTATTTGGCAATTCCTCGAAGAAAATAGGGTTCGGCAAGTTCAGGTTTAACTTTAATAACTACATTAAACGATTCGATTGCTTCGTTGTATTTTTCAGCAAATAACCGCGCACGGCCAATACTAATGTAATAATTGATGTTAAGTTGTGCAAAGGAGTTTAAAGCAATCAAAAGGAATGCAAACAAAATCGATTTTTTAGCCATTGAAACTGATTATGCAGTGTATATTAAATTTAAAATTTCAGTCAGATACTCTTCATCCACCTCATTAAACTGATTGTATTCATTACTATCAACGTCTAAAACACCGATTATATTACCTTGATTATCCTTTACAGGAATAACTATTTCTGATTTAGAACGCGAATCGCATGCAATATGTCCCGGAAATTTTTCTACATCTGGAACAACGATAGCTTTTTTTTCATTAATTCCTGCCCAGCAAACTCCTGTATCTTTGGCTAGCTCCTGGCAAGCAACAGGCCCTTGATACTGTCCGACAATCAATTTTCCATCTTTTAAAAAGTAGTAGCCTGTCCAGAAAAAGTAATCCATTTTATGATGTAAAACCGCTATAATAGATGACATTCTCGCAAAAGGGTCATCTGTTTTTACAAGCAGTTCTTTTAACTGTGTGTAAATTCGTTCGTATCGTCCTTGTTTCTTCTTATTATCCATGATATTTATAATTTGAAATTCAAAGGTAATATTATAAGATTATTTTGAGATAACAATGTTCAATTAAAATTGTTATTTGACTTTAATTAAATACCAAAATCAGTTAAAAATAGACTAAAAGTTGCACAAATATTTTCAATGCTTTCAGGCCTTGCAAATCAACAAGTTTTATAATTACGTTTAATGTTGTATTCATCTCAAAACATTAAAAAATGCTTAAAGCCAATAAAACGAGATAAAGTTAATTTATCTTTGCAGCGCAAAAACATATTTTGAATGCAGTTAAAAGTACTCAGATATTTAAATAGTAAGGAAAAAAAGACTTTTTATCTTCATATGGTTTTTTCCATTATTGATGGAATGATCCGTGCTGCATTGTTATTGAACGAATATGTTTTTATTAAAAGTTTGAATGGTACCAGTTATCAACTAAGTTTCCTTTTTCAATCCGGCGTGATTGTGATGCTTTTATCGGTATTTTTTAATGAATTGATTTACAGAACACAACGCAAACGGAAAATGCTCAGAAGAGCAGGCTTTTTAACCCATTTGCCACTTTTAATATTGCTGTTTTTTCCTAAAAATCCTGAATTATATACCGTAAATTCTATCTATCATTACGTATTCCTATTTATTTTCTTTACGTATTATCTATCTTATCCAATAGTGCTTCCAACGATTAATCTGTTTTTAAAGAATAGCTATAGCAACGAAAATTTTGGAAGGTTCTATGGAATATCTTCTTCTATCCGGCAAATCACCATGATGGTTACCTTTTTTGTATTAGGTATTTTGCTTGATCGAAACGATTTTTCATTTACTTGGTTTTTCCCTGTACTTGGAATTTTAGGAATTATTAGTGTAGTAGCCATTTCATTAATTGAATACATTCCTAAAGAAGTGCCTGAAATTTCACAGGGAATTATTGATGCTGTGTGGGGATCTTTCAAGAAGATGATTCATATCCTGAAAACAAATAAAGCGTATTTTGATTTTGAAATAGCTTACATGTTTTACGGATTTGGTTTCATGAGTACACGCTCTGTCATTAATATTTTTTACGATAAAGCGTTAAATTTGAATTACTCCAGTGTGGCGTTCTATCAAAATGCATATAATGTAATAGCGATTATATTATTGCCAATATTTGGAAAAATGTTAGGAAAAATTGACCCAAGAAGATTTACTGTTATTCCATTTGTTTCTTTAGCCGGGTATATTTTATTTATTGGGTTAGCTGAATTTATTCCATATCATGTTGAGTTATGGAATTTAAAAATATATCTATCTTTACTTATCTCTACAATCTTTTATGGATTATTTACCGCCTCCATGCTATTATCGTGGAATATTGGATCATCTTATTTTGCTAAGAACGAAGAGGCTGGTAATTACCAGTCGATCCACCTTTTTGCTACCGGATTACGAGGAATAGCAGCTCCGGTTATTGGTATTGCGTTTTATGAACTCCTTGGTTTTTCAGCAACATTTGGATTGGCCATATTGTCGCTTTTATTTGGTGTTTACATCTTACGATGGTCGTATAAAAAAAGAATAGTTTCAAATTCTTAGTAACTACACTTTAGATTTTATAATTTTAGATTTTAATTCTAACACGTATCATTATGAAAAATATAGGTTTGATATTACTTATTGTTTTAGTTATGAGTTCATGTAATCAAAATAAAGAAGTAGATTTAATTATAACGAATGCAAACATTTATACGGTAGATTCAGATTTTTCAAAAGCAGAAAGTTTTGCTGTTAAAGACGGAAAATTTGTCGAGGTTGGAACATCCCAGGAAATCACATCGAAATACAAGTCAGATCAAATTATCGATTTTGATGGAAAATTCATTTATCCGGGATTCATTGATGCGCATGCGCATTTTTATGGATATTGCATGACTTTGTTACAAGCAGATTTAAGAGGAACCAAATCGTTTGATGAAATACTGGAAATCATTAAAAATCATGATGAAAAATACAACTCAGACTGGGTTTTAGGGCGAAGCTGGGATCAAAACGACTGGGAAGTAAAAGAATTTCCAACAAAAGAGAAACTGGATCAATTATTTCCTGATAAACCGGTGTATTTGAAAAGAGTTGATGGTCATGCAGCGATTGCTAACTCAAAAGCATTGGAACTTGGTGGTATTAATGCAAATGCTAAAATAGAAGGAGGGAAGGTAATTTTAAAAAATGGAGAACCAACCGGAGTGCTAATCGATAATGCCATGGAACTGGTAAGTGATTTAATTCCTGATCCTGATTTGGAAACTACCATTAAAGCTTTAAAACAAGGCGAACAAAATTGCTTTAATGTAGGCTTAACATCGGTTTGCGATGCCGGATTATATAAAAAGCAGGTCTTATTATTAGACTCATTGCAAAAGACAGGCGATCTGCACATGCGTGTGTATGCCATGCTTGAACCAAACGAAGAAAACATAGAGCATTTTGTAAAAAAAGGTATTTATAAAACAGATCAATTAAATGTTCGTTCAATTAAACTATATGCCGATGGAGCACTAGGTTCAAGAGGAGCAGCCTTGCTGGAACCCTATTCTGATGATCCTGAAAATTATGGCTTGATAATAGAACCATTTGAATTTTATCAAGAAATGTGTAAACTGGCAAATGAAAATAACTATCAGATCAATACGCATGCAATTGGTGATAGCGCGAATAGATTGATATTAAATATTTATGCGCAATATCTAAAAGGAAAAAACGACAAGCGCTGGAGAATAGAACATGCACAAGTTATACATCCTGACGACCTTCATAAATTTGGTAAGTATAGTATTGTTCCTTCTATTCAATCTACACACTGTACATCAGATATGTACTGGGCAGATGAAAGATTGGGAGAGCGAATAAAAAATGCTTACATCTATAAACAATTATTAGAGCAAAACGGATGGATTCCAAACGGAACAGATTTTCCGGTTGAACAGATCGATCCCCGATTAACGTTTTATGCATCGGTTACCAGAAAAGATTTGGAAGGATATCCTGAAGAGGGTTTTCAAATGGAAAATGCTTTAACTCGTGAAGAAACCTTAAAATCAATGACTATTTGGGCGGCTAAAGCAGCTTTTGAAGAAAATGAAAAAGGCAGTATCGAAGCAGGTAAGTTTGCAGATTTCATTATTCTGGAAAAAGATATTATGGAAGTTCTTGCAGAAGAAATTCCATACATTCAAATTTCAAAAACATTTAGTTCAGGCAAGTTAATCACCAATAATTAAAGCAAATTCTATTAGCAATTCATGTGCAATTTTATATTTTTGCAGCTTCGAACAACTTAGGTTTCGAAGCTGTTAATTTTTATTGATATGGGATTTAAAGAAGAGATACAACGTAGAAGAACATTTGGAATTGTAAGTCACCCCGATGCCGGGAAAACTACATTAACAGAAAAACTGTTATTGTTTGGAGGAGCAATTCATGTAGCTGGTGCTGTTAAAAGTAATAAGATAAAAAAAACGGCTACCTCTGACTTCATGGAAATTGAGCGACAGCGTGGTATTTCTGTGGCTACTTCTGTAATGGGGTTCGAATATAAAGGAAAGAAAATTAACATTCTGGATACACCTGGTCACCAGGATTTTGCCGAAGATACATTCCGTACGTTAACTGCTGTGGATAGTGTAATTATTGTTATTGATTCGGCAAAAGGAGTGGAGCCGCAAACCAGAAAATTGATGGAAGTATGCCGAATGCGCAAAACTCCGGTAATGGTTTTTATCAATAAATTAGACAGAAGTGGAAAGGACCCGTTTGAATTGCTTGACGAAATTGAAAGCGAATTAAAAATTCATGCGCGACCACTAAGTTGGCCAATAAGTAACGGACCAACTTTTAAAGGTGTATATAATATTTACGAAGAAAAACTTAACCTTTTTAGTGGAGAAGTAAAGCAAACCATTACCGATTCCATTGAATTTAAAGATATCAGTAATCCTGAACTGGAAGGTTATATTGGTGATAAATATGCAGAAACACTACGCGAAGAATTGGAGTTAATTACCGAAGTTTATCCTAAGTTCGAAGTAGATGATTACCTATCTGCAGATTTGGCCCCGGTATTTTTTGGTAGTGCATTAAATAATTTTGGCGTACAGGAACTATTAAATTGCTTTATCAATATAGCACCTCACCCACGACCTGTAGTTGCCGAGGAAAGAGAAATTGATCCGTTCGAAAATAAATTTTCAGGATTTATATTTAAGATTCACGCCAATATGGATCCAAATCATCGCGACCGGTTGGCATTTGTGAAAATTTGTTCAGGAACTTTTAAGCGTAACACCAATTATTTACATGTTAGTGCAGGAAAAAAAATGAAATTTCCTTCGCCAACAGCGTTTATGGCCGAAAAGAAATCAATAGTTGATGAAGCGTTTCCTGGAGATATTGTGGGTATTCACGATACAGGGAACTTCAAAATTGGCGATACTTTAACAGAAGGTGAAGAAATTCATTTTAAAGGGCTCCCAAGTTTCTCTCCGGAAATGTTCCGATATGTTGAGAATGCCGACCCAATGAAATATAAACAGTTGGCAAAAGGTATAGATCAATTAATGGACGAAGGTGTTGCGCAGTTATTTACTAACAAATTTAACGGAAGAAAAATTATTGGTACGGTTGGGCAGCTTCAGTTTGATGTTATTCAGTTTCGTTTGGAGCATGAGTATGGAGCAAAATGCAAATATGAACCGATTCAAATGCATAAAGCATGTTGGATTGAATCATCTGATAAAGATCAGCTAGAAGATTTCCGTAAACGAAAATTTAATTCAATCGCTATCGATAAGCATGGTAGAGAGGTGTTTATGGCCGACTCTTCGTATTCTTTGCATATGGCTCAGGAGAAATTTGACAAAATAAAATTTCATTTTACCTCAGAATTTTAAATTTAGATTAAACCATTTTAAGATAAAGTAGTCTTTTTTTTGGGATTAAAATTAATAGACGTGAGGAAAGTAATCATATGTTTTGTTGCAATTGTTATGTCATTTTCTGCAATTGCCTTAAATAACGACAAAAAGACTATTGAAATTGTAAAGGTTAATGAAGAGCCAAAAATTGATGGTGAACTTAACGAAGAGGTGTGGTCTAAAGCTGCTATAGTAAAAGATTTCATACAGTACGAACCGTATAATATGGAACAACCTTCATTACCTACCGAGGTTAAAGTGTTCTATTCCGACAATGCGATCTACTTTGGTGCCATCATGTACGATAACAATCCGGATAGCATCATTAAAGATTTGGGAGTACGAGATGAGTTTAATGGTATGAATTCCGATCTTTTTACCATTTTACTAAGTACATTTAATGATGGAGTAAATGCCATAGAATTTATGGTATCTGCCTCGGGTGTTCAATCAGATGGAAAGCATACAGGTAACTATGGCGATCCAAACTGGGATGGAGTTTGGGAAAGTAGTGTAAAAATTACAGATTATGGCTGGATAGCAGAAATAAAAATTCCGTATTCCGCTTTACGATTTTCAAAAGAAGATAACCAAACCTGGGGCGTTCATTTTTTTAGGCATATTAGAAGATTCAGAGAGTGGAGTACCTGGAATCCTGTTGATATTAATGTGGAAGGATTAACCAATCAGATGGGAGAAATTACCGGAATTAAAAACATAGAGCCTCCTTTACGCTTATCCGTTACACCATATGTTTCTGCTTATCTTGAGAATGACGCAGATAATAATTCATGGGGTAATGATTTTAATGCCGGAATGGATTTAAAATGGGGAATTAGTCAGAGTTTTACGTTAGATATGATCTTAATTCCGGATTTTGGACAGGTACAATCCGATGATGAAGTATTGAACCTATCGCCATATGAAATTAAATACGATGAAAAACGCCCGTTTTTTACCGAAGGAACAGAACTTTTTAACAAAGGTGGAATATTTTATTCAAGAAGAGTAGGATCACAACCTAAGGATGCTGATCATGTGGAAGATATTTTACAGGAGAATGAGGAAATAAGCGAGAATCCGTCCGAAACAAAATTGATTAATGCAACCAAAATTTCAGGAAGAACCAAAGGAGGTTTAGGAGTAGGTTTTTTTAATGCAATGACCGGAGCTTCTGACGCAACCATAAAAGATACCATTACCGGTGAAAAAAGAAAATATCAAACACAGGGGTTTGCAAATTATAATATGTTTGTTTTAGATCAATCGTTAAAAAATAACTCGTACATAAGTTTTGCAAATACCAATGTAATGCATTTGGAAGAAAACTATACTGCTGATGTAACGGCCACTGAGTTTAGTTTTATGAATAAAGAAAATTCTTACAAACTTTCAGGTAGTGGTGCTATAAGCCAAAAATATACCGATTCGCTCGATTTGGGACACAAATATTACATTGAATTCTCTAAAACAAAAGGTAATTTTTTGTTTGAATTTATGCATAATACGGAATCGGATACGTATGACCCGAACGATATGGGATATATCCAGCAAAATAATGAATCAACCTGGTATGCCGAGTTTGATTATAGAATTAATGAACCATTCTGGAAAGTGCTTAACTGGCACAATGAAATTAATTTTGTATATCAGAATTTGTATCAACCCAGAAAATTTGCGCAGTTTGAAATCAATATGTCATCAAGAACTACATTCGCAAAGAATTATTTTAGCGTTGGTACCTTTTTGCAGTTTAATCCTTTTAAAAATTATGATCACTTTGAACCACGTGTAGAAGGATGGAAATTTGAACAACCACGATCTTTTGTAAATGAAACATGGATTTCTACAGATTATAGAAAAGTATTGGCGTTGGATGTTCGTGTTGGTGGTTGGAAAGCTTTTGATTATAACAGATATGGATATTGGTTAACCGTTTCTCCGCGCGTTCGGTTTAACGATAAGTGGTTGTTAATTTATAGAACTGTTTTAGATTATAATTATAATTCCTATGGTTATATTGAAGATTATGAAGATAATAATGAAAATACAGTAATTAATTTTGGAAGAAGAGATGTTTCTACAGTTGTTAACACCTTAAATACCAACTATATTTTTAATAACAAAATGTCACTGAACTTCAGGATGCGGCACTATTGGAGTCGTGTTGAGTATGATGACTTTTATACACTTCAGAAGGATGGAGGTTTAGGTCCATCTCTTGGCTATGACACATATGGAGATGAAGAGAACTACAATTACAATGCATTTACAATTGATATGAAATTTTTATGGCGATTTGCTCCGGGAAGTGATATTTCTATTGTTTGGAAAAATGCCATATTCACTGATGATAACATGATTATTAATAATTTCTGGGATAATCTCGATAATACTTTTCAGCAATCTCAAATTAATAGTATCTCATTTAAAATATTGTATTATTTAGATTATCAATATCTTAAAAAGAATAAGTAAATCGTTGAGAGCACTCTTTAGAGTCAGGATAAAACCGGAAATGTTAGTATTGTAACGATTAAATATAAATACGATCATTCCATTCGCCTTAGCAATTCTAAAATGATATGGTAGTATGAAAGGCGTTTCAAATTGTTATTCTTCGTTGATTCATTTGGTTTGGTATTTAACAGAAGGACGAAATATAAATCATAATCCATCCAGAGAGTTATCAAGTTGTAGTATTTATAGATCAAATATTATCAATTTGAGAAGGATTTGCGCAAAATGATAATTCCTAAATATTGTACAATTTTAATGATTACTGATTAACTGCCACTATTTCAATATCTAAGTCTGGTTTTTAAATATCTATTGGATTTCGGTATGGCATTTGAACAAATGCAGGCGAATTATTCATATAAAACTTAAAAAGAGGAACTATAAGATGAAAAAGTTAATTTATGTCGTAATAGCATTATTTGTGTTGGGCGCATGCAGTGAAACTGAAGAAAGTATCAATAATAGCAAACAAGCAGTATTAAAAGTACGCTTAACCGATGCTCCTGCAGATTATCAGGAAGTACTGATTGATATTCAAGATGTAATGATTAATTTATCTACCGAGAACGACACACTTGGGTGGCAAAGTTTAGATATAGCCTATCCGGGAGTTTACAATTTACTTGATTTTACCAGCGGATTTGATACTTTATTGGTTGAAACAGAAATACCTGCTGGGACAATTAATCAGATACGATTAATACTGGGTGAAAATAATCAGGTAAAAGTTGACGGTGAGTATTATGATATTCAAACGCCGTCGACTCAAACTTCAGGTTTAAAATTTAATCTGAATGAAACACTTATCGAGGGATTTACTTATACCCTTTGGATCGACTTTGATGCAGGGCGTTCCATAGTTCAAAAAGGAAACGGAGGATTTTTACTTAAACCTGTTATCAGAGCCTATACTGAAGCTGAGAATGGTGGTATTCAAGGTGTAATCTTTCCCATAGAAGCAAAACCATATGTAATGGCAATTTCATCGAGCAGTGATACTATGGGTACTTATGCTGATACTACTAATGGAGAATACTTAATTAACGGACTTGAAGAAGGTAGCTATACATTAAAACTGAAGCCTACCGAAGAATATCTATCACAAGAAATCGAAAATATTGAAGTAATTTCTGGAGTAGTAACAGAAATTGATACTATTAAATTTGAAATGAATTTTAGCAAATAAGAAATTGTTTGAATTGTATAGATACATTTATAATTTTTTATGTTAGTGTAGAAAAAATACTCATAGTGTAGAAAAAAAATCAAGTAATGCAGAGAAATTTCAACAGAACAAATTGATAGAAAAATATTATAGATTGAAAGAAGCCGCTCAGAGCGAATTATAAAACATATGCATGTAAATATTCAGATATGTAAGATATTAGGAATAGATTTTGCATGTTTAACTACAAATTGTAGAACCAATAAAAGAGGAAAAAATGATGAAAAAATTAATTTATGTGATAATTGCACTATTTATGTTTAGTGCATGTAGTGATGATGATAATGGTTCAGGAAAAGCAGTGTTAAGTGTTCGTTTAACCGATGCTCCTGCTGATTATCAGGAAGTATTGGTTGATATTCAGGATGTAATGATAAACACTTCTGAAGCTGATGATCCTGATGGATGGCAAAGTTTAGATATCACGTATCCGGGAGTTTATGATCTGTTGGATTTTACCAATGGAATCGATACTTTACTGGTACAGAAAGAAATACCTGCCGGTACAATTTCTCAAATGAGATTAGTACTTGGAGATAACAACCAGGTAAAAGATGGTGATGCATATTATGATCTTACAACTCCTTCAGCACAAAGTTCAGGATTGAAGTTTAACGTTCATGCCGAATTGATTGAAGGAATTAATTACACCATTTGGATTGACTTTGATGCAGGACGTTCAGTTGTGGATCGTGGTAACGGACAATATAACTTAAAACCGGTAATACGTGCGTATACTGAAGCTATTGATGGCGCAATTAAAGGTGTAGCTGATCCTGTAGAAGCAAAACCATATATTATGGCTATTTCACTTAATAATGACACCACAGGTTCTTATGCTGATACCATAACTGGTGAGTTTTTACTTGGTGGTCTTGATCAGGGAGTATATGCAATACATTTTGAACCAACAGCAGAATATGCATCGAAAATGATTGAAGATGTAAATGTGATAGATGGTCAGGTAACTGATCTTGATACGTTAAAGTTCGAAATGATGAATTAATCATTAATAATATATAGGTGTAAATAAAAGCTGACTTGAAACGAGTCAGCTTTTTTATGTGATATGAGTTATGTGTTAAAATTATTTTTCAACCTCAATTAACACATCATCCTTCATAACGTTATCTTCCAGATTAAAATTGATTTTATTTATTTTTCCCTGGATATTAGAAACAATTTCATTCTGCATTTTCATGGCCTCTAAAATTAGCAGTGGCTCTCCTTCCTTAACTTCCTGGTCTTCTTCAACTAAGAATTCTACAATTTTACCGGGCATTGGGGCTTGTATTCGTTCAACTTTTGATTGCTCCTTACTTTTAGCTAAGAATTTTCTTCTCTTGTAAGAAAAAGGCGATTCAACTGTTATCGGGTAACTTACTCCGTTAACAAGCACTTCATATTGATTCTGGTTTTTTTCGATTATTTCAACCTGATATTTTTTCTTTTTCCAGATAATGTAAACAAATCCCTTTTTATCTGAAACAATCTCAATAGGAATATTTTCTTTCCCTTGCTTTATGTAAAGCTCTTTAGGATTGGCAAATTCATATTTCTTGTTTTTATCAGTACAAGCAATGAATTTCTGTTTACCTTTTTTTGATTTTGAGAACATCATAACTTACAGTTTATAAGGATTTTAATCTTTTGTTCATTAACCAGGGAGTCATGCTTTTCCCTTTTTCATAGTCAACGTAGGTTTTATCTTCGGTTTCAAGTTCTACGTTATAATTAAGCGCAGCCCAAAATGCAGCAATCATTTCTTCGTCCTTTTCCTGGTGATATAACTGGTCCATATCCTTAGCTATAAAAGATGTTGAAATATCTCCACTCTTAAACTTAGGATGATTTAATACCGCTTTACAAAATGGAATTGTGGTTTTAATTCCCTGTATCTGCAACTTATTTAATGCAGATAATGTACTTGCAATAGCTTTTTCTCTGTTCTCGCCATAACAAATCAGTTTAGCTAACATGGAATCAAAATTTGGGGTGACATTGGATCCTTCGGTAATTCCCGTATCAAAGCGACAGTTTTTTCCCTTTGAATAACTCAATTTTTCTATTGTTCCCAGGTTAGGAGTAAATCCTGATTGAACATCTTCAGCGTTTATCCTACATTCTATTGCCCAACCTTTTAGTTTAACATCTTTTTGTTTTATATCGAGTTTTTCATCCTGAGCAATTTTAATCTGCCATTCAACCAGGTCGAATCCGGTAACCATTTCAGTAACCGGGTGCTCAACCTGAATACGGGTATTCATTTCCATAAAGTAGTAATTTCCTGTTTCATCCAATAGAAATTCAACCGTGCCGGCATTTCTGTAATTCGATGCTTTAGCAATATTGATCGCCGATTCGCCCATCTTTTGACGTAATTCTGCGCTTAAGGCAATTGATGGTGACTCTTCAATCAGCTTTTGATGTTTTCGTTGAATAGAACATTCTCTTTCTCCCAAATGAATAATATTTCCATGATGGTCGGCCAATATCTGGAATTCAATATGACGAGGATTGCGAACATATTTTTCCATAAATACCGATGGATCGGCAAATGCTTTTTCGGCTTCATTTTGAGCCATTCGAAACATTTTTTCAATATCTTCTTCTTTTTCAACTATGCGCATTCCTCGTCCGCCACCTCCCGATGCAGCTTTTAAAATAACCGGATATCCAATTTTATTGGCTAACTGTTTGGCATGTTTAGGATTCCTTATATTTCCATTACTTCCTTCCAATAAAGGTACCTTATGGCTTGATGCTAATTGTTTGGCAATGGTTTTATTGCCTAATTTATAAATAGAATCGGGAGAAGGACCAATGAAAATAATTTTTTCATCTTTACATTTTTGAGCAAAATATGGATTTTCTGCTAAATAACCATAACCAGGATGAACTGAATCAATGTTGTGTTCCTTAACAGCATAAATAATTCTGTCAATATCTAAAAACTCAGGAATTTCACTTATTTGTTCAGTAAAATCGATAATTTCATCCATAAATTGAAGATAATAGGCTCCGGGTTCTTTTGATGTCTTGATTCCGAATGTTTTAATTCCCATTTTCCGGGCAGTTTCCGAAATGCGAATGGCTATTTCACCTCGATTTGCTATTAGTATGGAATTTATTTTTTTCATTTTTATTTTGCTATTTAATGATTTTGCCAATTGAATCCAGGATTCTTATAGTGGCATATTACCATGCTTTCTTGATGGATTATCAACATGTTTATTTTCCAATGTTTCAAATGCAATAATTAACTTTTTACGGGTATCGGCCGGATCAATTACTTCATCGATATATCCCTTTTCGTCGGCAATATAAGGATTCGCCACTTCTTGTCTGTATTTGGATGCAAACTCTTTTTTAAGCTTTTTAGGATCATCAGATTTTTGCAACTCTCGCTTGTAGAGAATAGAAACAGCTCCTTCGGGTCCCATAACGGCTATTTCAGCTGTAGGCCATGCAAAATTGTAATCGCCACCTATATTTTTGCTGTTTAATACACAAAATGCTCCACCATACGCTTTTCTTAGAATAACAGTGATTTTAGGAACAGTCGCTTCGCTAAACGCAAAAAGAAGCTTAGCACCATGTTTTATAATTCCGTTGTGTTCCTGATCCAAACCAGGTAAGAAACCGGGAACATCTTCAAGCGTTAATAAAGGAATATTAAATGCATCGCAAAAACGAACAAAACGAGCACCTTTTAACGATGAGTTTATATCAATTACGCCTGCCAAAACTTTCGGCTGATTAGCAATAATACCGATGGCTTTTCCATCTAACCGGGCAAATCCAATTACTAAATTAGGCGCAAATTGTTCTGAAACTTCAAAAAACGAATCCTGGTCAACTGTAAGCTCTATAACTTTTTTTACATCGTATGGCTTGTTCGGATCATCAGGAACAATAGTTCTCAGTTTTTCAATAAATACATCCTTTTTGGTCTTAGGCTCTATAAATGGAGGGTTTTCTAAATTATTAGAAGGAAAGAAGGATAGAAGCTTTTTTACACCCAGTATGGTATTTTCTTCATCTTCGTATATAAAATTTGCCACACCACTTTTGCGCGCGTGAGCTTCAGCACCTCCCAATTCATCAAAGGTAACCTCTTCGTTTAAAACCTCTTTTACAACATCAGGCCCGGTAACAAACATATAACTGGTATTCTTAGTCATAAAAATAAAATCAGTTAAAGCAGGAGAGTAAACTGCACCACCCGCTGCGGGGCCTAATATCACAGATATTTGAGGAATAACACCAGAGGAATGAACATTATTATGAAAAATACTGGCATAACCGGATAAACTGGCAACACCCTCCTGAATTCGTGCTCCACCAGAATCAATTAAACCAATTATTGGGGCTCCAACACGTAGTGCAAGCTCCTGTACTTTCATAATCTTTTTAGCATGCACAGCACCAAGAGATCCTCCCATCACATTAAAATCCTGTGCATAAACATAAACCAAACGTCCGTTAACTTTACCGTGTCCAATAACTACACCATCGCCAAAAGCTGCATCAATTTTTCCAAATCCAGTATCCGGTGTTGCAGACGTTACGAAAGCGTCCAACTCTTCAAAAGAGTTCTTGTCAAATAATAATTCGATTCGTTCACGAGCATGCAGTTTTCCCTTGTTGTGTTGGTTTTTAATCTGCTGAGGCCCATTTTGTGTTTTAAATCGATCAATTCGATCTAAAAAGTCTTTGTAGATTTTACCTTTTATATCCATACAAAGTGGATTAGATTTTAGCTTATGTTATAAAACATATTTTTTATTCCAGGCATAAAAACACTACAGGTTAGACATTGTTTTGTTCAACATGTGTTTCTTGATTTTAAATTTTGAATGATTTTTATACCTAAATAACAGCAGTAAATATATGAAATAAATAATATAGTCAAATTTATTGTCAAAAAAGTAATGAACAGCATATGTTAAATTCTATTTATATTCAAATGATTATGTAGTTAAATTTGTGATTAAATAGTAATAAAAATAATCGATGCAGAGATTTGGTCGAAAAATTTCAATCGTTTGCAGAGATTTAATATATGGAGAAATTATTCATTATTTTATTCTAATCTGAATCGCTCATTTTTTAAATTGAATTTGAATATTTAACTTATGGTGCTTAAAATTTTTAATCATGAGAAAATTAATTACTATAATTTTTGTACTGGCTTATTTACCAAGTATAGCGCAAGATTTTACCTATAAAGAGAAAAGGGAATTAAAGGGTTATCCAGATTATATTATGGAAGGTAAGTTTTCTCCTTTTAGAAATTACTTTGCACTAACCATTGGGAATAATAGTATAGAGATATTCGACAAAAACTGGAAGAAAATATTTTCACACCAGGGCAATCCTAAATCAGTGGGAGGTCATATTGCATTCTCACCGGATGAAAAATACTTGGCATATGCTAAATATAAGAGCGATAATGATATAGCAATTATTCGCTTAGAAGATCAAAAAGTTATTCAAGTTTTAAATGGTCATTCTTATAATATTAATCAAATAGAATATAGTCATAACGGAAAATATTTGGTAAGTGCTTCGTCAGACGAAACAGTATGTGTTTGGTATTGGGAAAATGATGAATTGGCGTTGTCTCAAAAATTAACTTACGAAGAAGATGCAAGAGGTATTAGTTTTAATTATAACGATCAGTATCTTGCCGTAGGAGGTGATGATGCCATGATTTATTTATATAAGCTAAATAAAGACAAATATTCTCTGGCAGATACTTTACATACATCAAAATATTGGATTTATGATATTAGCTTTCACCCAGTTAAAAATGAATTGGTAACAGCATCGCAGTATGAAGTTAGAAGATATGATTTGAATAAAGATAAATTATCTTTTAGAGATAGCTTAAAAATTAGAGTTAATCGAACGATTAAATATAGTTCAACAGGCGATTTTCTAACTTTTGGTAGTAATCGGGATCTGGTTATTTTAAAGATGCTACCTGATAAAATGGTAGAATTCGAAGCAATATACAGACATAGTGATCATGTTTTTGGTGGTAATTTTAGCGATGATGGTTTATTTCTAACCTCTTATAGCTCAGATAAATCTTGTATTGTTTGGGAATTAACGGGAGTGGAGCCAAGCAGGAAATCATTAATAACTGATTACATGGATGGAGAATTAACTTCAGCACAAAAGAGAATTCTTACTTCTGAAGTGATTGAAGATATTCTGAATAAACTTGATCAAAAGTTAACAGCTCCGAGAGATGAGTTTGAAACAACTATTCAGTATAGAGAACGACGAGAAAAATTGAAAGCAGAAGTGCTTAGTTTACTACAATACCAAACCGAAAAATATTACAAGCTCAAATCAAAAGCAGGAGGTAAAGTTGCTATTCCAATTGAACGAATTATAGGGTATAACGCCGATTTGAAAATCTATAAGATACGATTTTTGGAAACTGATGCCGGAGTTAAGATACCTATAGAGCAAGCAAAGTCATTTAAAGAGCATTGGGAAAAAGCGGTTTTAATTGCTGTGAAACAAAAAAGTGATGATGGTATATCTAATGAATATTCTAAGTTTGAATTAATTCATCCATTAAGTAAAAAAGCTTATGATGTTACTCCTATTGAGAATCCTTTTCATGTAATTAAAAAAAGTAGAAACATAACCTTACAAAGTGAAAGATCGGAAAAAGAAGCTACTGAAAAAGCAAGTGAAGTTAGTGGAGAAGACATTTTGGGAGTAGACAGAGCACTTATATTCGCAACTAACATTTACGACTCTTTTTCTGAGTTGGTAAATCCTGTAATTGATGCTACTACGGTGTCAGAGGAATTACAAACCAATTACTTTGTGCAAACAGAGCTCATTATTAATCCGACATTGAAGGAAATTATTGAGAAGATACGCGAATATGCAAATCTGGAGTATGCACCGAATGATAATCTGATGATCTTTTTTGCCGGACACGGTATTTACGACGAAGTTTTTAAAGAAGGCTATGTTATTTCGCGCGATTCTAAATCGGATGATGTTGCTAAAACATCTTATTTATCGCATAGCAATTTACGCACAATGGTTAATAATATTCCGTGTAATCATATAATGTTAGTAATGGATGTTTGTTTTGGTGGAACTTTTGACCCGTTAATTGCCTCAAGAAGCCGGGGAGCAGATATGTATAGTGAGGTAACTAACCAGGAGTTTATTGCTCGTAAAAAGAAGTATAAAACGCGTTTATATTTAACATCAGGTGGTAAGGAGTATGTTCCAGATGGAAGACCTGGACATCACTCACCTTTTGCAAGAAAATTTCTTGAAGCACTACGCAATTATGGTGGTACCGATGGAATCCTTACCGTAAATGAAATAATTCAGTATGTTGAAAAGGTGGAGCCACAACCACGTTTTGGCGAATTTGGTGATAACGAACCGGGAAGTGATTTTATATTATTAACTAAATAATACGTAATTATACGATGAAAACATTGGTAGTATATTATTCAAAGAAAGGAAGTAACAAATTTTTAGCTACTAAAATTTCGGAACAATTAGAATGCGATATAGAAGAGTTAAAGCCAAGGTCAAATGTTTTTCTATTTTTCCTGCTGAATATAAATTTTGGTATTCGATCAATAAAAAGTAATATATCGGATTATGATCGAATTATATTATGTGGACCGATTTTCGTTGGCAGATTTATACCGCCCTTAAAAAGTTTTGTAAAAAAATACAAAAAGCAAATCAAGCAACTTATTTTTGTAACCTGCTGTGGTAGCACATTCGAAAAAAAAGAGGAGAAGTTTGGCCATGCATTGGTATTCAAACAAGTAAAGGAAATTATGAATGACCGGTTAGCTCATTGCGAAGCATTTCCTATTGATTTAGTTGTTCCGGAAAGTAAAAAGGATGATGAAGCTGCCTTTATGGAAACGCATTTAGACGACTCGAATTTTCATGGAGAAATACAGGAACGTTTCGATAAATTTATTAAATTGATTCAGTGAGTTCATTCCGAGGATCCCGATGGTTATCGGGAGACGAAGGAATCTTTAATTAAGGAATACATACTATTTACCAAAACAAGCTTTTTTGCTGAATGGCTCCTTCGTGCTCTAGTAACCACTGTTTTTTGAGCAGTCCACCAGCATAACCGGTTAATTTTCCATCAGATCCCACAACGCGGTGGCAGGGAATTATAATAGGAATAGGATTCTGTCCATTAGCATGAGCTATGGCACGTATTGCTTTTTCATCGCCCAGTTGCTTAGCCTGCTCTAAATAACTTATTGTTTTTCCATAGGGAATTTTGGTAAGCTCATACCACACTTTACCTTGAAATTCGGTACCGATAGGATTAATTCCAACAGTAAATTTCTTGCGCTTACCTTCAAAATATTCATCTAATTGATCCATACAGTTTTTAATCTGAACAGGAATCATTTTCATTTTAAAAAAATCCTTAGTAAAGTCAATTTGAATAATATCGCGCTCATTAGATACTATTCGCAAATTACCTATTGGAGATTTGTAGTAAGCTTCGAACATTATTCTATTATTTCCTTAATAGTTTCAGCTGGAACACCTGTTTTTACTGTTATTTCATCCAAAGTCATTCCTTCAGTAAACATTCTGTTTAGAAAGGTTTTTAGAGATTCTCCTATTTCAATTAAATTATCATCAGGATCGTAAAACCGAAAGTTTTTTTGTCCCCAAGATTCTTCAATTAGCTTATGATTGAAAGCATATTTCTGCTGCTCTATTTTCTCATAAATAGAGTTTATCTCAGTAGTTTCGAAATAGAGTTCTAACGCCCTGTTTTTACTTCCTGAAATAAAGAAGCTGTCTCTTAACTGGTGTTTTTCAGGAACTTGCCACAAAGCCAATCCCGACTTAAAGATGATGTTATTACCAAAATCATGCTCTATTTCCTGCGATAAAACATCCATATAAAATTGTTTTGATATGGCTATATCTTTTACAAAAAGTACAGATGCGTTGTATTCAATCTTCATAAATAAAAAAGTTGTTGCACCATAAAAGTACAACAACTTTCTTATTATATATTAATATAATATTACTTACTAAGCTCCGTTTGTATAACCTCTTTAAGCTTAGCAAATTCTTCATCGTCAAAGCCAGTGGCTTGATAAATAATTTTACCTTCACGATCAAGAACTATATTTCTTGGAATATATTTTTCGGCAAAAAGCGAATAAATTTTTCTTTCCGGATCGGGAACGATGTTGAACGTATAGCCTGTTTTTTCTTTAAAAGCAATCATCTCATCAGCAATATGTTCTCTTCCAAAAACGATTAATTCGAAATTTTCATTTTCTTTGTGTGTAACCCAAATATCCTTTTCAACAAATGGCAGTTCCTTTATACATATTGGACATGACGTAGCGAAGAAATTCATGAACACTACTTTTCCTTTGAGATCATTAATATGCAATGTGTCGTTTTGTAAAGTAACATAACTAAATTCAGGAACTTGTTGCCCAATCTCAATTAAGGTTGATTTTTTAATATCTTCCTGTGCTTCTTTTTCTGCTTTTCTTTCCTTAAAGTTACAAGAGTATAAACTAATGAATACAATAGATAATAATACTGTTATTTTTTTCATGATGTTGTGATTATTAATTTTGGAGTCGAATATACACTTAAAATATCAAATGTATAACCTACAGTATGATGATATAAATCAACTTGGAATTAAATTATCATTTTAACCTGATGTATTCACAAATAATATTTTTCTTATATTTATGAATAGTTCAGGTTAATCCTGACTGTGGAAAATCAACGGTTTACTTCAATCAAAACGTTGATTTTTCCTTCGTCAGCAGCATTATTCATGAATAATGCAGGTTAAGATAATTTTTAAGATATTCAATTAAATTTTAACAAGATGCATAAAGATAAATTTAAACATGTATTCCATTTTATCAATCAATTTGTTGATTTTGAGCAGAAAGAGTTAGACGCTATGCTTCATGTCGTGGAATTTATACAGTTAAAAAGGAATGAAATATTTATTCATGAAGGTGAAATTGCTGATAAAATAGCATTCACAAACAGAGGGTACTTAAGAGTTTATTACCATCATAATGGAGAAGAGATTACCAGGGATATTACACCGTTGCACAGTTTTGCAACTGCTCTTCCAAGCTTTGTATCCGAAAAACCTTCATTCGAAATAATAAGTGCCATAACAGATTGTGAACTAATAATTATTAAGAAAACAGATCTTGAAAATTTGTATCAATCATTTCCAAAATGGGAACGACTGGGAAGACGAATTATTGAAGAGATGTTTGTTGAATCGCAACGCAGAATATATTCCTTTATAACTGAAACAGCAGAAACAAGATATAATCGGTTGCTCAGGCAATATCCTGATATGATTCGCCAGGTGCCATTAAAATATATAGCCGATTTCTTGGGCATTAAATTGCAGTCATTAAGTCGATTACGAAAAAATATTAAATCCTGATTTTTCAATTTAATACTTCATTATTTAACAAATGTTAAATGGTTATTTCATAAATATTTAAGATATTTGAGGATAGATCATCATTAACCTTACTATTTATGAAAAGACTATTCGATCAACCTTTCGACAATCATTACGATTTAATCATTATTGGAGGCGGAATAACAGGAGTTTCCATTGCATACGAAGCATCTGCGCAGGGATTGAAAGTTGCACTTTTTGAAAAGGGCGATTTCGGAGAAGCTACATCATCGGCGACATCCAAATTAATTCACGGGGGATTACGCTACTTGAAAAATGCAGAATTTGGTTTGGTTCGCGAGTCGCTTTCCGAGCGAAAAACACTTGAAAATATTGCACCAAACTTTGTGTATCCTCTTCCTTTTATGATTCCTACCTATAGTAATCTAAAAAATAACAAGGCTATTCTTTTTGCCGGAATGTTTTTATATGATTTACTCTCATTGGATAAAGGCTTTACCTGGGATAAAAGTAAAAAACTAAAGTTTCATAAATCCATAAGTGCAAAAAAAACAAAGCGCCTTGAACCATGTATACCCGATCATAAGTTAACCGGATCAAGTATCTATTACGATTGCCAAAACATAAACCCGGAGCGGCTGACGCTTGGTATACTAAAATCAGCAATAACTAATGGCGCTCAGGCGGCTAACTATAGTAAGGTCGAATCGTTTATTGTTGAAGATCAAAATGTCAAAGGGGTAGAGGTTGTGGATTTACTGAATGACAATAAACATCGAATTACTGCTGACTTAACGATTAATTGTACAGGCCCTTGGACTGATATTGTGTTGAACTCGGCTTCAAAAAACAAAAATCCAGATCATCATATCAGAAGATCAGAAGGAATTCATATTATTACTAAAAAGCAATGTAATAATCATGCCGTACTAATGATGACCAAAGAAGGCAAACATGTGATGATGATTCCATGGCGAAATCACACCTTGATTGGAACTACCGATAAAGAATATAATGGTGATCCCGATGATTATAAAGTTACCAAACAGAGTATACTAGAACTGCTGGATGAAATCAACAATAATTATGGTAGTTCCAAAATAACATACAACGATGTGCTGTTTGCTTATGGTGGTTTACGGCCATTGGTTGATAATCAAACCGAGGCATCCTACGAATCATCGCGTAAGTATGAAATATTTGATAATGCAAAAGATGATTTAAACGGATTAATAACTATAGAAGGTGGTAAATATACTACCAGTCGAAGGTTAGCAAGCAATGTAATGAAAATCATTTCAAAGAAATTAAATAGAAATCTGGGTAAATCGGTTACGGATAAAAAATATCTGGTTGATTCGGATATTACAAACATGGAAAGCTTTATTCGACAACTGGTGCTCCGTTATCCACAATTTTCCGAAGCCACCATAAATTACGTTGGCAGAAATTATGGACTTCAATGCCATACTATTTTTAGATTGGCACTTTACGAAAAGCCATTAATGGAAGTGTTAACCGATGATGGCGAAATATTAGCTGAAGTGGTTTATGTAATGAAAAAGGAGATGGCTTTTACCTTAGAAGATATCTTTTTCAGAAGAACCGGAATAGGAACGTTGGGTTATCCTGGTGATAAAGTATTTCAAAAAGTAGTTGAAACTGCAAAACATTATTTTAACTGGGTTGACAAAAGAACGAAACAAGAAATAGATGAAGTGATGAAAATTTTTAATTTACCAGAATAAGATGGCAAAAACATACAGAGATATTTTAAAATGGGGAGATAAACGAGAAACCCAGCTTGATGATGGAACTTTACACGTTATTAAAGAGAAATTTGGATATTCTGACACGGAGTTAAAACATAAGCATCTTACTGGTAATCAAGAGATAATAATCAAGAAATCTTGTTCGTTAAAGGAAACAATTCTCGATGAGTTTACCCAAATTGTTGGAAAAGAGAATATAGAAACTTCGGATTTCGAAAGGGCCAATCATTCTTTTGGCAAATATTACACTGATTTAGTTAAGCTTAGAAAAGGAGAGATTGAAACACCTCCTGATGCTGTGCTTTATCCCAAAAACGATGAAGATATTGTTCAAATTCTTGCCATTTGTAATAAGAATAAAATTGCTGTAACGCCGATTGGTGGACAATCATCGGTTACCAGGGGTGTAGAAACACCACAGGGTGGAATAAGCCTTGATTTAACCAGGTATTTGAACAAAGTGTTGGAAGTAAATGAAATCAATCATACGGTTAGAGTTCAAACCGGAATGTTTGGACCTGCATTTGAAGAGTATTTGAATAATTATGGGATTAAATATTCTTGCGGACATTTTCCTCAATCCTTTGAATACTCGACAGTTGGCGGTTGGTTAGCAGCAAAAGGAGCAGGACAGGCATCAACGGGATATGGAAAGATTGAGGATATGGTTCTTTCGGTAAAAGTGGTCACTCCAAAAGGAGTAATTCATACGAAAACATATCCGGCATCCGCTCAAGGTTGGGATATTCATCCGATATTTATTGGATCGGAAGGTTCACTTGGTGTAATTACCGAGGTAACTATGAAAATAAGAAAGTACCAGCCTGAGAATACGCGTTTTACATCTTTTATATTTAAAGATTTTGAAACAGCTGTTACAGCAATGAGAACTGTTATGCAGAGTGGGATAGGAGTGCCTCACCTATTTCGAATTTCAGATCCGGAAGAAACTGAGATTGCATTTAAAACAAAGAATTTTGAAGGAACCTTTGCGGATAAGTTTCTAAATTTTAAAGGCTTTCAATCGGGTAAACGCTGCTTAATGTTTGTTGCTGTTGAAGGAAGTAAATCATACACAAAACAAGTTGTTTCATCTATTAAAAAGATTGCAAAAAAACACAAGGCTTTTTCAACAGGTGCTAAACCAACAAAAAAATGGTTAGAGCAAAGATATTCAAGTGCTTACCTACGTGATCCGTTAATGGATATAGGAGTAATGACTGATACATTGGAGACCGCAGTTTTGTGGGATAATTTAATTCCGTTGTGGAAAGCTGTGCGCAAATATTTAAAAAGCAGAGATAAAACGGTTGCAATGGTTCATATATCGCATGTATACGAAAATGGAGCCAATCTCTATTTTACGTTTTTAAGTCCTATGAAAAAGGGGAATGAAATAGAGGAATACAGAGAATATCATAAAGGAATAATTGAAACTATTCAAGCCAATAACGGTTCTTTATCTCATCATCACGGAGTTGGAAGAACACTTGCTCCGTGGATGGAACAGGAATTGGGAACTAAGTCAATTGAACTGATGCAAGCTATTAAAGATCATTTAGATCCGAACGGAATTATGAACCCGGGAAATACATTAGGATTAAAACCTTAATAATAGATCAACCTAACAAGTTTCAAAAACCTGTTAGGTTTTTATAAAAATGAATAAAAACGAGAAGAAATACATTGTAGTAATTGATGCAGGCACCCAATCTATTCGTGCTGTAATCATTGATCTGCAAGGTAATATATGCGAAATTGAACGCACCAAGGTAGAGTCTTATTTTTCAAATCAGCCGGGTTATGCAGAGCAAGATCCGGAATATTTGTGGGATAAACTTTGCGAAACAACTCAGTATTTACTTAAAAATAGTTCAATTGATTTAACCCAAATTAAAGGTTTATCGATAACTACACAAAGAGGTACCGTTGTAAATCTTGATGAAGATGGGAAACCACTCCGACCGGCAATTATTTGGCTCGATCAGCGTAAAGCTAAGGTAGATAAATGGCCCAAAGGCGTTGTTAAAAAGGGCTTGCAGTTTATTAATATGTATGAATCGCTTGCTCATGCCATAAAAGATGGTGAATGCAATTGGATTCGACAAAACCAACCGGATATTTGGGATAAAACGTACAAGTATGTTTTTCTATCCGCTTTTTTCAATTATCGATTTACCGGAAATTTCATTGATTCCATTGGAAGTACAGTTGGGTACATGCCATTCGATTATAAAAAACAGCAATGGTCAAAACCTGATTCAATGAATTCAAAACTTTTTCCAGTCGAGCAGGAAAAACTGGTTGATTTGGTAAAGCCAACAGAACTATTGGGAACCATAACTACAGAAGCTTCAAAACAAACCGGACTGCCCGAGGGGTTGCCTGTAATTGCTGCAGCAGCTGATAAAGCTTGCGAAGTATTGGGTTCAGGTTGTATGTCACCTGAAATAGCATGTTTAAGTTATGGAACCACAGCAACCATTGAAACTGTAAACAACAAGTATGTCGAAGTAGTAAAGTTTTTTCCTTCATATCCTAGCGCTATTCCTGATCATTATAATACCGAGGTGATGATATACCGAGGATATTGGATGATAAACTGGTTTAAAAATGAGTTTGGTCATAAAGAAATTGAGCTTTCGAAAAAAACAGGTAAAAGTCCTGAGCAGCTATTCGATGAAATGATTGAAGACATTCCTCCCGGATCGATGGGATTAACCTTACAACCCTACTGGTCGCCAGGAGTAAAAATTCCGGGTCATGAGGCGAAAGGTGCAGTAATCGGTTTCGGCGATGTGCATACACGCGCACATTTGTATCGTTCAATTCTTGAAGGACTAACCTACGCATTAAAAGAAGGAGCGGAGCGAACACAGCGAAAGACAGGAGTGAAAATTGAAAAACTTCGCGTTTCAGGTGGTGGATCGCAAAGTAAAAATGCATTGCAAATGACAGCTGATATTTTTAATATGCCGGTAGAAAAGCCTCATACATACGAAACTTCTGCTTTGGGTGCAGCTATAAATTGTGTAGTTGGACTCAAATTATATCCAGATTTCGAAACTGCCATTCAAAAAATGTGTAGGGTTGGCGAAGTGTATAAGCCAGTTGCACAGCATCGCGACATTTATAAGAAGCTCTTTAATAAGGTATATAAAAAAATGTACAAAAGGTTAAAACCTTTATATTTTAATATTCGTGAAATTACGGATTATCCAAAGAAGGAAAAGTAATTGTACTTTTATTTATTCCGGCATACTTGTTGGGCGACCCTGTTTCTCGCAATTTACAATAGCAATTCTTTTCTGATTAAAGGTTTCTTCAAGTTCGGCTCCCGGTTCTGGTTTAATGGGCAAACATATGCCACCAATAGCTAAATCAGGAGATTCTTCGTATACTGATTTATTCAGTACAATATTGTTACTATAGTTATCAAAGTTGATAATGATCTTATCCTCATGTGTTTGTATAATTCCTTTTAGAGTTCTGGAAAAATAATCCTCCTTAGTAATTATAATGGTATTTATTTCTCCCGTTTTATCAAATTCGTAGAAATCAGAACTAATCATTGCCGATTTGGAATAAGGAAATAATTTGATGTTTTTGAGATCAGAAAAAACTCTAATCTCTTTTGAATCAACTTGTAGTGGCATAATATTCAAGGTAACAAATATAGAATCACCAATACAATACATGTTTTTATCGGTCTCAATAAATCGTTTGGTGTTGTAAAAGTTATCTGAATTACAGCTTGTTAAAGCGACTAGTGCACTGATATAGATTATAAAACGAGTATGTTTCATATTGAATACAAGATTTTTTTTAATGTTACTTTCTATTAATAATGTCTCTGCCAAAAGGAGTTAATGCAAGCGAAGCCAACTTCATATGCTGATTTCCGAACGGAATTCCAATTATGGTTATATAAAGAATAAGTCCAAAAACAACATGAGAAAGTGCTATCCATATTCCTCCAATAAAAATCCAAATAATATTAAACAGAATATAGAGACAACCGGAAGAGCGCTCACTTTGAACAGTTGTTTTGCCAAAAGGCCATAAAGCAAGTAAGCCCATTTTTAAGGTTTGTACGCCAAATGGAATTCCTATAATAGTTATCATTAATATTAAACTACTAATAAAATATTCAATGGCAGTTATGATACCACCAAAAATTAACCATAATATATTTCCTAATATTCTCATTATGTTTTATTTTAAATGCAAGATAAATTTAACAAGTTTCAACTGAATAGAAAATGATATGGAACATATATTTTCATGCAGCCAAGAAAAGAATTAATCGTCGTTTTTGCATAAATAAAATTCAAAACTATGTGGAAAAATTATATTAAGACATCAATTAGAAATTTACAGAGGAACCTAAAGGTTACTTTAATAAATTTTATCGGTCTAACTGTAGCTTTTTCGGTATGCATACTTATAATAATGTATGTTTACAATCAGCTGTCGTACGATAAGTTTAACAAAAATTACGATAACATTTACCGGTTGGAACTGAATAACTGGTCGCTTTTAGCAAGCGGTGTTGCTCCGCATGTAAAACAAAACTTTCCGGAAATTGATTATACAACCCGAATTGGATTTTCGTGGGGAAATAATGTGTTAAATTATGATGAAAACTTATTCTCTATAGATAATTTTACCTATACCGATAACGATTTTTTTAAAATATTCACACTGGAAGTATTATCCGGAGATAATTCTAATTTATTAAAAGATCCTTATTCTATGGTACTTACCGAACCATTGGCAAAAAAAATATTCGGAAATGAAGATCCAATCGGTAAAACCATAAAGTATAATAACGAATATAATTTTACGGTAACAGGAGTAATTGAACAACGCGACGATTTTCATATACAGTATAATGTATTGGTAAATTTTGAATCACTAAAAGATATTCGTGGAGGAGGTAACGAAGAGTATATAAACAACTTAGGCCCACAAAACTATCTGGTTTATATGTTGCTAAATCCAAATTTGAATACTGAATTGCTGGAGAATAAAATCAATGAATATTTTGTTGGAAAGCGGGATGGATGGACCAAAGAAGATCCTCCACAATTCTGGTTACGTGAATTCTCAGATATTTATCTAAACAGTTCAATAGAATACGAAATGGGTTGTGTTCATGGAAACAGAAAAGTTGTGGGAGCCTTCATTTTGGTCGGGCTACTGGTGTTATTAATTGCAGGAATTAATTATGTAAACATTACAACAGCTCGCGGCATGTCAAGATTTAAAGAGGTTAGCATTCGAAAAATTGTGGGTTCAGGAAAATCAAAAGTATTTATGCAGTTTATTACCGAATCAATTATGCTATCAGTAATAGCGTTTTTGTTCAGTATAGTTATAATCACGTTAAGTTCCGAATCAGTTTTTTTCTACCTTTCTGATAATCCGATAGGAATAAATGAATTGCCTTTGGCTGTAATTATAATACTTGTTGCCATTGCTCTGTTGACGGGTTTTTTAGCAGGTTTGTATCCATCATCGTATCTTTCGTCAGTTTCTGCACTTCGGATTTTTAAAGTCTCACAAAACCAGGGCATCAAAAAGAGTATATTAAAACAGATGCTTATTGTTTTACAATTTTCAATATCTATTATTCTGATTATTGGTTCCATACTGGTAAACAAGCAATATATCTACATGAAAAACAAAGATTTAGGTTTTAATCCTGATCAGATAATGGTATTGCATATTCCTAAAGATATAACTCAAAATAAAGAGAGTATCAAGAATAGCTTATTACAAAACCCCGATATATTGAAAGTTTCCTACGCTCAGCAGATTCCCGGAATGATAAGAAATACCTCAACCTACGTTCATGAAGGTATTCATGAAGCATATCGGGTACAATATGTTGATCCGGATTATGCAGATTTAATAGAGGTTGAATTTGTAGATGGTAGAAACCATGATTGGAACAGACCTGCAGATAAATTAAATTCCTGGGTAATTAATGAAAAAGCCATCAGTAAGTTTCAAATCCCTCGTGATTCTGTAATTGGTTATCAAATTGAAGGATGGGATGGAACACCCCGAACTGTAATAGGAGTGATGAAAGATTTTCATTTTAATTCGTTGCAAAAAGAGATTGTACCGTTGGTTTTTATATGGTATGATAACTGGGCCTTTAAGTTGCACATTAAAGTTTCCGCAAATAACCTGAACAAAACAATAAATTATATTCATGATGTTTGGAAAGATTTCGCTCCCGGATACCCATTTGAATATACATTTGTTGATCAGGAGTTTAACAAACATTATCAGAAAGAGGAGAAACTTGGAAATATCTTTACTATTTTTGCATTGCTTGCCATAATTATTGCAGCTATCGGAATGTATGGTTTGGCTTCGTATATGGCTGAGAAAAACAGCCGTCAGATTAGTATTAGAAAGGTGTATGGTGCCACTATTAAAAATGTTTTATTTACATTTTCTAAAGAATTCTTGTATTTGGTATTAATTGCCAATGTTATTGCCTGGCCTGTTGCGTATTACATCATGCAGTACTGGTTAGATAAGTTTCCGTACAAAACAGAAATGAGTTTATGGATTTTTGTTCTCGCTGGAGTTATTAGCATAATAATTTCTCTTTCAACAGTTATTTACAATGCTTACGTAACTGCAAACCGAAATCCGGCGGAAGTATTACGCTACGAATAATAATAATCAAGCTTTGTAGAAAATTATTTGGAAACTGTTTTTGGAATGAGCAATTAGATATTAAACATTTAATTGCTCATTTTCTGATTTGGCTATTATAACAGAACCACAACTATCGCTCCATACATTAGTTGCTGTTCTGAACATATCCAGAATTCTGTCAACAGGTAAAATTAAGGCCATTAATTCAATAGGTAATTGTAGTACTTCCAGAATAATGGTAATAATTACAAGGCTTGCCATAGGAACAGCAGCTGTACCAATACTGGAAAGTACAGCAGTTATTAAGATCATGATCTGCTCTTTTAGTCCCATATCAACTCCATTGGCTTGTGCAATAAACATAACAACAGCCGCAATATAGATTGCAGTGCCGTCCATGTTTACTGTAGCACCAATTGGTAAAGTGAAATTGGTTATTTTATGTGAAACACCTGATTTCTCATGTGTCTCTTTCATATTAAGTGGCAATGCTGCTGCCGATGAAGCAGTTGAGAAGGCTGTTATAATAGTAGTTTTTACATTATTAAAATGTTTAAAAGGTTTTGCTTTCCCAATTAAGCGTGTAAGTAAAGGCAGCGTTATTAATGCATGTATAAGGATTGCAACAATTACAGTAATCATAAACGATCCTAACTTAATCACCATATTTCCAAAATCATTTTGTTCTGCTACGACTTCAACTATTAATCCGAAAATTCCGAAGGGTGCCAGTTTAATAATAAGCATAGTCATTTTCATGAATAGCTCAAAAAATGCGCTAAAGAAGTCGGATAGGATAGTCTGATTTTTTTGATCAACCTTTGTAATAAAAATTCCTACCACAATAGCAAAAAATATAATGGACAGGAACTCATTACTGGCCATTGATTTAAATATGTTTTGAGGTACAATCTGAATTAACATATCAGACATACTTTGCCGTTGAATATTAATATTTTCTCCAATCGAAATGGAAGAGATATCCATTCCTACACCTGGTTTAACTATGTTAACCAATAATAAACCAATAGATATGGCTAAAATAGTTGTTGTAAGATAATAGCCTAAAGTTTTTAGTCCTAGGCGCCCAAAGTTTCCTTCATTACCAATATTAGCAATACCTGATATAATTGAGCTCAGAATTAAAGGTATAACAATCATTTTTAACATTCGGAGAAATATATCTCCCATCCACGAAACATATTTTACCTGCTCTTTTAAAAAAATACCAAAAATAACAGCAAAGATAAATGCTATTAATATTTGCCAGTGTAATGCTAATTTTTTCATAGTAGTATCCTTTGTGAATTGCTCATAAAAATAATCATTATGTTTTTGATGCAAAATAGGTAATGAGATTAAAATTGAATAAAATTTGGGTAAAAATAATGACCTTGGAGATTTTAATATTATGTATAATGATAAAAGATGATTTTAAATATTCAATTCTCACGAGGTTAAAAAATAAAAACATTTTGGAATAAATTATATCATTATTTGCTGATATAACCAAAAGAAATAGTTTAAATGAATAAAAATCGCATAACAAATGTAAACAATTGTAAAAATTACAAAAGTAAACAGGATAACCAGCAAAGTATGTTACATATGTATAAAAGATTTATACGTTAAAATATTCACAAATGTTACCACTTATAATTCGTAATCGAAATAGTGTTCTAAATAGTTATTATAATCATAATATCAGTTAGTTATAACATATAAGTAAAGTAAATATTTAATCAAATTAATGGTTTTTACAATTTAGTATGTAATAATCGGTCAATATATAATAATTAATCCCTAATTATCAGTATTATATGCACTAAATTTAAAGTACTACTTTATATATTGCATATTCGCTGGTTTTTTTAGCTGATTTGGTTTCTTTGATCCATATTCATTGACTAAATAATAACTCTATAATTGCCTATTTTAGGTTAATAATAATAATTTGTATAAACTTTAGGCAAGAGAATTGAAATACTCGGTTAGATCAAAGTAATATGTAAGTATACTATTTCACTAACTAAAGTTAAAGTTACAAATGTAACATGCCACTTCAACTATGAAATATACAATTGTAAACTTTATTATTATTACATTTGTAAATATTAACATTATAACCATGAAAGACAGGATTATTCAATTTTTAAGTGAAAACAACCTTACATCAACAAAATTTGCTGATAAAATTGGTGTTCAGCGTTCCAGTATATCGCATATTTTATCAGGCAGAAATAAGCCCAGCTTTGATTTTATAGAAAAAATGCTGGTTGCCTACCCCGATTTAAACGCCCAATGGTTAATTACGGGTAAAGGTAATATGTTTGCGAATCAACCTTCACTATTTAATAAAACTGAAGAAACAAATAATGAAAACTCAACTCCTCGAGAATTAAATATTCAAAATTCAGATGATCAGAGCACAGAAAGACCTCATTCTGCAGAAGAAAATGAAATAAAATCAAACAAAACGCCAGAAATCAGGCAAAATTCCTCATCTATTGAAAGAGTGATTGTTTTTTACACAAATGGATCTTTTAAGGAATATAAACCACAATAAAATTCCGATTTCTATATTATATTTGCAAAAAAACTCATGTATCGAAATTTCATACGTCCTATTCTCTTTTTACTTCAACCCGAAACTGTTCATCATTTAATTGTAAATCTCTTAAAAATTGGTTTTAAAATACCAGGAGTGGCGTGTTTAATAAGAAAACTATATACAATTAAGGATGAACGATTAAAAACTTCTTTCTTAGGATTAGATTTTGATAATCCGGTAGGATTTGCCGCAGGATTTGATAAAAATGCCGAAGTATATAATCAATTCTCTAATTTCGGATTTTCATTTATTGAAATAGGCACTGTAACACCTAAGGCTCAGCCAGGTAATCCAAAACCACGTTCTTTTAGAATTCCCAAAGATAAAGGCTTAATTAACCGCATGGGTTTTAATAATAAAGGTGTTGATTTTGCTGTTAATAAACTGAAAAACAAGAAACATAAAGTTGTTATTGGTGGTAATATTGGTAAAAATACTGAAACATCAAATGAGCAGGCTTTAGATGATTATATTACATGTTTTGATAAATTATATGATCATGTTGATTATTTTGTGGTAAATCTGAGTTGCCCTAATATCAAGGATTTAAGAAAATTACAAGATAAGGATTCTACCATAGCAATACTGAATAGGCTAACCGAATTACGAAGAGATAAAACGCCGTACAAGCCTGTATTATTGAAAATATCGCCTGATTTAACTGATAATCAGCTGGATGATGTTATTGAAACATACAATATAACAGGAGTTGATGGTCTTGTAGCAACCAACACAACGGTTTCGCGTGAAGGTCTGATAACCGATAAGCAACGAATTGACGAGATAGCTAATGGTGGTTTAAGCGGAAAACCCTTAACAAATCGATCTACCGAAATTATCCGGTATATTTCACAAAAATCAGATTACAAAATTCCAATTATCGGAGTGGGTGGAATCATGAGCGTTCAGGATGCACTTGAGAAGTTAGAGGCAGGAGCAACCTTGATTCAAGTGTATACAGGATTTATATATGAAGGTCCGGGATTCGTTAAACGAATAAATAAGGCAATACTGAAAAGAAACAAATAGCTGGAGTAATCTAATCTAATCTAATCTAATCTAATCCAGCTATTTGCTAATTTATTTTATATAATCGTAACCAACCAAAAGGTAAGAGCACCTGATATATATCCTAAAAGTGCTAACCAGCTAATATGTTTAATATACCAGAAAAAGTCTATCTTTTCCATTCCCATAGCAGCAACTCCGGCTGCCGATCCAATAATTAATACACTACCTCCGGTTCCGGCACAATACGCTAAAAACGACCAAAAATCACCATTCTGAATAAAAAACGATGAATATCCAATGGCTTCAGGACTGGCAATATCATACATACCAATTGATGCAGCAACCAAAGGAACATTATCTACAATAGATGAGATAAGGCCAATGAGCACATTAATAATGTATATGTTTCCAATTTTCTCGGCAAGCCAGGTTGACAAAATATCTAAATGGCCTGCACTTTGCAATGCGGCAACACCACTAAGAATTCCTAAGAAAAATAGTATAGTGGGAGTATCTACTTCCTTTAATATTCTGTTTACATTCAATTTTCTTACATCTTTTCGTCTGATGAAATGAAACCTTAAATCGGTATAAAACCATAAAAAGCCTAATCCTAAAAGCATTCCCATATATGGAGGTAGATGCGTATAGGTTTTAAAAACCGGAACAGAAATTAATGCTAACACTCCTGCAATAAGTATTGTGATTCGATCTCTAAATATTACAAATTCTCTGTCTTCATCTTCCTCCATAGGAGGCTTGGCAATTTTTCCTTTGATAAAAAATGATAAGATAATTAATGGAACCATCATACTTATTAAGCTCGGTATTAAAATTGTTTTTATAATACTGTAAGCTGTAATTTGTCCTCCAATCCATAACATAATTGTAGTAACATCGCCAATTGGCGACCAGGCTCCTCCCGAATTTGCAGCAATCACTACAATACCGGCAAACAACCATCTATTCTGTTTGTCCGATAGCAATTTTCTCATGAGTGCTACCATCACAATCGTTGTTGTAAGGTTATCAAGTACAGCGGAAAGGAAAAACGTTAGAAAGCCTACTATCCAAAGTAACTTAACTTTATTGGTTGTTTTAATTCTGTTCGTGATGATTCTAAAACCCTGATAATTGTCAATTACTTCAACAATGGTCATAGCACCCATTAAGAACAGAATAATCCCTGCTATTTCGGAGATATGTTCAGCAAGTTCATGATTACTAATAAATTCTCTAATGGAATGAGCATTTGCATGCACTTGATGATTTGCAACAAATTCACTCCAGCTGCGGCTAAATCCAAGTGACAGGATTTCTTTGCCTCCTAAAATGTAAACTGTCCAGGTTAGAACACCTAATAATAAAGCTGAAGCAGCCTTATTAATGTTTATTTTGTGTTCAAAGATGATTAGTATATATCCTATAATAAAGATAAATAGCATTAATAAAAACATAATAATCTATATTTCGCGGTTAAAAAAAAATGTATGAAAGTACTCTTGTTAATTAATATGAGGTAATTAACAATTATGGCGAAGGGTCGTTAATGTTTTTATTAATGTTTTGCATTGATGGTTTACTGAATAAAAAAGAGAAACAAAAATGTTTCTCTTTTTGTGACCCAACAGGGGCTCGAACCCTGGACCCCATCCTTAAAAGGGATGTGCTCTACCAGCTGAGCTATTGAGTCATTTCTTATTTGCGTTTGCAAAAGTAGTATCTTAAATTTTAAATCCAAATTTTATACTAAAAAATATCTATAAAATATTTTACTTAGATATTTCTGTTTAAACAAACATTGTATAACATTGAAGAAGAGCGTTTTATGAAAAAACAAAAAAGAGAAACATTTTTGTTTCTCTTTTTTGGTGACCCAACAGGGGCTCGAACCCTGGACCCCATCCTTAAAAGGGATGTGCTCTACCAGCTGAGCTATTGAGTCAATTGGACTGCAAAAATAAAACCTTTTTCTTTAAAACAAAAGAATTCAAAAAAAAATCTAAAATAAATTTTAAAAATATTGGTTAATGCTGCGTGTTTTGTATTTTTAATAAACATTCTAATTAATATGTTATGAGAAAAATTAAAGAAAAAGTGGTCATTATAACCGGAGCTTCATCAGGAATAGGAAAAGCTTGTGTGGAGGTTTTTGCTCAACACGGTGCTACAGTTGTTTTTTGTGCAAGAAGTGCTGAAAAACTTCAAGAAATTGAAAGCAATTTAAAACATCAAAAACTTGAAGTATGTGCTGTAAAAGCTGATGTAACCAACGAAAAGGATTGTAAAAAACTTATTGAAACGACCATAGAAAAGTATGGCAGGGTTGATGTGCTTATTAATAATGCAGGAATTTCCATGCGAGCATTGTTTAAAGATGTTGAACTCAATGTTATTAAAAGACTCATGGATGTGAACTTTTGGGGAACTGTTTACTGCACAAAATTTGCCTTGCCTTACTTATTAGAATCGAAAGGATCTATTGTTGGTGTTACTTCAATCGCAGGTTTTCATGGTTTACCAGGCAGGTCGGGTTATTCAGCTTCAAAGTTTGCGATGCACGGATTTCTTGAAACCATTCGTATTGAAAACCTTAAAAATGGCTTACATGTACTTATTGCTGCTCCAGGATTTACAGAATCAAATGTGCGAAAATCTGCTCTTACTGCAAACGGTGATCCACAGGGAGATTCACCATTAAAAGAAAATGGTTTAATGTCGGCCGAAGCAGTTGCTAAAGCTATATTTAAAGGCATTGTTAAAAGAAAAAGAAATATAATTTTATCGTTTGAAGGAAAATTCTCAGTATTATTGCAGCGCGTAATACCAAAATCATTGGACAGGATTTTTTACACGTATATGGCAAGAGAACATAATTCACCCTTTAAATGATGTTATAAAATATGTATACTTCAGAGACACAAGTAAGAGTACGATACGGAGAAACAGATAAGATGGGATACGTATATTATGGCGTATATCCCCTTTATTATGAGGTTGGTAGGACTGAATTGATGCGTAATTTTGATTATCCGTATAAGAAAATAGAGGATATGGGAATTATGCTACCGGTAAGATCACTTGATGTTAAATACTATCAGGCGGCAAAATACGATGATTTGTTAACGGTTAAAACAACAGTAAAAGAGATGCCAACGGCAAAAATAACCTTTCATTATGAAATCCTGAACGAGGAAGGTGTGCTATTAAATGAAGGAAATACAACCTTAGTATTTGTAGATGAAACTACTCGGAGACCTCGCAAAGCGCCAAAAGAACTTTTAGATCAATTAAAACCTTATTTTAAGTCTTAACGAATTTTACGAATAATCCACAGAATAAGCGTTATTAAGGCGCTTATGAATAACATACTTGTGATCGGAGCATAAAACCTAAAATGCTCCTTTTTTATTTTAATATCACCGGGAAGATTTCCAAACCAGTGCATTTTATCTCCCCAAAAAAAGATTAACACTCCGATCAATACTATAAAAATGCCTGTAATAATTAAATATTTTGCTACTTGTTGCATTTTATTTTATTGTTAAGCAATAGTAAATCAAATACATATGCATCTATTTAAAATAAATTTTGCTGTTTGCTGTAATGATCTCTAATCCAATTCGTCTTGATAGTGAATTGAGCTCATAAAATAGTAAACGAATTTAAAATTAAAATTTAAAGTTATGAAAAAGATTATAATACTATTAGCGTTAGCAGCATTTCCATTTTTAATTAATGCTCAGGATTTTGTTGATAATTTAATTAACAAGTATCAAGGTGAAAAAGGATTTACTACAGTAGTAATCAACAGTGCTTTATTCGATATTGCTGCACAAATTGATGATGATGAAGATCTTCAAAAAATGAAAGGTATGATTGATAACATCAGAATTATAGCTATGGAAGATAACTTTGGTTCTGATCTTAATTTTTTCGATGAGATGAAAACACAGGTTGATACCAAGGCATATGTTGAACTAATGACAGTAAAAGAGCATGATAACGATGTAGTTTTTTATGCTCAGTATTCAGGTAAAGATATAAAAGAGCTTTTACTTGTTGTTGGAGGTAGTGATGAGAATGCGGTAATTAGCATTAAGGGAAATATTGACTTAAAACAAATGGCATCGTTGTCAAATTCGGTTCATATTTCAGGATTTGATTATTTGGATGAATTAGAAAATCATTAAGAAAGGGGGAGAAATATCTCCCTTTCTCAAAATTAATTTGTATTTTTCATGATCCTGAATTGTGATAAATGACAACCGAAGCTTTTAAAGAAAACATATTGCCCCTGAACAGGAAACTGCTTGGTTTTGCGAATCGATTTATGAAAGATTTAGACGATGCCAAGGATGTTGTACAGGAAATATATGTTAAGCTTTGGAATATGCGAAACGATCTTGATAAATACAATAGTGTGGAAGCTTTGGCCATGAGAATGACCAGAAACCTGTGCTTAGATAAAATTAAATTAAAAAAGACCGTTTCGTTAAATAGTGTTGTTCGAGAAGAAAGCACGAACGAATTAAGAGAAGAAGATAAACTAAGTGAACAAAAACTAGCGATTCGAAGAGTTAAACAAACGATTGAAACATTAGACGAACCGCAGAAATCAATTATTCAACTGCGTGATATTGAGGGGTATGAATACCACGAAATAGCACAAATATTAAATATGAATGTGAATACGGTTAGAGTGAGCTTATCGCGGGCAAGAAAGAAAGTAAGAGAACAGATAATAACTAAATATTATAACCATGGATCCGAAAAAGATAAGAGATCTGTTAGAGAAATATTATAACGGAGAATCAACATTAGAGGAAGAAAGCTTATTACGAGAGTATTTCTTAAATGAGCCTGTTGATCAGGAGTTTATTGCTGATCAAGATATCTTTTTATATCAGGATCAGGAAACTAATCATACCGAAGATATACCAGACATTTCAGAGGAACTGTGGCATGAATTGCAAAATAAGTCAACGCACAAAGTAAACTCTAACAATAAGATAGGATACTTTTACTTAAGAATTGCAGCAAGTATAATCATTATTATTGGTTCATTCTTTTTAATTAAAAATCAGGTGTTTAATAAGAATACCGAAATACAATTCACAGATACGTATGATAACCCGGATTTAGCATATCAACAGGCCAAAGAAACACTTCTTTATGTTTCTGAAATGCTTAACACGGGTAAAGATCATTTAGAACCCATAAAAAAGATTGAAGAGGGAACCCAACCATTATCAAAACTAACCAGCTTTAATAAAGGTTTAAACGAATTAAAACCTATAACAGAATATACCAAAGCAGATAAATATTTTAAACAATAAAACCATGAAACCTTCATGACAAACTTAGTTTTGAAAAATAAGATAATGATTAATTTTGCAATACATTGTAACAACAGAGAACAGAATCATGAAGGTTCACGAGCAGGTTGTGTTTGTGGCTTGTGTGAGCGAGTAACAAAAAAAGTGTTATTGACTGGAATGGCAAATAAATAACTAACATTAAAATAATAAATTAATAAATATAAACAGATGAAAAAAGTAATTGTAAATTTGATCTTTATTCTTATTCCTATGATGCTTTTAGCTCAAAAAACCCCCGTTGATGAGTTATTCGATAAATATAGCGGAAAAGAAGGATTCACGTCAGTATATATTACAAGCTATATGTTTAGCATGTTTACAGATGTTGAAACGAATGATCCTGAGTTCGATGAATTAATGAAGAACTTAAAAGCAATTAAGATCTTAGCCACCGATGAAACATATAACGGAAATGCTAATTTCTATAAAGAAATTATCGATAAGCTGCCAATGGATCAATATAAGGAACTTATGGTTATTAAAGAAAAAGACCAGGACGTGAAGTTTTTAATTAACGAAAAAGATGGTAAAATAGTTGAGCTATTGCTTATTGCCGGAGGTAAAGACGAAAACGCACTAATTAGTATTCAGGGAAATATCGATTTAAAAAATATTTCGAAATTATCAAAATCGATGCAGATAGAAGGATTGGAGCACCTGGAAGAAATTGATAAATAAACCAATAGAAATTACCTATATGAAGAAAATTTCTTATATACTGCTGATTTTATTTCTTTTTCAGTGGAGCTGTATTACCGATCAGAATAAATATAAAGAAACCGATATTTTTGAAGAGTATGAAACCCAGGCTGGATTCACCGTATTGCATTTGCCACCGGTATTATTTAAGATTGTATTCTCTCTTTCGGATGAATCTGATATTGATTCAAAAAAATTGCTGGATAAAATAGACGTTATTAAAGTGATGTTTTTCGAGCAAAATGAGAAAACTTCTAAGCTAGAGAGTATCAAGGAATCAATGAATACAAAGGTAGAAAAATTTGAATATAATCTGGTTACTCGAATTGCCCAGGAGGATAATGATATTGCAATTTATGTTATTGAAAGCGATAAAATTATTCATGAAGTATTAATTGTTATCGTTTCAGATAAAGAATATATCGGATTAAATTTCGTAGGAGAGTTTACAAAAGAAGATGTTATGAAAGTATATGAATCGATCAATATGCAAAAGTTGAAGAATATGGATAATTAATGAATAATGTATGATTTATAAAAGGAGCGAGGCTTAGGGTTCGCTCCTTTTTAATTTTTTGGCACGATACTTGAATACTTCTTGATCGAAACATAAAAGGAAGATAAACGTATAAAACCATGTTCTAACGAAACCATTTTACCTTTTTTTACATCTATTCTTATAAAGGAAAAAATAATATAATATTTAATCACTAACCAAAACAGTAAACTATGAAAAACATGAAGAAACTACTATCAATGATGCTAATGCTTGCATTAGTATTATTCTACGCATGCGACGATGATGACGATGATGGAGGATCAACACTAACTCCGGACGAAGCAAAACAGGAAATGCAGGATTTATCAACTGACATGACAACAATGATGAATCAAATGCAAAATTCTGAAGGAATGCAAGCATTTCAAATGATGATGTCATTACCAAGTCCATTTGAGGCAGGAACTAAGTCATCTAATGAAAATCAAGTATTTGGCAAGATTAATAATTATTTAATGCCGAATACCATTTTAAATCATGAAAAGAATGTTTCGGAAGCTGTTCCATTTGATTTCAATGCACATAAAGGTGTTTATACGTATATAAATACTTATCCATACTGGACTGTAGAGCTGGGAGGAGATGTTATTGAAATTAATTTTCCTACAACCGAAGAAAATCAACTTTCAGGTACAAACGATGGTACGTTAACCATTTATGATTACCAGGAGACCTTAATTACCGAAACGGATGAGTATGAAACTTATGAATACTATAATCCAACAGCTCTTGATGTTGAAGTAATGGTAAGTGATAGTAAAGTTATTGATATTGATATGACAGCAACCTGGGAAACTACTGGTGAATATGCTGGTGAACCCAAAACGTTAGATGTTGATGTATATGTAATACCATTTACATTCCATTTCGATTTTAATCATCAGTCAACTTCTGCAGCCATCAATGGTTGGATTGAGTACGAAGGAGCTAAAATACTATCTGTTGGATTAAGTGCTAATTTTACTTCTACCAATTTTGATGATACTCCAGAAGTTATTAGCGGTTATATTCAACTTTTTGATGTTAAATTTAATGCATCTATTCAGGCAGCCAGTCTGGAAGATCTTATGGAAGGACAGGAAAACGATCCTCCAGCAATTACTGATATTGAAGAATTTGAAGTTGCTTTTAATGCGTTAATTGATGCTGATGTTGAAGTGAATGGTGCAAAAGCTGCTGATATTTCAGCTGATTTTACAACAACTCCTTCTCAATATACATTACCAGTAAGCCAAGAAGATGGTATATATGTAAACATCATATTTACATATAATGATGGTTCAACAGAATCGGCACTACCATACTTTGCAAGTTTTATGACTGGAATTCAGCAATTTTTAAATGGATTGGACGGATATTATGGTGGATTCTAAGTTCAAATGATAGAAAAGTTATATAAATGAAAAAGGAGCTCGAAGCTCCTTTTTTTATGCTTTCTTTAACTGAATAACTGTAATTTCAGGCGGCATACCCACACGTCCGGGAAAACCAATATAACCAAATCCACGATTTACATATAAATACTGGTCTTTTTCTTGATATAGACCAGCCCAGCGTGGGTATTTATATTTTACAGGACTCCATTTTAATTTACCCAGGTTAATACCAAACTGCATTCCATGTGTATGTCCCGATAACGTTAAATCAATATCTGTTTTATGTATAACTTCAGCATCCCAATGTGAAGGATCGTGCGACATTAATATTTTAAACTGATTTTTTGAAGAACCATTCATAGCGTGTTTTAAATTGCCATGCTGAGGAAAAGGTGGTAGTCCCCAGTTTTCAACGCCAATCAAATCTATTTTTGAACCATTTAGTTTAATCTCTTCCGATTCATTTAACAATAACCGAAAACCAATATCTTGCTGTATTTGTTTCAGTTTATCAAGATTTTGCTCCTTTTCAGTCTCGTTTTTCCAATCAAAGTAGTCTCCGTAGTCATGATTTCCCAAAATAGAATACTTGCCGTATTTAGCCTTTAAATTGCTTAAAATAGGTGTCCAGCCATCCAATTCTTCAGCAAAGTTGTTAACCAAATCACCGGTAAACAAAATAATATCAGGATTTTGCCTGTTAATGAGTTCAATAGCGTACTTAACTTTCTGCTCGTGTCCGTAAAAGCTGCCCATATGCATATCCGATATCTGGATTACTTTAAATCCATCGAATGCTTCGGGTAGGTTGGCGAATCGTAAATCGATAGGTTCGATCCTAAAATCAAAACGTCCTCTGGCCATTCCGTAAAGTATCGATGTAAACGGAATAGCTGCTACTAACAATCCAAGTTGTGAAATAAATTTGGCCCTTGATATGCCAGGAGTACTTTCGCTGTTTACTACCTCAGGCGAAGCAGTGATTTTGTGCATAATCCACTTTAACACATGAATAACATCTTCGGTGAAATGAAAAAGAATAAATATTAGTTTGGGTACGTAAAACAATATAAAGAAACCACCCAACAAAAAGAAATTCTTGAATATTCTTGGATCTCGTTCAATGGGTATTAGTGTTCGAAAATATAATAGTATGGAAATCATTAATACCGGGATAATCCAGTAAATAATGTATATTGAATATTTAAGCAGGTCTGAACTGATGTTTGAAGACAATAATTTCACTCCTTTAAATGAATAAAGGTCGACCAATACAATAAAGGTTATAACAAACAGATAGAACATCATAAATCGTTGTTTCATAGTTATTTTATATTATTACTCCACCAAAATATCATCTACATTTCTAACATATTCTATAAAATGGAGTTAATACTACAAATATAGGAATGAATACCCTATATTTGATAAATTGCGTAAGCAATAAACAAGATTTTTAATGTATTGTTTAATTTTTTAAACAATACATTTTTACATTTGAAAAATACTATAAAATTTATTTTTAACTTAATATATTCCAGCTATAAGATGGTGTAATTTAAAATACAACTTTAAGATATGATATCTAAAGATAAGATAATAAAAGAAATAAACTTTAAGACATCGAGAAGCAGTGGTAGCGGAGGGCAGAATGTAAATAAGGTTTCAACCAAAGTTGAACTGCGATTCGATATTGAAAACTCTCAATTACTTTCTGATTACGAGAAAAATAGATTAAACACTAAACTGAAGAATCGAATTTCTAACGATGGAATATTAATTCTTACATCGGATTCGGAAAGAACACAGCTTGGCAATAAGAGAAAGGTACTTGAACTGTTTTTTGAGCTTATTGAGAACGCTTTAAAAAAGCCTAAAAAACGAATAAAGACTAAGCCAACAAAGGCTTCCAGGGAAAAAAGATTAAAGAACAAAAAAATTCAATCGGAGAAAAAGCGTTTACGAAACCTGGGCTAAGTTTATTTCTTTAACTGATTTATTTCCTTCTTCATATCCAAAATCATACTGTGTAATTCATTCATTGATAAATCATTACCGGGCTCAGGCAACTCAAAACTAATAAATCCAAGAGCTTTCCAAATCTCATGAATATTTTCAACCTTTAAATTATAGCTAGAATACTCCTTATTGTCCGATTGTAAGATAATTTCTCCTGTATCCAGAATTTTATTAATAAGTCGTTTGTAAACGATGCCTTCATCTTTAGAGATGACAATATAAGGTTTGTTATTATCAATCATTTCCCAATTATCAAGGTATTCACAAATAATGTATGATCCCGACGTTATAGGCAGCATGCTATCACCTTTAATCTGAAATACACGGTAGGTTTTTTCCTGGCTTAACTCAACTAAAGGAAGCGAAAAGTGAGGTAACTCTTCAATATATTCCGGATCTGCATAACCATTGGTATATCCGGCTGATGCCTGCACCGGTACAGTCGTAATTAACTCTTTATTTTCATTATCGACAATAGTACTTAAAACTCTAAGGTTTTTTCCGGTAACTGAATCGGATGGAGTTGGGATATCAGATTCTTCCCACAACTTTAATTTAGCCAAATCATCAATAGAGACCTTGAAAAAATAGGCTAAATCCTTGAGTACAGATAATTTTGGTGTTGCCCTGCTTTCTTCGTAAGATCCAATAACAGCTCTGTTTACGCCAATGTTTTTGGCCAGCTCGTCCTGGGTTAAACCCCTTGATTTTCTTAGAAACTTGATATTTTTTCCGATAACCTCCATAAACTGCAGTTTTAGCAATAACTGATGTAAAGATACTAAAAAATACTAAATAATTTAGTTTTTATGCAAATAATATTAGTATATTTGCTAATAATAATTGCATTAAATGAATCAAAATACCACAAATAAACTAAAAATATTAGCAGGAGCAGCAAAATATGATGTTTCCTGTGCATCAAGCGGAAGTAATAGACCTAACCAAGGTAAAGGGTTAGGAAATGCTTCACCCTGGGGCATTTGTCATAGTTTCACAGAGGACGGGCGCTGCATTTCGCTCATGAAATTAATGCTTACCAATTATTGTATTTACGATTGTGCATATTGTATTAACCGAAAAAGTAATGACATTCCGAGAACAACTTTTACCGTGGATGAAGTAGTAAATCTTACCATTGAATTTTATCGCAGAAACTATATTGAAGGATTGTTTTTAAGCTCCGGAATCATAAAAAATCCGGATTATACCATGGAACGAATGGTGCGCATTGCTAAAGAGTTGCGCCAAAAGCATAATTACAACGGATATATTCATTTAAAGGCTATTCCGGGAGCCAATGATCTGTTGCATCATAAAGCCGGTTTATTTGCCGACAGATTAAGTGTTAACATCGAAATTGCCACTGAACCTAATTTGAAAGCATTAGCACCTGATAAAAATTTTAAAAGTATTCTAAATCCAATGAATACGATTAAAAACAGGATTCTGGAAAACAAAGAGGAGCGCAGAAAATTCAAACATTCGCCACGTTTTACTCCGGCAGGACAAAGCACACAACTTATTATAGGAGCAACACCCGATAGTGATAAACATATTTTAACTCTGGCCGGAAATCTGTATAATTCAAATAAACTAAAACGTGTTTATTATTCGGGATTTATTCCTGTAAATGATTATGATAAGAGGTTACCGGTTCTTAAAGAGCCTCCTTTAAAAAGAGAAAACAGACTTTACCAGGCCGATTGGCTATTCCGGTTTTATCATTTTAATATTGATGAAATTGTGAATGATCAGCATCCCGATTTGGATCTGGAGATTGATCCGAAGTTAAGTTATGCGCTGCGAAATCCATGGCTTTTCCCGGTGGATATTAATAAAGCAAGTTATGAAACTATATTAAGAGTCCCTGGAATAGGCGTCTTATCGGCAAAGAAAATCATTTTAGGAAGACGATACGGAAAACTCACTATAGCCAGTTTGAAAAAAATAGGTGTAGTATTAAAAAGAGCACAATACTTTATAACCTGCAACGAGCTAAAACAACCTACGGTTAATGAATTGCAACCGGAAACGGTTCGACAAATTATGTTGAGTCATAATCGACCTAAAGTTCAAAATAACAGAATTATACATAAACAGCTAAGCTTATTTTAAATTGAACTAAACCAAATTGCTATGAATATATTTATATACGATCACACATTCGAAGGACTCTTAACTGCTATACACGATGCTATGGAGATGAAGATAAATCCAGATAAAATTGTAAGTACCAAATCATTTCAGGATGATTTATTTGCTATAAAATACAACATATCAGCAGAATATGATAAATTTGAGGAAATATGGAAAAAAGTTAAGGATAAAACCAACGAGCAAAGCTGTCAGCGAATATTTAAGGCTTACTTGTCAGAAAATGCAGGAATTGAGAATGTTATATACAACTATATAAAGTTAATTATAGAAACACCTCATAATATTGAAACCGATTTTAGTAATGATACGGTTATTAAACTTAATAATTTACAAAAGAAAGTAGGCAGAGAGGTGCATCGGATGCTTATGTTTACACGGTTTCAAAAAACTATTGATGACATCTATTACGCATCGTTCGATCCAAAATATAATGTAATTCCGTTAACCATATCGCACTTTAAAAATCGATTTGCCGACCAAAAGTGGGTAATATTTGATACACGCAGAAAATATGGTTACTACTATGATTTAGAGAATGTACGCGAGGTTACAATTGGTAATCAAAAAGTTAATTTGGAAACCGGAAAGGCTGATAAGGATATTTTACATGTTAGTGAGAAGCTTTTTCAGAAGCTCTGGAAAAGTTATTACGACAGCATAAACATTAAAGAACGAAAAAATCTTAAAGTACATATGCAGTTTTTACCAAAGCGCTTTTGGAAATTTTTACCCGAAAAAGATATTACGAATAAAATGATTGCTAACTAAAGCAGCTTAAAAACATAGTTTTTATTGTGCAGAAGAATATTCCTTTTGTTAGCTTTGCTAAATAGTACAAACATTAAAAAGTATGTATTTATCTATCATAACAAATCAGATTCTGGTTTTGGCATTCCTTGCAGCCATAGGTGTTGTTGCTACTAAATTTAAGATCATATCAGAAGAAGTTAAAAACAGTATTGCATCTATTGTTTTTAATATCACTTTGCCTGCTTTAATAATTACATCTGTATCCAATGTAGAAATCAACAAGGAAGTATTAAATAATAGTCTTCTGGTTTTCCTGGTAGCTAACCTTGGAATAGTTATGCTTTATGCAACAGGTAAACTATCCAGATTTATAATAGGTGTTCATGGGAAAAAGGGGAATGTGCATGTTATTCATACCATGTTAGGAAATGTTGCGTTTTTGGGATATCCACTCTTTTCAGCTTTGTTTCCTGGTGGAGAAGGCCTGTTTTATGCTGTTATATTTCATTTAACGCAAGATATTTACATTTGGACCATTGGAGTACTGGAATTTCACAATTCGCAAAAAATAACCTTTAAAGAGAGCCTAAGGCATTTAATAAACCCTAACACCATTGCTTTTGGTGTTGGTTTACTAATGTTAATTGTTGGTATAAGATTTCCGGAGTATTTATATAAACCATTAGCAGGTTTAGGCAAAACAACTATTTATCTTGCCATGCTTTATATTGGAGCTGTTTTAGCACAAAATCCTATGCTAAAAGCTTTTAAGAAAAAGGAGATATACGCCCTTGTTTTTAATAAAATGCTACTCGTTCCTTTTGTCTTGCTTTTAATCATTAATGGAATAACAACCCTTTTTTCTATAGAAATCGGGTTAATCGCAAAAACGGTAGTAGTAATGCAAACAGCAATGCCTTGCATGGCAATGGTTGTAGTATTAGCTAAAAAATTTGGAAGCGACGATATACATGCTACTGAGAATTTGTTTTTATCTACAATCTTATCTTTAGCTACCTTGCCTGTAATCTATTATTTAGTCCAGATTTTATAGAAAAATCAAATAATCAGAAAAAAATCATTTTTATATAGGGTAAAACCATATGATATTATCTATGTATTAGAAAACAAATAATATGAGATAAAAGTTTTGGTTTGTGGGTAAGATTAGTTCTTAAAAAAGAGTGATTTAATGGGTACTTATGGTCGGTTTCGACCGGCCATAAGTTTTAAAAACCGAATTTTGTAAAAGAAAAGAATATTTCGTTATTTTAATATAAATAAATTGATAGCATAACTATATGAATCTTGACGAAAAAAAGATATTAAGCAGGATTAAACAAGGAGATATTAAGCAATTTGAGAATCTTTTTAAGGAGTATTATGAAATGTTATGTCATTTTGCAATAAAATATGTAAAAAACATAGAGCAGTCGGAAGAGGTAGTGCAGGATACATTTTATAATATCTGGAAAAACAGGGCAACTTTAAATATTAAAACATCGCTTAAATCCTATTTATTCACCGCTATAAGAAATAATTGCTTACAAGTTTTACGTACACGTTCTTTGGATATAAAATACGAGAATTATTATAAATCTCATTATGAAAATTCGAGTATTACACCATCAGATGAGTTAAATGCCAAAGAATTATCGGATGTAATAAATAAAGCATTAAATTCGCTGCCAGAAAGGTGCAGGGAAATTTTTAAGATGAGCAGATACGATGGATTAAAGTATCATGAAATTGCTGAAAAGCTTTCAATATCGATAAAAACTGTTGAAGCGAACATGGGTAAAGCACTTAAACATTTCAGGTCGCATTTAAAAGATTATGCAGAGGCGGTTTAAATTAAAATGAAAAGCTATGGAGAATAAACATAATATAGAAAACTGGGATCTTATCGCAAAGTATTTTGCTGGAGAATGTAATCAGCAAGAGTGCGATGAATTATTTCGTTGGAGAGATGCCAACACAGAAAATGAACAATTATTTAATCAAGTAAAAAAAGATATAGAAATTATTAATTTAAATAAATCGATGAATAAAGTGAATGTAGAATCGGCTTGGGAGAAAGTGAAAAACCGAATTCAGGAGGATGAGCAGAAATTACCGGTAAGTGAAGAGAAGAGTACCAGATTTATATTAACACCTGTATTTAAATATGCAGCAGCAATTATTATAATTCTGGGTATCGGATTCTTCTCAAACAAGGTATATCAAAAATTTAGTGGTGGAAAAATTACTTATGAATACGCTTCTGTAGCAGAGCAGGGGAAAGAAATAATTTTACCCGATGGTAGTAAAGTAGTTTTAAATGCCAATAGTACAATTTCTTATCCGGCGAAGTTTGCTTCTGCTGAAAGAAAAGTTCAATTGGAGGGTGAAGCATATTTTGATGTTACCAAAAATCCGGAGAAACCTTTTATAATTGATGCCGAAGATGCTGAAGTGCGCGTTTTAGGTACTAGTTTTAATGTAAATGCCAGTATTCCGGGAAGTAAAGTTGAAGTTTTTGTGGAAACCGGACTAGTTCAGCTGGCCAGAAAAGACAGACAAGATGAAAAAGTTTTGATTAATCCAGGTGATGTGGGTATTTTATACTCTGATGAACTGGTAAAAGAGAAAAATCAGAACCAAAATATCATTGCTTGGAAAACTAAAGAGATTGTATTTCGTGAAGATAACTTAGGAGAAGTTGTACAAGTTCTTAATAATGTGTACAAAACAAATATTGAATTTAAGAATCCTGATCTTTTAAACTTGAAATATACATCTACATTCAGAAATCAGGAAATTGATTCTATTTTAAATGTTATCTGTCTTACTTTTGATTTAAAAACAGAAACCAAGGACAATACAATTTATCTTGTAAAACATGACTCTTAATTTCAAAATTATCTGTATATTGAAATCTTGATTATACAGTAGATTATGAAGCATAAGAGCAAACATATAACGAATACCATAACACTGATAATAGGAGTTATGGTATTTTTTTTTAATCCTTATCAGGCATTCTCTCAAAAAACACCAATCCTTGATAGTTTGATATCCTATAAGGCCAGAAATATTACGCTTTACGAAGGACTTCATGAAATTAGTGAAATTATTGACTATGAGTTTTCATACAACGCCGATTTAATAGCGGTGAATAGCACCATTAAAGTAGCATATGAAAACAAACCGGTAAGTTATATATTGTCGGATTTAATTAACGATTCAACGTTGCAATTCCATGTGGTAGATAAACAGATTGTTATAACAAAAATGAGGCTGCTGAATGATAGACTCTCTTTAAAAACCAATTTTGAAAAGAAACGGGATTTTATTCAGGTAAGGGGTAAGGTGTTTAATAAAGCAACCAAAGAACCACTCCCTTTTGCAAATATATCATTGTTAGAAAAAAGCATTGGAACAGTATCGAACGAAGAGGGCGAATTCAATATAAAGATTCTTGATAGTCAGATCAACGATACTCTTGTGGTTTCATATATAGGTTATAAAAACACATATATGCCTATTAGTCAGCTTTCTGTATTGATGAATAAGATATATCTCGAAGAAGATCATTATCAGATTCAGGAAGTAGTAATTAGAACGAACAAACCACGTGAAATCCTTTTAGAAGCCATTGATAAGATCAGCGAAAATTATTATACTGATCCTTACTATATTACCTCTTTCTATCGTGAAATAGTTACAAACAAAGACCAATTAGCGGCTATAAGCGAAGCGGTTCTGGAAGTTTATAAAAGTCCTTACTGGGGACTGTTTTCCGATCAGATTAAACTACTTAAAAGCCGCAAAAATGAGTATTATTCGTCAGAAGATACGGTTTCTTTAAAACTGAAAGGCGGATTATATGCCAGCCTTTATCTGGATATGATAAAAAATCCATCGATTTTTTTGAATGAAGATTTCTTTCATAATTTTACGTACACTATTACAGATATTGTAAAATATGATGATAGCCCGGCTTATATTATCAATTTTAAGCCACGCGTATATTTGCAGGAGGAGACTTTTGAAGGAAATATCTACATAAATACTGATAATCTGGCCATTATAGCTATTGAATTTAAAGTTGATGAAGATGCTATTGATAAAATAGGTAATAACCTGGTTGTTAAAAAGTCTTTTGGAACCAGAGTAAGACCGATATCTGCTAAATATTTTATTAATTATCGAAAAATTAACGGAAAATACTTTTTAAATCTGGCCAAAGGAGAGCTTGAATTTAAAGTAAAATACAGAAGGAAATTATTTACAAAAGATTTTAAAACAGTGTTTGAGTTTGCTTCGAATAATATTGACACAACGGATGTTAGTCGATTCGAAAGGATAGAAACCATTTCATCACATAAAATTTTTATTGATGAAGACTTCAAATATGATCATCAGTTTTGGGGCGATTACAATTATATAAGCCCTGATGAAAGTTTAGAAGAAGCTTTGATAAGAATTCAGAAGAAACTGGAAAATATTGAAGAATAGACTCTTATGTTCCGTAAATTGTTTTTAAACTAAAATAAAATAGTAGCACTAGAAATAAGAACTTAATTAATCGAATAACTATTATTCCTAATTTATACACCCTTTTTACATTCAGATTTGTAATGGTTATCGGATAATTAAATTTATATGGATATTTTATCACAATGGACAATCCCACATAAACGAGAATAGCAACTAATGGATATATCCAAATTAAATTCTTACTGCCATAGGAATCTACAGCTCCACTTAAATTATAATGTGTTGGAATAATATTCTGCAATGTCGAATAGTTAACCAACACTACAATAATTATAGAGAAAAGTATAAGAATAGAACAAATCTCTATTAAATAATCTAACCAATCTCGTTTTATTTTAAGATTCGGTCTGTTATGCATGGTTATTACTCTGCCTTTTTGTATGCTCTAACCCAATCAACTTCCATAGTTGTTGGAATCGAAGGATTTCCTTCCTGGCTAATTCCCGAACTTAAAACAATGTACATTGGTTCTTGCGGAATACCTTCGGTTTGTTCATAAAGAACTACATCGTTTATTTTCCAGATAATTTTTTCCGGTGTCCATTCCAAGGAATAAATAAAGTAGTCTTTCGAGAAATTTAATCCGCCGAATGCTTTCTTGTGGCTATTAATTTGTTCATTTCCATTCCAGTATGTGGCAACTTCTAGTTTAGAGGCCGATTTCTTACCATATTTAAATACATCTATTTCAGGTGTAATTTTCTCGCCTAACAACCAAAATGCATGATGAACAGGATAGGAGTGATTTACTTTTATTTTAGCTTTAAACAGGCCGTATTGCTGTCTAAAAAACTGTCCAGTATTAACCAAACCAGATGTAAAGTCAAATTCTTTTGCATAGAAGCCCATTGATGGATCCCACACTTTTCCTTCAGCCTTTTCTTGCTTGGTTACAATTTTTAAATTACTATTTGAAACTTCGATATTTGAATCTTTAAAAAATTGTCTTTCGTTAACTTGCACATAACTATCCTGAAGTAAATTCTTACCCCAGAAATAACCACTCATCCATTTTTCTACATCCAGCTTATTTTGGTCAAAATCATCTTCAAACGTTAAGTTCCATTCATGTAATTTATCAAAATCGTTTTTCTTTTCAAGTTTTAAATACCACTTAATCTTATCTGAATTTTTAAGCTCTTTGTACTCTTCAGCTTGTTTGTATTCTTCTGAAAGCTTGAATTTATCTTTAGTTTGAAGATATTTTTTCTCTTCTTTAAATTCGTCTGAATTAATATAGGTTTCTAACTCTTCAAAATCAGCTATTTCTTGAGAACCATCTAGTTCTTTAAAAATGGCAAGTTTTTCCGAGTCTTTAAACTTAAAATATTTCTTAATTTCAGGCGATTTCTTTAATGATTTATATTCCTGTAGTTTTTTGAATTCGTCGGTATTTTGAAATTTAAGATTTTTAACCTCTTCAATGTGTTTTTTAAATTCATCGGAAGTAACTTCTTTTTCCAAAGCTAAAAATTCATCAATTTCAGGTGAGCCATCAAGTTCAAGATATTTCTTGTATTTATCAGATTCTTTAAATTTAAAATAGTTTTTAACTTTTGATGATTTGGAAAGCTTCTTATATTCATTAAGTTTGGCAAACTCTTCGGGATTTTCTTTTTTATCAAGTGAATTAAAATCTAACGAATCAATGTATTTCTTTAATTCCAGATAATCTTCCAGCTCTTTTGATCCTTCAAAGTTATTGAACTCAGCTAGCTGTTTGGAATCTTTTAGCTTAAAGAACCATGCATATTTTTTCTTAAGCTCCTTATATTTTGCTTGTTTATCTTTTATTTCCTGTGTTTTCTGCTTTTTTTGTTCTTCGAGCGATTTCTTGAACTCTTCAAATTCAGGTGAATTAAAAAACTGATTTAACTCTTCATAATTGGCAAGTTTTTCCGAGTCTTTAAACGATTCATAATCTTTTAATTCCTGCGAATCCTTCACATGATAATAGGTTTTAATGCGCTTCGATTTTTTAAGCTCTTTGTATTTTTTCTCTTTCTCGTAAGCTTCAGAGCCTGGATACTTTTTCGCGTTAATTTCCTTTTTGATTTTTTCAAATTCAGGAGAGTTAACAAACGCCTCCAGTTCTTTAAAACGGGCTAGTTCTTCTGATTCTGAATAAGCAGTAAACTCTTCATATTCCTGCTTTAACTTGTTCTCTTTCTCTTCTAAAACAGAAGTTTTTGGAATAGCTCCAAATAGTGCTTTTAACGAAAATTGTGCGCTCATAATAATCTATTTTCTTGCCAATGGTTAAAGATATAAAAAAAACAGATAAAAAGATCAAGACCTAACAGGAATTAAATGATAGAATAAACCTAACAGGTTTTAGAAACTTGTTATGTCTATTAAAATTAAAATTGTATTTTTAGTTTAAACTAATTGATTATGAAAAAAGAACCTTTCGAAAGTGGTAACTATTACCACATTTTTAACAGAGGAAATAATAAGGAGAATATCTTTAAAGAAAATTTAAATTACAACTATTTTATTCAATTGATTCAAAGGTATATAACGCCAACTGCGAATATTTATTCTTACTGCTTATTACCTAATCATTTTCATTTACTTCTTAAAATAAAAGAAATTGAGTACTTACCTGAGTTATACAAATTAGGGAAGAGGAAATTACATCAACCTTTTTCAAACCTATTTAATGCTTACAGTAAAGCTATTAACAAGAAGTACAACCGAGCAGGAAGTTTATTTCAGGAACATTTACATAGAGTTAGAATAGATTCGGAAGAATACTTTAGACAATTAATACTTTATATACATCTTAATCCCGAGAAACATAGAATAACTGAAGATTATTCTATATATAAGTATTCATCGTATCAAACTTTACTTAATGGTTCTTCTTGGATTAAAAGGAATGAAGTTATCAGTTATTTCGATGATCAAGAGAATTTTGCTTATTGTCATCAACAAAGAAAATTAAAGTTAAACTTGCTGCAAGAAATTGAAGAATTGGATGAATAGAAAAGACCTAACAGGTTTCCAAAACCTGTTAGGTCTCAACTTCTAATAAAAAAAATTAGTTAATATGCTTCAAAGCTTCTTCTGTTGATTTTATCATGGGTTGTATTGAAATACTTTCACCCACTGCTTTTTGCATCCATGCTTCGGGTGTTAATCGACCAATGCTCCAAATTCTATCTACTTCATCAGAGAAATTTTTACCATCGAGATACTGTTCAATCTGGAAATCGATCAAATGACCGAAAGAGTAATTAGCTAAATATAAAGGACTTGCAATCATGTGAGAATAAATCGCAAGAATTGGTTCATCTTCGATGCCATATACCGGCGCGAAATATTGATTCCAAACTTCTTTAGCTATACTCATGGTAGCTTCTTTTAGTTGTGCTGCAGTTGCATCAGGATTGGCATATAACCATTTCCATACTTTCATATCAACCATTGAAACCCCCATAATCTCGAAAACAGACCAGTATAAATCCAGTGTTTGTAAATATTCCTTATCAGGATTTTCATTGGTAAATCCAAGTAGTTGTAAATCTCGTTTTTGGAAAATAAATGCTAAAGCTTCGGTAAATGCAGTGTTTGGTACGCCTTCAATCATATAATAATCTACATCGTGTAATGAAATGGTTTGTTCTACGTTATGTCCAAACTCGTGTATAGCGATGTTGTATCCTTTATAATCCATTCCTTTATCAGAAATACGTGTACGCAAGTGCGCGTTTTCAGCTTTCATTTGTGCACCCCAGGCATGTCCTGATCCGCGAGCTGGATCAACTGATACTTTGGAAGCAATAAACTCTGCACGCTCATCATTCCAACCTAATTTTTTTAGAATGTTATCCAGGTCTTCTTTCATGGCTTGTGCATCAGGATATTTCTTCTGAGTCATTTCATTTAAGGTTTCCTCAGAAATAGAACTACGTGCTTTAAAACCATCATACCAAATATCATAAGGCTTTAAATCTCTACCAAGTCGTTTTGCGATTAATTGACCTACTTCTTTGGCAACAGGCGAAGAAAGATACTCATCAAAAAGCTTCTCAACTTCTGCTTGTGGTATTTCCTTTGATCCTGAAAATGCTCTCTTAATAAACGTGTTATAATCGGTGTAGTAAGGATCGGCAGCTTTATTTGCATGAAAGTTGTCTAATATTTTCTGGTAACGAGTATCTGGTTCTGTCGATAAAGCTACTTCCTGATCATTTTGGTACACCTTGTTTTCAAAAGGATTCCAGTCATAATCTCCTGAATTAATTACCTTTTCAGGGATTGATTGATCTATAATTCGTTTCATTACGGTATAGATCATATCTTGTTTTTCAATTCCGTTTTCTTCGTTTGCATAATTAGATTTGATCTCATCGCGCAAGTTCCAGTGCGAAAGTAAAACCATATCTTCAGGGAATAATTTCTCACCTTCGTTATTTAAAAGATGTCCCATGTAAATATTATAATCTGCAATATAGATATCTGCATTGGTACCTGCAAGTGATATTTTTTGAGATATTTCAGCAGGAACCCGAGCGGTAAAAACATCGCCTAAGCGAGCATAAGCCCAATCTAATGTGCTCCAGTTCTTACCTAATTCGTTTTTCTCATCTAAAGAATACGGTGGATAATTCAGTGCAATTACAAAAGCAATTTTATTGTTATAGAAATCGCTTTTTAGATGAGCCCCTGGACTATACGCTGCAAACATAGCGTCAATTTTATGAGGTTCACCTAGTTCTTTATGCAGCTCGTGCATATTTTTGTTTAGGTCTAACAGGATTTTGTTCTGATGTCCCCACAATGATTCAAAATTACGGGATATTTTTTCAAAAACCACTTTCTTTTCGTCGGCATTGCCAATAAATTGTTCCAAACAAAACTCTTTAAACTCTTCTGGAGTACCATCGGAAGTACGCCATAACGATGCAGCATGAGCTACACCTCTGTTCAGTACTTCCTGGTCGGCATCTGCATACTTTTCCTGGATTGCGTTTTGCGTTTCCTGTATAATCTGATCAGTTATATTTTTTTGATCAGCCTGCTGATTTGAGTCGGTATTTGTACACTGTGAAAATACCATAACAGCTAATGTTAAAATAATTGTAAGATTCTTTTTCATGGTGAATTTATTCTAGTTTATTGTTTAACGTATTAAGATGGTAAAATTAGCATTTATAGGATTGAATCAAAACCAATTGGTTTAAAACATGACCTGAAATAAATAAAAAATGTTATCAGTTGATCATGAACATTTGTTATCAACCTAATGTTATAAATTATATATTAAAAATAAGCAAAATGGTAAACGTAATTTATAATCATAAAGTTATTGCACAAACCGATGATACAGTTGTAGTTGAAGAGAATCATTATTTTCCAAAAGAAGTATTATCAGAGGATTTACTAGAAGAAAGTGATCTTACAACAACCTGTCCGTGGAAAGGAGAGGCGCATTATTACCATTTAATCATAGATGGTAAAAAGTTGGAAAATATGGTTTGGTACTATCCAAATCCGAAAGAAAAAGCGAAAATGATAAAAGACAGAATTGCTTTTTATCAAAAGAGTGGGTTAATAGTTCGAGAAGAATAAACTGAAACAGTCAGCTGATACTAAATAACTATGTGATTTTGATTTAATTTGTACTTTAGTTTGATTCACATACTTTTATGCTCCATGGTTAAACAGTTGACTGTTTTTTTTATTTCTGACGATTAATAATAGTAGTATATACAATAAAAAGCATTAAAAATACCGATATTCCGAACCAGAGCATAGTATTTGGATCGAATATTTTTCCAAGGTTATATAACCCCCAAACTTCATCGTTGTAGTTATCCGGACTCCAGAAAAACTCCGATAATCCTTTTAAAAACTCGAGAATGGCAAAACCACTAATAAAAAACAGAAGCAGCTCGGCAACTCGCTGACTTCGATTAAAAGCTTTTTGGTATATCTTATTGATATTATCTTTACATAATTCGATCTTCTTATCCACATTATCAAATAGTTCGTTTACAGTCCATTTTTTAACCAGATCATTTAAAAAGAAAGCTCTGTTTCTTTGCATACTTTGAGTAACATCTGTAAATTCTGTTTTATTCAGGTCTGCAATAAATACCATCTCTTCTAAAAGTCGCTTATAATGCTGTGTTTCTTTAATAGACTTTTTTTTGTGTGAAATTCCAATAATTTGAGATAAATTTAAATTAATAGAGTCGAGAACAGCATAATAATACTGTGTTAAAGATAATGCTTGACGAGCATCAGAAAATACCTTACTATTTTTAGTTGAAGTAAAAAGACTATGCATCCATCCAAGATAAATACCGTTCTTTTCATCAAATTTACTGTTTTTTAGCTGATTGATTACTTCATCTTTAGATCGTGTAGTTATAATCCATCGACGTACCAGATCGTCAAACGTATCATCTATTTTTCCAACCAAAAGGGTTCGACTTACCCAAAGAGGAATAGCACAGTTCATTTTTCTCTTAAAAAGTATCTGTTTCTCTGGGCGATTATTAATATCAGGGAAACCATAATGATTATTTAGTGAACTTAAATAGTTATGATTTTCACCAATTTTATAGAGCTTCTTAATAAATGGGAGTATAAAATCATCGTAAAAAAAAGTAATCATCCTGGTTGCCAGCTGGTTGGTCCATTTTTCAACAGATTCTATAAAATTATCATCAATTTCCTTATTCGTTAAGTTTAGCTTAAAAATAACTTCAACATTAGCAACTGTATTTTTGAATATGGTTATTATGCACGAATGAGGATCATATTCTAAAACATCCTTTTTATCATCTGGTAAAATATGAACGATATCGTTTAACCACGATTTTAATTTATCTGTAAACCATTCTCCGGGTTTAATTTGAATAACTTGTGGTGAGAAAACATTGAGCACATTTGCATCGCTGGCTACACTTTCGAATAGAATGCTGTTATCGATATTAATATTATGCAAATAATCCAGTTCATAGCTGTTTTTACTTATACTTTTCCCCAGGTTAAATTGTTCAACTTTATTCCAAAATTGATGATAATCTCTCCCTGAAGCAAGTACATTTCCTTCTTGCAAACTAAAATGAGTTCTGAATGGAGCCTTAAAAAAGATGTAATTAGATGAAGACATAGTTCTATTTTTATATTAACTATTAAAAAGCATTGAAAATACTATAAAATAGAAAGTCGTCAAAATTTAATCCTAAATAACTTTTCTAATCAAGCATTGAAACATCTTCAATTTTCCCAACCGGATAAATATCTTTCTGATCATCCCAATAGGGGGTTAACGCATAAAACCAAAATAGTTTTGTCCACTGATTATTATATACCTGAGGGTTTTCTTCAACGGCTTTTTTGTATTGATCTAATAATTCAGGTTTTTCTTTAATCATTTCGCGTGCCATCTTTTCCATAACATAGGTTTCCACATACTCTTTTCTTTCGAATATTGAATTAAAGAATCCCCAACGAACAAATGAGTCAGGTCCTTCTGGTTCTAATAAATGAGCTACTATTTTTGCAGTACGCTGGTTGGTTGGAATAATTATGGATCCAGGATAATATTTTTTCTTGATCTGGATTTCATTCAGGTTAAAATCCTGTACCATTTGCCGTCCTTCGAACGGATAGTTGTTAAATTGCACATTAGTAAAGCGATATGTGGTTACTTCAAGCTCTTTGGTCTCCTTCAATATTGTATACTTAATTCCATGTAGCTTTATTCGGTCAATAACTTCGGTCCATTCAACAGGAATAATATATGCTTCAGGAATTGTAGCACTAGCTGCAGGCATTAATTTATCAAATAGTACCAATTCATAATCTTTGGGGTTATCGCTGAATTTTACCCAAATTCCATCCGTTAATTCACTGTGCTCAATATCATACTCAACACCTTTAAATTCAACTGTGGTGCTATCTTCCTGTGAAGTGTAATAATCTAATACAAATTCTTTTCCTGCTAGGTTTTGAGTTTCTTCATCAGCTTCTTTATTGATTTGTTGTAAGTTTTTAAAATCCTGATCGACATAATGCAGTGTATATTTTAATAAATGATATGTTGCATCTACACGAGTTTTATAATCTTTTAGCATATGTGTTTCAACAAGCAAAGCCGGGCGATTTTGATAAGCTGCGTATCCAATAGAGTATCGTGGCGACTGAGAGTGACGGATTAGTCCGCTGCGAGGATCATGCCAACGTCGAAAAGAAACGTACGGAAACATGAAAATTTCATCCTTCAAAAGATAATTTTCTATTTGAGTTAAATAGTTATTTTGCCATTCGGTTTGCTGTTCGTTCATCTCACCTTGCACGGGCATTCCGTAGGTTAGCTGATATTGGTAATCGGCGCCATCGGTAGTATGAATATCAATAAACATATCGGGCAACCATTCGTTAAAAAGTGCTAACCACTGTTGCATTTCAATAGCATCCGCCTTTATAAAATCTCGATTCAGATTTAGATTATTAGCTGTTGTTCGCCATCCCATTTCTTTGGGACCGTTTTGATTAATCCTGCTATACTTACTAAATCGTTCATGACCGTCGGTATTAAATATTGGAATAAAAAGGAGAGTGGTATTTTCTAATAAATCCTCATATTTCTTATGAATAATAATATCTCTGATAAGCATAAATCCGGCATCTTTACCTTCTGATTCGCCCGGATGAATACAGGCCTCCACAAGTAAAACTGCATTACCCGATTTTTTAACACTTTCAGGTGTAAAATTTTTGTTCTTATCTATAATAAGTAATGGAAGATCTCTTCCCTGCAGACTTTTGCCAAATGTTGTGTAGTGAATAAATTCTGATGATTCGGCTAACAGTTTTGAATATTCTATGGTTTCTTGATATCGGGGTGTTTCAAGAAAATCTGATTTTTCATAAGATGTGATGAGTTCTTCCTGTGCTAATACAGTTAGTTGTACTATAAGTAAAAAGAATATCAAATATACTTTTTTCATAGGATATAATATTTAGAGTTAAGTATTGATCCAAAAATAAGACATTAAATCGTATATAAAGTTTAATGAATGCTGTTTTACCCCATGATAAGATAATGTATTCTTGAAATTGCAATAAAAATAAAAGGTGCACCAATTATGGAATGCACCCTGAAATTATTTGATGTTGCTGTGTAGTTTAGTCTCTATATTCAATTTTTCTACCTAAAGTTCCTCCCAAACGTTTAAAAAAACCTTCTCTTTCTGTTAGCGGAATAAAATCTTCGACAAAAGCTTGTTCTGCAGGAATATCCATTTCCTTAACATTTAAAGTATCTAATAACTCTGTTGAAAAAGGAATAAAATCTATAGGCACATCCATTCGTTTTGATGGTCCTTTCATGAATCTGGACTGAAAGGGATCGGTAGCCAGTGCAACCTTTGTTAATCCTAAATCCTGTGCTAAATGATATGAATAATAAACATTTTCAACGCTATGTTCCGCATTGGTTTCTATAAAAATATGCTTCTCCGGAATTCCTAACTCCTGGCCATAAAGCGACATAATTTTGGATTCAATATACGGTGTGTAAACTGCAGAACCTGAATATATTATATTTTTTGTATATCCGTTTTTATATAAATAATACGACCAGTAAATTCTGGCCATTAGCACTCTGCTCCAGTCTTCATCATTATAAGGAACACCTGGCACTATAATGGCATCGTAGGGTGCATTAACCTCTACATTGGCTATTGTCTTATCCGGATTTTTAGCAAATAGCCTAAACGATCCAAAAAGCATTGCAGTGATGCTAAACATGATTATTAAGTTTCGAAAATTTTTCATAATATTAAAGTTTTTATTTTAGAAACAGAATAGATCATATTTTGTTCAATTAAAGTACTATATTATTAAACAACATATTTAATAAACACTAAATTTTATGCAACCTATTAAAGCTTTATTACCCGTTTCGTTATGGCTTATGAGAATTGGTTTGGTATTATATGCCTACGATGAATATTTTAAAACCTTTACCAAATTTAAATTAGATAAAGTTGATTTTTATATCGCCTTTCTATTCTTAATTTTTAGTGCAATTATTTTTGTTACCGGAATTAAAAAAAGATCATCTCTAACTGTTATCGCGGGTTTTGTTATAACACTTATTTCAATTTACAATGTAATAAATACAATAGATGAAGGATTAGGTACTGATTTAATCATCAACTTTTTAATAGCTAGTATTGCGGTGTTTTTTCTTGCAAATCCAAGTGGTAAGTAGGAGTACGTTTTATTTTTATTGAGTTTAAAATATTGTAGAACATGCTTTGTTTTACGATATTTTCAGTTAATTTTAGCTGCAATTTTTAACTATGTAATAAATACTTGGGCAGAAGATGAGTAAAATCCTTTTAATCTATTATTCACAGTCAGGACAACTTACAGAAATCGTTAAAAACTTTGCAAAACCATTTGAAGAATCAGAGCAACATTCAGTATCTTATGCCGAAATAAAACCGGTAGAAGATTACCCATTTCCATGGACCGGATATAAATTCTTCGATGCTTTTCCCGAATCTGTTGAACGAATACCATGTGAAATCCATCCTTTGGAACTAGAACATGAAGATTTTGATTTAATTGTATTTGCCTATAGTGTTTGGTATATGTCGCCTTGTATTCCGTGTAATTCGTTTCTATTATCAGAGCAAGCTAAACGGATTTTTAAAGGAAAATCTGTAATTACTTTACTTGGAGTTAGAAACATGTGGATTGTTGCCCAGGAATATGTTAAGGCAAAAATAACTGAATGTGGCGGAAATGTGGTTGGAAATGTAGTTTTAAGAGATCGGGCGGAAAACCTTACAGGAATAGTAACAATTTCGTATTTCTTGTTTAGTGGAAGTAAAGGACGCTTTGCTTGGTTTTTTCCTAAAGCCGGTATTTCTCAAAAAGACATTAATGGTGCTTCAAAATTTGGAGAAATTAGTAAAAACTATCTCGAGAATAATGATTTGCAGAATTTACAACAAGAATTAGTTGCTCATAAAGCAGTAAAAGTAAATCCATATTTGGTTTCAACCGAAAAAACTGCGTATAACAGGGTATTCTTGAAATGGTCGGCATTTATGCTAAAAAAAGGTGGTCCGGGTAATCCTGCAAGAAAAGCCAGGGTAAGAACTTTTGCTTTTTATTTTCCTTTTGCAATTTTGGTTATTGCACCTATTAAATACATATTTTTTCTTATTTTTGCTCCTTTCAGATTAAAAAAGATCAAGCAAGAAATCCGGTATTATTCCGGAACTGAATCAAAGTCAAATATTTAGAACGATATATAAAAATGCCGAATCAAGTTTATATAAACAACATTGCAAAATTTTTACCTAACAAACCTGTTTCAAACGATGATATGGAATCCATTCTTGGAATGGTTAACGGGAAACCTTCTCGATCCAGACGAATTGTTTTACGACAGAATGGTATTCAGAATAGGTATTATGTTATTGATAAAGAAGGTAATATCAATTATAACAATGCACAAATAACCGCAAATGCGATTAAAAATCTTGAAAATGATCATTTTTCAACACAAGATATTGAGGTTTTATCATGCGGTACATCGTTACCAGATCAGTTATTACCATCGCATGCTTCAATGGTTCATGGCGAATTGGGTAATAAAACCTTAGAAGTTATTTCTCCATCAGGAGTATGCTGTGCCGGAATGCATTCGTTAAAATATGCATATTTATCAGTAAGAGCGGGTGAATCAAACAATGCAGTGTCAACTGGTTCAGAAGTTATTTCTACATTATTACGAGCCGATAAATTTGATAAAGAACTAAATTGTACCAATCATCTGGAAAAGAATCCTATTTTAGCTTTTGAAAAAGACTTTCTTCGCTGGATGCTTTCTGATGGTGCTGGAGCAATGTTGTTGGAAAATAAACCAAATGATAATGGTTTATCCTTGCAAATAGAGTGGATAGATACCATTTCGTATGCTAATGAGCTTGATGCATGTATGTATGCCGGTTCTGAAAAAAATGAAGATGGAAGTTTAAAGGGTTGGAGAGAGTTTGATCCTGAAATGTGGCTCGATCATTCTATTTTTGCCGTAAAACAAGATGTTCGATTATTAGACAAATATGTTGTTGAAAAATGCATAACACCTCTGGCTGCATCGCTTAAAAAGCGTAATATAGATAGCGAAGCAGAGGTTGACTATTTCTTACCACATCTTTCATCCATGTTCTTTAAACAAAGATTATATGATGAGATGAAAAAGCAGGGAATAGAAGTAGCCGAAGAAAAATGGTTTACAAATCTTACAAAAGTAGGAAATGTAGGATCGGCATCGATATACATTATACTTGAAGAACTATTCAATTCAGGTAAACTTAAAAAAGATGAGAAAATCCTGGTTATGGTTCCTGAAAGTGGCCGATTCTCATATGCATTTATGTATTTAACAGTAGTTTAAAATGATAATTAATATATGAATAGAAGCCCTGAAGATATTACCTCCAGGGCTTTTTTTATTGTAAATGAAAAAATATATTGTGTAATTAGGCAATTAATCTTATTTTAGCTTTTGGACATATTTAACCCTCTAAAACTTAACTAATGTATAATATCGCTTTATTTGGACCTCCCGGAGCAGGAAAGGGAACTCAATCACGAAAACTTATAGAAAAATACAATTTAGCGTATATCTCTACGGGTGATATTCTTCGCGAAGAAATTGCCGAAGGATCTGATTTGGGTATGCAGGCAAAGAGTGTAATTGAAACTGGAGGCTTGGTATCTGACGAAATAATAGTTCAGATTATTGAAAAGAAGATTAAAACCAACACTGAGGTTAATGGATTTCTTTTTGACGGATTTCCCCGAACGGTTGTGCAAGCATACATCCTCGAAGGATTGTTACTTAAGTTAAATACATCACTTAATTGTATGGTTACGTTGGATGTTCCGCAGGATACATTGATGGAACGTATGCTTGATCGTGCAAAGAAAGAGAATAGAATTGATGATACCATTGATGTAATTGAAAACAGACTAAAAGAATATAAAAACAAAACTGTTCCTGTAGCCGATTTTTATAAGGATAAAGGAATTTGTTATACGGTAGATGGTGTTGGAACTGTTGATGAAATCTTTGAACGAATAACCAATGTGGTTGAGCAATCTCTAACAAAAACATATCTGAATGTTGTTTTATTTGGCCCTCCGGGATCAGGTAAAGGAACACAGGGAAAACTTCTGGCAGATAAATACGATTTGGTTTATATTTCAACAGGTTCTTTGCTTCGAAGAGAAATTGAAAAAGGTACCAAAATGGGATTAGAAGCCAAGCAGTATATGGAAAAGGGAGAAATTGTGCCGGATGAATTTGCCATTAAACTTATTGAAAAACAGATACAAACCAATCCGGATGCCAAAGGATTCTTTTTTAAAGGATTTCCCAGAACTATTGTTCAGGCGTATATTTTAGATGGATTACTACGAAAATTAAATTCATCGGTTTCTTGTATATTTAATTTGGATTTACCGACTCTTGAATCAATAAAACGACTTACAGCAAGAAGTAAAACCGAGCAAGCAAGGTATTACGACATGGATACTGATGTTATCATTAAAAGATTAGAGAGTTTCCAGAATATTACAACCCCTGTACTAAACTATTATCAAAAACGTAAAAATATTTATACTATCGATGGTATAGGTACCGAAAAAGAGGTGTATAACAGATTAGTAGAGAAACTTGAACTGGCTTTTAAACACGCAAGATAATTAAAATAAAAAGCTCCTGATTCTTCAGGAGCTTTTTTAATTTATATTCAAAATTTCATCTACTTGCTCAAGGTCTTCATTAAAGATTAAAGAATATGTTCCAATCTCATATTGCGTTTTTTCAACAATTAAATCTATAGCTACTTCTATACAAGGCACGTTAAATTCTCTGCTATCCAGATAAACTGAAGTAGCTTTGAGTTGTACACCAATATCTTCAATCTGAATTCCTTCCGGAAGTTCTTTCTTAAGCTGATTTACATCATCACCAGTAAAAACATCAGCAAGTAATCCGCTTAAGCTTGCCAGCGTATCTTCAATTAACTGATCTTTTGATTTCTTTCGAAAGACAAGACTTTCTATTTTTTCTTTCATAATAAGTTAAAGTATTAATCAGCAAACTAAATTAGCTAAAACTATTGAGTTGAAAAATATTTTTCTATGATTAATTGGCCTATTAGCAATTATTAAAAATTGGCTCTTTTGAATAGGCTAAAATAACACTATCTTTGCAAACAACTCTGTAAACAACTAGTTATGATTTTGTTAAATTTAAATAAAAAAAGCAAAACACCAATTTTTAAGCAGATTTTGTTTCAATTAACAGAACTCATTGAGAAAGGAGTTTTGAAACCCGGTGATAAATTGCCATCAACAAGAAGTTTGGCGAATCATCATCAGTTGAACAGAAATACCGTTTATAAAGCTTATGAGGAGTTGTGGGCATTAGGATATATCGAAAGTAAAACGGGATCATATTCAACAATAAGAGAACGGAAGAATATTGCTGAAAAGCTTGCAAGCAACAGTGAAAATATTGATTGGAGTGCAAAGATCAATTCAAAATCACAAAAATTAATCGAATCAAATTATAAAATTGAAAAACAGGAAAAAGATTACATTGATTTTACTCCATTATCTCCAGATCCTGACGTTATTCCCAGTGAAGAATTTCGAAAATGTATCAATGATTCGTTAAAAAATTCAGGTTCTGATATTTTAGCATATGGTAATCCATATGGTTATGAACCTCTTAGAGAGTTTATTTCAAATCATATGCAGTTGCACGGAATAAATGTTACCAAAGATGAAATAATAGTTACAAGTGGTGCACAACACGCTATTGAACTTATTTTAAAGTTGTTTATTGAACCCGGTTCAGAAGTATTAATTGAAAGTCCTACGTATTCGGCGATTATTCCACTTTTAGAGTATTACGACGTGAATGTTTTGGAACTACCGATGAGTGAACATGGAATTGATCTTCAGATTCTTGAATCGCTCTTAAAAACGCATAAACCAAAGTTATTGTACACAATGCCTAATTTTCACAATCCAACAGGAATTACTACAAATCAGGCGCACCGGGAGAAGCTGTTGGAAATTTGTGAACGCTACGAAATCCCAGTTATTGAAGATGGATTTGTTGAAGAGATGAAATACTTTGGAAAGAATATTTTACCGGTAAAATCAATGGATAAGAGTGGGTTAGTGTTTTATGTCGGAACATTCTCAAAAGTTTTATTTCCCGGAATACGCATAGGTTGGATCGCTTCAAACAAATATTGCACTGATCGCTTTGCTGAGCAAATCAAAGCCTCTGCTATATCTGTAAATCAGCTTAATCAGGTTGCATTAGAATTATATTGTAAACAAGGTTTATTCGAAAAACAGCTAAAACGAATACATACATTATACCGAAAACGAATGTATGTTGCGTTAAAAACAATCAGAGAAAACCTGACAAACAAAAACATAACATACACTAAACCTGCTGGTGGATACACTATTTGGTTCGAAACTATGAAAAGTAATATTTCTGAAAGTGATCTTGTAGAAAAGTTAAAAATGAATGGAATTCAAGTCATGCCAGGAAGTAAAGCATACTATTCACAAACAGATAAAATAAGCTTTCGAATTTCCATAGCACACAGAAAAGAAGATGAAATAGAAAAAGGATTAGAAATTATAACTCAAATATTAAATAAACTATGAAAGAATTTTCAATTATAACAGTATCAGTTATTAACGTAATAATAGGTGTACGATACGGAATTTTAACCTATAAGCAAAAGATTAAACCAGCATTAGCCATGTGGGCATTTTTTACCATCGCTGTTGCCATGAGTTTGACAACGTATATGGCAGACGGAGATTTTAGTTTGTGGGATAACATATTGAATACAACCGATTTGTTATTAGTATTTTCAGTTACCATAATGATTTATTTATTCGGTGATCAAAGCTCTAAATTTACCTCATTCGATAAAGGATGCTTAATAGCAGTTATCATGATCTCATTATTTTGGGTTATTACCAAAACGCATTTCTTATCACATATTTTAATTCAAACCATATTAGTAATTGCTTATTTTCCGGTTATCAAAAGGCTTTGGCAATCCAAAGAAAACACCGAGCCTTTTTCAGTTTGGATTCTACTAATGATTGCACCTGTTTTTGCTTTACTTTCCAGTAAAGGAACATTAGCTACAATCTATTCTGTGCGTGCAATAGTTTCCACAGCCGTTCTGCTTTTACTGATGTTAAGAATTGAACTACTTAAGCCGGATAATGATAAAAACAAAAAACCTAAAGAAATAAAACTCAAATTTCAACAACGAAAAAGGGCATAGCATGGATATTCTGTTAATAAATCGGTAATGTTATTTTATCGGAGTTCAAAATAAAATGCTTTCTTAGCATATTATTTAAAATTTCGAACATGATTTTATCAAGAATAGATTGGATTATCATAGCTATTTTCTTTCTTATTGTTATTTCAATAGGATGGATAGCATCAAGAACAGCAGGTAAAAATATTTCTGAATTTTTCTTAGGCGGCAGAGGAATGCCTTGGTGGTTGTTGGGTATTTCAATGGTTGCTTGTACATTTTCGGCAGATACGCCGAACCTGGTAACAGGCATGGTTAGAGAAAACGGTGTAGCTAAAAACTGGGCCTGGTGGGCCTTTCTAATTACCGGAATGGTAACTGTATTTATTTATGCCAAATTATGGCGCCGTTCAAATGTAGTAACCGACCTTGAATTTTATGAAAAAAGATATGGTGGAAAGCCCGCTGCTTTTTTGAGAGGTTTCAGATCGCTTTATTTAGGCCTGTTTTTTAACGTTCTGATTATGGGGTCTGTTACCCTTGCAGCCATAAAGATAGGCGCTGTAATGTTTGGATTGCAGCCTTTAACAACAGTTTTGGTGGCATCAGTAGCCGTAGTTCTATACGCCGGTTTAGGAGGATTAAAAGGTGTAATCTGGGCCGATTTCTTTCAATACTCCATAGCTATGGCTGGAGCGGTTTATGCTGCTATTGTGGCCATGCAACAACCAGAAGTTACTGCTATTGGTGGAATGCAAGGTATTATCGGCAAATTAGGAGAAACCGTTGAATTTATTCCCGATTTTTCAAACCCTTCGATATATGTTCCATTACTAATTATTCCAATAGCTGTTCAGTGGTGGAGTGTGTGGTATCCGGGAGCTGAACCCGGTGGTGGCGGTTATATTGCCCAAAGAATGCTGGCTGCTAAGAATGAAAAAAACGCCATAGGAGCAACATTATTGTTTAATTTTGCACACTATGCATTACGTCCGTGGCCATGGATCATAGTTGCTTTGGCATCCATGATTATATATCCTGATTTAACTTCTATAAAAGCGGATTTTCCACATATCGATCCTACATATTTAAAAGATGATATTGCCTATCCGGTTATGTTATCCAAGTTAAAACCAGGTTGGTTAGGACTTGTTGTAGCTTCGCTGATCGCAGCTTACATGTCGACAATTGGAACACACCTGAACTGGGGATCATCATATATTGTAAACGATTTTTATAAGCGCTTCGCATGTCCGGGAGCCTCGGATAAAGAATATGTAATGGTAGGCAGAATCTCAACATTTGTATTAATGCTTCTTGCTGCTGTGGTATCTTTATTCTTCTTGAATAATGCTACACAGGCATTTAATATTTTGTTGCTTTCAGGAGCTGGTTCGGGAGCAATTTATCTGCTTCGCTGGTTCTGGTGGCGCATTAACGCCTGGACAGAAATTATAGCTATGATAGGAGCTACAATAGTTGCGGTTGTTCTGGTATTTTTTGTTGATGATCAAACCGTGGCAACAAACGTTTTAGATGGATTTACCATGAAATTACTTATAGCAGTTACCGTAACATCTGTAATTTGGATTGTTACTACTTTGATTACAAAACCCGAGAACAAACAGGTATTACGTGAGTTTTATAAATTAACCAATCCAGGTGGTCCAGGTTGGAAAAAGGTAGTGACAGATGCAGCTAAAGATGGTGAGATCATTAATAAAAAAGATTTAGGAAAACCCTGGGAGATGCCAATACAAATCTTATTAGTATTCATTGGATGTATTGTTATTTATTCAAGTTTATTTGCCATTGGTAATTTTGTGTATGGTAGAACTTTATACGGGTTTATATTGTTGACGATAGCAGGCATAGGAACATTTTTTCTATTTAAATCATTTAATAAATTAAGAGCTAATTAATTTCAGATTTCAGATTTCGCATTTCAGGTTATATATTTGCATTCTTTGATAAAATTGAAATTTTGAGAATCTGAAATATTAAACTAGAAAGCATGGATTTAACACTATTAGTATTAGCAGCAGGAATGGGAAGCCGATATGGAGGCTTAAAACAATTGGATCAGGTAGGACCAGGTGGTGAAACCATAATCGATTATTCGGTTTACGATGCAATCGAAGCAGGATTTAATAAAATTGTGTTTATTATTCGCAAGGATATTGAGAAGGATATGAAAGAACTGCTATTTGATAAGTATAGCAAAAAAGTTAAAATAGAATATGTTTTTCAGGAGCTTGACAATATACCTGATGGAATCGAATTACCAAAAGATAGAGTTAAACCTTGGGGTACAGGGCATGCTGTATTAATGGCTAAGGATGTAATCAATGAACCGTTTGTTGTAATTAATGCTGACGATTTTTACGGAAAGAGTGCTTTTCAAGTAGTTGCCGATTATATGAAGAGCCAGCAGGACAATTTAAAAGGGAAAAACTGCATGGCAGGTTATCGCCTGAAAAATACGTTGTCCGAATATGGAACCGTTTCAAGGGGAGTTTGCAAAGTAAATAATGAGAATGAGTTGGTAGAAATTACAGAGAGAACAAAAATAGGATGGAAGGATGGAAGAATCGTTGCCGATGATCATGGTAAAGATTTAGAATTAGATGGAAATCTTTTTGTTTCCATGAACTTCTGGGGTTTTACACCTGACGTTTTTCCTGAGTTGGAATCTGAATTCAAGAAATTTATCGTTGATAATTATACCAACATTAAATCGGAATACTATATTCCTTCAATTGTTAGTCATCAAATGAATAACGGATTGGCTACAGTAAAAGTTTTGGAAGCAACCGACCAGTGGTTTGGTGTTACTTATCAGGAGGATAAGCCGTTAGTTGTAGAAAAGATAAAAGAATTAACTGAGCAAGGCAAATACCCGGAAAAACTTTGGTAAATTTTAATATACATTAATAGAAGCTGTCCGAATAGGTATAAAAATAAAGATTAGCCACTAAAGCACAAAGTCTCAAAGAACCACAAAATCCAAATCTAAAGCATGTTATAACTTCGTGTACCGAAAGCTTTCGGTATTGTGATTTTGTGCCTTCGTGGCGAAAAATAATCTTTTAGGACAGATTCTTTCTTTTTTACCAGGGATAATAACTATCCCATCCATCATCCCATAGTTCTACAGTTATTCTGCGTTCATCATAAAAATGTACGCCTTCATTACTGTATTCATAAGCATTAGGATTATCAGAAGTAACTTTAATGTTATAAATATAGTCACCCTCAGCATCTAGTGTAAACGTTTTACTTTGTCCGGGACCAATATTACTGCTGATTCTATTGGTTCCATATCCCGTATTCGCATAAAAAACACCAGTTATGTTGTATACAGAAGAGTAGTTTTCCACTTCAAAATACGCCTTTTGTTTCAAAGCATCAGGTTTATCACAACTGAACACCACAAGAAGCGCATAAATGAATAACAATTTATACAATATTTTCTTCACGGCATTATAAGGTTGGTTAGATACTCAAAATTAGGTAATTAAGGAATGTTTGTCAACATTATTACCAAATTAAATGTTACTGATTACAAATTAAAATTCTTTATTTTATACCTTTAGTTAAATTTTAAGAGAATGATATTGCATAAAAAAATCAAAATAATTATCCTTTCTGCTGTAGTAATTTCAAGTGTTGCTTTTGTTCCAATAAAAAAATATGGTGACAAATACGAAAGAGTACGACAAAGAATGGTTAGAGAACAAATTGTAGCCAGGGGAATAAAAGATCAGAAAGTTATTCAGGCCATGCTAGATGTTCCAAGGCATTTGTTTGTTCCTGAAAATCAAGAAAGAATGGCTTATGAAGACAGACCATTACCAATAGGAGAAGGGCAGACCATTTCGCAACCCTATATTGTAGCATTAATGACTGAAACACTTGATTTGGATGAAAGTATGAGTGTGCTCGAGATAGGAACCGGGTCGGGATATCAGGCAGCTATATTATCCGAAATTGTAAAAGAAGTGTATACCATAGAAATTCTTGAATCGTTAGCCATAAAGGCAAAGAATACCCTCAGTGCACTTGGTTATACAAATATTTCATTTAAAATCGGAGATGGATACCTGGGCTGGGAAGAGAAAGCTCCGTTCGATGCTATTATTGTAACATGTGCGCCTTCAAATATTCCTAAACCTCTAGAAAAGCAGCTGAAAGAAGGTGGTAGAATGATTATTCCACTCGGAGGAAGTATTACGCAAGAGCTGGTTTTAATCGAAAAACGAAAGGGGAAGTTAATACGAAAAGAGGTAAGCTCGGTTCGTTTTGTACCAATGGTTCGTAATGATGGTAAAAGATATTAATATTAACTGAATAAAAAAAAAGCCGTCTCATTTTTTGGAGACGGCTTTTATTAGTCTATTTCTTCGATATATCTTACTTCATAGCTGGTTCAACAACCATACTTTTTACATTTGTAGTGTTGATCATGTTATCTGCAATTGGGCATCTTCTTTCAATCTCATGAAGAAATTCTTCCTTTTCTTCTGTTGTCATATCTGCATCAATGTCAACAAATGTTCGTATCTCAGTAAATCCGGCTCTGCCTTCGGTGGTTTGTCCCAATAAGAAGTTTTTATCAATATCAGCTTCCAGGCTAACATGAATACCTCTTACGTTCAGTCTTTTTTGATTGGAAATGATTCTACCTATTGCACAAATACAAGCAGGAAGCGACGATAAGAAAATTTCCATCGGATTAGGACCTAAATCATTTCCGCCACCTTGCTTAGGTTGGTCGATGATAAAATCGTGCGAACATTTGATTTCTGTTTTAAATCCTTCTTGTACTTTTCCTTCTAATTTTAATGTTGATATAGCCATAGTATTTATTTTTATAGTTGTTATAATGTGCTTCAAAAGTAGGCTACTATTTTTTATCATCAGATGACTTTAAACATATCAAATTATGTTATTGAACAGCCTGAAAACATTGGTAATACCTAATGATACAAATATAAAACCCAGAATCTCAGTATCATAATTAACCTTAATTAATCATTAAACTTTTTTACATTTATTTTATCTAAAGAATATTGTTTTACTCAAAGAAAACCAAAGATGACATACTTTAAATTATTGATGGCTGCAACATGCCTGACAATGCTTAGTTACTCGTGTACAGAAAAAACTATTGAAGAAAAAGCACTGGAAATTCACGATGAAATTGTTTCGATCGATACGCATTCGGATACTCCACTGAATTTTTTAGAGGAGGGTTTCGATATTGGCAAGTGGAATAATTTTGATTCAACCTATACAAGAGTTGATTTTCCGCGAATGAAAGCCGGAAGGTTAGATGGTATTTTTATGGCAGTATTTGTTGGCCAGGGGCCACGAACTGAAGACGGAAATCAGCAGGCAAAAGAGCGTGCTCTGGAAATTTTTGATGCTTTACACGATCAGATTGACCAATACCCTGAGCAAGCTCAAATTGCTTATCGTGCCGATGATATTTATAAAATAAAAAAAGAAGGAAAAAGCACTGTGTTTATTGGTTTGGAAAACGGTTATCCTGTTGGCAATGATCTTGAGAATATTAAAGAATTTTACGATTTAGGAGCAAGGTATATTACATTGAGTCATACACGAAACAATGATATTTCCGACTCATCGACTGATAAAAATGGCTCCGAATTTAATGGACTGAGTAAGTTTGGAGAAGATGTGGTACAAGAAATGAATCGTTTAGGGATGATTATCGATGTTTCACACATTTCTGATTCAGCCTATTATGATGTGTTAAAACTTTCTAAAGCACCTATCATAGCATCACATTCAAGCGTTAGGGCTATTTGTGATAATCCTCGAAATTTTGATGATGATATGTTGCATGCATTGAAAGAGAACGGCGGTGTTATACAAATCTGTATTTTAAGCGATTATATTAAGGAACCAGAACCGTATCCGGCAAGAGATTCTGCTTTTCAAGCTTTACGAGAAAAATATAATTACTTTAGAGATCTATCAGAAGAAGAGTATAAACAAGCGAGCAAGGAGTGGAGGGCTTTACAAATTGAGTATCCAAAAGATTTAGCTACAATTGCCGACGCTGTTGATCATATTGATTATGTGGTGAAAACTATTGGTATTGATTATGTTGGAATAGGCACCGATTTCGATGGTGGAGGAGGTTTGGCCGATTGCAGAGATGCCAGTGAAATGAAAAATATTACTATAGAACTTATAAAGCGAGGATATACCAAAGAAGATATTCGAAAGATTTGGGGTGAAAATTTCTTAAGAGTATTCAGGCAGGTTGAAAGCTTACGAGAAATTTAACTGATAATTAAATTCAAATTACGAAACTTCCATGCATTGTGTGGAAGTTTTTTTATTTTTATGATCATAATATAAAGCCAATGGATAAACTAAGAAAACATCTTTATCAAATTATATTTGAAACAGACACGCGCTTAGGAAAATTATTTGATATTATTCTACTGTGGGCCATACTTCTTAGTATTACAGTTGTTATTTTAGAAAGCTTAAAGTCGTTAAGAATTGAGTTTTCTGCTTTCTTTATTTATTCCGAATGGTTTTTTACAATCCTTTTTACAGTGGAATACATCATTCGAATTTGGGTTTCTCCCAAACCATTCAAATATATTTTTAGTTTTCTTGGATTGGTTGATTTATTATCTATAATTCCCACGTACTTAAGTTTAACATTTGCAGGAACACATTATCTAATTGTGATTCGCGCTATTCGCTTACTACGTGTTTTTCGTATACTCAAGCTAAACTACTTTTTAAACCAGGGTGAGCTTATTGCTTTAGCCTTAAAAGCCAGTTTGCGAAAAATAAGTGTTTTTATGTTTGCCATATTAAATGTGGTCATTATTATTGGAGCTGCAATGTATGTAATAGAAGGCGAGGCCAATGGTTTCGATAGCATACCAAGAAGCATATACTGGGCAATTGTTACCATAACCACCGTAGGTTATGGCGATATATCACCACAAACATCTCTTGGCCAGTTTATGTCATCCATCATCATGTTAATCGGATATGCCATTATTGCCGTTCCTACCGGTATTGTTTCATCTGAAATAACCAAACAACGATATTCGGAAAAATTGCCGAAATGTAAACAATGTAACAACGAGGTTAAGGTAGATGACAAATATTGCTCTAATTGCGGGAATAGACTTTAATCAATAAAAAAAAACACTTCATAAATTTTTACTAACCATTTATTAGCATTAAAAAACATTTTTGCTATCTTAGCAGCTGCCTTTCGATAAGGTATTTGTTAAATCAACTATTAACCACTTTTAAACAAACTATTATGAAAAAAGTATTTTTATTAGGTGCTGCTGCATTATTTTCATTAGCTTTAGTAGCAACTTCTTGTAGTGATGATGATAATGAAAAATGTACAACTTGTACTGATGAAGGCGTATCATATGAAGTATGCTGGGAAGAAGGTAACCAAATTGATGCATTAGCTAAATTAATTGACTTTGCTTCTGAGCACCCAGGTGCAGATTGTGATGAGGTTGATACATATTAAGATATTTTATCACGCATAGGGCTCTTTGTTGAGCCCTTTTTTTTTGCTTAAAATGAAAAAAAAACTTTTCCATATTTTAATTTTTCTTTTTGGTGCATTTTATCTCTTTTCCGGTACTATTAAAATCATTGATATTGATAACTTTTTATATTTAATTAAATCTTATCAAATCAGATTTTTTATTTATACTGCCCCTGTAATACCTGTAATCGAGATAGGTATAGGTTTGTTATTTATACTTAGAAAACGATTAAAAGAAGTTCTGGTTTTATCCATAAGCCTGCTGATATTTTTCACGCTTATATTTACTTATGGACATTTCACACAGAGCATCTCCGATTGTGGTTGTTTTGGTGGTGTCGATTTCTTAAAAATGTCACCTGCAACTTTTTATATTCGTAACGGTTTATTAATAACTTTATCTGTTTATTTGTACTCATCCGTTATGGATATTAAATATGAAAAGAAATTTTCCCTAGCGCAAATCATAGGTTTATGCCTTATTATGTTAGTGGTTGTAATATTTGTAGGTCTTAGATCTAATCTGGGTGATTATCTTAAGGAAAGACCTTACGATAAATCAACAGTATTGGAATATCATAATAAAGAATTTGTTGGAAAAAGCATTCAGGAAACGCTTTTAAATAATTATGTAACAACATCAGAAGATTCGACCTATTTGGTATTTATTTTTTCCTACAAATGCCCACATTGTTTAAGTTCATCCATCTTATTAAAAGACTATATCAAAAGCAATCGAATTGATCAAGTTATTGGGCTAACTAAAGGAACAAGGGCTGAAAAACGTTTTTTTGATGAAAATATTAATCCTCAGTTTACGTATAAGCAGTTACGTTATATTGAAATGAGTGAACTTACACCATTCTTTCCGGTTACATTTTATGTGGAAAATGATACCATTCAGTTTACAATTAGAGGAGCATTACCTGCTTATAAGAAGTTTGAAGTAAAATACCTGAAAAAATAAAAAACCTGTATGCAAAAACATACAGGTTCATTGCTTATAACTAGTTTTTATTTTTCTTCAAGTTCAAGTTGCTCCAGCTCTTCAAGAGTTTCTTCCATTTCTTTTAGCGTTTGTTGCTTATCGAATTGCTCAAAATCTTCTATACTTTTATGCATTTGTATTCTGATTTTTTCTTGATCTAATTGACTCATTTCTTCCTGAACTCTTTTTAATTCCTCCTCAATGGCCTTCATATCGATATTTTCATGAAGTGCTTCGCGAGTTTTTTCCATTTGAGCTCTAATTTCATCCAAATTAATATCTATATCCATATCTTCAATCCGGATATTTAGCTCATGATCATCGAAATCAATATTTAAATCTTCTAACGATTCTAATCCTTTCTCGATATCCTCCATCATTTTTTGTACATCGATCTCTTTCATTTCTGCCATCGAGTTGGCTATTTCTTCCTGGATTTGTGCAACGTCAACGTTTACATTTTTCATGGCTTCTTCCATTTCTCGTCGAAGCTCCTCAATATCCAGATCTTCAATGTCTTTCATGGCTTTTCGAACATCTGCCTTTGCCTTTTTTAGGGCTTCAATGGTATCATCAATTCTGTCCTGATATTTATCGTAATCTTTTTCAGGAACTTTTTTTCCATCTACATAAAGATCGGTTGCCTTGCCATTTACCAACGTAAATCTGATCTTTTCTTTTTTACCTTTTTCGTCGGTATACGTTCTTATTACCGTATTATCATCAATATCAAATTCATCTTGATGATGATATCTGATATTCACAGTGTCGTTAGATTCTGTTAGCACTGTATTTACATCCTGAGCACTTTTTACCGTATTTGTTGTAAGTAGTTCTCCATCTTCATCAGTTAATACAGGTATACTGTTTATTTCAGTTTTATATCCCAAATCTGATAAATTGCTGTTTATTTCGGCTGCATAAGAGAATGATAAGGCAATAAAGCTTGAAAAAATAATAAATGCAGCAATTAATTTATCTGTAATATTCGATTTTTCTTTTGGTTTCATAATCATACGTTTAATTCTGTTTAATAAATGTTTCTTATTACCAGAAAAGGCTACCGCGGAATAATGCCTGTTTAAGGTAAGTTCTTGAATAGATACCAGGGCTTTAGCATACACAATGGACTCATTGCATACCGTTAAAGCCAGGTCGTCGCAACAGTTTTCTCTTTCCTTCCTTATTTGTGCAGAAATATACCATACAGCAGGATGGAAAAAGAAAATAGTTTCAACAATAGTTTGCAGTACATTAATAATATAATCGTTTCGTCTAATATGAGCTAATTCATGCGCTATAATCGCTTCAATTTGATTACCGGGCATTCCGGTTAACATTTCAGCGGGAACTAAAACAACAGGTTTTAAATGCCCCAAAACAACCGGAATTTTAATAATATAAGATTCCAGGTAGGCAATGGATTTTTGAATGCGCAATCTGTCTTGAAGATTTTCAAATCGCTTAATCCACTGAATTGAAACGGGTCTTGTTTTAGTATTTTTTAATCGTATTGTATACAAAAAACTGAAAATGAATTTTAAGGTGAAAAGAATTACTCCTAAAATCCATAAATTAACCATGAAAGGAAAGTATTTATCAACTTTTAATACGATGCTTTTTATATCATCATATGCAGATACTGAATAAAAATCATTTTCGGTATCGCTAAAATCAAATAATACATTCTTGCTGATGTCCTGATAATAGGGTAGTTCTATGTTACTATTTGCTGATTTGTTATAATTTTGCACGAAATTCATTGCTGAAAGACCTACAATCGCTACTAATCCTATTACAGCTATATTATATCGCACATTTGATGATTTGTTTCTTAAAAGTCGTAATAACAATCCAAGAAACAGAATCAGGATAACTCCCTGCCAAAGAATATGAAATATACTCCACCCAAGAGCATTGATTAATTCATAACCAAAGAAATCAATTAAAGCATTCATGATTTTTTATTGTTTTCAGATTTTTTTCTCGACTGGTGCTCAATCTTTTCAATCAACGTTTTTATCTCATCGAGTTCTTCTTTCGATGGCTTATGATTACCCAGAGCCTGCATAACCATTTTCATGGCAGAGCCTGAGAACGTTTTCTTTAAAAAACCATCAAGCAGTTTGCTTTTGGTTTCGTGTTCATCGAGAGTAGGGGTGTAAATATGTTGCCTGCTTTCCTTATTTACAGATAACATACCTTTTTCGGCCATAATTTGCATAACCTTTAGCGTTGTTGTGTAGCCAACTCCTGCCTTGCCTGCATGTTCGGCAGGTAGGTCTTTTTCTTCGTTCTGTTTTTCGTTAATAAACCGCACGGTTGAAGGACCGTATTCCCATAATAACTGAAGAATTTCAAGTTCTGCTTCTGTTGGATTATTTCTGTTCTTTAAACTCATACACTAAAGACGATTAATTATATGTTTTGATGCACTACGATTAATTTCGTACTACAAACATATACGATTAATTTCGTACTTCCAAATTTTTCTACGATAAAATTCGTAGAATAGATGTTAAATTTTGTTAAATGTCAACGAATGCAGGCTTTTACATAACCGATTAGGTTATTATATGAGCTATATTTTTTGTAATTTAGTACCAGTTAGAATGATTATAAACTAAAAAATAGATAAGAATGGAAAATGCAGATAAAGTATTAGACGTTATGAAGAAGGCAGGGAAGGCATTAAAAGCAGGTGAAATAGCAGAACTTTCAGGACTGGATAAGAAAGATGTCGATAAAGCAATGAAAGAGCTTAAAACAGAAGAAAAGATTATATCACCCAAACGTTGTTTTTGGGAGCCAAAATAAGACCTTATCCTTTAATTATTCGAAGAAAGCTACCTCTGTATAGTGTGCTAACGGGAAGGCTTTCATTTTTTATTTTTACCTGATGCCTTTCAAACGATTCAATATGTTTAATGGCTACAATATATGATTTATGAATTCGGGCAAACGAATTAGACGGAAGCTTTTCAGTCAAGTTATTTAACGAATCAAGAGAAACAATTCTTTTATTTTGCAAATGAAATTCGACATAATTTCCTTCGCTTTTAATGTAAAATATTTCGTTTAGGTTAATCTTAAAATATTCTGTGCCACTTTTGACCCATATCAATTCATGCTGTTTATCTGTGGTCTCAGAAATAAGAGTACTTTTATTTCGCTGCCTGTTTTTTAATAAAAACTGTTCATTGGCATGGTTTACAGCTTTAAGAAACTGCTCAAAATCAATAGGTTTTAAAAGATAGTCGATCGCATGAAACTGGTAACTTTCTAAGGCATATTCACTGTAGGCTGTTGTAAAAATTACCATAGGCGGATTTTGTATGGTTTTGAGCATTTGAATTCCCGTTAAATCGGGCATATTAATATCAAGAAATATTAAATCTATCGTGTTGGATTGTAAATATTCCAATGCTGATACAGCATTTCTGAATTTTCCGGCCAGTTCCAAATATGGAACTTTCGATGCATAGTCTGTAATGATATCGAGGGCCATAGGTTCGTCATCAATAGCGATAAATTTCATGGTCTTAATGGTTAAGTATTAAAGTTACCTGATATTCAATATCTGTTTCTTTAATTATTAGTTCATGTTCATTTTCATAAAGCATTTGAAGCCGGTTTTGAACATTGTTTAATCCAAAACCTGAATACTCGCTGTTTTTATCAGCTGAATGCTTAGTATTGCGTATAATAAATTCAAGTACATCGCCTTTTACATGAACATTAATCATAATATATGAATGATTTTGTATGCTTATTCCATGTTTAAAAGCGTTTTCTACAAACGGAATTAGCAGGAGAGGAGCGATCATAAAAGATTCTATATTTCCGGTATAATTAAAGCCTATTGTTATATCATCGTCGGGATGAAACCTAAGTTTCTGAAGATTGATATAATTCTCGATATAATCTATTTCTTTGCTAAGCATAATTTTATCGGTATTACCTTCATAAAGCATGTAACGCATCATTTTGGAGAGCTTTGAAATGCCATTGGCTGTTTCAAAATCTTTGTTTTTTCGTGCCAAAGAAAAAAGATTATTTAACGTATTGAATAAAAAATGCGGGTTAACCTGTGATTTTAAATATGTTAACTCGGAATAAAGTTTTTCCTGAATTAATCTTTGTTTCTGCTGTTCACCTCTTACTGCTTTTACAGAAAATATGTAAGCCAGTGATAACCCATAAAACACAATATGAATTACCAGATTGCCAATGAATATATTACCTGCAAGATCGTAGTATTTATTGGGTTTATATGCATGTATGACCGTAAAATCAATCAGGCTTTCTATCATAGTTATTGATAGTAATAGAAACAAAGTAAACCATATCCAATGTTGATGTCTCTTCTTTTTTTGAAATGATTGATGAATTATACTAATGTTACCATAGAATAATAATACATTACATAAGGTTCCATACAAAAACGGGATTAAAAGGGTTCCTTCCTTTTTGCTAAAAACGCCAATTATAAAGTTATCGGTTAAAAAAAGAATATAAATACTGGGGACTAGCCAAAAAATAGCATGTATAATGTGTTCTTTTTTAAACATAAAGTTGTTTTAAACAAAATTGAAGATAAAAAACAAGATAATCTAGTTTTTTATTTGAAATTATTAAAACCCTTTATGAAACCATTAAAATCTTATTTGAACTCACTTGAAATAACAATTACCCCTTTATATAACCACATTTGAGTGTATTAAATAATTCATTTCTAAATTATTATAATATACTTTATTTTCGGATTATGAATCAATTATTAACAAAAATTTATGATCATGAAATATAAAAGTAACTATACCTGGTGGCAGGCAGTTTTAGCTTGTATAGCATTTCTGGCAATCTTTTTAATGGTTGCCATCCTAAGCGATTCCGCTACTCAGTGGATTCAAGATAGGAGTATAAGGTTTGTTTTTCGGGAACTTATTTTGAGATTACCTGTAACGCTGTTTCTGATGTATCTCTTTGCTAAAAAGGTTCTTAAAAGAGATGCTGCAACATTTAATATTAGAAGGTCAAATAGTAAACCTTACCAATGGTTCATTGCAGGAGTAATTATTTCGATACTTTTTTTGGCTTTCACACTATTATTTAACGATGTGAATTATGAATACAAGGGAAAGCAGTTGTCCAACGACTTGATTATATATTTTGTAGTATCAACCATTGCAATGTCTATTAACGGTGGTTTTATTGAAGAGATCCTGTTCAGGGGTTATATTATGAGCATAATCGAAGAAAAATGGAATATTCGAGCCGCTGTTGTCGTTCCATCTATGATATTCGGATTATTACATCTGGGGATGATGGAAACGTTTCATATAGTCGATTTCATTCTGTTATTTTTAGCAGGAACTATGGTTGGTGTGATGTTCAGTCTAATGGTTATTAAAACAAAATCCGTTTATACTGCTGCAATAGTGCATTTAGTGTGGAATATGTTTTTTGCCGGAAAGATTCTGAAAATAAAGGTATTACCAATAGTAGAAATAAATTCAGTTTTTGCTGTTCATCTGAACAATGGAAACTCACTATTAAACGGTGGCAGTTTTGGTGTTGAAGCATCGTTAATTGCCATATTGGTTTACACAACCGTTAGTCTATGGCTATTGAAATCAATAAAGAGACAATCCTTAACCAATAAATAAAAAAGGCTGCGTATTTGCAGCCTTTTTTAACAATCAGTACATTGAAATGCCATGCATGATCTTGTGCAAATACCGCATCCTGTGCATTTACTGTAATCAATTTCAGGTGCACTAAAAGGGCTTTTCTGACTTATAGCACCTACCGGACAAATTCCGGTTGAAGGGCATGGATGATTCTGGGGACAAAAGTTTTCGTTTACAACAATATTTCTTTTCATTACTAATTCAAATTTTAAGTATTAAAAATCGGCTGCAAAACTAAAATATTTTTTAAATATTACCATATCTATATATGAATATTTTTAAATAACTGGAAATTATTCCAACTTATAGAGTTCTTTCAACAGTTTTTCACCTCTGTTCTTAAAACCCGGTGTGGCATCTTCAAATTGATTTTCTATTATAGCAATTAATTCTGAAGCTATTAAAGATTCTATCTTTACGTAATTAAAGATAATTTGCATAGATAGCACTTTTACTGCCGGGGGATAAATCGGATCTTCAAGCCATGTAAAGCATCTGTCTATAAGAATCCCTAATCGTTCCTCGTCAAGCGTTTCAAGATTTATAGTCGATAATATCTTCAGGCAATGTCGTCTTTGATTATCGCGGTGGGCTTTTGGCAAAAAATCGATCAGATCGTTAATATATGGTTTAATCATTTGCGGATATTTTAACCAGATGGTTTCAATTACCCAACCTGCGCGTCCGGAGACTAGTTTCTCATTACTTAGGAGTATTTCAATGAGTTCCTTGAATAATGTTTTATCCCGGTTTACTACAGAAGCTATATAATCTGTATTTCGTTTAGAAAGCTCTGCTAACAACTGATCTCTAAAATTCATTCTTTTCTGTTTAGCATTTAAAAATACAAACTATTCAGAAACAAATACACTTTGTTAGATGTTATTACTAAAAAATATTGAATGAAATTATTTGTAAAAATATCAGCAGTAATTCTTGTGGTTTTATGGAGCATGAATTTAACTGCACAAAACAGATCGACTATGGAAATTGCAACATTTGGATCAGGATGTTTTTGGTGTACCGAAGCTATTTTTCAACAGTTAAAAGGTGTTGAATCTGCTGTTTCCGGATATTCGGGAGGAACAGTTAAAAATCCAACCTATAAAGAAGTTTGTACAGGTAATACCGGACATGCCGAAGTTATTCAGGTAACCTTTAATCCCGAAACAATAAGTTTTAAAGAACTATTAGAAGTTTTCTGGCAAACACATGATCCTACAACATTAAACAGGCAGGGAGCCGATGTAGGTACACAATACCGTTCGGTGATTTTTTACCATACGCCGGAACAGAAAAAGTTGGCTGAAGAATATAAAAAGAAACTGGACGAAGCTAAAATATATAACAATCCTATTGTTACAGAAATTACTAAATTTGAAACATTCTATATTGCAGAAGATTATCATCAGGAGTACTATGATAATAATAAAGCCCAGCCGTATTGTAATTTTGTGATTACTCCCAAGTTAGAAAAGTTTAAAAAAGTTTTTAAGGATAAAGTGAAATAGTACAGTAAAATGACGTTTGGTTCTGCATTTAATCATGCTAAAAGTCGATAATTGCATTTAAAATGTTATTATACAGACTCTTAAAATTTTACAGTACCTGCATAACGAATTTATTTTTTATCTAATTTCGCCAGATTATTAGATAGAACAGATGTCCTTAATAAAAAAGGTGAGGGCGGTTGAATCGGTTTTCAAATCCCTCGAGAAAGAAATTCATGGCTTTCAAAAAAGTACAAATTTAAAATGTATTCCGGGTTGTCATCATTGTTGTACGAATAGCAAGATAGAAGCAACGCCACTGGAGTTTCTTCCATTGGCATTTCATTTGCACAAAACGCATCAGGCTGATATATTTTTAGAGAAATTGAATGAATATAACAACCAAAAGGTTTGTCTTCTCTTTAATCCGTTTAATTCGGTCGGAGCTTGTAGTTTTTATCCATACCGTGGTTTAATTTGCAGGTTATTTGGTTTTTCTGCCATGATTGATAAACAGGATACCAAAAGAATAATTACCTGTAAATTGATCAAATCGCAACAACAAGAAGGCTTCCTCAAAGCTGAAAGGTTAATAAATTCAGGTTTAGGTGTACCTTTATCTGGAAAATATTACATGAAATTATATGCAATCGATTTAAAACTCTCATCAAATTACTACCCAATTAACCAGGCAATTCAAAAGGCTTTAGAAATGGTTTTATTCCATTTTAGCTATACAAATCGAAGAGTAGGATAATGCATTGTTTAAATTATACTAATTTATATTAAACATCAAATTATTCGTAAAATACCTAGAAAAATCAATAATAACAGGTAATAATATTATTTAGAAAACATTATTTATGTTTAATAATTAATTATAAATAATAAACAAAAATTACGTTTTCATGTTTCTTGGTTATAAAAATTATTAACTAAAACCAATAAATTATGAAAACAATTTCTAAGAAACTGATCAGCATGTTTGCTATTGCATTAATAGCAATGTTTGCATTTACATCTTGTGATGATGACGATGATGATGATAACATGATAGTTACAAATGATATTGTAGCTCTGGCAACTTCAACATCGGATTTAAGTACTTTAGTTACTGCTATTTCAACAGCTAACTTAACTTCTACTTTACAAGGTGAGGGACCTTTCACTGTGTTTGCACCAACAAATGATGCATTCGAAAATTTAGAAGATGGCGTGTTAGAAACACTTTTAGATAATCCTGATGTACTGGCTGAAGTACTTCAATACCATGTAGTAAGTGGTAAAGTAATGTCAACTGATTTAATGGATGGTAATGTAACCACATTACTTTCAGGAAAGTCAATCAGCGTGAGTATTATGGATGGCGTTGTTACATTGAATGGAAATGCTATGGTAACCAATGCCGATATTGAAGCTTCCAATGGTGTAGTACACCTTATTGATGAAGTTTTACTACCAGAAGGTTTTGAACTACCTAAAGATAATATCGTAACAATAGCTTCAGAAACTCCTTCATTAAGTATTTTAGTGGATGCATTGAGTATGTTCCCTGATCTTGTAGACGCATTAAGTTCAGATGGTAATTATACTGTTTTTGCACCAACCAACGATGCGTTTACAGCATTATTGGGAGTTATCGGACAATCAAGTTTAGATGATGTACCAGAAGCTGTAATTGAAAGATTATTGAAATATCATGTAATTTCAAGTGCTGCTTTAATGTCAGGCGATTTAAGCGATGGTCAGATGGCGGCTACAATCTTAAGTAATGATGATAAAATTACAGTAGAAATAAGTGGAAGCGATGTTATGATTAACGGAGCGAATGTTACAACAGCAAACGTTGAAGCTTCCAATGGTGTTATACACATTGTTGATGCGGTATTAGTTCCTTCACTAGAGCTAAGTATTGTAAATACCATTGTAGAGCCTGCTTATTTTAACGACGATTTTTCAATTTTAACAGCAGCAGTTGTTAAAGCTAATTTATTGAGTACCTTAATTGATAGCGAAGCAAATTATACACTATTTGCTCCAAATAATGATGCATTTGAAGCTGCGGGAATAACAAGTTTAGATGACTATTCTGCAAATGATCTTGCGCCTATATTAACATATCATGTACTAGATACTGAAGTGTTTGGTGATGGTTTACCTGAATCAGGTTCAGCTATTACTTCGTTAGGTGGCGATTTCTACTTGAGTATTAACGATGATGGAGCATTCCTTAACGGATTAACAAAAGTTACAGCAGCAACATTATCGGGTGAAGCTCTAGACTATGATAATGGTGTTGTTCACTTAATCGACAGAACATTGGTTCCTGCTTCAAGTGATATCGTTGAAATAGCGGTTGCTGCTTCACAAGCTTCAGAAGGTGCTGAATTCGGACAATTAGTTGCAGCTTTAACGGCAGTTGAAGAAGACGAAAGTGCTGCAGATCTAATTACTGCGCTTAAAGGTGATGGACCATTTACAGTATTTGCACCTACAGATGACGCTTTTGAATCATTATATACACTTGCTGGCGTTGCAGATTTTGACGCACTAGTAACAGCTCAAGGTATAGGTGTAATTGAAGCAGTACTAAAATATCACGTTGTTGAATCAAGAGTATTCTCAACAGATTTGCCAAATCTATCAAGCAATGTCGTTACAACATTAGGTGGTGGTGACTTCACCTTGAACCTTAGTAGCTTAACCATTACTGATGCTGATTCAGCATTAGGGTTAGGATCAGCTGATGCAACTATTGTAAGTACTGATATTTTGGCAACCAATGGAGTTATTCACGTAATTGACGAAGTGATACTTCCATAAGTATACGATTTCTGCTTTGTTCATTTGAAAAGTTTTATGAAAGGTCCGACAGTTTGTTAGCAAATGAGCAAAGTTTTATAAGGTAGCTTTTCGAAGCTACCTTTTTTTATTCGTCATTTTGAGGTATTTTTAACTCCTAATTCCTATTTATGATGAATACATTAAAATTAAGTATAATAGCATTTCCCGATGCTCCAGAGTCAATTATAGAAAGGGGAGAAGATATCCTGAAATCAAAGCTTAGCGGTATAAATATCAATGTGGTTAACGAAAATCCCGATGCTGTTTTTATTGTAACCGGAGGTTCTGAAAAGCAAGTGGCTCGTCTATTAAATTCTAAAAAACAAATACTCATTTTAGCGATCACATCGGATAATAGTTTTGCTGCTGCAACGGAAATAAAATCGTATTGTAATCAACACAATATTAGTTCAGTACTGTACAATCTTGATCATGAATTGGATATTCAACAGAAAATTAAATTTTATCTTACAAGTATTCAGGCTTTAAATATTTTGGCTAATTACAAGATAGGACTAATTGGGAATGTATCGGAATGGCTTATTAATTCTACAATAGATACTAGTTTACTAAAAAGGAAGTTAGGAATTGAGCTTGAACAAATTGCATGGAATAACTATCCGGAGTATTCAGAGTTTTCTTCCAATGCAAGTTTTATGGAACATTTTAAAACTTCCGACTTTAGTTTGGAAGATTCATCGCGCGTATTTAATTTACTTCAGCATATTAAAGATGATAAAAAGCTGGATGCGATTACGGTAGAGTGTTTTCCACTGGTAAGAAATCATGCTGTTACCGCTTGTCTGGCATTATCAAAAATGAATACAGATGGTCTGCCTGCAGGTTGTGAGGGCGATATTACCAGCATTACCGGTAAAGTGATAGTAAAGGCATTAACTGGCGAAATTCCCTGGATGGCCAATATGGCAGCCATTGAAAGAGAAAGCATCTTTTTAGCGCATTGCACGATTGCAACAAATCTGGTTGAAGATTTTAACATCACCACTCATTTTGAAACTAACCTGGGAACAGCTGTTCAAGGGAGATTTAAAGCTAGCGAAGTAACCATTTTCAGAATGAATAATCAGTTAAACAAAGCTTTTATATCCAGTGGTAAAGTAATTGAAATTCCCGAAAAAGATGATGCATGCAGAACCCAAATTAAGGTACAAATCCCGGATAAAGATAGACAGAAATTAAAAGATAATCCTTTGGGCAATCACCATTTGGTTATTCCGGGTAAACAAGAAGAACTGCTTAACTATTTTTGCAAATTAAACAGTATCGAAGTTATTTAGCATAAACGTGTTTATTGTTTTATAATTAAAAAGCCATCGAAAATGATGGCTTTAGTTTAAGAAGTTACCTTGTGACGTGGCTTACGTTTTGCTTTTTTCACCTCGGCGCGTCTGGCCTTTCGTTCTGCTCTTTTTTCTTTTAACTTCTTAAGCGGAGATTTCTGCTTTTTACCATCGTGAACTGTTTTCTCATGAGACATATGCCAAATTTTTAATGGTTTACCTTTTGTAAAGTTATTAAATGAATATACCCCTTGTCAAGTATTTAATCTAAATTAACAGGTATATGAAGTAAATTTTATGCAAAAATGTATCTTTGAGATAGTAGAATACACGTTATCGAAAATAAGCAATGCAACCTGAATATATCGCACGAGCATATCAAGCTAAAAATCACCAGTATATCTCCAATATAGTTCAAAAAGCAGGTGTTCATTATCTGGATATCTTATCAGCAGATAAAACATTGTATAATCAGGTTGTTGAAGAACTAAGTCGACTGGATATTTTTGATCTGGATAAATTAGATAGGGATCAATATAAAGAACTTGCTCTTGCACTTAGCTTTCTCATTACAACAAAATATATTGTTTATATCTTAATTCAAAAAGAAAGTAATCATCCAGCGCTTCAAAAGATTAGTGAAAGCAATGATATACAAAGAAGTTTTACTGCACTGAAAAAAGCTGGTTTTGGGCATGTTTATACATTGTTTAATCCTTTTTTACTGCAAAATAAGAAACTTTCGTTGCCTTTACGTCTTACACAAAAACTCGAGAAAATAACCAAAGTAGATTTTAAAACAGATATTCTGGGAACTATTTATAATAACCTTTTTAAGAATCAACAGCAAACAGAAAAAGGTCAACATTTTACCTCCAACGATGAAATTGATATCATAAATACGTTCTGTATTAAGCCAAAAACAAAATCAATTATTGATACTGCATGCGGTTCAGGAGCATTTCTGGTGCGTGCTTTTCAAAGGTTAAAGCATTTACATCTGAAAGCCAAACCGGAGAATTTAAAAGGTATTGATGTAGCTCAAATTCCTGTATTTTTAGCCAGAATGAATATGCTTATTCAGGATATTTATAATCCAAAGATTAGTAATAGTATCATTCTTAAAGATTTTGTTACAATTCATTCGAACAACTCATCTTTTAGTACTCCATTTGATGCGTGTATTGGAAATCCTCCTTATATAAGGCAGGAGCTTATTAAGAATAAAGAAAAGTGGGTACAGTTGATTAAAGCAGATTTTGGTATTCAGAAAATTAATAAGCAGAGTGATCTGTATATCTATTATTTAATGCATACAGCTTCACTTTTAAAAGAGGGTGGCAGATTAGGTTATGTTATTGCAAGCAGCTGGATGGATGTTTCGTATGGTAAAGACCTGCAAAAATTTTTATTAGGTCACTTTAAGATTATTGCTATAATTGATCAACAGAGCACAAGAAGCTTTCAAACAGCTTCGGTAAATACAGTAATCTTAATTATCGAAAAGTGCTGTCAAAAAGAAGAAAGAGAAAGCAACAAGGTTAAATTTGTGCGTTTAAACGAGCCATATAATAATTTTATAGGTACAGTAGAGGATACTGATCGATTGGATAACCTGGAAGGCTTCGTTCAACAAATTGAACAAGCATCTAAAAATATAAAGAGTAAGATCATTTCCATTCATACCATAAATCAAAGAGAACTAGAACTAAACAGCTCAGAGAATAACAAGTACCATAACGGATATTGGGGAACACAATTTTTTAGAACCACTCCATTATACCAGGAGATTATACAGAAAGCAAAAAGTAAGCTGATACCGCTTAAAGCACTTTGCGACGTAAAATATGGAATCAAAACCGGAGCAAATAGTTTCTTTTATCTTACCGATGAAACAGATCAGGCCATTGTGGCAGGAGAGAAGAACAGCGAATTCTGGTCAGTATATGGCAAGTATCGTTCTGCAATGGATAAGAAACACTATATTATTGAACGATCTTTGGTAAAACCTATTTTAAAAAGTCAGCGCGAAGCTCAGGGTTTGTCTGTAAATAGTTCGGATTTAAAGTATTGTGTTTTGGATGTAAAATATAATAGAAGTAAATTAAAAAACTCTAAATCTGACATTTATAAATACATACAAAAAGCTGAGAGTTCTGCTTATAAAATTCATCAACGTCCAACCTGCAAAGCCCGTGTTTCTGCTGATAAATCAACAGATTGGTTTAACCTGGGGAAAGAGATTATTCCAGGTGATTTTATCATTCCTTCAAAAATAGGAGAGCGATTTCGGTTATTAGATAATAGAACAAAACGTGTTTATTGCGATAAGGTGAATTATAAGATCTTAATAAAACCAGAATTCGCAGAATATGGTGATATCTTATTTGCCACGCTTAACAGTACATTATTCAGGCATCTTATCGATCTTTTTGCACGGCAGTTAACCGGAAGTCAAACATTAAGTGACGTAGATGTTCATGTAATTCAAAATACGTTGATTCCGCATCCAAAGTATCTTGTAGGCAAAGAAAAAGAGCTTAATACCTGTATGCGCTCTATGTGTGAACGAAAGCAGGAAAGTATTTTTGAAGAAATACACTTGGATGATCGTAAAAAGCTGGATAACCTGATCATGGAATCGTTGGGTTTTGATGATAAACACACTGATCAGTTGCACAATGATGCAGTTCGGTTAGTGCGTGACCGAAAAGTAAAATCCGAATCGGTTAAAACCATTAAACGACCGGTAAAGAAAAGATAAATATGTTCGAGTATCAACAATATAGAACAAAACAGGGCAATTGGCATATTGTAAAAGTCAAGCTGGATATTCATTCAGATTTTATATCTCGTGCTTCCCGCCAGGCTAAACAAAAAGTTTTACATACCATTCAGGCAGGTCAGGATGGGAGAGAACGCACTCAAAAATTAAAGCTGCAAAACCAGTTTCGTGGAATGATCGCAGAAGTTTATGCGGTTGAGCTCATCAAATCCTGGTTGGCCGACTCTAATCTGGTTAACTGTGAAGTTATTCGTTACGACGATGTACGAACCGATCAGTTTAAAAATCCACAAAACGAATATGATATTAAGATCGTAAATAGCACAAGTAATAAAGTAGTTAAAATAGAATCCCGATCATCATTAACCTATAAAAGAACACTTTTAGAAGCAATTCATGATTTGGATATTATAGGACCCTATATATCATCAGCAAAATATAAAGAAACATATGTTGATTATTATATCAGACCGCTATTTGATAACCTGAAACCGATGAAACCGGAAGAGTTTGGTGAATTCTTAAAAAAAAGGTGGATAGATCTCTATTTTGTGGCTGGTTGCAGTAAAAATTTGATGGTAAAAAAGGGCGTATATAAAAGCATGAAACAAAGTACCTCAAAATATAAGTGTTTGTCCATAACTAAAGGGTTAGATATTACGCAGTTTCGAAGGGATATAATTCATGCTTTTCGTAATCAGTAACATACACTTGGATATTAAAATAAAATACACATATACAAATTAGATATTATACCTAAATGCTATTTGCATTTTTTGTATACAAGGTGTATATTATAGGTATGCAAAATTTAATATCCTCAAATAATATAAATGGTGATTCCAGTTGGTATACGCTCGATAATGCCGCTAAAATATTTCCTGCTATACGCTCAAAAGAACTTACTGCAGTATTCAGAATTTCGGTTGTATTGAAAGAAAGAGTAAAAATAAAACACCTTATACATGTTATTCCTCTTTTAGAGCAACGATTTCCTTATTATAAAGTCACTTTAAAAAAAGGTTTTTTCTGGTATTACCTTGAACAAGTCAATGCTCCAATACCACTCAAAGTTCAGGATGGTATACCTTGCCGGGAATTTAGCAAAAAAGATAAAAATCAACCCTTAGTTCGAATCCTGGCATTTAAAAATATAATAAGTATCGAATTCTCTCATATTTTAACCGATGGAGCAGGCGCTCTTAATTTTTTTGAATTTCTGTTACAACAATATTTCCGGCAACAAGAAATACCGTTAACAAAGAACCTGGTAAATATTCCTGATAATGATACATTAAGCAATGAAACAGAAGATTCTTATAAAAAATATTTCAAAGAAAATATACCTCCCAACGTAAAAAAGCTTAAAGCTTTTCATTTACCTTACCCGTTAAGAAGCGTTCCTCGATTCGATGTTTTAATTGCAATCTTGCCAATTGATGAAATTAAAAAGAAAGCAAAGGAAAAAGGTGTCAATATTACTGTTTATTTGGTTTCTCTTTACCTATATATTCTTCAAGATATTTATCAAGGACTTCATAAATTAAGTAAATTTAGAAGACGTAAAATACAACGTATTCAGGTACCAGTTAATTTAAGAAATATTTACCTCTCGAAAACAATGAGGAATTTCTCCTTGTTTGTAATGCCTGAAATTGATTTACGTTTAGGCTATTATACTTTTGATGAAATACTAAAGATTGTATACCACACCATGCAATTAGAAACAGAAGAAAAGTTAATTAATAAAATCATCTCAAGAAATGTTGGAGGCGAGAAAAACTATATCATTAGAGGTATGCCGTTATTTCTAAAAAACATGATTCTATATTTAAAATATTATACCATGGGAACCAACCTGTATAGTGGAGTAATTACTAATTTGGGGAAAATGGACTTTTCAGGCGAAATTAACGATAAAATTGACTATTTTGTAATTACACCGCCACCTCCAAATAGAAAACTTAAAATAAATTGTGGTGTGATTGGTATAAATAACAAACTCACACTAAGTTTTGGAAACATTACCACTTCGAAAGAATTTGAAAAGAAATTTTTAAGATTTATTGCAGATCAAGGAATTAAAGTAAAAATAACAAGATATTAAAATGATGTCATATTGCAAAAAATGTGGAGTTGAGTTAGATGAAAACATGGTATTTTGCCCTTTATGTGGCCATCCTGCCAATGAAGAAGCAGATAAAGAACCTATAAAAGATCATGCCGAACTGGAATTATATGCGCATTACGAAAAATTAACGAAGAGTCAGAAGCGTAAAATATTCTGGGAATTATCCGGATTAATTCTTCTTTCCGGAATTATAGTAACATTTATAATCGATCTGATAATAAATCAATGTATTACATGGTCAAAGTATAGTATTACCATATCACTGGTTCTATTGGTAAATACTACGCTAATTACTTTCTTGCGAAACAGGTTGTTTTTGTTGTCTACAATTAGCTTTTTGTCAACATCGGCTCTGCTCGTTTTGCTTGATTGGTACAATATGAATATAGGGTGGGGTATTCGTCTAGGAATACCAGTTTTATTTTCATTTTATGTTTTGTTACTCTTGTTCGTTATCATAACAAAATCTTTAAAACGCAAAGGCTTTAATTTATTAGCATATGTTTTTATTATCATAGGCGTATTTTCTATGTGTATAGAGGGAATCATAGCTTTTTATGCTGATCAGGCAATTACTTTACATTGGAGTGTTATCGTAATGGTTTGTGTGCTTCCTATATCAGCAATATTAATGTTTATGCATTACAGGCTTAAGAAAGGAATAGACTTGAAGCGATTTTTTCATATATAAAACACTTCATCTCTTTAAAATCCTGAAATCATGCGAATTACATCCAACCAGGGGTCCTGGTTTAAAACATAATAATAATAAAACCCACCAATCATTCCATGAAATAGGCCCAGGGGCAATAAATTTCTGAATTTTAGAAATAACTGCGAATAATACAATGCTAAAATAAAGGTAATTAGCATTAGGGTTAATGAAGGTATGTGCACGGCCGAAAATAATAATGAAGATATAAGTATAAGAATAACCAAAGGTATTTTTGCTGATACCATATCTTTCAGGTTTCCTAATACTAAGCTCATAACCATGAATTGCTGAATTGTACCCCAGATAGGATATAATATCAGAACATACAATAAATGGAGTTTATCAACCTGAAACTGGTTATAAATTCCGTATGTAATGAAAATTACAATGCAAATCAGAGCAAAAACTCCTGTATTTTTAAAACTTTTTAAGAAATTATTTTTTGTAAATCCCCAGTAATCAAGTAAACTGCTGTTTTTTGTATACCGGTATGCAATATAAGTACCCCAGAAGACAATGCTTACGATAATAAATAATAACTGTAACTCCAGTACATTAACGAAAATAAACTTAAATAACCCTGTTATTATTACTGCTGTAATTTCGAACCACCTTGTTTTATTATCAATTAGCATAGAGGTATTGGTTGTTAATAAATACTAAATAACCATTTTCGCTTTTATTAATACAGTGGTATAAATAATTGACCAAACCACTTGCCCTAAAAACAAATAGAGGTAACTCATTTTTTTGTGTCCGTAATACTTCGTATTTAAAAATACACCAACGGGAATAGACAATATAACGGGAGTTAAAATGACAATTCCCGGTAGCCCGTATTTGGTTTTGAGCAATACCAACCAACGGTTTCGTTTTGTAAATACTTTCTTTGGCTTTTTTCTATCTCTGAATCTTACTGGTAAAAGAAATGTAAATAATTTAATAATACCTTTTGAAACCATTGTAAATACAATAATTCCCACTAAACCACCAATATTAGTATAAAGAATAGTTTCAAAAAACGACATATGAAACAAATAAATTGCTACAGGAAAAGTGGCAGCAAATTTCCAGGTACTAGATAATATAACGACAAGCTCTTTCATGCATTCTTTAAAAAATAGTTTAAAAAGTTATTTAATCAAGATTTTGTTTACATCAAACGCGTGTTATCTTAGTAAATTTAATGAAACACCTTTAGAATCCCTAAATATTGACTCAACTATTTATTTTTTTGTGATTTGAAATTACAATTCTTCGTATAGCATTTTTAACATACACCTTTTATTATAATTTAAAACATTGTTTTACTGAGAATTGAATCTTATCTAAATATTTTTATTTGCTTTTTTCGTATTTCAAGTGTATATTTGTGTATGCAAAATTCTGTTTCAAATAAAGAATTAACAGCCTTACGTGTTATACGGGATTTTCTGATGAAAAACAGGAAAATGCCCAGTGTACGTGAGTTAATGAAAGAGATGGATTACAAATCGCCACGCTCTGCTGCAGTAATTTTACAAAACTTAATCGATAAAGAAATTCTGCAAAAAAGAGAAGATGGCAGTATTCAGTTTATTAAATACGAATTTGAAACCAACGAAGTCACCAGCGAACAAACAGTTAAAATACCTTTGTTAGGAACAGTCGCTTGTGGCTTACCGATCCTTGCAGAAGAAAATATTGAGGCCATGATTGCGGTTTCAACCAAAATTGCTAAACCCAATAATACATACTTTTTATTACAAGCCAAAGGCGATTCCATGAATAAAAAAGGCATTAACGATGGCGATCTGGTTCTGGTAAAACAACAAAACACAGCCGATAATGGCGATATGGTAGTGGCTTTAATCGACGATGAAGCAACCATTAAGGAACTAAGAGTAAATGATGACCATGTGGTATTAATCCCACGATCATCGAACAATACACACACACCCATTATTCTCTCAAGAGATTTTATCGTACAGGGAGTTGTAGTATCAACTATACCAAAGATTGATTACTAAACTTAAACAGGGAATTTACACAAGTATTTGAAAATTGATCATTGATTATTGTTAACTGAACAGATGCATAAGTCTATAGTTCATATTGATTTAGACACTTTTTTTGTGTCGTGTGAGCGGCTACTCGATTCCAGCCTGAATGGTAAACCTGTTTTGGTTGGTGGAACCAGCGGGAGAGGTGTTGTGGCTGCGTGTAGCTATGAAGCACGCCAATATGGTATCCATTCGGCCATGCCTATGCGAATGGCACAAATGCTTTGTCCCGAAGCAACCGTAATTCGTGGGAATAGTTCTATCTACAGTAAATTCTCCGATATGGTTACCGAAATCATTAAGGAACAATCGCCTTTGTACGAAAAATCTTCTATCGACGAATTCTATATTGATGTTACCGGGATGGATAAATTTTTCGGAACCTATAAATGGGCTCAGGAGCTTCGTCAGAAAATTGTAAAAGAGACCCGGTTACCTATATCTTTCGGGCTTTCAACCAGTAAAACTGTCTCGAAAGTAGCCACCAACGAAGCTAAACCCAATAATCACATTAATGTACCATTCGGCATAGAAAAACCTTTTTTGGCTCCATTGGCTGTTAAAAAAATCCCTATGGTTGGTGATCAGACCTATAAAACACTGTTAAACATGGGTATAAAATACGTAAAAACAGTGCAGGAAATGCCTATGGAATTAATGGATAGGGTGCTGGGTAAAAACGGGATCATGCTCTGGAAAAAAGCCCAGGGCATTGATAATACGCCTGTTGAACCTTACCATGAACGTAAATCCATTTCATCATCGTTAACACTCGAGAAAGATACCATTGATGTTCGGCAATTGAAAAACATACTTGCATCTATGGCTGAGAAATTGAGTTATTACCTCCGAAACGGAAATAAACTTACATCTTGTGTTACGGTTACAGTAAGATATTCTGACTTTGACACGCGTACACGGCAAAAGCGAATTCCGTATACATCGCTGGACCATACATTGATTAAAACAACCTTGGAACTATTCGATCAGTTATATGAGCGCAGAGTATTGGTGCGCTTGGTTGGAGTACGGTTTAGTCATTTACTTTCGGGAACCTATCAAATGAACCTTTTTGAAGATACTGCCGAAATGGTAAATCTCTATCAGGCCATGGATCGAATTAGAAACCGATACGGGCAAAATGCAATTAAGCGTGTTGTAACCATGGGAACAAGAGGAATAGGGCAAATGTCTAATCCATTTAACGGGCAACCACCTGTAATCCCTGCACACAGAAGAATATAAACGAATTATAAATGTAGAATGAGGAATTATAAATTAAAACCTGTCAGAGTGTAGGAAAAGATAGTAAATAGTATCTGTCCATTGTCAATAGTCCACAGTCCACAGTCCACAGTCAGTAAACTAAGAATAATCATTAAACCAGAAACTAGTAACTAGCAACTTTGAAAAAACAAATTAACATATTAACCAATTTACAATTTTACTAATTCACTAATTTACCAATAAACTTGTTACTAAACTGCCACACATACTACAGCTACAAATTTGGAACACTTTCTATCGAACAGTTAATAGAGGAAGCCAAGGCAAAATCATATGATTCTATTGTGCTTACCGACATCAATAACACATCGGCCTGTTTTGATTTTATCCGTCAGTGCGAAAAAGCGCAAATAAAGCCCGTTTTAGGTATTGATTTTAGAAATGGGGCTGATCAACAATACATTGGGATAGCACAAAATAACAAAGGATTTCAGCAGTTAAACGAGCATTTAACACACCATTTGCATTCCGAAGAAGATTTCCCGTCTACAGCGCCTGTTTTTTCAGATGCGTACATTATATATCCGTTTAATTATACTAATTATCAAGAATTAAATAAAAATGAATTTATTGGAATAATACCATCGCAACTGAATAAGCTTCCTTTTTCCAAATGGAAGAACTCTCTGGATAAATTAGTTGTTTTACAGCCTGTTACCTTTCGGCATAAACGCGATTTTAACATTCATCGGTTACTTCGCGCAATAGATAAGAACATATTATTGAGTCGTTTGCCCAAATCCGAAGAAGCAAATCCTAACGAAATCATGTATCCGCATCAGGATATTTTAAATCATTTTAAAGATTATCCTCAAATCATTGAAAACACGAAGAAACTCCTTGACAGTTGCTCTATTCACTTCGAGTTTAAAACATCAAAAAACAAACAAACGTATACCAGCTCGCACGACGAAGATTATAAACTGCTGGTAAGCGAAAGCTACAAAGGCATAAAATACAGGTACAAAGATCCATCCGACGAAGTGTTTGACCGTATTAAAAAAGAGTTGGAAGTTATTAAAGAGCTGAATTTCTGTTCTTATTTTTTAATCAACTGGGATATGGTTCAGTATGCACGAAGCAAAGGCTGTTATTACGTAGGTCGTGGGAGTGGAGCCAACAGTATGGTTGCCTACCTGTTGCGTATTACCGATGTTGATCCCATTGAGCTCGATCTGTATTTCGAGCGTTTTATCAATCCGGCACGAAACAGTCCGCCCGATTTTGATATTGATTTTGCATCGCGCGACAGAAACAATATTACAAAGTATCTTTTCGACAGGCATGGCTGGAATCATACCGCTTTGGTCGGAACATACATTACTTTTCAGTATCGCTCTATGATTCGTGAGATAGGTAAAGTTTTTGGGTTGCCATCGCAAGAAATTGAAAAACTACAAAAAGCTAAAAACCTGGCCGATATTGATGAGATGGGGCAATTGGTTTTAAAGTACAGCAAGCTTATTCATGGTTTTCCGAGTCATTTAAGCGTGCATTCCAGCGGAATTATCATCTCTGAAAAACCTATAAGTGCTTATACGGCAACTATAATGCCCCCTAAAGGTTTTCCTACCATACATTTTAGTATGCTCGAAGCGGAAGATCTCGGGTTTGCCAAGTTCGATGTGCTGGGCCAGCGTGGGTTAAGCAAGATTGAAGATGCCATAGAAATTGTAAAAAATAATACAGGTAATAAAGTCGATATTCATGATTTAGAGCGATTTAAGAAAGATGAAAAAGTAAAAAAACTATTGAGTAAAGGAAAAACAATCGGATGTTTTTATGTAGAATCGCCGGCTATGCGTATGCTGCTTACTAAACTCGAAGCTGATGATTACATCAGGCTGGTAGCAGCAAGCTCAATTATTCGCCCGGGAGTTGCTAAAAGTGGCATGATGCGCGAATATATCTTACGATACCGGTATCCGGAAAGGAGAGAAGTAGCCCGAAAAGAGATGCCCCAATTGTACGATTTATTAAAAGAAACCTACGGGGTTATGGTTTACCAGGAAGATGTCATTAAGGTAGCACATTATTTCGCCGGATTAACACTGGCCGAGGCTGATATTTTGCGTAGGGGAATGTCCTGGAAATTTAAGCAGCGTAACGAATTTGGTAAGATCAAAGATAAATTTTTTTCTAACTGTAAAGAGAGAAATTATCCGCTGCATATTGTACAGCAAGTGTGGACTCAGATTGAAAGTTTTGCAAACTATGCTTTTTCCAAGGGACATTCGGCTTCGTATGCGGTAGAAAGTTACCAGGCACTTTACTTAAAAGCGCATTACCCGCTCGAATATATCGTAGCAACCATTAACAATGGTGGCGGTTTTTACCGTAAAGAGCTCTATGTACACGAAGCCCGCATGCTTGGTGGCCAAATTGAAGCTCCTTGCATCAATATCAGCGAATCGGAAACTGTGATTCATAAAAACGTTATTCATTTAGGTTTGGATTTGATTGATCATCTCGAAAGAGAAACGATGAGAAGCATTTTGATTGAGCGATATACCAACGGAACATTTAAAGATTTGCGTGATTTTATGAAACGGGTTCCCATATCGCTCGAGCAGCTAACCATATTGCTTCGGGTGAATGCTTTTCGTTTTACCGGCAAAAATAAAAAGGAGCTGCTTTGGGATGCACATTTTATTTTAAAAAAGGATAAAAAGACCAAGCCTGTAAAAACATTATTTAATGAGAAACCTAAAGAATTCAGTCTGCCTGAGCTGTATGCGCATCCATTAGAACCTGCGTATGACGAATTAGAGCTACTGGGATTCTCATCGAGTATTTCACCGTTTAAGTTGATAGATGAAATGCCCGAAACAACATTGGTATCCAGGAATCTTGTTCACCTGGTAAATAAGCAGGTTGAAATTGTAGGTTACCTGGTTCATGTAAAAGGAACCCGAACAGGAGGTGGCAAACGAATGAGTTTTGGAACCTTTATTGATATTGAAGGCTATTGGATAGATACCGTACAGTTTCCGAATATTGCAAAAGAATATCCTTTTCGTGGTCCCGGATGTTACTTGATTAAAGGAAAAGTAATAAGCGAATTCGGTTTTATAAGTATTGAGGTTACTGAATTACATCGGTTAGCCAATGTGAACATTGAAGAGCCATCAACGCGGTTAAGACCAAAGGTTTTACCATCAAATGAAAAGCTATTATGAATTTAAAATTGTTATGATTAACCTTCTGTTTTTTCGCTATCGTTTATCAACGATAAACTTTGTCGGGCAAATACTAAACATTATAGAATTGGAATGCAACGAATAGGATGCGTAGTGGGGAAGACGAAATGGGTGTGGAATTGTTGATAATCACCAAGTGACCACAAAATTATAATAGAGAGTCATGATTAAAAGCATTCTTGAAATACATGGATTAAAAAAGAAATGGATAGATTATCAAAATTCGTTCATTTCGATTGATTTTGGTTCTTTCATCAAGGAAAGAACAAATAAGCTACATAACTTAAAGGTTTAAAAAGTTGTTTTATATTACATAATTGGTAGTCAATATTTTGAAATTCCTACTATAAAAAGTCATTAAAGCATTTTATTTTGTAAATTAATCATCTGAAAGAAATTAACCTATGTGTTATACCATAGAACAACGATTACAAGCAGCATTAAAAAGAGCTAAGTACTGGAACGATGAACGCAATATTCAGCGCATTGAAGAGATTCTTAAAGGGTTCGAAGATCAGTATAATGCTTCAGGGTTTGCACATCCTAAAATCATAGCATATAGCAATTTAAAGCCTTATAAACCAGAACTTTTTCACTGGGGATTAATTCCGCACTGGATAAAAACGGAGAAGGATGCAAAGAGTATCCAAAATAAAACGATTAATGCACGGGGTGAATCACTATTTGAAAAACCATCATTTCGTGATGCCGCAAAAAACAAAAGATGCATCATTCCTGTAAATGGTTTCTATGAACATCATCATTTTAAAGGACAAAAATATCCTTATTACATCAGGCAGATCAATAAAGAACCGATGAATTTAGCCGGAATCTGGAGCGAATGGACCAATAAAGAAACAGGAGAGGCGCTTACCAGTTGTTCCATTGTCACCACCAAGGCCAATCCGATAATGGCAAAAATTCATAACAACCCAAAATTACCCGAACCACGCATGCCGGTAATTTTGCCTGAAGGTTTAGAAGATGAGTGGTTAACTTCAACGGATCAGCAATTAGTTAAAAAGTTAATTAAACCATATCCTCAAAAAGAGCTTCATACACATACCGTGCGTAAACTTACTGGGAAAGATTCGCCAGGTAATGTTCCAGAGGCAACTGAAGAATATGTTTATAAAGATTTGATATTTTAGGTTGGATCAATTAAAGGAGAAATAAAATAATAGAATCTAAGACTCCGAAACTGGAAGGTTAATGGAACCAGCGAATGTTTTTGTATCTTTGATCAAAACAATAAACTAAAAAAAATATGGCAACGGTAAAAAATCTTCAATCGTATAGGAACGGTTATATTGACGTTTCCAATGATCACTCATTATATTTCGAACTCTATGGAAATCCTAAAGGAATTCCGGTGATTTTCCTTCATGGTGGGCCTGGAGCAGGTTTTTCCGATAAAGACAAACTCTTTTTTAATAAGAGAAGATACCATGTTATTTTCTTTGACCAAAGAGGTGCATCACGAAGTAAACCCTTTGGTTCTATTAAGAATAACACCACACAAGACCTGGTTAGTGATATAAATAAAATATTAGATTATTTAAACTTCGATAAAGTATACGTTTTTGGAGGTTCGTGGGGTAGCTCGCTCGCTTTGGTTTATGCCATACATCATCCTGATAGAGTATTGGGACTTATTGTTCGAGGTATTTGGTTAGCTAACAAATATGGACTCGATCACTACATTAATGGTGGAATTAAGGAATTCTTTCCGGATGTTTGGGAAAGATTCGCAAAATTAGTTCCCGAGGGAGAAAATCCGGTGAGTTATTACTTAGATCAAATGCAATCAAATGATCCAACGATTAGTGATAAATATGCCTATGAATGGGCTCGATACGAGATGTCTTTTTATACTATCAATAAAATTTCTGATCCTGATGAAGTAATCAAGACTTTTTCGTATAAATCATTGGCTATACTGGAAGCTCATTTTATCAAAAACAATTGTTTCTTGCCAGAGGATTTTATTATGAAGAATGTGGATAAAATTGAACATATTAAAACGTCTATTGTGCATGGAAGATATGACTTTATCTGCACTCCAGTGCAAGCTTTCAGATTGCATTCCAAGTTAAAAAAATCAAAACTGAACATAACCAATGCCGGACATTCTGCTTCTGATGCTGAAAATAAAAAGGCTTTGATTCGTGAACTCAGAAGAATAACGTCATAACGAGTATGATAACAAATAATAAACTAATCTTTGAATCATAGTTTATATAAACTTTTTAGTATTTTCATAATTTAGTCTTAAATTATTTTTGGCATGATTACTGTAAAAAATAACATATTTATGTAGGATAATAATAAGAAACAAGATGAAGAAGAAATATTACATAGTGGCCACAGTGCTTTTTTTATGCCTTCAAGGTATAGCTCAAGAAGATACTACTGATCTCTTTTATCAAATGAATAAAAGGTATGAAAATACCAAGTTTGGAATGGATGATCGCTACCAAAAGACCAAAGAGCAAATGCAAAAGGAATATGATGCTCGCATGGATGCGATGAATGCAGCTTTCCAAAAATATCTTAAATCCAGTTTCAAAGAATATCAAAAATCAGAACCTGAAGAAAAACCAAATAAAGAACCTAAGCCGGTAGATCAACCCAAATTTGAACCAAAAGTGGAAGAAGAAGCTCAGCCAGAAGTTGCTAAAATAGAAGAGAAAGAACTAGAAATAGAGGTTATAGATGCTTCTACGCACTCCATTTCCCTTATTCCGAATGAGCCCCAGGAGGCAAGTTCTTTTTCGCAAGAAATAACGGTTGATTTCTTTTCGAGCCAGATAAAACTTAGCATTGATAAACGAATGAGAAATCTTGAGCTAACTGCAGTTACTCCTGATACCTTTGCAAAATACTGGGAAAACTTCACCAATATCTACTATCAAACCTATATCCAATCGGTTACAAATTATGCAAACCAAACCAATTTAAACGACTGGGGAATATATAAGTTAGTAGAAAGTACTGCAAAATCATTATTTAGCTCTTCAAACAATCAAAATATGTGGATGTGGGCCATGCTAAACCAGGCCGGATACCGGGTGAAAATTGCCTACAATCAAAATCAAACAACCTTATTACTACCTATTATTCAGGAAGTATACGAAAAGCCTTATTTTATCATTAAAGGTACTAAATATTACACCCTGAATACCTTAAATAATGCCGGTAAAATACAAACCTATGCCGGAGATTTTGGCATGGCAACAAAGTCGATCGATTTACATATACCTTATAGCCTAAATTTTGGCGGCCAAGCCGGTTATGCCGAAAGAACAACCAAAATACCTGGCGTGACAGAAGCTATACAGTTAAAAATAGACAAAACCACAGTCGGTTTGTTAGCAAGTTATCCGCAAACTGAAAACGCTGTTTATTTGAATGCAGCGCTATCAAATAACATTAAGGAATCTCTTTTTGAAGCTATTCAGGCTCAAATCAAAGATAAATCTGAAACGGAAGCGGTAAGCTATTTATTAAATTATCTGCATCACTCTTTTGAATATAAAACAGACTATGATCAATTTGGAAAGGAAAAAACATTTTTCCCTGATGAGATATTCTATTATCCGTATTCAGATTGTGAAGATAACACAGTTCTATTTACCAAGCTGGTAAACAGCTTACTCGGATTGGATGTCGTTGCCGTATCATACCGTGATCATATGACTGCAGCAGTAGCTTTTAGTGAACCTATTGAAGGACATCAGTTTATGGTAGATGGAAAAGCGTATACCATTTGTGATCCTACCTATGCAGATGCACCCATCGGAGCCATTATGCCAAAGTATAAAGAGTATTTTCCTCATATTGTTAAAATAAATAACAACAGCAAACTGAATAATATTTGGCAACACATAACGCAAACCATTGAAGAAGACAATCAGGGTAAAATCTTTATAAATCACAGAAAAATATCCGAAGATGGAAAATATATTGTATCCGGTTGGTTTACAGATCCGGTTTCAATCCAGGGCAGAACGTATATTCCATTGAATAATACACGGGATTTATTCTTTGCCACGTTTAATAAAGCAGGCAGACTGGATTGGTTTTTACCTATAGAATGTTCAGGGTATAGTTATACGCAAGCTGTGGCTGTTGGTAGAAAAGGAGAGGTGTATGCTCACATGAATTATAATGGAACGATTAGAATAAACCAGCGTACATTATATAGCAGCGATATTACATCACAACTGATTTTAGGTATATCAAATCATGCAGAAGTAGTTTTCCATGAAAATATTAGCCTGGAAACGGAAGAAAACAATAAAATTGCCTTTTATGTAAAATATAAACCCGATGGCACAAAAGTAGATTTGGTTTCGTTTCCTTTAGATGAAATTCATTTTGATTCTGAAATCATCGTAGATCCATACAACGACATTGTAGTTCGAGGAGTTATTGGAGAAGTTGAAGGCTTAACGAAAGAAGTTCCAAAGCAAGTCTCCAGTGCTTCATTTAGTGCAGAAAATCAGATCAGTGCTTACATGGATGATTATAAGAGTCGAGCTTTCGAACCTAAAGCTACCGGTATATTTGCATCCTTAAAACTTCTTTCACTAAACGGAGGAAGCATTTCAGGAACTGATGTAAAAAACCTTTTAAATCAGCACAATCCGGATTTTAAGGAAAACAATCCAAGCATTTACAAAAGCCTTTCCAGTATGCGTTTTGTTATCAATAAAGGCGGTATTGTAAAAATCCAGACAGAAAATGGAAAAGATATTTCATTATCATCCATGCGAATCGAAAACGATAGTAATATGAAAATAGTTAAAACATCGGAAAATTCATATAAGCTTTCATTTTTAAATGGTGTTGAAGTAGGTAAAGCTATCGTATGGTACGACTTAAATCACATTGATTTAAATAGCAACGGAAAGATTGTTTTTGATTACGACGATGATCACACTAAAAAAGAAATGGATATTTCGGAGATTATTGATTAATCTTGAACATTATGTTAAATAGAGAATTATCATGTGTTAAATTTATTCAAATACTCTTAGTTAGAATTTAGACAACACATAATTAATTATATCGATCTCATGAGTTCAAGAAGTTGTTGGAACGTATCAGTTGTGTGGAATTAACTCGTTTAGAATACGATATTTGATTTTTTATGGAATAATATCCAGCAAAACGATTTCTAGCAAATAACCGTCTTAGAACCGCGAAGCGCTCGTTGACACATTTTAGAATTATTTAATCTTGTTCCCGACATTTATCGTCGGGAGAAGACATAATATAGAATTATAGCTGACAACTTTGATTTGATGGGAACAAAAACCTTAACATAATTTCGATCGTTATCGAACTGAAGTCCGACAACTGAAGTTATATTAAATATGCCTTACAGGCCTATTACGGTTTTTGCTGGCAATGACCTATAATGTCCTGCATTATGTTAATATAGCTTTGGTTAATAACTTTTGTGTATGCCTTGATCCCGATGGCTATCGGGAGAATGGCATAAAACAAAAGTTACCAATGATTTATTGATTTTTAAAGGTCAGGAAAAGAAAAATTCCCTATTAGATATCTTCAAACGGAACACGTTTTTTGCGAATCCCGATGGCTATCGGGAGAAGCAAAATGGGTGTGGAGTTTCATTCACAAGCTTACAAACGTGATAAAAAACTTAATTCTAGACATTTAAGGATCATACAAATTAAATTACACAATTATCAACAAATGAACAATTTATAATCTCCAAATTATGCATAATTGTTCATAATTTTGTATCATTTTTCTTTCAATTTACATTAATGATGCTAATTTTGTATAGTTAGCAACTTTTTAATCAATGAAGAAATTAAAGGCAGTTGATTTTTTTTGCTCCATAGGCGGGGTAACACGCGGGTTTAAAGAAGCAGGAATAGATGTATTAGGAGGTATTGATATTGATGCTTCATGTAAGGAAACATATGAAAAGAATAATAATGCAAAATTTCTGTCTGCTGACGTATCATCTTTAGATAAAGAAAAAGTAGCTTCCTTTTTTAAAGTTAAAAAAAATCAGGACGATCTGATATTTGTAGGATGTAGTCCCTGTCAATATTACTCAAATATAAAAACTGATAAAACTAAATCTTGTCAAACCAGGTTACTTCTGGCAGATTTTCAAGAATTCGTGGATTTTTACAGACCAGGATATGTTTTTATAGAGAATGTGCCTGGATTAGATAATAAACCGGAAAGTCCACTCGGAAAATTCAAGAAGTTCTTAGTTAAAAATGATTATGTTTTTGATGAAGGGGTGTTAAATTCAAAGTATTTTGGTGTACCTCAAAATAGGAGAAGATATGTTTTAATAGCTAGTCGAGTTAAAAAAGAGATAAAATTACCTAAGGAAAATAAAAATAACATAACAACTCTACGTCAAGCAATTGGAGATTCTAAAAAATTTCCTTCCATTGAAGCGGGACATATAGATAAGTCTGACCTAAAGCATAGCTCCGCCAAACTGAGTGCACTGAACTTAAAAAGAATAAAAGCAACAAAACATAATGGAGGTGATAGAAGAAGCTGGCCTGAAAATTTGCAGCCAAATTGCTATAATGATCATTCCGGACATTATGACGTATATGGAAGGATGAGTTGGGATAAACCGGCACCAACCATAACTACTAGATTTGTAAGTTATTCAAACGGAAGATATGGTCACCCTGAACAAGATAGAGCTATTTCATTGAGAGAAGGAGCAACAATACAAAGTTTTCCTTTAGATTATAAATTTTACTCGAACAGCCAAGGAACAGTTGCTAGAATGATCGGAAATGCAGTACCTCCAAAACTTGCCGAAAAAATAGGACGCTGTTTAAAAAAATAAGTATATGGCTTACTTTAAAACCAGAGCTAGAGCATTAGATATGCTAGGTAGACAGCAAATAGCTGGTGTGCCAACCGCTATAAGTGAATTGTTTAAAAACGCACATGATGCTTATGCTGATAAAGTGGAGATTGATTATTTTAGAAAAGATAAGTTACTCGTTTTAAGAGATGATGGACTTGGTATGACATTGGAAGAATTTCAAAGTCGTTGGTTAACAGTAGGTACTGAAAGTAAGTACTCCAAAGGGAGAATGACTCCACCACCTATTGATCCAAATAAGCCTAAAAGGCCTGTTATGGGCGAAAAAGGGATCGGAAGATTGGCAATTGCAGCATTAGGGAAGCAGGTGCTTGTTTTAAGTAGAGCAATAAGAAGTGGAGTTTTACAAAATTATATTCTTGCGTTTATTAATTGGGATTTATTCGAATTACCAGGATTAGATCTTGAAGATATAAATATTCCTTTAATGGAATTTGAGTATCATGAAATGCCTGTTTACTATGTTATAGATGATTTAAAGGAAGAATCATTAAAAAATCTTGAAGAATTGTATAATCAGGATAAAATAGAATGGGATGACTTTGAAGATATTGGTCAAACCATTAGAGACTTTAAGCTAGATCCTTTCGAATTGGATAAAAAATTGAAAGGATTATCACTCAATAAAGATGGTCATGGTACTCACTTTTATATTTCTCCTACCAATGAAACATTAAATTATTCGATTGATGGTATTAAAGATGATAAAGGTTCGGCACCATTAGAAAGAATGTTACATGGATTTACTAACACAATGATTCCTAAGCATCCAGAACCTTTTATAGAAACTGCATTTAGGGATTATAGAGGTGATGATAAAACCTATTATAATTTAATTGATAAAGATGAATTCTTTGCTCCAGATGAATTTTTAAAAATGGATCATCAATTTCGGGGAAAATTTGATGAATATGGTCAATTTACAGGTACTGTAAAGATTTACAATGAAAAGGAATTTGAACACAAAATAGTTTGGGGAGGAAATAATTTTAAGGAAACAGCTTGCGGACCATTTTCAATTGATGTATCATATTTACAAGGTTTGCTAAGGCAATCATCATTACCACAGGAAGAACATTCTAGGCTTCTTGCAAAGGTTGATAAGTTTGGAGGATTATATATATATAAAGATGGTATTAGAATTTTGCCATATGGTTTAAGTGATTATGATTTTATTGATATTGAAAAAAATAGGACAAAAAGTGCATCATATTATTTCTTTTCTTTCAGACGAATGTTTGGTGCTGTATGTATTGAACAGAAAAATAATAAAAGTTTAGTTGAGAAAGCTGGAAGGGAGGGGTTTGTTGAAAATAAGGCATATAAACACTTAAGGGAAATTCTTATGAATTTCTTTCTGCAATTAGCTGCCGATTTTTTTAGAGAAGGTGGAAGTGCTAAATCTGAGTTTTGGATAGAAAGAAGAAAAGATAGAGAATCATATTATAAGGCTATAGAAAAAAGAGAAAATAGGGCAAAGGAAAGGAAAGCTCAATTCTCTCAAAGGTTAAATGTTTTTTTTAATAATCTAGAGAAAAAACAATATAACTTAGAAACAGAGAACTTATTATTAGAATTTGAAAAGCATTTTAATTCTGTTGCATATATCGAAGATAAAGATCAAGCTACACAAAAATTGCTAGATTATGAGCAAGATGCAAGAGAGAAGCTAAACTCTTTGAAATCTAGCTGGATAGTCCCTGCTCCAAAAGGATTTTCTCCAACCAAAGAACAAAAACATGACTATGAGGCTTTTCTACAAGAAATGGACAAATTAACGATAAACGTTTTTAATCCTGCTGATGAAAAGATAGATGAACTGGTAGAGAAATATAGAAACAAATTACATTTAGAATTAAGTAAAAGAAAAAGACTCGAGTCAGCAGTGGTAGCAATTTCTGAAGATGCCAAAAAAGTGACCAAAAAGAAAGAAGTCGAAGCTAAGGAAGTAGCCGATGACGTATCTATTAAAGTAAAGAAATTGGCAAACGAATTAATGATTAGTTTGCAGGATAAAATAAGAGACGTTCGAAATGAATTTAAAAGCTATGAAATATCAGGAAAAGATGATTTTGATCTTGTTATTGAAAGAAGAAGGATTGAGGAGATTATAGTTTCAGAGAAGAACAGAAATACTGAAATTCTCGAAAGAATAATTAACCAATTAGAGAGTATTTATTGGGAAAAGGATAAAGGTAGCTTTATAACAAATGACCAGATTCAAGATTCTCTTGAAGAAGAAATTGCTGAATTAAAAGATAAAATAACTGCTGATATTGAATTAAGTCAGCTTGGATTAGCCGTTGGGGTTATACACCATGAGTTTGATAGTACAGTAAAAGTTATTCGTAAGAGTATAAAAGATTTAAAAGCCTGGGCAGATGTAAATCAGAATATGGAAAGTCTTTATGAGAATATTAAACTTAGTTTTGATCATTTAGATAGTTATTTGAATTTATTTACTCCACTTAATCGCCGACTGCAAAGAAGTAGAACTGAAATAAAATGTCTAGATATTAAAATATTCTTATTAGATTTATTTAAAGCCAGATTGGAAAGACATGGAATTAGGTTAAGGCACACTAAAGGATTTGAACAACATAGTTTTTATGGATTTCATTCGACATTTTATCCAGTTTACGTAAATTTAGTTGATAATGCTCTTTATTGGTTAAAACAAGATCAAACAATTAAAGAAAAAATAATAAGACTACATGCTGATGAAAATGGGTTTTATGTTTCAAATAATGGACCTGAAATTTCACCAAGAGATTCTGAACGGATTTTTGATCTTGGTTTTACTAGAAAATTAAAAGGTAGGGGAATGGGACTCCATATTTCAAAAGAAGTATTAAACGCTGAAGGTTGGGATATTAGTTTAGTTGCCAATCCTCGTAAGGATAGCACGGTCACCTTTAAGATATTTAAAAAAGGAAATGATGATGACAACTAACTTTTCGGATTTATCAAAAAATATTGCAAGTAATTTCATAAATTCGGTACTAATTGCTGATGATGAAGCAAGTTATGGGGGAGAATTTAACACAAAAGATGTAGTAAGTGCGTTTGCTAAACATAAAAAAAATTGCTCAATTGTAAAGTTTGATTCTGAATTAGACTCTGAAGATATAATATTAATGGATCAAAATTCCGATGTAACTATATTAGATTGGAAGTTACATTCAGAAGAAAAAAAAGATGATCTTGATGAGAAAGACTTAGAAGATGATGCAGAAAGTGATGATGTAAGAGGAAAATATACTAACCCAATAATATTCAATATAGTTTTAAATGCACTAAAAGAGGAAAAGCTTAAAATTATCATAATTTATACTGCAGAAAATGGAATGGTTCAGATAATCGATTCAATTAAGGATTATTTGAATGAGAGAGATCTAAATTTTGAGAGCATAAACGATTTCACAATTCAAAAAGATAAAATCAGAATAGCTATATTAGGTAAAAGGAATCATAAAGAGCATAGAATAGCGGAAATTAGAGATAGGGCATATAGTTTTGATGAACTACCTGATGCTATATCAAGAGAGTTTTCATACCTTACGAAAGGACTTTTAGGAAACATTGTTACAAAGTCTATTTGTTCAATAAGGGCACATACATTTAAACTGTTAAATTTATATAATAGTGAAAATTTTGATGGATCTTACTTAGCTCATAGAAGTTTAACTGAAAATGCACAAAATTTTATTGTAGATCAGTTAAAGGAAACTCTGGCAGATTTAATGATATATGATGATGTTGAAAAAATAGTTAGTCACGATAACTTAAGTTATTGGATCGATGATAATAATATTACATCTAATACTGTTGAAGGGTTTAATGTAAATGGAGAAGTGTTAAAGGATGTTATCATGAAAGGGTTTGATAATGCAATCAAAGAACACTGGAGGATGCAGACTGATAGCGATATATCTGGAAAGAAACTACAAAAAATTAGAAAATCTTTTCAAATAGATGGATCGAGATTTTTTTCAAAAAAAGGGAATTATGATGTAAACAATGACCTGGGATTTTCTTTTATTACTCAAAATAAAATAACTCTAAACAATAAATCTTTTAAACCTATATTGCAATTAGGAACAATTATTCAGAATTTAACAAGAGGAAATTATTATTTGTGTTTACAACCTAAATGTGATTCTGTTCGTTTAAAAGAAGTTACAAATATACTCTTTGTTCCTATGATTGAATCAGAGGATAATCAATTTGATATAATAATAAATCATGATGGGTATAAAAAATTTAGATTAAATTACTTAGTTTCTGATTTTATTACCATTCCTTTTGCTCCAACAGAAAAAGAAACAATATCTGGCTTTCATAAATATAATAGAATAAATTTTTATTCATATTGTGAGGAGAATAAAGATTATGGTAGTTGGTATAAGTGGATTACAGAATTAAAGGATAATCAAGCACAAAGAATTGTTCACGCATATTCAGTAAAATTATCAAGAGTTGGTCTCGATGATTATGAATGGTTGAGAAATCATTTATCAAAACAATAAATAGTCTGTAGGATTTATATTCAAAAGATAAGCAATCAGATTAAACATTTAAAATATACATTGAAAATAGTAATTTGAATTCCTTATCAGCAACTACTTTTAAATATAACAAGCGAACTTTAAAAATGGAATATCATACTACTATTAAAGAAATAAGAGGTGAATGTGAATAATAGAATGCGCTAAAGAAACAAATGATGCATGTCAATCAACAGATAGAAAAAATAATTAAGATCAAAGAAGCTAATCAGTTTAGGTACTATATTGATTTTTTGCGATTTCCATATTTTCATAGTATAGAGATAGATTCTGTAATCAATTTTAATTTTCCATTAACAATTTTTATTGGACAAAATGGTTGTGGTAAAAGCACTTGTTTACACGCAGCTTATGGTATGCCGGAAGGTAAAACACCAACTACGTTTTGGTTTAGCACCTCTGTTGATCCAATACAATATTATGATGATGAAAGAAAAAGACATTCATTTTGGTACTCGTATAAAGATGAAGAAGGAAAGTTAAGAGAAGTAATTAAAGCAAGGATACGAAGAGAAAATGATCCTAATTATTGGGAGACAAGTAGGCCTTTAAAATGGGCAGGAATGAAACCGAGAAAAAAAAGAGATATTCCAATAAAAAAGGAAGTAGTTTATATCGATTTTAGAGCTGAATTAAGTGCCTTTGATAAATATTTTTATTTTGGAGATGTTAAAGGATTAAAGTCAAGAAATAAACAAGAATATATAAGGTATCAGTCAAAACATCTTGAGAAAGTAATAAACGGAAAAAAGAAAATTATAAATAAAAGTTCTGGAATATATAATAAAGAAATAAGACTATTAGAGAGAGCGGAATTGGACGAAATATCATTTATTCTTGGAAGAAATTACAAAAGTGCTAAATATATTGAACATACTTTTTTTAAAAATGATGGATATTCTGTGATATTTAATTCAAATTTTGCTAATTATTCGGAGGCATTTGCTGGAAGTGGGGAAGTAGCTATAGTGAGGTTAGTTTTAAAAATCCTTGATGCTCCGGATTATTCATTGATTATACTAGATGAACCTGAAGTTTCTCTTCATCCAGGCGCTCAAAACAGATTAGTTATTTTCTTACTGAATCAAATTATTAAAAAAAAGCATCAAATAATATTATCAACTCATTCTCCTGTTATTGCTAAAATGCTCCCAAGAAGTGCAATCAAGACATTTTATCAAAATCCTGATTCAGGAAGATTTTTAATTAAAGAAGATCTTACTGCAAAAGAAGCATTCTATTACTTAGAACACAAAGTTGATACAAAATACAATATTACAGTTGAAGACATATTAGCAAAATCAGTGGTAGATGGAGTTCTAGAGAATATTGGATTAGAAACAAAAAGCTTATTTAATGTAAAATATAATCCTGGGGGTGTTTCAGTAATTAAAAAAGAATTTATAAAAGTTTTTTGCAGAGATCAGAATAGTATTAATTATGTATTTTTTGATGGTGATCAAAAATATTGCGATGGTTATGATTGGAGAAATGATTCTATAGGAATTATAGATTCCACGTATTTAATAAAAAAGATTAAAGAAATTTCAAATGAAGATATTTCATTTGATGTTGATGGTGGAGCTCAAGGAGGAAATGAAGAACAGAAAGTTGAACTATTAAAAAAATACTTGGATTTCTATAAAAATAATGTTTTTTACTTACCTAGTAATATTCCGGAGGAAATGATCTGGGATGATAATATTGCAAAAAAGTTACTTGAAATTAATGAACTAGATGCCCAAGAGAAACTAAATCAATTATTAGGATTACATGCATATAAAGAAAGATTTGCAGTTTTAACTAAGGAAGTAAAAGGTGTTAATACAGGAGAAGATATTTTTGCAATCCAAAAAATATTTCTAAATCATTGGTTTAAAAAACAAAATGATGACTTCAAATTAATAAAAGGATATATTGAACATATTATAAACTATTGACTGATATTTATAAAAGAGAAGAACGAAGTAATTTAATGTCCAAAATTTCCGGAAAAGAAACAAAACCGGAAATTATTGTACGAAAGTTTTTATTCTCCAAAGGATTTAGATATCGAAAAAATGTATCCAATTTACCAGGCAAACCTGATATAGTTCTACCTAAATACAAATCCATTATATTTGTCCATGGCTGTTTTTGGCACAATCATAATTGCAAAGCTGCTAAACTTCCTGATACAAGGAAAGAGTTTTGGACTAAAAAAATATCAGATAATAAAACAAGGGATGAGAAAAATAGGGGAGTTCTCAAAAAAATGGGTTGGAAAGTCTTTATTGTTTGGGAATGTGAAATAAAGAATAAAAATAATAGAGAAAAAAGATTAGAATTACTTATAAATCAAATTACACAAAATGAACAACTTTTTAAAACTTCATGAAGCTATTGCAGTTGTTCTTTTGAATAAGCCCAACAGAACAGCTTCTGAGCAAGAAATTGCTGATGAAATAAATAGAAGAAATTTATTCAAACAAAACGATGGCAGCCCTGTACCTGCGCATCATATCATGTTAAGAACTAAATTGGCAAAAGGACAATACCAACATTTATTTAATTATCAATCTCCAGATCGGATTACATTGAAAAACACAATGTGAATAACATTATGTTAAATAGAAAGTCCTTATATATTAAACGCGCGTCAGACAGGCAAAACGGCGAGCCATGCGTTGGCGTAGGACTGGAAATTTAGCATAAAAGATGGACTGATGGCAGTTGGTTACAAATGTGTACTAACCTTGTTTTCAAACGCAGTAGCGCAAGTCCAGCGCGTTGAAGCATTGTTTTGCCTTGATTTTTTTGGTTCGTTTTTGCATCAAGGCAAAAATGAACATTAATAAAAAGTGCGTTAGGAAAAACATGTGTATTGCAAACTGAACGAAACGTTAGTGAAGTGAATTTGTAAATACTTATGTTGTGCGTAAGCCAATAATTTTTCTTGCGGGCTAGCAAAAAAGAAATAAATTATTGGTGAGCGTTTGCAAAGCGTTGGACAATTTGCTTACAATTAAAATTAATTCATGAAAGCAAATTTTGGCTTAGCCGAAGCGGCTATTTAAAATAATGACTAACTAAGCGAAGCGATCTCATGAGTTCCGAAAGTTTTCGGAACGAATAATTATAGGACAATAGTGTGCTGTTAAGTCCACGAGAATTGAATATTTACATTTTAATAGGATAATTGTCCATAAAAACGTATTCTGGCAAATAAACACCTTAGAATTAGATATTTGAAATTAAATTGTAATATGACCCAGAATATTAAAACCTACAGAAAAAAATATTGCTATTTACCAGAACGCTTGCGCTAAAGCTTCAGCGTCAGCGTAAGGGCGAATCCCGACATTTATCGTCGGGAGAAGACATAGTATAAATTATAGCTGACAACTTTGATTTGATGGGAACAAAAACCTTAACATAATTTCGATCGTTATCGAACTGAAGTCCGACAACTGAAGTTATATTAAATATGCCTTACAGGCCTATTACGGTTTTTGCTGGCAATGACCTATAATTTATATTATGTTAAATTGAATATTTTAAAGATAAGGGAGATTAAAAATAACCTCCCTACTTTCTCTTTTTATATCTTATTCCATTTTTGCACTAATCTCTTCATACTTTTCATCCATTTTTAAACGATAATATAAAGTCTTTAGTGTTTGCATAATCATTTGGTCTTCAGGATTTAATTCGTGAGCCTTTTCAATATATGGTAACGACTCGGCAAATTTTTCATCAGCTTTTTTCTTAGCTGCTTCATATTTTGCATTATCGGTAATCATATTAGCAGAATCGCTTAATTCAACACCTTCGTTAAAGAAGATTACACCTAAGTTATATTGTGCTTCGAAAAGCTCCGGATCTAACTCAATAGCTTCTTTATACTTTTCAATGGCTTTGTCATACTCACCAATTTTATTGTATAAATGTGCTTCAGCTGAGTAAAATTGTGGATTATCAGGATCTCCCTGGCGTGCTACTTCAATATATTTGAATGCTCCCTCAGAGTTTTCAGCTTCTAATAAATAGTAATTGATAATTCCACCTAACAACGACTGATTTGCTGGATATCTTTCAAAACCTTCTTTTAATGTACTCAAATAGGTTTCGTTATCACCTTTAGATTTATAACAGTCTGCTAATAACGCGTAGGTATCTCCTTCTCCGTAACCTAATTCGATAGCTTTCTTATAATATTTAATGGCTTCATCATACTTTTCAGTGCGTTGCGCTGTTATAGCAGTGTTAAAAATGATTGCTGTATCTACTTCATTTTCAAAAACAGGCATCTTTTTTACTTCAAGACTTGTTTTGAAATTCTTAAACGCAGTTTCGTAATCCTGCTCATTGTATGCATTTACAGCATTCTGAATAAACGCTCCTGATAAGGTTACAAACTTTACATCCATTGCTCCTTCGTAAGCTTTACCACCATCCATGGTATATGCTTTTTTGAAGCTGTTAAATGCTTCAATTAATGGTTCGTCTGATAGTTTTTTAAACTCTTCGTTTTCACTTTCCGCTATCGCATTATACACTAATCCTTTTACATAGTATGTTTTTGCCCAATCAGCAGTTTTTTCTTGTGTTTCGGCATATTTAACAGCACCTAGTGCAGTATCCAATTTTTCACCGCTTTCTGCCCATATCTGAGCTTTATTAACATACTTTTTTTGCGCTTGCGCGTTACCTATAAACATAAGTAAAGCAAAAGCAACGGATATTGTTGTTAATACTAACTTTTTCATTTTCATAATGTTTTTGTTATTTAGGTTTATTAATAATTTTTTTCAAAAATAAAATATATTTAACTCATGACAAATTTTATACCGAAAATTAAGCCTATTCTTCAACATTTTCGTTAGAATCTGATTTTTCGCTTTGCTCCCCGGATTCATCAATAACCTCATTTTCAGTCAATTCCTCAGTTTCTTCATCCTGTTCTATTTGAGCTACGGCAGCAATCATATCGTCGTTACGTAAATTTATTAATCGTACGCCCTGGGTAGCTCTTCCGGTTACGCGAAGATTAGAAACCGCTAATCGAATGGTAATACCCGAACGATTAATAATCATCAGATCCATTTCGTCGTTAACGCCTTTTATGGCTATCAATTTTCCGGTTTTCTCAGTTATATTAAGTGTTTTAACTCCTTTCCCACCTCGGTTTGTAATTCTGTAATCTTCTATATCCGAGCGCTTTCCATAACCTTTTTCCGAAACTACCAATATTTCATGATCCGATTCTTCAACCCAAACCATACCAACTACTTCATCGTCGGTTTTACTTAACGTTATACCTCGCACTCCTGCTCCTGTTCTACCAATCGCACGAACATTGGTTTCATTAAAACGTATAGCTTTACCTTCGCGTGTTGCCAAAATAATATCACTCTTACCATCGGTAAGTTTAGCTTCCAGAAGTTGATCACCATCTTTAATGGTAATTGCATTCACACCATTTTGGCGTGGTCTTGAATATGCTTCCAGTGCTGTTTTTTTAATGATACCTTTTTTGGTACACATTACAATATAGTTGTTCTCAATATATTCCTGATCATCCAGGCTTTGTACATTAATAAATGCCTTGATTTTATCGTCAGGCTCTATATTTATTAAGTTCTGGATAGCTCTGCCTTTCGAGTTTCTGGTACCTTCGGGTATCTGGTACACTTTTAACCAAAAACATTTGCCACTTTCGGTAAAGAAAAGCATGGTATTGTGCATGGATGCAATAAACATCGATTCCAGAAAATCTTCATCACGCGTGGTACTTCCCTTGGAACCTACACCACCTCTGTTTTGTGTTCTGAATTCAGTAACTGGTGTACGTTTAATATATCCCATGTGCGACATGGTTACTACCATATCTTCATCAGCATAAAAATCTTCAGGGTTAAACTCACCTTCATCAGGTACAACGTCAGTTCTACGCTCATCACCATATGTATTTTTAACCTCAATAAGCTCATCCTTAATAATATTCATTCGTAGTGCTTCATCTTCCAAAACACTGCGTAAATATTCAATAAGTTTCATGAGTTCGGCATACTCTTCCTTAATCTTTTCTCTCTCTAAACCAGTAAGTTTTTGCAATCTCATATCAAGTATTGCTTTAGCTTGAATCTCTGAGAGATCAAATTTTGTCATTAAGCCTTCTTTCGCTTCATCCGGCGTTTTCGAAGCACGAATTAACGCAATCACTTCATCCAGGTGATCCAATGCAATAAGCAATCCTTCTAGAATGTGTGCCTTCTTTTCGGCCTGATCCAGTTCGTACTGGGTTCTTCGAACCACCACATTATGACGGTGCTTAACAAAATTTTCAATTAATTGCTTAACATTCAATACTTTTGGTCTTCCATTAACCAAAGCAATATTATTAACGCTAAACGATGTTTGCAACTGAGTATACTTAAACAGCTTATTTAAAACCACATTAGCAATAGCATCTTTTCTGATATCATAAACAATGCGCATACCGTTTCGGTCCGATTCATCGTTTAAGTTCGATATTCCTTCAATTTTCTTTTCGTTAACCAATTCGGCTGTTTTTCGAATCAGTTCTGCTTTATTTACCAAATACGGAATTTCTGTAACGATAATCTTTTCTCTTCCATTCGCTTCGGTCTCAATTTCAGTCTTAGAACGTAAAACGATTCGTCCTCTTCCGGTTTCAAATGCATCTTTAATTCCCTGATATCCATAAATAATTCCTCCTGTTGGAAAATCCGGTGCGGTAAGATGATTCATCAGTTCCGGAATTTCAATCTCACGGTTATCTATGTATGCTATGGTTGCATCAATTACTTCGGATAAATTATGTGGTGGCATATTGGTAGCCATACCCACAGCAATACCTGATGCTCCATTTACTAGTAATGTTGGAATACGCGTTGGTAAAACGGTTGGTTCTTCCAGCGAATCATCGAAGTTCAGCTGAAAATCAACAGTATTTTTATCAATATCGCGTAAAACTTCTTCTGAAATTTTCTTTAATCGGGCCTCTGTATAACGCATTGCAGCAGGACTATCGCCATCAACCGAACCAAAGTTTCCCTGTCCGTCGACCAATGGATAACGTAACGACCATGGTTGTGCCATACGAACCATTGCTTCATAAACAGAGGAATCACCATGTGGGTGATACTTACCAAGCACCTCTCCTACAATCCTGGCCGATTTTTTATATGATTTATTCGATGTTAAACCTAAATCCGACATCCCGAATAAAACCCGGCGATGTACAGGCTTGAAACCATCTCTAACATCAGGCAATGCCCTGGATACAATAACCGACATTGAATAATCAATGTAGGCCGATTTCATTTCTTCTTCAATGTTAATCTTAACTATTCGTTCTCCTTCTGCCATATATCAAGGTATTAAGTTATTTTTTAAAGGATTTTAAAAATTCATACAAAAGTACTAAAATAGCCTTTTTAAAACGAATATTTTCATGTTATAATTACGATTTTTCAACATAATTCTGTTCATAACATATCCTTTTTATTAACAGTGATTTGCAAGATTTTTGAATCCTCTGAACAACTTGATTTTTAAATTGTTTAACTTTATTTAGATAAAGAATAAAAATAGTGTTAACTTGTATTTAGAATTATAAACAGAGAATTGTTTTATTTATTTTATTTTTAGACACTGTTATATTAATTTTGTTAATTATTTAAAACACAAATTTGAGGTTAATTATTAAGAATACATATGGACGCAAAATTTTCACAAAGAATAAAAGATGTATTAAGTTATAGTAAAGAAGAAGCTGTTCGTTTGGGCAATGCCTATATTGGAACCGAACACTTGTTACTGGGTATTTTACGCGAAGGCGAAGGAATAGCCATTACTGTGCTTGAAAACTTAAACATCGATCTTAGTCATCTTAAAAAATCGATTGAATTTAGAATACGATCTGAAGAAAATCTAAAAATTACAGATACAGATAACATTCCTCTGTTTAAAACAGCGGAAAGAGCATTGAAATTGGTTTATCTTGAAGCAAAATCATTTAATAGTGCCACCATAAGCACTGGACACTTACTATTATCTATATTAAAAGATGAGAATAGTGTAGTTACGCAAATACTTCAAGAACAGAGCATCGATTATCAGTCGGTAAGAACAGAACTTGAACATACTCAGCCAATTGCCAGAGCAGATTTTGAAGACGAGGAGAATGAAATGCCATTTGGTTCGGGAAAAAACCCTGGTGGATCATCTCCGGGCCAACCATCACAGAAATCTAAATCGGAAACTCCTGTACTGGATAATTTCGGAATTGATTTAACTAAAGCTGCAGAAGATAATGCTTTAGATCCAATTGTCGGAAGAGAAAAAGAGATTGAAAGACTAGCTCAGATTTTGAGTCGTAGAAAGAAAAACAACCCGGTTCTTATTGGTGAACCCGGTGTTGGTAAATCGGCTATTGTAGAAGGTCTTGCATTACGAATTACACAACGAAAAGTATCTCGTGTACTGTTCGATAAGCGTGTTATTACATTGGATTTAGCTTCGATTGTAGCAGGAACAAAATACCGTGGACAGTTTGAAGAGCGTATGAAAGCAATTCTGAATGAGCTTGGAAAAACTACAAACATCATTTTATTTATTGATGAAATACATACTATTGTAGGTGCAGGTGGCGCTACAGGATCATTAGATGCTGCAAATATGTTAAAGCCTGCTCTTGCGCGTGGCGAAATTCAATGTATTGGAGCTACAACGCTGGATGAGTATCGTCAGCATATTGAAAAAGACGGAGCACTTGAGCGTCGTTTTCAAAAGGTAATGGTTGACCCTACGACTCCGGAAGAAACCATTGAGATTCTTAAAAATATTAAAGAGAGGTACGAAGATCATCATAACGTAAACTATACGGAAGATGCCATTGAGGCATGTGTTAAATTAACCATGCGCTATATTAGCGACAGGCATTTACCAGATAAAGCTATTGATGCGTTAGATGAATCCGGATCGCGGGTACATATTACAAATATTGTTGTTCCGAATAAAATTATTGAACTGGAAAAACAGATTGAAAATGTTCGCACAGAAAAAATTGCAGCAGTAAAAAATCAAAATTTTGAGCTGGCAGCAAGTTTCCGTGATAACGAAAAGAAATTAATGGACACGTTGGATACGGAAAAAGAAAACTGGGAAAAAGAATTGGTTAAAAACCGAGAAAAAGTATCTGAAGAAGAGGTTGCTGAAGTGGTTGCCATGATGACCGGTGTTCCTGTACAGCGAATTGCTCAGGCAGAAGGTGCTCGTTTAATGAAAATGGGCGATGAATTAAAGAAAAATGTGATTGGTCAAGACGATGCCATATCAAAAATCGTTAAATCTATTCAGCGTAATCGTGCCGGATTGAAAGATCCGAATAAACCAATCGGATCATTTATTTTCTTAGGCCCTACAGGTGTTGGTAAAACACAGTTAGCTAAAATATTAGCCCTTTACTTATTCGACAGTGTAGATAACCTTATTCGTATGGATATGAGTGAATATATGGAGAAATTCTCTGTATCTCGATTGGTAGGAGCGCCTCCGGGATATATCGGATACGAAGAAGGTGGACAATTGACTGAAAAAGTTAGACGACGCCCCTATTCTGTAATTCTGTTGGATGAGATTGAGAAAGCACATCCTGACGTATTCCACCTGTTATTGCAAGTATTGGACGAAGGCCAATTAACAGATAGTTTAGGCCGAAAAGTCGATTTCAGAAATACCATAATTATTATGACATCGAATATTGGAAGCCGACAACTGAAAGACTTTGGACAGGGTGTTGGATTCTCAACAAGAGCAAAACAAGAATCGTCTAGTCAGCATGCGAAAAGTGTAATACAAAATGCGTTAAAACGTTCGTTTGCTCCCGAGTTTATTAATCGTTTGGATGATATTATCATATTCAACTCATTATCAAAAGAAGATATCTATAAGATTATTGATATTGAGCTTAAAGGTTTATATTCAAGAATTCAGACCTTAGGTTACGAAATTGAATTAACTAATACAGCGAAGGATTATATCACGGAAAAAGGATTTGATCCTGATTTTGGAGCACGCCCACTGAAACGAGCAATCCAAAAATACCTTGAAGATCCGATGGCCGAAGCAATTATTAAATCATCATTAAAGCAGGGCGATATTCTGAAGGTTGATTTTGATAAAGAAAAAGAGGAAATTGTTATTAAACCGCATAAAGGGAGTAATAATAAGAATAAAAAGCTGAAAGAAAAAGAGTCTGAATAATTAAACAAAGCCTTACTTTCATTGTTAACAAGTAAGGCTTTTTTAATTATAAAATTTAATATAGAAAATGGATAAAAACAAAACAAAAGTTACGTTTAAAGGAAACCCAATTACTTTACTAGGTAACGAAACAAAAGTAAACGATAAAGCAGTTGATTTTACTGTATTAAACAATAGTTTAGAACCGGTTAAATTATCCGATTTTGACGGGAAAGTTAAAATACTATCACTATTCCCTTCGATCGATACCGGAGTTTGTTCAAAACAAGCACATACTTTCAATCAAAAAGCATCAAGTTTAAGTGATGATATTGTAATTCTTGCTATATCGAACGACTTACCATTTGCGTTAAGCAGATTCTGTGGTGCAGAAGGTATCGATAACTTAATCACTTTATCGGATCATAAAAATCTTGATTTTTCGACAAAGTATGGATTCCTGATTGAAGAACTTCGGCTAATTGCCCGTGGTGTAGTTGTTATTGATAAAGATAATGTGGTACGATATGTTGAGTATGTTCCGGAAGGAACGAACGAACCCGATTATGATCGTGCTATTGAAGCTGCACAGAAATTAGTATAAATAAATATTATTGTTTTATAACGAATAATTTAGCCACAAAGGCACAAAAGCACGAATTTTCACAAAATAAGATTATAAACTAATTTTTTAGTGATTCTTTGAGGCTTTCTGTCTTGGTGGCTATTTTTATGAATTCTAGTTTAATTCCCCAATTAAATCAAAATCTTCAGCACCAGTAATTTTAACTTTATAGAAATTACCTAATCGTAACTTCTTTTTTTCTGATTTTATAATGACCTCATTATCAACATCCGGAGAATCATATTCAGTTCTTCCCACATAATAGTCGCCCTCTTTCCTATCAATAATTACTTTAAATACCTTCCCTATTTTGTTAGTATTTAAGCTATTAGATATTTCTCGCTGTACTTCCATAATCTCATCCATTCGTGCTTGTTTAATGGAAAATGGAATATCGTCTTTAAAATGCTTTGCAGAATATGTATTTTCTTCTTCAGAGTAGGTAAATACACCTAACCGCTCAAATTTTGCATAACGAACAAATTCTATCAGTTCGTTGAAATCTTCATCTGTTTCACCCGGATGCCCCACAAGTAAGGTGGTACGTAAAGTCATATCAGGAATCTCCTTTCTAAAGAAATCAATTAAATCATACGTTTGCTGTTTCGTTATGCCACGTCGCATATTTTGAAGCAATTTATCGCTTATATGCTGTACAGGGATATCCAGGTACTTACAAATATTGGTTTTTGATTTCATGATATCGATAACATCCATAGGGAATTTCGCAGGGAAAGTATAATGTAATCGAAGCCATTTGAGACCTTTAAGATCAGATAGTTTATCGATTAACTCTGCAAGTGCAAACTTTTTATAAAGATCTATACCATAATACGATAAATCCTGAGCAATAAGAATAATCTCCTTTACTCCTTTGGAAATCAGGAATTTTGATTCGCTAACCAGTTCTTCTATTGGGCGCGATTTATGTTTACCCTTTATTAAGGGAATGGCACAAAACGAACAGGTACGATCGCATCCTTCCGATATTTTAAGGTAAGCATAGTGCTTGGGTGTAGTTAAATGTCGTTCTCCAACTAATTCGTTCTTATAATGAGCACCAATGGATTCAACCAGTTCTTTGATATTATATACACCAAAATATTGATCAACTACGGGTATTTCTGTTTCCAGTTCCTCTTTATAACGTTCAGATAGGCAACCAAATACAAATAGTTTCTCTATCTTTTTTGATTTCCTTAAATTTTCGAACTGAAGAATCGTTTCAATAGATTCTTGTTTTGCATCGTTAATAAACCCGCATGTATTTATAACCACGATTTCAGCCGGTTGATTAGAATCGTGTAATACCTTATATCCATTTGATTCTAGCTGTCGTAGCAGGGATTCAGAATCCACGAGGTTTTTCGAACATCCCAGGGTTATTATATTTACTGTCTTTAAAGCTTTTGTCTTCATAAATAAAAACAAAACCTGAAGGTTCGTACCAACAGGCTTCTATATTGGTTAACTTATTAGCACTAGTTAGAAAACAATGAATCAACAAATTCCTTTCTGTTAAATACTTGCAAATGCTCCATTCCTTCTCCAATTCCTATATATTTTACCGGAATTTTAAATTGATCAGAAATACCAATGGCTACACCACCTTTGGCTGTACCGTCTAACTTGGTTAAAGCAAGAGCTGTTACATCAGTAACATTTGTAAATTGTTTGGCCTGCTCAAAAGCATTCTGTCCTGTAGATCCGTCAAGAATTAACAATATTTCATGCGGTGCATTTGGAATTACTTTTTTCATCACTTTTTTGATCTTACCCAGCTCGTTCATTAAATTTACTTTGTTATGTAAACGCCCTGCAGTATCGATAATTACTATATCTGCATTATTGGCTTTAGCAGATGATAATGCATCAAATGCTACAGAAGCCGGATCCGATCCCATACTTTGTTTTACAATGGGCACACCAACACGTTCGGCCCATATGGTAAGCTGATCAACCGCTGCAGCGCGAAAAGTATCTGCTGCACCCAGATAAACCTTTTTACCTAAATTCTTAAACTGATATGCTAGTTTACCAATTGTTGTAGTCTTTCCTACTCCATTAACGCCCACCACCATAATAACATAAGGTCCATCGGTTGTATTGAATGATAAATCAAAATCCTGGGAGTTATTTTCTTCCAATAATTTTGCAATTTCTTCTTTTAAGATCGCGTGTAGCTCCTCTGTACCCATGTATTTATCGCTGGAAACTCTCTCCTCAATACGTTGAATAATCTTTATCGTAGTATCTACTCCCACGTCTGATGATATGAGAACCTCTTCCAGGTTATCCAGTACTTCATCATCAACCTTTGATTTTCCGACAACAGCCCGGGAAAGTTTTTTAAATACACTCTCCTTAGTCTTTTCTAAGCCTTTATCCAGGTTTTCCTTTTTCTCTTTCGAAAAAATTCCAAACGTTCCCATACGATATGATTATATAATTATGGTTATGAGTCGCTAAAGTTAATACAAATTCATGAAATCCACCTATAAAAAAAGCTTTCCGTTGAAGAAAGCTTTTTTTATTATGATGTGATATATGAATTACTTCTTAGCAAAAAAATCTTTAAGCTTATCGTTATGTACCATCTCTTCTACATACTGGAATCCTCCTTTTTCGGATTTCACCATTTTAATACATTTGGTAAAATTTCTTCCAGCACCGGTTTGTAAACTTGCAACTGCTTTCTTAGCCATAATCTAATTATTTTATTTCTTTATGAACTGTTACTTTTTTAAGAATAGGATTGTATTTTTTCAACTCTAATCTTTCAGTAGTATTCTTTTTGTTTTTTGTTGTAATATATCTTGAAGTTCCAGGCTGACCTGAATTTTTATGCTCAGTGCACTCTAAAATTACCTGAACTCTATTACCTTTTTTTGATGCCATTTCCTAGCCCCCTTTGTTTTAATAGTTAACAATAAAACCTTTTTCTTTAGCTTCTTCTAAGGCATTTTTTAAGCCTTTTTTATTAATTATTCTCATTCCAGAAGCTGAAACTTTAAGAGTTACCCAACGATCTTCTTCTTCAAAATAAAATTTTCTTTTCATTAAGTTTGGGTAGAATCTTCTTTTAGTTCTCCTCTTTGAGTGGGAAACATTGTTTCCAACCATTACTTTCTTTCCAGTTATTTGACAGATTCGTGACATTTTATTTCGATTTTTTATATCTCATTTTCTCAAACAGAACGCAAAATACGTGATTTTTATTTAATTAATCAAATATATTACAAAAAATTTTTCAAAAAATTACATTTCCTGATCCAGTATCAGTTTTCTTAACATGTTGAGTGCTGTAACAGAGGCTCTTTGAATATTTCTACCTCTGTGATCGCCAAATACAAATTTCCTGCTTATTACTTGTGAAGCACTACACACCGCAATCCAAGTTAATCCAACGGGTTTATCTTCGGTACCTCCTGTTGGTCCTGCAATACCTGATGTTGCCACGGCATAATCAGTTTTAAAAAGTTCCCTTACTCCTACTGCCATTTCTTCAACAACATGTTTACTTACAGCACCGTAATTATCTATATTACTTTTAGTTACGCGTAAAATATTTTGTTTTATAGAATTATCGTATGCCACTGTACCACCTAAAAAGTAATCAGAACTACCCGGTACAGATGTGATTAAATGCGCTATATTACCACCCGTGCAGCTCTCGGCTGTACTTAAGTTCTCTTTTCTTTCTTTGAGTAGGTTTCCTATAATTTCTTCCAGTTTTTCGGCATCGTATCCACAGATTAATTGTGGTATGATCTTCTCCAACTTTTTCGTTTCCTGGTCAATCAACTCTTCTAATTGTGCTTTGTTTTCTCCTTTTGCAGTTAAACGCAGCTTAATAATTCCGGGTGAAGGCAAATAGGCTAATGAAATGACTTTTGGCAGCTGACCTTCCCACTCTTCCAAATATTCGGCCAATTTGGACTCTGGCCACCCCTGTGTTAATATTACCTTATGAATTATATGTACCGAATCCCGCTTCTTTTCCAACTCAGGGATAATTGAATTCTCCATCATTCGTTTCATCTCGAAAGGCACACCTGGCATTGAAATTATTGTTTTTCCATGTTGATTAAACCACATTCCCGGAGCTGTACCAATTTCGTTATGGATTATGGTGCAGTTTTCCGGAACATCAGCTTGCCGGATATTGCGCTCGTTCATTAATGCTTTTCGTTTGATAACAAACTGTTCAATATGATGCAATACCTCAGTGTTTTGTACAAGTTTCGTGTTAAAATATTCAGCTAATGTTTTCTTGGTAATATCATCATCAGTTGGACCTAATCCTCCTGTAATCAAAACTAAATCAACAATTTGTTTAGCGTTATTTAAAGCTTTAATTATTTCTTCTTTCTTGTCAGAAATAGAGGTAATTTTTGTTATATCAATTCCAATAAGATTTAGCTGATTGGCTATCCATGCCGAATTGGTATCAATGGTTTGTCCAATCAAAATTTCATCACCTATGGTTATGATCTCTGCTTTCATTGTTTTCTGAATTTGTCTATGAACTTTAATCGCTGCAACAATGGCGGATGCGAATAATTAAAGAACACGTATACCGGATGTGGGGTAAGATTTGATAAGTTATTAACCGAAAGCCTTTTTAACGCATTCTGCAAATGCTCTCCTTTATAATGCTCCGCCGCATATTGATCGGCTACATATTCGTTTTTTCGCGATATCACATTCATAAATAATCCGATAATGGTTGAAATAGGACTATATAAAATACCAAAGGTTATTAGTCCCAGGTGAAAACTTGGAATATCCGAACCCAGAGCTTTTGATAATGCCGGATTACCAACAAAAAGTGATAAAATATAAAGGGTAAACCCGGTTTGAATGATCGATGTCTTTAATGATATTAGCGTATGTTTTTTCTTATAATGTCCGATTTCATGTGCTAAAACGGCTGTTATCTCTTCTTTGGTTAATTTCTCGATTAACGTATCGAAGAGTACGATTTTTTTCTTTTTGCCCAAACCACTAAAAAAAGCGTTGGCTTTCGAACTTCGTTTGGAACCATCCATAACAAACACATCTTCGAGCTGAAAACCAACTTTCAATGCAAATGAGGTGATTTCGTTTTTTAGTTCTCCTTCCTCTAAAGGTGTTAGCTTGTTAAATAATGGAAGAATGAGCGATGTATAAAACATGGTCATAAAAATCATAAACAGACTTATAGCAATCCATGCGTAAATCCAAAAAGAGTCACCTACAACCTTATAAAACCAAACAATAAGAGCAAGCAGCCCACCTCCAATGATTGCAGATAAAATCCATCCTTTAATTTTATCTAAAATAAATATTTTAGGAGTTGTTTTGTTAAATTCAAATTTCTCTTCAATTACAAATGTGTCGTATATATCAAAAGGAATATGCAATATATCAGAGGCAAACATAATGATACCAAAAAATATTAACGCAATGAAGATCGTATTTTCTGCAATTGAACGAGCTATATCATCCACATAAGCAAATCCCGACAAATAAAGAAAAACCAATATTAGTACAAGATTAAAAGTGCTGGTAACTATAGAAAAATTATGATTGGTTTTATCATATTCCTGCGACTTTTTATACTTTTCGCTGTCATAAATACCTTTGAGTTCATCAGGTAGTTCAGAGCTACGTTTTGTTGCATTTAAATAGTCTAGAAATTGATTTAGGAGATAATCGAAGATTAGTATCCCAAATATCAAATAGCTTATGATTTGAACCATAATTATGAGCTTTTTATTTTTGAGCAGTCAAATGTAATAAAAAGCTATCAATTAAAATGGATATGAAACGCTTTAATAAACCTGTTTTCTGAGTTTCTGCATTTCCTGCTTTCTGCTTTCCAGGTGAGCTATATAATACCGAGTACGTGTTTTATCTTTAATGGATTTGGATTGTTTGGCCCAGGCAATTGCCAGATCCATTTTTCCTAACATTTCGTTTGCAAATGCCAAATTAAAGCATGCACGACTGGCAATTTCCTTATCGATATCACCAACATATTCTTCCCATATTTTAATGGCCTTCTCCCATTCATAGTCTTTTACATATTCGGCTGCTTTTTCAAAATCTTTATTTCCTAAATGGTAATAAATCCTGTTTTCGGTTCGCCAACTCGGAAATATTCTGTTTGCATAATCTTTAGCTGCAAAATAAGAAGCTTCGCGAATCGTTTTTTCCACACTTGGCATTTTTCTATTAAGCTCAACTTTTGAATATGACTGGACCTCCCAATAAAGCGTATCACCATAATGATACTTATCTAATCGCTTTTTTGTTAACAAATCGAAAACGCTCCAGTATGTATTTATTGCAAGCTCCCGGTATCCATAGTATTCGGAAGGAACAGCATAATAATCTGTACCTATATCACTGCTCATAGATAATTTCATTGAATCGAGCACGACAAAAATATCTGCATTACGATTTCCCGATAGATTCTTTAAATAGTCCCACGAAACAGTATCCTGATCATAGAGTTTTTCTTTTTGTGGAAATCCTTTCACATACAGAAATTTCGATGTGTCAATTCCTGCCGAAAAACGAATGGCATCCATAAAGCCAAAGCTCATTTCCTGTGTAATAATATTATATAACAGGGTATCAATTTCCCCATCATTATTAAGGTCATTTGCCACATTTACAAACACAGTAGTATTATAATTACCCGGGAAATCAATTTCTGCAGGTACAATGGTCTCTACTTTTATATAGCTTAAGGGATTACAGCTATAAATAAAAAGAGAAGCAAACAAGGTGATTATAAGTAGTACTCGATTCTTCATTCGTTAAAAAATATTTACTAATGTTAACACGAAATAATTTAATTTATTGTTACATCAAAAATAATACCAGATATATAATAAAAAAAGCACTTATATTGTTCATAAGTGCTTTATGTATTTTATTTCATAGTTTGAATTAAGTATTCATTGCTCCACAAACATTAATGACCTGCCCACTCACATATGTTGATAAATCAGAAGCTAAGAACAATGTCGTATTTGCCACATCTTCAGGAGTTCCTCCTCTGCGCAATGGAATTTGTTGTTCCCAGGCTTTTCTTACATCATCTGGCAATTTAGCAGTCATTTCGGTAATAATAAAACCCGGAGCAATCGCATTACAACGAATATTTCTTGATCCAACTTCTTTTGCAACAGATTTGGTAAAACCAATAATACCAGCCTTCGATGCAGAATAGTTTGCCTGACCCGCATTCCCACTAACACCAACCACAGAGCTCATATTAATAATTGAACCTGACTTTTGTTTAAGCATATATTTTTGCGCTGCTTTTGTAAAGTTAAATACAGACTTTAAGTTAACAGCAATTACCGCATCCCATTGTTGCTCTGTCATACGCATCATTAACGTATCCATTGTAATACCAGCATTATTTACTAATATGTCAATACTTCCAAATTCTTTTTGAATTTCATCAACCAGATTCTGAGTTTCTTCAAACTTGCTGGCATCTGAAGCATATCCTTTTGCCTTAACACCTAAATCACTTAGCTGCTTTTCAACTTCCTTAGCAACATCATTATATTCTAAATCGGTAAATGCAATATGAGCACCATGTTCTGCCAGTTTTAAAGCAATCGCTTTACCAATACCTCGAGCAGCACCAGTTACTACAGCAGTTTTTCCTTCTAATAATTTCATAGGTTTAAATTTTTATGAATAATTTTAAAGAAAACAAAAATAACAATTCTTACATTATTTATCCAATTTTTTTAACAATAGGCTGAATATCAAAATAAAATATTGCATGCCTCTTTGTATTTACGAATGAATTCTGTTTTGTTAAGAATATGCATGTCTTAATGTATTTGAAAAGTTTTAATAAATGATTTTTTTTTCATACATTGTGAGCTTAAATAAGGGCTAGCTCTTATCTTTAAACAGTTTAAATCAAATTTCAAAATATTTTAACAGATGAAAGTTAAGATGAATTTAAAAACAAAGATGCTGGTTTATATTCTGGCCACATCATCAGTTATTTATGCTTTAGCTTTGGGTTATGTAAGTTTAAAATTAAACAGTATTGCTTTTGATAATGCAAAGGAGCTGACAACGACATACGCAAGAGAATATGCCAATTATACCAAAGCCGACTTAAGTGTTGATATGAACATGACCAGAGCACTTGCACATGTTTCAAAAATCTATAAGAATTTACCTCCCGATCAGATGAAAACTGTTTTAAATGAGATGATTGAGCATTTAATTGAGGAAAATCCTAACTTTCTATCAACCTGGTATAATTGGGAGTTAAGTGCTATATGGCCCGACTGGGAAAAACCTTTTGGACGTTTACGACTAACATATTACAGATCTGATGGAGCAATTAAGTATAAGGAAGAAATTCTAGATACAGTGGCTGGTTTTACAAAAGGAGCTTATTACGATATTCTTGAAAAGCAAGTTGAGTATGTAATGGATCCTTACTATTTTACCTATAACACAGGCGAAGAGGAAATTTTAATGACAAGTGTTGCCATGCCAATTATGATAGATGGTGTTTCTGTGGGTATTGCAGGTTTAGATTTAGAATTACAACGCTTTCAGGATCTTATTAAAGATATTCACCCTATTGAAGGTAGTTATGCATTTTTAATAGCCTACAACGGACAATTTGTTGCACACGATAATGAAGCATTGGTAGGGCAATATATTCAGGATTTATCAGGTGAAAATTCAAATGTTTTGGAAATGATTCAAAATGGCGAGGAGTTTTCTAATGCACGAAAAGGTGCCGACGGTCGTCAATACTGGACATCATATGCACCGGTATACATTGGGAACTCTCCTACACCATGGTCTTTTGGTTTTGCCGTTCCTGTTGATGTTATTATGGCAGAAGAAAAAGCAACACTTACAAGATCAATTATCGTAGGTGTAGTAGGTCTGTTTTTAATTGCTTTTATTATCTGGCTAATTGCTCACAGTATTTCTCGACCGATAAAGAAAACAACTACCATCTTAAAAGATTTAGCCGATGGGGATATTGATGTAAACAAAAAGATTGAGATAAAAAGCAAAGATGAAATTGGTGAAATGGCCAATTCTGTAAATACACTCATTGATGGATTAAATAAAACAGCAGAATTTGCACGCGAAATTGGCAAAGGAAATCTTGAGAAAGAATTTAATTTACTCAGCGATAAAGATGTATTGGGTAATGCACTCTTAGAAATGCGTAAGAGCCTTAAAATTGCTCAGGAACAAGAGAAGGAAAGAAAACTTGAAGATCAGAAGCAGAACTGGGCAACACAAGGATTGGCGAAGTTTGGAGAAATACTTCGCCAAAATACAGATGATATGAAAGAGTTCTCCTATCATATTATTGCCAACCTGGTAAAATATATTGATGCCAACCAGGGCGGTATTTTCATGATTAATGATGACGATAAAAACGATGTGTTTATTGAACTACTCTCTTTCTATGCTTATGAGAGAAGGAAATACATGGAAAAGCGAATTGAAGTTGGTGTTGGTTTAATTGGACGTTGCGTTCAGGAACAAAAGACCATTTACATGACTGAGTTACCAGAAGAGTATATAAACATTACATCCGGATTAGGTCAATCAGTCCCAAGTGCTTTATTAATTGTTCCGTTAAAAGTGAATGATGAAATATTTGGTGTTGTTGAACTTGCCGGATTTAACAAGTTTGAAGATCATGTGATAAAATTCGTGGAAGAAGTTGGTGAAAGCATTGCTTCAACCATATCAACTACGAAAATTAATATTCGTACAAGTCAATTATTAGAGCAATCGCAACAGCAAAGTGAAGAAATGGCAGCACAGGAAGAAGAGATGCGCCAAAACATGGAAGAGTTGCAAGCCACTCAGGAAGAAGCAGCACGAAGAAGTGCCGAAATGCAAGGTTTGTTAGATGCGCTGAATTCTGCCAACCTGGTTATTGAATATGATCTGGATGGATATATTATTTCTGTAAACAATAACTATTTACAGTTGGTAGGAACAACAAGAGATCAGCTGGTTGGAACACACCACACGGATAATATGAAACTAACCAAAGCGCAAGAAAAAGAGATAGAACAGTTTTGGAAAGATTTACGAAAGGGTATTTCGAAAAAAGAGACCGATCATGTAGAGTTTGGCGATAAAAAATATGTTTTTGTTGCTACCTATACTCCAATTGTTGATGAAGATGGAAACCCAATTAAAGTATTAAAGATAGCTACAGATATTACAGATTATACCAAAGGCAAAAAGTAGAAAACCAACTATTAAGCCTATAAAAAAGCCCGTACGTCTGAATAGTACGGGCTTTATTTTTTATAATAATTCTATTTTATCTAAAACTAATACCCAGTCCGGCACTGGCAACCGAATAATCTGCATAAGTGTAATCAAAGTTTAATGTTACTACAGCAAATTTTAATCTGAAACCAGCATTCAATCGGGGTTTAGTAACACTTCCATCACTACTTTCTATTTCAATATCTATAGGATCTCTATGCTCAGCGGTATTTTGATCCGATACAATTATATTATTATTCTCTACGTATGGTATTGGATAGTTACCTAACAGTTTTAAGTTTGCTTTAGAACTGCTTATTCCTACACCACCATATATACAAATTATTTTAAAATCACCGGAAACTAAAAGGTTTGCTGTAAAATTACTTACATCCAGCTGCATCTCCTGATTCGACCAGTAGTTAGGGTCAAAGCTTTCAATAACAGTCACATATGATAAAGATTCGTAAAATGATGGTTGAAAATTTAGTTCCGTTGTTGATGAAAGTTTTGTGTATCCTCCTTGCAAGGTTAAATCGAAAACAGGCAACTTTTTAAGGGCAGGAATCCATTGTTTAATTCCGTGTTTTAAACCAACTCCCCACAAACCAATTTTGCTTCCATTTCCCCACTCTATATCAGGTGAATACCGGAAATTCAATTCCGTTTCTTTTACAAGACCAACTCCTGCCTGTATCATTGGAACCGGCGTATAGGCAAATCCTGTTCCTTTGGGTAAATTAAACTGAGTCATTGGAACATCACCTAATAACGGAATATTCTGATAATACGTTACTTCCTGCCCAGGATCTTTCTTACCTGCAGCTGTGGGCGATTCGACACCATCAATACCAACAGTTACATCGTTATCTCCAGCACCTAATTCTAACGTATTTGCATCATAACTTTGATCAGCTGTTGGAATTATTGCTAAATTAAACGATACCGTAACATCAAAACCACCAAGTTTATGTGGTTTAGCAGTATTATACCAACCTGTACTTAGACCTGCTCCAACGCCATTTGCATATGGCCCTAAATAGGCCGTTAGGATTTTCTCGGCATCTTCCTGTCCTGTTGACATGATTTGGCCTAACTGACCAAATTGAGCATACGTTGAACTGGCAATTGAAATCATAAATGCCAGTGTAAAAAGTCGAATAAATAGATTCTTTTGTCTCATAGAATGTATAATTTATGATTATTATTTTACAGATATCGCATATTACAAATATATGATGTAAAAAATACAAAAAAGGTTTCAATTAAATTGTTTTAAATTGATGAAAATATATCCCATTATACTAAAATTCAACTCTATTATCGTAAATTTGTTCACTTAACCATATTAGGAATATCAATTCAGAAAATAATTAATAAATGGCTATTAATCAACCTTTAGCAGATCGAATGCGTCCAACCAATCTAAACGAATATATTGGACAAAAACATCTGGTTGGCGAAAATGCCATTTTAAGAAAAGCTATTGAGTCGGGAAACATTCCTTCGTTCATTCTTTGGGGTCCACCCGGTGTTGGAAAAACCACATTAGCTAAAATTATTGCGAACCAGCAAAACAGACCCTTTTTCACGTTAAGTGCTGTTCATTCGGGAGTTAAAGATGTTAGAGAAACCATTGAAAAAGCTAAAAAACAGCAGTTTTTCGATGCTCCGAACCCCATATTATTTATCGATGAAATTCATCGCTTTAATAAATCACAGCAGGATTCATTGCTAGCAGCTGTTGAGCAGGGAATATTTATTTTAATTGGAGCTACAACCGAAAACCCTTCGTTCGAAGTTATATCTCCACTCCTTTCCCGGGCGCAGGTTTACATCCTTAAACCACTTGAAAAAGATGATTTAATACAAATCCTGGATAATGCCATTAGTAAGGATAAATATCTTAAAGAACTGGATATTAAAATCGAAGAGTATGAAGCTTTATTGCGATTTTCAGGTGGTGATGCACGTAAGTTGTATAATATTCTCGAACTGGTAATCAATACTGAAAATGCAAAAAATAGCAATACAATTACAATTACGAATGATGTTGTAACCGAAATATTGCAACAAAATATTGCTACCTACGATAAAAATGGTGAACAACATTACGATATTATTTCGGCATTTATTAAATCAGTACGAGGAAGCGACCCGAATGCTGCTGTTTATTGGCTGGCCCGGATGATTGAAGGAGGCGAAGATCCTAAGTTCATTGCACGACGCTTATTAATCCTGGCAGCCGAAGATATTGGTTTAGCTAATCCCAATGCCTTGCTACTGGCTAATAATTGTTTCGATGCAGTGAATAAGATCGGTTGGCCCGAATCACGTATTATTTTATCTGAAGCAACTATTTACCTCGCAACATCGCCTAAAAGCAATTCGGCATACCAGGCCATAAACGATGCACAAAGCCTTGTTCGCAAAACCGGAGATTTGCCTGTACCTTTGCATATACGAAATGCTCCTACTAAACTTATGAAAGATATTGGATACGGAAAAGATTACAAATATGCACACAGCTATAAAAATAATTTTGTGCAGGATAATTTTATGCCAGAAAATCTAAAAGACAACATTATTTATGCTCCACAGGATAATTCAAAAGAATCAGAAATATTAAAGCGATTACAAATTCAGTGGAAAGGAAAATATAATTACTAAATTTACATTTTATTGATAATTAAAGCATACAATCATGATAGATCAAATACCAGATATCAAAAATACAGATAAAAACAATTTCTTTTTATTGGCAGGACCTTGTGTTGTTGAAAGTGAAAAAAGTGTTTTTGAAATTGCCGAACGCATTATTAAAATAACTGACAAGCTTGAAATTCCGTTTATTTTTAAAGCATCGTATAAAAAAGCTAATCGATCAAGAATAGATTCATTCACCGGAATTGGCGATATTAAAGCCTTAAAAATACTTGGCAAAGTACGTGAAGAATTAAAAATTCCAATTGTTACCGATATACATTCTGAAATTGAAGCAACTATTGCTGCCGCTTATGTTGATGTTTTGCAAATTCCGGCTTTCTTGTGCCGACAAACTGAATTACTTGTAGCAGCAGCAAAAACCGGAAAGGTAGTTAACATTAAGAAAGGACAATTCCTGTCTCCGGCTTCAATGAAATTTGCAGTTAATAAAGTGAAAGATTCTGGTAATAATAATGTTATGATTACTGACAGAGGAACTATGTTTGGTTACCAGGATTTAATTATTGATTACCGCGCCATACCTGAAATGCAGCAATTTGGATACCCTGTAATTCTTGATATTACGCATAGTTTGCAACAACCTAATCAATCGACAGGTGTTACCGGAGGAAAGCCAGAATTAATTGAAACAGTAGCTCGTGCCGGAATTGCAGTGGGCGTTGATGGAATTTTTATTGAAACACATCCTGACCCGGCAAATGCAAAATCTGATGGTGCTAATATGCTTAATTTAAAATATTTAGAGGAATTACTTACTAAATTAGTTAAACTACGAAAAACGATCAATCAGCTCTAATTTTTCGATAAGTATTTGTTAAGTTTCTTAAGGAAATGGTCTAAAGATATCGGTTTCGCAATATAATCATCGCAACCGGCATCAAAACACTTGAAACTATCCTGTGGCAGTGCGTAGGCTGTTTGGGCTATTATTGGTATTTCGCTTGTCATAGACTTTAATCTTCGGGCACATTCATAACCATCCATTACCGGCATTTGGATATCTAATAATACTAAGTCGATTTTATGGTTCTCTTTTACCAAATCAATTGCTTCCTGTCCGTTCCTGGCCCAAAGTAAGTTTACATTAGTTATACTCAGAGTTTCCTGGAAAATCTCAAAATTAATCTTCTTATCTTCAGCTATAAGAATGGTCTTATCTTTCCAATCAAACTGATCTGGAGTAGTCTTTTTAGAAATAGCTACCTGTTTCTTATTAAATGGTAAATTCACATAAAATGTAGCACCTCTTTTTGGTGTAGATTCTATAAATATCTTACCTTTTAATAGTTCAACCAAACTTTTTGCAACAGAAAGTCCAATTCCGGAACCTCCGTACTTCTTTGTGGTAGATTCATCAACCTGCCTGAAACGTTCGAAGATTAACTTATGATGCTTTTCGTCAATTCCAATTCCTGTATCGCGTACAAAAAACTGTATTTCCTTATCGTTGGGATGCACAAAGCCAAACTCAACATGCCCTTTCTCGGTGAATTTGAGCGCATTATCAATAAGTATTGCCAGTATTTGTTTAAGTCGCGACGGATCAGTTTCCAGAAGAATATCATTCTCTGAATTTTCATTGGCATATGATAGAACTACATTTTCTTTATTTCTCTTTATGATTTCCTTTGTAAAATGATCATATAAATACTCTAAGGTCGGATGTGGATTAAACTGCTTTATTTCAATATTAATTTGTCCCGATTCAATTGCAGCAAAATCAACAATATCATCAATAAGATTGGTTAAGCTGGAACAATTTTCCTGTACCAATTGAACATACTCCTTTCGTTTGGTAACACTCAGATTATCGTAACCCAGCATTTGCGAAAATCCTGATATAGCATTCATTGGAGTTCTTAACTCATGAGAAACATTAGCCAAGAAGTTAGACTTTAATTTATCAGCCTCTTCTGCCTTATTTTTAGCAATTTCAAGATCCTTCATGGTCTTTTCATGCTCTTCTACCTCTTTAACTAATTTTCTATTGGTTTCTTCAATATCTTTAGTACGCTGCTTTACTCGTGTTTCGAGCTCCTGTTTCATTTTTCTGAGTTCTTCTTCTGAGCTCTTTCTCTCTTCTATTTCAATATGCAGCTTATCGTTTAGTGCCCTTTGTTTTCGCACAAAAAGGAATAGAATAAAGGCTATAACCAGTGTCAATAATGAACTTAAGATAAGCACTAAATTCTGATTTTCTTTTTTTCGCAATTTAGCTTCCTGAAGTTCCTGTTCTAGCTTAAGATATTCAATTTCTTTCTGATGTTGAGCGTTTTGAAACTGAGCTTCGAGTTCTTCTATTTGCCGGTGTTTCTCTTCATTAAACAGCGAATCTTTAATTAAACTATATTCTTTATAATAGTTTAATGATTTTTTATAATCACCCAGCTGTTCATAAAGTGCCGATAGTGCTTCGTAATTATATGAGATATAATCTTTCATTGAAATCTCAACAGATAAATTCAATCCTTTTGTAAAATACTCAATGGATTTATCATACTCGCCTAAGTTTCTGTAGAGTGATCCCAAATTATAAAAGATATAAACCAATGTTGGTTTGAAGTTTATTTCTTCGAAAATTATTAATGCCTTTAAGTAATAATTTAAAGCCATATTGAAGTCTTTGGTTTCTTCGTAAACCAGGCCAATGTTACTTAAAGAGATTGCTATATTTTGCTTATCAGCTATTTTTTCATAAATAGCTAGTGATTTTTTGTAATAATTCAAACATTGATTAAGGTTGCCCCAGTTATAGTTTAATACACCAATATTCTGATATATTGCAGCGATCCTCTCTTTTATATTAAGTTCCTGATATATTACCAGAGCTTTCTCGTAATAATGTTCTGCTAATGAATACTTCTGCAGATCGTTGTATAAAGTTCCAATATCCTGATAACCTATTGCTTTTTGTTTCTTATCACCAATAGATTCAGCTATTTCAATCATATTCTGATATGCCGTTAGCGCTTCATCATAGTGGTTCAGGTATTGATTAGCTAATCCAAGGTTATGGTAAATTTTTTGAAGCTGAATATTGTCTTCTATTGCAATATATTTTTCAACTGCATCATTATAAAACACCTGTGCCTGTTCAAAATTTCCTTTTTCAAAATAGTACTGACCTATATAAAAAAGGGCAAAAGCCTCGGCATCAGTATTATTTAAAGATTCTGCTATGTTCAATAAATCATTTGACTTTTTATAAACTTTATCGAGATTTTCAGGATAGCTTGTTTCAATAATATCCTTTAAGAGTGGTATTTTGGCCTGATCTTGTTTAGTTTGATTTAATGCTTGTTCCAGAGAATTAATCTTCAGAAGCAAAGAATCTTCCTGTGCAAAAGTATGAAGCGTAATAAAGATGCTTAGTATAAAAATAATGGATCTCATAAAAGGCTTATATACTGAGATTCGAATATACGAAAATATTATGAGAATATACAGGTGTTTACACCTGCAAAACGATTATTCTACTTCGAAGAAATCTTTAATGGCTCCGAAATAATATTCATCCCAGCCTTCTGTGATGTTTTCAAAATCATCATCCGGAATGTTTGTTTGGTTTAGCTCTACCTGTGTTCCTTTTTTGTTTTCAAATAGCTTAATAGTAACTATTGACTGCTCATTTTGATCACCAAAATACCATTCCTGCACTATTTTTTTGTTTGGTTCAAATGTAATGTTCTTACCGGAAATATCTCCTTCCCATAGCGAAAATTCGGTACCTGGTTCAGTACTCATTGCTGCTTTATAACCCGACCACAGCTCAATTGTAAATGGATTGGTAAGTGCGGTATAAACCTCTTCCGGTTCGGCAGATATAATATAGTATTTTTTATAATCTTTCATAATATGATCTTTCTAAACATCCTGTAATTCAACAGTATATAATTCTTGTGATATGGCTTGATTATTTCTAAAGAAGTATGTAGCTCCCCAATCGTGTTCTACCTTAAGATAGATTCTTACCACTTCATCATCAATTACAATGGTTCGGGTAATATGCATATCAAACTTATCAAACTCTTCAACCGTTTTTCCTTTCGGATAATCTTTTTTGACATTCTGAAACTCTTCAGCGGCTTGCTGAGCTTTATTATATACTTCGTTCTGCTTTCGAAGCTTTTCTGCTAATGCTTTGGCTTTTCTGGCTTCAATATCTTTCTTTAATTGTTCTTGTTTTTCCAGTTCTGCTTGAGCCTTAGCGGCTTCTTCCTCTTTTTTCCTTTGTTCGGCCAATCGTTTCTCTTCGGCAAGTTTAGCTAGTCGTTTTTCTTCTTCCAACGCTTTTTGTGCAGCTTCTTCCTTACGTCTTTGTTCTGCTTCGGCTTCAATTTTGGCAAGTTCCTTTTCGCGTTGTTCTGCTTCTAATCGGGCCTTCTCTTCAGCAACCTTTCTGAGAGAATCAGCTTCGGCTTTTTGTCTAGCTTCTTCTGCTGCTCTTAACCTGGCTGCTTCTTCAGCTGAACGTTTCGCTCTTTCTTCAGCTTCTTTACGCTGTTGCTCGGCAATTCGTTCCTTTTCTAAACGTTCCGCCTCTTTCTTTGCCTCCTCTTCTTTTCTTCTTTGTTCAGCTTCTGCTTCTTGCTGTGCTAACAATTTTGCTTTTCGTTCGGCTTCTAAACGAGCTGCTTCTTCGGCTGCTTTTTTTCTGGCTTCTTCCTCGGCTTTTAATTTTGCTTCCAGGGCGGCTTTTTGTCGTGCTTCTTCTTCAGCTTTTAACCGGGCTGCCTCTTCTGCAGCTTTTCGTTGCTGTTCTGCTATTCTTTCTCGCTCTAAGCGCTCGGCTTCTAATCTGGCTGCTTCTTCTTTTCGCCGACGTTCGGCTTCTTCGGCCTGTTGTTGTCGTATTCTTTCCTTCTCTTGCTCTTCTTGTATTTTTCTTTGTTCTTCGGCCTTTCTTCTTGCTTCGGCAGCAGCTTTTGCTTCTTCAATTTTTCTTAATCGTTCAGCTTCTTCGGCTGCTTGTTGCGCTGCAAGCTCCTGTTGTTTTTTTGCTATTTCTTCCTGTCTTTTTTCTTCCAGTTCATCTCTTCGTGCTTGCTCCAAAGCTTCTTCAGCTTTATCTATTTTACTTCTAATTTCCGAAGAATAATCCACATCATAATCAAAATCTCCAATTCCTTCATAAAATTTGATAATCCCAACAGGTTGTGTAAATACCAATGTATTCACTCCCTCATACTGTCGAAATAGTTCAACCGCAAAATAGATTGGAGTAAATGATCTGTCAGCATACTTTTCGGGCACTTCCGTGTTAATACTAATTTTCTTGGTTACATGACCATCTGCAGAAAACTCAAAGATATAATCCTTATTTATTTCCAAATCAATATTAAACTTACCATTTCTTTCTACAGGAATTGATTTAACGAAATTTTTTCCTTCGTATAAGTCTAATTTCTCATCAGTACCGCTGCTTTCGTTTTTAAAAGTAACTCTTCCCTTAACTTCCAGGTAATTCTGAGAATATAGTGATTTTGATATAAATAATCCATTTAATAGAATGGATAAAACAAAAATATTTTTGATAATCTTCCTTGCCATTTTCGTATTACTCTTTATAAGTTGGGACTGTAAAAACAAACTTACTTCCTTCACCTTCTATACTTTCAACATGAATTGTGCCACCATTTTTCTCAACAAATTCTTTAGATATAATAAGTCCCAACCCTGTTCCTGCTTCATCGGCAGTACCTTGGGTAGATAAATTCGAATCGATTCTAAAAATCTTTTCCTGATTTTTTGTTGGTATTCCAATACCAGTATCTGTTATCATAATTTTAATCGCACTGTCAATTTGCTGAGCATTAAACGTAATTTTATCTCCGCTATTTGTAAATTTAACTGCATTGGATAAGAGATTACGTATAACCGTTGAAATCATATTTCGATCAATCCATGCATAAGTTCTAAATGGAATATCTAATTGAATCTCTACCCCTTTCTTTGCTGCCTTTTCTTCAAACATCGCTTTGTTCTCAATGGCAAGTTCATAGATATCTATTTTCTCAGGACTAATCTCCATTCTGCCCGTTTGGGATTTTGCCCACTGCAATAGATCTTCCAGCAGATTATATGCATTAGTTGAAAACTTATGAATTTGTGTTATGAATTCCTTAATTTTTTTACCATCGTATGTGTCGAATCGTTCTACAAGTAGCTCTGCTAAACCGATTACAGTATTAAAAGGGTTTTTTAAATCATGTGCTATAATTGTAAAAAATTTATCTTTGGTTGCATTCAATTCCTCTAATTCTCTTTTCTGCCGATCAAGTTTATCACGTTGTTTTTCAATTTTTATGCTGTTTTGTGTTAATCTTTCCTCTAATATGTTATTATTTCTAAGGCGCTTAATTAGTGCTTTTAGCACAGCCTTTGAAACTTCAATATTCTTTTCAATAATTCTGTTAAACTCTTTTTGATCTAAACGCAATAATTGGGTATCTTCAATAGCTGTAACAGTTGCAGAACGAACCGATGAGTCGATGAGTGAATATTCTCCAAAAAAATCTTTTTTACCAAATTTTGTAAAAATATGATCACCATCGTGAACTTTCACACTGCCATCTATAATAATATACATTGCATTGAGCTGATCTCCTTTATGAAAAACAGCCATGTTCTTTGGCACAACAATATAAGTCAGGGATTCTGCAAGTTGTTTTAATATTTTCTCATCTGATTCTGAAAAAATTACAACATCTTTTAATATACTAATACGTTCTTTTATTTGATGATTTGTATTTAAATTACCCGAATTAACGCTCATGTTTTAATCTACTTATGCTCCTGTGTTTACTAATACGTCGATATCTTCGCTTTGTTGCAATCTTAGCAGAAACAAATATAATAATTATAAAACAGAATTAATGGTATAATATTTTAAAAAGATATTAAAAATCCAGGATGATTCCTGGATTTGACCGTTTAGTTTTTATTGGCTAAATAGTTATGATGCAGAGACTTTGGTTCGTAATAATCGAACAAATCGTACGTTGGCCAATTATCAATAGTAGCTAACCCCCTTATCATGGTTTTATTTATTTGTACCGGGAATCGCGCACCGTACTTAGGCGTGGTATTCATAATAAAAATCCAACTTAACCCCGTTTGCTCTCTTTTTAGGAGTACAGATGTTCCCGAGAGGGTTCCTGTTCGCCACCAAAATCCATTTTTATCGGTTCCTGTCCAGCCAAAAGGTCTTATCCATTTACTGGATTTTGTCATCTCCTGAAGAGATTCAGATGACAAAATATCTTCTCTCATTTCAAAATTATCTATTGCAACAACCAGTTTCATTAACTCAGTTGGTGATGCTACCCAACCTCCTGCAGCTCCTAGTGTTTCTATCGAATTTCCACCGTAGTATTTTGGCACCTTTTCTCCTGTTCCTAAGCTCGAAAGTACCTCTCGTTCACCTTTTAAACCATAATAATGAACCTCATTCTCATACCTGTCTTTTACAAGCGATTTGCCCAAATGCATATCATAAATACCTAAAGGATTTAAAATATGATCAGTCACGTAGGTTTCATATGATTCTTGAGATACCTCTTCGATGATTAAGCCTAGTAAAGCATATCCAAAATTTGAGTAAACCGATTTTTTACCCGGTTTATAATCCAATGTTCTGTTTTTAAGGACATACTCGGTAATAACTTCAATATTTAGAGGCAATTCCGCTTTCATTTCCTCTGCAATTTTAAGGTTCTGAAACATTGGATCACCTTTTTTATTGGTCCAACCAGCAGTGTGATTTAACAGATTTCGAACAGTAATATCATATACATTTTGATCTTTAATATTCAGAAACCGTTCATCATTCAAAATTCCATTCTCTCCAAATACGGTATCTTCCAAACTTACCTTACCCTCTTCGACCAGTTTCATAACACTTACTGCTGTAATTAGTTTAGAAACACTTGCAATACGGAATAAATGTTTGGGTTCAACATGTAATTCTTGTTCCTGATCCGCATATCCGAATCCTTTGGAGTATATTAACCTTTCATCTTTTACTACTGCAACAGAAGCACCAACTATATTCCATTTCTTCATGAATTGTTCAATCTGGTGGTCTAATCCTTGCATCGATTCGTATGCCGATAAATTGTTTGTTAAACGCAACGATATTGGCATTCTTTCCTCTGTGGGAAATACTTTCTCTGCCGTTGATTTGTCCGAAAAACTAATGGCAATTCTCGCAAAGAATATTAAAATGAGTAATACTGTTATACGTAATACTTTGATAAATTTCATACATCATGTTTTCGTTCGCACTAAAATCAGTATTCAGAGAATAAATCTCTGAAATTCTGCACCTTATTTAAATTTTAATAAGAAAAACGGGTGCAAATCTAATTAAATATCTTCAACAACAAATTAATTGCTTGCAAGTTTTGATAAATGCTATATTTTTGATGATGAGTTTATTAACATTTTTGAATTGAAATAACGGGAATGCATAAAAAAACCACTGCTTTTAGAAAAACAGTGGTTGTTGAAAACTTTTATACTAAATTTTTAGAAAAAATATCCTAATGTAACTACAAATTGACTATTTCTTGAATCAAAATTTCTGGTTTCACCCGCAACTTTAATACCATCGCCTAATTTACTTAGATTACCTTCATACTTTGCATCAATGGTTATTTTCTTGCCTAAATCAAGACCTAATCCAACCTGATATCCCCAGGTAGCACCATTAAATTCTTCTTCGTAATTATTATAATCTTTTAAAGCCGATGTACTATTTAATACAATGGTAGCAATCGGTCCACCTTGTATCCTTGCTGGTCCAATTTTGTAACCCACCATAATAGGAATATCGATTTGATTAAATTTTTGCTCTTTAATCTTTTGAGTACCATCTACAACTGTTCCATTATAAAGTTCCGATACTTCTACTTCGCCACTTGTAGAGGTAAAAAGCAACTCTGGCTGAACATAAAGTTTTACTATCGTTATTCGGGCCATAAGACCTCCCTGAAATCCAACCTTTGCATTTTGGCCTTTAACTTTAAGTTCATTATAAGTTGTTGCATTTGGATCATTGGCAACATTTATAACATCATCTGCTTTAATACTAGTTGAAGTTATACCGGCTTTAATACCAAATTTTATTTGTGCATTAGATACCATGGTGAATGGTATAATTAATAGTGCAATTAAAAATATTCGTTTCATATCGTTTGTTTTTTAGATTACTTGTTTCTATTTCCAAAAACCATTCCAAACAAGGAATTGTTCAGTTGTAAAAATACTCAAAAAATTAATCCAAAGAACTAAAAAAAGGGTAAAGAAAAGTTCTTTACCCTTTTATGTATTTTTTAATGCTATCGATCTAGTGAACGTGTCCGTGTTCTAGTTCTTCTTTTGTTGCATCACGAACTTCCTTAATTTGTCCGGTAAAATGTAAATCATCACCAGCTAATGGATGATTAAAATCCATTTTTACAGTCTCATCTGCTACCTCTACAACAACACCATTAAACTTCTGGCCTTCGTTATTTTGCATTGGAATAACATTACCTTCTTTTAATAATCCGTCTTCAATCTTACCTTCAACTTCGAAAATGTTTTTTGGTAAATCCATTACTGCTTCTTCCGTTGCCTTACCGTATGCGTCTTCACATTTTAAAGTAAATTCGAAGTCATCACCTGCTTTTAATCCACTTAGGTTTTCTTCGAATTTTGGAAGCATTAAACCTGCTCCATATAGAAAAACAAAAGGTTTATCTTCTTTTACAGTTTCAACCACATCACCTTCGCTATTGTCAACTTTTAATTGATAAACTAATGTAACTACTTTTTCGTTTGAAATTGTCATAATTTTTATTTTGAATTAATAATTTGCTGCAAAGAAAACTTTTAATTCTTAGAATAACAAATAATTAATATTTAATTGATGTTTAATACGATATGTTTAACAACGTAGTGAATAGAAGTGTAAGAATAAAAAAAACAGCAGACCTGTAAGCCGGGTTCTGTATCTGTTTTGATATTAATCAAGACAGATTTCCATCATTTATCTTAGCAACCTACCCCCCAACATTGAACGAGCAGCTCTTAATTGCTGGTATACGTGGTTTTGCAACCCAAAAGACAGACAGCATTTGGTATCGCTACCAAACCTGGTGAGCTCTTACCTCACCTTCTCACCTTTACCCGAAGGTAGTTATTTTCTTCTCTGTACCTATACCCTCGCGGATATCTCTCATTTCGAGAGTTTGGTGCTCTGTGTTGCCCGGACTTTCCTTACTAATGTTTAAAGTTAGCACGATGGAACGGTCTACTGTTTTGCAAAGTTAATTATTTAATCATAACCATAGTTGCACCATAACCATATTCTTTAAACGATGCATCCTGGTATCGAAGTTTGGGGTATTTACGATTCAGCGTTTTTTGTATCTCATGTTTTAGCCTTCCGGCTCCTATACCATGAATAAATACCATTTTACGAGTTCCTGATATAATTCCTCCTTCAAGTGCTGTGGTAAAGCGGCTCATCTGAATATCTAAAATTTCCGCATTGGATAAATTCTCAGCATCATCAACCAGTTCCTGAATATGTAAATCGATCTCTTCTATGGAGTCGTTATTTCCTGTTTTACTACTTTTAAATTGTTTTTTTGACTCTTTTCGTTCCTTTTCTTTTTTTGCTTTATCAATATCGTCATCAGAGATGTGATCGGCAAGATTAACAACCGTTTCGGTTACTTCATAAACAAAAGCATTTTCATGGAAGAAATCATTTTCGGTAAATGTATTCTCCTTAAAAAATCTTGATGGCTTTACATTCCATATTTTATTTACAGGATTTAACAAATAGTAATTCCCTTTTCTAAAAAACAGCAATTGAAAACTAAAATCTTCAAAATCATTCAGTTGCTCTCTTTTTAACGTACCTAAATCTACCTTGGTATTATCTTCTAAGTTTCCGTAAGCAAACAGTGACTGAAAGTCGCCTTCAGACCTTGATATTGTATATAATACCCTGAAATTACTATCGTTTATTAAATACGCTTTCAAATCGGAATTTAACATATCCTTCTGATTTTCCGGCACTAATGCAAAGAAAACATGCGCTTTTTGATCTGCATTTAAGCCATCTTCTTCCAGGTCATCTTCTGTATCCTGAATTGCGGATTCTTTATTACCTGCTGGTTCAGTTGTATCTTCTACACCTTCGGATTTATCATGAAAAGTATACTCTCCTTCGATCTTCAGCAACTCGCTCATCAAAACAGGAATTTCAAAACCGTCTTCATTTAATACTATAGCAATATTTTTATCCTGAAAACGTATTATTTCTCCCTGTCCAACATCATTTAGAAATTTTACTTTGTCGCCTTTTCTAAAATTCATATCTCTAGTTTTTTAAAATAAAATATCACAAAATTAGTTATTTTTGCACACCCAAATGGTAAAAGATGCATATAAAACCACAAAATATTAAAATAGAAGATTACACATACGATTTACCTGATCATCGTATTGCCAAGTATCCTTTAAATAAAAGAGATGAATCGAAGCTATTAGTTTATAATAAAGGATCTGTAGCGAAAGATGAATTTAAGCACATTGATCAGTATATTGATTCCAATACCACGTGCGTATTTAATAATACCAAAGTTATACAGGCCCGATTGCATTTTTTTAAGGAAACCGGTGCCAAAATCGAGATATTTTGCCTGGAACCTATCGAACCATCAGATTATGTTTTGGCATTTCAGCAAACCGAAGCGATAACATGGAAGTGTATTGTGGGAAATCTTAAAAAATGGAAAGAGAAAGATTTAAAAAAAATCATAACCATTGATAATTCTGAGATTACATTAACGGCCAAAAAGAAAGGTAGTGAAGGGAACTCTCAAATCATTGAATTCTCGTGGAACAATTCTGAAATAATATTTAGTGAAATATTAGAAAACATTGGTGCTACTCCGATTCCTCCATACTTAAACCGTGAATCGGAAAGTATTGATAAAGATCGATATCAAACGGTATACTCCAAGTTAAAAGGATCGGTAGCTGCCCCAACTGCTGGTTTGCACTTTACAAAAAAAGTATTAGAGAAATTACAATCACAAAATGTTACATTAGAAGAAGTTACATTGCATGTGGGAGCAGGTACTTTTACCCCTGTAAAATCTGAAACTATTGACGAACATCAGATGCACACCGAGCATTTTGTGGTAACTAAGAAAACAATTCAAAATCTGTTAAATTCAGAGCAGATTATTGCTGTAGGAACTACATCGGTGCGGACTATTGAAAGTTTGCATTGGTTAGGTGTAAAATTGAAACTACATAACAAGCTCGATTCACATATTTCACAGTGGGAAGCATATCAACTTCCGGAATACAGTAAAAAGGAATCTCTGGAAGCTTTAGAAAACCATATGAACGAAAATAACTTAAATGCACTTCATGCATCAACTCAAATTATGATATTTCCCGGCTATCAGTTTAAACTGGTTAATATTTTGGTTACGAATTTTCACCAGCCTAAAAGTACACTATTATTGCTTATTGCTGCATTTATTGGAGAAGATTGGAAAAAAGTATATTACTTTGCCTTAGAAAATGATTTCCGCTTTTTAAGCTATGGTGACAGTTCCATTTTAATTCCAGGTAAATCCATTTGATTAGTTATTAGTCACTTACGAATATTGTAATATTATTTCTTTATTTATATAATTCTCAAGTGAGTTTAAGAGTTAATTGATCGATAAATCGTTCAATTAAACTAAATTTGCACAATAATTATGTTAACAACAGATAGATATAACCTAACAGACTGGTTACCCACAACCAAAAAAGAAGTAACATCCAGAGGATGGGAAGAGTTAGATGTAATCCTTTTCAGTGGCGATGCCTATGTCGACCATCCTTCGTTTGGACCGGCAGTTATCGGTCGAATCCTTGAATCTTTCGGATTAAAAGTAGCTATAGTTCCACAACCCAACTGGCAGGATGATTTACGTGATTTTAAAAAGTTAGGAAAACCGCGACTGTTTTTTGGTGTTACCTCAGGCTGCATGGATTCTATGGTGAATCATTATACTGCCAACAAACGCCTGCGATCAAACGATGCTTATACACCGGGTGGAAAAGCAGGTTTTCGACCTGATTATGCTACAAGGGTATACTCCAATATCCTGAAGAAATTATTTCCTGATACACCCGTTATTATTGGTGGTGTCGAAGCTTCATTGCGACGATTTACACATTATGATTACTGGTCTGATCAATTAAAACCATCCATTCTAAAAGATAGTAAAGCTGATTTACTGGTTTACGGAATGGGTGAAAAGGCGTTGAAAGAAATTGTCAAACTTCTGGAAAAAGGCGTTCCTTTCGACAGTCTGAAAAATATAAATCAGACTGCTTTTTTAACAAAAAACTTTGACACAGAATCCATAGATACATGGCAGAATTACAATCTATTTAGCCACGATGAATGTTTAAAAGATAAGATTAAGTATGCCAGGAATTTTAAGGTTATAGAGGAGGAATCCAACAGATACCAAAGTAATAAAAGATTAATACAAAAAGTTGGATCAGATTCAATTATAGTAAACCCTCCATTTGAACCGCTCTCGGAGCAGGAACTTGATGCTGTTTATGCATTACCATTTACCCGGTTACCACACCCAAAATACGCTAAAAAAGATCCTATACCAGCGTATGAAATGATCAGGCATTCAATCACTTTACACCGTGGATGTTTTGGTGCATGCTCGTTTTGCACTATTTCAGCACATCAGGGTAAATTTATTAGCAGCAGATCAGAAAAATCTATCTTAAAGGAGGTTGATCAGGTTACCCAAATGCATGATTTTAAAGGATATATATCTGATCTGGGTGGACCATCTGCCAACATGTATAAAATGCAAGGTGCAGATTTGGAACAGTGTAAAAAGTGCAAAAGAGCTTCTTGTTTACACCCAAATGTTTGTAAAAACCTGAATACCAACCCAAAGCCTTTAACAGAAATTTACAGAAAAGTTGACAAGAAGGAAAGTATTAAAAAATCATTTGTGGGTAGCGGAATTAGATACGATTTATTTATGCATAAATTGGATGATCCTGATTATTCAGATTATGCCAACGAATTGATTAAACATCATGTGTCGGGAAGATTAAAAGTTGCACCGGAACATACTTCTGATGAAGTAGTTAAGATCATGCGCAAGCCTGAGTTTAATCTATTTCACGAATTCAAAAATCTGTTTGACCGGATTAACAGAAAATATAATCTTAATCAACAATTAATACCTTATTTCATATCCAGTCACCCGGGTTGTAAGAATATTCATATGGCTGAACTTGCAGTAGAAACCAAAATAATGAATTTTAAACTGGAACAAATTCAGGACTTTACTCCCACTCCAATGACACTTGCAACAGTTATGTACTATTCCGGAATTAATCCGTATACCATGAAAAAAGTTCCGGTTGCACGTTCTAAAAATGAGAAACTTGGACAACGAAAATTCTTTTTCTGGTACAAAAACGAATATCGAAATGAAATAATGAGTGAATTGAGAAAATCTAACCGGGATGATCTGATTCAAAAATTATTTGGTAATACTGCAAAATCAAAAAAGAAAAAAAGACCAAAGAAAAAAAGATAAGTCACTTACTCCTATTATAATATTTTAATTTATCAACTAATATTCGCAAGTGACTATTATATTAAATTTGCTAACTATTCAGTTTATTTTTTAACAATTCAACAAAATTCAAAATATCCTCTTTCTGCGTGTCAAATGAGCACATCCAGCGCACTTCATTTCTGGATTCGTCCCAATCGTAAAAGAAATATTCTTTGGTTAAATCCTCTATGAGTTCTCTGCTAGGTAAAATAGCAAACACTCCGTTTGCTTCCACTTTCTGTGTTATTTTAATTTGAGGGATTTCCTTGATTTTCGTCTCCAACAATTTGGCCATTTTGTTCGAATGTTCAGCATTTTTTCGCCATAAATTATCTGATAAATAACGTTCGAATTGTGCAGAAATAAAACGCATTTTAGAAGCTAATTGCATGCCTTGTTTGCGAACATATTTAAAGTCTTCGCCCAGTTGTGTATTAAAAAATACAATCGCTTCGCCATACATCATACCATTTTTGGTGCCACCAAACGAAAGTATATCCACTCCGGCATCTTTAGTAAATGCCTTAAAATCCATACCTAAACTAACCGCAGCATTAGCAATTCTTGCTCCATCCATATGCAAATACATATTATTATCATGAGCATAATCTGCCAGTTTTTTAATTTCCTCAGGGGTATAAACAGTTCCCATTTCGGTGGCTTGCGTTATGGAAATAATTTTAGGTTGAGAATGATGTTCAAAACCAAATCCGTGCATATGCTTTTTAACTAAATCAACAGTTAGTTTGCCATCTGGCGTATGGACTGACAATAATTTAAATCCATTGTATTTTTCAGGTGCTCCGCATTCATCCACATTAATGTGTGCTGTTTCAGCGCATATTACAGCATTCCACGATCGTGTTGCAGCATGCAACCCCAAAACGTTTGCTGCTGTTCCAATAAATACAAAATACAAATCGATATCACTACCAAAAAGCTCATTGAATTTTTGTTTTGCCCTTTCAGTGTAAGGATCATCACCATATGCAACGGTGTGTCCCTCATTTGCTTCAATAATTGCTTGTATAATTTCCGGATGAACACCGGAATTATTATCACTTGCAAATCCTCGTTTGTTCATAATTATTTCCCTTATAAAACCTAACAGGTTTTGAAAACCTGTTAAGTTTATTTCTTTTTAAAATTTCTCGTCATATTTAGTCCAAAGAAAATCACCTAATTCCCACGCTTCATCAACTACTTTGTTACCCCACTCGTTGGTGTATTTTGTTAAATACTCAATGGTCTTTTTAGGTTTTTTCTCATTATAGAGTTTCAATGCTTCTTCTTCAAATGTTTTTTGATTTTCGAATAGTTCTTTTTGCATCGGGTTCCATAGTGCATCGATATCCTTATGCATATCGCCCCAGCGCTGTGCTGCCAAAGTTCCCATGCGGTTAAAAGCCCACCATGCCGATTCTCTTGTATAACCATTTACTCTTCCGGGTGTTTTATATGATTCTGGTAAATCGGTAACACTGCAGTATACAGGAATGTAGATTGAAGAAGCAACATTATCCTGCGCTAACCAAACCACTCCGCCAATTTCATCTGGCAACCAATTTCTGCATTGAATAATTGTTGCATACATAGTATACCAACGAGCAATGGTTCGTTCACCTAAAAACTGAATATTACCTGATTCGTCATCAACATGGTACCAACCTCCACTTACATTCGATATTTCTAACTGATCGTAAGGCATAAACGGATTAGCTAAAGGAGAAATTACTGTTTTACCTTCATCATTGGTTGCAGTTATATTTCTTCTCATATCATAAGGAGTTCCTTGGTAATAATCTTTAAACACCATTACAAGATCTTCCAGTGTCACTTTTTTATCCGGCTTAACAGAGAACGGATAATCCTGTGCATTAGGATCTAATTTTAAAGAAGGTGCCAACAGATCGAATATTCTCCATTCTCTTCGGCGAGATGCAACTGCCTGTCTGCTTTCAGGAGCGTAAGCATAACAAAATTTAAACGTTTCGTTTTCGTTCCACCATCCATTTTCTTTGGCCACATCATAAATATTGTCTGATGCCATAAAGTAATCTGGTTTTGAAAGATCAATTTCTTTTATAGTACTCGCATTTACATTACACGAAATATGATCGTCAGGAACTCTTTGTGCAACCCACACTGATCCTACTTTTCCTTTTCCCGGACCAACAATTTCGAAATGCCACACTTCATTCGGATCTGCAATGGTTAATGCTTCGCCGTAATCATTCCAACCATATTTTTTAGTTAATTCACCAGCCATTTGGATTGCTTCACGCGCTGTTGTGCAACGCTCAACCATAAGTTGGCATAATCGCTGACAATCAATTAAACCTTCATCCGATTGCAATTCATCTCTTCCACCAAAAGTTGATTCTCCAATTCCAAGCTGTTTTTCATTCATACATGGATAAGCCGTATTAACAAACTGATATGTGTGTTCAGCTTGTGGTATTTCTCCAATTTTATCGTGCTTATATGCTGGCATTGCTTTGGTATCATCGGCAGTTCGCTTAAACATCGGTGTCATAGAACCGGGTTTATGATCACTTGCCGGCTGAATATCCATCCAGGATCGTGTTCTATGACTATCATCCGTATGCGATGTAATTACAGAACCATCGGCCGATGCCAATTTACCAACTGTAATAGATGTACAGCCTTCAGGTACACCACCTTTCCAATCGCTTTTATCTTGTGCATTAAGCTGATTAAAAAATAAGGTTAAAAGTAGAGTTAATGAAATGTTGACTATTTTTTTCATAAGTATTGATTTTTTAATAATAAGGTGCCAATTTACTAAAATGTAGATTAAAATCAGTTATTAGTATGGATAATTTTCTTGGATAAACAATGCTCGATATGGTTTAATTTTCGGCATCTTTTTAACGCATTCATTATGCTGCTTAGATAAGAAAAACCAAAGATTTAACTATAATATCCCTAAGATTTTCAGCATTTAAGGTTAAGCTGAATTATTTATAAATATTGGAAAATATAATATTTAAAACTACGTTAGGTTAATTTGATAAATTCTATTTTAAGTATTCAGAGAAATTTGTATTTTTGATCAAATCATCTAATTCATTTATGAATAATACAGAATTGAAGAAAAGGCTTGTCGATGCTTGCATTGATACATTAGAAAAAAATATTGAGACGATACGTAATCGTATTTCAGAGATTATACAAACTGCAAATGATTATGAAGGCGATCATGATATTTTTGATCCTTTTAAGGAGGATATGATGAAGAAAAAAGATCTTCAGGTAAAGCAGTTGGAAAAGCATTTAGATGAAATAAAACTTCTCAAAAAAGTTAATCCCGAAAAAATTTCTGACAAAGTTGAATTCGGTTCAGTAGTTGTTACCGATAAGCAGAACATGTTTGTTTCGATCGCTTTAGGTAAGCTTTTGGTTGAAAACGAATCATATTATATTATATCAACGCAGGTTCCTGTATTTAAAGCTATGCAAGACAAGAAAAAGGGAGATACCTTTACTATTAACAATAATCAGTTTACCATTAAAAACCTTTTTTAGCTAACTTTCAATTATCTATTCATACCTTAAAGCATTAACAGGATTATTTCTTGCTGCATTCCATGAAATGACAGATATGGTAAGTATTGATATGACAATAGCTAAAGCTCCTGAAAGTGCAAATATCCACCAACTTAATTCAATTTTATAGGCAAAGATTTCCAGCCACTTTTGCATGGTAAAATATGCTAACGGAACAGCTAATACTAAGGAAACCAAAATCCATTTTAGTAAGCTCCAGTTTACTAACCACACTATTTGATATATCTTAGCTCCAGTAACTTTTCGTATGCCTATCTCTTTTGTTCTCTTTTGAGTAATTAGGAGCGACATGCCCAGCAATCCCATGGAGCCAATAAACAAAGCAATTAAGGTAAATATTAATAATAACTTAGCTTGTAAAAGTTCTGCTCTATAAACATCCCGATACATCGAATCAATATCAGTATATTCAAAAGGATAATTGGGAAATAATTTATTCCAAACAGTTTCTATATCGGCAAGAGCTTTATCTCTGTTATCCGGTTTAAAAGAAACAATAAAATTACTAATCCACATGGTATCACGTTTAAAAAAAACATACGGATCTATTTGTTTCTTGAGACTCGAAAAATGAAAATCTTTGACTACTCCAATAATTTTGCCTTTCGGAATTTGAATATTATCATTAAAGAAATTCAGGTTAAATGATTTGCCAACTATATTATCCGGTTTTGTAAATCCCAGTCTTTTCATGGCAGCTTCATTAATAATATATTCTCCCGAACCTTCTGAATCCTCATATTTTTCTGAAAAATTCTTCCCACTTAAAAAAGTTAGATCGAATATACCAGCAAATGAGTAATCACAAGGGAAAACACCAATCATCGATGACTGAGGATCAGATTCATCAGGAATATAACCTTCCATTTCGAAAGGAAACATATCGTTTGCTTCACCCCCAGGTGGTTCAAACATAGCCGAAACCATTTCAATAGAATTATATTTCTTCAACTCTTCTTTGAATATCGGGAAATCGCCTTGAACATTGGCATGTACATTTTCAATACAAATTAAATGATCTGTATTTCCACCCATACCACACTGAAGTGCCATACTGGTTTGCTTATATATTATAATCACAGCAACAATTAAAGCAATTGAAATAGTATATTGTAATACAATCAATCCTTTACTTATTCCTTTTCGTTTAACATTAGATATTTTCTTGGTATCCAAAGCATTGTTAACCTTTTTTAATACAAGTTTATAAAACGGAGCAATTGATGCAAGAATGCATAAAATTCCAAATATGAGTACAATAAATAGCACTGACATTTTTTCTCCTGCTAAAAGATTTATTCCTATGTTTTTTTGAATAAGCGAATCGGCAAAAATGGTAAGAAAATAAGAAATAAAGAGTACCATTAAAACCAGAATGAAACCTTCCATGAGGTAATGCTTAATGGTTATTTTTTGTGATGAGCCTGAAAGTTTATTAATAAATACAAATTTATCGCTAAACCCGGCCATTCCAATATTCAGGTTAGCATAATTTATAAGTGCAATAAAAAGCAACAGAAACATTGCTGCCGACAACGTATAGATGATAACCATATTACCATTAGCTTCAATTTCTCGAAGCTTATTTGAATGTAAGTGAATATCATGAATATTTTGTATATGCGGAATCAGTTTTATCTCACTCTTTTCCATTTCCCACACTTCCGAGCCAAAATCGAGAAACTTTTCAGTGATCTTTTTTTGATCTGCAGTTTCTGTTAATAATAGATAAACCCAGGCCCAGGAATTAAAAACCGATTTATCTCTGGGAGTAATAATAAAATCGGGATGCAGGTGACTTTTAGAAGGAAAATCTTTCATCACTCCTTTTACAGTAAAATCTATATTTGCTGCATTAAACTGACCAGCAGGTAAAGTTAAGGTCTGTCCTATCGGATTGTCCTGACCAAATATCTTTTGAGCGTACTCTTCGCTGATAACCATTACTCCTGGTTCGTTTAAAATATTCTCCTGGTCACCAACTAAAAGTTCTGCTTCGAAAATATTAAAAAAGGTACTATCAACCTGAAAAGCCTGATCAACTTCAAAAAACGTTTCATCTTTCTGAATAAAACCATCTCTTACTCTGGCTAATCTGGCGTAAGTTTCAATTTCGGGAAAGTAATCTGCCATATCGGGAATAAATGAAGCATTAAACATTCGTGCAAAATGTTTTCCTCCAAAAAAGTTTTCGCTTGTAACTGTAAAACGATATATTCTATCGGATTTGCTGTGGAACTGATCATACGATAATTGCATTTTTAAATACAGCGATATAATAATCACTGCCGTTAGTGCCAAACTCAGTCCTATAACTTTTGTGATATTTAAAAAAGGACGTTTTGCGAGATTTCGAAGTGTAAACTTAAGAATCATTTGTACTAAGATTAATTAAAACAGAATTATCTATTTATGTTAAAATAACATGAAAATACTAAATTCCTAGTACAAACGAAACATCGCTTAGAAAGTTGTTTAGCGTTTTAATATTTTATTATATTAAATATTAAACAAGTGCATCATATAAAATTTCTACCGGATGTAATGCTTTTTTACCCGTTCCATCCTTAATTTGATGTCGGCAACTGGTTCCTGGAGCTGCAATAAAAACATCCTTATCAGTATTTCTAACTGCAGGAAAAAGAACCATCTCTCCTATTTTCATCGACACATCGTAATGTTCTTTCTCATATCCAAATGATCCGGCCATTCCACAACAACCCGAAGGAATTTCTTCGACAGAATAATTAGATGGAAAAGATAACAGAAACTTTGTCGGATCAGTTGATGCAACTGCCTTTTGCTGGCAGTGACCATGTAGTTTAATATACCTTTTTTCTTGTTTGAACTGTTCTTGTGTAATATTTCCTGCTGTAATTTCCTGCTTTAAAAACTCATCTATCATTAGGGCATTCTTCCCCAAGGAAATAGCAGTTTCTTTTAATTCCGATCCGACTAAATCGGGATATTCATCTCGAAATGTTAAAATTGCCGAAGGTTCTATACCCACCAATGGTGATTGATCCGAAATAATATTTTTTAGATAGTTAACATTTTTTATGGCCATCTTTTTCGCTTTGCGCAATAAACCTTTTGATAAGAACGTCCGACCACTATCCACGTGTTTAGGAATAACCACCTGATATCCTAACCGGGTAAGCAACTGAACCGTTTTTATACCAATATCCGTATCGTTATAATTGGTAAATTCATCGTTGAAAAGATAAACTTTACCATTAGTCTTTCCATTACTTTCCAGCTCTGAAAGGTACTTGGTCATCCAATTCTTCATGGTACTTTTAGCCAATAATGGCATCCTTCGTTGTGGGGCAAAGCCTATCAGTCGCATCATAAACGATGAGAATACTTTGTTTCCCATGAAGAAATTAAACACGCCTGGAAGAATTGATCCCAACTTATTTATTTCAGTAATGTAAGCAATTAAACGCGAGCGCAGCGGAATACCATGAGCATCATAATAATGCTGTAAAAATTCAGCTTTCAATTTGGCCACATCAACACTCGATGGACATTCAGATTTACATGCTTTGCACGATAAACATAAATCCATCACTTCCTTAATCTCCTGGTGATCAAAGGGATTTTTCTTCGTAGAATGGGTTAAAAACTCACGCAATATATTTGCTCTGGCACGAGTCACATCATTTTCATTACGTGTAGCCATATAACTTGGACACATAGTTCCGCCCGTCTTTTCTGTTTTTCGACAATCGCCACTACCATTACACTTTTCTGCAGCACGTAAAATACCTCCTACACTCGAAAAATCAAAAATGGTTTCTATTTCTGGCTCTGTACGATCTGGATCGTATCGCAAATGAGTTGTCATTGAAGGAACATCAACAATTTTTCCTGGATTGAAAATATTCTTAGGATCCCACACCGATTTTAGCTCCTGAAGCAACTTATAGTTTTTTTCACCAATAACTATGGGAATAAATTCACCACGTACTCTTCCATCGCCATGCTCGCCACTCATTGATCCTTTATACTTTTTAACCAAATGCGCGATTTCAACACCAATAGTTCTGAACATTTCAACATCTTTTGAATCTTTTAAATTCAAAATTGGGCGCAAATGCAGCTCTCCCGATCCTATATGCGCATGATAAACACACTCCAGCTTGTGTTTTTCCAGAATCTTTTGAAAATCATCCATATAGTCAGGAAGCACTTCGACATTCACCGCGGTATCTTCAATAATAGAAACAGGTCGTGCATCACCTTCCATATTCGATAAGACACCTAGTCCGGCTTTTCGTAATGCCCAAACACGTTTGGTGTCTTCGCCAAAAATAACGGGAAAGTGATAGCCATAACCAGTTTTTTTGAAATCATTTGTAAGGTTTTTAGTGCAATCGTTAATCTCTTCAACTGTTTTCCTTGCGAACTCAATGATTAAAATCGCACCGGGATCACCCTCTACAAAGAAACGATTCTTTTGCTGTTCACGATTTCCTTTGGTTAGATCAAGAATTGTATTGTCCATCATTTCAACCGCACCGGGCTTATGCTCTAAGGCAATTAAATTAGCTCTAAAAGCCTCTTCTTTGGTTTTAAAATGAGCTGCCAATACGGCAACTTCCTTAGGTGGTATTTCAACCAGATTAAGCTTAATTTCTGTAATCAGTCCAAGAGTTCCTTCTGAACCACAAATAAGTTTTGAGAAGTTAAATTGCTCATTCGATTCTGAAAAAGGTTCCGATTCTAAAAGCAGGTCAATAGCATACCCCGTATTTCTACGGTATATTGATTTATCCGGGTATTGTTCCCGAATTTCATTTTGGTTTTCTTTGTCAGTTAATACTCGTTGAATGTGCTTGTAAATTTGGTTTTCAAGTTTATTCCCCTTCAGTTTCTGGTCAAACTCCTGATGATTAAGAGAACTAAATTCAACCTCATTTCCATCGCTTAAAATAACATTTGTTGCTAAGGTATGATCGCGTGTAGTACCGTATATTATTGAATGAGATCCACAGGCATTATTTCCAACCATACCTCCTATCATACAGCGATTTGCAGTAGAAGTTTCCGGACCAAAAAACAACCCGTAGGGTTTTAAAAACATATTTAGTTCGTCGAGAATAACTCCGGGCTGAACTCTTACCCAACGCTCCTTTTCATTTAGCTCAAGTATTTCTGTAAAATATTTTGAAACATCAACAACAATACCATTACCTACAACTTGTCCGGCCAGTGAAGTTCCTGCCGTACGCGGAATTAAGGATGTATTATAATTGCCAGCAAACTGCACTAGTTTTAACAAATCCTCTTTATTTTTTGGATAGGCAACAGCTAAAGGCAGCTCGCGATATGCCGACGCATCAGTAGCATATAATATTTTGGTCTTTTTGTCGGTATACAATTCACCTTCTAATTCCTGTTGTAGTTGTTGTAATTTATTTAGCATTTCTTTTTTGTATATAATAAACCGTAAAAATAATAACATAAAAAGAAAGCAGATGTTTTTGCATCTGCTTTTTTATTTTATGTATGGTAAATTTAATCTGAGGATAACGATAACAACCGGTCTCGTAACCTGAACATGAGTTGAACTTTTGTTCGAACATCAATAGGATTAAAAGGTTTAGAAATGATATCGTCCGCACCCATCTTTAGTGCTTTCATTTTAGAATCGCGATCGCTTAACCCTGTAACCATTATTATGATAGATTTTTCAAATGCTTTATCGTTTCTTAACAATGTACACACCTCAAAACCATCTTTTTGAGGCATCATAATATCTAACAAAATCATTTCCGGAACTATTTTTTTTGCCAACTTTATTCCTTCATCGCCATTATTTGCTACATGTACCTCATATTTATACTCAAGAATTTCCACAAAAAACTTTTGTATAAGTTCTTCGTCTTCAACAATAAGAACTTTCTTTTTTTCTACCATAACAAGTATTTATACGTATATATTTTAATAATATCTGTAATAAATTGCAGTTGACTAAGAAGATAAATTCGGAATGAATTTATTTATTAGGTATAAAGATAATCATAAAAGACCAATTTTTATGTCTGATCCGGTATTAAAAATCATTATACGACTTTGCTCATTGTTCTCAAATATCGATGAGAATACGGATCAGGAAAGAACCAGAGAGTTAATTAAATCGTACTTAAGTAATCATACCAAAAATGAATTTATTGATCAGTTCTTGTATGTATATGACTTTTACCTAAATCAACAAAAAACGAAAAAATCAGAAAATTTTCTAAAAAGAGCTTCTCTAAGAGCTGTAAAAGCTATTCGATTAATTAACAATATTAATAAAGAACTACTTCAAAGAGAAAAATTTTTACTGGTTATTTTATTGCTTGAAATTATTCGGTTTAAGAAGAAAATCTTACCTGAAGAATACGACTTTATTGAGACAGTTGCAATATCATTCAATTTAAACGATAAGGAGTTTTATAACCTTAAAAACTTTATACTTAAATCCTGGGCAAATATTCCATGGAAAAAAAATTTTATATTAATAAATAATAAAGAAGATCTTGGAGATTCGGAATTTAAGCATATATACAGGGAAGAACTCAAAGGAAATATTTGCCTGCTACAAACCAAATCGATTAACTCCATATGGTTTTACTACGATGGTGATCAGCGCTTATTTTTAAATAATAAGGAAATTCAACCGTATAAAATTTATGCATTTAGTAAAGGTAATTCTATTTCCAGTTACAAAGTAGGTTTTCAAAATATAAAGCTTAATCCAATCTATTATACGGAAATAGGGATAAAACTCACTGATGATCCTAATTTTAAAAAGATTTATTTTGGTATTTCTGATGTTGCGTTTCGGTATCCTAATTCAAATAATGGAATAAAGAAATTCTCTTTTAAATCGGAATCTCATTTACTTGTAGGTATTATTGGTCCAAGTGGTTCAGGAAAGTCGACCTTGTTAAACTTATTAAATGGAACACTAAAACCTAATAAGGGAGTAGTAACCATAAATGGAATTAATCTGCATGAGAACAAAGAGAAATTGAAAGGCATTATTGGACATGTGCCCCAGGACGACTTGTTATTCGAGGAGTTAACTGTTTTTGATAATTTATACTTTAACGCAAAATTGTGTTTTAGCGATTACAGTGAAAAACAGATCAACGATGCAGTACACAAAGTACTCAAAGAGTTGGATTTAACCGATATTAAAGATTTAAAGGTTGGGAGTACTATTAATAAAGTAATTAGTGGTGGGCAGCGTAAACGTTTAAATATCGGGATGGAGCTCATGAGGGAACCTGCCATTTTATTTGTTGATGAACCAACATCCGGATTGTCATCGAACGATTCTATAAATCTTATAAACACTTTACGCGAACAAACCTTACGAGGTAAACTCGTTATCATGAATATTCATCAGCCTTCTTCCGAAATATTTAAACTGATAGATCAACTTATTGTACTGGATGATAATGGTTATGTTGTATATACAGGCGATCCTTTAGATGCTGTGGTCTATTTTAAGACACTCAGCAATCAGATAAATCCATCGGAAAAAGAGTGCCCCAGTTGCGGTAATGTTAACCCGGAAAGTATTCTTGAAATTTTAGAAGGTAAAAAAATTAACGAAAACGGAAGATATACCTCAGAGCGAACAGTATTACCACAAGAATGGTACGAAAAATTTAATGAACATAAAAAAGAAGAATTTATAAAGCCGGAATACGCGGAGGAAATACCTCAGATCCATTTTAAGATTCCTGGAAAATTTAAACAATTTTTAATATTTGGTAAACGAAACCTGTTATCTAAATTTTCGAATACGCAATATTTACTTATAGGTTTAATTGAAGCCCCATTATTAGCTGCAATACTGGGTATTTTCACAAAATATAACGTAGGGACTGAAGGTAATCCAACCGCTTATATTTTTAGTAAAAACCTAAATATTCCGGCGTATATTCTAATGAGTATAATAGTTTCGCTATTTATTGGTATGCTAATAAGTGCCGAAGAAATCATAAAAGACCGAAAAATATTAATCCGGGAGAAATTTTTAAACTTAAGTCGGTTGAGTTATATCAATTCAAAAGTTATCTTTTTATTGGTCTTATCTGCCATTCAAACTTTTAGTTATGTTCTAGTCGGAAATTATATTCTGGAAATAGAAGGCTTAACTTTCCATTATTGGCTTATTCTTTTCTCAACAGCGTGTTTTGCTAACATTCTTGGATTATTCATTTCTGCTAATCTAAAATCTATTATCGCCATTTATATTCTTATACCATTCTTAATTATCCCGCAAATTTTATTAAGTGGAACGATTGTTAAATTTGACAAACTGAATAGTTCGTTAACAACAAAAGAGCATCCTCCACTTATTGCCGACCTATTGCCATCTCGCTGGGCTTTTGAAGCGCTAGCAGTTAGTCAGTTTGTAGATAATCAATATGAAAAATACTATTATGCTATAGATAAAACAGATAGTGAAATAGCGTATAAATTAAATTTCCTGATTCCGGAAATAACTTCTTTGATGGATGAGTGGCGAACTATACAAATGACCAATAATGATTTGTTAAGAATTGAAGATATTTCAAAAACCATTAGCAACTCAATGATTAACTCCTTTGACGATATTCCAAATATTAAAACCAAGGTAATGGGGATTGAAAACTTACCATTAAATCAGCGAATAAATAAGTATCAAAACTTAATTGATTTTACGCGCTTGTTTTATTCAGAGTATTTAGATAAAATTCTGTACAAAAGAGATATAATAACACAGCAACTTGTTGAAAAATATACGTATCAGGGGTACATTGATTTAAAAAATGAAAACTACAATGAAGCCATAGCCAATATGGTTTTAAAACTAGACGATTCTGAAAAACTCTTTATAAAAGATCAACTAATTATTAAGCGCTATGAACCTGTATTCTCAACACCAAATAAACCTTACGGGCGAGCTCAGTTTTATTCACCTGTTAAAAAAGTTGGCAATAATTACTATTGTACACTATACTTTAACACATCGATTATTTGGCTGATTTCAGGAATAATATATTTAGGCCTGGTAATCGATGTTCTGAATAAATTTAAATTAAATACTATAACACAAAGTTTTAAAACATTAAAAAGCAAACTATTTCAAAAGCACTAAGTTTTTTATAAATTTAAAAAGGTCAAGTAAAAACATTAAACCAAAACATATGAAAAGAAAACTATTTTTACCTATTACAATTGTATCCATAATTTTTGTGGCAATAAATTTTTCTTGTAAAACAGATGTTAAAAAGGATACAAATGACAAAATTGACACCCAGGCTCTATCCGACTCTCTCTTAGCAAGTGATGAAAATCACGTTTTTTATAGTTTCCCATCATCACAGGAAATGTTCTCATTTATTAAAAAAGATGCGAATTTAGTTTATAGAACCGATTTGGTAAATCCACTGGAAAACATTACTAAATACATCGATTCAAAATCTAAGACACTGGCATTAGGCGTATACCTGGCTGACCTGTCATATATGACACTTTTCAATAAAACCAATGCTGCATATGATTATATTGATGTAATCACACGATTAAGTAGTGATTTGCGAATTAATCTACCATTTCAAGACAGTATTTTAGAACGAATTAAAAATAACTTAAATAATCCTGATTCATTAATTATTATTTCTGACCAATACTCATCGAAGATTGTTGATTATTTATTGCAAAACAATAAAGATAAAATTTTAGCTAATATTACCTCTGCAAGTTATATTGAAGGACTATATATAGCAGTTAATTTAGTTAGTGAATACTCGGATAATAACGAAGTTGTTCAAAGAATTGTGGAACAAAAGCATTCATTTACTAATTTAATTAAATATGCCAATAAATACCATACGGACGTAAACACCAAAGTGGCTATTGAGTTATTAAACGAGATCTACGACGTGTTTAAAAAATTTCCTGAAACACAGGAGTCTGAATCGAAAATTGAACGTGTTGGTGATAACAAAATGGTTTTAAAGGGAGGTAAAAAAATACAGATTTCTGAAAACGAGTTTAATGAATTGAAAACGAAGGTTATTGAGGTAAGAACAAAAATTATTGAGTATAACTTTTAATTCGGAACATTATGCGAACAAAATATTTTATTATAACCATATTATTGACACTAAATTCAATAACAAGCTATAGCCAGAACTGCTCCGAATATCACATCGATAAATGCAGATGGACAGATGATAGCTTTTTATATAGTCGTCAATCGAGAAGTGCACTTTATACTAAAGATATGACATCCGAATTTTCGATAACCGTTTACGGTGGAGAAGAATATTACGTATCAGTTACCGGTGACAGACAGCTTGGTGATATAAGGATTCGCGTTAAAGAAGATAACAAAAATAAAACGCTTTTATACGACAATGCGGAGTATGAATATGAAGATTTTTTCTTTTTTAAAAACGAAGTCACCAGGAATTTGATCTTACAAATAAGTTCCGAAGCAGAAAAGAAATTCTCAAACTCTTCAGATCGTTACTGTTTAGGTGTTTTAATTGAATTTAGGACATACAAGGAACAAAAAACATCAACCGGTTTTTAATGTTTTATTCTTTTTGGGATTCGTTCAAATTAATGTATTTTTGATTTTTCACCTAACAAAAACGCATTATGAGTGTACTGGTAAATAAAGACTCAAAAGTTATAGTTCAAGGCTTTACTGGAAGTGAAGGAACTTTTCATGCCCAGCAAATGATCGAATATGGCACACCTGTGGTAGGTGGTGTTACTCCGGGTAAAGGAGGACAATCTCACCTTGGAAAACCTGTTTTTAATACTGTTGAAGAGGCTGTAAAAGCTACCGGAGCTAATGTATCTGTAATATTTGTTCCTCCGGCATTTTGTGCCGATGCCATTATGGAAGCAGCCGATGCAGAAATAAAAGTTATTGTAACCATCACTGAAGGAATTCCAACTTCAGATATGGTAAAAGTTAAAGAGTTTCTTAAAGATAAAGATTGCCGGATGATTGGTCCGAATTGTCCCGGAATTATTACCCCCGATGAAGCTAAGGTGGGTATAATGCCTGGATTTATACATAAAAAAGGAACAATAGGTATTATTTCCAGATCAGGAACGCTTACTTACGAAGCTGTCGATCAAATTTCAAAAGTAGGTTTGGGACAATCAACTTGTATTGGTATAGGTGGCGATCCGATTATTGGAACAACAACTTTAGATGCCGTAAAACTTTTAATGGAAGATAAAGAAACAGAAGGAATAATTCTTATCGGCGAAATTGGTGGTAACATGGAAGCCGAAGCAGCACAATGGATCAAGGAAAACGGCACCAAACCTGTTGTTGGGTTTATTGCAGGAAAAACTGCTCCTAAAGGAAGAAGGATGGGACATGCAGGTGCAATTATCGGAGGTAAAAACGATACAGCCGAAGCTAAGATGAAAATAATGACCGATTGTGGATTACATGTTGTAGATTCACCTGCCGAAATAGGTAAAAAAATGTTTGACGTTTTGAAACAATAGTTTATTCTTTTTTATACATTTGCAAGCGGGTTATTATAATCCGCTTGTTTTATTTGTAGGATTATTCAATCGTATATGTTTAAAAATTGGGAAAATAAAACCATAGTTATTGCTGAAGATGAGCAAATTAACTACTTATTCTTAAAAGCTGTCTTAAAACCTACAAAAGCCAAGGTAATCTGGACTAAAACCGGACGAGAAACCATTGATATTTGCAAAAGTGAAAAAGTTGATATGGTTTTGATGGACATTAAAATGCCCGATTTAAACGGATTAGAAGCCACTGAAGAGATTAAAAAAGATTTTCCGGATTTACCAATTGTCGCACAAACCGCATATGCTATGGAAGAAGATGAAGAAGCCAGTATGCAAGCCGGTTGCGATGATTATATCTCGAAACCAATTCGCCCTGAAAATTTACTTACGATTATTTCCAAACTATTCGAATCTAAATAGTTATTGAAAATCCAATCCTGAATTGCGGATAAGTATATGGATTATCATCTGTTTGGGTAACATTCCATAATAATACAATATACGATTTCGCTTTTCTACCTAACTGCTGAAAATATCCTCCCCCAACGAGCGTATTATATAACCAATATCTACTGCGATCGGAAGTCACATCATTAAAATGAACAAAATTGTAATCTGTATTTAAAAACTCGAACTCCACATGTGCAATAATACCACTGTGGCCTTTTACTTTAAACAGATTTCTGAAATCTTGAATAACAGCAATCTGAGAAAAAACACTACCACCATAAACATTGGTTTCAAAAGTTTGAAAATCTCCGGAACTTAACATGTCCTTTTCTTTATAATACTGATACTTACCAGTTAAACCAATATTTATTCTTTTGTTAAGCTGCACTCCAAAAGCCGCATTCACATCTGCATAGGTATAGGTTCCGAATCCAAACCAGAGTGATCCGCCCCAAAACAGATATGGTTTATTATCATCTTTTTTCTCCTTTTCAGGATCGGCATTATTTTGCCCCCAAGAATGCAAAGAGAAGCTACAAACTAAAACAATACTCAAGATGCCAGTATATAATTTCTTCATAGGTGTAATTTTTACCTTACAAATTTATTAAATCGTAAAAAATAACTATATTCCACATTGATATTTTAAATATAAAGATAAATATATGAATATTATAATTACAGGTGCAAGTAAAGGTATTGGATATGAACTGGTAAAAATTTTCGCCAAAAGTAAAAGTAATACAGTAATTGCATTGGCCAGAAACCACACCTTACTTAATCAGTTAAAAAACGAATGCAGTAACCAAAATTCAGCTGGGAATGTTATTTCTATGCCTTTTGATCTTGAGAACCCAAATCGTGTAAAAGAACAGCTTAAAAAGGAAATCAGTAAGCATATACATTCTGTTGATATACTAATTAATAATGCAGGAAATTTAGTAAATAAACCTTTTGAAGAGTTATCTATTGAAGAAATGGAGAAATCCTTTCATATTAACACGATAAGCCCTGCTGTTTTAATCCAGGAATTGATTCCTTTACTTCAAAAAGGCGACAACGCGCACGTCGTAAATATTTCGAGCATGGCTGGTTTTCAGGGAAGTGCGAAATTCTCTGGATTATCTGTATATAGTTCTAGTAAAGCAGCCATAGCCAGCTTAACAGAATGTTTGGCCGAGGAATATAAAGATCAGCATATTGCGTTTAATGCGTTAGCTCTTGGTGCAGTAAATACAGAAATGTTAGCAGAAGCGTTTCCTGATTTAAAAGCTCCGCTAAATGCCGATGAAATGGCAACATTTATAAGCGATTTTGCGATTAATGGTCATAAATATTTTAACGGTAAAATAGTACCTGTGAATCTTTCAACTCCATAAAAAAAGGGCACCCTTTTACAGTGCCCTTTCACTTTATTTTATAGTCTCTTGTTATTTGTATACTTTTGGCTCTACTTCTCCTTTCATAACCATGTAACCGTTCATTGCCAAAGCTTCCATCTCATCTTCGCCCGGATAAACTACCACAGGAGCAATAAAATGAACCATATTTTTAATATAATCTACGATTATTTTATCGTAAGCCATACCACCCGTTAAAATGATTGCATCAACTTCTCCTTTTAATACGGTACTTAATGATCCAATTTCTTTACCCAACTGGTATGCAATAGCATCGTGTACTTTCTTCGCTTCTTCGTCGCCATCCTTTACTCTCATTTCTACTTCGTAAGCATCATTTGTTCCTAAATAAGCAACAAACCCACCTTCACCTTTAATCATTTTTTTAACCTCTTCGTGAGTGTATTCTCCACTGAAACAAAGCTTGGCTACTTGTCCGCAAGGTAAAGTTCCTGTTCTTTCCGGAGAGAATGGTCCGTCACCATCCAAAGCATTATTTACATCAATAACGCGACCTTTTCTATGTGCACCCACTGAAATTCCGCCACCTAAGTGTGCAATGATTAAGTTCAAATCCTCATAAGGTTTGTCAACAGACTTTGCATATTTTCTTGCAGTAGCTTTTTGATTTAATGCATGAAAAATTGAGTGACGAACAAATTTTGGATGTCCGGTGTATCTCGCAACATCTTCCATTTCGTCAACAACAACCGGATCGGCAATAAAAGCACGAGCATCATCTAACGATTGCGCAATCTCGTTTGCTATTAATCCACCTAAGTTACTGGCATGCTCACCTAACTTACTTTCATGTAAATCGTGAATTAATGCATCATTCACCTCATAAACACCTGACTCTATAGGTTTTACCAATCCTCCTCTACCAACTACTGCAGTAATTAAATCAATTCTTATTTCAGCCTCTTTTAGCTCTTTTAATATGATATCTTTTCTAAAAGAAAACTGATCAATAATCTTTGGAAAAGGTTTCAATTCTTCAGCAGTATGCTTTAAATTTTTTAAAAAAATTGATTTTGATCCCTGGTAAACAGCAATTTTGGTAGATGTTGAACCAGGGTTAATCGCTAAAATTCTTTGTTCGTCCATAGTATATTTCTTTTTTATTAATCGCAATTTTACATAGCTGCTGCAAGCGCTATCGACATCATCTTACTTTTATCTGTATCTGCTCTGGATGTTAATACTACCGGCACTTTCGCTCCCATAATTACTGCAGCAGAAGTACAACCTCCCATAAACATTAATGTTTTGTATAATACATTACCACTATTTAAATCCGGAGCTACCAAAATATCGGCATCACCGGCTACATCGCTTACAATTCCTTTATGCTCTGCTGCTTCTTTTGAAACTGCATTATCTATAGCAAATGGTCCATCAACAATACAACCCTGAATCTGACCTCTTTTATTCATAACATTCAACATAGCTGCATGAGTTGTTGACTCGATTTTTGGGTTTACAACCTCCAGAGGTCCAATAATAGCAACTTTAGGGTTTTTTATTCCTAAACGGTGATATACCTCCACAGCATTGTTAATGATATGTATCTTATCAGTGAATTCTGGTGCGATATTCATAGCTGCATCGGTAACTCCAATTAACTTATGATAATATGGTGATTCAATTAATGCGAAATGGCTTAAGGTAGATGCTTTACGCAATCCTTTTTCCTTATCTAATACCGCCTTTAAAAGTGGAGCAGTGCTTACAAGCCCTTTCATTAAAATATCAGCTTTCCCTTCTCTGATCAATTCAACAGCTTTAACTGATGAAAGAGCCGGATTGTTTTCATTATATATTTCAATATCATTTAGATCAAAATCGATCTCTTTACAGATTTTCTCTATCTCTGATTTGTTTCCAACTAATACCGGAATAATAATTCCTTCTTTGTATGCATTTTTCACCGCCTCAAGAACAGGTTTGTCAGCTGCTGCAGCAACTGCTAACCTTCTGGTCTCTTTCTCTCTTGCAATTTTAACGATATCATCTAATGCTTTTATAGTCATTTTTAAGCTGTTTTAAATTGTTTGCAACAAAAATATCTAATTCTTAAATAATCCTATGATTAGTTATTCATTTTTATTTACAATTCGTTGTGTATCCTGAGCGATAACTAACTCCTCGTTTGTTGTAACCATAACAACTTTTGTTTTTGAACCTGGTTTAGTTAATTCCAAATCAACTCCTCTTTTACCTTTATTCAGCTCAAAGTCAAAATCAACACCTAAAAATTCCAGATCTTTACACACATTTTGTCTCATAACACAGCCATTCTCACCTATTCCACCTGTAAACAAAATCAGATCTACTCCTCCCATTGCTGCTGCATAAGATCCTATATGCTTTGTTACTCTGTACACAAACATATCAAAAGCCAATTGGGCTCTTTCGTTTCCATTAGCTGCTGCATCTTCAATATCTCTCATATCTGACGATAAACCAGAAACTCCAAGTAATCCACTTCGCTTATTAATCATGTTGTTGGTATCCTGAATGGTTAAATCTTCCTTTTCAGCAATAAAAAGTAAAGCACCCAAATCCAGGTTACCGGCACGGGTTCCCATCATTAAACCTTCTACCGGAGTAAATCCCATTGAAGTATCAATTGATTTTCCTTTATCTATAGCTGCTACAGAAGCTCCATTACCCAGGTGACATGAAATAACTTTCTTCTCTTCCCAATTCCATCCTACAAGTTTACATGCTTTTTTAGCTACATATTTATGGCTTGTGCCATGAAAACCATATCTTCTAACTTTGTACTTCTCATAATATTCGTAAGGTAATCCGTATAAGAAAGACTTCGGCTCCATAGTTTGATGAAATGATGTATCAAACACCACTACCTGAGGAACTTCAGGTAACAATTTTTCCATGGCAATAATTCCTTTTAAGTTAGCAGGATTATGCAAAGGTGCTAACTCAATACACTCTTCAATTCGTTCTTTAACTTCCGGAGTTACCAAAGCACTTTCTTTAAAATATTGTCCTCCGTGTGCAACACGATGCCCAACTGCAGTTATTTCTTCGGCAGCTTTTATAACACCATGCTCGTCAGATAAAAGTGCTTCAAGAATTAGATCGATACCTTTGGTATGATCAGGGATATCAGTTGTAAAATTATATTTTTTATCATTGTGTGTTTTGTGCTTTAGTTCTCCATTTTCAATTCCAATACGTTCAACTAATCCTTTTGCTAATAAATCAGCATGTTCGGAATTTGTCATATTTAAAAGTTGATACTTTATTGAAGAACTTCCACAGTTTAATACTAAGATTTTCATTTTTTTGTTATTTGCCTATATAGATTGATGATTAATTTTTTGCTGCCTGATTAGCTGTAATAGCAACCAGATTTACGATATCGCTTACAGAGCAACCTCTTGATAAATCGTTAATTGGTGCTGCCATTCCCTGAAGAACCGGACCAACAGCTTCAGCGCCTGCTAAACGTTGTACTAATTTATACGTGATATTTCCTGTTTCTAAGGTTGGAAAAACCAATACATTTGCTTTACCTGCGATTTCGCTACCCGGTGCCTTTTTTTGTCCAATTGCTTCAACAATTGCAGCATCAGCTTGCAATTCGCCATCAATTTTTAATGATGGGTCCATTTCCTTGGCCATTTTTGTTGCATTCACAACTTTATCTACCATTTCGTGTTTTGCACTTCCTTTGGTTGAGAAACTTAACATGGCAATACGAGGTTCGAAACCAGCAATAGCTCTTGTGGTTTCGCCCGTTGCTACTGCAATCTCAGCTAATTCCTTATCCGTTGGATTTGGATGTACTGCACAATCGGCAAATACTAATAATCCATCTTCGCCATAACTTTTATCTTTCAAGATCATTAAAAATGCTCCTGATACTACACTAATACCCGGTTTTGTTTTTACAATTTGAAATGCCGGACGTAATACATCGCCTGTTGCATTTTCAGCACCTGCAACTTCACCATCAGCATCACCGTTTTTAATCATCAATGTTGCCAGGTATAATGGATCTTCTACTAATTTAGCAGCATCTTCGCGTGTTAATCCTTTTTTCTTTCTAAGCTCTACTAATAGATCAATATACTCTTCTCTTTTTTCATGATTTTTAGGATCAACGATAATTGCTTTTTCGATATGATCAAGCTTAAGCTCTTTGGCTTTATTCTTTATTTCATCAGGATTACCGGTAAGAATAATTTGAGCTATACCCTCTTGAATTAATTCATTAGCTGCTTTTAGCGTTCTTTCTTCGGTTGATTCAGGAAGAACTATTTTTTTATTGTGCTTTTTGGCACTTTCTTTTATTTTGTTTAATAAATCCATTGTATATCAGTTGTTTATGTTTATTTTTATATTTACGCAAAGTTAAGCAAAAATCACTTTTCTACCGTATATTTCATATGAATAATGTCATACGAAAATGTGTTTCACAACAAGTTTTCCGTAAACATCAGTAAATGGTGATTACAACCTTACTTCAGATGCTTTATTTGTTCCAGATTTTCCATGAATATTCGGCTTGATTCACCAGCATTTCAAAGCCATTTTTTATCGTAGCACCTTGCACTTTGCCTTTACCTAAGAATTCCGTTTGTTTTGGGTTATAAATAAGATCAAACAGAATATGCTCTTTTGTTATGGCCTGGTAAGGTATATTAGGTGATTGATCTATTCTTGGATACATGCCTAAAGGAGTTGTATTCACAATAATTTTATGATTAGCAATGATTTCGTTGGTAAGTGAATTGTAATCAAAACTATTTGTCCTCTTAGCGGTTCTTGATACCATTTGATAATCAATTCCTAACTGTTTAAACGCGTAAGTAACAGCCAGAGAACTTCCTCCTGTTCCCAAAACCAGGGCTTTTTTATGTATTGGCTTTAGTAATGGTTTAAGACTGTCCATAAAACCCAAATAATCCGTATTGTAGCCAATCAGCTCTAGTTTATTTTGATTCCAGTGAAATTTTATGGTATTTACAGCACCAATCTCTTTTGCAGCAGGATCAAGCGTATCAAGAAATGGTATGATCTCTTGCTTATACGGTATGGTAACATTCAGACCAGAAAGTTCGGTAAAATCATTAATTAAGTAGTTAAACTCATCAATATTTTTTAGTGGGTACAGGTTATAGAAGCAATTCGTAATGCCTTCTTTATCAAACTTTTCCTTAAAAAAGATTGGTGAAAAAGAATGTTCTAAAGATTTTCCTATTAAACCATAAAAACGCATTAGTTTTGTTTAATTGCTACTTTTTCTATCAAAGATATGGTAATAATTCCACAAATCATAAGTACAACAGCAATAACCACTTCAGTATTAAATGACTCGGGAATATACCGGGTATATCCCTGAACAATTTTTTCTCCGTCTTTTAATAATAAATTACCTGCTTCATCGAGCTTATAAATTTGATGTTTCCAGGGCCATAATATTGCTAATGAACCCAGTATAAAACCGGTTAATGTAGAAATGGTTTGATCTTTATACTTTTTATATATCCAAGATAGAATGTGAGAAAACGCAATAAGTCCGCCTACTGCTCCAATCATAACAGGAACTATAATTTTGAAATCCAAATCGTTCACAGCCTGAATCATAACTAACTCATAATTTCCCAGTAGAATTAAAATAAACGAACCTGATAATCCGGGCAGAATCATACTACAAATGGCCACTACGCCACAAATAATAAGGTAATAAAAGGAATCGTTCTGTGCTGCCGGATTTAATACTGAAATAACAATAGCAGCAGCAGTTCCTATAAGAAAGGTTATAACTACACTTATAGTCCATTTTTCAATGGTTTTACCCACGAAATATACCGAAGCTAAAATCAATCCAAAGAAAAAGGCCCACACGTAAATTGGATAGTTGGCAAATAAAAACTCCAATAATTTAGCTAATGAAACTACACTTGCAACCATTCCAAAAAATACAGCTACCAAAAAGTAAAAATCAACATATTTAATTAAATCCTTTATTTTCCCTTTAAACAATAGCTTTATTGCAGTAGCATCAAAAGATTTAATGGCATCAATTAATCGTTCAAAAATTCCGGTTATTAATGCAATGGTGCCTCCCGAAACTCCGGGAATTACATTTGCAGCTCCCATTGCGAAACCTTTTAATGCAAGGTTAACATGTGTTTTTATTTGTTTCTTCATGACATAAAATAAAAAAACGAAAACGTTTAAATGATATCATCAAATTCTAGTTTTCGTTTACCTTAATTAATTAGAATTACATTTAGAATTCAATATCGTATTTTATTAATAGCTCCTTAACTGCTTTGCTATCCAAAGCTTTTGGATTAAACAGTGTAATAGCAGTAAATGCCTGCGGATCAATATTTAATCCCTTTTTAAGCATATCCAGTCCAAGTTTTTCATTCTTATTTTTTAGATAGCAACTTGCCAAATGATAATTCGCTAAAGCATTTCGCGCATTATCTTTGATAAACTCTGTCAAAGTTGCAATAGCTTCCTTCAAATGATCACTTTTTGCATATGCTTCGGATATTGCAAAAACAAAATCCTGCTCATCTGGGTCCAACTCGTAAGCCTTTTTATATGACTTTAGGGCTTCTGAATCCTCTTTTAAAGCACTAAGAATGTTTCCTTGCAAGTAGTAATACTCTGCATTTATATCGTCTAATACTGCGGCCTTTTTAATAAATTGCAATGCCAACTCATACTTTTGTAACTGAAACATAATATTGGCTTTACCAAAGTATGCATCACCGAAATAGCTATCATTTTCAAGAGCTTTGTCGTAATATCGTAATGCAGTATCATACTCATTCAGGCTTTCGTAGCAATCGCCAAGATATGTTAACACCTCCACACTTTCGCCGTCGAATTTAATGTACTCCTTGTAGTTTAGGATCGCATTATGGTAATCCTGATTATTAGATAACGTATTAGCTAAATTAAAGTAGGCAACAGAAAAATCTGGATTAATGGCCAGGGCAAAATCAAAAGCTTCAATGGCTTCATCATATCGGTCGTATTTATTGAACAATACTCCCAAATTATACCATGCATTTTCAGAAAATGGCTCTTTATCAAGGTATTGTCTGTAAAACTCAACACTTTTATTGATCTTCCCCATTTTCTCGTAGCAATACGCAATATCATACAAAAGCATAATATTCTTGGTATCCATTTTATAGGCCTGGTGCAAATATTTCAGTGCCGTTTTATAGCGGCCAATTTGTTCGAACGATTGAGATACTGTATGGATAATATCAACTTTATCCTCATAGCTGTAAATTATAGCCGTATCGAATGCTTTTTCAGCCTCACTGTATCTGCCCATCATACTTAGGGTACTTCCTTTAAGTAAATATACATCGCTATTCGATGATTCAATTTTTTCAATCTGCTCAATGATTTTTAAAGCTGGTATAGGTTGTCCCTTATCTAGTAGTATCTGTGCTTTCTTAAGTTGAATATTTAACGAACTGGGATGTTGTTGCGATGCGTATTTAACAACATCCAGGGCGCTATTTGCTTTATTGCTATCGATGTAGAAATCAATAATATTCTCAAATTCAAAAACATCAAAAAAATAGCTGGTATTATTTTTTAGCATCTCCTCATAGCGATTAACCAGTTCGCTATTCTCTTCATCGTGAAAAATGTTATCAAAATCTTCCTGCATAATGTAACTCCAAATTGGTGTGCAAAACTAATCATTTTTCGATGATAAAAATGAGGTTTTTACACTTTTTTGTTTTAATTAACACTTGCTGTTAACTCGCTATATTTGAGTAAAATATCATATTTTAAGCCAGCTAGTTCATTTGCCAGTTCCCTGTTTTGTAAATTCTTATTCAATAAATTGTAATATTTAGTTAACTGACTCTCAAAATTCCTGGCTATTCGTGTATTCTTAAATTGTTGTCCGTTTAGCTCTATTTTCTGACAAATCTCTTTAAGACCATAATATGCATCGTTGAAATAGATTAAGTGAATTGCATTTTCACGTCCTACTAATTGATTTAAAACAATCCACAACGATTTATCAGGTTGATATGCTGATGAATTCCAGTAATAGTTTGCTGCAGTTAACACGCGTATAGTATTTAATTCGGTTAAATAACCTGTATTAAGCAGTATTTTACGCTGACCCGTTTGTAAATTAAAATCACAGAAGGCATTCAGGTTATATGGCTCAATAAATGATTTAACACGAATTTTTCCTGCATAATAGTTTTTTTCATAATCGGTATTTAACCTGAACTCATCTGTAAATAAACTATTGTCAAAAAACAAAGGCGCTTCTGACATGATTTCCGATATTCTGAAAAATTCTGCGTAATCTATTGAATTGGAATAATATGTACCTCCTGTCCAGTATAATGATAGATTAGAAGAAAACTCTTTTTGAAGATCGTAATAGTATAACTCGCCTTTGCCGTGTCCTTTATCAATGATCTCAAGACGATTCCAGGGAGCAAGGAATTCAAGCTGTATGGTTAAATTCTGTCTTGAAATGGCTTTATCAAAATGTTTTAATAACTGAATATGTTGCTCTTGCAATGAACTATTAAAACTTCTGTTTAATGAAATGATTGCTTTGTCGGAATTACAATCTTTTAACTCCTCATAAGAATAATCTGCAAGTAACACAGCATTTAACGAACTATTCAAGATATCCGATTCCTTTCTCAGTAATTCTTTCTTCGGATCTGAATCATCTGATGATTTGATCTTATTTACATTGATCAACACGGCTTTATTCGGAGCATCAATCTGATTAATGGATGAGAATGGATAGTAAGATTCATAATCAGGATACCATTCAAAATAGATACTATTTAACTTGTACTTGCCGAGCAGTGCAAGTTTTTGATTTAGAAAAGCTAAATTACTATCAAACGAGTGCATTAGGTAAGCTCTTTCTAAAAAATCGGGATAATCAATAATGTTTGCACTACAATAAACAGAATTATTAAATAACTGTTTCATAGTACTTAACATATATTTAAATGCATTAATTGATGAAGCATTTGTAAAAATGATATTGTTGCTTCCCGGTTGCTGAATATAATAGGCATCTTTACGATGAGCAATAACTGAATCAGGTAACAAATGCTTATACATCTCGCATAGTTCAGTTTCTCCAATTGATATAAACAATTGTTTATCAGTAATTTTTGAAGTATCGACTTTAGTAACAACTTGAACTAGATCTTGAATTGAATCTACGTGTGCCTGAATTTGTTTATCTATAAATTCTTTTAACGATGCAGCAACATCCTTGATCTCAATTTTAGCATCTGTAGGAATAACGATAACCGGTAACTGTTTAATATACTCTATCTCCTGTTTTCTTTGAACCACTTGCGGTGTTGGATATACTTTATCGCACGCTAAATATGATGAATCAAAATATGGTTTTAAACGCTCCAGCATAGTGAAATTTTGTTCCGTATATCTAAAGTCAATATCATCGATCCACATTTGACCTGTACCTTTTAATCCGATAAAAATCTTAACATAACGTGCTTCATCCGGAATATCACCATCATAAAAAGGATGATATGCAGTTTTTCCATGAATTTCGCCCCATCCCAACTCATCAATATGCCAAAAGTTAGCAAGTGTTAATGCCTTAAAACTGTTATCTATCTTTTTATTACTAAAAGCATTATGCTCTTGCTCACTTATGGGTAACCTGTTTTTATCGAAATATTGCAACCGGATGTTAACCGCATCATACATTTTTGTACCTACCCGTGATTGATTTGGGCAAATATCTTTTAATTTTAAGTGTAATTTTAGCGAGTAGTTACCCGGAATAACTTTAATAAAATCGCTGATAATACCTTCACCGGTAGTTTCAGTTTCATCGGCGTGTTTTCGTTCTATTTTTATAGCATGATTGCCATGGTATACATCCTCACTGGTCCAATCTCCATTTTCAGAATTCACCCATTGTATATTTTGTCCTACTTTTTTCCAACCGTTAATATCGTAGGATTTAACATTGCTCTCTTCGTAATAGATTTTTCCGGTTTCGAAAGAAGGATTAACCACCAGATTTCCTAATTTACGTTCATTGTTTCTGGCATTAAATGGAATAGCAATTGGGTCCTTTGATGTCCACTCTGCTTGCAGCCTGGTTTGATCGTCATTCTTACACTGGCTAATAGAAAGCATGAATATAACGAACAAAACATAATACAAAAATGATTTGATCTTCATAATCTTATAAATTATACCATGAAATTACACTTGTTTTTTGGATTAACTCGCAAATGATCTTTAAAGTTATTAAAAGTTAAGCGGTTTTTATTCACATGTTAATTTTTTTGTCAAAATGTTATGGACAATTAATCCAGATGTTAAAGTTAAATGAATAAGCGGATTTATTGAATAGTCAATTAAAATACAACCATAAAAAAAGAGACCTAAAAAGTCTCTTTTATATTCTAAACACGTAGAAATGTACGTTATAGTTATAATCTCGGATAAATTTCGCCTTTGGAAGCTTTCAATGTATTCTGCAGTAATGAAACAATGGTCATTGGACCTACTCCACCCGGAACTGGTGTTATATAAGCTGCTTTTTCGGCTACTTCGTCAAATTTAACATCGCCCAATAGTTTCCAACCCGATTTGGTTTTGTCTGATTTAACGCGGGTAATTCCAACATCAATAACGGTTGCTCCTTCTTTTACCATATCGGCAGTAAGGAACTCAGCCTGACCTAATGCAGCAATTATAATATCGGCTTTTGAAGCCACTTCTTTTAAGTTTTTGGTTCTACTGTGTGTTAAGGTAACCGTAGCATTACCGGTGTCTGATTTTTGGCCTAAAAGAATGCTAATTGGTTTTCCCACAATGTTACTTCGGCCAATAACCACAACATCTCTACCCGATGTTTCAATATTATATCGTTTAATAAGTTCGATAATTCCTGCCGGAGTCGCCGAAATATAAGCGGGTAATCCTATTACCATACGACCCAAATTGATTGGATGAAATCCGTCTACATCTTTTTTAGGATCTATAGCTTCAATAATTTTTTGTTCTGAAATATGATCCGGTAAAGGAAGCTGCACAATAAAACCGTCAATTTCGGTATCTTTGTTTAACTCATCCACTTTGCGTAGTAAAGTATCTTCGGCAATATCGTCTTCGAAACGTAATACAGTTGAGTTAAAACCAACCTGGTTACAGGCCTTTTCTTTATGTCCTACATAGGTTTCGCTGGCACCATCATGACCTACAATAATGGCAGCTAAATGAGGTATTTTACCACCTTCTTTTTTGATCTGTTCTACTTCGGCAGTTATCTCCTGCTTTATTTGATTGGCAACTTTTTTACCGTCTATTAATTCCATGGTTAACTATTTTATGATAACAACGTTATGTTGTAATTTTTGTTCAAGATATTATCTGGCACCAGGCATTCTGTTCATTAATCCGGCCATTCCTTTCCCGTCTTTCATCATCTTCATCATCTTTTTGGTTTCGTCAAACTGTTTGATTAACCGATTAACCTCTTGAATATCATTTCCACTACCGCGAGCGATTCGTTTTCTTCGGCTTCCGTTCATTATTTTTGGGTTAGATCGCTCTTCAGGTGTCATTGATTTAATTATCGCTTCGATACCTTTAAATGCATCATCATCCACATCAATTTTCTTCATCAGCTTACCCATTCCCGGTATCATTCCAGCCAAATCTTTCAGGTTACCCATTTTCTTAATCTGGCCAATTTGCGATAAGAAATCATCAAAATCAAACTGATTCTTAGCAATTTTCTTACTTAACTTTCGCGCTTCTTCCTGATCGTATTGTTCCTGTGCACGTTCAACAAGCGAAACCACATCACCCATTCCCAGAATACGATCAGCCATACGATCGGGGTGGAAAACATCAATCGCTTCCATTTTTTCACCTGAACCAATAAACTTGATTGGTTTGTTTACAACCGAACGAATCGATAAAGCAGCACCACCACGTGTATCACCATCTAATTTGGTTAATACAACACCATCAAAATCAAGACGATCGTTAAACTCTTTGGCAGTATTTACAGCATCCTGACCTGTCATGGAATCCACAACAAAAAGTGTTTCTTCCGGATCGATTGCTTTTTTGATTGCCGCGATCTCGTTCATCATCTGCTCATCAATAGCCAAACGACCAGCCGTATCGACAATTACCAGATTTTGCCCGTCTTTCTTGGCTTGTTTAATTGCATTTTTAGCAATCTTAACCGGATCTTTGCTATCTTCTTCGGTATAAACAGGTACGTTAATTTGCTCACCTAAAACCTTTAACTGATCGATCGCAGCAGGACGATAAACGTCACACGCAACAAGCAATGGATGCTTCTGCTTTTTAGATTTCAGATGATTAGCAAGTTTACCTGAAAATGTTGTTTTACCAGAACCTTGTAAACCGGAAATTAAAACTACGGTAGGATTTCCTTTTAGATTGATGTCAGTAGTTTGTCCACCCATAAGCTCAGCAAGCTCATCGCGAACAATCTTTACCATCATCTGACCGGGTTTTACTGCATTTAATACGTCTGCTCCTAACGCTTTTTTCTTCACCGTATCGGTAAAGTTCTTTGCTATTTTAAAGTTAACGTCGGCATCTAAGAGCGCTCTTCTAACGTCCTTTAGTGTTTCAGCAACATTAATCTCTGAAATTCTACCCTGTCCTTTTAATATTTTAAAGGATTTTTCTAACCGTTCTGATAAATTTTCAAACATATTCTTATATCTCTTTTAAAGTCGTACAAAATTAATGGATGTGCCTCAATTTTCAAAATATCTAATTATCCTAATGAAAAACATACAGGACAATATTTACATTCTTTCCGGTACGTGAATTCCTAAGATTCCCATTCCAGACTCAATGATTTTGCTAACTTGACCAGAAAGTTGAAGCCTTAATAAAGCCAAATTTTTATTTTCCTCACTTACAATAGGATGATCATGATAAAACTGATTAAACTCTTTGGCCATATCGTACACATAATTGGCTACTTGTGCAGGACTATACGCTTCTGCAGCTTCTTTAAGAACTTCCGGATAGGAATAAATTAGTTTTATAAGATGTAATTCTTTTGCTGATAACTCCAGATTTTCATTCAGCTTAGAAGATGGTTCCAATCCATTATCTTTTGCCTTTCGTACTAAAGATTGGATTCTTGCATAGGTATACTGAATAAACGGCCCTGTATTACCATTAAAATCGATGGATTCTTTTGGATCAAAAGTCATTGTTTTTTTCGGATCAACCTTTAAGATAAAATACTTGAGCGCACCTAATCCGATGGTTTCAATAATTCTTCTACGCTCCTCTTCAGAATAGCCTTCCAACTTACCTAACTCACGCGACATTTCTTCTGCCGTATTCGTCATTTCTGCTAACAAATCATCAGCATCGACAACGGTTCCTTCGCGCGATTTCATTTTTCCTTCGGGTAGTTCAACCATACCATACGAAAGGTGATGAAGCTCTTCGGCCCATTCAAAACCCAATTTATCCAAAACTATTTTTAATACCTGGAAATGATAATTTTGCTCGTTACCAACCACATAAATGGCTTCATCGGCATTAAAATCATTGAATCGCTGTTGTGCTGTTCCTAAATCCTGTGTCATATACACAGATGTTCCATCTGATCTAAGCAGAATTTTTTGATCCAGTCCTTCGTTAGAAAGATCAGCCCAAACCGAACCATCCTCTTTTTTTATAAAAATATCTTTTTCTAGTCCTTCTAAAACAAGCTTTTTACCCAGCTTATAGGTATCAGACTCAAAATATACTTTGTCGAAATCAACGCCCAGATTTTTATAGGTAACATCAAATCCATCAAGCACCCAGTCGTTCATTTTTCGCCATAATTCTCTAACTTCCGGGTCGTTTGCTTCCCATTTACGCAACATTTCCTGGGCTTCTAATATTAATGGAGCCTTTTGTTTAGCTTCATCTTCTGCAACACCTTGATCAATTAACTGTTGAATTTCTTTCTTATATTCCTGATCAAATTTTACATAAAAATCGCCAACCAAATGATCCCCCTTTTTACTCGCTCCTTCAGGAGTAATATTTTCTCCCCACTTTTGCCATGCTAACATCGATTTACATATATGTATACCTCGATCGTTAACCAGATTTACCTTTACCACTTTGTCGCCTTGTGTTTCCAGTAAATTTGCAACAGCATATCCCAGTAAATTATTTCTGATATGACCCAAATGCAAGGGTTTATTTGTATTTGGAGATGAATACTCAATTAATATTGTTTTAGGATCTTTTTTGGAAGTTACAAAACCAAAATTTTCCTCACCGGAAATATTATTTAAATAAGAAATCCAGAAACTTTTATCAATCGAAAGATTTAAGAAACCTTTAATTACATTAAAGTTGCTTATCTGTTTTATATTGTCTTTTAAATAGTTACCAATCTCTTCGGCAGTTTGTTCCGGTGGTTTCTTTGTTATTCGTAATAGCGGAAAAACTACCAGCGTAAAATCTCCTTCAAAATCTTTTCTTGTTTTCTGTATCTGAATTGCCTTACTATCAACCTCTTGTTCGTATAAATCTTTTAAAGCTTTTAAAACAAACTCTTGCAATTTAAATTCAATGTCCATAATCCTGAATTAACCCTTATTTGTATTGTATAACCTGAATTTTAGCGCACAAAGATAATTCCAAAATATCCATTATACAAATTTAATATTTACATAGAATTTGGTTTCATAAAACGAATGTCCGAAAGGTATTATCTCAAGTAAGGTTGAGAATACTTTTTGGACTTAACGTGTTTAAATTTTATATTGGTTTAATCAATATTTTTCGCTTTTCAGGTATTTTATAATGGCCATCACATCAAAATCTCCTAATGTTTCTTTTGCATTCTGAAAAGATTCAAATGTCGCATTTCCTAAGGCAAAATTGAGATTATTTTCTTTGGCTATTTTCAAATCTTTTGCCATATGTTTTAATGAAAAAGCAGATGGATATTCATTGTGCAAAATGGCCTGACTTTTAGCTTTAACATATGGGCTACTTAGTCCTCCTTCATTAATCACATTGAGTATTTGATTAGATTCAACCCCGAGCTCGTTGGCAAAAAGAACTACCTCACTTAATCCCTGTGTAATTATTGATAAAAAAAGATTTACAGCTAACTTAGTTTCATTGCCCCGACCCACACTACCAATAAGAAATGCTTTTTTACCTAACACCTCAAGTAAAGGCTCTATGCTTTTGAAAGTGTTCTCATCAGCTCCAACCATAATTACGAGGGAAGCATCAGTAGCTTGCTTAATGCTACCGGAAACAGGTGCATCAACATATGTATTTCCATTCTCATTGCAGGTTTTAGCTAAATCACGGCTTATTTGGGGAGAAACGGTACTCATATTTATTATTACTTTTCCTTTCGATGATGACTTTAGCAGGCCTTCATCTCCGTTGAAAACACTTTTAACTGCATAATCATCCGATATCATCAGAAAAACAATATCTGTTTCATCAAAAAGTTTTTGAGGAGAGTCAGAAGCTTGAGCTCCTATCTCCACCAACTTATTAGATTTTGAACTAGTTCTGTTATATACAGTTAAATTATAACCTGCATTGATTAAATTCTTTGCCATTGGGGTTCCCATGGCTCCTAATCCTATCCATCCAATTTTTTTTGATTTTAAGTTCTCCATACTATTTAATTATATTTTATGTAACTAATTTAATATTAATTATTTAAACTTATCAATCTTTAATATAGCAACAGTTAATTTAGGTGAATGTTCACTTTGCATTCCATAAACAGAGATAGTATAATCAATAAAAAAGACCTGGCAAATGCCAGGTCTAAACTACCCTTCATAAAATTGGGAAAATATGAACATGAAGGACAGGAAAGTAACTTAATCAACCATAACCCAAAATTTACTATCTGTCATCCACCGTTCTAATGGATAATGCTCATCTTCTCGCTTGATTTTCCAAAAATTATTATCGAGCATCCATTCTTCTAGCTTTCTTGGTTGCTCGAGAATATCATTTTGTTCAGACTTTTTCTTTAATTGCCATGATGCATTTTCGCTCATCCAATCTTCAACCTTTTTATCTTGTTCACGAACTTCTTCATAAACAAAAAATAGATCGCTCATGCTTAATTTTGAATCGAAATCAAGATAACCCTTGTTCGACATCCAATTTTCCTGTTTAAGTTCAATTGTTTTGGTTTTGGAGCTTTTTGACATTTGCTCACTTAATATCTTTACACTGTTTTCTGCACCGATAGAAGAGATAACTGTTTGGGAGTTCGCGCCGACGCTTATCATCATTATAATAATAAAGGCAGCGATAAATCTGATTTGGGAAAGTAATGTTTTCATTTTGCAGCCTCCTGGTGGTTTGTTTATATCTTGCAATTATAGGACGATCTAATGATGCTTTTGATACAACTTTTACACTTTAAAGACGCATTTTTTCTGAAATAGATGCATTATCAAAATAAAATTATTTACTTTCATGTTTTAATTTTATGATATCTAAACTGGAAATTCATATTGTATCTTTTACCATTCCGTATCCGCCTAACTACGGTGGTGTTATCGATGTGTTTTATAAAATTAAAGCGCTACATAAGCTGGGAGTTAAAATCAATTTACATTGTTTTCTGTACGACAGAAAAAGAAGTGGTGAATTAAATAACTATTGCAAATCAGTGCATTATTATAAACGACCAAAGAAGCTTAAGTATTTTTTATCTTCGTTGCCATTTATTGTGTGCACACGCTCAAGCAGGTCACTTCTGGAAATGCTGCAGACAGATAATCACCCAATTCTGTTTGAAGGTTTGCATACAACCTATTTTCTCAAAAAACTAGCTGTAGATGGAAGAAAAATCGTTGTAAGAACACACAATGTAGAGCATGATTATTACTACAACCTTGCAAAACAAGAAAGCAATGTTTTTACCAAACTATTCTACTATACAGAAGCTAGAAAACTTAAGAGATATGAAAAAATATTACAGTCAGATAATGTTATAGCTGCAATTTCTGAGAATGATTATCATTATTTTAAACAGATTAATCCGAATACTACATTTATTGAAGCATTCCATCCTTTCGACCAAGCAAAAAGTTTGCCAGGTTTGGGTAAACATATTTTGTTTCAGGGGAATTTATCTGTTAATGAAAATATTGCTTCAGCTAAGTATATACTGCGAAAAATATGTACTCAGGTTAACTATCCTTTTATTTTTGCAGGTAAAGAACCTGATCTTTCATTAACCAGGCTAATTAAACAGCAATCCAATGCTCAACTTATTGCTAATCCTTCGGAAGACGTAATGCAGGATTTAATACAAAACGCCCAAATCGTCCTTTTAATCACTTTTCAATCTACTGGTGTTAAACTGAAATTAATCAATGCTTTATACAATGGCCGACACTGTATTGCCAATGCAAAAATGGTTTCCGGATCGGGTTTGGAAGATTTGTGCCACATTAACAATACACCAGAAGGCATCATAAAATCAATACACGATCTATACAAAACACCGTTTTCGGAACAAGAAATAAACAAAAGAAAAGAAGCGTTGTTAAAAAATGTTAATAATGAGCTTAGTGCTCAAAAATTGATAAATTTGCTGGATAAAATTTAAATGTTATGAAAAACGTATATACCATATTTACTGCATTGTTTTTTGTTTTTATTTGGAATTCCATACTGGGTCAAACGTATGATATTGAAGTTAAAATTAACGATCTTGCAAATCAGGAAGTGTATTTAGGATATTATTACGATGGCAAAACCTATGTAAAAGATACCATACAACTTGATGCAACCGGTAAAGGTTCGTTTAAAGGTGACAGTTTGTTAGAACAAGGTATTTATCTTGTGGTACTGCCTACCAAAAGCTATTTTGAGATTTTAGTGGGTAATGATCAGGAGTTTTCTGTTGAAACCCAATCGGATAATATTATTGATAATTTAAAGATAAAAGGATCGGACGAAAATGTTGCTTTTAAAGATTTTCAGCAATTCATGATTAAAAAGGGAGCTGAATCTTCAAAGCTTCGCGAGCGATTACGAAGTTTACCAGAAGGTTCTGATTCCATTTCCATAATTGAAGATCAACTTGATAAGTCATCAAAAGAGATTAAGGAATACTGGAATCAGTTAATTGAAGAACATCAGGGATCGTTGTTAGGTGTTATTATTAAAGCGATGAAAAATCCTGAAATACCTGAAATAGAAGTGCCTGAGGATGTTGAAAACAAAGATTCGGTGCGTTGGTTTCATTCGTACAATTATAATCGCCAGCACTATTTTGATAATATTGATTTTTCTGATCAACGATTATTATTTACTCCATTTTTCCATAATAAACTGGAAACCTATTTTACCAAAATTTTGATCCAGGATCCCGATACCATTAATTACTACATCGATATGGTGGCATCCAGAGCGGAAGCAAACGACGATATGTTTGAGTATGTCATTCGTTTCTTTTTCAATACGTTCCAGAACAGCGATATTATGGGAATGGATAAAGTAATTGTGCATCTTGCCGATAATTATTATTTAACAGACAAAGTAGATTGGATGTCGGAAGAAAATGTTCAGAAACTAAAAGAACATGTTGCCAAATTGCGATTTAACCTTATTGGAAATATTGCGCAGGATTTAAAAATGGAAACATTGCATCAGGAATATGCAAGACTGCATGAAATTCATGCAAAATATACATTAGTTTACTTCTGGGAACCGAATTGCGGGCACTGTAAAAAAGTAACTCCTAAAGTACACGATTTATATCAAAAATATGATCGTGATGAATTTGAAGTTTTTGCTGTATATACCCAAACCGATAAAGAAGAGTGGTCTGATTATATCATTGAACATGGTTATGAAGACTGGATTAATGTTTGGGATCAGTACAATTTAACGAATTTCAGATTCTTTTATAACATCTACAGCACGCCAACCATCTATTTGTTAGATAAAGACAAGAAGATCATTGCCAAAAGAATTGGTTACGATACGTTGGAAAATATACTGGAAATAGAGCTGGGTAAAAAGAATTTAGTTGAAGAAAATAAGTAAGAGCGCGATAAAGCGCTCTTTTTTTATTCTTTGTTTTCGTGCGAGTCTTTTATTAGTACCGAAAAAATAAATAATACAATTACCGATGCTACGAAAATTATAAACAATGAAGTAAATATTTTTCGCATTACATCTTCTAATGAAATGATTTCCCAAATACCTAAGAGTGATATAATGGTAATAATCAAAACAAAGGTGATTAAAATGTACGATGTTAATTTCTTTAAACCTTTCATGACTAATGTGTATTAGTGAATTTATTCAAGCTAAAATCTTATGATTTCAAATATAACGACAAATCGTAAATATTATTGAACAAATGCTGATGTTCTTTTGGAATTAACTCCCACACAACCTGCTCTTGTTCAGTATATACTTTAATGTGACGTATCGATTCATTTCCTTTTTCTACTGAAAAATTTAAGCGTTCCAGTGCCTTTTTAGTCCAGGTGTAATAACTTCCTTCGCCTATCAAGCCAATTTTCTCCGTATGCTTCCTTTTCATTCTAAAATCACCCTTTATCTTATCAAAATTGAGGCTGGAGTTTTCAAAAATATGATTAAATGTATCGTTCAGAATTAGATCCTCGGGAGCTCCTTCAACTATTTTATCATCAAGCATCAGCCAAATTTTATCGGCCTCCTGTATGGCAATATTTAAATCGTGCGTTGAAAAAATGATGGTTTTGTGCTCATTTTTCGACAATGAGTTTAGTAGATGAACAATTTCATACTTATTGGGTAAATCAAGGAAGGCAGTAGGTTCATCCAACACAATCATTTTGGTATTTTGAGCTAATGTTCTGGCAATCATTACCCTTTGACGCTCACCATCGCTTATTTCATTTACATTCTTGTTTTTGAAATCCTGCATACCCACCATATCCAAAGCTTGCAACGACCTGCTAATATCCTTTTCTTTAAGCTTACCTAACCAATTGGTATGTGGGAATCGTCCTAATGAAACCAAATCAAAAACACGTAAATTCGATACATTTAAAATCTCCGTTGAAACAAAACTTATTAAACGGGCGAACTCACCTCTTGAATAAATATCTTTTGGTTTATCAAAATACAAAATCTCACCTTGAAAAGCTCTTTGTAATCCGGCAATGTTGCGTAGCAAGGTACTTTTACCTATCCCATTCTTTCCTACTAATGCAATAAGTTCACCTGAATTACCCGTTAAATTAATATCTGTAAAAAGAACATTATTCTTATTTCTTTTTACCTCGTATCCTATTTCCAGATTATGAATCTTTAATATGTTATCTTTTCTATTCATGTTAAGAGATCGTAGACATTTTTTGATTTCTAATAATAATCCAGATAACAATAGGAATACCTACTAAAGCTGTAATTGAATTAATTGGAAGTGTTTTTTCGTATCCCGGCAGTTGCGATATAATATCACTTAACAAAAGTACTATTCCACCAATTAGCATTGTTCCGGGGAGCAATATCTTATGATTTGCTGTTTTAAATACAATCCTGGCTATATGTGGAACAGCAATTCCTATAAATCCGATTGGTCCGCAAAAAGCGGTAACCGTACCTGCCAGTAAACTGGTACTAAAAAATATGAATATTCGCGATAATCGAATATTTAATCCCATACTTCGTGCATAATTCTCGCCAACTAGCATAGCATTTAGCACTTTTATAAGTAAAAAGGATATAATTAAACCAATAATAACACTCGGAATTAGCACATTAAGCTGCGATAAAGAAACACCACCCAAACTTCCCATAGTCCAAACAATAAATGCTTTTAGCATAGACTCGTTACTAAAATATTGTAAAATATTAACCAAAGCACTGGTGGCACTTCCAAACATGATACCTAAAATAAGAATTGTCATAATATCTTTTAACCGGGCTGAAACCGCCAGAATTAAAAAAAGAATTAATCCTGACCCCAGCCAGGCTGCTGTTACTACCGACCAATTGCCAAGAACCCCTATTTCACTTACTACAGTAAAAGCCGAAAGCCCCATCACTAACAGTGCAACACCTAAACTTGCTCCGGCACTTATTCCTAATACGAAAGGGCCTGCCAGAGGATTTCTAAAAACAGTTTGCATTTGCAGTCCACTTACAGATAATGCAAAACCTGCAAATAATGCAGTTAAAGCTTTTGGTAAACGAAAACGGTACAGTATTGTTGAATATTCGGGGTGATCAGTATTATTTGTAAAAAGAACATTAAAAACCTCTTTAACTGATATCTGAACAGAACCTAATATGATATCCAGAACAAACAGTGCAGTTAGCAGTAATGAAAGGATAATCCAAATTAATATAAGATGACGTCTGTTTAACAAAACAACTATGTTTGAAAATTAAAGTGCTAATTTAATGATTTTCCAATATGATCTATTCAATAATCTTATAATAAACCAATTTGTGTTCAGGTAATAAATCTGGGTGAAATATTTTAATCATATCTTTAAGAATTATATTCGGTTCAACTAAACCTGTTTCCCAATAGTCAATCCCTCCAAATTTGTTCATACGCAGGTTGTTGTTATAAATAGCACTTTGTTGGAATGGTCTAAATTGCTTGAAACGTTCATCGACTTTTACAATATCATTTTTACTATTTGCTGTACCTGTATTTAACCAAACCGTTGCATCTGATGCTTTTGCAAAAACAGATTCGATATCGAACGGTAAACTTTCTCTTGATGGGTTATTTTTCCAGATATAGTCACCACCAGCATCTTCAACCATTTTTGCCAGATATGAATTTCCTCCCGGAACATGCCATGTATCTTTCCACGGCAATCCAAACAGCACTTTAGGTTTTTTCTTCACATCTTCAGTTAAACCTCTTAATTTATTATAGGCGGCCTTTACACGATCAAAATATTCATTAGCATCCTCGCGTCTATTATATAGCTCGCCCATCAGTTTAATCCATTCCAATTTACCTAACGGATCATTTTCAAGATACTCCGCTATAATTAAAGTATTAATTCCCAAATCGTTTAATTTCTGATTGTATCCAGCAACATGACCTCCTACTCCGTATGTAATAACAAGGTCTGGTTCTAAACTGGTTATAAGTTCATAATTTAAACTGTTATCATAACCAACATCATATATGTCGTTTTTCTTAATTCTTTCTTCAATTTTCGGGTTGTTTACATAATTCTTACCCGAAACAGCTACAATGCTGCTGGTTTCTTCCAATACATCAATAAATGCAATATGTGTAGTAGACAAGCAAATTACTTTTTTTACCGGAGTTCTTATAACCTTTATGTTATCATTTAATGATGGTACCTTCTCGCCGTCTTTAACAAGAACAAACTTATATTCAATATTTTCTGCACCTTGCCAAGGATTCTTTATCGTAACCAAGGTATAATCATTCTTTTTTTGAATTGAAAATCCTCTGGCATAATCTAAACTATCTGTAATTAATACATTTTCTGAAAACTCTGTATTTGAATGATCCGTTTTACAAGAAAAAGAAAAAACTGAATACAGAATAAATAATATATAACTATAGCTTTGTATTTTCACTTCATTTAACTTTAAGACTATTTGCAAAAGTAATTTTATTCAAGATAAAAGAAACAGTTATTAAATTAATTCTTTCCATTCTTATTAACTTTATCTGTATACATTCGTATAATATTTCAATAGTTTTTTTATCTTTAAATGCTTAGCCATTTTCCTGATATGATTAAAAAAATATTTCGTTTCATTTTTTCGTTTAGTCTTATTTTTTGTTCATTTACTTTACACGCCAGTTATTTAGGGCAAGATACGGTATATTTTAAAGCCAATTACGACTATCCACCTTATCATTTTTTAGATAAAAATTTAAATCCCAATGGTTTTAGTATTGATATAATGAATGCCATATCAAAAACTATGGGATTAAATATCAACTTACAGCTTGATGAATGGACAACCGTTCGTAATGAGTTGGAAAATAACAAAATAGATGCTGTATTAGGTATGTCCTATTCGGAAGAAAGGAGTTTAAAAGTTAAATTTTCCGCACCATACATTTACATTACTCATTCTTTATTTGTTCGCAACAAAAGCAACATCAAATCACTTGAAGATATTCGCGACAAGCAAGTGCTGGTAGTTAAAGGTGACATTATGCACGATTACCTTATCAGTAACAATTTAACAAACTATATCATTCCGGTTAAGAACTACTTAACAGCACTGCGGTTATTATCAGTTGGGGAGTACGATTGTGCTTTAATAAATAAGTTACAGGGGCAATATGTAATTAAAGAATACAATTTATCCAATTTACAATCGGTCGGTAAAACAATTCAGCCCAAGGAAATTTGTATAGCCGTATCAAATGATAGAGAAGATTTACTAGCCCAAATAAACGATGGATTGCAAATTATAAAGAGCACCGGTGAATATGATAAATTATATGAAAAATGGTTTGGTATTTATGAAAAAAACGATATTAAAACTCAGGTATATAGAATAATAACGTTAATATTACTTCCTGTTGTTATACTATTATTTCTCATACTTTTTTGGTCGTGGACATTACGTAAACAAGTTACCTCAAAAACTAAAGAACTGCAAAAGGAACTAAATGAGCGAAAAAAAGCCGAAAAGCAATTAATTCATGAAAAGGCTTTACTCAATTCGATGATCAATGCTATTCCCGATCTTATATTTTATAAAAACAGAAATAATGTATATATCGGTTGTAACGAAGCTTTTTGCAAGTTTAACAACATGAAAGCAACAGATATTATTGGTAAAGATGATTTTGAAATATTCCCACCAGATCAGGCTCAACGTTTTTATGATACAGACAATAAACTCATCGAAGAAAAGCAGATCTTCAGAATGGAATCATGGGAAACTGATCGTGAGGGGAATAGATTTTTACTCGACACATTAAAAGTTCCATTTACCGATAAAGATGGAAATCCACTGGGAATTGTAGGTATATGCCACGATATTACTGAACGTTTTAATACCGAAATTGATTTAAAAAATGCGAAAGAAAAAGCTGAAGAGTCGGATCGATTAAAATCTTCATTCTTAGCCAATATGTCACATGAAATAAGAACACCAATGAATGCCATTATTGGTTTCTCTGATTTACTGGTTGATCCGGAAACAGATTTTGACGAAAGAGAAGAGTTAGTATCTCATATCAACAATAACTGTAATACATTATTGCATCTTATTGATGATATTATTGATTTAGCAAAAATTGAATCCAATGAGCTTACAATTTATATTAAGGATACTGATGTTAATGCGATTTTGAACGACCTACATGATACATTTAACGAGGTTAAGAAAAGAATTAATAAGCAACAAATTGAAATCAAGCTGGATGAATCAGGCTTTAAGGAAGATTTTCATTTAAAAACGGACCCTTACCGTTTAAGTCAGATTTTAACCAATTTAACCGATAATGCATTAAAATACACAGAAAATGGAACTGTGCTTATTGGTTATACTACAGATGAAGATTTAAAATATGTTAGATTTTATGTAAAGGATACCGGCATTGGCATACCAGCCGAACAACAAGAATCGATCTTCAAACGTTTTAACAAAATAGAGTCGGATTCAACAAAATTATACCGAGGTACCGGTTTGGGACTAACCATTACAAAAAATTTAATTGAGCGATTGGGTGGAACAATAGACTTAGAGTCGGAATTGGATAAAGGATCAACTTTCTATTTCACGCTCCCACTTGATTATTCAAAAAGTACTGAAAAAAATAACATAAAAAAATATATTGTTGACAACCACAAGAATTGGGTAGGCAAAACCATACTTATTGCTGAAGATGAAGAAAGTAATTATAAGTTTTTGGAAATGCTTTTGAAAAATAAGGGAATTAACCTTCTTAGAGCCGAAAACGGTTTTGAAGCGATTGAAATATCAAAAGGTACAGAACACATTGATCTGATTCTTATGGATATTAAAATGCCAGGTATGAATGGTTTGGAAGCTACGCGTAAAATAAAGGAGATAAAACCAGATATACCTATCGTTATTCAAACTGCTTATGCAATGCAGAACGATGAAAATGAAAGCTTAAATGCCGGTTGCGACGATTACATTGCCAAACCTATAAAAAAAGAAAAACTTATATCTTTATTAGAAAAATGGATTAATCACAGTGTATAACGAATATTTTTATCCATGATTAAGTGTTTTTTTTATATATCTTTTTTACTAATACCTTCGCTGGCATGGAGTAATAATCTGGTTTTTGAAATCTCAAAGCTTAATCTTTCACAGTTGAAAAATAGCAATTCAACACTGATCATTCTTTCTACTGCTCTAATTACAATAATTTTTATTCTCTATATTATTGCTGTAATTAAGCGATTAGCACAAAAAAAGAGATCAGGTAAAAAACTTAAAAAAGAGATAGAAGAACATAAAAAAACTGCGCAGTCGCTAAAAGTAAGTGAAGAGAGATTACATTTAGCTATGCAAGGTTCCAACGATGGACTCTGGGATCGTGATTTAGTTAATAACACCGTATATTACTCTGAACGCTGGAAAAGTATGTTGGGGTTTACAAATGAAGAATTCCCCAATGAAATTAAAGCCTTTGAAGATCGCATACATCCCGATGACTACGAAATGGTTATGAACGAGTATGAGAATCACCTCAATAAAAAAACCAGCTATTATGAAAATAAGTTTCGGTTAAAACATAAAGACGGGCATTACATCTGGATACTTGACCGGGGAAAGGCAATTTTTAATAAAGACGGAGTTGCCATTCGTGTTGTTGGTACACATACTGATATTACTGAAAAACAGCGAATTGAAGACGAATTACATCAATATCAGGCTCATCTTGAAGAGAAAGTTAGAGAACGTACCAAAGAGCTCCAACTGGCCAAAGAAAAAGCTGAAGAAAGCGATAAGTTAAAATCTGCATTTTTGGCTAACATGTCGCACGAAATAAGAACGCCGATGAACGCTATTGTAGGGTTTGCTGATTTATTGAGCGATCATGATTTAAATGACGAACAACGACAGGAACTCATTGAATTGATTAATAAAAATACCAACACGTTAGTGTACCTCATTGATGATATCATTGATATAGCTAAAATAGAAGCCGGACAATTAAAGTTAAATAAGACAGAAACAAATATTAATCAGATACTTAATGATGTATTTCAATCGTTTATTGAAACAAATAACTTAAGAGACCAGGGTGCAGTTCGGTTAAAGCTTCAGAAGGGAATTACTAACGATAATTTTACCATTCACACCGATCCGGTTCGATTTCAGCAAATACTTATTAATTTAATAGGTAATGCCATAAAATATACCGAAAAGGGAAGCATTGAATGTGGCTACCAGGTTAAGGCAGAACAAGAAAAATCTTATCTCGAATTTTATGTTAAAGATACTGGTGTTGGAATCCCAAAAGATAAACACCAACATATTTTTGAGCGCTTTAGTAAGGTCGAAGATAATAAAACAAAACTTTACCGGGGCACAGGTTTGGGATTAACCATAACGAAGAATTTGGTTGAAATGCTGGGTGGTAAAATCTGGCTACATTCTAAGGAAAATGTGGGATCTACATTTCATTTTACACTTCCGGTAGAAGAATTTAAGGGACAATTATCCGAAGAACCTGAACTGAATGAAACACTTAAAGACTGGAAAAACAACACGATACTAATTGCCGAAGATGAAGATAGTAATTACCGTGTACTTCAAATGGCATTAAGACGAACCAACATTCACATACTTCGAGCAGAAAATGGTAAAGAAGCTATTGAAATCTGTAAATCGAATAAGAAAATTAACCTGGTGTTAATGGATTTAAAAATGCCTGTATTAAATGGTATTGAAGCAACCAGGGAAATAAAAAAAATTAGACCAGAATTGCCTATTATAGCCCAAACAGCTTATGCCATGAGCGAAGATAAAAAAACAACATTAAATGTTGGCTGTGTAGATTATTTAACCAAACCAATTAAACGAAATGTGTTGATTTCCACGCTAAATAAGTACTTAAATTAATAGTGAATTCTACCCTTTAAATTATCTAAACAAAAATAGAGTGGTGTTCCGACATCCGACGAAGACAATTCAAATTCCAGCCTTTTAACAATACCTAATTCTTTTAAATCAACATATTCCCATTTATTCACAATGTAATCCTTTGTATCATCTTCGAATCTAAAATCTGCTAAAAAGAATTCTATCTGTCCGGTTATTTGCTCAACACTACCAATGCCTGTAATAGTTAATTTAAACCAATCCGGATCGCTACCATCTCTCCCGCCAAATTGTTTGGCATAACCATAACCATATTTTATGGCAAGTGCTGTATAGGTACAGTTTGTTATTTGAATATCTCGTGGTTCTTCCGGTTCCATAAACTCCACAATCATTTTTTCAAACTGATGACCAACTACATAATTTTCCGATTCACTCGCTCCACCACTTGGAAATGCTGCATGTTTTGCGGTTTCATCAAAATACAAATAATAAATTTTGTTTGAGTAAATAAAGCCACTCCAGCTATTCCAGTCAGGATAATAGTTATTATAAAAAATCTTGTTTCCATCAATAAACTGACCTGTTCCATCTGCTCCGCTCCAGTATGAATCATTTGCTAACTCCAATTCTTCGAAATCGGCATAATCCGTATCGAATGTATCTTCATCGGTACATCCGAAAAGAACTAGTATAAAAATTAAAAATAAGGGTGCAACTTTCATATATCAGCGTTCGAATTTACCTCCCGAAAATAGATAAATGTTCTATTTGATGCAAATAATATTTAAATTTAGAATGATAACTCAAATTTTATTCTATATACAGATTGCATTTGCATTAAAAATTATTTGTTAATTAAACCTAAATATCTGTTAATAACAATTATTTGATGTTAACAAAAGCATTCGTATTTTTGTTTAGCATAATTGATACGAATATGAGTAAAGATAAGGAAAAGAGACGTATAGAACAACTTAGAGAATTACTTCATCATCATAACCACCTGTATTATGTTTTAGCTCAACCGGAAATCAGTGATTTTGAGTACGATCAATTACTAAAAGAACTCATTGAGCTTGAGGAAAAAAATCCTGACTTTACAGATGCCAATTCACCTTCGCAACGAGTTGGAAACGATATCAATAAAGAGTTTGAGCAAGTAAAGCATAAATACCCTATGTTATCGTTGGGCAATACCTATTCAAAGGAAGAAGTTACCGATTTTGAAGCCAGAATAAAAAAAGCACTTCCAAACGAAAACATTGAATTTATATGTGAGCTAAAATACGATGGGGTTGCCATTGGATTAACTTATAAAAATGGCATCTTAACGCAGGCTGTTACTCGTGGTGATGGTGTTCAGGGCGATGATGTGACTTCAAATGTAAAAACCATAAAGAGTATCCCGCTAAAACTTAACAAAACGAGTGTTCCGGATGAATTTGAGATACGAGGAGAAATACTCTTTCCACACGATGGTTTTTTAAAGCTAAATAAAGAACGAGAACAAAATGGCGATCCTTTGTTTGCTAATCCGAGAAATGCGGCCGCAGGTACACTTAAAATTCAGAAATCATCGATTGTTGCAAAGCGTCCATTGGATTGCTTTCTCTATTTTATTCTGGGAGAAAATTTACCACACCATTCGCATTATGAAAATCTGAGAGAAGCTAAAAACTGGGGATTTAAAGTTCCTGAACATATCAAAAAATGCAAAAACATTGATGAAATATTTGAGTTTATCAACTACTGGGATACTGAACGCAAAAATCTTCCGTTCGATATTGACGGTGTGGTAATAAAAGTCAATTCGTACAAGCAGCAAAGAGATTTAGGTTTTACAGCAAAATCGCCACGTTGGGCTATTGCATATAAGTTTCAGGCAGAGCAAGCCAAAACAAAACTTTTAAGCATCGATTACCAGGTTGGCCGAACAGGAGCCATAACCCCGGTAGCGAATCTCGAACCGGTTTTATTGGCAGGAACCACAGTAAAAAGAGCATCGTTGCATAATTCAGATCAAATTAATATGTTGGATGTACGAATAAACGATTATGTTTTTGTTGAAAAAGGCGGAGAAATTATTCCGAAAATTGTTGGTGTTGATAAAGATCTGAGAACACCCGAAAGCAAAGCCGTTGAATATATCAAAAAATGTCCCGAATGTGGAACGGAGTTAGTACGTGTTGAAGGAGAAGCAAAACATTATTGCCCGAACGAAACAGGTTGCCCACCACAAATAAAAGGCCGAATAGAGCATTTTATTAGTCGCAGAGCAATGAATATAGGTGCTGCAGAAGCTACAGTCGAAGCATTAGTTGATAAAAAGCTTATTCAGGATGTTGGAGATTTATATTTCTTAACAAAGGAAGATGTTTTAACGCTCGAACGTTTTGCAGAAAAATCTGCAAATAACCTGATAAAAAGTATTGAGGATTCAAAAAATGTGCCTTTTCCAAGAGTTTTATACGCTCTAGGTATTCGATATGTGGGCGAAACGGTTGCAAAAACAATTGCAGCAGAAATGAAATCGATTGAAGATATTAAAAATGCTTCCGTTGAACAACTTACTGACATACATGAAATTGGCGAACGAATTGCCGAAAGTATCGTCAATTATTTTAACAATGATAAGAACTTAAAGATTATAGATAAGTTAAAGATATCGGGCATTAATCTTGAAATAACAGAAGATGAAGAAGTAGCAGCAGAAAATAAACTGAATGGACAAACTTTTGTCATTTCAGGAACATTTGAAAAGCATTCTCGCGATGAATTGAAAGAATTAATTGTTAAATTCGGCGGTAAAAATACAGGGTCTATTTCGTCGAAAACAAATTATTTACTAGCCGGTGAAAACATTGGACCATCAAAATTAGAAAAAGTAAAAAAACTAAATATTCCGATGATCACTGAAGATGAGTTTATACAAATGATTGAAGGATAGTTTTAGAATCAACATAGAAATTTAAAAAGGTGAGTATACTAAAAAACATAAGATGCAAAATAGGTCGATTTAACCTAAGGAAACGACTTAAAACTCTTAACCGTAAGGTAAAAACGCATAATTTTGAAACAGCTCAATCGGCCGGTATACTTTTTAGTCCGGCCAACGAAGAATCGTTTAACACGGTAAAGAACTTTCTTTCTTTTTTATCAGAAAAAGATATGAAAGTCATTGCTCTGGGTTATTATCCGGGTAAAAAAATACCGGAAAACTATTTAATGCGAAAAGGAATTAATTTTTATTGTAAAACAGATCTAAACTGGTACTACAAACCAAAAAACGAGCTGATAGATCAGTTTATTAAACAGGATTTTGATATCTTATTTGATTTAAACCTCGAGGATTATTTTACAACTAAGTATGTAGGTTCATTATCGAAAGCAGCTTTTAAAGTAGGTAAAAGCCGTGAAAATGCCTACCACGACCTGGTTATTGATATCGATAAGAATAATTCGGTAGATTATCTGACAGAGCAAATTAAACATTATTTAAATCTCATTAAAAATTAACAGTATGGCAAAACAACATAAATTTTCAGGAACAGGTGTAGCAATCATTACTCCATTTAAAAAGGATTTATCTATAGATTTTGAAGGACTTGAAAAACAAATAGAGCACTTAATAGCTAATGGCATTAATTATTTGGTTGTTCTAGGTACTACTGGTGAGTCGGTTACACAAACCGAAGATGAAAAAAAGCAGTTGGTAGCTTTTATCAAGGAAAAAGTAGATAACAGAATTCCGATTGTATTGGGCGTTGGGGGAAATAATACACAAGCAGTTGTTGATCAAATCCAAAAAACTGATTTCGATCAAATTGATGCCATATTATCGGTAGCACCCTACTACAACAAACCATCACAAGAAGGTTTGTACCAGCACTTTAAAGCCATTGCCGAAGCTTGTCCTGTCGATGTTATACTTTACAATGTACCCGGAAGAACAGGATCAAATATAAAAGCCGAAACCACCTTAAGATTAGCACATGATTTTAAAAACATTGTAGCTGTAAAAGAAGCTTCAGGTGATTTTTCACAAGCCATGTACATAATTAAAGATAAACCTGAAGATTTTATTGTAATTTCCGGCGAAGATGCATTAACATTGCCTTTGATGGCTACCGGTGTATCGGGCGTTATTTCGGTAGTTGCTAATGCTTTTCCAAAGGAATTCTCGTCAATGGTTCAGTTCGCTTTAAACAATGACTTTGCAGAAGCAGAGAAGATACACTATCGCCTATTGGAATTAATTGATAACTTGTTTATTGAAGGAAATCCTGCAGGTATTAAAGCCGCATTAGAAATTCTTGGAATTATTGAAAATAACCTACGTTTACCTTTGGTTAAGGTTAGTAACAAAACCTACGAAAAAATTGATGAGCTTATTCAGAAAGTTTAACGTTTTATGTAAACACTGATCAGACGGATTATAATCTGTGAATACTGAATTACCAGTGTTTCATTTTTTAGTATATTGTTATTTTCTGGTCTAATTTTTGATAACTTTTTCACGTTTAAAACACATGAATATGGAAAAACTTTACAAACTTACCGGTATAGTATTAATTATAACCTTGACTTTTAGTTGTGCTCCTAAGAGAAAGGTGCAACGAATTGAATCTGACCAAACGGTTGATTTAAGTGGAAGATGGAACGATTCTGACTCCAGGGCAGTTTCTGAAGCATTAACAAAACAGTTATTGCACGATAACTGGATTACTGATTATCTATCGAAAAATTCCGGTGAAAGACCTATCTTAATAGTAGGTTTGGTAAGAAACAAAAGTCATGAACATATCGATGCCAATACTTTCATTAAAAATATTGAACGCGCTATTATTCAGGATGGAGCAGCAAGGCTGGTACAGGCAGGAGATAAACGGGAAGCATTGCGTAACGAGCGTGTTGATCAACAAAATTTTGCCTCATCAGAAACAGCAAAAGACTGGGGATTAGAATTAGGTGCCGATTTTATGTTACAAGGAACGATCAATTCGATTGTCGACACATACAAAAAAGAGAAAATTGTATATTACCAGATCAATCTGGAACTCTCTAACCTTGAGACCAACGAGATCGTGTGGATTGGAGAAAAGAAAATCAAAAAATATATTAACCGATAGAAAGTATGAACCTTTCCGGGAAACATAAACACTTTTCTATCATCTTATTGAGCTTAATTCTATTTGCTGGTTGTGCAACCTACTACACCAAAAATATTGAATTTCAGAATTATATTGCACAGGGAAGTTTTGAAAAGGCAGATCGCTGGCTTGATAAAAATACTAAAGATTCCGATGGAAAAAACCAAATGCTTTACTATCTGAACAGAGGTTATGTTTCGTGGATCAGGCAAAACTATAAAGAAAGTAATCATTATTTCTCCATTGCCGAAAAAGTAATTGAAGACTACATTCAAAATTATTATCTGGAAGCTTTAACGCTGATCTCAAACCCGAATGTTAAGCCTTACAAACCAGAAGATTTTGAAGTTGTTATGGTTAACTACTTTATGGCTTTAAACTACATTCAGCTTGGACAGTACAATGATGCTATTGTAGAATGTAAACGAATTAATATAAAACTTAATCAGCTTAACGATAAATACAAAGATCATAAAAACAGATACCAACGCGATGCTTTTGCACACAACTTAATGGGTATTATTTACGAAGCCAATGGAGATTATAACAATGCTTTTATTGCTTACAGAAATGCTCTGGAAGTTTATGAAACAGATTACAAAGAGTATTTTGGAATTTCAGCACCTGAGCAATTAAAACAGGATATCTTACGATCGGCATATCTTACCGGATTTACTGATGAATTAGCGTATTACGAAGAAAAGTTTAACATGCAGTTTGAATATCAACCTGCTGAAAATGGAGAACTTGTATTTTTCTGGTTAAACGGATTTGGTCCTTATAAAGCAGAAACATCGATCAATTTTGTAAAAATTCCCAATCAAAAACGAGGTTATGTAACGATGGTTAATGACGAATATAACCTGTCGTTTCCATTGTACATTGGCGATAAATCGAAAAAGGAGAAAGATGCATTTGAAGAGCTACGTTTTTTCAGAGTAGCTTTCCCAAAATACGTGGAACGAGAACCCTACTATAAAAAGGCCAGTTTAACGAATAATTCCCGATCATACGACCTGGAACTCATGCAAGACATCAACGATATTGCATTTAAAACACTGAAAGATCGTATGGTACGCGAAATGGCTTCGGCTATCATGAGACTGGCTACCAAAAAAGCTCTTGAAGCTTTAGCCGACGAGCAAGACGAAGCATTAGGAACCTTAGTAAACATAGTAAATACTGTAACTGAAAAAGCCGATACACGAAACTGGCAAACACTTCCCTACTCTATTTCTTATGCACGCTTACCTTTAAATGAAGGTTTGAATGAAGTTAACCTAAAAACATATGCTCCAAACGGAGGAACGAATGTTCAAACTTTTAGATTTCAAGGCGAACAAGGGAAAACTTACTTTCATGCTTATCATACTATTGCGAGTAAATAAGAAAGGCTGTCTAATTTGAATTAAACAGCCTTTATACTTTCAATACTTTATGATTTAACCCTGTGCTTGTGCTTTTCCGTGACAATTTTTGTACTTTTTACCACTACCACATGGACAAGGCTCATTTCGCCCGACCTTCTTCTCTACTCTCACTGGTTGAGCTTTTTGCTTCTTCTCTCCTTGTTCTCCACTCTGTTGATCAGGTCGACTTGTTTGAAGTTTACTATAATCGGTTCTTCTGCGTTGTTCGGCTTCCCGTACCTTATCAGGATCTTGAATTGGTATATGACCTTTAACTAACGTAGCCACTACATCACGATTTACTTTATCGATCATAGCTTTAAACAATTCGAACGATTCAAATTTGTAGATCAATAATGGATCTTTCTGCTCATATGTAGCTGCCTGAACCGATTGTTTCAAATCATCCAGTTCACGTAAATGCTCTTTCCACGATTCATCGATATGTGCTAAAATAGCTGACTTCTGATAAGATTTTACTAAATCTTTACCTTCGGTTTTATAGGATTTTTCGAGATTTGTAATTACCTGTATGGTTTTAGTTCCATCTGTTACAGGAACCACAATATTTTCATAGGTGTGACCACTCTTTTCGTACACATCCTTGATAACCGGATATGCCTGCTTAGCAATAGCTTCTTCCTTTCGCTTATATGTTTCTAATACAAGCTTATACAGTTCATCTGTAAGTTCGGTTGCATTATCTTTCAAGAATCGTTCTTCATCAAATGGCGATTCTACAGAGAAAGTACGTAACAATTCAAATTTGAATCCTTCGAAATCACCGTTATTCTGATATTCATCTACAATACTTTCGCACACATCCGACATCATATTGGCAATATCAACGCTTAACCGTTCGCCATACAAGGCATTTCTACGTTTTTTGTAGATTACCTCACGTTGCGAGTTCATCACATCATCATACTCCAGTAATCGCTTACGAATACCAAAGTTATTTTCTTCAACTTTCTTCTGCGCTCTTTCGATCGATTTGGAAATCATTGAATGCTGAATTACTTCACCTTCTTTCAAACCAAGTCGGTCCATAATTCCCGCAATTCTATCCGAACCAAACAAACGCATCAAATCATCTTCTAACGAAACAAAAAACTGCGAAGATCCAGGATCACCCTGACGTCCGGCACGACCACGTAACTGACGGTCAACACGTCGTGACTCATGTCGCTCCGTACCAACAATGGCTAGTCCGCCAGCTTCTTTTACTTCTTTCGATAATTTAATGTCCGTACCACGACCTGCCATATTTGTTGCAATTGTAACTGTTTTGGATTTACCAGCTTCTGCAACAATATCAGCCTCACGTTGGTGTAATTTCGCATTTAAAACATTGTGCTTAATACCCTTTATCTTAAGCATTCGACTTAACAGCTCAGAAATCTCTACGGAAGTTGTACCCACAAGTACTGGTCTTCCATTATCGATTAAATCAGAAATTTCGTTTGCTACAGCGTTATACTTTTCTCGTTTAGTTTTATAAACAAAGTCTTCATGGTCATTTCGTGCAATTGGTCTGTTTGTAGGAATAACCACAACATCTAATTCATAAATATCCCAGAATTCACCTGCTTCCGTTTCCGCAGTACCAGTCATACCCGCAAGTTTATGGTACATTCTAAAGTAGTTCTGTAACGTAATGGTTGCAAAAGTTTGTGTTGCAGCTTCTACTTTTACGCGCTCCTTTGCTTCAATTGCCTGGTGCAGTCCGTCAGAATATCGACGTCCTTCCATAATACGACCCGTTTGTTCATCAACAATTTTAACCTTATTGTCAATTACTACATACTCAACATCTTTTTCAAATAATGCATATGCTTTAAGTAACTGATTTATGGTATGAACACGTTCGGACTTAATCGCGTAATCTTGTAATAATTTATCTTTCTTGGCTAGTTTTTCTTTCTCTTTTAACTCAGACTTCTCTAATTCTGCTACTTCCGATCCAATATCCGGTAATATAAAGAAAGTGGAATCATCAGATTTTGAAGTAATCAGGTCAATTCCTTTATCGGTCATTTCAATGGAATTGTGCTGCTCATCAATAATAAAGTAAAGGTCGTCAGTAACTTTATGCATGTTTTTACTATTATCCTGCATATAAAAGTTTTCGGTCTTTAACATTAGCGACTTATTTCCTTCTTCAGATAATAGTTTGATTAACGCTTTACTTTTGGGTAGACCTTTATATGCTTGTAGCAATAAGAATCCTGCTTTTTCAGAATTTTTATCGTTTAACTCTTTTCGAGCTTCAGCTAAAATCTGATTCATTAATTTTTTCTGGGCTTCAACCAATACCTCTACTTTAGGTTTCAACTCTTCGAAAAGTTGCATGTCTCCCTTTGGGATTGGTCCTGAAATAATTAATGGCGTTCTTGCATCATCAATTAAAACCGAGTCAACCTCATCGACAATGGAGTAATTATGTTTTCGTTGAACTAAATCGTCTGGGTTAATGGCCATATTATCACGCAGATAATCGAAACCAAATTCATTATTGGTACCATACGTAATATCTGCTAAATAAGCTTGCCTTCTGCTTTCAGAGTTTGGTTCGTGTTTATCAATACAATCCACAGATAAACCATGAAATTGGAATATAGGCCCCATCCATTCGGAGTCACGTTTGGCAAGATAGTCGTTAACGGTTACAACATGAACCCCACGTCCGGTAAGTGCATTAAGAAATACAGGTAATGTTGCAACTAATGTTTTTCCTTCACCAGTAGCCATCTCAGCAATTCTACCCTGATGAAGTACAATACCTCCAATTAGCTGAACATCATAATGAACCATCTCCCATTTTGTTTCATTACCTCCTGCTATCCATGTATTATGATATTTAGCTTTATCTCCTGCAATTTCAACATTATCGAAATTAGCTGCCAGATTACGATCAAAATCATTTGCAGTTACATCAATTATGTCATTCTCTTTAAATCGTTTTGCTGTTTCTTTTACGACTGAAAAAACTGTTGGTAAAACTTCGTTAAGCTTATCTTCCAACTTATCATCAATTATTTTTTCAATTTTATCAATCTCATCGTAAAGCTTCTCTTTTTCGAAAATATCCACTTCATCGCTTTCAGCCTTTTCCTTTAACGACTTTATTTTATTACTTTCTTCTTTTATGTAGTTATGAATATCAGCTCTTACCTTTGCTGATTTCGACCTTAATTCGTCATTTGATAATGAAACAACATTTTCGTATTCTACCTTTATCTTCTCAAGAATAGGAGTTATTTCCTTAATATCTCTTTCGGATTTATTACCAAAAAATTTGGTTAAAACATTAGTAACTAAGCTCATTATATGTATTATTAGATTTTAAATCGAATTAATCTACAAATGTAATATTTTACACTGAAAACGTTGAATGTTTTAACTTTTTTTAAGTATCCTTGTTTTAGCTATAAAGAACTTAATTCATCTGCTTAATTAGTAAACTTTTGTCAAACTTTGTTTTCGTTTTTCGATAAAAAAAGTAGATTTGTATATTCAAAATAACACTTATTAACCTATGAAAGCTATTCGTATTTTTCAAATCTTTTTAATTGTTTCAGTTATTGCCTGGAATATTTCATGTAAATCAAATAAAACGACCACTTCTGTTGATGATAATTTACAACAACAAAAGAATATTACTCAAATTATAGCAGATTATTTTGTGGAAAAAGACTCTGTCGAAGTTATTCCAAATGACGAAGGAAATTGTGAGCTTTATGTATCAAATAAAACTTTAAGCGCATCAGAACCTATTAATGAAGTTAAATTCATTGTTGTAGATAAATCCAACAGTAAAGTTTTATATAAAAACCAATTTACCAGGTCAAGCGTTAAATGGTTTGATAATAAAAACCTTTTATTAACAAAACAATTAGGTGTTTTGGATAAAGAAACAGGCAAAGGATTTATTCAGTATCTTATAGATATTGAAACAAATGAAATGAAAGAATATACTGCAAACAAAAAAAACCTAGAATAAATCAACTTTTACTTAACGAAAAATCAATTAAATATCAATTTAATAATTAAAACAATGAAAAAACTCTATTTATTACTATTAACTGTAATTTTAGGAGGGACATTGAGTTATTTCTACTTTATTGGGAATAAATCATACGACTCCTCTATAGAAAACCGAATGGCTGGAGATTCTTACTCAGAATCAAAAGAGGCAGACAAACCTGATGAATACACTAAGTATTTTAAAGCAATTACTACTAAGTTTGGAGAGGATGAAGATAATTATCCATTAAACTATAGAGTAAATGAATTAGAAACAGCTAAATCAAAGTTAAAAGCTTTACCAAAAGATATGAAAGCAGGCACCATAACATGGACACAAAGAGGTCCTGCGAATGTTGGAGGTAGAACCCGTGGATTAATTATTGATCCAGATGATGCAACCAATAATACTTGGTATGCAGGTTCATCAACAGGTGGCGTTTGGAAAACTGAAGATGGTGGATCAACCTGGGAATGTCTAACTGATGATCAGCTAGCTAATTTAGCTACCGTATGGCTTGCAATGGCTGAAACAGATCACAATGTTATTTACGTAGGTACTGGTGAAGTCGTAGGCGGAAGTGCTTCATTGAGAGGAAATGGGATTTATAAATCAATCGACCGAGGTGTAACATGGACTCAGTTAACCAGTACTATTACAGATGATTTTCAATTTGTAAACAGACTAATTATTGATCCAACAGATGAAGATATTGTTTTGGCAGCTACCAATGCAGGTGTAATGAAAACAATTGATGGAGGTGCCACATGGACAAAGAAATACTCTTCTTCATCACGAATTGAAGATATAGATGCCGATCCAACCGATTTTAATACTCAATACGCAACACAACATGGTGTTGGTGTAATTAAGTCGACCGATGCTGGTGAAACCTGGGATTTAGCAATTGCTGGACTAGAACAGGGATCAAGATATGAAATAACTGTTTCGGAAATTAATCCTGCAAAAGTTTATTTAAGTATTAATGCGTCACCTCCTATGGCATATAGATCTACAGATTACGGTGCAACCTGGGAAAAATTTGTTACTGGAGGTACATTACCAGACCTTTTAGGACAAGGTGATTATGATAATATCATTACAGGACACCCATACGATGAAGACGTAGTTTTTATAGCAGGGGTAAATATGTTTAAACTGGACTTTTCTGACCCGGGAACAACAGAAGACTCTGATCCACAAGTGTATAGAATAGATCAAATTGGTACTGAATCTTTCATAGACTTTGTTGAATATACTAATGCTAATTTTGCTGATATTTTAGGTATAGGAAATACTATTGATAATGGTATTACAGATGCTGATTTTGTTTCTGTAGAAGTTCGATTTGGACCTGGATTATCGCAAAAAGCTCATCGCTTTACTGTTGGTGGACAGGGCCCCGGTGTTGCTGATGCAGATTATATCTATGAAGATTATGTATCAGTTCCATTTGAAGTTTGGGATATTACAAATGACAGACAACTTATGGTATCGTTCAGAGATCAAGCAGAAAATGAAATATTTGATCTAGAAGTAGAAGATGCATTAGATGATACTAAAGCAAGAGAATACTTTTTTATAAATGCTATTCAATATGCTGAAACAGAGAATGCAGAAATTGCGCAAGATGGTGGTCATGCATACAAACAAATGTACTTTCTATGGCCTCGATTAGCAGAAGGTGCTACATGGGATCCAAATAATTTACCAGAATCAAAGGTTGCTATTAGTTATGGAACGGTAACAGAGGTAACAGGTTCATTAACAACAGTAGCCGATGCTTATGGTTCTGTTAACAATTATGATCAAAGTGCTGGCTTCGGAACAACAAAAATACCTGGTTTACATCCTGATCATCATAATATTGTTATGGTCAAAACAGATGAAGCAAATGAGAAATTCACCATAATTAATGCAAACGATGGTGGATTAGCTATATCTGAAGATGAAGGAACAACTTTTGAACAATTGCCAGATAATTATATTACTACCCAGTTTTATGGTGTAGCTAAAAAATCTGGTGCTGATGAATACATTGGTGGAATGCAGGATAATGGTACCTGGGCAACACCTGATGGTGAAAATTCATCATCTACCACCGACTATATTTTCCATATTGGTGGTGATGGTTTTGAATGTGTATGGCATCCAGACGATGCTGATAAAATAATTGGAAGTGTGTACTATAACTCATTCAGAAAAACTGTAAATGGTGGTGATAGCTGGGCTGGTTCATACAATGGAATAGAGCAAGTAACACCATTTGGAGGAGATACACAGTACGACGGACCTTTTATTTCCAAAATATCGTATCACAAAAACGATCCGGATGTTTTATTCGCTGTAGGTTATAATGGTATCTATAAATCAACTAATTTTGCAAATAGCTGGACTAAAACAGAAATTGGAGAAGGTTGGAATAGTGAATATTGGACTGAAAATCAATACGTTTCCAGCGCACAAAACATTGAGGTTTCATTGGCCAACAAAAACATCGTATGGGCAGGTGGTGCAATGAGTAATGTTAATGGTTGGAAAATCTTTGTTTCAACTGATCAAGGAGATTCATTTCATGCGGTTACAGAATACTCAGGAGCAGATTTAAACGGATTAATTAGTGGGATTGCAACACACCCTACTGAAGATTCTACCGCCTATTTGTTATTCTCATTTGCTAAAGAACCTAAAATACTAAAAACTGAAGATTTAGGTGAAACATGGGAAGACATATCAGGATTCGGTAGTAATACTTCAAGCTCAAATGGCTTCCCGGATGTTGTAACACATTGTTTAGTTGTGATGCCATATGATCCGAATACTATTTGGGTAGGAACCGATATAGGAATAATTGAATCAACAGATGGAGGAGCAACATGGAATTTATTAAATTCGGATTTACCAGCAGTTTCTGTCTACGATATGTTTGTACAGGATGGACAGGTTGTTGTTGCAACACATGGCAGAGGAATTTGGACAGCAGAAATAGATGAACTCGATTATGTACCCAATCTTGATGCTACATATGCGGGATTCCAGATAATTGTAGCAGAGGTTGAAGTTGTCGACGCTGTTGATTCTGTTCAAATTTATGTTGATAATGAGTATCTTATAACTGAAGAAACAGTTGTAGCTGGCTCTAATGTATTTGATATTAATATTGTGGATGAAGGTGAATATGCAGTTCAGGTAAAATCATTCTATGCAGGAAACGAATATAATTCAGCAAGTACTGTTGTTCCAGTTGATTTCAAAGCTGAAATAGCTGTTGCTAAAGTTACAGGAGAAAACAGTGTAGAAATTACATCTACTTTTACTGAAAATTACGATTCTGTGCAAGTATTTGTAAATGATTCCTACAATACTTCTATTGATGCACCATCAACTGATTTTAGTAAAATAATCGATTTAACCGAAACAGGTTCGTATACATTCTATATTTATGGTTATATCAATGGAACAGCGTCTAAATCAAATGAAGAAACGCTTAGTTTCACCTATACAGGATTAAATAATATTAGTAAAATAAATGATTTAACGGTTTATCCTAACCCAACAAGAGGAAATATTACAGTTGAATTACCACAAAACTTTAATGGTAATTATAACTTAAATGTATATTCAATCTCGGGAGCTCAGGTTTACTCTACAGTAGTTAGTAAATCGGATAACAGAATTAATCTTTACAACTTAAAAGACGGCTTATATATTATCCGTCTTGAGCATGAAGGTGAAGTTTATTCACAAAAAATTCAACTAAGAAAATAGAATACCTTAACTATTAAAAAGATAAACCTCACGAATTCTTCGTGAGGTTTTTTTATAATTTTTTTATAGATTAATTCTCTCTTTATTTCCCTGCTCCTCTCAGACTCATTATATCACGATCAAATAGATACAGGTTCTTATCACCTAATAAATTCAATTTATCAATAATTGTCTGAACTGATGACTCTTCCTCTATTTGTTCTGTAACAAACCACTGAATCCAATTATGTGTGGCAAAATCGTTTTCTTTAATTGCAAGTGCTACAATATCATTAATGCAGCTTGTAATATACTGCTCATGTTCTAAAACCTGGTTGAACAGTTTTTTTATTCCATCGAACTTTACCGGAGGTTGCTCAAAAGCAGGAATTATAGCATGCCCACCACGTTCATTAATAAAATGAACAAATTTCATCATATGTTCTAATTCTTCTTGTGCCTGAGCAAATAACCATTGTGATATTCCTGCATAACCTTCAGTATCGGCCCATGAAGCCATTGCTAAATACAAGTTTGAAGAATATCCTTCTTTTTGAATTTGTTCGTTGAGTATTTTCTCAATTTTCTTTGGTAACATAGCGTTTCGATTTAAATTTAATTTAATTTAATTTATAATTTCAATACTAATTACAAAATAAGTAAGAAATTGTTTAATTATTCAAGATCTAAATTAAACTCCTGCTTTAACGTGTTTAAATTTTGATTTTTAGATAACATGTGTTTAAACTTATCCTCAGAAGTATATAATTTATTGTTTTCCTCTTCAACCTCGCTTAGAATTAGCTTTAAATCAATTTGATTATTCTTCAATTCTCTTTTAAGATAATCCATTAATTCATTTCGTATTTCGTTGATTTTTTGCTCCTGTAAATTATTATCGATATTGAATGTAATTATATTTTTTTCTTCAAGCTTTGGATCTTTTGAGGTTAGTGTATTAAAAATTCTCGGCTTGTCTCCTACTTTATTTGAAAACTCATGCCACTTATCAATTAATTCTTTTTCGGAAAATTCATTACTTAGGATTTGATCAGGCTCCTTTTTTTCTTCTACTCCAGTTTCTTCTTCAATAACATTTTCTTGAGATGATTGTTTCATCTTATCTTTAATTGAAAATGTTGTAAGCGATTTGGGTTTACTTTTAAGTATAGGTTTAGACTTTTGTTCTTGAACAACTTCTTTTTTTTCTTCGCTCTTTTTATACTGTGGTTCAGCTTGTTGTTGAGTAGCTATGTTTTTTTTTGTATCCTGGTTTTCCGTTACCTCATCATTAGGCTTTTTTTTTTCGGATGTAATATTACATAACTCAATTAAACTCAACTCAACGTGTAATCGCTTATTTTTGCTTAAACGATATGAAACATCACATTTATTTGATATTTCAAGTGCAGCAAATAAAAACTCCTGACTACATTTTTGAGTCTGTTCCTGATAACTTTCACGAATAGAAGCACCGACTTCCAACAATTTTAAAGTAGTTTCATCTCTACACACCAATAGGTTTCGAAAGTGTTCACTTAAACCATTAATAAAATGATGTGCATCGAATCCTTTTTCAATTATCTCATCAAAAATAAGTAAAACCTCTGGTATATCATTCTTTAAAAAACCATTTGTAACCTTAAAATAATAATCATAATCTAAAACATTAAGGTTGTCGATCACATTTTGATAGGTAATGTTATTCCCAGAGAAACTAACCACCTGATCAAAAATAGATAATGCATCACGCATAGCACCATCAGCTTTTTGAGCTATTATATTAAACGCATCAACTTCGTAGTTTATTTTTTCTTCTTTGGCAATATACTCAAGGTATTCAACGGTATCATCAACACGAATTCTGTTAAAATCGAAGATCTGACATCGTGATAAAATAGTTGGAATTATTTTATGTTTTTCAGTTGTTGCTAAGATGAATATTGCGTGTGCCGGTGGCTCTTCGAGTGTTTTTAAAAAGGCATTAAAAGCTTGAGAAGACAGCATATGAACCTCATCAATGATATAAATACTATACTTTCCAACCTGAGGTGGAATGCGTACTTGTTCTATTAAAGTACGTATATCTTCAACCGAGTTATTCGAAGCAGCATCCAGTTCATGAATGTTATATGATCTGTTTTGATTAAATGACTGGCAAGATTCACAGGTATTACACGGTTCAACATTTTCATCAAGGCTTTTACAATTTATCGTTTTTGCAAATATCCGGGCACAAGTTGTTTTTCCTACTCCTCGTGGGCCACAAAACAGGTAAGCCTGCGCTAAATGATTATTTTTTATCGCGTTCTTTAAAGTTGTTGTTATAGATGCTTGTCCAACAACTGACTTAAAAGTAGAAGGCCTGTATTTTCGCGCAGAAACAATAAAATTTTCCATAAATCCTTTTTTTCAACTTCGTTTTACAAAGATAAAATTATTACGTTATTAGATTTAGAAACTGCTGGTTGCCTTCAAACTTTTTATTCACATTTTAGATTATGTTGTTTTATATCAATTGTTTATATTATACTTAGAATGCTATTTTTATACGTAATCATTTAATTTGGCTATACACTTTTCTTTTCTATGCATCCATTACACTTTCATTTAATCATTTACATGTTATTTTCTTTGCATTAAATAAAAAATATTCTAATTTTGCGGCTCGATTAATACTAATTAAAATAATTAAAGTTATGATGAATCATTACGAAACCGTTTTCATTACAACTCCCGTTTTGTCTGAAGTTCAGATGAAGGAAGCGGTTGAAAAATTCTTAGGAATTTTAAAGAATGAAGGTGCAGAAATAGTGCACGAAGAAAACTGGGGCTTAAAGAAGCTTGCTTATCCTATCCAAAAGAAATCGACTGGATTTTATTATTTAGTTGAATTTAAAGCCGAAGGACATGCTATCCAGAAACTTGAAACTGAATACAGACGAGATGAAAGAATCATCCGTTTTTTAACGTTCAAGATGGATAAATATGCTGTTGAATACAGTATTAAGAAAAGAAGTAAAAAAGAAGCAAAAAAGGAGGAATAAGTCATGGCACAAAATCAATCAGAAATTAGATATCTTACCCCCCCAACAGTAGAAATTAAGAAGAAAAAATACTGTCGTTTTAAAAAGAACAAAATAAAGTATATCGATTATAAAGATCCTGAGTTCTTAAAAAAATTCGTAAACGAACAAGGTAAAATTCTTCCAAGAAGAATTACAGGAACATCGTTAAAATATCAAAGAAAAGTTGCTAAGGCGATAAAAAGAGCTCGTCATTTAGCTCTACTACCTTATGTAACTGATATGTTAAAATAAGAAACGGAGGATAAAAAATGGACGTAATTTTAAAAGAAGATATACAAAACTTAGGACATAAAAACGACATCGTAACAGTAAAAAATGGTTACGGAAGAAATTATTTAATTCCTAAAGGATTGGCAGTTATCGCTACGACTTCTGCAAAGAAAATGCACGAAGAAAACATTAGACAACGAGCTCATAAAGAAGAAAAAATTAAGAATGAAGCTCAGGAAACTGCTAAAAAACTTGAAAAAGTATCATTATCGATTGGTGCTAAGACAAGCTCTACAGGTAAAATCTTTGGTTCTGTTAACACTATTCAGCTTGCAGAAGCATTGAAAGAAAAAGGATATGAAATTGACAGAAAGAATATTTCTATACCTGAAGATCAAATTAAAGAAGTTGGTAAATACACAGCTACAGTTAAATTACACAAAGAAGTAAGTGTTGAAATCGAATTCGAAATTGTTGCTGAATAACTACCATTTGAGATATTTTTAAAAAGCTTCCTTTATCGAGGAAGCTTTTTTTATGTTCTATTTAACTGCAATTGTTTCAATCTCTACTAAGGCCCCCAAAGGTAATTTAACAACACCATATGCTGCTCGTGCTGGTGGATTTTCTTTATAGTAACTTCCATATACCTCGTTCATAGACTGGAAGTTATCCATATCGCTCAATAAACATGTTGATTTAACAACATCATTAAATGTATACCCAGCTTCATCTAATATTGCTCCAATATTTTTCATCACTTGCTCAGTTTGAGCCTTGATACCTTCTGGCATATTACCCGTTTCAGGATTAACCGGCACCTGACCAGAAATATACAACGTTCCATTTATTTCAACAGCTTGACTATACGGACCAATAGCCTTGGGTGCTTTTTCAGTATAAATTATTTTTTTCATGAGTATGTTATTATTTTGTTTCGAATAACAAAAATAACTTAATTTGCTTGCGAATAAAACATATTTTCAAGTGAATATATTTATTTTAGACAATTATGACTCCTTTACATATAACCTGGTTCATATCATTGAACAATTTGCCCGTATTAAAATTAAACGGAATGACGAAGTAGAACTATCCGAGCTAAAAGATTTTGATAAGATTGTTTTTTCTCCCGGTCCCGGAATTCCATCAGAGGTTAATATCATGTATCAAATCATTGAAACCTATAAAGAATCTAAAGCAATACTGGGAGTTTGCCTTGGCCATCAAGCTATTGCCGAATATTTTGGCGGCAAACTAATTAACATGCCAGAAGTGAATCACGGACGTGAATTTGAAACAGAAATAATTCAACAGGATTATCTTTTTCAAAACATTCCTGATAAATTTAATTCTGCGCGCTACCATTCATGGATAGTTAGTAGAGAGTCTTTTCCTAAAAATCTGGAAATAACCTCTGTTGATAACGCAACAAAAAACATCATGTCAATACGCCACACAAAATTTGATATTCGCGGAGTGCAATTTCATCCGGAATCAGTTATGACCAAATATGGAAAACAGATTTTAAAAAACTGGATAAATTCATAATAATAAGGCAAATTTGAAACCTAAAATTATAAATTATCCTGCCAAGATTTACGTTTATTGTACTTAAGGAAGTCTTTTAGTGTAGAACCTTTTACGTTAATAGTGAAATTATAACTCTGCATTCGACCAACCGGAATCCAGTTAAATGAAGCCTCCCAACAGTGTAAATCCCGGTGTATGTTAATCGATGTACTTGACAATTCGTTGGCAACCAGATCATAATTGGTTCTTAGGCTAATTTTCCATTTCTTGGTTAGACTAACATCTCCAGTAATACTCATCGTCTGGGTTATTCTTTTTGTAGCTTCTAACCCAGATTTAGAATAGTTATATTTAAAATTAGCACTTAAATTCCATGGTATTTCAAAATCAACATATGTTACGATGTGATCCTGAATGGTGTTTAGTTCATCACCAGTTCTTGAAAAACGATCATCTAGTTGGGTCATTGCCGGTTGATTTTGTCCTCTGTTTTCCGTTCCATCTTTCGGTGAATTTAGCTTAACATCTATTGAAAAATCAAAACTTGTTAACCTTACGAAACCTCCCTGGTTTGTATTCCACATAAATTCATCGTACACTCTTCCTGTTGTCTGGTTTAGAGCATACGGGTCAAGTCTGCCATTAACCTGAAAGCTCAACTTATTCTCAAACATTGAGGTTCTTGCATTAAACGATATTGGGCTCCAATGTAACGAATCCGCAAATAGATCGTAACTTGTTGATAATCTGAAACTTTCTAAAAGCTTTATTTTTTTTGTTCCGGTGCCGGTTGTATCTTCAAAATCTCTCACTTTCATTTCCAGGTTATTGTTTAAGCCAAAATTAACTGTACCACTTTCTCCGGGAGCAGAAGGAAGACGATAAATACCATTATCAAAAATTGAATAATCTCTTCCTGAAATGGTATCGCTAAAATAATAACCATCAATCATACTTCCCATATCAGGTCTGTAGGATATGCTAACTGATGGAGTTAATACGTGCCTTATTGCAACAATTTTGGAATCCGGGTTTCTCATCTGGTACATTCCGTAGATATTCGGACTAACACTTAACGAAATAGATGGAGTTACCATTTGTGCATATCTTACAGTAGGAACGGTATCCTCCACCAACTCATAGCTCGTTACTCCACTTACTGTATCAACATTTTCCACGTATGAATATTCAAGATAATTCGGATATAGTATACCAGTATATTCAACACGTGGACTTAAATTAAAATACTGTAAAATTTTAAAGTTAGTACTTAAAGGAATATTATGCTGGAAACCATTATCAAAATCAGTCCATTCAGTTTCTTTAAAAAGCAATGAATCAACTGTACTTATTTTATTTTCGGCTTTAGATGAATATTGTATTTCAATATCTTCGTACCATTTAGTTTCACCTGTTGAATTCTTTTTTCTAAAAGGATATTGCCTGTCCATATTAAAAGTCATGACAGGTAAAGTAAGATTTATACTATTGTTCTTACTGTTCTGCGAATGCTTTAAGTCCATATTAAACCGGAATGGACTACCAGCCCAGTTCTTTCCATATGAAATACTCGATTGCTTTGTATTGGTATTTAGCTGTTCTATCGATTTACTATTGAACTTATCATATTCTGAAGTACTGTAATTAACACTTGCTTTAAATGTAGTATTCGGATTAGCTTTGGGATCTTGCGTATGTGTCCAGCGAATTGCCATATTTTTTGTTTTGCTATAATCTTCCAGGCCTTTCTCACTCTGAATAAATTCTGCATACGTAAAATGAAAGTTACTATTGAATTTATATCTTTTTTTATACCTAAATTGCATATCGCTTCCCCACGATCCTTTCGAAAAAATATCCCCTGTAATGGCAAGATCCATCTTATTGCTAATGCCAAAATAATATCCACCATCCTGCAAGTAAAAACCTCTTTTGGTTTCTTCACCATAACTGGGAATTATTATTCCTGATGAGTACTGACTTTGGTTAGGGAAAAAACCAAAAGGAACACCAAGAAACTTTATTGGAATATCTTCCATTACCAAAAATGCAGGACCTGAAATTATCTTATCATTTGGAATAACCTTAGCTTTCGACATTTTCAGGTAAAAGTGCGGATGTTCTTCATTCTCACAAGTAGTATATTTACCGTTTTTTAGAAGGAAGCTGTTATCTTCAAGTTTTTTTGTCTCTTCGCTATGCAAAAAACCTTGTTCCTCCTCAGTAAAAACCTCCTGTATATATCCTTTTTTGGTTTTGAAATTGTATTTAATGGTTCTGGCAACAAACTCTTCGTTGTTCTCCTTAAACTTTGGTTTCCCGGATATATTTCCTAAAGAATCTTCTACCCCTCTTGCGAAAACAAAGTTATTCTCCTCGTCGTATTCAATATAATCGGCTTCTAATTCAATATCACCATAAACTATTTTAGCCTTATTAAACAGGTAAACCTTTTTGGCATCGCTTGATAGTATAATTGAATCCTGTGCATTATAAATAACTTGCGTTTGTATAAAGTTAGTTTTCTTCTGATTCTGTGTAGCAATCGAATCTGAAATAGCTATGGAATCTGTAATTGCTGAATTATTATTACCATCCGATTCTAAACTTTGACCACCTCTGTTGACTTGGGCAAAATTCTTGATTGGAATAGAAATAATCAAAACAAAGAGAAAAACGAAATATCTAAATTTTATATACAATTTAATTATACTATTTTTGTGCAATTACTGTTGTTTTTTTAGAGCTCCAAAACTAATTAAAATATTGTATAGATTAGTAAAGAAGATGTACTTTATAACGATTTTTTTTAAACAAATTAGATACCAATTAGGAATAATTGTGTTAATATTTCTTAATTTGAGTATCAACCACAATGGATATTCTCAAATTGAAGAGAAATATTCATTAAAAACGGTAGTTATTGATCCGGGTCATGGAGGGAAAGACAGCGGAGCCAGAGGTAGAAAATCAAAAGAAAAAGATATAGTTCTGGATATTTCATTAAAGTTAGGTACTTATATTGAAGAAAACATTCCGGATGTTAAAGTAATTTATACCCGTACAACAGATGTATTTGTTCCTTTAGATGAAAGAGCTGATATAGCAAATAAAAATAAGGCTGATTTATTTATATCTATTCATTGTAATGGCAATAAAGATGCCAGAGCATATGGTACAGAAACATTTGCTATGGGGCTTCACAAATCGGACGGAAACTTGGAAGTTGCCAAAATGGAAAATTCAGCGATTCTTTTCGAAGAAGATTATACAACCAAATACGAAGGATTTGATCCTCATTCAGCTGAATCGTACATTATTTTCTCATTTTTACAAAACACCTATTTAGAACAAAGTTTAAATTATGCTGCACATGTAGAAAATGAATTTGAAACACGGGCTTTAAGAAAAAGTCGTGGAGTAAAACAAGCAGGATTTCTTGTACTATGGAAAACCACTATGCCAAGTGTTTTAGTAGAAACCGGATTTATTACCAATCCGTCGGAAGAAAGATTTTTAATGAGCACCAGTGGTCAGGAGTACATAGCTTCTGCCATTTATCGTGCATTTAAAAGTTATAAATCGGCTATTGAAGCAAAAAGTAAATTTGTTGCTAAAGTAGATTCGAGTAGATTAAGGAAGGATTCGATTACTGAGAATGAAATCAATGAAAATACTACCGGTAGTGTTAAATTCAAAGTTCAGATTGCATCATCATCAAACTCAGTACCTATAGATTCTGATTTTTTTAAAGGATTTGAAAATGTTGAGGAATTTAAAATTAATGAACTTTATAAATATACCGTTGGCTCTACATCAAGTTTTGAAAAGATAGTGCAGTTTAAAAAAATTGTAGAAGAAAAATTTCCCGATGCGTTTATTATTGCCGTTGATGAAAGCAACAACATCATACCCTTAAATGAAGCATTGGAAAAATTAAAAATGTAAAATTATACTCAATTTATATATGAAACTAAAGAAAGAAACAAAAATTGGTTTAACAGCAGTTATTATCATTACCTTTTTTATTTGGGGTTATAACTTCCTTAAGGGAAAAAACATATTGTCTACAAACGATTCTTATTTTGCTGTTTACGAAAATATTGATGGATTAGAAGAAGCTAGTCCGGTATATATAAGCGGGTATAAAGTTGGTGTAGTAGAAACCATTAAATTGCATAAGGCAAAAAAAGATAAAATAGTGGTAAAATTTTCGGTTGAAGAAGATATTAAACTACCCCGAAATACACAAGCCATTATATACCCGGCAACATTAATTGCTGGAAAAGCTATAAAACTAAACTTATCGGATAATACTGACTTTTATGCTAAAGGCGACACTGTAGTTGGAATTTTAGAACAAGATCTTGTTAGCAGTTTAAGTGATGAGTTACTCCCTGTAAAAAATAAAATAGAAAATTTAGTGGTTTCGATCGATTCTGTTCTGGCCATATTTGACCATAAGCGAAGAGAAGATTTAAAAAGCTCATTGGATAATTTAAATAAAATAACTACAGATGTAAGCACCTTGGTTGATTCGGACAATTCTAAACTTGCTGATATTTTAAATAATGTTGAATCAATAACCAATAACTTAAAAAACAATAACGAACAACTCACAAATATTCTTGGTAACTTCTCTGAGATAAGCGATTCGGTTAATAAAGCCGATATCAAAACAACCATTACCAATGCTAATAAAACATTGGCAGAATTCAGTGAAATATCGCAAAAAATTAATAGTGGTGAAGGCACTGTGGGTATGTTAATTCATAATGATTCGCTTTATATGAATCTAAATAAACTGGCCGCTGATTTGGACAGTTTGGTTATTGATTTAAATGAAAATCCTAAGCGATATGTTCATTTTTCATTATTTGGAAAAAAGGATAAAAAATAAAAGAGAAACATATCTTCTATTTGCTTAGACTAATTTTAAATTTCTTGTTTTTACTCTTTTTTTTGACGAATCTATTAATTGAATTAATTAAAAGTTTAGTTAATTTTAATTAAACAATTCGTTAACAAAGATTTAACTTTTGTTTTATTTATTATATTGATTATCAATACATTAAATAATATACTAAAAAGTTTTTAATTTTAAATTACTGATATAAAAACCCATATCTTTTTTTCTAAAAAAACAACTGGATTACAATTTTTTTTTACTTTTTTTTTTCACAAATTTGTTTGAGCAATTAAGAAACTAGTGAAAATTTTAAATGTTTGTGAGTTAAATGGATAATAAAAACTACCGTGAAATTTGGAACAATTGCTTAAAAATTATTAAAGACAATGTGCCTTCAATTAGTTTTAGAACCTGGTTTGAACCAATTGTTCCGCTGAAGTTAGAAGAAAACGTACTAACAATCCAAGTGCCAAGCCCTTTTTTCTATGAATATCTGGAAGAACAGTATATTGATATTTTAAGAAAAACTCTGCGTAAAGAATTAGGTGAACATGCTAAGTTAGAGTATAGTGTGGTTATGGAAAACAGCATTTATTCTAACAATAAACCATTTACGGTTAAGTTTCCGACAAATTATAAAACCGAACTTAAGAATAAACCGGTTTCTGTGCCTATGGGTTCTGAGGAAAAATCTATAAAAAATCCTTTTGTTATTCCAGGTATTAAAAAATTGCATGTTGATCCCAGATTAAATCCCGATAATAGTTTTTCAAACTTTGTTGAAGGAGAATGTAATCGTTTAGCACGATCGGCTGGTGATGCTGTTGGAGATAATCCTGGAGGTACAGCATTTAATCCACTTTTCCTTTATGGAGACTCTGGTTTAGGAAAAACTCATCTTTCCCAGGCAATTGGAATTAAGGTAAAAGAAAAGTTTCCTGAAAAAACGGTGCTTTATGTGAACGCCAATAAGTTTCAAACACAATTTGTTGAATCGGTAAGAAATAATAACAAAAATGATTTCTTACACTTCTATCAAATGATCGACGTACTAATAATTGATGATGTTCACGAATTTGCAGGAAAAGAAAAAACACAGGATATATTCTTCCATATATTTAATCATTTGCATCAATCGGGCAAGCAATTAATATTAACATCGGATAAAGCACCTGTTGAAATGCAGGGAATGGAACAAAGGCTTTTATCGCGTTTTAAATGGGGTTTATCCGCAGATTTACAATCACCTGATTATGAGACCAGAATGGCTATATTGCGTCAGAAAATATACCACGATGGCATTGATATATCCGAAGAAGTAATTGAATATATAGCATCTCATATTACATCAAATATTCGTGAATTAGAAGGCGCTCTGATATCCTTGTTGGCCCAGTCTACTTTAAATAAAAAAGAAATTACGCTTGAGCTGGCAAAACAAATGATTGATCGATTAGTTAAAAACTCCAAAAAAGAAATATCTGTTGATTATATTCAGAAAGTTGTTTGCGACTATTTCAGCCTTTCGCCAGATTTATTACAATCTAAAACACGAAAAAGAGAAATTGTTCAGGCCCGACAAATTGCTATGTTCTTTTCTAAATCATTGACAAAATCTTCGTTGGCATCGATTGGTGCAATGATTGGTGGAAAAGATCACGCAACAGTATTACACGCCTGCAAAACAGTTAATAATTTAATGGATACCGACAAACGCTTTAAAGCACAAATTGAATCCATTGAAAAAAAGTTAAAAGTTTAAGTTAACCTTTGGTTAAACATGTTAAAAGAGCTCCTTTTTAGGAGCTCTTTCTTTGTTTATGCTATAGCTGTAAGAATCTGACATCGCATCTCTCCCTTCGTGATTTAAACCGTGTCAGAAAATTTTTAGTTTTTTACAGTAGATTTATTCAGGTAAAGAAAAATTAACATCTTTTGGTTTTCTTCACAGAATAAGCACCTAATTATTAATCCGAAATCGGGTAAATAACTTATTTTTCGTAATTTTATACTGATAATAAACGATTTATAAAGTTTATTGTTATACCAGTATAAAACACCATATTTCAGATCAATTAAAGAAACTTTTCAACTTAAAGAAAATGAGTATGATCACATTCATATTAAACAATAAAACCATTAAAACAGATACTCATCCGGGTACTACTCTTCTTGATTTTATTCGTTATACCGAAAATCTACCAGGTACAAAAATCGGTTGCCGCGAAGGAGATTGTGGAGCTTGTACAGTACTTGAAGGAACTTTAGTTGATGGAAAAGTGAAGTATAAAAGTATAGTATCTTGTCTTACTCCTTTAGGAAACGCTCATGGAAAACACATTGTGACTATCGAAGGTGTTAATTTGAAAGATCTATCTCCTATTCAGAAAGCCATGGTAGATGATTCGGCAACACAATGTGGTTTCTGCACACCGGGTTTTGTCATGTCGTTTACAGGACACGGTTTAGCAGAAGAAAAATCGACATACAATAAAGCCATAGCGGCTATTAGCGGCAATATATGCCGTTGTACTGGTTATAAATCAGTTGAAAAAGCAGCCGATACTATTAACGAACTACTTAAACTAAAAGATATTAAAGATCCTATAAAATGGATGGTAGAAAATAACTTTTTACCACATTACTTTTTAGAAATTGGTAGCAGATTAAAAGAAATTGAGGTTAACCCAACATTTAAAAATAGTTCAAAAATTATTGCAGGGGGAACTGATCTTATGGTTCAAAAGCCTGAAGAAATAGCAAATGCAGATTTAAATCTATTGTACAATCGAACTGATCTAAAAGCTATTGATGAAAAAAATAATTCGATCCAGATTGGTTCGGGAGTTAATGCTACCGAGATAATGAACTCCTCAATTATTCAAAAACATATTCCTGATATTGCATCTTATTTCAAACTCATTTCATCGCAGCAAATACGCAATATGGGAACTATTGCCGGCAACTTTGTGAATGCATCTCCCATTGCCGATTTAAGTATAATATTTCTCGCATTAAATGCCAGCATTATTCTTAAGGAATCAAATAATAAAAGAAATATTCCACTTCGAAATTTCTTTCTGGATTATAAAAAACTGGATTTAAAAGATGGTGAGTTTATTGAATATATTTCAGTGCCTACACCCAAAAAGAATACCAAATTCAATTTTGAAAAGGTTAGCAAAAGAACTCATCTGGATATTGCCAGTGTTAACAGTGCTATTCATGTTACATTAAATGAAGATATTATCGAAGAGTGTTCTATTTCAGCGGGTGGAGTAAGTGCAATTCCGAAATACCTAAAAGAAACGTCGGATTATTTGCAGGGTAAAAAAATCACCAACGGAACAATTATAAAAGCGAACGAAATATTACAGCAAGAGATTACTCCTATTAGTGATGTTCGAGGAAGTGCTGATTATAAAAGACTTTTATTGAGACAATTGTTTTTTGCTCATTTTATTAAGATTTGTCCAACAAGCATCACGTTAAAAGAATTATTAAGCTAAAAGTTTTTACAATGAAAAATGTAGATACTATCAATCATGTTACCGGAAAATCTATTTATGTAGATGATATACCTGTTCAAACAGGCACTTTATATGCAGCTGTATTTGGATCACCAAAAGCACACGGAAAAATTCAGAATCTTAACTTAACTAAAGCGCTAGAACTTGCAGGTGTTGAACGAATTCTAACTTATAAAGATATTCCCGGAAGAAATCAAATTGGCGGTATTATTGAAGATGAAGCACTTTTAGCTGAAGAAGAAGTGCATTTTGTGGGACACGCAATTGCCGTTGTTGTGGCAAAAAACGAATCGATTGCACGTGAAGCTACCAAACTGATCGAAATTGAAATTGAAGAGCTGGAAGTTATCACTGATCCTCGCGAAGCATTTAAAAAGAATCAATTGCTTATTCCTCCCAGAACATTTAAAATGGGAAATGTTGAAAACGAATGGAAAAATTGTGATTTTATTTTTGAAGGAAAAGTTGATAATGGCGGGCAGGAACATTTGTATATCGAAACACAAGGATCATATTGTTATCCAATGGATAATGGTAGTATAAAGATTCACTCTTCAACTCAGGGAGCTACCCTGGTTCAGAAAATGGCTGCCAGAATACTTAATTTACCGATGCATCGTGTAGAGGTTGATGTAGCCCGTTTAGGTGGCGCATTTGGTGGAAAAGAAGACCAGGCTACTCCATATGCTTGCATGGCAGCTTTAGCTTCTTATATTCTGCAAAAACCAATAAAAATCATTTTACACCGACTGGATGATATGCACATGACTGGTAAGCGTCATCCGTATAGTTCAGATTTCAAAATAGGATTATCAAAAGATCTAAAAATTGTAGCATTTCAAACCAACATGTATCAGAATGGTGGGGCTGCTAGCGATTTATCTCCTGCCATAATGGAACGTACACTGTTTCATTCTACAGGGGCTTATTTTATTCCGAATACAGAAGTAACCGTTTACAGTTGTAAAACAAACCTACCTCCTAATACAGCATTTCGTGGATTTGGAGCGCCACAGGGAATGTTTGTTATTGAATCGGCAATAGCAAAGGCAGCATGCGAACTTGGTATTTCAAAAAGAATAATCCAGGAGCGAAATTTTATCCAGGAAAATGACACTTTTCAGTATGGTCAGATCGCAAAAAATGCGAATATGATACCTAGTTATAAAACTGCTGATGAAAAATATCATATTGAACATTTAGAAAAAGAAGTAGATGATTTTAATGTTAATAGCATTGAGAATAAGAAAGGAATGGCTATTATGCCCGTTTGCTTTGGCATTTCATTTACCAAAACACCTATGAACCAAGCTCGTGCATTGGTTCACATCTATCAGGATGGTAGTGTTGGGATTAGTACTGCTGCTGTTGAAATGGGACAAGGTGTAAATACCAAGTTAGTGCAGGTAGCAGCAAAAGTTCTTTCTATAAATCCTGATCGCATAAAGATTGAATCGACAAATACAACTCGTGTTGCTAACACTTCACCAACTGCTGCCAGTACCGGTGCCGATTTAAATGGAAACGCGGTTAAAATAGCATGCACAAAACTTTTAGAGCGTTTAAAAAACACTGCTGCAAACATGTTATCTTGTACAGCATCAGAAGTTGATATTAAAGATGAGGTAATACTCTTCAATAGTGAAAAATCGGATATTACCTGGGAAAAACTTATTGAAACAGCCTTTCTGGATCGGGTATGTTTAACCGAAAACGGTCATTATGCTACCCCGATTATTCATTTCGATAAAACCAAAGAAAAAGGACATCCATTTGCTTATCATGTTTATGGTACAGCTATTATCACGGTAACTCTCGATTGCATTCGCGGAACATATGATTTTGAAGATGTAAAAATCGTTCATGATTTTGGAAACAGCATGAATACAATCATTGACAATGGACAGGTTGAAGGTGCTGTAGTGCAAGGAATTGGATGGGCAACCATGGAAGAAGTGGTTTTTGCCAAGAATGGTAAATTGCTTTCCAATAGCTTATCAACTTATAAAGTGCCTGATATTTATTCTGTTCCAAAAAATATTGAAATTACTCCCTTAAAAACAGAAGGGCCAGAATTAGCACTATTACGATCTAAAGCCATAGGGGAACCTCCGTTTATGTATGGAATTGGGGCATATTTTGCTATTGCTAAAGCAATTCGAGAATTTAATCCAAACTACAAGTTAGATTTCGATGCCCCGTTTACGCCTGAAAAGGTTCTTATGAGGTTATATAGCAAATAGAAACACCGCATTGTGTAATGAGTAATCTCAGCTAAAGGAATGACAAAACCGGTTATAAGTGAAAAGTGGATCAAAGCATCAATTCTGGGTACCATTTGGGCTGCATCTGAAATTGTATTAGGAAGCTTTTTACACAATTTAAACATTCCTTTAAGTGGCAATATATTAACAGCCATAGGACTTATTCTTCTGATTTCGGTTAGTTATAAGTGGTATGAAAAAGGTATAATCTGGAGAGCAGGTTTAGTATGCGCCATTATGAAAACCTTATCGCCCAGCGCTGTAATATTTGGGCCAATGATAGCCATTTTTAGTCAAAGTATTTTACTGGAAATAGCAGTAAGAGTTCTTGGAAAATCAGTTGCAGGTTACATTATCGGTTCGATGCTGGCCATGTCATGGAATCTTTTTCAGAAACTAATAAACTATATCATCTTTTATGGCTCTGATATAGTTAAAGTATATAAGGATCTGGTACTATATGCACAAAGACAGTTAAAGGTTGATATTGAAACCATTTGGCATCCAATACTTGTTCTATTTGCTCTCTATAGTATTTTTGGATTAATTGCCGCTATCATTGGAATTAATATTGGTAAAAAGCTATTAAAGAAACCTTTGACCACAGATTTAGAAAAACGCAATTCAGATTCAAAATTTAACATAAATAACCAAAAGCACCACTTCGATTATTCCATCACCTGGTTAATTGTTAATTTACTATTAATGATTAATGGACTATTTTGGTTAAACTATTCTCCGTGGTATGCATGGTCTCTTGTTATCATAAGTACAGTGTCCATCTGGATTTTCAGATATAAGAGAGCTTTACGGCAACTAACCAAATCAAAATTCTGGATATATTTTTTTGTAATTACCATGATTACAGCATTTGTATTTACAAAAATTCAATCGCAAAGTATCTTCACCGGATTACGCATAGGCATTCAAATGAATTTTAGAGCTGCACTTATTATTATTGGTTTTAGTGTTTTAGGAACTGAACTATATAGCCCCAAAATACGTAATTTGTTTTTTAAATCGCGTTTTAAGCAAATACCTGTAGCTTTAGAACTTGCATTTAATAGTCTTCCCAAAACGATTGCAGCAATACCCGGTATTAAAGATATTTTTAAAAATCCGTTTGATACATTACATCATATTATTTCAGATGCTGAGAGAAGACTTCAACAACTAAAAAACCAGGCAGATTTTAGCCAGAAAGTTTTTATTCTTACTGGAAGCATCGGCCAGGGAAAAACAACCTATTTACAAAAGCTTATCGATTTTTTCCAGCATAAGGGAATAACTATAGGTGGTATTTATTCTCCTCGTGTTTTAAAAGATAAAGAAACGATTGGTTATGATATCATTGATATTAATACGGCCGAAAGAGAAATTTTTCTCCGACAAGCATCATACCCTGATGAAATGAAAATAGGCCGTTTTAACATTCATCTTGAAGGATTAAAAAAAGGCATTAAAGCTATACAAAGCTCGAATAATCAGAACACCAAAATGGTAATTATTGATGAAGTAGGCTTGCTTGAACTACAAAACCAGGGCTGGGCAAAAAACATAGAAGAACTGGTGCGGAATTCTCAAAACCATATACTGCTTGTTATTCGCGATAGTTTTGTCGAAAAAGTTGTAGAAAAGTGGACGTTAAATAATTATCAGGTTTTTCACATTACTGACCATGATTATACCAGCGTGAGTAATGTAATTCATGATCAGATTGTTTCGTAACAAATTCTAATTTTTTTTAAAATACTTTCGATATTCCTCTAAGGTGTTAATATTCACCAAAATATTTTTATCCTTAACAGGCACTTTTAGAGCTGAATATTGATTTAAGAATTCTTTTAAATGCATCTGATTTGATTCAGAATCTTTTAAATCCTGAATTATTTTTCCAGAAATTAGAAATGGATGCCCTCCTTTCCTATCGTATTCAGGACTTAAATAACCTGCTTTATCAGCACTTCCGATCAATTCATCTAGAACCTCATAATTTACAAATGGATTATCTACATTATGCACAAATACAGAATGATTTTCCGTTAACGATTTTGCTCCCAATTTTAATGAGTAAAACCTGTGCCATTCGGGATGCGTATTAATTGTAAGCTTTACGTTTGCAGATAATTTAACCTGATGTTTCCTCAGGCTACCTTCACTTGCAGTATTTACAACAGCAATTATTTCCTTTGCTCCAAAGTGACTATATTCTTTTATTATATGCTCAATAAAAGTATTGCACTCGTCATATTTTAACAAAAGCTTTGGATAACCTACGCGTTCTGATTTTCCAGCTGCTAATACAATTACAGAAAAATCTTTTTGCTTTTCACTCGTTTTGTTCATCTTTTTCCTGAAATAAGGTATAAATATAGAAGATATTTAAGAATATCAGTCGATTTGCGTAAATTTGTTATATTAATTCTTTTGGTAAATTGAACTTTTGCCACAAAAGCACTAAGTCTCAAAGTTGCACCAAAAGAATAGATAACTTGTAACTGAAATCTGAAAATAAAAACCATGACTGACAAATTCTATCCTATATCCATAGCGCATCTTTTAAAGACTATACTAAAAGAATATACAACAGATAAGTCTATTTTTGGAATACCTGAAGAACTGTTTTTTAATCCTTCAGTTTCGAAGGAGTTTAAGCAAACTCAGTTTAATCAAACCATAGATACTCCATTGGGCGTTGCTGCAGGACCACATTCGCAAATGGCACAAAATATAGTTGCGGCATGGCTCTTGGGGACTCGTTACATTGAGTTAAAAACCATTCAAACACTCGATGAACTTGAAATTGCCAAACCGTGCATTGATATGCAGGACGAAGGATACAATTGCGAATGGTCGCAAGAATTAAAAATTAAGGAAAGCTTTGATGAATACCTGAATGCCTGGATCATTATTCATATTCTCAATCATAAATTTGGTTATGGAGATAAAATCAACACAATCTTTAACATGAGCGTTGGTTATAACCTGGAAGGAATTTTAAAAGACAACGTTCAGTGGTTTTTCGAAAAAATGAATAATTGTTCTGCTGAACTGAATGCACGAATTAATGAAATTAAGGAACTTTATCCTGAAATAGAATCAATCCATATTCCAACTCAGATTTCGGATAATATCACATTATCAACCATGCATGGCTGCCCTGCTAATGAAATTGAAGATATCGCAAAATACTTACTGGAAGAAAAAAATCTGCACACCTACGTTAAGCTAAATCCAACACTATTAGGCCCTGAACTCAAAGATATTTTAAATGATAAATTACAATTTAAGACAGTTGTTCCTGATATAGCTTTTGAGCACGATTTAAAGTATGCTGATGCTCTTTTAATTATCAGATCCTTATTGGATACTGCAGAAAAGAAAAACCTTCAATTTGGTCTTAAATTAACCAATACGCTCGAATCAGCAAACAACAAAACCGTTTTTGGTCAAGATGTGGAAATGATGTATATGAGTGGTCGATCGTTACATCCTATTTCAATAAACGTTGCTAAGAAATTACAAAACAAGTTTAAAGGTGAATTGCAGTTATCGTTCTCTGGTGGCGCAGATGCATTCAATATTACCGACATTTTAAACAGTGGTTTTAAAACAGTTACCGTAAGTTCCGATTTACTAAAGCCGGGTGGATACATGCGTTTTAACCAGTATTTCGAAGAATTGACTAAACATAATATAGATTTAAAAATATCCAACGAAAAAGCCTTAGAAAATCTAAATCAATATGCTGATAAAGTTCTAGAATCAGATAAATACAAGCGCAAATCAATCAAAGATCCTGATATAAAAACCGATCGAAACTTAGAGTTTTTCGATTGTATATCTGCACCTTGTAAAGATACATGTGCTACAAACCAGGATATTCCCGATTACATGTATTATACTTCTACCGGACAGTTTAGTAAAGCCTATGAAGTAATTTTAAGAACCAATCCATTCCCTGCTATAACGGGCATGGTTTGTGATCATTTGTGCCAGAATAAATGTACACGGGTAAATTATGATGATTCATTGCTGATTCGCGAAGTAAAGCGATTTATTTCAGAACAGGATGAAGTAAAATTAAATCCAACAGAAAGGAACAACGTAAAAGTTGCTGTAATTGGTGCCGGTCCTTCGGGATTATCCTGCTCCTATTATCTTGCGTTAGCAGGTTTTTCTGTTGAGGTTTTTGAGTCAAAATCCAAAGCAGGTGGAATGGTGCAATATGCTATTCCGGGTTTCAGACTAACAGATGAAGCTATCGAAAAAGATTTTAAACGAGTAACTGATCTTGGAGTACAAATCAATTACAATCAATCCATTGATAAAAACAGATTTGAGCATTTAAAAACTGATTTTGATTACATCTTTGTTGGCGCTGGTGCGCAACTCTCTGCTCCTTTCAAGTTGGAAGGAATAAATTCAAAGGGAGTTTTAGATTCGTTAGATTTTCTATTTAATGCCAGAAAAGGATTAGAAACAGGAATTGGTAAAAATGTGGTAATCATTGGTGGTGGTAATACCGCTATGGATGCTGCACGAACAGCGTATCGTTTGGTTGGAAAGGAAGGTAAAGTAACCATCGTTTATCGCCGTACAATAAATGAAATGCCGGCTGATCAGGGCGAAATAAAAGCTGTATTGGAAGAGGGAATGGAAATTATAGAATTAGCTGGTCCTGAAACTGTAATCCACGAAAATGGAAAAGTGAAAGCCTTACAATGCAGTAGAATGGAATTAAAAACTGCTGATGAATCCGGCAGACCAAGACCTGTAAAAATTGCTAACTCAGAATTTGAAATTCCTTGCGATACCATAATTCCTGCTATAGGACAAAGTTTAGACATTCAGTTTGTTCAACAAGACTTGCTGAATGCAAAAGTCGGTAACTACCAAACGCAAATCGAAAATGTATTTATTGGTGGTGATGCATTGAGAGGTGCTGCAACTGCAATTAAAGCCATTGGCGATGGCCGTAAAGCAGCTGATCAAATTCTAAAACAAGCTGCTATTGATTTTAAAATTGAGAAAAAATCTAAAGGAAAAGAATTTACCAAAAAAGAGTTGATTCTTAAAAGAGCGAAAAGACAATATGCACCGGAATTGAAAGAACTTGAATTATCGGATCGTAAAAACTTTAAGCTGGTAAGCGAAACGCTTGACAAAGAAACCATTGTAAAAGAAGCTGATCGTTGCTTACAATGCGACGAAATGTGTAATATATGTACTACTGTATGTCCCAATTTTGCAAATTATTCATATGAAATTGAACCTGTTGGTTATTATCTGCAAAAAGCAGTTAAGCATTCAGATGGCGATATTGAAATTCAAAATGAAGGTTTATTTGAAGTAAATCAAAAATATCAGATATTGAATATAGCTAACTTCTGCAACGAATGTGGAAATTGCAATACCTTCTGCCCAACAAATAGTGCTCCATACAAAGAAAAACCTAAGTTTTGGTTAACCAGAACATCTTTTGATTTGGCTGAAGAAGGATTTTATTTGGAAAACAATCAAACTTTAATATTCAAGCATAAAGGAGAACACTTGATATTAAAAGAAAACCAAGATGATTATTTTTATGATGCTGGAAAATTTGAAGCAACCATAAATAAATCTGATTTTTCTATACAGAACATACAATTTAAATCAGAAAATGTAAAAGAAGCTCAAATTTACAGGGCCGCTGAGATGAGTATTTTGTTGCATGAAGCTAAGAAATTAGTATTTGAATAGAATAACCCAATAACCCTGTCAGAGTTTTTAAACTCTGACAGGGTTATTTTTATCAAATTAAATGTTTTATTTTATCCAAATCATGTTCCTGTTGATGAAAGGTTTTCAGGTTTTCCAGATCATCAAACCAACGAATTACTTCTTTTCGCTTTAAATTTGTTTTCTTTGGCGAAGCAATGGTTAAATATGAACTCCAGGGATATTCTAACATATCATCAACAAAACCATGACTAACCGGATTATGGTGAATATAATAAACTAGGTATTTCAAGTACAATTCATTCTCTATAAGTATTCTTTTAAAAGGGCGTTCGAATAAACTGCCGTGACGTTTGTACTTTTTGTTAAAAGCCTGTGTATATGCATTAAATAGGTGTGAAAAATATAAATGAGGTTGTTTTATATTTTTAGAAATCCTGTCAGGGTTTTGAACCCTGACAGGATTAGGTAAATCATTCAAATTCACTTCTTCTTCTTCTTTAATACGAACCAAAAAATGAAAGTGATTTTTCATTAAACACCATGCATACGTATCGGCTATAGGGTGAATATATTTTTCGTACAAACGTAAAAAATGCTCATAATTTGTGTTTTCCTCGAATAAATTACAAGAGTTTATACCTCTGTTATAAATATGATAATACCTTCCGGGTTCAATGATTTGCATGATATAAGTTTTATTATCCTATCTTAAAAATAATAACTTTTTATCTTATTAAACAAAAAAAACCTAACTAAACAGAGAACCTGTCAGGTCTCAAAAGACCTGACAGGTTTTATATTCTAACCTCCTACTAAAAATCCTGTCAGGGTTTTGAACCCTGACAGGATTAATAAACTATATAATTAACTTACAATTTAAAATTTCGTTTAACCTTATTCTCAGACATTACAAAGGAGCTATAGAACTGAGTTATATTGCCGATAACCGAAAATTTATTGGTAATAAAATGATGAAAATCATCCATATCGTTGCAATATACTTTTAACAGAAAGTCTGAACTGCCTGAAATATAATACGATTCCATCACTTCATCCATTTTGTCCATCTGGCGCTCAAACTCTTCTATTGCTTCTTTGGTATGCTTATTAAGAGATACCGAAATATAGACAATAAGTTTCTTGCCTATCTTTTTTGGATCTACCAGAGTTATATATTGTTTGATATAACCGCTTTTTTCCAGTTTCTTTATACGTTCATGTATAGGAGTTGTAGATAAATGAAGTTGTTCTGAAAGCTCTCTAATAGTGATTCTACTATTAGTTTGTAGTATATTCAGTAGTTTCCTGTCAATTTCATCGAGTGGTTTCATGGTTAGTCTATTTTCCTGTTCGTAAGATTTAGTTATTGTACAAATATAATAAAATTCTTTTATATATGCATTTTACAGTTCTTTTTACTATTCTTTTTTACATTTGAAGAATATGTTTATATTTTTATTACCTTGCAAAGCAAATTAATCTATAATTATAATGATACAAATAATCGATAAAGTAACGAATCAGAAAGCATTAGAAAATGCTGTTCAAAGATTTAAAGAACGAAATATAATTCTCCCCACATTTGAACAACAGCAAAATCCTGAATTGGTTCCGGATAATATAAAAAATAAGCTAAAAAATGTAGGATTATGGGAAATTAATCCTTTAAACTTATTCAGAATTACCTGGAAAAACGAACCTAAGGAAAAAGGCGGATTATATGGAGGCGTAAATCATATCGAGCTACCTAAAGAAATTACAGGTGTTAACGCACGCATTGTTTTATTAATAGGCAAGTGGTTTCCCACAGGTGCGCATAAAGTAGGTGCTGCTTATGGTTGCCTGGCACCACGGATTACAACCGGCGAGTATGATCCTACCTATCACAAAGCAGTGTGGCCTTCAACTGGAAATTACTGTCGTGGAGGTGCATTCGATTCTAAACTAATGGGAACTGAATCTGTAGCTATTTTGCCGGAAGAGATGAGCCAGGAACGGTTTAACTGGTTAAAAAATGAGATTGGTTCGGAAGTTATTGCTACTCCAGGATGTGAATCTAACGTTAAAGAGATATATGATAAGTGCTGGGAAATTAGAAGAACCCGACCCGACTGCGTTATTTTTAATCAATTTGACGAATTTGGAAATGCGGTTTGGCACTACAATACAACCGGACACGCCATTGAGGAAGTATACAATGAACTAAAAACCGAAAAATCTAATTTAGCTGCTTATATTTCAGCGACAGGCTCAGCCGGTACAATAGCAGCAGGAGATTATCTTAGAACCATAGCTCCACAACTAAAGGTTGTTGCGTCTGAAGCATTACAATGCCCTACGCTATTACTAAACGGATTTGGTGGCCATAGAATTGAAGGAATTGGCGATAAGCATGTTCCATGGATTCATAATACAAAAAATACGGATATGGTTACAGCCATCGATGATGAGGATTGCATGCGCATTCTTCGACTGTTCAACGAAAAAGAGGGACACAAATACTTAAAATCTATTGGAATAGATCAGTCTGTTATCGAAAATTTACATCTACTTGGGATATCAAGTATCAGTAATCTGTTATCATCTATAAAAGCAGCTAAATATTACGAAATGAACGAAGATGATGTGATTTTTACCGTAGCAACTGACTCAGCAGATATGTACCAATCCAGAATTCAGGAATTAAACGAAGAGCGCGGAGATTATAAAGAAATACAGGCTGCAAAAGATTTTGAAAAATGCATTTTAGGTTCAACTATAGATTATGCTAAAGAGTTAAACTACTACGACAGAAAAGCAATTCATAACCTTAAATATTTTACTTGGATAGAACAACAGGAAAAAGAGCTTGAAGATCTAAATCAGTTGTGGAATGACAGAGATGTATGGCAAAATCAGTTTAACCAGGTAAAACGTTGGGATGAATTAATTAATGAATTTAACGAAAGAACCGGATTACTTAAGGAACTATAATTTTTTTTAAATGAAAGGTGCCTCGTTGTAGTGTAAATTACCTGATTGAACTATTTTGTAATATTTTTACAAGAGAAATACGACAGGTATACCAAACCTTTAAGACTACAGAGACACCTTTGTTTTTTCAAATTATATTTAGATCATAGAGTATTGATTAACAAAAATAATTAAATTAGTAGTTGTTCAAATAGTATGGCTCAAAATTTATCATTGGAAAAGTTTGTATATGAGTGTATTGATTGTGGAAAACAATACTCTTCATCAGAAACGATGTACCTCTGTCCTTCATGCAGTAAGGAAAACAACGAATTAAATCCTCCCAAAGGAGTTCTTAGAATTGTTTATAACTTTTCTGTATTAATTCAGAATAATTTTCTATTTAGAACGATTAAAAAGAATAATTTTCTGGATATTTTGCCGATTAGTGCTGCTCAAAACTTACCTAAATTGAAAGTTGGCAATACACCTTTATATGTTTTTAATTCAATAGATGATCAGAAACTGCCATTTCAAGTGTATTTAAAAGATGATTCCCAGAATCCTACTTTTTCTTTTAAAGACAGAGCTTCTGCCATAGTTTCCGCTTATGCCAAAGAAAATGGTTTCAAAACGATTGTTACGGCATCAACCGGAAATGCCGGATCATCGTTAGCCGGTATTTGTGCTTCACAAAAGCAAAAAGCTATTATTATGGTACCTGAAAAAGCTCCCATTGCCAAGCTAACTCAGATACTAATGTATGGAGCAACCATTGTGCCTGTAAAAGGCACATATGATAATGCATTTGACTTAAGCATTGAAGCAACTAAAGAATTTGGATGGTATAATCGCAATACAGCTTTTAACCCGCTTACCATTGAAGGTAAAAAAACGGTTTCATTTGAGTTATTCGATCAATTAGGCGAAACAATTCCTGATAGAATATTTGTACCGGTGGGTGATGGTGTTATTATTTCGGGAGTATACAAAGGTTTTGAAGATCTTTTCAATTTAAAAATAATCGATAAAATACCAACTATTATTGCTGTACAATCCGAAGGCAGCGATAATATCTCAAGAAATATTTATAGCGATAAGTTTGAAATAAAAGAAAGCAACACTATTGCTGATTCAATATCTGTGGATATACCACGAAATTTTTATATGGTTAAGCATTTTATTAAAAAGTATGCAGGAGAAGTTTTAACAGTATCCGATCAGGAAATTATTGAGGCATCAGCTATATTATCAAGAAATACAGGCATTTTTGCCGAGCCTGCCGCAGCAACAGCTTATGCAGGAATGTTGCGTTATTACCACGTAAATAAACTTGACAACAATTCCAAAAATGTTGTACTTTTAACTGGCAGTGGACTCAAAGATCTTAATTCGGTCCAATCCATTTTAAATATGCCGAAATCTATCAGTCCTAATATCGAAAGTCTGAAAAAATTAATCTCATGATCAAATTTACCTTAAACGGTGTTCAAGAAACGTATTCGGGCGATCCTGAACAAACCCTCTTAAAATATTTACGATTAGAAAAACATATTACATCTGCCAAAGACGGCTGCTCAGGTCAGGCTGTATGTGGCGCCTGTACAGTAGAAATTAATGGTAAAGCTAAACTTGCATGTGTGCAAAAAATGAAAACCCTTAATGGAGCTGAGATTTATACTCCTGAAGGTTTTCCTGAATATGTTAAAGATACTATTGCTAAAGCCTTTGTTAATGAAGGTGCTGTGCAATGTGGTTTTTGCACTCCCGGTTTTATTAGTCGAACCAAAGTACTTTTACAAGAAAACCCTGCTCCTACAATTGAAGAAATTCAGAAAGCTATAAAACCTCATATTTGCCGATGTACAGGCTATAAAAAGATTGAAAAAGCTATTGAAACAGCAGCATTATCTATCCGTGAAAATAAAAAACTTGAGATAACCAAAACATCTGGTAAGGTAGGTATATCGCAACCAAAATATGATGCATACAATACAGCATTAGGGAAACGTAATTTTGTGGATGATATTTTTATTGAAGGCATGCTTTATGCATCCCTTAAGTTTAGTGATTATCCTAAAGCAAAGGTTTTAAATATTGATACCTCTGAAGCTGAAAATTTAGAAGGAGTTCATCGCGTTTTTACTGCCAAAGATATACCAGGTGAAAAGAAAGTTGGTTTAATTCTTCAAGACTGGAGTGTAATGATCGATGAAGGAGAAAAAACGCATTATATTGGTGATGTACTTGCTGGTGTTGTTGCTGATTCTGATGAAATTGCACGTAAAGCTGTACAACTAATCAAGGTTGAATACGAAGTTTTAGAGCCTGTTACAGATGTATTTAAAGCAATTGATGGGGAACGTGTTCACCCTGAACGACCCAATAATTTTGATACCACACAATTTACCATAGGTGATGCAAATAAAGTATTAAAGGAATCAAAATACACAGCCAAAGGGCGATTTGAAACCCAACGAGTTGAACATGCATTCCTGGAAAAAGAAGCAGCCATAGCATATCCGAATTGTTGTGGTGGAATAGAGTTATTAAGCCAAAGTCAGGGTGTATATGAAGATCGAAGACAAGTAGCAATGATTCTTGGTTTACCGGAGGATAAAGTACGAGTTACCCTGGTTCCTAATGGCGGTGGATTTGGTGGCAAAGAAGATTTAAGTATTCAAGGCCATACATCCTTATTTGCATTTCTTCTTCAAAAGCCTGTTAAATTAACGCTTACACGTGAAGAATCAATTCGACTACATCCTAAGCGACATCCTGTTTTTATGGATATGGAACTGGGAGCTGACGAAAAAGGTAAACTAACCGCATTAAAACTACGAGCTGTTGGTGATACCGGAGCTTATGCTTCGGTAGGAATGAAAGTTTTGGAACGTGTTGCAGGACATGCAGCAGGTGGATATTTTATTCCTGAAATTGATATCGAAGCAAAAACAGTCTATACAAATAATATTCCTTGTGGCGCTATGCGTGGATTTGGTGCTAACCAGGTTTCATTTGCTTTAGAAAGTTGTATTGATGATATCTGCGAAAAAGCCGGATTTGATCGTTGGCAATTCCGCTACGATAATGCTTTAGTGGATGGATTAAAAACATCTACAGGACAAAAAGTTTTTGGTGTTGGAATTCGTGCCTGTCTGGATGCTGTTAAAGAAGATTTTAAGAAAGCTAAATATGCAGGATTGGCTTGTGCTATTAAAAATTCAGGTGTTGGAAATGGCATGGTTGATGAATCGAAAGTGATTATTGATATCGTTTCCGAAAACAAAATTATTTTGCAACACGGATGGACAGAAATGGGACAAGGCGTTCACAATATGGCTTTGCAAACCTTATGTGAAGAAACTTCTGTATCTCCTGAAATTATTGAAGTAATTGTTGATACCGAAGCTCAGATCAAAACCGGCATGACGACATCTTCCCGTGCAACGGCATTGGTTGGATTGGCAGTAATTAATGCTGCTAAAGCTCTCAAGGAAGATTTAAAAACCAAATCGTTAAAAGAATTAGCCGGTAAATCTTATAAAGGACAGTATGAATGTGATTGGACAACAAAACCAGGAAGTGATGTTGATGAGCAGATTACACACTACTCCTATGGTTATGCTGCACAAGTTTGTATTTTGGACGATGAAGGAAAAATTCAAAAAATGATTGCAGCACACGATGGTGGTAAAATCATGAATCCCATGCTATTCGAAGGGCAAGTTGAAGGCGGCGTTCATATGGGATTAGGATACGCTTTAACCGAAGAACTCCCTATGAAAGATGGATATCTGATTAGCGATAAAATGCGCGACCTTAAAATATTAAAAGCACACGAAACACCGGAAATTGATGTTCGGATGATCGAAGTGAAGGATCCTGTGGGACCATACGGAGCAAAAGGAATTGGTGAAATTGGTTTAGTTCCTACTGCAGGAGCTGTAGCTAACGCATTTACAAAATTTGATGGAGTAAGAAGATATAAATTACCATTAATGAGAGATAAATAAACCTTAGTGAAACTCTGTGTCCTTAGAGACTTAGTGGTAAAGTTTAACCACTTAGACACGAAAAACACTAAGAAACACTAAAAATGAACTATGTCAATATTACTAAAAAACGCAACATATATCGACTGGAAAACCTTAGAATTCAAGAATACCAATATTCTTATAGAAGAAGGTGTTAATGGAAAAATCCAGTTAATAAATGATGAGAATATAAATGCAAGCGAAGTAATTGATTGCAAAGGCAAACTGGTTACAAAAGCCTTTGCTGTTGGGCATCATCATGTATATTCGGCTTTAGCCCGAGGGATGGGTGCACCTAAGAAGAATCCTGAAAATTTTTATGAAATACTTGAGTATGTTTGGTGGACTTTGGATAAATCATTGGATAAAGATATGATTGAAGCCAGTGCTTTATATACCGCAATGGCTTGTGCTAAAACGGGATCGACATTTGTAATCGATCACCATGCATCACCCAACTGCATTGAAGGTTCGCTAGATGTTATTGCCAACGCTTTTGATAAAATAGGTGTCAGTCATCTGTTGTGTTACGAAATTACAGATCGTGATGGCATTGAAAAAGCTGAAAAAGGACTTGAAGAAACCGAAAGATACCTAAAATCAAACCAGGGATTAGTTGGATTACATGCATCGTTTACCGTGAATGATGAAATTATGCGGCGTGCTGTAAACTTGATGAATAGATATAATTCTGGTATTCATATTCATGTGGCCGAAGATTTATATGATCAACGGCATTGTCATGATCATTATGACAAACGTGTTGTTGAACGATTAAATGAGTTTGGCGTTTTAGATTCAGCCAAAACCATTCTGGGACATTGCCTTCATGTTAATGAGAAAGAACGAGAGATCATTAAAAATTCCAAAGCTTTTGTAGTTCAAAATATGGAAAGCAACCTCAATAATAAAGTGGGTTATTTTAATGCTAAAGATCTGGGCGATAGCATTATGCTGGGAACCGACGGAATGCACAGCGATATGCTTCAAAGTGCCAAAGCTGCATTTTTTGTTGGTCAGGGATTTGATAGTATTGGTTTTGATACGGCTTATGAAAGATTTCGAAAAGTTCATAATTACTTAGAAATAAATAAATTCGAAGGTGATAGAGAAAACAACCTGGTTATTTTAGATTACGACTCTCCTACAGTAATTAATCAAGATAATTTTCTAGGTCATTTCATATTTGGTATAAATTCAAATCATGTAAACGATGTTATTTCCAATGGTAAGCTAATCGTAAAGGACAGAAAGATCCAAAATGTGGATGAATCTGAAATACTTGAGTTCTCGAGAGAACAATCACTTCGACTTTGGAAAAAGATGCAGGATTAAATAAGACCAACGGCAAAAGATAAAAGTAAAAAGTATTATTTGCATAAAATTTACTTTTATCTTTACAATTTATCTTTTATCTTAAACTTATGGAACTAAATATACTTGAATGGATTGGCTATGCGGCATCCGTAATCATTGCACTGTCGATGACCATGAATTCCATTGTTAAATTCAGATGGATTAATTTACTTGGGGCTGCTACATTTTCAACCTATGGTTTTTTAATCGGTGCGTTACCCGTTGGTTTTTTGAATGGTTTTATTGTTGTCGTAGATATTTACTATTTAATGAAGATATACTCCAAAAAAGAAACATTTGAGACTTTAGCAGTACGTGCAGATAATAAATATTTAATGCGTTTTTTAGAGTTTCACAATAAAGAAATTCAAAGATTTTTTCCGGGTTTTAAATACAATCCTGAAATGAATACAATCAGCTTCTTTGTATTACGAAATATGGCAGTTACAGGTCTTTTTTTAGCTCATAGGGAGGAAGACAATGTTTTACGTGTTGGACTGGATTATGTTATTCCTGAATATCGCGATTTTAAGAATGGTCGATTTATTTATATGCGACTCCGAAAACATTTTATTCAAGATGGATTTGATATTGTAAAAGCTTCTGCTAAAAGCGAGAAGTACTGCCAGTATTTAAAAAAACTTGGATTTACCGAAGACTCAGAAGGAATGTTTTTTAAAGTTTTGGATAAAACAAAATAAAAACTTTTGTCATTCTGAGAATTCCCAATAACATCGAGAGAAGATGAATAACACAGAAGTCATATTTCGACCAGCTCAATATGACAATGAAATTTCTCAAAAGATTCACTACATTTACAGATATGAACATCTTAATCAAAAACGGAACAATTGTTACATCCAGAAATGCTTTTAATGCCGACATTTATATTTCGGAAGGAAAAATAGTACAAATTAGAACTTCACTAAATATTCTTGAACCTGTAGATCGCACAATTGATGCTAAAGGGCGCTTCATTTTTCCCGGGGGTATTGATCCTCACGTTCATATGCACCTCCCTACGCCTGCCGGATTTTCTGCAGATGATTTTGATACGGGAAGTAAAGCTGCACTGCTGGGAGGAACTACCAGCTTACTGGATTTTGTTACTCCTCAAAAAGGACAATCGTTAATTGATGCATTAATTGACCGTAAAGCAGAAGCTAATCAATCTCTTTGTGATTATTCTTTTCATGTAAGTCCAATAGAATGGACCAAATCAACCGAACAGGAGATAAAAGATTGTATCGATTCCGGAATTACATCCTTTAAGGTTTACATGGCCTATAAAGACAGTATCGGATTAAATGATGATGATATATTCAGAGTAATGCACGTTGTTGGCAAAAATCGTGGAATGGTTACATTGCATTGTGAAAATGGTGATGAAATAGAAAAACTAAGAAATGAATTGGCAGTAAAGGGCAAATTAAGCCCGGAATTTCATCCAGTCTCTCGTCCGGCATATACCGAATCAGAATCTGTTCAAATGGCCATAGAAATGGCTAAAATAACAAAATGTCCTATTTACATTGTTCATACTTCAACTAGTGAGTCCATTGAAATTATTGAGAAAGCACAAAAAGAAGGTTATCCAATTTATTCTGAAACCTGCCCTCAATATTTACTTTTAGATGATTCAAAATATAATGGAAGATTTGAAGAAACTTGTAAATATGTAATGAGCCCTCCTTTGAGAAAATTAGAAGACCAGCTAACCCTTTGGAATGCCATAAGCAAAGGCATTGTTAAAACTATTGGAACAGATCATTGTCCGTTTAATTTGGAACAAAAACTTAAAGGAAAAAATGATTTCAGGAACATTCCCAACGGTGCTGGTGGTGTGGAGCATCGAATGAAATTACTTTTTACCTATGGTGTACTGCAAAACCGGATTAGTTATAACCAATTTGTGGATATCACCTCCACTCAAGCTGCTAAAACCTTTGGTTTATATCCACAAAAAGGAGAAATTGCAGTTGGTTCCGATGCCGATTTGTTAATTTGGAATCCTAAAACTGAAAATGAAATTTTCGTTGATAATCATCACCAAAATTGCGATTTGGAAATTTATGAAGGATTTAAAACTATTGGTGAACCTGAAATTGTTATTGCTAATGGAGAAATAAAAGTGGAGAATAATAAATTGGTTTATGAAAGCAAAGGAAAGTTTTTAAAGAGACCTGTTAAATAAAAAGAGCAGGTTAAAAACCTACTCTTCTTCTATCCCTTTTAAGGATATTATCTAAAACTTCGGACGGATTCTTGAATTTATTGGTAAACATCATTGCGGCAATAATATACGGCTTAAAACCGGCTTCGAGATATGTTCTGATTCTGTATTTCTCAAAAACATCAGCATTTACTTCCCCTTCTTTGCACGAAACTCCGCTAATATCAGCAGGTAAACAGTGCATATACAAAGCATCCTGATTTTTAGTTAATTTCATTTTAGCTTCATCATATTCCCAATCCTTATACTTTGCATTATTGGCCAAACAAGTTTGTTCAAGAGCTTTTAATCCTTCAACATCTTTATTCTTTAATAATTCTGTTCTTTGCTGCATGATATGATAAGGTGCCCAGCTTTTTGGATATACAATGTCAGCATCTTTCATGGCGTCTTCCATAGAATGACTAATATTGAACGAACCACCACTCTGTTGTGTATTATTCTTTGCAATATCTACAATCTCAGGAATTAAATCATATCCTTCAGGATAAGCTAATTCGATGTTCATTCCGTAACGAGACATTAAAGCGATTATCCCTTGTGGCACGGATAATGGTTTTCCGTAACTTGGCGAATAAGCCCAGCTCATCACAATCTTTTTACCTTTCAGGTTTTCCAACGAACCAAACTGATTTTGCAAGTGCATTAAATCAGCCATTGATTGTGTCGGGTGATCCTGATCACACTGTAAGTTCACAATTCCAGGACGAGTTGGTAAAACACCTGTCTTATAACCTTCATCCAAAGCATCACCTACTTCGCGCATGTATTTATTTCCTTCGCCAAGGTACATATCGTCACGAATACCAATAAAATCGGATAAGAAAGAAATCATATTTGCTGTTTCGCGAACCGTTTCGCCATGTGCAATTTGCGACTTTTGTTCATCTAAATCCTGAACAGCACAACCTAACAGGTTACTTGCCGATGCAAATGAAAACCTTGTTCGAGTTGAATTATCTCTGAAATTAGAAATTGCTAACCCTGAATCAAAAACACGCGGAGAAACATTATTATCACGCATCTCTTTTAATATCTCAGCGACTTCTAGGATCGCTTTTAAATCATCCTGACTTTTCTCCCAGGTCAGTAAAAAATCCTTTTGATATAAATCAGTCTTTAATTGACCTAATTTTTGAATTTTGTCCTGTAAACTCATATATGTATTATTTATTTTTTAAATATCGTATGCAAATGCAGCATAAAAAGCTGAAGCAACCACCAAATCATCAATAGCAACCTTTTCGTTCGGAGCATGCGCCAACACTTCATTTCCTGGTCCAAATCCAATTAAAGGAATACCATACATTCCATTAATCGTAACTCCATTAGTAGAGAAGGTCCATTTGTCTACCTTTGGTTTTTTATTATAAAGCTTTTCAAAAGCCCGCACTCCTTTTTGAACTATTTCTGAATCTTCCGGTATTTTCCATGTCGGATAATATTTTTCCATGCCATATTCCAATCCGGTGTATGCTGTTTCTTTGTATTCCAATACTTCTACCTTGGCATTCATTCCTTCGAGCAGAGCTTCAACTTCTGCTACTGCTGATTCTTTGGTTTCTCCCCAGGTCAAACGACGATCTAAATGAAATGCAGCGTAATCAGCCACAGCGCATAATGAAGGACTACCTGAAATTATTTCTGAAATAGTTACTGTTCCTTTACCAAGAAATGCATCATCTTTTAATCGCTCGTTTAACTTCTCAATTTCCAATGCTACTTTAGCGGCTTTATAAATTGCATTATCGCCTCGTTCTGGTGCTGATCCATGGCACGATGTACCATAAAAATGAACTTTCATTTCCATGCGGCCACGATGACCACGGTAAATGTTCAGATTTGTAGGCTCTGTACTAATAGCAAAATCAGGTTTAATTCCTTCTTCTTCTACAATGTATTTCCAGCATAAACCATCACAATCTTCTTCAATTACACTACCCACAAAATATATGGTAAGATCTTTATCAAATCCCAATTCTTTTAAAATTCTACCAGTTGTTACAAAAGCCGCTGGTCCTCCTTCCTGGTCAACCGTACCGCGCCCATGTACAAAGCCATCTTTTATTTCTCCTCCCAGCGGATCAAAATCCCAGTTATCCATATTTCCCATATCTACCGTATCCATATGACCATCGATAGCTAAAATTTTCTTTCCATTTCCAATTCGTCCAAGTACATTTCCTAATCCATCAATACGTACTTCGTCAAAACCAGCTTCTTCCATCTGGTGCTTTAATTCAAGCTGTACTTCTTTTTCTCCCAGGCTTAATGATTTTATTTGAACTAATTTTGATAAGTTCTCCGCAGTATAATCCCTGTATTTATCAGCTAACTCATTTATTTTTTGATAGATATTTTCCATTTCGATTTGTCTTAAAATTTATGATTGCTAAAATTACATTTTTTATTTCTAAACGCATATACATAGGATAGTTTTATGCTAAAGTCTTATTAATATAGAATGTTTTAACATTTCACTCTATTCTTTAAGAATTATTTTCTATTTAAACAATAATTTCTAAAAATCGATTCTTTAATTCATCAATATCATATAAAATCTTTATTAAAAGCAATTAAATACCTGAAATGGTTGTATTTTTGAGTTACCTAATCGATAAAAATAACCCTATGAAAGTTTGGAATTTTATTCGCGAAGAGCTCAGTGAAAAACAAAAAGTAATGCTTGTTACCGTTGTTGAACGCAATGGCAGTAGTCCCGGAGTAGTTGGATTCAAGATGGCTGTATCAGAATCTGGAGAAATGTCAGGATCTATAGGTGGCGGCGTAATGGAATATAACATGGTTAATCTTGCCCGTAAAGAATTACAAAAGAGTAATCTTAAACCATTTATTAAACATCAAGTACACCAGCCTGATGCGGGAAAAGATAAATCGGGATTAATGTGTTCAGGAGAACAAACACATGCTTTTCTGCCACTCGATAAATCGGATTTCGAAACTATAAATAATATTGTAATAAAACTGGATATTGGAGAAAACGGATTGCTTCAGCTAAATAACAAGGGTATTACATTTAATGATACAATCAATACTGATAACGGAATAGAATATCAGAAAAAAGATGATGAAAATTGGGAATATACAGAGCAAATAGGATTAAAAGACACCATCTATATATTTGGTGCTGGTCATGTTAGTGTTCCTGTTAGTCAAATCTTCAGATTACTTGATTTTAAGGTTGTTTTACTCGACGACCGAAAAGATTTGCCAACATTTGAAAACAACATGTATGCGCATCAGAAAAAGCTTGTTGATTTTAAGAATATTAGTAATATTGTTCCTGAAGGAAACAGGTCTTATGCAGTAATCATGACTGTTGGTCATAAAAGCGATGAAATTGTTTTAAAGCAACTGGTTACGAAGGACCTAAAATATCTTGGAATGATTGGCAGCAAAAAGAAAGTTCAAAATACTTTCGAATCGCTGAAAAAACAAGGTATTCAAGAAAGTGACTTAAAAAAGGTTGATTCGCCAATAGGTTTGGATATCAATAGTAAAACAACAGCCGAAATTGGAATAAGCATTGCAGCCAAGGTAGTTCAGATTAGGAATTGTTAATAAATATGTTAATAGATAATTCATTTTTCTGTTTTTTATCATCAACTTTTATTTATCTTTGCTCAGATTATGATTTTTGATATTTAAACATGAATTTAAAAATATTCAAAGACAAAATAGAGTCAACAGAACAAAATTTAAGGGTCCATTGACCCCGAAAAACAGGTTTCTTTTTTAGGAACCTGTTTTTTTTGTGCATAAACGAACGAGCATGATATTTTTATTATTTAGCATTCTTTCTTCAGCAGCAATATATGTGATCTTCAAATTCCTTGACAGGTTTAAGATCAAAACATTTAATATTATCATTATCAACTATATTACTGCTACAATTTTAGGTATTCTACTTACAAATTCATCAGTAGATATATTTCCAATTTATCAAAAAGCATGGTTTCCATACTCCATTTTAATTGGAGTTATGTTTATTATCATGTTTGTTGTAATTGCCATATCATCGCAAGTTGTGGGCATAGCAATTACAACTATTTCGAATAAAATGTCGGTGATTATTCCAATAATTGTTTCTATACTCATTGATCCTTTAGATGTTTTAACTAATCTTAAGGCAACCGGAATTATTTTGGCAGTACTGGCTGTTTTTCTTTCTGTTTACAGGAAACGAAAAGTGGAATTTGACCCCAGGAACATATATCTTCCTATAATCCTCTTTTTAGGAATGGGGTTAGTTGATTCGTTTGTAAAATATGCACAGCAATATCATGTAGCTGATGATGTATTACCAGTATTTACTGTGATTTTATTTGCTATGGCTGCTGTTGCTGGCCTGGTAACCAAAGCATTAAGAAGAACCTCATTTAAGGAGTTGGTAAATAAGAATAATTTATTGTGGGGAATAGCCCTGGGAATAAGCAATTACGGATCATTATATTTCTTAATTAAAGCACTAAATTATAAATCACAATTGGGCGATTCAATTGACGGGTCAATAGTTTTTGGAATCAATAACTTAGGCATTATAGTGCTTTCTGTAATTATTGGAATGACTGTATTTAAAGAGAAATTTTTAAAGATTAATTGGGTAGGAATAGTTCTATCATTAGTAGCAATTTATATATTATCAATTACTTAGATGGCAGAATTTGTAGACGAATATTTAACCATAAGTAAACCAAGCGAAGGTTTATTTAAAGACAGAGGAAGTAAATTCTTGGCTTTTGCTCATCCTGTCTCAACTGAAGATGAAATAAAAGCAATTCAAGACCAACTGCGCAGCGATTATCACGACGCAAGACACCATTGTTATGCTTACATGTTAGGAAAAGATAAAAATGTTTTTCGTGCTAACGACGATGGGGAACCTTCGAGTACTGCTGGCAAACCAATATTAGGACAAATAAGATCACACGACTTAACCAACATATTAATTGTAGTGATCAGGTATTTTGGCGGTACCAAACTGGGTGTAAGTGGCTTAATCAATGCATATAAAACAGCTGCCGAGGAAGCCATTAAAAATGCAAAAATCATAAAAAAAACGTTGCATGATATTTACGAGTTACAGTTTGAATATCCTGAAATGAACGAAATCATGCGTATTATGAAAGAAGAACAGATAGAACAAATCGATCAGAATTTCGAGCTTTCATGTACAATCACACTGGCACTGCGAAAAGCTGATGTAGATAAAGTATTAAGTAAATTCGACAGAGTTGAAAACTTAAAAATAGAATATATAGAAACCAGATGATTTCAGGTTTCAAATTAAAAATTTCAAATTAGATAATAACATTATAAAAAATTATAAAACAACAAATAAAACTTCGGATTAATGGAAAACAAACACTTAGTTTCAATTACGGATTTTTCAAAAGAAGAAATCTTTCGCATCTTGGATCTTGCGGAAGGATTTGAAAAAAATCCGAATCAAAACCTTTTGGACAATAAGGTTATTGCTACCCTATTTTTTGAACCATCAACACGTACACGACTAAGCTTTGAAAGTGCAATTAGTCGGTTAGGTGGGAAATACATTGGCTTTACCGATGCTGGATCATCAAGTGTTAAGAAAGGTGAATCGTTAAAAGATACCATTATGACGGTTGCCAATTACAGCGATATGATCATTATGCGGAATCCTATTGAAGGAAGCGCACGGTGGGCGAGCGAGGTATCTAATGTACCTATTGTTAATGCAGGCGATGGTGCCAATCAGCATCCGACACAGACTCTGCTCGATTTGTATTCCATAAGAAAAACTCAGGGGACATTAGACAATTTGAATATATGCTTTGTGGGTGACTTAAAATATGGAAGAACAGTACATTCTTTGCTACAAGCAATGGCTATGTTTAATACAACATATAATTTTGTTTCGCCCGACGAGCTGAAAATACCAAACGAATATAAACTATATCTTGATAAAAAAGATTTAAAATACTACGAGCATAAAGAGCTTGATGAAGTACTAAAGCATGCAGATATTGTTTACATGACACGTATTCAGAGAGAGCGCTTTTCTGATCCGATTGAATATGAAAGAACCAAAAATTCATATGTTCTTAAAAACAACATGTTAGAAAATACAAAAGAGAATATGAAAGTTCTACATCCTCTCCCCAGGGTAAATGAAATTCATACCAATGTGGATGAAAATGAAAAAGCATATTACTTTACACAAGCATTAAATGGTGTATATACTCGCCAGGCTATTATAACTCACATTTTAGGACTTAAATAATTATTGAAAATTATGGAAATGCACGATAAAAAACTCCAGGTTAGTGCGATTAAAGATGGCACTGTAATTGACCATATCCCTGCAAATCACCTTTTTAAAGTAATTAATATTTTGAATTTGGATAAGGTAGAAACTCAAATGACATTTGGTTCTAATTTTGAAAGTGAAAAATTGGGACTTAAAGCCATAATAAAGTTATCTGATGTTTTTTTTGAAGATGATGATATTAATAAAATTGCTCTGGTTGCTCCTGAAGCTAAATTGAATATTATAAAAGATTATAAAGTTGTTGAGAAAAAAGTGGTTGTTGTTCCTGATAGTATTAAAGGAATTGCTAAATGTATGAATCCGAAATGTATTACAAACCACGAAGGTATTAAAACCAAGTTTACTGTTATTTCGAAAAAGGATGTAGCCATTAAGTGTCATTACTGCGAGAAAATTACCGATGCAGAACATATGGAGATTAATTAATAAAACTTGTCTGGTATAAAAATAAATAATCCTGTCAGGGTTCAAAACCTGACAGGATTATACATATATTTAGTAACTAATTATCTTATTCTATCCATACTTCTCACCAAAGCTTCGTCCTTACCAATAGCTCTTATAGCCAGATAAGTAAGAACTACACTGATAACCGGAAATATTGCTGTAATGTGGTAACTTACAATACCATCCAACTGTTTTGAGAAATTTTGAATATAGTAATAATTTAATCCCAAATACCCTAACAGCAGAATAATATTAAAAATGTTCAAACGAATTTGAAGCATTCTTTTCTTATACAAAAAAATACTAATAAATGCTACAAAAACAATAATCGATAACAAAATAAATGGTGGTATGGTTTGTAAATATAATCCCTCTTCACCATGCACCGATAAACCATTAAAATTAAAAACAAAAAGCTGTCCGTCTGCTCCTAACAATTCAGCAAAAGGATAAATAAAAAGCGATGCCATCAATAGTGAAATCACTAATAAATATATTGATTGAATTCTTTGAATCATAACACTTTAACAATAAAAATTTTAACCCACTTAATTTTACTGCAAAAGTAGCCCTTTTTCATAATTATCCAACAGAAAAATTCAATTAAAATGGCAACTACAAAATTATTTCATCCAGCGGTTTTCTAAATCGTTTACTTAACTCACGATCTTTTAATTCATCAGGAAACAAATCAATATCACCCTTATACCCTATGGCCATAACAGCCATGGGTTCGTAATCATCATCAATTTGCAGTAATTCTTTCGCTTTTTCAATGTTATAACCACCCATTTGATGCACATAAAGACCCAATGACGTTGCTTGTGCCAGTATATTAGCAACAGCCATTCCTGTATCGTATTGAGCAAATCGGTTTGGTTTATGTTTAACCGATGAATTCTTTTTTGCTAAGCTCATCACTAAAACCGGTGCATATTTTGCCCAGTTTTGGTTAGCCTCCACAAGAGAATCTAACAATTTTTGATAGATCTCATTTTGATCTTTAATACCCACTATAAATCGCCAGGGTTGTTCATTGTAACTTGATGGAGCCCACCGGGCGGCTTCAAAAAGCGATTCCAGTTTCTGTTCATCTATTTTCTTTGAAGAAAATATAACCGGACTGTAACGTTCCCTAATAATTGAATGTATTTTGCTCATATCTGTTTATTTTTTGATTATAAACTATAAACAACAAGTATAAAAAAGAGTTCAACACATTACAAACTTCGCACCCTTAATTTATTAAATATGTTTTATAATATCCACTTTATGTGCAAAATCTTTAGTTTAGGTTTGATAATCAGGAAAGGATTTCTTAGAATTGTAGCTTGAAGGAAAAAAGATAATCAATTATATAACAATTTAAAAATCAAAATTATGGCAAAAATGACAAGTCAGGATTATATCAAAAGAGAAGATAAATATGGAGCACATAATTATCATCCGCTTCCTGTTGTTCTTGAAAGAGCAGAAGGAGTTTATGTTTGGGACGTTGAAGGAAAACAATATTACGATTTTTTGTCTGCATATTCTGCAGTTAACCAAGGGCACTGCCATCCAAAAATTGTAAATGCAATGACAGAGCAAGCTAATAAGCTTACATTAACTTCTCGTGCATTTTACAACAGTGTTTTAGGTGAATATGAAGAGTATGTAACCAAATATTTTGGTTTTGATAAAGTATTACCTATGAATACTGGTGCTGAAGCAGACGAAACAGCACTTAAACTAGCTCGTAAGTGGGGATATAAAGTAAAAGGTATTCCTCAAAACGAAGCTAAAATTATCGTTTGTAATGAAAACTTCCACGGAAGAACAATTACAATCATTTCTATGTCAACTGATCCAGATGCATATAGTGATTATGGACCATATACTCCGGGATTTGTTAAGATTCCTTACAATGATCTTGAAGCGTTAGAAAAAGAATTACAAGATCCGAATGTAGCTGCATTTTTAGTAGAGCCTATTCAAGGTGAAGCTGGTGTTTACGTTCCAGAAGATGGATACCTTAAAAAATCATATGATCTCTGTAAAAAGCACAACGTTCTTTTTATTGCCGACGAAGTACAAACAGGTATTGCTCGTACAGGTAAAATGTTAGCTTGTGATCACGAAGGTGTTAAACCTGATGTTTTAATTTTAGGTAAAGCAATTTCAGGTGGTGTATTCCCTGTTTCTGCAGTTTTAGCTAACGATGATATCATGTTAACCATTAAGCCGGGCGAACACGGTTCTACTTTTGGTGGTAACCCAATTGCCGGTAAAGTTGCAATGGCTGCTTTAGATGTAGTTAAAGAAGAAAAGTTAGAAGAAAATGCTGAGCGTTTAGGTCAGATTTTCCGCGATGAATTTAATAGCATAAAATCAGACATGATCGAATTAGTTCGTGGTAAAGGTTTATTAAATGCTGTAGTTATAAAAAACAAGGAAGGTAAAACTGCCTGGGATGTTTGCGTTGCAATGGCTGAAGCTGGTGTACTAGCAAAACCAACACATGGTAACATTATCCGCTTTGCTCCTCCTCTAGTAATTAATGAAGAGCAATTACGCGATGCTATGAATAAGATCAAAGAAGTATTTAAAAAATTCGAATAGTATTATTGATTATCATTAAACCTTTTATATAAAAAGCTGTCTCAATGTCATATTGGGCAGCTTTTTTATTTGCTCAGGTTTAACGATTTATTAACAAAAACTCAAAATAATGAAATTTAAACTAGTTTTTATTACACTTATTGCAATGACATTAATTAATTCATGCACACAAAAAGAGGTTAAAGAAAAAATCACCTTAGATGTAAGTCTGATTGACACTTCATTTGACCCTACTGAAGATTTTTACCATTTTGCCAACAATGGATGGTTACAAAAATATCCATTACCCGATGACGAAAGTAGATACGGATCATTTGATCAACTGGCTAAAGAAACAAGTAAAAAGGTACAAACCCTTGTTATTGAGTTATCAAAAAGTGAATTTGAGCAAGGTTCAATTGAACAAAAAATTGGTGATTTTTATGCTTTAGGAATGGATACTGCTAAAATTAACAAACAACGGTTGGAACCAATTCAGCATGAATTAGAAAAAATAAAAACGATCAATACTCAACAAGACCTATTAGATCAAGTAGCTCATTTCCATTTATATGGTATTGGATCCATGTTCTATTATGGAGGAACCGCAGATGCAAAAAACAGCGAAATGATTATTAGCACACTTAATCAAAGTGGTTTAGGAATGAATGATCGCGATTATTATCTTAATGAAGATGATAGAACAAAAGAAATTAGAAAAGCGTATGTTTCACATTTGACAGAAATGTTCAAGCTCATGGGCATTGATGAAGAAAAAGCTCAAGAAAATGCCAACACAGTGATGAGCATTGAGACAAGACTAGCTAAAGCTTCTATGACCAGGTTGGAAAGACGCGATCCGAATGCTACATATAATAAAATGACATATAACGATGTTAAATCTCGTTATAATAATATGAATTGGGAAGATTATTTTGCAGGATTATCCATTGAAAATCCGGGTGATATTGATGTAAGTCAACCGCTGTTTTTTGATGAGCTTAACAAAATGATAGTTGATGTGCCAGTTCAGGAATGGAAAGTTTATTTTACCTGGAATTTAATTAACTCTACTGCCAACTATTTAAGTTCTGATTTTGTAGCTCAGGATTTTGAGTTCTATGGCAAAACTATGCAGGGTAGTAAAAAAATGAGAGAACGATGGAGAAGGGTTTTAAACTCTACAAATAATGCATTAGGTATGGCGGTAGGCAAAAAATTTACAGAAAAATACTTTCCTGCTGAAGCTAAAGAACGCATGATTACATTGGTAAACAACCTTAAAACAGCTTATGCACAACGAATTGAAAAACTCGAGTGGATGAGTGATGAAACAAAAGAAAAAGCGCTGGATAAACTAAAAGCTGTTCGAGTTAAAATAGGATATCCTGATGAATGGAGAGATTTTTCAACTTTGGAAGTTGGTCGCGAAGCTTATGTAATTAACGTGTTAAATGGTAGAAGATTTAACAAAGAATACGACCTAAGTCAAATAGGCAAACCTGTTAATAAAGAAGAATGGTTTATGACCCCTCAAACAGTAAACGCTTACTATGCACCGTCGTTGAATGAAATTTGTTTCCCTGCGGGTATTTTACAACCTCCTTTCTTTTATTTAAATGGCGACGATGCCATTAACTATGGTGGAATTGGTGCTGTAATCGGGCATGAAATGTCGCACGGATTTGATGATAAAGGACGATTATACGATAAATATGGAAATTTAGAAACATGGTGGACTGATGAAGATTCTGAAAAATTTGATAAGCGTTCACAGGTACTGGTTGATCAATTTAACGAAATTGTTATTGTAGATGATTTACACGCAGACGGAAAACTTTCGTTAGGAGAAAACATTGCCGACCTTGGTGGATTAAGTATTGCTTATACAGCATTCCAGAATGCCAGAGAAAACAATCCTCAACCGGAAACAATTGATGGTTATACTCCTGATCAACGGTTTTTCCTAAGTTGGGCAAGAGTTTGGTCTCAGAATATTCGCGAAAAAGAAATGATTCGAAGAACAAAAGAAGATGTTCATTCATTAGGAATTAACCGTGTTCACGGTCCGATTGCTAATATGCCTGAATTCCATGCTGCATTTGATGTAAAAGAAGGTAACGTACTTTATTTACCAGAAGAAGAAAGAGCTTCTATCTGGTAATCAGAGCAAATACATAAAAGATAAGCCAAGCCGTGCATTTTGTGCACGGCTTTACTTTATCTCATCATATTCAAACCAATATGTTTGTGTTTTACCAAAAGAAAAATCCCATTTAATCGTGTTGATGTTATGGTTAGCATCAGATTCAAAGTGAATATCTGCATTAAATCCATCTTCTCCATCAAAGAAACCTGATTTTAGCCTGTTGTTTTCATCGTAATTTAAAGTGATAGTTCCTGTTAACCAACTATCAAACTTATTCCATTTCGCCTCTAAAAGCTTTCCGAGCTCATCGTATTGATACGTTTCACTACCAAAAAAACCATTTTCATTGTGAAATAACCTTCGAATCAATTGTCTGTTCTTATTATAGTGATAAGAAAACTCTGCCTTTCTACCATCACTGTAGCTTCTAAATGATTTCATCAATAAGCCATCTCGATCGTACTCGTATATAGTAACAGTTTCTAAACTATCATATCTATAAATTTTTCTTACCAGTTTATTTCCTTCATACTCATAAATAGAAGGGCCACCTTTTTCATTATTCCAATCGTACTTTTCAGTTTGCACAAGAAATACTTCAGTTTCATTTAGAAATGGACTTGAATAAGTATAAGCTTTTGGCTTTTTATTTTCTGGTTTAAAATATTCATAGGTAAACGTTTGTGTCCACTTACCTCCAAAATCCCAATGTTCTTTTATCAAATATCCCGTTATATTGTATTCATAGTTTATTTGTCCAATTTCTCTGCCTTCCTTATAGATTAAACCACTTATAAGAGTGTCTCCACTATATTTATATTTTATAAAACCGAAAAACCATCCGTTTAATCCGCGGCATTCGGCTTCAATTTTTTTATTATCTGCAAAGGTATACCAAACAACTCCTTTTACTCCATCGCTGCGTTCAAAATAATCTTCAATAAGATTTCCATCCTGATCATATTTATAAAAATTATTTGATGTAATGCTATCGGAAAATTCTCGGTATTTCCTAATCAGATTACCTTCCGAATCTAAAAAATGATAATTAATGGAATATCTGCTATCATCCAGAAGAAACCAATGTGCTTTATAGTTTATTTTCGACTCACTGTAATAAAAATCTGTTCTCCCCTGCTCACCAGAAGAGTTTTCGTAGTGCAGGCTTTTTAATAATAAAGTATCTGAGTTTGCCATTAATGGATTTATCCATAAAAAACCAAGTAAATAAATCAGTACGATTTTTGTGTTTATTTTCATTGTTTTTAATTGCAAGATAGTTACTGAATCTTAATTATTTTATATCATTAGAATGCTTTTCGACCACACACCTTCTATTTTCTACAAAATAAAAAACCTGTATGTTATATGCATACAGGTTCAGTTCAATAAATAGTCAAAATACTCTAATTTCTAGAATAAAACTTTTCTTCAATAATTAAATCGTCCTCCCACTGTTGAACAGCCACTTCTTCAATTTTCTTTTTATATCCATTCTTAAATTTAAGCTCGATCCAAAACTCAACCATGGTTATTCCACGTTCTTCATCGGCTGTAATTGTTTTCACACCTCCGCCTAATACCTCTTCTATCTCTTTTATTAAACGTGCATCATACTCACGTGCTTCTTCTTTCCCGTTTCGTATTTTTCCTTCGTCGGTTATAATGATAACCTTATCGTTGTAGTATTTATCCAGGGCATCGAGAAGCTTACCCTCTTCGATCATTTTGAACAGATCTTTTGCTTTCTGATAGTAGCTCATTATTATACTATTTAGGTTGGAGTTTAAATATACAAAAAAACCGCCAAACTGGCGGTTTCTTAAAGAAAAATTATTGTATTAAATCTGTAATCTACTTTTAAAAGGTAAGAATGTCATAAAATCAGCATGATGAACCAGGTATGCTTCTGTTGTTCGCTTCACCATATCACCTTCACCAGCATGTGTTGCAATAATATGACATACTTCAGCTGGTACTCCGCATTCTTCAGCAATTGAAACTCCGGAGAAAGGATGACGTAAATATTTTCCATAGCTTCCTTGTACTGATTTTCCATCAACCATTTCGTATTCTAATAATTTACCTACATCAGCAAGAATAGCTCCTGCGATAACAACATCCATATTTACAGGAAGATCATCTTTAAAAAACTCATTGCATTTTAATCCAGCATCGCGGGCAATATGTACAACAGCGCGCTTATGTGCCATAAATGTTACTTTTGTTGGCACAAGCAAAGTAAAAGGAATGGTTTGCAGATCTTTTACAGTTAAAACACTTCGCTCTAAAGCAAGCTCCCATGTTTTTGCAGTTTTTTCTCTTAGGTCGTTATCCTGAATCCATTCAAGCTCAGGCCATAATTCTAATACTTTTGGGTTCATATACTTTATATTATTTTGTTTTACACTATAATAAATTCTAAATAACAATATACAAATTACAATTAAATTCCAATAACCAATGAACAGTACATGTTGTGTTTTTGGGATTTGATCATTATTTGTAGTTTGGAATTTGTGGTTTGAAATTTCTAAAATAACATGAATAAAAAAAGGGGAGTCATTCTATGACAATCCCCTATCTTATTTCAATTAATTACGATAACTTAGCTATAATAGCATCTGCCATTTGCTGTGTTGAAGCAGCACCTTTTTCAACAACATCTGGTCGACCAGACATTTTCATCATATCATATGTACGAACTTTTCCTTCTTCAACAACTTCAGCAACTGCTTTACGAATTTTTTCTGCTTTTTCCTTTTCTTCAATAAAATCTAACATTGAACATGCAGATTCAATCATAGCTATCGGATTAACAATTGAAACATCATAATCGGCATATTTTGGTGCAGACCCGTGTGTAGGCTCAAATACAGCTACACCAGATTCCGGGTTCATTTGTGCACTTGAAGCAAATCCTAATCCACCGATTAAGCCTGCAAAACCATCCGATACGATATCGCCAAACATGTTACCTGCAACGATAACACCGTAAGTTTCAGGATTCTTTGTTAACCACATCATTTGAGCATCTATATTTGTATTCCATAGCTCGATATTAGGATAATCAGCCTTCTGAATTTGTTGTGCCATTTTGTACATCATACCTGATGTTTCGCGAATTACATTTGGTTTTTCACAAACTGTAACTGATTTATATCCGTTCTCTTTAGCATACTCGAAAGCAGCTCTTAGAATTCGTTCTGTATATTTTTTTGTAAAAATTCGAGTAGATACTGAAATCTCTTCTCTTGGTGTTTTACCGAAATTCTTTACAAATTTAGGGTGTGTCATTAATGCATGATAAACAGTATCATCAGGATTACTCCACTCAACACCACCATATAAACCTTCAGTATTTTGACGGAAAATTACTGCATCAATTTTTGGTTCTTCGATGGTATCATTTGGTCCTCTGCGAATAAAATTCAATGGATTTCCTTTATATGATCTACAAGGACGCATACAGATATCCAATCCAAAATGTTGACGTAATCCAACAATCGGACTTGAATAGATTAAACCTTTGTCTTGTAATTCAGGAATTAACTCGTTTGCAGCTTCATCTTTAGGTTTTGAAGTAATTGCTCCAAAAAGTGCGATTTTGTGTTTCTCAATTAAATCAATTGTTCGCTGTGGAAGTGGATTTCCCTCTTTACACCAAAATTCCCAGCCTATATCGCCTTCTACATAATCAGCTTCAAAGCCAGCAGCTTCTAAAACGCGTATTGTCTCTTCTAAAACTACTTTTCCGATACCATCACCAGGCATCGATACTATTGTCCTTTTTGCCATATTAAATTTGTTTTTTGGGTTATTTCAATTTTCAAAATTTAAACATCGTAAAAATAGAATAAAAATTATTCAAACAAAATGATCTGAATGTTTTTCGTAACCAAGAAAATACTCTTTCCTCCACGCATTTTTACCAAGGAAATTGATATCCTACTCCCCATTCTATAAAATCTGCCACTTCATTATTTGCTTTGAGTGAAACTCCTAAAAACAAATCTTTATAAATAAGATAGCGAATTCCAACTCGCTCATAGAATAAACCATCATCTTCATATCTTGAATATAAGTAAGTACCTAATTGCACATCTAAACAAATTTTATTAATTCGATATTCGGTAGCTAAGTGAATACCATATCTAAATGTTTCGCTTCTGGAATAACTTGAAGCAATATCACTATTCATAAGTTTGTATAGCGATTCATCGTAGAAATAATCTAAACCAACTCCAATTTTATGTTTATACCCAAAACTTCTTAAGTAATTCGCAGAAAAAGATAAAACAGAATATTTTGTTCCCGGGTTGAATTTTGCCTCTTTTAATCCGGCATTAATAATCATATTAAACCAATTTTTCTTAGTATTTTGTGGAAGTTGTTTGGTAACTTTTGAAGGTTGCACGTCTGCTAACGAATAATGAAATCCTAACCTGTAAGCAAAAAGATTTAACCCCAAGTTAGGCATTTTTGTTGCTCCATTTGAAAAGTGTGTAGCTCCAAAGGCATTGATTAAATATAATCTATCTGTTAAAAAAATTCTGGCATTTATATTGGCATCAAAGTAAAGGTTTACATGTGTTCCCACTGCAATATTTCCTTTTGTTAAATAAGCTAAACCTCCGGATACACTATATCTTAGCTCAAATTTATTTCTTGAGATAAGAGGTACATTTACATAAGCATAAATTGCACTAGCATAACCCAGTTCTTCCTGGTTACCCAAATTTGCAAAATACACGCCTCCTCCCCAATCAGGATATCTATACAGTTGATCCCAATATGATTTACCGTATGTTTCTTTACCAAGATTAAGCTGAACTACATTTATGTTACCGCCTAAAATGCTTTCTAAAGATGGTTTATGCTGCCAGATAAAACCATATTGATAATTGGTTTCAATGAAGTAAGGTGATTCACTATTATTTTGACTAATAGCAGTATTCAAACCTAAAATACAAAAACATGCAAATACTAGTGTGCGCAAAATTGTTTCTTCTAAAAATAAAATAACACGAAATTAAACAATTTCATCTCTTTAGCATTAAAATACTGTATATAATTTTTGCCCGTTTTATATTGTTTTGTATGTTTACAGAAATTAAATAGTAATAACAATTAATTCAATAAATAATGAAAGTACTCAGTAATTTAGAACCTAAAGTAGTTTGGGATTATTTTGAAGATATCTGTCAGGTGCCAAGACCATCTAAAAAAGAAGAAAAAATTATACAGTTCTTAATGGATTTTGGAAAAGAACATAACCTGCAAACCAAACGCGATGAAATTGGAAATATTCTTATTTCAAAACCTGCTACGCCAGGTAATGAAAACGTAAAAACAGTTGTTCTTCAAAGTCATATTGATATGGTATGTGAAGCAAACGAAGGTACTGATCATAATTTTGATACAGATCCTATTCAACCCGTTATTGACGGTGATTGGGTTAAAGCAAAAGGTACAACTTTAGGAGCCGATGATGGTATCGGCGTAGCAGCACAAATGGCTATTCTAACTTCAACAGATATTGAACATGGCCCTATCGAATGTTTATTCACTGTTGATGAAGAAACTGGTTTAACCGGAGCATTTGCTTTACAATCAGGATTTTTCGAAGGTAAAATCTTGATTAATCTGGATTCTGAAGATGAAGGTGAACTATTTATTGGTTGTGCCGGCGGTATTGATACGTTAGCTACTTTTGAATATGATCAGGAAAAAGTACCCGAGAATCATGTTGGAATTAAAATTAGTGTTACCGGTTTAAACGGCGGTCACTCTGGCGACGAAATAGATAAAGGTTTAGGTAACTCCATTAAAATAATGAACCGTTTCTTATGGAATGCAGGTAATGAATTTGATTTACGTATTGCAGAATTTGATGGTGGTAAAGCAAGAAATGCGATTCCTCGCGAAGCATTTGCTCACATTACCATTCATAAAGATGAAAAAGATGAGTTTATTCAACTTTTTAACGATTTTATTCCTGCAATTAAAGGAGAACTGGAAATTACAGAACCAAAATTAGCGTTAGCTATTGAAGATACTGATTTACCGAGCTTTGTAATTGACGAAGACACTCAATTTGCATTATTAAATGGCCTGTACGCATGCCCTCATGGTGTGTATGCAATGAGTATGGCTATTGAAGGTTTAGTTGAAACATCAACCAACTTAGCTTCGATAAAATTTATTGAAAATAACCAGATTTTTATTACAACCAGTCAACGAAGCTCAATTGAAACAGCAAAATTTGATATTGCAAGTAAGGTTGAAAGTGTTTTCCGTTTGGCCGGGGCAAAAGTAAAACATGGTGAAGGATATCCTGGATGGAAACCCAATACCAATTCCGAAATCATGAAAATAACAGAAAATTCGTATGAAAAACTATTTGGAAACAAACCGATTGTAAGAGCTATTCATGCTGGTTTAGAGTGTGGGCTTTTCCTTGAAAAATATCCCTATTTAGATATGATTTCATTTGGACCAACCATTAAAGGTGCTCACACTCCTGAAGAGAGAATTAATATTGAAACAACAGTTAAATTCTGGGATCTATTATTGGATGTACTAAAAAATATCCCAACTGAATAGAATATTAGAATTTTTATTTAATATTGTTGCCCTGTCTGCATAACGCAGGCAGGATTTTTTATAAGTCACACTTCGACAAGTGTGACATAAACCTAGACTTAAGTGTCATCCTGAGCCTGCCTTGTCGGCAGACAGGCCTGTCGAAGGATGCATAGTTATAATAAAATATGTTACTGACTGTATCAATCGATATACTAAAAGATGCTAATATTTATTCTCCGGGAATAATTGCTTTACTAATTCTTGCAGGATTTTTAGTAGGTATAATAAACACCATTGCTGGCAGTGGAACGGTAATTACTTATTCCCTATTTATGATGCTAGGATTACCAGTTAATTTAGCCAACGGAACTATCCGGTTAGGAGTTATTATGCAAACACTTACCTCTACCCTAAACTTTAAAAAGCACAATGCACTTGACTGGAAAAAAGGATTTAAATTGGCTTTACCTGTTGTTATTGGTTCCATTATTGGTGCTCAAATAGCAGTGGAAATTAATGAGGCCATTTTTGAAAAGATACTTGCAGGGATTCTTTTGATCATGCTGTTTTTTATCTTCTATCGACCTGAACGTTGGTTAAAAGACCAGATGCACAAAATCCAGAGCAAACCAACTATAGTCCAATTATTACTTTTCTTCATTATTGGTATTTATGGTGGGTTCATTCACATAGGTGTCGGCATATTTATGCTTTCTGTTTTGGTTTTAAATGCAGGTTATGATTTGGTTAAAGCTAATGCAATTAAGGTAATGACTGTATTCTTATACAGTCCATTTGCCTTAGCGGTTTTTATGATGAACGACCAGGTACATTATGGCATGGGACTAATTGCAGCCATAGGAAATGTTTTTGGGGGTTATGTAGGTTCCAAAATGGCGATTAGCTGGGGAAGCAATTTCGTTCGTTGGGTTTTAATGGTTGTCATAATACTGTTCTCAGCATATCTATTGAATATTCCAGAACTGATTAAAAATTTCTAAATTATTTCAATCACTTCCGATTGAACTTCATTTTTTAACTGTTTAATAACCTGCTTATCAGTTGCAAATCCTAACAAATATCCACCGCCTCCGGCACCGCACAATTTCAGGTAAAACTCGCCGGAGTCTAATCCCTGCATCCAAACCGATTCATACTCGGGTAAAATCATCTCCCTGAAATACTCCAGTTGTAATACGGATAATTCTTTTAGCGAACTAAAAAATCTATCCTTATCTCCTTTTCTCAAAAATTGAATACATTGATTATTAGCTGTTATCAACCTGGTTTGGATAATATTAAAATATGCCGTGCTCAGGCATTTTTCGTTAAATAAGTTCACCAAACCTTCCGTTGCTCTTGATTTTTTGGTGTCAATCAGAAAAGGATTAAAATCAGCATAATGATTTTCATCCAGAATGATCTTGTTATTCTGCAAAAATATAGGGCTATCCAGATAACTCAACAATGGATCCAGCCCGGAGCTTTTTCCATGAAAATAAGATTCCAGCACAGAAAGATTTGTTTTGAGAGCAGTTAAATCCTTTTTCCAGTGCTCCAATGGAAATTTGCTGTATTTATCGAATAAAGCAGCAACTAAAGCCCCTGAACTTCCCACTCCGTAACCCACAGGAATATCCGAATCGAAATAAAGCCCTGCATCCACGTCATGTTTAAGTTGGGTCAGGTCAAACCAGCCGGTTAAACTTTCAGGTCGATATTCTTTGATCAGATCATTATAAAAATCAACCAAAATTCGATTGGAATGCGTATTGTCACTGTCACCATCCAGCGTATTGATAAAAGCCAACTCACCGGAATACCTCGATAAAGGAATTAACAATGCATCTGAATTATGCAACACCAGGTATTCTCCAAACAATAATATTTTTGCATTAAAACTCATCTATTCAACTTGTATTGGTCCTTCCGAAATGGTATCATCTATCCATTTACCATTTTCGCAAAACTCCGTTAATTCATTTTCAATGAAAGAAACCATTTTATTCCGTATTTTGTTCGGATAAAGAATATGAATATTAGATCCGGCATCCAGCGTAAAAGTAAAATTTACACGCTGTTTTCGCCTGAATTCTTTTAGTTTTTCAATAACGACTAATGTGTTGGGTTTCATTAAAGACACTGAAGGATTCGACGACAACATCAGAGCATGCAATGTCATGGCTTCATTTTCAACAATCTCGGCAAACAGCTTTTCACCTCCCGATTTTAATGCCAGCAGCAATTTTTCCAGGTTTACCCGGGCCTGCTGATACCGGGCTTTTGCAAAAGGATGATTCTCCATAAGAGCATGTCCTTTGGAACTTGAAGCCAATTTCTGACCTGAATCAATAATTAAAATAGCATCATGGTATGATTTAAAAACATGATGTATTTGATTATCAATAGTTATAGCATATTCGTCAGAAGATTCTTTCATTAAATCTGATTTACCCCACAAAATGGTTTCCCCGGGAATTGACCGGGAAGCACTACCAGATCCCAATCGTGCTAAAAAAGAAGCTTTCCTGTAAAATTCTTCCTGATTAGAAAGAGTTTGAAACAGTTCCTGTTCAACACTGCATAAACCATGTGCCAAAGCACTGAACGAAGAAGCTGAAGATGCTATACCTGCTGAATGTGGAAAAGTGTTGTTGCTGTTAATCGTGAAATCCAGCTTTTTAATAAAAGGTAAATAAATAGCAATCTTCTCAAAATAGCTTTCCACACGTTTTTCAAAAGGTGTATTTCGTTTCTCTTTAAAAAAATATCGAATTGTTGGTTCGTCGCTTTCTTTCTGCTGATAAATGAGTTTAGTTTTAGTTTTCGAGTTCTTCAAGTTAAAACTCAACGAAGGATTTTGTGGCAATTGATCGCCATGTTTCCCCCAGTATTTTATCAAAGCAATATTCGAGGGACTTTCCCAGCCTACTGATTTTATGCCAACCAATTTAAAATCGTTTAGATTTGTTGCATCTTGTTTATATTGATCCGAAAAATGGTAATCACTCATAATACCAATTCTTTATAAGGAAAGATGACATCCAACCCTTTTTTATTGAAATAGTTTTTTATATAATCCGGATCACCTTTGTGCGTTACCAGAATAAAATCTCCTCCCCATGCTCCCAGCGATTTTATGACTCCCTGAAAATCAGAAAAATATTTTGATTTCACTTTTTCTTCTTTTATAGATTTAGAAACGATCTCTTCATGCTCTTTAATTATTTCATCAAATTCATCCAGTGTGTTAATTTCAGTTATAGATTTCGTTAGCTCAGTAATTCTGTTCATCTCAGATTTCTTACCTTTTATGTTAGCTTTATTTTCCTGAACGCTTTTTAGAGAATCCTGCTTTTTCCCGAGATAAACAAAGTAGATGTAATCCAAAAAATTAGGTTCAAATTTTACTGAATGTATAATCGGTTCTTGCTTCCATTGATACAAAATTGGAGTATCTGAACGTGCACAAGCAATATCATAGCCTGAACCTTCAGAAACCGAAAAAAACAGGTCATATGGACTTATATTGGCCCAGTATGCCAAATTGGATATTAGGGATGAACTACTTCCAAATCCCCATTCAGGTAAAAAATCCAAATACGTTTTGATTTGGATGGCCTGATTTCCTTCCATCACAACACTTTTATTTTTAACGTAACTCAACAGTTTTTGAAGATAATTTGCAATATGCAGATCGTTTGTAGCAACTATATTCAATGATTTTAAATCAAACGTAGCTTCAAACCATAGCTTATTTTTAGCATAGGATTTCCAATTAATTTCAAGGTTAGTACTATAGCATTTTTCCACAAATAAACGCTGTCCTACATTTAAAGGCACAGCCAAAGCCTGAGAACCTTCCATAACAAAGTATTCTCCGGTTAATAACAGTTTACCCCTTGAATAAAACTCATTGCTCATCCCACTGAATTCACTTTTAGAGATGCTAAATAATCCTGCACAGCTTTGTATGAAACTTTCTTATCCGAAAAATACGTTGTTGCCTTTTCTTTCTCTGTTTCATCAGCATTCAGAGAATTAAGAATGTTATTCAGGTGAAAACGCATATGTCCTTTTTGTATTCCTGATGTGGTAAGTGCTTTAACAGCAGAAAATGTATTGGCTAAACCTACTGCAGCAGTTATTTCCATGAGCTCACGTGCCGAAGGGTTTCCTAAAATATCCAGGGAAAGTTTTGCTAAAGGATGCATCGAGGTTAATCCTCCAACTGTTCCTAATGCCATAGGGATTTTAAGTGTATACTTAAATTTCTCATTCTCAATTTCGACTTCTGTCAAGCTTTTATAGTGCCCGCTTTTTGCTGCATAGGAATGGCCACAAGCTTCAACGGCCCTAAAATCATTACCCGTAGCCAGTACCACAGCATCTATTCCGTTGTAAACACCTTTGTTATGCGTTGTTGCCCTGTAAATATCGATATTAGCAATATCTACAGCCATTTTAAATTTGTTGGCATAATCTTCCGGAGATAGTTCTCCGGATATTTCGGCTAACTGATCAATGGAGCATTCAACAGAACACTCTACAATACTTTCAGGTGTATGATTCGATAAAATCGCCATAATAATTTCACAGTTCTTTTCTTCAACGCTACAATTGCTATGGATATACTGTTTTAAAGAATCAGCCATTTGTTCCAACACCGAATTAATGATATTAGCTCCCATAGCATCAACCGTTTCGAATGAAACTTTTAGTTGATAATAACCTGCCATTTCATCGGTAAAATCAATCAGTTCAATATTAGAAATTCCACCACCCCGCTTTTTCATATTGACTAGCAACGGTTCAGAATCTTTTAACAAAAAAGTTTTCAACGCATCAAAATAATTGAACAGGTTGAATGAATCGCCATTCCACTGAAAATGAACCTGTCCTACTTTGGTTGTAGAAATAACTTTGGATGAAAATCCACCTTTATCGAACCAAAATTTTGCTGCTGCCGAAGCTGCCGCAACAACCGAACTCTCTTCTATAACCATTGGAACAAAATGATATTTCCCATTAATCATAAAGTTCGGCGCGATACTATAAGGCAAAAAGTAGTTTGACATTACATTCTCGCTAATCTCCTCCAATCTTGACTGAATATGGTTGTCTTTTACTTTAAAATCTTCTAAAATTTGAAAACTTTCTATTTCTTTCTTCTGCCGTTCTGCAATTAAATCGAGTTTTTCCTGATTACTTAATTTTGAAAATCCTTTGATATACTTATGTTGTGCCATGATTCGTTTTTTTACTATATTCGTTTTGTATCATTAGTGTTTTAAATCAATTTGTTTGCCCCAACCCTAAAGGTAGCAAATTGATTTGCTTCATAACCTACATCTTTAATGTTAAATAAGTATAAGCCATTTGTAAACCTTTAATCTGATACTGAATATATTCGCGTAATTTTTCGTAATCTTCACGGGCATATCTTAGCATTGTGGAAGCCTGTCCATAAATAGATGGCAGCTGGCTCTTTTGCATCAAATAATAACCATCTAAAAAAGACCGAATTCCACCAGAAATAATAACTTGTTTACACAATACATCACTTGAATCAGAAACAATCAAGTTGATATCATCAATCATTTGTTCAGCACTATTTCCTACTTTGGAAAAAGGTTCCAGCATTTCTTGTACAATTGGCATGCTTCGCTTTAGTTCTACTTTTGAAAAATTGGTTCCTCCATAAGCTCCCAGCTCTAAAGCTTCTAAAGGCAATTTTAGCAAAGCTTTCAGACTTTCAGGACCAAAGCCTTGACCTACTTCCTTCACAATAACTTTTAATTGGGTTTGATCTAAAAATTCCTTGATAGTTTCTACGGGAGATTTAAGTAGAACATCTCCTTCAGGTTGCAACCATTCCTGTATCGGGTTTACATGGATTACCAAACCATCCGCTTTTAGCTTATTCACCATATCAACTATTTGCTGAATTTTATTTTGCTCAATAGCTTGTTCTACCTGACTTATTCCCAGGTTTGCATAAAAAGGATAATCATCGCCAATAATATTTCGTAAATCGAAATGACTCAAATACTCATCGCTCTCTAGTAAAGCACGACAAGATCCTAACCCCATACCCAAACCAAACTCATTACTAGCCTTAGCTAAATTGGTATTGATGATTTTGGCATATTCCGTTCCACCTGTCATGCTTGAAATCCAAATTGGATTTTTCATCCTCTTACCCAAAAACTCAATAGACAAATCACCCTCCTTAGGATGTCTTCTTAGCATAGGTTCGTAGTTAAACCTATCATCATGCTCAATACCCGATGACTGCGAGTTTAATGCCAAATCGATGTGATCTTTTTTGCGTTTTTCCATAATTTTGGATTTTTATATACCCATCTCTTTACCAATCACCATTTTTAAAATTTCGGATGTTCCTTCTCCAATTCTTAGAATTCGTTGATCACGATAGAATCTTTCTATATCGTTATCCTTAAACAACCCGTAAGCACCAAAAATCTGTACTGATTCATCGGCTATTTCCTTGGCAATTTCCGAAGTATATAACTTGGAAATAGCTGCTTGTTTAGTAAAAGGCAAACCATTATCTTTTAACCAACAACTATTGTAAAGATAATTTCGGGCCAGTTCAAGTTTCACATCCATATCCACCAATTTATCAGCTATAGCTTGAAATTTCGATAAGCTTTTTCCAAACTGCTTTCTCCTGAGTGCATGTTCACGAGCCATGTCCAATGCTCCTTGAGCTAGTCCGAGTCCAATAGCCGCAATAGAAAGTCTTCCTGAATCCAGAGTTTCCAACATAATTTTTAAGCCTTTTCCTCGCTCACCCAACAAGTTTTCCTTTGGAGCTTTTGAGTTATTAAAAAATACTCTTCCTGTATCGGCTGCACGCCAAACCATTTTGTTTTTGATACTTTCAGTATGATAATTAGCAACATCTTTTTCCAGCAGAATAGCTGAAAACTCTTTCTCGTTCGGATTATCACTGGTATCAACCAAAACGGTTATTCCTATGGATAGTTCTGAAGCCGAGTTGGTAATAAACACCTTTTTACCATTCAATATCCAATGATCTCCATGCAGCTGAGCTTTAGTTTCAACGGCTTTTGCATCTGATCCGGCGTTAGGCTCTGTTAAACCAAAAGCCCAAAGATGATCACCTGTTGTTAACTTTGGAAGTAACTTTTCCTTTTGTTCCTTACTTCCATAATTATGAATTGGAGCTAGCCCTAATGAGTTATGAGCCGCAATAGTTGCAGCTTGTGAACTATCAACTCTTGCAAGTTCTTCAACGGCAATTAAATAGGACAAAGTATCCAGTTTTTGTCCGCCATATTCTTCAGGAATCGTTATTCCAAACAATCCTAACTTACCCATTTTACGGGTTATCTCTGATGAAAACTCAGAATGCTCATCTAATTTTTGGGCAATTGGTTTAATCTCCTGTTTTGTAAATTCTCTGATCTGAGATCTTAATTTTTGGTGTTTTTCGTTTAATAATGGATGATATATATTATTGTTCATTACCTATTCATTTTTGAATAACTACTAAAATCATTTACTGTTGTTCCACAATGGTGTTCTTTTCTCTATGAAGGCTGATATACCTTCGAATGCTTCTTCTGATATCTTTAAGTTAGCTATAGAATTTGCCGTTAAATCATTCGTTTGATCATGATTCAATCCTTTCTTTAGTTCTCTGACTAAAAATTTAATTTCTTTAATTCCATTAGGCGATGCTTTCATAATATCTTTCACTAAGTTTTCTAAAGTTGATTCAACATCGTTCTGATCTACTACAAAATCAACCATATTATATTGTAAAGCTTCACGCGCTTTAATTTTTTTACCTGTAAACATCAATAATTTGGCTTTATGCTCATTTAAACGAGTTAACACATATGGTAAAATTGTTGATGGAGCCAAACCTATTTTCACTTCTGAGAATGAAAAAATGGTTTCTGTTTCAGCAATAACTATGTCTACTGCCGATAACAATCCATTACCTCCACCGAACACATTTCCCGTTGCTACAGCTATCACTGGTTTCGAACAATGATAAATCTGACCTAAGCATTGAGTCCAAAGCTTTCCATCTTTCAGATTTATATCAAAACCTGATTTATTAGAAGCCAGCATCTTTTTTAAATCTGCTCCTGCACTAAATGATTTGCCTTTTCCTCTTAGTACAATTAGGCGAACATTTTTATCATTGTCCAAATGCTGAAAGCTGTCAGTCAACTCCTGCAGCATTTCATTGTTTACCGCATTTTGAACATCAGGCCTGTTCAACCATATTGTTGCCGTTTGATTCTGAATATCAACTTGTATTGTATTATAATCTTTCATTCTGTTACATTCTGTAAATTCCGGGTTTGTAATCAGGTATTTCTTTATTGGCAGCAATGGAAAGCCCCAGGGCAATCATCTTTCTAGTATCTACCGGATCAATAATTCCATCATCCCATATCCTGGATGTACTGTAATAAGCTGAACCTTCCTGCTCATATCGTTCACTAATTTGTTTTTTCAGTTCTTCCTCATTATCCGATCCATTCTTCTTAACGCTCCATAAAACTTCTGCAGCCTGTCTACCTCCCATCACTGATATTTTTGCGTTAGGCCAGGTAAATAATAAGTTCGGATTATAAGCACGACCTGCCATTGCATAATTTCCAGCCCCATGCGAGCGCCCAAAAATGATGGTGATTTTAGGAACATTAGTATTAGCCACCGCATGAACCATTTTAGCTCCATCCTTAGCAATTCCTTTATGTTCGGCATCTTTCCCCACCATAAATCCAGAAATATTATGAAGAAAGATTAATGGTATTTTCCGAACACTGCACATCTCAATAAAATGCGTTCCTTTTAGAGCCGAGTCAGAGAATAACACACCATTATTTGCAACAATTCCTATGGTTTGTCCCTTGATCTTAGCAAAACCTGTCACCAATGTTTTTCCATAATTTGGTTTAAATTCTCTGAACTTGCTTCCATCCACAATTCGAGCTATAATTTCGTATGGATTCATCCAGCGTGAACTTTGAGAATGGATAATTCCGTATAATTCCTTTGCGGGATATACCGGCTCTTCAAACTTTTCAGAAATTTGAACTGTTTTTCTGGGTTTAGGGAGATTTTCAAAAATGCTTCTACAAATTTGTATGGCTTCATTCTCAGTTTTTGCCATGTGATCTGCAACTCCCGATATATGTGTGTGTGCATAAGCTCCACCTAGATCTTCGGCAGAAATGGTTTCTCCAATGGCCGCCTTAACTAATGGTGGTCCGGCTAAAAATATGGTTCCCTGGTTTTCGACAATAATCGATTCATCGCTCATGGCAGGAATATAAGCGCCACCAGCAGTACACGAACCCATAACCATAGCAATTTGCGGAATTCCTGCTGCTGACAAACGAGATTGGTTGTAAAATATTTTTCCAAAATGATCTCTGTCGGCAAAAACATTGGCCTGTTCCGGTAAGAAAATTCCACCTGACTCAACAATATAAACACATGGCAAATGATGCTCATAGGCAATTTCCTGCGCTCTTAAATGCTTTTTAATGGTTTCTTTAACGTATGTACCACCTTTAACTGTAGGATCATTAGCTATAATAACACTTTCAATACCATGAATAATTCCAATTCCGGTTACAATTCCTGCAGAATGAAACTTTCCTTCATACAGATCATTGGTTGCTAAAGCTGAGAATTCATAGAACTCCGTTTCAGGATCTATTAATGCATTAATCCTTTCCCTGGCTAACAGTTTCCCTTTTGATTTGTGCTTTTTTACATATGGATCATCATTTCTTTCAATTGTATTTTGCAGTCTTCTTTTAAAATCATCCATAATTTGGATGGTCTCGTTATAATTACGTCTATATTCGTCAGAACCGGATTTTATTTCAGATTTTAAAACCGTTAAATCGTTCATTTCATTCGTTTTAAAATAGTTGAGCGTTGCTGTTATATTCATTTTATTATCCTCTTTTTAAAACAGGAATATGCTGAATGTTACTTTTCAAGTAATAATCAGCATTTCCTTTGTTAACATATCTGTACTTTCAAAAACGATCATACAGATGTATGTTATCTTAAATCAATTTGTAAATTACCACATCGATGATTAAACCTAATAAGAAGAGCATTCCGAATGATCGGTTAAATACAAAAGCCCTATGAACCAAATACAAAGGCCAGCCTTGCCCCAATTCACCTTCAGGTGCTTTTTCAGGACGTTTCTTAGCAATTACTTTCGATTCTTTGATGAACTTAGGAACTGATATAAGAACCAGTAAGATAGCAGGTCCCAGCTGCGCTGTAAGCACAAGATAAATGACCAATGCATATTGAAGTATCCATAAACCAATTACTGTGTAACGAGATGCTTTTTCGCCAATAATAACAGGTAAGGTTTTTATTCCTTTGGATTTATCCTCTTGCAATTTATCTGTATGCTTTCCTAGCAAAACAGTTGTTGGACCAAAGGCATATACCAAACTTACCAGTGCAACCCAATTACTCCACTGTCCGCCTGAAACCACAAAATAGGTTCCTCCAATCATTAAAGGTCCCCACACCAAAACAACGGAAATTTCTCCTAAACCAAAATATTTTAATGGCCATGTGTAAAATAAGAGGAAGAATAAACCAGGTATTAAAACCCAAAGCGTCTGTAATCCTACCTGGTAGGTAATCATCAACCCTGCAAATAGTGCCAGTAATCCGGTTACCACAATAAATACAATAAACTTACCCTTGCTCATAAAACCGTTTTCTAATGGATGCGGCCCGTACTGAGCACGATAATAATTATCCTTATCAACTCCTTTGTTGAAATCAACAAAATCATTTAATAAATTATTCGTAGCGTGGGCCAATATTAAACCGAAGAAACTTAACACAAATATCTGCCATGAAAAATTTCCGTCGCGATAAGACAGCAAGCCACCAATACCTGCGGCAATAGCTGTCATAACAAAAACCGCTGCACGAGTTGCAATCAGCCAACGAGAAATTAAATCATAACTATTCCATTCTTCCTTAGTAACTCTGGGAATAACTCTTAATGCATTTATCCATATTTTGAACATATCTGATTATTTTATATTAAACATTATTTATCTCTTGTTTTGATAAACAATGAAAATCAGAAAATGTTAACCAATTTAAGGATTTGTGTACTTATTTATTGGAATATTATTCTAACAATTCCGAAGAACTAAATTAATTTTTTCTTCAACTAAGGATAAAATCAGCAATACAAAGGGTTATAAACCAGATAATCTAAAAAAATATTGCAATTCGTTTTTTCGTTCTTCACTGGTTTTTATTCCCGCTAGTTGTTATTTTCCTGCCAGTTCTGTTCTTATATTTGAGTTTTTCCAAGTCACTCATATTCATATTTATTGAATGTAATGTTATAAAAATTTTGTTTTTTTAAATCTTGTACTTATTATTGCACGATCAAAACAGAAAAAAATGAATTTACAATTTGTACATACTATTCATCATCACCATCATTATGCTGGTAATGGCAGTGTATGCAAATTTTTGTAGATTCCTAAAAAATATAATAACATAATTAAAGGGCTTGCAAATTTGCAGGTCCTTTTTCATTTAATAAAATTATAATACAATAAAAACAACATGAACCAAAAACATCATCATATTCATCATCATCATTCGAGTGCGCACCGCACCCGGCAGAAGATACTATGACTTGTTTTAAGGTTCGATAAATGAAATTAAAGGTCTGCAGTTCTCTGCAGACCTTTTTTGTTTAATCACATTTAAAAATATTATGGAAAAACTAAAAATTGCAGTACAAAAATCAGGAAGACTAAGCGAAAAATCGCTTCAATTATTGCAGGAATGCAATATTAAATTAACCAATGGAAATCGGAAACTTATATCGGTTTCGTCAAATTTCCCTATTGAAATTCTCTATTTACGAGATGATGACATTCCACAATGCATCAATGATGGAGTAGCTGATATTGGAATTGTAGGTGAAAATGAAATGCTCGAAAAAGGCTATCCACTATCAGTTTATCAGCGATTAGGTTTTGCTAAATGCCGGTTATCCTTAGCCATTCCAAAATCTGAAAAGTATAATTCAGTAGATTACTTCCAGAATAAGCGCATTGCTACCTCCTATCCTTTCATTCTAAAGAAATTCCTTCAAGACAATAACATTAACGCAGAAATACACCAAATAAGTGGTTCGGTTGAAATATCACCAAGTATTGGGCTTGCCGATGGTATTTTCGATATTGTTAGTTCAGGGAGCACTTTAATCAGCAACGGACTCAAAGAAGTAGAAAAGGTGATAGAATCCGAAGCAATTATTATTGGTAAAGAAAAGCTAAATCCCGAAATACAGGAAATTCTGGATCAACTCATCTTTCGAATAAAATCGGTACAAAAAGCAAAATCAAACAAATACATTCTGTTAAATGCACCTAATGAAAAATTAAAAGAAATTATTGAAATCATACCCGGAATGAAAAGTCCGACCATTATGCCTTTAGTCGATGATAATTGGTGCTCGCTGCACTCTGTGGTTAACGAAGAGAAGTTCTGGGAAGTAATTGACCAGTTAAAATCAGCAGGTGCACAAGGCATCTTAGTAATTCCAATTGAGAAAATGATTTTATAAACCAACAATAATGAAAATTTTAGAATACCCAAATAAAAATCAGTTAGCAGATGCTTTAGGCAGACCTGCTTTTGATGCAGATAAACTAGAAAAAGCAGTTAAAAAAATCCTTAAGCAGGTTCAACAGAAAGGTGATAAAGCGTTGATCAATTATACTAAGAAGTTTGATCAGGTGATCTTAGATAACTTATCTGTCTATAATGAAATCATCGACGAATCAGAGTTATTACTTGATCCTGAATTAAAAAATGCCATTCGTATAGCAGCAGAAAACATTAGCAAGTTTCACAAAGCACAAATTCCGAAAACAATTTCATTAGAAACAACGAAAGGAATTACTTGCTGGCAAAAAGCTTTACCGATTGAAAAAGTAGGAATCTATATTCCTGGTGGTTCAGCTCCATTAATATCAACAGTTTTAATGTTAGCTATTCCCGCTCAACTAGCTGGATGCAAAGAAATTATCCTATGCACACCACCTGATAAATCTGGTGAAATAAATCCGGCTATTTTATATGCTGCAAAAATATCCCGAGTTACTAATATTTACTCATGTGGTGGAGCACAGGCTATTGCAGCTATGGCATATGGAACAGAATCCATTCCAAAAGTAGATAAGATTTTTGGTCCGGGGAATCAGTTTGTAACCTTAGCTAAGCAAATCGTTTCATCCCAAGGAATTGCAATAGATATGCCTGCAGGTCCTTCTGAACTATTAATACTAGCTGATGATTCTGCTAATCCTGAATTTGTTGCATCTGATCTACTTTCACAAGCCGAACACGGAATTGATAGTCAGGTGATATTGCTTACAAACAATAAAGAATTTATTAATCGCACATTGGTGAGTTTAAATGATCAACTAAAGGCGCTTCCACGTGCAGATATTGCAAGGCAATCCTTAAAATCCGGAGCAATAATATTGCTTAAAAATGAGCAAAAAATGATTCAAGTGAGTAACCAATATGCAGCTGAACACTTGATTATAGCAATGCAAAACCCAGAAAATATTGCTGAACAAATTACACAAGCAGGTTCAGTATTTCTCGGAAATTATACTCCAGAAAGTTTGGGCGACTATGCTTCAGGAACCAATCACACTTTACCAACCAATGGTTTTGCAAGAAGTTACAGCGGACTGAATATGGATGCATATTATAAAAAAATAACATTCCAGAAAGCTGATAAAACAGGTTTGGAAATCATCGGTCCCTTTGTTGAAATCATTGCTGAAGCAGAGCAATTACAAGCACACAAAAATGCAGTAAGTGTAAGATTAAAAAACATACAAGATGAAAACAATGAGCAATTTTAACATAAATAAACTGGTACGGGAAAACGTACTAAGATTAAAACCTTATCAATCGGCACGTGACCTGGTGAATGATTCAGATGCTATCTTGCTGGATGCCAACGAAAATCCATTCCCGATTGGTTACAATCGCTATCCTGATCCTTTACAAAGAAAATTAAAAGAAAAGCTAGGTATTGTAAAGTATGCACCTATTGAAAATATCTTTTTGGGAAATGGAAGCGATGAAATCATTGATTTGTTAATAAGAGCATTTTGTGAACCAGAAAAGGACTCAATAGTAGTTAATGTTCCTACTTATGGAATGTATGAAGTATGCGCTAATATTAATAACGTAAATGTTATAAAAATAGATCTTGACGCTAATTTTCAAATAGATGTAAATGAAATAATGAAAAAAGGAGCTCAGTCCAAGATCATTTTTATTTGTTCGCCTAACAATCCTACCGGAAATCTGATGAAGAAAGAATCCATTTTAGAACTTTTAAATCAGTTCAAAGGCTTAATAGTTGTAGATGAAGCTTACATTGACTTTGCAGATGATCCGGATTTAATTTCAGAAATTCAAAACTATCCAAACCTAATTGTTCTTCAGACATTCTCAAAAGCAAGAGCTATGGCTGGAATCCGTTTGGGAATGGCTTTTATGAATGTAGAAATTGTACAAATATTAAATAAGATTAAATATCCATACAATATTAGTCAAATCAATCAACAAGCTGCATTAAAAGCTCTTGAAGACAATTCTGTGAGTTCTGGAATAAAAGCAATCCTGGAACAAAAAAAATGGCTCATCTCTGAGCTTGATAAACTCTCAATTGTTGAAAAAATTTGGCCGTCAGATGCCAATTTTCTCTTAGTACAGTTTAAAAAAAGTAATCAAGTGTATGCATTTCTTAAGAAAGAAGGAATCATCATACGTGACAGATCCAATGAACCCAATTGTGAAGGATGCCTGCGCATTACTATTGGAAAGTCGCTGGATAATTTAATGCTGATTACCTGTTTAAAACAATTCCAAAGAATAAATAAACCCAGTTATGAAGAAGATATTGTTTTTAGATCGTGATGGAACGATCATCAGAGAACCAGAAGATGAACAAATCGATAGCCTGGAAAAACTAGAGTTTGTTCCGGGAGTAATTCGAGCTCTTTATCAACTAATCAACCAATTTGACTATGAACTGGTAATGGTTTCCAATCAGGATGGTTTAGGAACCAGCTCCTATCCTACTGAATCATTTAATATAGTTCAGGAAAAACTTATAAACACCTTAAAAGGAGAAGGAATTATCTTTTCAGAAATACTTATTGATAAGACATTCCCTGAAGAGAATAGTCCTAATAGAAAACCAGCAATTGGTTTGGTTAAAACTTATCTAAATGAATTACTTGATTACGATAAGTCATTCGTTATTGGAGATCGTTTAAGCGATTTAGAACTTGCTAAGAATATGAATATCCAGGGTATCTTGTTAGGCGATATTCGCTTGGACAGTAATGAGTTTAAAATTTGTAACAATTGGGTGGAAATTGTAGATGTTATTAGAAATAATTACAGATCTGCTAAACACACAAGAAAAACGAATGAAACCGATATTGATATTGAGATGTCTCTGGACGGCACTGGTAGATCATTAATCTCAACTGGTCTTCGCTTTTTTGATCATATGTTGGAACAATTGGCAAAACACTCTGCCATTGATCTTAAAATTAAAGTGAAAGGTGATTTAGATATCGATGAACACCACACCATTGAAGATACAGCTATTGCTTTAGGCGAAGCATTTCACAAAGCATTGGGAAATAAAAAAGGTATTGAGCGTTATGGCTTTACTCTACCGATGGACGATTGTTTAGCACAAGTAGCTTTAGATTTTGGCGGTCGATCCTGGTTAGTCTGGGATGCTGAATTTAAACGTGAAAAAATTGGTGATATGCCAACGGAAATGTTTTATCATTTTTTTAAATCCTTTTCTGATGCTGCGCAGTGCAACTTAAACATAAAAGCTGAAGGAAATAACGAACACCATAAAATTGAAAGCATTTTTAAAGCCTTAGGAAGAAGCATAAAGATGGCAATTAAACAAGATGAGTACTCATTTGCAGTGCCTTCAACAAAGGGAGTTCTTTAATTTATAAACTATTCATGCTTCGACAAGCTCAGCATGACTTGAACTTGTCATATTGAGCTTGTCGAAATATGATAAGAGATAAAAGATATGAAAACAGCAATCATAAAATACAATGCAGGAAATATACAAAGTGTAGCCTTTGCTTTAGAGCGATTAGGAGTAAAACCAGTTATTACCGATGATCCAGAAATCATATCAAAAGCAGACAAAGTAATATTTCCAGGTGTTGGTCAGGCATCGACTACGATGAATTACCTGCGCCAAACAAAACTAAATGAGTTAATCCCAACTTTAACTCAACCCTTTTTAGGTATTTGCTTAGGAATGCAACTCATGTGTAACTATTCTATGGAAGGGAACACGCCATGTTTAGGAATATTCGATGAATTGATTCAAAGATTTCCGGCAGCAAATAAAGTCCCACATATCGGGTGGAATAAACTTAACAACTGCAAAGGACCATTATTTAAAGATGTAACTGAAGATAGCTATGTTTATTTTGTTCACAGTTATTTTGCAGATCAAAGTCAGTATAGCATTGCTGAAAGCAATTACATAAAGCCTTTCAGTGCTGCTTTACAAAAGAATAACTTTTTCGCTACGCAGTTTCACCCGGAACGAAGCGGAAAAACAGGTGAAATCATTTTAAAAAATTTTATAGAGTTATGATAGAAATAATACCAGCAATCGATTTAATGGATGGTCAGTGCGTACGACTGTCGCAAGGAAAATACAATCAAAAAACAGTTTATTCGAGTGAGCCTGCTATGGTAGCAAAAGCATTCGAAAATCAGGGTTATAAACGCCTACATCTGGTGGACCTGGATGGAGCTAAATCGGGCGAAACCGAAAATATAAATGTCTTAAAAGATATCTGTTCCAAAACAAACCTTACTGTAGATTATAGCGGTGGAATTAGAACTCAAAAGCAAGTTCAAAATGCTTTGAATGCCGGTGCCAGTTATATTGGAATAGGCAGTTTGGCAATCAAAGAACCCGAAACATTTAAAAATTTAATTAATGAATTTGGTGCTAAATTATTTATAGTCGCCTCGGATGTTTTTAATAAGAAGGTTTACATTAATGGATGGACCAAGGAAACCAATATTCAGATTTACGATTTAATTTCAGCTTACGCTGATCTGGGAATTGATAAATTTATGTGTACCGATATTGCCCGCGACGGAATGCTTTCAGGTGCAAATATTGAATTGTACAAATCACTCAAAGAGTTTTTCCCGGACAAATATATCATTGCAAGTGGCGGTGTAAGTTCGAAAAAAGATATTTATGAATTGGATAAAGTAGGTATTGATGCAGTAATTGTAGGAAAAGCATTTTATGAAGATATTATCCCTGTTGAAAATTTAACACTAAAACAATGTTAGCAAAACGAATAATCCCCTGTTTGGATATTAACAACGGACAAACTGTTAAAGGAATTGAATTTGAAAATTTAAAAAATGTTGGCGATCCTGTTGAACTGGGTAAGTTTTACAGTGATAACGGAGCTGATGAATTGGTATTTCTAGATATTACAGCATCACACGAAAAACGAAAAACATTAGCAGATCTAGTTAAAAAGATTGCCAGGAAAATCAACATTCCTTTTACGGTGGGTGGCGGAATCTCTAGTCTTGAAGATGCAGATATGATTCTCTCAGCAGGAGCTGATAAAATTTCTGTAAACTCTGCTGCAATCAATAATCCTGAATTGATACAACAAATTGCTGAAAAGTTTGGAAGTCAGTTTATTGTATTGGCTATAGATGCCAAATTTGAAAATGAAAAATGGATTGTTTACAAAAACGGCGGAAGAATAAAAACGGGATTGGAGCTTTTTACTTGGACAAAACAAGCAGAATCGTTGGGATGTGGAGAAATATTGTTTACATCCATGAATCACGATGGAACAAAGAATGGATTTGCTTTAGAACCGCTGAAATGGCTTACTGAAAACTTAAATATTCCAGTGATTGCATCAGGTGGTGCAGGATCTATTCAGGATTTTGAAGAAGTTTTCAAGTATGCAAATGTTGAAGCAGCCCTGGCTGCCAGTGTTTTTCATTATAAAGAGATTGAAATTTCAAAGCTTAAACAGAGATTAGACAAGAAAAATATACCAGTAAGAATATAAACATTAATGCTTCGACAAGCTCTGCATGACAAAAAATGTCACATTGAGCCTGTCGAAATGTGAAAAACAAACTTTATAATTATGAATTTAGATTTTAATAAACTAAACGGGTTAATCCCCGCAATCATACAAGATTACAAAACAAGAGAAGTACTCATGTTAGGTTTTATGAACAAAGAAGCCTTAGAGCAAACCCAAAAAGAAAACCGGGTAACCTTTTATAGTCGCTCCAGGCAAAAACTATGGACCAAAGGTGATACCAGCGGAAATTACTTACATGTAAAAGAGATTATTTCGGATTGTGACAATGATACGCTACTGATTTTGGCTGAACCTGAAGGACCTGTTTGTCACACAGGAAGAAAAACATGCTTCGGTGAGCAAAAATCAAACTTTGACTTGAATTATTTACAACAAGTCATTGATCAGCGTCGCGATGAAATGCCTGAAGGATCATATACAACCAAGCTTTTTAGCAAAGGAATTAATAAAATTGCTCAAAAAGTGGGTGAAGAAGCTGTTGAGCTAGTAATTGAAGCAAAAGATCAAAATGATGAATTATTCTTAAACGAAGCTGCTGATTTAATTTACCACTTGCAGGTTTTATTATCAGCAAAAGGGTTTAAAATGAATGATGTGGTTGATGTTTTGAATAAAAGACACCAATAGCAAATTAACGGGATATTTCGAATGAAATGAAGCAATCTATAATTATTAGCTACAAGCAGATTGCTTCACTCTCCTAATTTCAATCAGGATCATCTTCAATAAGTATTTTACCTTTTTAGCTAGCTACTTATTCTTCTTTTTTAATCTTTAAATTGAGCTCATACAAATCGGTTCGTCGATCACGGATATTCTTTACGCTGCCATATCGATTCAGTTCGGCTATTAAATCCAGATCCACATCCACAACTAAGATCATTTCTGTGTTGGGAGTTGCTTCTGCTTTAATACCATTGGTAGGAAAAGAAAAATCGCAAGGTGTAAATACAACTGACTGAGCATACTGAATATCCATATTATGAACCTTTGGTAAGTTACCCACAGCACCTGCTATAGCCACATAACATTCGTTTTCAATTGCTCTAGCTCTAGCGCAGTTTCGTACTCGTGAATAACCATTTTGGGTATCTGTTAAGAATGGTACAAATAAAATTTTCATTCCATCCTGAGCCAGAATACGCGAAAGTTCAGGAAATTCAACATCATAGCAAATCATAATTCCAATAGGACCACAATCTGTCTCAAAAACCTCGATCTTCTTACCACCTTTAACACCCCAATATTTGGTTTCATCGGGAGTTACATGAATTTTTTCGTACTCTTCATAGGTTCCATTCCTGCGAACCAGGTAACCAATATTATAAAGCGAATCGCCTTTCATATATGGCATGCTACCTGTAATAATATTCACATTATAGCTGATAGCCAATTGAAGAAATCGCTCAAGCATTTCATCCGTATACTTGGCTAATTCTCTAATAGCTTCAGGCTCCGACAAATCATTATATTTTGCCATTAATGGTGCATTAAAGAATTCGGGAAATAAAGCAAAGTCACTTTTGTACCCTGAAACAGCATCCACAAAAAACTCTACCTGCTCAAATAACTCATCAACTGTTTTATACTGACGCATTTGCCATTGTATTAACCCTAAACGTACTACTGATTTTTGGGAGGTTAGCTTTACCGTTTTCTTAGTATAATAAATATTATCCCATTCCAACAAAACTGCATATTCATGAGATTCTTCATCACCAGGAAGATAATCTGTTAGTATTTTTTTTGCGTGGAAATCATTGGATAACTGAAATGATAGGGTTGGATCGTAAATTTCCTTTAATTTAACCTTTTGGATGTATTCCTTTGGCGTTAACTCATCTGCATATTTATGATAATATGGTATTCTTCCACCAAAAACAATGGCTTTTAAATTCAATTTTTCACATAGTTCTTTACGAGTATCATAAAGCCGGCGAGCCAATCTTAATCCACGAAACTCAGGTTTTACAAAAACTTCAATGCCATATAAAACATCTCCTTTCGGCGTATGGGTATTAAATGTATAATTTCCTGTTACCTCTTTATATGTGTGTTCATCGCCAAAATGATCATACTTAATAATAATTGAAAGAGCACTACCAACAACCATTCCGTTGACAACTACAGCAACCTGGCCTTCGGGAAAAACATCCAGTAATTTCTGCACATGTGATTCTTGCCAATAAGCACCTGGCCAATTTCCATAAGCTTCTTGCATAGAAGCCTTTAATTCTTTATAATCGGACATTTTTAAATACCGAACTTCTACCGACTGAATATCATGCATATAAATGGTTTTTATTGATATCAAATATACGAAAAGAGATTCTAATTGTTATTGCTTATATACCAAAGATTTTGAAACAAAGTTTTAATAAAAGTGCTTTTATCGTAGGGTTAGCCGACATTTGTTAATCTTTCCTGTATTAAAAATAATAATTGCCAATATGAAATTAACTAACTAAATTTAGTGTGTAACAATTAAACTTAAAAATTAATGAAAAGAACAATTTTATTACTTGCAAGTATTATCCTGTCAATTAGCATATTATACGCACAGGAAGAAACAAAATCTGTTAGCAAAACCGAGTTTAAGCCGGCATTATTGGTTATTGATGTACAGAATGCATATTTAACATCAATGGATCAATCTGATAAAGATTTAGCTATTAAGCATATAAACTGGGCTATATGGTTATTTGAAAAGTATGAATTACCTATCATTCGCATTTATCATCAGGACAAAGAATGGGGACCTGCCGAAGATTCCGAAGAGTTTAATTTTACTGATGAAGTAAATGTAAAAGAAGAGTATCCAATGGTTATTAAGCATTATGGTAATGCATTTACAAAAACAGATCTGGATAAAATATTAAAAGAAAAAGAAATTAATGCTTTATTCCTTTGTGGACTAAGTGCCACCGGATGTGTAATGTCAACCTATGTTGGCACGAAAGATCACGATTACGATTCATTTTTAATTAAAAATGCACTATTAAGTCCAAATGCAGAATATACGGATATAATTGAAAATATACTAAGTACAATGGATTTAGAATCCGTTATGTTTTTGTTAGACAATGCCTTATAAAAAAAAGCCCTTTCAATAAGGGCTCTTCTTTTATCTTTTTACTATAAACCAAGGATTTAATAAATCTTGTTTGTTATATTTTACTGGTGTTTTTTCGTCGGATTGAGTAACCGTACAACCTGCACCTAAAGCTATCGCATGCCCTGCGCCTGTATCCCATTCCATCGTTGGTGCAAATCGTGGATAAATATTTGCTAAACCTTCAGCTACCATACAAATTTTCAGTGAACTGCCTCGTGACATAAATTCTATTTCACCGTGTTCTGTTTTTAACTTAGCTATAAAATCTTCTGTTTCCTTATTCATATGCGACCTACTACCAACTATGGTATATGTTTCATTTTCTGTCACAAAAGGCAACTTAAAACTTAATTGTACCAGTTTTTTAAGGTTTCCGTCAAATGATTCTGCATCCTGATTTATTGCTTTATAAGCTCCAAAGTCTTTTGAACTAAAGTACAAATCTTTAGTTACGGGTACATAAATAACTCCTAAAATTGGATTACCATTTTCTATTAGTGCAATATTAACTGTAAATTCACCATTCCTTTTAATAAACTCTTTTGTCCCATCTAAAGGATCTACGAGCCAATATTTATTCCAATTTGATCTTTCCTCGAATGGAATATTTTTCCCTTCTTCGCTCAAAATAGGAATATTGGTTTCAGAAAGATTTTCAACTATGATCTTATGTGCATTTTTATCTGCTTTTGTTAATGGTGAATCATCTGATTTTAACTTTACATCGAAATCATCACTATTATATACTTTTAAAATTTCTTCACCAGCAATTAAAGCTGCTTTAATTGATATCGTTAAATTGTTTTCCATTAACTTTTGTTGATTTTAAATTAAATATCGTATACTTAAAATTGTTATTGTAACAATCATATAAATAATAGTAAGTGGAAACCCCACCCTAAAGAAATCTTTAAATGAGTATCCTCCCGGACCATAAACCATTAAATTGGTTTGATACCCGATAGGTGTCATAAAATTTGCTGCTGCTGCAAACGAAACAACTAAAATAAATGGCATCGTGGGTAAATTCAGATTTACAGCCATAGTTAATGATATTGGAAAGAGAATTGCTACTGCAGCAATATTAGTGATAAAAGCAGCTAATACAGCAGTTATAAGGTAAATACCCAAAAGGAGACCTATTTTTCCAAGCGGTAAAAACATGGTAATAACTGAATCGGCAAACAGTTCTGCTGCACCCGATTTTATCATGGCTGTTCCTAAAGCTAACGACATAGCTATAATTAGTGCCAACCTGTAATCAATTGCTTTATATAGTTCTTTTGGATTCGCGATTTTTAAAGCTAAAAGCACCATAATTAGTACCATGAGCCCCATAAATAAAGAAACGATTTTAAAAGCGGCTAAAAGTATTACACCAATTGTTCCTCCAAGCAATGTCCATATTTTATATGATTCAAGCTTCTGGAAATCTTTAACTTTAGATATGAAATAAAAATCTTGAGTATGCGCCGATCTACTCACAAAATCAGCACCGGTAAATAATAATAAAACATCACCCGCTTTAATTTCAATTTCGCCTATTTTACCAGAAATTCGTTCACCATTTCTGTGCACAGCAATAACGGCAGCATCATATTTGGCTCTAAAGCGAATTTCTTTTACCGTTTTATTAATCATAGGGGAATTATGAGATATTACAATTTCAACTACCTCAGTTTGCTTTTTCTTGTACATCATTCCTACGGATGGCAATCTCAAACCTAAATCCGATTCAACCATTTCGGCAATTGTTTCTGTAATACCTGCAAATATCAACAAGTCTCCCTCCTGTAATATTACATTTGGTTTAACAGACGATATTTTAAATGATTTCCGAATAATTTCTACTAAAAACAATCCTTTTAGGTTTCTCAAACCAGCTTCATCAATGGTTTTACCAATTAATTGCGAATCTTTACGAATTTCGGCTTCAACCAAATATTCTCTTGTGTTTTTACTGAACTGATCCAGAATGTCTTTCTTGGCAGGCAGCAATTTTTCACCAAAGAATAAAAGATATAGAAAACCAATAAAGATCATTGGCACCCCCACAAATGCAAAATCAAAAATATTCAAAGATTCTAATCCCGGTATAATATTTTGATCTACAACCATACCATTAACAATAAGGTTAGTAGAAGTACCAATTAATGTAGCACAGCCACCTAAAATAGCAGCAAATGATAATGGCATTAAAAATTTTGAAGGTGATATATCATTCCTTTTACACCAGTTGTTCACATAAGGCATCATAACAGCAACAAGTGGAGTATTATTTAAGAAAGCGGAAAAACCGGAAATAATTAATGTCATTCTGCTTAAAAAGCCTCTGTAGCTTTTAGCATTTTTGAATATACGATCGAAAAGCAACTCAACAACTGCAGTTTGTCTGATAATATCACCTAATAGCAATAATAACAAAATAACAGCTAACTGCTCGTTAGCCAAACCACTAAGTATCTCACGAGGAGTTAATATTCCAAAAAAACCTAAAGTTACAACGGCAATAACAAATGCAAAAGTAGCTCCAATTAATTCTTTGTATAAAACAACAAGAATAAATAGGATAACTACAAAAACTACTATTAAATCAAATGTTATCATGCTGCACAATAAAAAAACTTTATTAAGAAATTACTTAATAAAGCTTTCGTTATGTTTTCGTGTCCTTTCAATTTTGCTTTTTTCTTTCCTGAATAAAAGCAAAAATAAGAATTACGGACTATGAAGCAAGCAATCCAGGTTTTATTTATTAACGTTTTATTAATTTAAACGTTTGTAAAACCTCTCCACTTGAATTCGATACTTTTAAAATATACTGCGAAGAGCTTAAGTCGGATAATTCAATTCTATTGGGTCCCTGAGTTACATTAAATTTCTCATTATAAACCAATCGTCCATTCATATCGTACATTTGAATTATCCCGTCTTTTATTTCATCTGATTGCAATTCAACCATTACATATTCGGTTGCAGGATTTGGAAATACTTTTAAATCAAAATTATTCGAAAGCGGTTCTCCAACTGAAGTTACTTCAAAATACCCCTGCTGAAACCCTTGTGTTAAAATAATATCACTTGTTTCAAAAGTTTCAATTGCTAATTCACCTAATGTCCAGCTAATGCTAATCCCATCAGCTTCTGCAGACTCTCCGGCTGAAGCAATAACATATGACGATATGGTTTGTCCTGAAGCATATACTCCAAGAAAGCACATCACAATGAATATATAAAATTTCTTCATTAGATATAAGTTTTACAGGTTAGTTGTTAAAATTACAAAATAATGTAGATTAATACAATTTATTCAATTTGTTTATGCATTGAATCATTTATTAACTTATACAAAGCCAATGGTGTTAGCGATCTCCAATTGATTGTATTATATTCGTAATTAAATGTAATATAATACCCTATATTCTCCTGAAGAAACTCCCTGACAACATGCTCCTGAAAATTGATTGCAACAATCCAACCATCTTCTATATCACTAAACCATTCCTCATAATATGAATCATCAGACGAATGAAAATTCAAGACATTCTCACCAATAAGTATATATTTATTGATGTTATTGGAAACAAGCCTATCGATAACTTCCCTTTTAAGGTACATAATATCATTATATAATGTATCATTCCATTCTCCGATAAATTCAATAATAGCAAATCCTAAATTATAATTGGCATAAAGAATTTTAAGATATAATGTTTCTGATCCAAATTCGTCCCATTGTGGATGGATTAAGTAATTATATATTTTATTGGTAAACTCGAACTCACTATAAATTCTGCCATAAAAGGGCGATTTCTCATCTTCTGATGCTATATAGTATTTTCGCCATCTGTAATAAGGTTCAATCGTATGCATTCTTCAATCTTAATCTTACTGTTTACTCCAACTATATGTCTATATTTGTATAAAATATTTTTATGAAAAATATAATAGCTTTTCTTTTGATACTTGTTTCATTTTATACGAATGGACAAAGTAACATAAATATTATAGAAAGTAACAATCGATTTGCTTTCGATGTTTATAATCAATTAAACGAGCCAGGTACTAATTTGATCTTTTCACCAGCAAGTATTACATCTGCTGTTGCAATGACAACCATTGGAGCAAATGGTAATACATACGATGAAATAAGCAGCACCTTCTATTTTACTAAAGACAGAATCAAGCTTGGGGAACGTTATCTGAACACTTTTGGAGCTCGTAATTTAAAATCAAAAGGTATAAAACTATATAATGCCAATTCATTGTGGATAGAACAGACTCTAGATCTGAACAAGAGCTTTACAGATGAGAATATAAAATATTTTAACTCCTCTTTACATAACACAGATTTCCTAAATAATCCTGAAGAATCAAGAAATGAAATCAATAACTGGGTAGCTAAAAATACCAATAACAGAATAAAAGATTTGTTAAAACCATCGGTTATCGATGAATCTACCCGGTTAGTATTAGTTAATGCTTTATATTTTAAAGGTGCTTGGAGTGAATCGTTTAACAAGTCTCAAAACACCGAAGATCAATTTCAGACCGGTAAAAGAGATTTTGTCACTACCACATTTATGAATAAAATTGTAAGTGTATGGTATTATAGCGATAAATGTATTGAAGTAATTGATATTCCTTACGAAGATCAGGAATATTCACTCATGATCGTGATACCGAAATCATACAAAAAGTTAAAACGAGTTGAAAAGTTAATCAATTACGATTTTTATACCTACTATACAAAACAGAAAGAGATGAAAACAGTTGACCTTTCTGTTCCAAAATTTAGCATTGAATCGGAATTTGATTTGAATGGCAAATTACAAAAGCTGGGTATGAAAGAGGCTTTTACTGGAAATGCAGATTTTTCAGGAATAACGAAACAAGAAAAGCTATATATAAGTAAAGTAATACATAAAGCTAATATTTCAGTTGATGAAGACGGAACTGAAGCGGCAGCAGCAACGGCAGTGACCATGAGAAAAACATCCATTTCTCATTTCTCTGAAAAAGTGAAAGTAGATAAACCATTTATATTTATTTTAAGAAACAATGCAAATAATTTGATCTATTTTATGGGTAAAATCACAAATCCTGAAAAATAAATTCAAGATACTCTATACTAGCTTAAAAATTAAGAATGAAACAAACCATTATCATATCGCTATTTTCACTTTTTTTCTGTGTTAGGGTATTCGCACAAAATAGTACACCAGAGTATTATTTTAAATTCATGATTAATGATCAATCAGAGTTAGATACCATAACAAAATTAATATCGATTGATAATGTAAAAGGTCTGGAAGTTTTTGCCTATGCAATGCCAGACGAGATGGATGATTTCAAAAAATTAGAATATAAAATTGAATTTCTTCAAAAAGATATTCCTAAATCCATTATAATGGCTACAACGATTGGAGAAATGGAGAACTTCGATCGATATCCTACGTATGAAGTTTATCGTGAGATGATGAAAAATTTTGAAAGCTCCTATCCTTCTCTTTGCAAACTGGATTCAATAGGAGAAACAGCTAATGGCCGCCAACTATATGTACTGAAAATTTCAGATAATGTGAGTTCAGAAGAAGCAGAACCTGAATTCTTCTATACTAGTACAATGCATGGCGACGAAGTAACAGGCTTTATATTAATGCTTCGTTTAGCCGATTCGCTACTTACAACATATGGAAGTGCTGCACAAATTACAGAACTCGTCAACGAAGTAGAAATATATATTAATCCTAACGCAAATCCAGATGGAACATATTATGGCGGAAACCAGACCGTTCAGGATGCAATTCGATCAAATGGCGTAAAAGATATTAACAGAGATTTTCCAGATCCCAGAATAGGTGCAAACAGCCCGTACCAACCAGAAACACAAGCCATGATGGATTTTGCAGATGCACACAACTTTGTTATGTCGGCAAATTTTCACGGCGGAGTTGAAGTCATGAATTATCCGTGGGATACGTGGAGTTTAAGTTCAAATCGACATGCCGATACAGATTGGTTTGAGCAAATATGCACTGATTATGTTACTACAGCAAGAACCGTAAACACAAACTACATGTCTAGTCTTTATGCTGATGGTGTTACACATGGAGCAAGCTGGTATCAGATTGGAGGTGGCCGACAAGATTATATGAATTACTGGCATCAATGCAGAGAGGTAACTATTGAAGTTTCTACAACAAAACTACTGGGAGTAGAAAATCTTAATAATTATTGGAACTATAACAAACAATCTCTTCTGAATTACATAAATGAGTGTCTGTATGGTATAAGTGGCATTGTAAAAAACACAAGCAATGATCCGTTAGATGCGATGGTTGAGATCATAAACCATGACGAAGAAGACGACAGTTCCATGGTGTTTACCGATCCTAATCATGGAAATTATCATAGATTAATTGAAAAAGGGACATACAATATTGTCGCTTCGGCAGATGGATATGTTAATGATACAATCTATAATGTTGATGTGAACTGGAAAAATATAACCCGGGTTAATATTACATTAAGAACACCTCAGGAACTGACCGATTCAATTGCCCTAAAGGTTGAATCAGATATTATCAATGATACTTTATTTTTTGATGAAACCAATACGCATAATATTGTAATTTACAACGATAGCAATGCCGTTAGTACAAGTTATGAAATCAAGATAAAAAATGCAGCCACCAATTATTGGGTAAGTTTAGATAAAAGTTCTGGTAACTTATATGGAACACAGAACGATACGGTAAAAGCTACAATTAATACAATAGATTTAACTGCCGGCAACTATTCTGCAAATATAATTTTAACATCAGCCGATGCTGAAACAGATACGGTAACTATTAATCTTTTTGTTAAAGATTCCATATCTACATATATTGAGCCACAAGAGATTACTGATACGCTGTGGAGTGGAAATAGTGCTGAATATGAAATCTATTTAAAAAATAACGGTTTGCTATCATTTAATTACACTTTGCAAATTGATGATGCAGAATCGAACAATTGGATCAGTTTGAATAAAAATTCCGGAAATTTGGCATTAACTGAAACTGATACAGTTACTGCATCTGTTGAAACCAATGAAATTGGATTTGGTAACTTCGACTGTAATTTAATAATTGAAAAAGAAAACAGTACCAACGATACAATTGTGTTTGCCATTTTTGTAAAAGATACCACAAGTGCCGTAATAACACCTAAATCTATACGTGACACCATTGAAGAATCTTCTAACAAAAGCTACAACATATATATAGAAAATACCGGAAACAGATTATTAGAGTATACTGTTGAACTGGATTTTCCAACAAAATCAGATACATGGATAACTGTTAACAAAAGCTCTGGTATAATAGCAATTCAAGAAATAGATTCAATTTTAATACATATTGATTCTACTTCCATAGTGACAGGAAATTATTCCTGTATGTTACGAATCATTGAAAATGATGAAGATCAGACCGAAGTGCCTGTAGATATTCATGTTGTACAAGTACAGTCGATACATAGCGGCATGCCGTTAGTATTTAATGCATATCCAAATCCATTTCATGACGAATTATTAATTGAGTTTGATAAGATAGAACAATCACCAACAATGATAAGCCTGTTTTCAATTAATGGAGAATTATTGGTTCAAAAGCCCTTAAAAACATTTGAAGCTGGCAATAGCATTATTATTGGAAGCAGTGAATTAAATTCTTTGCCAAAAGGTACTTATATTTTAAAAATCTCTACACCAGATATATATATTTCTAAAAAACTTATAAAGCAATAACCTTTTGTCCTGCTATAAAAGAACTTAATCCACGATTCTTAAATTTCCATAAAAATCTTTTAAAATCATATAACCTTTCTCTATTAACTGAAGTATACGAAATATTATCGCAGGTTTATATTGGTAATTGGAAACAAAATAAGTAAATTTACGTTTAGCATATATTTAAGCAGAATCCTACAATTAATCAGCAATGGATAAAGAACAAGAACAAAAACTCGTTTTAAAAATAGCCGACTTACTAAGAGAAAACAAAAAACTTTTAAATCAAGTTAAAGATCTTACCGAAACCAATAAAAAAGTTACTAAACAAAACCAGAAATTAGATAATATAATTTCATCTATTCCTCCTGATGTTCTGCCTAAAGAAGCCAGCAGTCAACTAAAAAACAGAACTACACGGTTCGAAATGGCAACCGTTCTTTATGCTGATATACAGGGATTTAAAACCATAGCTGAACAATCAGGAACAAGTGATATCATTGATGAACTCGATCAAATTATTTTTCATTTTAATTCCATTGTAAAGAAATATAAGATAGAAAAAATAAAAACTATTGGTGATGCTTACATGTGTGCCGGTGGTGTTCCTGTTAAAAATATTACAAACCCGGTTGACGTTGTTCTGGCAGCTCTAGAGATGCAGGACTATTTAACCCAGCTAAAAATTGAGTATGAAAGCCAAGACAAAAAATTCTGGGATTTAAAAATGGGCATTCATACTGGACCTGTAACTGCTACGTTCTCCGGAAGAAAAAAGATTTCTTACGAATTAAAAGGCGATACGGTTAACATTGCCACCCGCATGGCTTCGGCTGGCGAGGTAGGTCAGATTAATATTTCCATAATGACATACGAGCTTGTTAAACAATACTTTGTTTGCGAATACAATGGAAAAATTCCGGTAAAGTATAAAGGTGATATGGAAATGTATTTTCTGAAGAGAATAAAACCTGCATTTTCTGATGATCGAAAAAGAGGCAGAAGACCGAATCAGATTTTATGGAATAAATATTTACTAAGACAGTTTACCGATTTGCAGGAAATTATACTTGATCGACTTGAGAGGGAATTGCCACCATATTTATATTATCATAACTTTAAGCATACAATTGATGTTATTAACCAGGCCGAACTGATCGGTTATGGTGAGGGTGTTGATGATGAATCTATCTTGTTATTAAAAACCGCTGCTTTGTTCCATGATGCTGGACATATTATTGATTACGATGAACATGAGTATAACGGAACACAGTTAGCTAAGGAATACCTGCCAAAGTATCGTTATACACCAGAACAAATCGATAAGATTTGTGATCTTATTATGGCTACAAAATTACCACCAAATCCTAAAAATTTAATGGAAAGTATTATGTGCGATTCTGATTTGGATTATTTAGGAAGAAGTGATTTTATACCAGTTTCTAACACGCTTTATAAGGAACTTAAAGAACAAAATAAAATTGATAATCTGAATGATTGGAATAAACTGCAGGTAAAGTTTTTATCAAATCACCAGTTCTTTACCAAAACAGCTTTAAACCTGCGTGAAGTAAACAAGCAAATGCAGATTGAACGTATTAAAAAGCTTATTGAAGACGATTAATTAGCTCTCTGAATCAACTAAAACAATATCGAAAGGCACTAAAACACCATCTTTGAAATCGTTGCCTATTTCTCTTATTTCATCATCGTAAAGGCTATAATACCAGGTAATCTTTACCTCGCATTCCGATTTTTCATATAATGTGTCAATCTTATTCATTAACTCGTAAAACATTTTTGTAGAAGCAGAACTTATCATTTTCATTTGAAATATAAATTCTGTTTTCTTACAAGGTTGTTCTAAATACTTATCGATCCATTCAAAAATCGGGTTAAAAAACAGATAAATATTTTCAGGAATAGAATTACCTTTAATCTCAAACTTACCGGTATCTGGGTCAAAATGAACCAATGGTGTGTCTTCGGTCTGATTAACATGTAATATATTCATCATCAAAAATTTAATATAATTATACAAGTTACAAAAAAAAGAAAAAGATGTTTATGGTATAAACATCTTTTTTTGATCATAAATATATCAGAGCTATCTAAATTGCTTCATTGTTTACAGCAACCAGCTCGAATGAAGCTTTGCAAAATGCCTTGAAATCAACACCTACATCATGAATGTCGTCATCGCCATACACATAATTCCAAACAACGTTTACCTTTGAATCACTATAATCTACTATTTTATTAATCTTCCTGAATATATCAATAAATAACTTAGTTGAAGAGGTATTGAGCAAAATCATCTTGAACTCTATTTCAGTTTCAGGATTTGGAGATTCCGCATATTGATCCAACCAATCAATAACCGGTTCGTAAAATCCTCTAGAATTTTCCGGTAGCGAATTTCCTGCAATTTGAAATTTACCTTTTTTAGGATCAAAATTAACGGCAGGACTTGACTCTGTTGCTAGAATTTTTAGTGGCTTCATTAAAAACTATTTATTAGAGTTAATGTTGTTATTCATAAATTTAAGAATAATTTACGTGTTATTGCTCAATTGAAGATAAAATTTTTAGTTCTGTTCTTCTGTTTTCAGATCTTCCCTCTTTATTATCATTCGTACTAATTGGTTGAGTTTCACCATATCCTTTGTATGTTAACCTGTCTTTATTAATACCATGATCAACTAAATAATTATAAACCGATTTTGCCCGTTTATCAGATAATTCAATATTATACTCTGATGTGCCCACGTTATCAGTATGCCCTGAAATTTCAATCCTTAATGCTTTATTATTATTTAAAAACTCAAGTAATTTGGTTAATTCAGCAACAGACTCATCTTTTAATCCATACGAATCAGTTGCATAAAATATATTACGCAGAATAATCTTTTCGCCCGGTTTGATAGGTTTTAAAGCTACATCTTTTAAATACGGATCGGTAATTTCGTGAACTCCTTTTAATTCAAAGTTTTCTGAATAAAAAAGATAGTTGTCTTTAGAAACATTTAAGGCATAATTATTATCTGTAGGAATACAAACCAAAAACTCTCCATTTATTGCTTCAGATTTTGCTTCCATAACCACTTCGTTCGTCTCCAGATTTATCAATTCGAAATGAGCAACTAAACTTTTTTTTGTATTTGCATCAAATACTTTTCCCTTTATATACGATACCGGATTTGGTCGTGCCTCTTTATAAAGCTCAAACTGAAAAATATCTCTTCGTTTATTACTTAACCTATCGGATGAAAAATAGGCCATATTTCCTACCGCATTAACAATCAGGCCAATTTCATCATATGTTGTATTAATAGGATAACCCAGATTCATTGGCTCACTCCACGTTCCATCTTCATTCATGGTTGCTTTATATAGATCAAACCCTCCCATACCAATAATACCATCGGATGCAAAATACAACGTTTTGTTATCGGGATGAATAAAAGGGGATTGCTCCTGGCCTGCACTATTAATATTCTCGCCCAAATTCTTTGGCAACGACCAGTTTCCATCTTCACTTAAGGTGCTGTACCAAATATCTTTTTGTCCAAAACCTCCCGATCTGTTGCTTACAAAATATAAGGTTTTCCCATCGGCTGATATGGATGGCTGCGCCTCCCAGTCTGATGTGTTAACCGGGCTACCCAAATTAACTGGTTCTGACCATGTTCCATTTTCCTTAATACTTGAATAGATATCGCATCGTCCTTTTCCATCGGATCGATTACATGCAGTGAAATACATCACACGACCATCAACTTTAATGGTTTGAGCACCTTCATTTCCATTGGTATTTAGAGGTTTGCCCGCATTAATTGCTTCAGACCATACACCGTTCTCTTTTACACTAATGTAAAAATCTTCCTGAACTTCACTTCTTCCCGGTATTACAGGTGTGTTTGATTCATAATTACCTTCTTGTTCTGCTTGATTATCATGCAGATCATCTGTATGTTGTATAAGCTCTTTCGGTATTAACCGGGTAATAACAAGCGTTTGTTCATCGGCTGTTAATGATGGCCAGTATTCATCATAATATGTATTGATATGATCACTCAAATTTACCGGATTAAACGGAACCGGATTATTTATAGCATCTATTGCAAATTCACACGATTCTATTTTTCGTTTGGCTCTGGATCTGGTTATCGGTTTAAGATTATCATAGGTTAGAAACTTTTCCAAATGCTCTTTTGCCGACTGAAAATTGTTTTGCATCATTTCCAGTTGTGCTAACGAAGAGTATAAACCAGGGAAAAAATCCGGGTTTAAATCAATTACATTATAATAGGATTGAATTGCTTTATCAATATTGTTATTTTCAATATAGATTTCAGCTAAAACAAGATGTGCTTCGATAAATTTCTTATCGTATTTTATGGCTTTATTCATTAGTTGAACAGCACTAAAATAATCCATTCTATTAAAGTACTGGAGAGCCTCTTCATATGCCTTTATGGCTTTATTATTCTTTGTTGTATAGTTATATTGCGCATTTGATAATAAAGGAACGAGAACAATAAGGAATAGAACTATTACTTTTCTCATAAATTTATGTTTTAATGGACTTTGAAGGTACAAAAAAAAGTGTATTTCTTAAATAGTAGAACAGTAATTTAATGAAATGTTTATTTTGTTTGATGGTTAACTCGTAAAATGGTAAAATAGTAATTTGGTAAATAGGTTATTAATTTTTGAAGCCTTTTAACTATGTCAGGCTTAACAGCTTTTAACGCACTTAAAAAATGAAATCTAAGGTATGTGCATAAACTTATGCGATTGCAATGAAACACTCCACTTAGGATAGGTTTTTACATAATCGACAATCGCAGGAATATTCTTTTGATAACGACTCCACTCCGACTGTAAATAAAGTTTACATTTTTTGTTTACTTTATTTGCAGCTTCTTCGGCCCAATGAAAATCATCGTCATCATAAATTATCACTTTGAGCTCATCTGCTCGTTCATATAGTTCATCAACAGGCGGACTTTGTTTTTTAGGTGATAAACAAATCCAATCCCATTGCCCGGTTAGTGGTTTAACCCCGGCAGTTTCGATGAATGTTTCAATATGATGCGTTTTTAGTTTGTCTGTCAGAGGTTTTAAATTGAATAAACTGGGCTCACCACCAGTCACTACTACAGCATTTGCTGCAGTGGTTAATGCACTGGCTACTATTTTATCTATTGAAACCAACGGATGAATATTTGGATTCCACGACATTTTAGAATCGCACCATCGGCAACCAATATCGCATCCTCCAATTCGAATAAAATAAGCGGCTTTTCCAGTATGATAACCTTCACCTTGCAACGAATAAAAATCTTCTACCAAAGGCAATTCTGTGCCTTTACGCGCTATCTCTTCATCAAAATTTTTCATCCCTCAGTATTTAAACGATGCAAAGTTAAGGTATTTATTCATTTTTATTAAAAATCCTGTCAGGTTTTGAAAACCTAACAGGATTATTGTTTTAAACCAACTTTCTATCCACATCTTTATCGCCTCGGCCTGAAAGATTTATAATACTCAGTTGATTCTTATCTTTTAAAAGTTTCATAGCCAATGCAACTGCATGCGATGATTCAATGGCAGGAATAATACCTTCCAAAGCAGAGAGCTTCTTAAATGCTTTCACTGCTTCGTTATCAGTTACACAATGATATTCTGCTCTTCCTGATTCCTTTAAAAAAGCATGTTCGGGTCCTACTCCCGGATAATCCAAGCCAGCGGCTATTGAATAGGTGTCAACTGGATTTCCCTGCGCATCTGCAACACAATATGAATATGTTCCCTGAAAAACCATCGGTTTACCCATCACTAAAGTCGATGCAGTTCTTCCCGGAATTAACCCTTCGCCTCCACCTTCGGCAGAAAAGATTTTAACCTTTTTATCATTCAAAAAGCCCGAATAAAGTCCTATGGCATTGGATCCACCACCAACACAAGCGAAAATTGAATCAGGCAATCTTCCTTCCTGCTGTAGAATCTGATTGCGAGCCTCAGTGCCAATTACACTCTGAAAAAAACGTACCATATTTGGATACGGATGAGGCCCAACCGCTGAACCCAGAATATAAAATGCATCAGGATTTTCGATATAATAACCTAAAGCTGCGTCGACAGCATCTTTCAAAGTAGCTGTTCCCTGATCGGTTGTAATAAAATCAGAACCCAGTAATTTTATACGGTACGCATTTAACTGTTGTCGCTCTGCGTCTCTCTTACCCATAAAAATTTTACACTTCATTCCCATAAGAGCAGCAGCGGTTGCTGTTGCCACACCATGCTGGCCTGCACCAGTTTCAGCTATTATTTCTTTTGCCCCCATTCGTTTGGCAACTAAAATCTGTCCAATGGTATTATTTATTTTATGCGCTCCGGTATGATTCAGATCTTCGCGTTTCAGATAAATACGACTTCCCACTTCGTTCGAAAGTCTTTCAGCAAAATAAAGCGGCGATGGCCGTCCAACATACTGATTTAAATAATAATGAAACTCTTTTATAAAAGCACCATCGTTTTTAAGCTCTTCAAAAGTTTCTGCCAGTTTTAGAAGTTTAGGTTCTAATACCGGAGGAACAAACATTCCACCGAACTCTCCGAAGTATCCGGGTCTGCTTTGCTCTATTTTGTCAGTAGTATTATTTATGTTTTCTGGAACTGTATTAATATTTATTGTATTCATAATTATTGTTTTAATTGTTTATTATTTTTTGTCAGAAATATCCTAAGATTTAATAATGAGCTAAGGCCCAACTATATTGAAGGATTTTTAACCCATGTTTGAAAACTGAGGTTAGAGACACTTCTGATCTTTTATTTCTTCTTTATAAGGTATTGTAATTAGATTATTTCGACAGGCAATTACGCCACAGAAACTGAATACGCCGCCACCAGATGATATATTGAGAATTATACATTATTTAAATTTTAGCATAAAAAAAGGCCGCAGGTTATAACCTGCGGCCTTGATAATATTATAAAATACAAAGTTAGATCATATACCTGTTTTTATGATATGTCATGTGCCACCACCAATTTGTATTTAAAATCTGTTTCATTGCTTTTTGCATTTATTTGTTACAAATATAAGAATGATTTATTAAATTCAAACGTATTAATTAATATCCTTTAATAATTTTGTGCCTTTAGCATTCTGTATGGCAATATCAAAGTCGTTAAGCAGTTTTATAATGTGTTCTTTTTCAGTAGATGCTATTGCTAAGATCTTATCTGTACCTCTATGATCCAGGGCATTTAGCACATAACTTACCGTTAATATGTTGGTATCCAAGGCAGGTTGATATGCTTTTTCCTTCTCATTTTTTGTGTTTACTTCAGATAATATCTCACTATCGACTAACATGTAAATAATATCTCGAACGGCACGAATTGGTATTTCAAGCCGTTTACTAATTTCTTCTGCAGTTAGAGCTTTTTCTCCATTGGCAAAATTTTTAATTAATAAATGAGCAACCGTTAAAGTTAGTACACGCCAACTGAATGGACTTAAATTTTGTGTATCGGGCTCAAACTCATACTTTTCGACATTCTGCACAGCAAACGATATTTCTGCTCCAAAGAGTACAATTAACCAACTCATTTGCAACCAAATAAGAAACAAAGGAAGTGCAGCAAAACTACCATAAATGGCGTTGTATTTTGAAACTCCTACCTGAAAATGAATATAAGCCCACTGCACGAAAACGAAAACAGTTCCTGAAATGATCCCGGCAACAAATGCCGATTTGAAATTTACTTTTGTATTAGGCATAACCATATAAACCATGGTAAGCAATAACCAAATAAGTACGTAAGGAACCAGTTTGATTAATAAAAATAATAGCGGACTTAGCACACCAACAATTGCGTGTTCAACAGCTAATTGTTTTAATACTGTTGAAATAAAAACTGTTGCACTACTTGATGAAACTAACAAGATTGGAGCAATAATCAACATTGAAATATAATCGCTAAACTTTCTGAACCAATTTCTTCCTTGCCGAATTTGCCAAATGGCATTAAATGAGCTTTCGATATTTCCAAATACTTTCATTACCGACCAAATTAAAATAATAGCTCCAATTCCGGCAATTAAACCACCTTTTGTATTATCAAGAAATGAATTTGCAAATTGTATGATATAATCCAATACTTCCTGCTGACCTGCAAATTGTTCGTTTAAATACTTGGTAAGCTGTTTATCAATACCTACCATTTTAGATATTCCAAAAGCCATTGCAGCCACGGGAACCACCGACAACATGGAATAAAACGTTAAGGCCGATGAACGCAAACTTACTTTATCTTCATCGTAACCTCTGAATGCCAATAACAGAATTCTTAACGTTTTAATTAATAATACCTGATATTTCGGTATATTTTTAAAGGTTATGCGCCAAACATCCTTTTTTAAAAAATCTAAAACTTTTTGTAGCATTATTTTGAGTATTTGGAATTGAAATATAAAAATAAGAAATTCCTGACGTATAAAATGCTTTACAGGCTATTTTCCTTTAAATTTGTTTGTATAGATGAAAGAATTACTATCAAATATTAACTCTCAAATAAGGCACTGTCAGTACTGCAGACTTTATGAAACAAGAACTCATGCAGTTTGTGGCGAAGGTATCGCACCATCTAAATTTATGTTTATAGCCCAGGCACCCGGGCGAACAGAAGATGCCGAAAGCAAAATATTAGTTGGACCATCGGGTAAAGTTTTTGATGATTTAATGTGTGAGGTTGGTTTACAAAGAGAGGAAATTTATATTACCAATCTGTTAAAGTGTTTCTTGCCCAAATGCAGAAAACCCAGAACCGATGAAATAAATACATGTTACCATCTATATTTAAAGAAGGAAATAGAACTTGTAAAACCAGAAATCATCATAACATTAGGTTATCATGTTTCAAAATTTATTTTTAAGATTTATGGCTTAAAAATTCCAACACGAATTGATTTCAGAGAAGCGTTTGGAAAACTACATATATCTAAAAATAAAAAGATTGTACCTGTTCGGCATCCTGCAACTGTTGTTCATAAAAGCAAACAATTTTCAAAGCTGGTAAAAGATTACAGTATTATTAAGACACTTCATACCGAATGTCCGTTAATTGATAATTGTAAACAGCACAAGAATTTTAATCAAGGCTTATTACCAATTAACTTTGTAAAAGCCAACTGTTTTGGAGATTGGTTTTCGTGTAAATTTTATAATTAAGCTACTTTTCTGTATCGCCATACAGCTAAACTTAACATAATAGCTGCATATATCAGTAAGCTGAAAAATTCGTAAGAAATGTCCCAAAAACCTGATCCTTTAAGCAGAATCATCCGTATAACCCGCATAAAATAATAGAACGGATTAATTACATTAATTCTTTGAGCCCAAACTGGCATACTTTCGGTTGGTGTAAAAATTCCACTCATTAAAATAAACACAAGCATAAAGAAAAACGATATAAACATTACTTGTTGTTGTGTTGATGAGATTGCGGATATAAATAATCCAATACCTAACACCACCAGTAAATAAATTATGGTAAATCCAAATAACAGGCCTAAACTTCCAACTATAGGGATATGAAAAAAGATTTTTCCAATTAATAATCCAAAAGCTAACTCAAACAAGGCAATCACTATGAATGGCACCAGTTTACCAATAATGAACTCAAACTTTCTGATTGGTGTTACATTCAATTGCTCAATGGTTCCAATTTCCTTTTCTCGGACAATATTCATTGCAGCTAAAAACATGCTTATTATAGTGACCAAAATTACCAGAATCCCTGGTAGCATATAGATTTTATAATTTAATTCAGGATTGTACCAATATGATTCTTCCATTTTTATCGGATTCATATTTTTTATCGCAGGCATTTGAGTTAGATCAACAATTATATTCCGGTTAAAATCTGAAATAACAGATGTTGAATACGCATTAATTAAACTCGCTGCAGTGCCATTTATTCCATCAATTAACAATTGAACCTTCGACTCGTTTTCGCGAATTAATTTTCGTTCAAAACCCGATGGAATATGTAAAATTAAGTCTGTTTGATTCTTCTCTATGGCCTTATTTGCCTTATCCATGGAGAACGAACTTCCGGAAATATTGTAAAAAGACGATCCCTTGAATTTACTTATCAGCTCGTATGACATGGAAGACAAGTCATTATCGACTATATACATATCGATAGATTTCATCTCAAGGGTAGCTGCATGCACCAAAACAACCAATTGTATTATTGGAATTCCAAAAATCATGGGTAGCATGGTTTTATTTCGAAATATTTGCGTAAATTCCTTTCGTAGTATAAATCTAATCTTTCTCATTTTAATCAGCTTTTCATATATCCTTTACTTCATCATCCACATATCAATCGCTTTATTTTTTTCCTTTGAAAACAATTCATCCTTTATTACTCAAGTCTTACTTTGAACTTTTTGATACTCACAATTAGAAATAATATAGTCATTCCGGCTACAACCAATGTTTCTTTCCAGATTACTCCAATACCCGATCCTTTTATCATTATATTTTTTACAATGACTATAAAATATCGTGCCGGCATAATAGAACTTATCCATTGTAACACCTTGGGCATATTCTCAATTGGAAATATAAAACCCGAAAGAAGCATAGTAGGCAACATTAATGCAAACATTGAAATAAACATTGCAACCATCTGGCTTTCGCTAACAGTAGAAATAAGAATTCCGAGAGATAATGCCATAAAGATAAACAGCAGCGTTTCTAACAATAGAAATACCAGGTTTCCTTGAATAGGCATTGCGAATACGAAATAACTCAATGCAATAATAACAACGGCATTAATAAATGACAAAACCATATATGGAATAACTTTTCCGATAACAATTGGCAATGGTCGTAATGGGGATACCAGGAGTACTTCCATGGTTCCCATCTCTTTTTCACGGGCAATAGAAATTGATGTCATCATAGCCGAAACAAGCATTAAAATTAAAGCCATTGTTCCTGGTACAAACATATAAACCCCTTTTAGCTCGTTATTATACAACATGCGAACTTCGGGTATAATTTCGTATGGATATCCCTGAGCCATAAGCTCATTTTTCATGTAACTACTAATGATTCCTTTGGTATAATTTGTTACGATGTTTGCCGTGTTTGCGTCAGAAGCATCGGCAATAATCTGAACTGAAGCAGTTCCATCGCGATGTAACTTTTCTGCAAAATTGGGCTCAAAAACAATTACTTCTCGAATAATTCCCTTCTTAAATGCCTGTTCAATTTCTTTGTCAGAGTTGAGATTTTCGTGTAGAATAAAAAAACCTGATGATGTTATTTTATTGGTAATCTCATGCGTAATATCATCTTTTGATTTATCGTAAATCCCAATTTTAACATCTGTTATTTCGTTCGATACAACGTACCCAAATATTAGAATTTGAGCAATGGGCATTCCAAATAAAATGAGCATTGTACGATAATCTCTAAAAATATGATGGAATTCCTTTTTTACAAATCCTAAAAATCTTTTCATTTCTTTATTTTTTTATTTCACCATGCATACTTCGACTTGCTCAGCATGACTTCATTTTATCTTATAATTTAACGGGCAATTTTTAAGAATACCTCATCCATGTTATTTGATTTAAATCTCTTTTTTAGACCACCCGGAGTATCTAATCCTTCTATTTTACCTCGATCCATAATAGAAACCCGATCGCAATATTCGGCTTCGTCCATATAGTGAGTTGTTACAAATACCGTTATCCCGTTATTTGAGGCTTCATATATCATTTCCCAAAAATCTCGCCGGGTAATAGGATCGACACCTCCTGTAGGTTCATCGAGAAATACAATCTTCGGATTATGAAAGATGGCAACCGAAAAAGCAATCTTTTGTTTCCATCCTAATGGTAATGAACCAATTAAACTATGCTGAATATCTTTCATTTTCAATCTTTCGAGCATACTTTCGGTTTTCTCTTTAATGTATTTATTTGATAACCCATAAATACCACCATAAAAACGGATATTCTCCTTTACTGTTAAATCTTCGTATAAAGAGAATTTCTGGCTCATGTATCCAATATTTTTTTTAACCTTTTCACGCTCTTTATACACATCAAATCCGGCTACCATTACGTCGCCTGATGTTGGATATGATAACCCCGAGAGAATCCGAATGGCAGTTGTTTTGCCTGCACCATTGGCTCCCAAAAATCCGAATATTTCTCCTTTTTTAACCTCGAATGTTAAATGATCGTTGGCATAAAAATTTCCAAACTTTTTTACCAGATCCTTTACCTCAATTATATTCTCTTTGTTTTTAATCATGGTTATATTATTTACCATATAAGCACTAAAATGCATTTAGTTTCTACTGCATTAATTGCATAAAACAATCTTCAATATTCGCTTTAATTTGCTGAATTCTGATATTAGAATGTCCAACTTTTTCTAAATCTGAAATTAATCTCTCTTCATTAAACTCATCCGCTTTTGAAGTGATGTGAAGATATTCGCCAAATGGAAATACAGTATCAACTGATTCCATTTTCTTTAAATCCAGTATTAACTGATAGATGTTATCCGATTTAACAGCCCAAAGTTTACGACCAAAATCGTCAATAATTTTTGCAGGAGTATCAATAGACATGATCTCTCCATTTTGTATCAGAGCAACACGATCGCACATATTGGCCTCGTCCATATATGGCGTAGACACTAAAATGGTAATTCCCTTTTCTTTTAACCGGATTAACATTTCCCAGAATTCTTTTCGCGACACTGCATCAACGCCGGTAGTTGGTTCGTCCAGAATTAAAATTTCAGGACTATGAATCAATGCACAGGAAAGTGCCAGTTTTTGTTTCATTCCACCTGAAAGTTGACCAGCCAACCTTTTTTTAAAAGGCTCAATCTGAATATAAATATCTTTAATCAGATCGTAGTTTTCTTCTATAGTTGTTCCAAAAATACGGGCAAAAAATGCCAGATTTTCTTCAACCGATAAATCCTGGTACAATGAAAATCGCTGTGGCATATAACCCAGGTTATTTCGTATAAACCTGTAATCCTTAACTACATCTAAATCCATCATTGAAACGTTACCATCGGTAGGAAACATGAGAGTAGTTAGAATTCGGAAAATACTCGTTTTGCCGGCACCATCAGGGCCAATTAATCCGAACAGCTCACCGTTTGAAACAGAAAAACTTACTCCTTTTACGGCTTCTACTTTTTCGTAAGATTTTCTGAGCTGATTTACTTTTATAATATGTTTTGTTTGTTTAATCATTTTAACTATTGATGGTTTCTGGTTGCAACTCCATTTTATCTCGCAAAGTCGCAAAGTTTGCACCCTTGAACTGTTCTGCCATTTAACAATTTGACCATTTATTTATTAAACTTTGCCTCTCCGGGCATTCCAATTTTTAGTTTGCCATCGTTTTTAACGCGTATTTTTACTGCATATACCATATTCACACGCTCCTCTTTGGTTTGAATGATTTTAGGTGTAAACTCAGCCTGTTCAGAAATCCAAAATACTTCCCCTTCATACTCCTGGTTTGTTTCTTTGTCTTTATCAACAAAAACACTGACTTTTTGGCCCAGTTTAACATTGGGCAATTGAGCACCACTTACATATACACGCAGTTCTATTTCATCAAGGCGGGCAATTTTATATAGCGCTTTGCCTGTTACTGCAATTTCATTCTCTTCAAGATATTTTTCCAATACCGTTCCGTTTACAGGATTAATAATTTTTGCCCTTCTAATTTGCTCATTGAGTAACTTAATTTGTTTATCGATAACCTGCATTTCTCGTGTAACCGATAATATTTGGGTTTTTGTTGCTTCAATTTGTTTTACTAAAACATCATATTTGCCTTGGATATCATCATATTGCTGTTTTGTTGCGGCATTTTCATTATACAGGTTTTCAATCCTCTCTTTTTCAGTTTTCAGTGTTGATTTCTGCTCTTCCTGAACTGCAATTTGAGCTCGTATATTGGTTAGTTTTGACGCAACAGCATTTTTTTGTGCCATAAGCTGCTCTTTTTGAATTGATAAAGTAATAGTATCAATAACTCCAACATACTGATTTTTGGAAAGAGTTTCGCCTTCTTCTATTTTAAACTCTAATATTTTACCTTGTGCTTCTGCACTTACGATTATTTCTTTCGCTTCGAAGTTTCCGTAAGCATCTGAACCATTATCATTTCCATTGCATGCTGCAAAAAATAGTGGAATGGCTAATAAATATATCTTTTTCATCTTTGTTATTTTTGTTTCAACCTTTCTGTTTCAACTCTGACAGGACCTTACAGACTCTGTCAGGTTTTATTTATTTTAAATCTCTCCTTTAATATATAAGTAATTAACTTTTGACTGAACTAACTGTATTTTATGAGTTTCGAACTTTAATTTAGCTTGTGTTTCGGCAGTTAATTTCGAAATATAATCTGATGATGTGATCGATCCATTATCCAACTTAACCCTTGCACTTTTTGTTACCTCTTCGCGAAGCTTAATTATTTCCTGATCTGTGGCAATAGATTCCTCCAGCGATTTCATTCTGGATTTTTCATTCTGAAGTGCAATATTTAATTGTTTTGTGAACGTATTTTCCTGTGAGGTAATCAGATTCTTATTTAAAGAAACTATTTGCTTTTCACGCTTTGTTTTATTCCAGTCCCAGAAATTCCATTTCAATCCTAAGCCTACATAATAGTACGAGTCAAACTCGTCGCTAACCATATTTAAACCAGGCTTTCCATACCCCAACTGCGAGAAAGCAAAAAAGGTAGGTTTCGTCTGTTTTGAAATAGCCTTTGAGGTTAATTCCAATTGTTCTTTTTCATAATCAAACAAAACCAGTTCAGGTCTGCTATAATTGGTTTGATCATCGATGGTGTAATTTGGAATTTCCAAAACCACATCATACCGGATTTCCATTCCGGTTAATTCAGCTAAAATATCAATGGCTGCATATCGTTGTAAGTGAAGCTCGGTAATGCTCTGTTTAACCTTCAGTTTTTCTGCTTTTATAGCACTTAAATCCGAATTTAGTAGCACGCCATTTTTAACTCCTGAAGCTACGGTCTGTTCCTTAGCTTCCAAATCCTTTAACATAACGCTCAGTAATTCTTCGTTTTTCTGTAAGGTTAAAATGGCAAAATAGAATGTATTAACCTGTTGTTTTATCTTATTTAGCTCAACGTTATTTGCCTGCTGATTAACTTGCAAACCAGCATTCTCTAATTGTTTTGCAGTCTTAATCCTACCCCAATCATAAATCAGTTGATTAATATCTACAGTTGCTTTGTATTGATCTTTTTCTCCCTCAAATCCAAATCCTCCTGTTGGGGTGCTCATGTTAATACTTATTGCATCGGACTGATAGGTTGCCTGGGCATTTAACGAAGCATTGGGCAACCAACCCGTTTTTATATTTTGGATTTTCAACTCGCTCTGCGCTGAATATACCTCAGATCGATTTGCCAACGGATAATTAACCATCATCTTTTCATAGCAATATTGTAATTGCAAGACATTATCTTGGGCATTTACAACACCAGAAACCAACATCAATATCACAAAAAATTTTCTCATCACGCTTTAATTGAATTTATTAAATAATCTTTCACAAACTCTTTACGCTCTTTTAAAAAAATGTCGTACTCTTTCTTATTATTATCGAAAATAATACCTTGTAAAATCGGTCTTGCCACAACCGGAAAAATGCATAAGCTAATAACATTTGTCATTAAATTTTTAGCACTAATTGGTTTAATTATGCCTGCTTTAACCTCTTTCTGAATTTGATCATCAAGTAATTCAATTAACCTGTTCTGCTTAATTTGAATATTTTTCTCAATAATATTTACCAGAATCTGTGGATTTCTATTCAGTTCACTAATAATAAACCCAGGTATGTACGGATGCTTATTGAGCAACTCCAGATAGTTATCGACAAAAAATGCTATTTTTTCCATAATGGGTCTATCTGATCCCATCATCTCTTTTACTCTTGGAATAAATAATGAAAAAGCGATTTCAAAAACTTTTTCAAACAGCTTGTCCTTAGTACGATAGTAATAGTGCAATAATGCTTTGTTAATTCCTGCCTTATCGGCAATTTCTTGCATTCTTGCACCAGTTAATCCTTTTTGCTGAAACACATCTTTTGCAGCATCCAGAATTTTCTGTTCTGTATTCATTTCATGTTCTGTCATAAAGCTATATGTATTTACAATATAATTTAACCACATTGTTTATCTGTTTGGTTTAACCAATTGGTCAAAGGTAGGAATTATTCATTATAAATTCCAAATAATTTGCTGCTTATTTTTACATAAATTTTGTAACTATCTGATTTAATGTGTTCTTATTTTAACCATCTGGTTAATTAAAATATTTTCCGGAATGATCTATTCAGGTAGGCACATAATTTGCTAAATTTGTATAACTATTTTATGTTCCATAGTTAAATATAAAATTCAGATTATGCGAAAGATCAATTTTATTATCGTTGTACTGTTTCTATTTTTCATAGGTTCTGCAACCGGACAGAATATAAAGAACAAGCAGTTTACACTTATTAGTTATAATCTTACTGTCGATAAAGGTTTTGCAGATGAAATTTCCTCCCTGGAACCGTTTATCGAAACCATTAAGACGTATAATGATCCTGGCAATGAGAAACTGAAAGCTATTCTGGTTCATATTATCTATTATACTTTAAAAGAGAATCTTGAAAAGGAACTGGAAATAGAAATTCTTCCAATTAATACATTTATGCGAGAAGTAGACTATGACGATTATGGCTATCCTGATGCTAACATTAGAACTGCATTACGAAAAGGTGATTCTCGTTTCTATTTTAAAGTTGATGCAAATTTGGAAACGTTAACCAAAGATAAACAGGACGAAAGTCCGGATCTTTTTGAAAATGTTGAAAAACCGTTCACTTATCCTCAATTAACCCTGGATATTACGGTTTATAATAATGAAGGTATTATTCCTGTTGCCAAATGGACTGGAATTACAACACCTAAGTATCCGTTAACCATTAATTCTTATTTCTTAAAAGGATTTGATAATACGGAAATGGAAATTCTTCCACCGGAAGATCAACAAAAAGACAACCTGTATTTAATGCTTGACAGAGCAATTCACAATGCAATTCAAGATCACTATAACGATTAGTGCATGAAAACCTATAAAGCTATCGGACTCATGTCGGGAACTTCGTTAGATGGTCTCGATATAGTATATTGTCATTTTACATACACTAAAAGCTGGCAATATAAAATTGTTGATTGTACTGCATTAGAATATTCCAAAGAGTGGAAAGCAAAACTTGGTGGAGCTTCTGATTTAAATGGCAAAGATCTTACTTTACTTCATAAGCAATACGGGGAATTTCTTGGTAAAACTATTTACAAATTCATTCAGGATCGCAACATAGAAGTTGATTTTATAGCTTCGCATGGTCATACTGTTTTTCATCAACCCGATAAAAAACTTACTTTACAAATTGGTGATGGACATGAAATTGCTGTTAATTCAGGTGTTACAACCATTTGTGATTTCAGGTCGCTGGATGTTGCACTGGGTGGTCAGGGTGCACCTCTTGTTCCCATTGGAGACCAACTGCTCTTTTCTGATTACGATTATTGTTTAAACCTGGGTGGTTTTGCGAATATATCTTTTGAAGAAAACAATACACGATATGCATACGATATTTGTCCGGTAAATATTATATTAAACTACTTAACACGAAAAACCGGTCATGATTTTGATAAAAACGGAGCATTAGGATTGCTCGGAAAAACAAATACAGAGCTCTTACAAAAACTAAATGCATTAGATTATTATAAGAAATCGTATCCGAAAACATTAGGCCGGGAATGGCTGGAAGCAGAAATCTTACCTCTTCTTAATGAAACTGAATTATCTGTGCACGATAAACTAAGAACTTTATACGAACATATTGCCATACAAATAAGTCAATCCATTTCAAAGAAAGATTTCAAAGTATTCATTACAGGAGGTGGAGCATATAATAAATTACTTGTGAATCTTATTAAACAAAAAATCAGTTCAGAAATAGTAATTCCGGATAAAAACCTGATTGATTATAAAGAAGCCTTAATATTTGCACTACTGGGAGTACTTAAAATGGAAGAACAAGTAAATTGTCTCGCATCTGTGACCGGAGCATCAAAAGACTCATGTGGAGGAGTTGTTTATAGCAACCAATATTAAACTATTTACCTTATTTTTTGTCTATTATTTTGTTCATCAGTGAGGCTATTGTATTTTAGCCTTTTTTAATCAGATGAATTTAAAAGACAAATAATATGGAAAATTTCACAGCTTATAACCCAACACAACTTCATTTTGGCAAAAACGTTGCAGATACGCTAGGAGAAACTGCTTTAGCATATGGTAAAAAAGTACTGTTAATGTATGGAAAAGGGTCTGTTCAACGAAATGGAATATATGATAAAATCGTTAAGCAACTAAAATCAGTTCATGCTGAAATAATTGAGTATAATGGTATAAAACCTAATCCTTTAGTTGATGATGTATCAGAAGCAGCACAAATAGGAAAACTAAATAACATAGACCTTATTGTTGCTGTTGGTGGTGGTAGCGTGATAGATTCGGCCAAAATAACGGCTCTGGCCATAGCAAACAACACGGATCCTTGGGCCATTATGAAATATAAATTTAAACCTAAAACCACCATACCACTAATTGCAGTTCTGACATTAGCAGCTACAGGTACCGAAATGAATGGTGCAGCAGTATTACAAAATCACGAAACAGGAGAAAAAATCGGATATGTTTCATCGTTAAATTATCCTAAACACTCATTTCTCGATCCTGAGTTTACTTTTTCTGTACCCAAAAACTACACAGCCTACGGCGTTGTTGATTTAATAGCGCACTCGTTGGAAGCTTATTTTGGAGAAGGTGATGCTTCATTATCGGACCGGTTTGTTGAAGCTATCGTAAAAGAAGCCATGGAATATGGTCCTTTGGTATTAAAAGAACCTGAAAACTACGACTATAGAGCCAATATTATGTGGGCAGCCACAACAGCATTGAACGGACTCACAAGCTATGGTCGTAAAAATGGCGACTGGGGCGTCCATGATATTGGACACAATATTTCATACTTATATGATACCGCACACGGTGCAACATTATCGATTGCATACATTGCCTGGTTAAAACTGCAGAAGGATAGAATTCCTGCAAGAATTAAAAAATTGGGAAATCAACTTTTTGGAACAAACTCCGTTGATGAAACCATTGTAAATCTTGAAACATTTTTTAAATCGATCGATTGTCCGGTAAGATTATCTGATATAAAAATAGGTAAAGAAAAACAGGAGGAAATTACCCAACAAATGCTTAAAAATCAAATTGATGGAATGGCACATAAATTATCAGATGATGATCGCAAACAAATTGTTGAGCTAATGATGTAATTTTTCAAATTGCAATTATCAAACTCCAGATGCATATTGATTCAGGTTTTGAACCGTATGCTTTACTAATTGATCTTTGATAATTGATAACTGGTATTTTATAATTGAACTTTGAACATTGAAATATTTTTCTATTTTTGTCTGATTCGAGAATTAATTAAATACAAATAATAATAACTATGAAAAAAACAATTCTTACAATTACGCTAACCTTTTTATCAGTTCTGCTGATAAATACAAGCTTTGCTTGTACTAACTTTCTTATTACCAAGGGAGCATCAGCTGATGGATCAACTATGATTACATACGCTGCAGATGCGCATGTTCTTTATGGTGAATTATATCATTGGCCTGCTGCCGACTACCCTAAAGGAAGCATGTTAAAAGTTTACGAATGGGATACTGGTAAATACCTTGGTGAAATTGAGCAGGTTGAACATACCTACAATGTAATAGGTAACATGAATGAGTTTCAGGTTGCTATTGGTGAAACAACGTACACCGGAAGAACAGAATTACGCGATACTACAGGTATTATTGATTATGGTAGCTTAATTTACATTGCACTGCAAAGATCAAGAACTGCACGTGAAGCTATTAAAACAATGACAAATCTTGTAAAAAAATATGGTTATTACAGTACCGGAGAATCATTCTCAATTTCTGATCCTAACGAAGTTTGGATTATGGAATTAATTGGTAAAGGTCCTGGTGTAACAGGTGCAGTTTGGGTTGCTCGTCAAATTCCTGATGGATATATTTCAGGTCACGCGAATCATGCAAGAATTACAACGTTCCCTTTCCAAAAAGAGAATAATTTCAACGATCCTAATCAAACTACATATCACTCACCTGATGTAATCTCATTTGCTCGCGAAATGGGTTATTTCGACGGAAAAGATAAAAACTTTAGTTTTTCTGACACCTATGCTCCACTTGATTTTGGAGGCGCTCGTTTTTGCGAAGCTCGCGTATATGCAGGTTTCAATAAAGTAGCTTCAGGAATGGAAAAATATGAAGATTATGCAATGGGTGAAAATCTTGACAACAGAATGCCTCTTTGGGTTAAGCCTGATAAAAAATTATCTGTTCGTGATGTTATGAATATGATGAGAGATTATTACCAGGGAACACCTATGGATATGACCAAAGATGTTGGTGCTGGACCTTACGGAAATATTGTTCGTTGGAGACCATTATACTGGGAAGTTGAAGGAGAAACCTATTTTAACGAAAGAGCGATTTCTACACAACAAACAGGATTTTCTTTTGTAACGCAAAGCCGTAGTTGGTTACCAGATGCCATTGGTGGAATTATTTGGTTTGGTGTTGACGATACTTACTCTACCGTTTATGTTCCTATGTATACAAGTATGACCAGAGTACCTGAATCATATGCACATGGTAATGGTTCAATTATGGAATTTAGTGAAACATCTGCTTTCTGGGCATTCAATCAGGTATCAAACTTTGCGTACACTCGATATTCTTATATGATCCCGGAAATTCAAAAAGTTCAGGACAAATTAGAGCTTGGTTTTATTGAAGAAGTTAAAGGTATTGATAAAGCTGCACAAGAAATTTATAAGAATGATCCAGAGCAGGCAGTTCGTTTCTTAACTGATTACTCAGTAGCACAGGGAAATAAAACCGTGAAATGCTGGAAGAAGTTATACCGACACTTATTTACTAAGTATATGGACGGAAATATAAAAGAAGCTCGTCCATTACCAGAAGGACAATATTATACACCTCCGAAGGTAGAACAGCCTGGGTATAGTGAAGAGTGGTACAAACTTATTATTGAAGAAACTGGTGATAAGTTTAAAGTAAAAGGCGAAGGCGGACATTAAAATAAACGAAATTGATAATATCATAATAAAGGAGTTGCAAAATTGGCAACTCCTTTTTTGTTAAACTTTTTATGGTAGATTTTTGTTCTATTTTTTTGTAAATTTGATACAAACCTTAAATTAAAATATTATGAAATTCTTAAAGTGGTTAGGCATTATTCTTTTTTCATTACTCGCTCTATTTTTAATTATCCCTTTATTTTTACCTGCATCATTTCACGTTGAACGAAGCACTATTATTGAAAGGCCTGTTGATATTGTTTTTCAGGCAGCAATTGACATGAATCAACGAGCACAGTGGGATCCCTGGATTGAAATGGAACCGGATGTTGAAATGGATGTTACCATGACTCCCGAAATTATCGGTTCAGGATACTCATGGGAAGGTGAAATTATTGGCGAAGGAAAAATTACAATTCAGGAATTTGTTCCAAATAGCCGAATAAAATCTGAAATTGAATTTATAGCACCTCAAAGCATGAAATCGGATGTTTTATGGAACTTTGAAGAACATGAGAAAGGAACAAAAACTACATGGGCTTTTGAAGGTGAATTGGCATATCCAGTTGAAAAATGGTTTGGCCTGTTTATGGATAAATCCATGGGACCTCAATTTGAAAAAGGGTTGAAAAACTTTAAGGATTTTGTGGAAAGCCAACCTGTTTTAAGAGGAAAAACAGGAGAAATAAAAGAAGAAACTTTTGATGGATTAATGGCTATAACCATGAAAGAAGAGTGCCCAAAGAACAAATTAAACGGCAAGATGATAGAGATGTACTCTTCTCTTTTACGATATTTAAAAACAAACAATGAAGAAATTGCCGGATTTCCGTTGGCTTTTTATCATGAATCTGAAACTGTTGGAAATGTAATTCTGGAATGTGGTTTACCCGTAAGTAAAGAACTAGAAGGTACTGAAAAAATAAAATTTACTGAACTTCCTAAATCAAATGTGCTTGTTGCATCCCATTTTGGTCATTTTAATTCGGTGGAAACAACGTATAAAGCACTAAGAGAATATATTGCAGAAAACAACATTGAAATTACTGGTACACCCTGGGAAATGTACCTAACTGATCCGATGAAAGAACCTGATCAGAGTAAATGGGAAACAAAAATATTTTTCCCAATAAACTAACCGTATAACTTATAAGTTAAGCCATGTTTTGAAAACATGGCTTTTTTTTAGTTACTTAAGAAGCATTTTCAATTGTTTTAATAACACAGGTCTTCGCAAACAATTAACCAAACTTTAAAAACTTGAATTACAATGTATTAAATTAATGCTAAAAAATATTTTAGTATTATTTGTCTAACAACTAATTTTTTAAGATATTTGCAGCTCAAATTGAGCAAAATAATTACATCAGTTTAGATATTTTTTAATGTATTTATTATTAGTTGTCAAAAAATATTTGTAATATTGCGCTCTGTTAAAAAAGAATACAAAAATTTTAAAATAGTATATCAGGATGGATTTAATGAAAGTTGTTGAAAATGAATTCGCTGTAAAAAAGGAGTTTCCTGAATTTAAAGCTGGCGATACGGTTACTGTTCATTACAAAATTAAAGAAGGTAACAAAGAAAGAATCCAAAATTTTAGAGGTGTAGTTCTTCAAAGAAGAGGTACTGGACATAACGAAACTTTTACAGTTAGAAAAATGTCTAGTGGTGTTGGTGTTGAAAGAATTTTCCCGGTTAATTCTCCCTTTATTGAAGAAATAGAAATAAACAAAAGAGGTAGAGTACGTAGAGCCAGAATTTTCTACTTACGTAAATTAACTGGTAAGAAAGCAAGAATTAAAGAAAAAAGATTTTAATCTTTATAATATCAAGTTAAACTTAAAAAACCTTCCTGAAATCAGGAAGGTTTTTTTATTGATTCCATTCAGGTCTAGTTGCCTTTCTTTATTTCATCAGCCTCTTTTTTAGCATCTTCAACAATTTTATCTGCCCTTTTATCTGCTTCGGCAATTATATTATCTGCTTTTTCTTTGGCTTCTTGTTTTAGTTTATCTGCAGCTTTTTCTGCAGCTATCTTAGCTAACATTCCTTCTTTTGAAGCTTTTTCAACTAAGGCATCGGCTTCCTTGTTTCCCTCTTGCAAAACTTTATCAGCTGCCTCTCTTGCCTCTTTCTTAATTTTAGCTGCTTCAGTTTCAGCATCATCAATTACTTTTTGTGCTTTTGCTTCAAGCTCTTCTCCACCCCTCTTTTGTATTTCCTCTTTAGCTTTTTCTTTTACTGTTTCTTTTACACTTTTTTTCGTATCAGCCGAACCTTCTTTATAGTTCAGCGTAATTTTCGGATCTGTCGATGTACCCACAACTTTTGCCTTTACCTTTATATTCTCAGACATTTCAATATTCAGTCCTTTATCTGAAGCTTGTTTTAGCAAACCATCGAGTGCATCATTTGCTGCAGAACCAAAATACTTGCGTGGCACATCCAGGTTAATGTCATAATCTAATGTTTGATCAATACCATGCGACCCGCCGATAGTCATTTTAATATCATCCATATTCAAATTAAAAGGCTCTACATAAATACGTCCGTCTTTTACTGTAAAACTTATATTGATATCTTCGAACTCGTTATCAAAATTTTTCATTTTAAGCAATTCGGTGAGCTTATTCAGAGTTTTTGCATCGACTACCTGGATTTTTTTTGATTGAAGCTTACCATATCCGTCAATGCTATTTAAAACCGGACTCATTTCCGAATCTAATAAACTGGTGAAATCAAATTGTATTGAAACTTTCCCTTTACAGTTTTTAAGTATTGGAGCCATCTTCTCAAGCATACTAAACGAATTCAGTGCTGATTCAATTTCTATCTTCTCAATATCGAGCCCCATATCCACCATTGGTCTCTCAATATCTTGTGTATTATATTCTCCGTCTACCCCAAGTTTTCCATCTAAAAGTTTCATGTTCAGGTTATCCATTAAAACCTTTTTATCCTTCACAAGGAAAGTTCCATTTAAATCTGTTATTTCCATCTTGTCGTATAGAATCCTGTCTAACTTGCTTATTAAGCTAAAATCAATTCTATCCGGAACTTCAAAAACGCCTGTTGTAACCACTGAATCTTCTGCTGCAATCTTTTCTTCGGTTTCTGCCTCTTTACTCTGTTCATCACTTTCTGTTTCTTCCTGTTCAGGCATAAACTCATTTACATTTATATTTGATGAGTTAAGATATAATCTTCCGTTTACTGTACCATCGCTTAAAACATAAGGAATATAATTTTCGATTTTACCATGTAAGCTAAAATCACTTTTTCCTATCTCCGATGTAAATGACTTTAACTCCAGGTATTGTGGTGTAAAATTAAACGTAGTTTCTATAATTTTAACGACTGCCGGCAGATCTTCTCCTTCTACTATAAAGTCTTTAATCTGTAACTGACCTTTGGCATCAAAACTTTCATAGTTTTCGTTTTCAATGGTCGATAAATTTCCTGCAATATCAACATCGGCTGTTATCTCACCTTCAAGTTGCATACCCTCCAGCGGCAGGGCATCAGATAACGTATTGAGCACAATATGACCATCAACCGAGGCATTTATTCCAGGATCTGAAAAAGGAGTTTTCAAGTGCATTGCAATATCAAATGGATTTCCGGCCATTTCGATATGAAATTTATTTAGATCGACTTTCGTATTGTCATTAACCACACCATCGTAAAATACAGCTAAATCAATGTTGATATTATCGACTGATTTTGGTAAATCAGGATACTGAAACATGGCATCTTCAACAACCAACCGAAGATTAGCCAGCGGCATTTGATTTTCGTTGTATGTTCCTTTAACATCACCTGTTAATTGCAAATTACCAGCTGTTTTAAGCTCTTCAAACCCTTCCAGGTAGATTGCAGGCACCATAGATAGTAATGACTTAAAACTGGTCTTTTTTGTGCCAAAATTAACATCTACGTTTATATCTTCTTCTAACATCTCAACCACTCCATCGAAACCTAATGCAATATCATTTATTGATAAAACATTATCTTTAAATGTAAACTTCATATTTTCCATGTCAGCACCAATAATTGCATCAAAACCAAAATAGGTATTCTTAAGATACCGAATTGTTCCCATCTTAACATTTATGGCATCAATGGATGTTTTAATTGAAATATCTGAATAATCCATACCCAGATCACCTTTTAATAGAAAGTTCAGATCATCAATGGAAGCGGTCATATCTGATGTCTCATCAGTATATCGTATTTTGGCATCTTTTATTTGAAATTTCTTTAGGTCAACACGATAGTCCATTGTCGATGCCGATGTATCTTTTTGCTCAGGAATTTCTTCTTCCAAAAGAGTTGTATCTTTAACTTCTTCTGCTGGTAAGGTAATATCCCAATTTGCAGAACTATCGCGCAACACAACACCATTAATGAAAGGTTCGTCTAAAACAATCCCTTTTACTACAACATCCTTTTTAATAGCGCTTATTAAATTAACCTGCACATTAAACGATTCGAAATAAACTAATGTATCGTTTTCAAACTTATCTACTCCTTTAACTGACAACTGTTGTAGCCCAAGATTTAAATCGGGAAATGATTTTAGCAGAGATAACTTAAAATCAGCGAACTCTACTTCTGCTTTTACATTTTTATTGATCTCCTGCTTTACTTTGACTAACATTTGATCTTTAAATAGCATTGGAACTACTATTAAGGCGATAATTATGATTCCTATTATAATTGCCAGAATCCTAAAAAACCATTTAATAATCCTTTTCATAATAAAAAATTTAGGGTTAGATAACCAAATTTACAAATAATGAATCAGTATATCCATTAAAACCAATAATTAAACATTAGTTCGTGGTTAATTTTTCGAAAGAAACGTGAAAAATCTATCTAATCTGCATATTTTTTATATATTTGCAATCGCAATTGAACCTGTAGCATAACGGATAGTGCACCTGACTACGGATCAGGAGGTTGGGGGTTCGAATCCCTCCAGGTTCGCAAAATAGAAAACCCCTTAAGAATATATCTCTTAAGGGGTTTTTGTTTTAACCACTAAACCAATTATCTTCCAAACTTGTAAGCAGCAGTTATACTAAATACTCTATTTTTTACTTTTAGATTATTGTTTGTTTCTTGTGGATAAAGATTAGCCAATCCTAATCCATAATTTAATCCAAATTCGAAATTTTTAATTGCAGCACCAGCTCCAATATTAAAACCAACATCCATACGTTTAATATCATCGGTATCTCCACTTCCCCAATCTATTTTTTCACTATCATCTTCATTATCTTCCGGAAAGTCAGAATCAGTATACTCCCATTTCTCCTTACCTGTTAATCCAATTCCAAAGTAAGGTCCCAGCGCACCAAAAATTTTCAAAGCGCCAGCATCAAAACCAATTCTAAAACTTACAGGAATATCCATATAAACAAGATTAGTTTTTCCGGTATATTCCCAGGTATCTCCTGAATCCTCTTCTTTAAATCCTTTTGTTGAAAATAACAATCCTGTTTCTAAAGACATTACTTTACCCATTGGAAACTCAACTACAGGTCCTAACTGAAAACCTACTTTTGACTTCATATCATCGGTATAGGTATCATTATCATCTTTAATCATCATCTTTGATATATTTAACCCTGTTTTAATCCCAAACTTTTGGGCAGAAGAATTTGTGGCAAAAGCTACGAATAAAACAAAAACTGTAAACTTTGTTAGTTTTTTCATAAATATTGATTTAGTTATTAAAGGTTAATAGTAATTATAAATTTAATATTTTTTTGTCGATTTTTATTCATATATTATATTTATTAAGTGTTATGACAGCATTAAAATACACTAATTAGATCAATTCATTTATATATTAATAATATTGATTAAATTTGATAAACAGTTTAACTTAAGTTATTAATGTCTCTATTTGTTAATCTATTATTAAATCAATTTAAAATAAGTAACGATTATTTAAAGAAACTTTGCTTTTTAAATAATGTCAGATCTAAATTTTTTACGATATTACTCATTTTAACTTCTCTTTTATTTGCGCTTTATGATATCAAATTTGTCCAGACAACCGAATCTTTCAATATTTTCTTACTTCACTTTAAATCCGACTTGTTATTTTTAGTTTTATCGTTTGTATTTACACTCTATATCTTCTTTAACCAGGTTAGAACACATCATGATATACGCTCTCATCACAAATATGTGCATGGAATTATATCCATAGCAGTTTTATGTTGGTCGGTTACTAAATCTGTTTTATTTATTAAATTCGATGAGGGAAACTATTACTTATCTATTATTTGCATTTTACTTACAGGATTTATTTATATTTATCCATCTTTGATTCAAATGATTCAATTTGTTTTTATGTTGTTTTTGGCAATACTCATTTCACTCCTTCTGCATTTTTCAATTACCCAAATAGCTAACGATATCTTTATTCTTATAATTGTTACAACCATAATTTATATTGTTTCGCGTTATATTCTATATCTACAGCTTAAAATTTTAATTAAAGAAAAGGAGTTAGTAAAGTACCGACAAAGGCTCAGATAACAAAAATAAATAGCCCCATAACATTAAAGCCACTTCAAAAAAAGTGGCTTAGTATTATTTCTAGAATCTCTTTTCTTTTATACTCTTACACCTAACACTATTATATCATCAACCTGTTCCCAACTACCGCGCCATTCATCAATTCGTTTGTCTAATATTTCTCGTTGCTCTGCCATAGGTTTCTGATGAATCTCTAACAGCAACTGTTTAAAGTTCTTTGTCTTAAACTTAGAGCCATCTTCACCACCAAACTGATCCTGATAACCATCGGAAAAGATATAGAAAACATCTCCTTTTTGAAGATCCAACTCGTTATTCGTAAAGGATTCTTTTTCTTTAATGTATATACCAATAGGCATTCTGTCTGCTTTAACTTCTACAAGCTCATTGTTACGGTATAAATACAAGGGATTATATGCACCGGCATATTGCATCTTCATTTTTCCCAGATCGACAATACACAAGGCAATGTCCATTCCATCTTTCGCTTCGCCTTCCTTACCTTCCTGGCCTAATGTTTTTTTAACATCTGCTCTTAATTGTGTTAGAATTGCTCCTGCACTGCTTACATCGTGCCTGTTCACAATTTCGTTTAGGAAAGAAACTCCCAACATGCTCATAAATGCTCCAGGCACTCCATGTCCCGTACAGTCAGCAGCTATAACCACCAATAAATTGTCTTTCTTTGTCATCCAGTAAAAGTCGCCACTTACAATATCTCTTGGTCTGAATAGTATAAAGTGTTCGGGGAGTATTTCATTTGCAAACTCATCCGATGGTAAAACGGCCGTTTGAATTCTACTTGCATACTCAATGCTATCTGTTATACTTCTGTTTTTATCAGCAATTTCATCGCGTTGTTGTTCAATCTCTTCTTTCTGCTTGACTACTTCTTCTGTGCGCTCTTTAACAATTTGCTCTAACCGTATTTTTTCTAACTCTAACCTTCGCGTATAAATCTTAACAATTACGATTATAATTAGAACAGCTAATACCAGATAAAAGAAGTAAGCAACAATAGTTTTATACCATGGCGGCTTAATTGTAAACTCATAACTTACTACTTCGCTTTCAATACCATAAATATTTTTGGCTTTAACCATAAACGTATAATGTCCATTGTTAAGGTTTGTATACCCTTTTTCTGTTTTATCATCCCAACTGGACCAATCCTCATCAAAACCGTCTAACTTATAGCTGTATTTAACTTCATCAGTAGGTATATAGGGTGTTGAGTAATAAAAATTGAAGGAGTTATTTTTATATTTAACGATATTTTTCAGTTCATCGGGTTGTTCCAGGTCTACTATCAGATTTGCAGTATCATTGTAGAACGTTCCATGAAAAACAACAGAATCGATACCAATCTCTACCTTACGAATTAAATTGCTGTAATACTGTATGAAATCATCTTGCAGCTGTTCCTGGTAATTATAAATAGCATCTGATGTACCTATCCACGTTCCATTGCTATCGTCAAATGCAATAGTATAAAACGAATTATTAATTAATCTCTTAAATGGAATATTTTGAATTGTTACAATCCTATCCTGACTAATGGTTAACTTCTCAATATATTCAATCTCTGTGTCTTTATCAACTAAAACAATCCAAAATTCATTGTCTTTTATAAAGTCGATACTTTTAATTTCGTCGTTACTACGATCATATTTTTCTCCGAATCCCTGGTACTTTTCAAACTTATTTTCTTTTGTATTAAGGTAGTAAACACCTTTTTTAGTTGCACAAATAATTTGATTGTCAATTTCATATACTTTATTTCCGCGTAAGTCTGGTAATCCTTGTTCAACACCATACCGTTCAATGACCTGATCAGGAGTTAATTTAATAACTCCTTTTAGTGTTGTACCTAACCAAAGCGTTCCGTCATGAAGTTCAACAATCGAGTTTATTTCTGAAGTAATATCCTTATGCACTTTCTTGTGATCATGCCAAATACCGTTCTTATATTCCAAGTACGCCAAGCCAAACTTATTAGCAATATAGAGTTTACTTGGAGATATTTTTGACTGAAACAACACTTCGCATTCATATTCATCTTCAGAAATATAATCCGGTTCTATACTCGTTGATTTATACTCCCACACTCCGAAGCTTGTTCCAATAATTAATTTATCTTTAACACCTTCTCTTTTAAAAACTTCTAAATCGTTTACTGACCAATCCAATGGTACTTTACCAAAATAAGGCAAATCATTCTCATCATAATCTAAATAATATAAGCCAATATTCGTTGAAACAAACAACGTTTCATCATATCGAATTACATCTAAAATAATTCCTTCAATTCCATATTCAGGGCCTAACTTAGTAAATGGTGTACTTAATTCAATAAACGAGATTCCTTTGTTTAACCCTAGCAAAAGATGTCCATTCCCCGATTCGAATAAATTTATTATGGTAAGATCCTGCAATCCATTTTCTTTATCGAACTTATAAAGTAGTTTCCCATCTTGATTAAATACCAAACAACCATTATCTAATGTAGCTATGGCATACATTCCATTGTTTAATTTAATTCCATTATAAAGAAATGAATTATTCAATATGGTTGACAATTTCTTATATTTCTTACCTAATTCACTAAAATTCTTAGACAATCCTGTTTCCGTATTATAAATATAAACTCCCTGCCCATTAGTACCAATAAATATTTCATTTTCAGACCAGGGAAGCATTACAAAAATATCCTTGTCTTTATAAAATTCTCCTCCATTGGCTATAGCAAAAGTGTCTTCACTCATTTCAAATAATCCTTCGAAAAAGCTACCCCAATAGATTTGATTGTCAATTTGAAAACTTAAAAAAGTACCTTTGGGGCCACGATAATGTTTGGTAAGTCTTTTATTTTTGTATTGATAAATATCTCGGTCACTACAGAAATAAACATTTTTATCAATAGTAAATATTTTCCACACATCTTTAAAGTATATGCTGTCTAATTGATTTACTAGTGAATGATATTGCATATCACCATTAATATCAGGAGCTAAATAACCAAACTCATCAACACCTCCAACATAAACTATATCGTCATCGGAATATGCAAGTGATCGAACAATTGAACCATTGCTTATGGGTATTTTATTCCATGTACTACCATCAAACTCTAAAATTCCATCATCATTATTTCCAACATAAACAACTCCCCGTTTATCTTCACAAATTGCCCAGTTTTGTTCTGCTGCATTATAATCATTTGGTGAGTAGTTCTTAATTAACGGAATTCCATTTTTATTAATCTGTGCAGATAATGGAATATATATAAACAAAAGTAAGGTAAGTAGAATTTGGTTCTTTTTCATCGTTTATTAATTTTCTACATAAAAACAATATAAATATAAAAAACAAAAAGACAAAATACTAAAAAATAGCACTTTGTCTTTTCATTAAAGTTTAAGGTTTATAAAATTACTCAACAAACACGCGTTTTTGGTATTCAGAATCGTTGAGCGTAACCTTTACCACATAGATATGTGAAACGTGCTCTACCTCTGTTTCAAATCTATCTAAGTCATAAAGGTTTTCCTCTACAATTTTCTGTCCAACCAGATTATATATTTCAACCTTTCCTTCTTCTAATTTGTAATTATCAGTATTCATAAATTCAATAATTACTTTGTTTCCTGTTGAATATATGTTCATATCGAACGGAATAACATCTTCAATACCAACTCCTGAATCGTATATTATACTAAACTGACTAGCAGCAGTATTTGTATTACCAGCGGCATCTTGAGCAACTCCGGCAGCAATATCTACATAAACGTCACCATTCTCAATTGGGGATACTACTACCGTCCAAACTTTAGCATTCGTAATATTTGTGAAATCTGAAAGTTCTGCATTCGTAACGTCAATATCCGATATTTCAAATCCTGTTACTTCTTCACTAAATGTTATAGTAACCACAAAATCGTCATTTACAGTACCACTCTCTGTAGAAGTGATTGTAACTGTCGGTTGCGTTACATCTTCGGTCGTAAATTTCCAGGTGGATTCATCAGTTATTCCGGCAAAGCTATTTCCAGCCATATCGTGGAATGCATTATTATCAATTAATACATGATAACTTGTTTCGCCATTCATTGAGAATCCTGGTTTAATAAACATGGTATCAGCATTAATTTCAACCTGATCTGAAAGCACATCGATACTCTCTGCGGTTGCAGTTCCACTCATGATATTAATTAAACCTGTATTGGCAACAACCTCCTCAGAGAATATTGCATACAAATCAGTACCTATTGCAACATTACTTGCATTGTTTTCTGGCGACAACTCAACGATTTCAGGATTCGTAAAATCTCCCGTTGTGAAACTCCAGGTTGTATTATCAGAAATACCAGCAAATTGGTTTCCTGCCCCATCTACAAAGGCACCATCATCTATCAGTACATGATATGATGAATTTTCTTCAAAGTCTGGTCCCGGATTCATAGTAGCTACATTTGCTGTAATATCTACTGCAGAAACATCAAATGTTGTAAATGCTGAGCCTGTTGTGGAATTTTTAATAACTATACTACCTGATCCAGGTAAGATATTCTCACTGAATATGATTTCGAGATTTGCAGTTAACGAAACATTTTCAGCATCATTAGCAGGAGTTAAATTCACTATAGTTGGTTTAGTATAATCACCCGCTGTAAAATTCCATAACGTAGGATCAGAAATTCCCGGATAACTGTTACCATCCAGATCTTGTATTGCACCATTATCAATAAGTACATAGTAATCATCAAAATCAGTAAAGTTGAACGAAGGTTCTATGGTTACTACATTTCCATTTACATCAACTTGTGATGTTGTTACATCAATTTCTTCATGAATAGTTGATTCCGTTGAGTTCATAATAGTAATAGTACCCGTGGTTTTTACAACTGTTTTGTCAAATGTCATAATCAGATTTGCATCTGCATTAACACCATTATCGTTATCGGCAGGTGATAAGTTGGTTACAGCAGGCGCAGAAGCATCAACAGTGGTAAAGTTCCAGGTATCAGCATTTGAAATACCGGCAAAACTATTATTGAATAAGTCTTCAATTGCTGTGTTATCAATCAGTACATAATAATTAGTTAATCCTTGCAGATCATATGTAGGATTTATAATTAGCTGATTTCCTGAAATCGTGATGTTAGCTGAACCAACATCCATAACCTCTACAACTCCCTGATCATCCATAAGAGTAATGTTACCTCCCGATCCCATACTGATATCTTCATTGAATGTGGCCACTAAGTTTGTATTTAATACCACATCAATAGAGTTATCCATAGGACTCTTAGTGCTTATAACAGGTGGCTCTGAATCTATTGTTTTAAATGTCCATGCCGAACTAGATGTGATACCCGCAAAATTATTCTGATTAGGAGATACATCCTGGAAAGTGCTTTCTCCAACCAATATATAATAATTTGTTTCTCCAATAAAGGTATTCACCGGATCGAATGTAGCTACATTTCCAACAACAGTAACCGGACCCGTTTCAACATCTATGGTTTCATGCTCTACATTCTCATCATCATTCATTATGATAATTGAACCTACATTCTTATCAACCTCTTCACTAAATGTAATTTCAAATGTTGCATTTACGGCTACATCTTGGGTACCATTTCCTGGGTCTAAGTTAGCAACAGTTGGTTTGGTAATATCCTCGATAGTAAATTCCCATTCACCAGAACTCATACCTAAATAACCATTACCTAAATCATCTGTAAATGCCTGTGCATCTATTTCCACATAGTACGCCTTTTCACTTTCGAAATCGGATGGATTTATAGTTATTGTATTCGTTCCATCGCCACTTAATGTATTTGCTTCGAATGATTCAACTAATCCAACTCCAGACTCATAAATATGAACATAATACGTTGCATTAAGATTTACATTTTCGTTAAATGTAATTTGTAGATCGGTATTGAAAGGAACCGGATCTTCACCATTCGTTGGATCTAATGCTACAACTTCAGGACCTGTAGCATCATACTCAATGGTAAACTGATTTGAAGCAGTATTCACATTTCCGGCTGTATCGACAACTTCACCTGCTCCTATTTCAACTGTAACATTGCCATCTGCGGATGGTGTAATGGTAGCATCCCAACTAGCACCATTTGCGGAACCTATAATGTTACTTGCAGTACCATTACCTACCGTAATATTGCCAATATTTAATCCTGTTATACCTTCGCTAAAGCTCATTGTAATATCAAAGCTTGACGCGGTTGGATTTGGCTCAGAAGATGATATACTAACTGTTGGTGAAGTATTATCATATTCAATGATAAGTTCGTTAGATTCTTCATTACCATTTCCCGCAGCATCTGTTGCAACGCCATCGGGTATTATAATAATAACTTTACCCTCTGCATCAGGGACAATATCTGTAGTAAACAACATATCATCAGAAGTCTGAAGATTTGATGGTGAACCATTTTGTACCGAGATACCTCCCAGACCAAATCCAGTCATGGCTTCATTAAATGTAATTGTAATTTCAAATGGTGAATTATTCGTTGGACTGGAAACGCTTGATGCAACTGTAACTGTTGGTGCTGTATTATCAACAGTTGTAAAGTTCCATGTTCCAGAACCAGTAATACCGCTATAATAATTATCGGATGCATCTTTGAATGCATCAGCATCTATTTCAACATAGTATTCTGTTTCACCATTAAAAGTAGTTGGATCAATGGTTACAGTGTTATCTGTTATAGACAGCGTACTTGCAGCAACTGAATAGTGCGATGATGAAGTTGCAACATCCCTAATGGTTACATATCCTGCTCCTGCACTAACGTTCTCGTCAAAGGTTATCTGAAGGGTAGCATCAATTGCAATATCCGTAGCACCATTAAATGGTACAAACTCACTAACTGTAGGAACAGTGATATCTTCTGTTGTAAAGTTCCAGTAAGATGAAGAACTTATTCCACCAAATGGATTGGTATCTCCATCTTCAAAAGCTCCAGCATCAATTAACACATGATAAGTTGTTTCTCCATCAAAATCAGTTGGGTTTACTGTAACAACTTCATTTGAAACATTAACCAGAGTAGTATTTGAAGCTTCTATAGCTTCTACATCGGATGTAGTTTCGTTCACAATATTAATATATTTACCAGATACTGCAGTAACACTCTCGTTAAAAGTAACTACAAGATTTGCAGATACAGAAACATTTTCTGTTTCATCAGCAGGAGATATCGTACTAATCACTGGAACATTCTCATCGACAGTAGTAAATGACCATGCTGTTGTTGAACTTATTCCTACATATGGATTACCTGCCTCATCGACAAATGCACCCGAAGGCACCGTAACATAATATTCTATTTGACTTGTAAAATCGTTTGGATTAATAGTTATTGTCTTTGTTCCATAACCACTAAGTTCAGAAACATTAATTGCCTGGAATTCTGAATCGTCGCTCGTATGACGAATAGAAATTGAACCAGAACCTTCGTTAACTACTTCATCGAATGTCATTTGAAGATTATCAGTAAGTGCTACATCCGTTGCATTATCTACAGGATAGGTAGAACTCAATAGTGGATCATCTTCGTCATATGTAATACTTAGTTGTCCTGCTGTATTATTATTACCAGCATTATCGAAAGCAACTCCTGCCAAAACATCAATTGTTACCAAACCTGATCCGGTTGGTGTTATATCTGCTGTAAACCCGGTACTATCCGATGTACTGAAATTACTTGCTGATCCATTGGTTACAGATATATCTTCAAGGTGGAAATGATTTACCTCTTCATCAAATATAATTGTTATACCGAATGGACTAATATTAGTTGGATCTGAAGCTGCAGTAGTTATATCAACACCAGGGGAAACGCCATCGTATGTAACAGTATAGTCTGTTACGTTGCTATTTGCATTTCCTGCATCATCATGAACCTTACCAGCTGCAAGGTCAACAGTTACCGTTCCATTGGTTACTGTTGGCGTTACTGATACAGTATACAGTATGCCTTCTGTAACTTCTGTCCAACCTGCGATATTACAATTTGTTTTACTTAAATCACTAAGATCAAAGTCAACAACACTTTCATCAAATTCAATTGTAAGTGTAAATGGAATTTGATTGGTTGGACTTGCTGGTCCGGATAATGTTACACCCGGTGCTATTTCATCATATTGAACAGAATACTGTGTTGCGGATTCATTGGTATTTCCTGCTAAATCTGCTGCAACACCAGCTGATATATCCACATAAACCATATCATCTGTAACTGAAGGTGTGATGGTTACAACATATTCATATCCAGCAGTTATAGCATTAAAAAACGTAACATCACCATTAGTTACAGCAATATCTTCACTTGCAAAACCCGTAACCTCTTCATTAAATTCTATGGTTACATCAAACGCAGTATTCTGTGGTAGAGTTGGACCTGAAATAGTAACGGTCGGATTTGTACTATCATATTCTATACGATAGGTTGTAGCAGCTGAATTATTATTACCTGCTATATCTTGTGCAACTGCCGTTGCGATATCAATAGTTACAGTGCTATCCTTATCAGGTGTAACCGTAAAATCGAAAGAGATATCATCTGTTGTAGAAACTGTACTAGCTGTTCCATTATCCACTGTAATATCTGTGTGATCAAAACCAGTTACTTCCTCGCTAAATGTTACTGTAAAAGGCACCGGACCAACATTGGTAGGTCCCGGATCTTCGGATGAAGTAACCGAAACTGTAGGAATAGTTCCATCAACACCCGTGTAATCGGCAAATGTGGACATCCCTGTAAATGATAATTTGTTATTCGTTGCATCAACCGTTGAATGAACTGTTCGATTTGCACCATCATACTCAGCTGAATATATAATGTTTTCTATGCCCGACACATCAGCCTGCTGATAATAGTAATTTGCGCTATAGTTTGGAGAAGTTATACCTGAAGAATTTAATGTCCAATATCTATTTAAGAATTCTGAAGGACTTGTATTGCTTGGATGCTTAATGTTTGTTACATGTGCACTTACCCATGCAGTGCCACTGACTCCTGAGTGAGATGCCAGGTTAAAGCTCACAGGCGTAAACTCTGTTGTTCCTGTAATTTCGCCAATAGGGAATACAAACGAGCCAATACCTCCAATACGTTTTTTCAAAGTACCTGTATTGTTAACTACAAACATTTTGGTTGCACCAAATGTTCCGGATATTGTTCCATTGGTTCCAATAAAAACATCCTTTGTATTTAAAAGCACTGAACCATTGGTAAATTTAAAATCATTCTTAATTCCCATATTTACGGATAAACTTAAACCTGATGTATTATCCAATTCAACATTTTCGAACAAACTTGCTGTACTACCTAAAATATTTTGTTGTGAAGAACCATTAAATAAAACCAGTCCATCGGTATTGGCATTAATAAAAACGTCTGAAGTAGTGTTATTGGTCCAATCGCCTTCGAGAATAATTTTTCCATCAAGATCGATTCTTCCGTTAAAACCTAAGGTATCTTCATTGGTATAATCAGCTCCGGAGCCCGTTATCTTCATAACAGCGCCAGTATTAACTACCATTTTGGCACCTTTGTTTATAACTCCGGTTTGTGCAAAACCATAAGAAACAATAAGTACCAAGCAACTCATTAGAATATAATGCTTTGCTCTTTTTGATCTGATGTGTTGGGCTAATGAGATCATATGAATTATTTTAAATTAGTATTATCTGTATCGGTCTGTAACATGTCCATGATTTTGGCTATGTCGCTCTTTAGCTTGTTATTCTCTTCAATTAACAAGTTAATTTGATCGGAAGATTCAGATGAGTTTTCAAGATTTATATCTTTTAACTGTATTTGTTTTTGCAAAGCTTCTATTTGTGATTGTTGTTCTTTAATAGCTTCAATTAAAAGAACTGTCAACTTTGAATATTTAATACCATACATGGTTCCGAGATCTTCAACAATTTCAGGAATTACCTGAATTGATGCTGCAGGGTCGATTGCAATTTCTTGTACTTCCTCTCCCTTAGAATTTAATTGTGTATAAATTATCCCGTTGAGAGATTTTATTTTTTCCAGTGAGCTATCTATATTTTTTACAGTGCTTTTTACAGCGCTTTTTTTATCGAGGTTAGTAAACTGATCAGCACCAACTATACCTGTTACAGCTAATTTAAAACCACCAGGGTTATTATTAGCATCACCATCAATTACCACATTTCTATTGTCAAATTCACCATAAATTAATGGCACCCTGTAATTTATATCATTTACTGCATTAATACACAGCCTGTACGATCCCATTTCTTTTCTCCCAGCTTCGGTACCTACAAAAACATTGTATGATCCATCAGTATTTGCAGCTCCAGCCCACCTACCCAAATAAGTATTATGATTTCCTTCATAATTATCACGTCCAGCTTGGTAACCTAAAAAGGTATTGGATCCACCAATCTGGTTTTCGAGACCACTTTCGTAGCCAATAAATGTATTAAAACTTCCATCTTCAGGATTATCTCCAGTTTCATCACCAAAATTATTATAACCTGATTTGTTGCCTAAAAATATATTATTGAATCCTAATGCATTATTATATCCAGCTTGAAATCCTATAAAAATATTATGGCTTCCCTTTTCAGGTAACTCATCTCCCCTGTTGGTATAACCACTTTCATAGCCAATAAAAATATTTCTTGATCCTGTAATATTAGTATAACCACTATTATAACCAGCAAAGAAATTAAATTTACCTGTTTTATTATTTAAACCACTATTGTGACCAATAAAATAATTTTCTGAAGATAAATTTAAAAAGCTGTTTGTTGTAGCTTTATTAGGACTACGGCCACTAACAGCAAATCCACCTACCTTACCTTTTGTTCCTGATTCATCGACATAAATTCGGGTACTATCAACCGTTGCAAACAGTATATCATTTGCTATGCCTTTATTAGGGCTTCTGCCGCTTATAGCAAAACCACCAACTTTACCTTTCGCGGTTGTTGTGTCATTTATATATATCCTGGCGCTATCAGGCGTGATTACCATATATTTATCAGGATCTGCTTTATTGGGACTTCTACCACTAACAGCAAATCCACCCACTTTTCCTTTAACACCTGTTGGTACAATTATTTCTACTCCATCGTCATATACCGCAAAAATGGTATCTCCATAGGAATTTACAACGTGAAATAAAGGTCCTTCAAAACCGCCCAAAATATCCAGATTTTGCTGTGGTAATGCCATCCATGTTAAGCCATTATAGTAAAAGAAATTATTAAAATCGGTATCGTAAACCAATAATCCGACTGCAGGCTTTCCCGGCAAACCAATTACCAAACGTTCTTCTGTGGTCATACGCGGTACTAACATTCCTTTGTCAGTTGACATGACATCGAGCATTGCCGTCGGATCCGGAGTATAAGTATCATTATCGGTAACTGCTACACTTTGTGCATTTACTAAAATATTATTAAATACTATAAAAGCTAAAATTAAAACTACAATCTTAAAACTTAAATTTTTCATAGAACTATATTATTTACTGTTTTTTAAATTTTCGATTTCCTGGATTAGCATATTGATTTGCTGCTGTTGTTGATCAATTTGTTTTTGCTGCTCTTTAATTGCTTCTAATAATACAGCTGACATCTTAGAATAATCAACTGATTTATATCCACTTCCATCAGTATTTACCATTTCCGGAAAAACTTTTTCAATATCCTGGGCAATAAAACCAATTTGTTTTGAAGTATTTTGTTTAATTTCAGGCTCTTTTTTATTTTTTCCTAGCAAAATATTATCATTCCATTCAAAATAAACTCCATTAATCTGAGAAATTTTACTTATAGCATTACTAATAGGTACAATATTTTTTTTAAATCTTTCATCTGAGGTTGTCAAGAATGAAACAGCCCAAACTGAACCAGAAACCCAAAGCGGATCATAAATAGCAACTGCGTAATCCTTAACATTACTACTTCCAGCTACACCCTGATAAATATAGTTTATTGGAGTGAGTCCACTTCCAGGACTTACGCTTAATGCCATATTATTGCTATTTATACTAAGTAGTCCATTGGTTGTAATATTTCCTGTTGCAGATAGAGTTCCTGTTATGGAAGTATTTCCATTCACATCTAACTGTGCTGATGGAGTAACTGTATTTATACCAATATTACCACCTTTGGAAACAAAACCATTTTTGCCACCTTCATATATATAAAAGTAGTCTGAAGTGGTTTGGTAGCCAACCCAGGTTTTTGTAGAGCCATTTTCCTGGAAAAGAATTCTATTTTCGGTGCCCGTTGTCGCTGCTCCATTAATAGTTAAATTAGCATATCCAGAACTTGCATATACTGTTAGGTTAGGCACATTTAAACCAGGAATAATAAAATCTCCTGTTACTTCAAGATCACCATTAATTTTTAGCAGATTATTATCAAATTCACCATAAATTAAAGGTGATGTTGTATTTGAATTATCAATGTACAATCTATTACTCACATTAACAATGGAACCTGCCTGGTAACCAATAAATATATTTCCTGCTCCTGTTGTTGTTGCATTACCTGCGCTATAGCCTATGAAGGTATTCATTCCGCCAGTTGTAATTGATTCACCAGATTTTGAACCAAAGAAGCTATTGTAACTATAATTTGCTGCAGTACCTCCTTCTCCGGAATAATTACCAAAAGTTGCATTATTGCTTCCCCGGTTAAAATGAGCAGATCTATAACCAAATGCGGCATTATGACTTCCGGTTTGATTTGTGGTACCCGCAAAGAAACCAACATAAGTATTATTATCACCTGATGTGTTCTCTCTACCGGCATCATACCCCATCATTAGATGCCCTCCCATGGTAGTTACGTTTTTTCCGGCCCGGTATCCTATAAATGTATTATAATCTGCTGTATTATTTAATCCTGCTTCAAAACCAATTATTGTATTATATTCTCCATCTATGTTTGATGCTCCTGCTCCAGCGCCCATAAACACGTTAAACTGTCCGACAGTTGTTGAATATCCAGCAGAATCACCAATAAAAATATTATTGTTTCCTTCCGATAATGTAAAACCTGCTTTATAACCATATGCTGAATTTTTTGAGCCAGTTGTTAAATTTCTTCCCGCTTGATATCCAACAAAAACGTTATCATTACCAATTGTAGCTAATGAATTATCTCCATATCCACTCTCATAACCAATATAGACATTACTATGCCCACTTGTATTAGTATGACCTGAATAATATCCCATAAATACATTATAATTTCCTGTATTGCTATATCCACTGTTTTTTCCGAAAAATGCATTATTCCAACCTTCATTATCGAATCCTGCAAAGGGTCCGTATATAGCATTATTACTTCCTTGATTTATACGCGCTGCATTATATCCAAAAATGGCATTAAAGTCACCAGTATTAGAAACCGCAGCATAAGGACCATAAATTGAGTTATTTTCACCATCATTAGTGTTACCAGCATAATAACCATATATGGCATTATTCTCACCTTCGTTCGAACTACCTGCATAAGAACCAAATATTGCATTATTGCTTCCTGTATTAATTTCTCCGGCTTTGTATCCATAGATGGAATTATTATCTCCATTATTTGTACTACCCGCAAAATAACCATAAATAGCATTACTATGTCCGGTATTATCCTGACCTGCTTTATATCCTGAAAATACATTATTATTCCCCGAATTGTTATATCCTGCCATAGGACCAAAAAACGCATTATATTTTCCGGAGTTTACTACACCAGCTCTATATCCAATAAATGTATTATGAAAACCTGCATTATTCATACCAGCCTGATACCCCACCATAGTATTGAAATCTTGTGTGGTTGTACCTGCCCCTGCAGACTGCCCAATAAATACGTTATAAGAGGCAGTTGTTACATTAATACCTGCTGAATCTCCAACAAAAACATTCTTATTTCCTTCATCTGTATTAATACCTGCCCTATTACCTATAAATACATTATTTGAACCACTTGTTAATTTTTTACCTGTTTCAAACCCCACAGCAACATTGGATGACCCAGTTGCTCCAGCACTTGATCCATAACCACTTTGTTTTCCAATATAAACATTATTCTCACCTGTCGTATTATATCTTCCGGCATAATAGCCTAGTAACACATTATAATCTCCTTCGTTTTGATAACCACTACTCTGTCCAAAAAATACATTTGCTGCACCAGTGTTTAAAGAACCAGCATTAGGACCATAAAATGAATTATAACTTCCCGTGTTTTCATTTCCTGCATAATATCCGTAAAAGGCATTTCTATAACCAGAATTGTATTCCCCTGCACGATAACCAAAAATAGAATTATGATAGCTATTCGTATTTGCATTTTTCGCTGCCTCATATCCAATTACAACATTAGCATATCCTGATGTAATACTTTCTCCTGCAGAATTCCCAATAAATACATTATTGCTAGCCGAATTATTTGACAAACCTGCTTTGTAACCTAAAAACACATTACGAGATCCAGATACATTTGATTCACCCGCTCGATAGCCAAAAAAAGTATTATACACACCATCTATTGTATTGATACCCGCCGAATCACCAATAAAATAATTATCCGGAAATAAATTGATTAAGCTAGAAGTCTCTCCAGCTTTATTGGGTGATCTTCCACTAACTGCAAATCCACCCACTTTTCCTTTTGTTCCTGTTTCATTAAATGTTACCCTGGTGCTATCCGGAGTAACTCTTAAGTACTCTTCTCCCAGAGCTTTATTCGGAGATCGACCACTAACCGCAAAACCTCCAACCTTACCTTTAGCACCAATTGGAACAATAACCTGTGCACCATCTTCGTAAACTGCAAATACCGTATCACCGTTTGAATTTAACACAGCAAATAAGGCGTTACCACTACCTGTGCTATTCATTTGAGGTATGGTTAACCATGAGCCATCATTATAATAGAAAAATCCGTCATAACTGGTATCATAAACTAATAAACCATCTGCGGGATTGGCTATATTTTTCCGTTGAGTTGAATCAACCCGAGGTATTAATAAACCTTTATCAGTAGATTTTACATCTAACATTGCCGATGGATCGGCATTATACAATTCGTCATCTGTTATTGCAATATTCTGTGAGTATGCATCTAAACTCATAAATAGTGCTATAAAAAACACTACTATCTTTATTCTTTCTAAAGTTGGAGACATCTGTTTCATATCTTTTGATTTATTTAATTACTCGTTTATTCTTTTGCCATTACCTTTTTAAGGATTTTAATTTCCTTACTAAGCGTATTAATGAGTTCTGTTTTCTCTTGATCCCTTTTCAACAGTTCTATGATCAATTCCTCCTGTTGCTTCATTTTATCTGTTAGTGATTCTTCTTTCTCAGTATTTTCAATTAGATGATTACCATTGAGCTGTGAGATATACACTAATTTTTCACCTGATAAGTTCTCTATTAATCGTATAGCTTTGAGCATATCAACATTAATTTTTTGGCCTATTTCGCTGTTCTCGCTATAGAAGGACCAGGCCATTGGTTCTGATTTTTCGGTTAAGCTAAATTTATGAGGTGATATAACGGTAGAGTTACCTGATTCATCTATTGCATAAAGCTCTCCTGCATTTGAATAAATTCCTGAATGTCCAGACAATGATGAAGGAACTGCAATATCAGCAAGTATTATGGCTCCATTAACCTGAAGTTTATAATCAGGACTAATAGGCCCTATTCCCACATTTCCATTTTTAAGTACAGTAATTGCGTTCTGTCTTGATCCATCACTTACTCCATTACCGATAATAAATAAAGGATCATCACTTATCCAATCAGTAGGAGAAGTAGCTGTTGTATCATTAAATCGCCCTAAAACAAATAAATTCGTTGCCTTAGCAATTGTGTTATATCCCATGGAAGTTGAGTATTGAGCATCTGACCTAACTTCAGTACCTATTGCAGCAGAGTAATGCGAAACTGCATTAGAATATCTACCCAATGAAACCGAATAATAACTATTTGCAGTAGCAGTATGTCCAATAGCTACAGAATATGATCCTGCAATACTAGAATATCCGGATGCTAGTGAATAATCTCCTGTTGTACTTGAATTATTACCAGTAGCAATAGATCCAGTCCCTTCGGCAGTCGTTGAATTTCCAAACGCTACAGAATAACTCCCGTTAGCAGTAGTTTGATAACCTGCTACCAAAGAATAATCTCCGCTTGCAAGGTTACTATTGCCCAGGGCTACTGCCGATTGTCCATCAGAAGTACTATTTCTTCCTAAACAGAGTGAATATTGTTGGTTTGCATGATTAGATTTTCCTATTGCAACTGATCCGTAACCAACAGTTTCATTACTTAAACCAATTGATAATGAACCTTGGCCGCTTGATATATTACTACTTCCAAAAGACAAGCTATATTGTCCGCTCGATGTATTCCCTGATCCCATAGCAATAGTTGTGGTATTTGTTGCGGCATTTGTACTCCCCATAGCAATAGAATATCCACCGTTTGCTTCACAATCATTCCCCATAGCAATATCACCACTTTGGGATGCTGTAGAGTTAATTCCTGATACAAATGAATATGCTCCATCAGCAGCAGTGGACTTTCCAAATGCAACAGCGTTTGCACCAGAAGCACTTGCTCCATCTCCTTGTGAAAATGACCTACTACCTGTTGAAGTTGTGCTCACACCAATGGCAATACTTCCTGGCCCGGTAGCAGTAGTATTAAATCCTAATGAAATACTTCCATTATCTGCAGTTGCATTGTCGCCCATTGTTATTGAACTATTATCTGAAGTACAGGAAAATCCTATAGCAATAGCATTAATACCATTTGCCTCAGAATTATATCCGGAAGTAAACGAATAAATTCCATTTGCCCTGGTATTCTTTCCAAAAGCAACAGAATATGCTCCTGTTGCATTTGTTTCCCGACCCATTGCCAGTGCAAAACTTCCATCAGCTAAACATCTAAATCCGATGGCAATTGCACCATATTCAAGAGTATTACTTTCTCGCCCTATAGCCATGGAATATGAAGAACTGGCAACATTATCCAACCCCATTGCTACAGAATAAATCCCTTCGGCAACAGAGTTATTTCCAATTGATATAGACCCCATTGTATCAGCAACTACACCGTTACCAATGGCAAAAGAATAATTACCATTTGCTATTGTTGCTAATCCAGTAGAATTACCGAGAGTATCTCTGCCAATAGATCCAATAGAATACGACCCATTACCATGTGATTGAGCATTATCGCCAAAGGAGAATGAACTATTACCCACAGATATAGCATAATTACCAATAGCAGTTGAGTTAATACCCAGTGCCTGTGATTTATAGCCCATTGCTTGTGAATATTCTCCCATAGAAATATTTCTATATCCAATGGCAGTTGAGTTTGTACCTACACTATCGGCTGATCCCACATGTATTTCTCCTGCAAGAAGTGCAGCTTTTTGTGGATACCACATCATACGCCTTTCATTATCTACCACATCTGTACTTATATTTCCAGAAACATTAAAATAATCATTAGCTGCTCCTTTGTTAGGACTACGCCCGCTAATCGCGAAACCACCCACTTTACCTTTTGCTGCATTTTCTGTAACGTATATTCTTGTGCTATCCAAAGTAACTTCCATAATGTTTCCTACCACCTCTTTGTTTGGTGATCGGCCACTAATAGCAAAACCACCTACCTTTCCTTTCGTACTAGAAGTGGTATCAATGTATATTCGTGTACTATCCTGGTTAGCTATAAAATATTCTTTCGTAATACCTTTATTTGGAGACCTGCCACTAATAGCAAAGCCACCAACTTTTCCTTTAGTTAACGGTTCGTTTATCCAAATACGGGTGCTATCCGGAGTTACCTTAAGATAATCTTCTTCTTCCGCTTTATTTGGCGAACGACCGCTTATAGCAAACCCTCCTACTTTTCCTTTAGAACTTTCGTTAACATACACTTTTGCACCATCAGGGAAAACCGCAAATACAATGTTTCCTTTCTTATCTTTTACTGCAAATAATGTATCATTATCAGTAAACGAATTATCGGCACGAACTTCTAACTTGCTGTTTGGAGTATAGGTTCCTATTCCAACTTTTGCTGTACTATCTGTTAATAAAACATAGTTAGAATTAACATTCCAGATTTGGCCTTTCGACATATTTACCCACTCTGTACCATCATAATAATAAAAGGCTGATTCTTCGGTATCAAAGACTAATAATCCTTGTGTTAATGGTGAAATAAGTGCTCTTTCGCCTGAGCTTACTCTTGGAATTAATAATCCCTTGGTACTTGATTTGATATCTAACATTGCAGATTCGTGTGCTGTATAGTTATCATCATCGGTAATTGTTATGTTTTGCGCATAAATCCCTAATTGAAGAAAAAGAAATAGCGACAAAAAAATAACGGTCGATTTTATTTCAACTCCGAATGATTTCATAATCTGAAAGTTTAAAGGTTGGTGATCAAATATAAAGATGTAAGTTCGAAATTTTAAGAACTAATTTCAAGTCATTCATCAACTAAAAACATGCACTCATAAAAAAGGGCCATGAAATTAATCATAGCCCATTCAATTTATTGCATTTAATTATTTAACGCCAGTTTCTTTAGCAGCCTTCAATATTTATATTTTACATGGTAATTATCTGAAAATTGGTTCCATCAAATATTAACATATAAATACTACCACCATTCAATTCTGATCCAGTAAGAAGTGCCAAACCACTTGTAATAACACCTATTGGTCCTAGTTCATTTATATTTAATGTTACACCAGATGTATTTGTTTCATCAAACTTAATATACAAAGCTAACCCCTCAGTATACTCTTTAATACCCGGAATAGTTACTGTATAATTATTTGCGCCGGTTGCTACACCGTAATTGATAGAGCCATTAACTGCCAGTGAACCATTTACATTTAATGAACCATTTATCTCCACTTTATCATTATCGAACTCACCATAAATTAACGGGGTTGGAGAATCTGTATTTTCAATATACAACCTTTGTGGTTCGGTTGCATTAAAACCAGCATTATAGCCTATAAAGATACTACTATCGCCTTCGTAGTTCATTCCGGCTGCAACACCGATATACACATTTCTATTACCGTAACTCCAGCCTCCGGCATTAAACCCTAACGCTACATTATCTACACCAGAAGAATCACGGTTTACAGCCGATGCACCAATGTAAGTATTTTGAGAGCCTTCTTTAACTCCCAAACCGGTCATATGACCCAAAAATGTATTTTCTGTACCTGTTGTAACCTGTTGACCGGAATAAGACCCTATAAAAGTATTTTTGACTGCGCTTTCAACAAACTGGCCAGTGCGCTTTCCAATAAAAATATTTTCACTACCATTAATATTACTATAACCAGACTGTTCACCAATAAAGATATTGTCGCTTCCACTAACATTTGCACGCCCGACACCTTTTCCTATAAATGTATTTCTAAGGCCTGTTGTATTGTTATATCCACTTTCAAACCCCACAAACACGTTATCATCACCATCTAAATTAGAAAATCCGCTTCGGCTTCCTAAAAACACATTATTTAATCCATCTGTATTATTATATCCGGTACTACTTCCTATAAAAACATTATCGTATCCATCTGTATTATTATACCCGGATTCAGATCCGATATATACATTGGTTTGACCGTGTGTATTAGCCTGTGCTGCTTTATAACCAATAAATACATTTTTTCGCCCGGATAAGTTTTCCATACCTGCCTGATAGCCAAGAAATACATTATATTTTCCAATATCGTTTCCAATGTAGGTTTCCGTGTTTTTACCACTCTCATGACCAATAAAGTAGTTGTCCGGGGTAATATCCATAAAATTGTCTGTGGTTGCTTTATTTGGAGAACGACCGCTAATTGCAAAACCTCCAACTTTTCCTTTACCTTGATCTTGATTTACATATACTCTTGTACTATCTGCCGTAACCACAAAATAATCCTCATCGGTTGCTTTATTTGGAGATCGGCCACTTATGGCAAAACCGCCAACTTTTCCTTTGGCGGCTTGATTCACATAAAGCTCAGCTCCATCAGGAAAAACGGCAAACACAATATTACCCTCTCTGTCTTTTACAGCAAACAGCGTATCCGAATCGGTAAAATAAAGTACCGGATTATCAATAGTCGCTGCATACGACGCTGAATTTGCATGCAACGAATAAGGTACTGATAGAAGCTGCACTGTCCCCATATCCGTATATGTTCCATCTCCGTTATCATCTAATTCTACTTTTAAAAAATATGTGCTCATGGCCCAATTAATTAAGGAAAAGTCAGAACTTGGGCTGTTTCCGTTACCAATCTGTAAATTACATAATCCAGCATCATTGGATGTTACATCATGAATTTCACTATAGATTGCAGTTCCTGAAATGGATCCTGGAATTATGGATATTTTAAATTTAACATCCTGATTTGAAATAAGTTCCCTGTTAGTATTTTTAATTACTGCTTGATAATTAAAATAACCTGGAGCTTGAGAATAGATATAAACCGAAACAAGTGAAAGTAAACTGATTAATAATACTTTTTTCATAGTGCATAACTTTAAGATTTAATTTTGTAAGATAATGAATATTTCAACTCCTTAAACATAATAAAAAAAAAGGATCGGTTGTTGAAACCAATCCTTATCAAAAAATCTCATTATAATTTACCAGGTTGTTATTGCTTGCCAGTCAGATCCTGTATATATGTAAAGTCCATCGGGATCGGTTGCATGCCCATTAAGTCGAATAATATCACCTTCGGAGGGAGAAGCACCATATTCTGTAACACCTTTTAAATTTAGAACATTATTTAATGTGGTTTTACCTGTTGAAAAATCTCCCTTAATTAATGGATTACTTGTTGTTGAATTAGAAATATACAGTTTATTAGATCCTGTTTCCATATAACCGGCCTTATAACCAATAAAAACGTTGCCATCACCATTACATTTATTACCAGCCTGATATCCCATAATTGTATTAAAACTTCCCTTATTATCCTCGTAATGATATGCATTATATCCACCGATCATAACATTAAACTGGCCTTCAGTCATATTTCTACCTGTGCTATGTCCAATAAAAACGTTCATATACGAATGTTTAAGATTACCTCCGGCATGTTCTCCTATAAAAATATCTTTTTCAGATGTATCCGAAAACGCAGCAGCATTGTTTCCCAAAATAATAGAATGATTCAAATAATCAACTAATTGAGCAGTACTTGATCCCATAACAATACTCGAACCATTCATTTTTGTATTTCTTGCTGCCATTGGGCCAATAATAATATTTTCAAAGTTATGTTCTGCATAACGAGCCGCTTCAGCTCCAATAATTACATTATAATTAGGATCAGGATCGTTGAGCATTGCTCTGTAACCAATCACATTGTTATAGTTTCCTTCCTGACTTATCAGTCCTACTTCATAGCCAATATAATTATTATTTTGACCACTTTCATTTCCATAACCGGTTTTATAACCAAGAAACACGTTACTACCACCAGTTATGTTGTTATAACCTGCTTGATACCCTAAAAATGAGTTATGCCAACCGCCATTATTTTTTGTTCCACTTTCGTGACCGATAAAATAGTTATATCGATCCATATTCAAGAATGGCCTTTCGGTACCTTTATTCGGAGATCGACCACTAATGGCAAAGCCTCCTACTTTTCCTTTTGTAGAGGTAGTATCTTTAACATAAAATCGCGTACTATCCTCATTTATTATAAAATAATCTTGCAATATACTTTTATTAGGACTACGACCACTAATAGCAAATCCACCAACTTTTCCCTTAGCCGGTTGATTCACATAAATGCGTGTGCTATCTTGTGTTACTTTCATATAATCGATACTTCCTGCTTTATTTGGCGATCTGCCGCTAATAGCAAAACCTCCTACTTTTCCTTTTGCATCAGGGTTAACAAAAACCTTAACTCCATCAGGATAAACTGCAAATACTGTATCGTTATTGGCATTGATAACCTGAAAAAGAGCTCCTGAAACTGCCGTTGACTTAACCTCTAGTTTACTAACAGGATTTGTTGATCCTACCCCAACATTACCTGCATTGTAATATAATTTATTCCCATTTAAACTCCACTGAGAAGTATCTGGTAAAATAATTTCATTTCCTTTGCTAAGTTCAAGCGTATCTCCTCTAAGTTTTAAGAGTTGTATTTCATTGGCAGGGTCATTATCAGCATCATCAACGCCATCCTGAAGTGCACTTAAATCAACATTATTTCCTCCTGATATACTTAGTGTTGTTCCGGATAAATCAAGTACTTGTTCATCGGTATTATTACCTTGAAAAGGTGCGAGATCAATATGAGTTGGAGATGATTTTTTAGTTATGGATAAAATATTATTGGTTAAATCCAAATCCTGGATCTCATTTTGAGAATCTGCATCTGCATCGTCTTTGTTGGCAACATCAGTAGCGAACATTGCATAAGGAACTGCTAATAGAGGCACTGTACCTAAAGATGTGTAGGATGTTCCACCATTTTCGTCCAATTCTGTTTCAATATAATATGGTCCGGCGGACCAATCGATAGCAGAAAAGGTTCCTATTTCAGGACTACCATCTCCTACTTGCAAAGTAAATCCTCCTGAATTATGAGTTGTTACTAAGTGCGTTTCAGTATAGATAGCATCACCTGTAATGCTACCTTGAATAATGGAAATTCTCAAGTTTACCTCGGTATTTTGTATAAGCTCACCTGATGAATTACGCAATACTCCCTGGTAATTAAATCCGGCTGGAACCTGGGCAATTGAACTACTTACTATAAAAAAAATAATAACTAAAAATTGGAATCTACATTTCATGGCTTTATTGTTTAGGTTTCATAAATCAGAAATACTTAACGTTACAAAACTAAATACAATACACTGGGAAGTTTAATAGATATGTTTCGATTAATTGCACATATGTTTCAGGTAAGGTGTTATGCAAATATTCTAACGGATAGGCATAAAAAAAGCCATCTATTAACAAGATAGCTTTTATAAAATAAAATGATTTTTTAAGGCCATGAAATGATAGTTTCCCACGTCGATCCATTATAAATATATAAACCATCTTGATCAGTTGTATGATCTTTTAATCTAATAATATCTCCTTCCTGTGGTGATGTTGGATAATCAGTTATACTTCCTAAGTTTACAATATTATTGATATTAAGAGTATTAGTTGTAAAATCACCACCAATTAAAGGTGTTGTTGTTTCTGAATTAGCAATGTATAGTTTATTTGATCCTGTTTCCGAATAACCTGCGTTATACCCAATGAAAACGTTATTATCCCCTGTATTCATGTAACCCGAATGACTTCCCAGAAAAACATTGTTATTCCCATTGTCTCCCTGATTACCTGCGTTGTGTCCAATGTATGTGTTTTCTGAACCAAATATATTGGAATAACCTGTTTGCTCACCAATATATACATTATGATCGCCTACATAGTTTTCATGACCGGAATTAGTACCCAGAAACACATTAAACTCACCACCCTGATTACTTACTCCACTTTGATTTCCAATAAAAATATTGTAGTCAGCAGTATCATTATTCCAACCACTGGCCTGTCCGATAAAAATATTTCGGTTTCCTGTAGTATTGTATGGTCCGGCAGTAGTGCCTAAAAATACATTTGCAAATCCTTCAGTATTGCTAAAACCACTATATGTTCCCAGAAAAACATTCTTATAACCAGAAGTATTGTTAGTGCCCGTTTCGTCGCCAACAAAAGTATTTAAATCGCCTGTAGTATTTTGTTTTCCTGAAATATATCCAATAAAAACATTTTTTTCACCTTCTGTATTTTTTAAACCTGCTTCATATCCTAAAAATGAATTATATAATCCAAGCGTATTATTGGTTCCACTTCCATGCCCAATAAAGTAATTTTCAGGAGTTAAATCCATAAAATTGCTAATGGTTTCTTTATTAGGCGACCTTCCGCTAATTGCAAAACCACCAACTTTACCTTTGGTTTGATCCTGGTTTACATATACCCTTGTGCTGTCTGCGGTAACGACAAAATAATCCTCATCAATGCCTTTATTAGGAGACCGGCCACTAATTGCAAAACCACCTACTTTGCCTTTCACAGTTTCATTCACATACAGTTCTGCACCGTCGGGAAATACTGCAAAAACAATATTTCCTTCTCGGTCTCTTACAGCAAAAAGTGTATCAGAATCTGAAAAGTAAAGCACATCATTATCAATTACCTTAGCCAAACTAGCTGTATTAGAATGCATTGAAAATGGAACTGATAATAATTGAATTGTACCAAGATTATAAAAACCTGAGCCATCATCTTTGTCAAGTTCAGTTTTTAGATAATAATTACCAACACTCCAATCAATTAGATTAAAATTTGCTGTTGGGTTAGTGCCGTTACCAATTTTAAGATTGCACACGCCAAACTCATTCGTTTGAACGGCATGATTTTCGGTGTATATAGGATCAGAGGTTGCACTTCCTGCAATTATTGAAATCCTAAAACTCACCTCCTGGTTGCTAATTAGTTCACCATTACCATCTCTAATTACAGTTTGGTAATTAAAATAACCTGGTGACTGTGCAACCGTCATTTTAATAGAACAAATAACGAATACAAAAAATATAACTTTCTTCATGATGTTATAGCTTGGTTAATATCACCATGAAGATAAAAAATATAACTAACTGTTATCGACCATATAACTACTTTATTCCTATTTAGTTATCAGACTCATGATCTCATCAATTTTCTTTTTTAGTGTTTCGTTTTCAGATTTTATATTCTTGATCTCGTTATTTAACTGATCGATATAGATATGTGCCTTTTCAAGTTCTTCAAGTATTTGTTCGCGTCGTTCTACAATATCATATCCTCCCGCTTCTTTTATTTCTTTCTCACTTGCTAAGGCAGGCAAATGCTTATTTTCCCACATAAATTTTGCATGCTCTTCGATGCTCTCAAGTTTGTAATCGGGTTCGAAAACAAAATCCGATAATACAGCTCCATCATCTATGAAACTACCACCAGCAACTCTAATATTTCCGGCCACCTCCAATTTGTCTGATGGTGAAACAGTACCAATTCCAACATCTCCACCCATTATAGCCATTGTATTATCTTGAGTAACCACAGGAACTGTTGAAAAATTCATTAGTCCAATTCCGAAAGAATAAACACCATCAACCTGAATTTTATACCCCATAGCGGTAGAATGAGAACCATTAGCTTTGGTGTATCCTCCTGAAGCTAATGAACCCTGATTTGTTGCCTCCGAATACCTTCCTAAAGCAGTTGATGCCTGTCCAGTGGCCTTGGTGAAAAATCCCATTGCAGTTGAAGTAAACTCACCTGCCAGTGTCGATGATCCGGATGCTAAAGAATATGCTCCACTTGCAAGTGTTGCAACACCTAATGCTGTTGCTCCAATATTGCTGGCTTCTGTTTCACTTCCTAATGCAACAGATCGCATTCCACTTGCTGTACAAAAATAACCCATTGCAAACGAAGCACTTTTAGTAGCAGTTGATCCCCACCCCATTGCTATTGCATAAGGTCCGCTAGCTTCTGTGTATATTCCCAATGAGGTAGATTGTTGACCTGAAGCTGTAGTATGATATCCTGTGGCAAGAGCACCATAATTTGAAGCAGTTGTATAGGCTCCTAAGGTTGTGGAATAATAACTTTCTGCATTAGTTTTATATCCCATGGCTAATGAATAATTACCTGCCGCAATATTGCTTGCACCAATCGCAAAGGCTCCTTGTCCTGTTGCACTTGAGCCTAATCCAAAAGCATAGGAATAATCCCCAATTGCTTTTGTTGCGTTTGTTGCAACTCCCGAAGAGTCAATACCGTCTGAACCTATTGCAAAACTGTAATCACCTGTAGCCTGTGCACCACTTCCTACTGCATAAGATCCTTCACCTGTTACATTTGCTGCATTACCAATTGCATATGAGTTATTTCCTCCGGCATATGTATTATTTCCGAAAGCATAAGCATTAGAACTATCAACACTTGCGTTATTACCAAATGCTGTTGAATTACTGCCAAATGCTTTTGCATTGTATCCCATTGCTTGTGAATAATCTCCCATAGCAATATTGCGATATCCAATTGCAGTTGAATTAGTACCAACACTATCTGAAGAACCAACATGCACCTCTCCGGCTAATAATGCTGCTTTCTTAGGATACCACATTACTCTCGATTCATTATTTACAACCTCTGCACTTTCATTTCCCGACACGTTAAAATAATCTCCTATAAGGCCTTTATTCGGACTGCGACCACTTATTGCAAAGCCACCTACTTTACCTTTGCCTGTACTTTCTGTTACATAAATGCGCGTACTATCTTTTGTAATTCGCATATAATCATTAGCCACTCCTTTGTTTGGTGATCGACCACTCACTGCAAATCCACCAACTTTGCCCTTTGTTTCCGAAGTATCGTTAACATAAACTCTGGTACTGTCGGGAGTTATCACCAAATATTCATTACCTAAACCTTTGTTTGGTGATCGACCACTTACTGCAAAACCTCCTACTTTACCTTTGGAACTTATCGTATCACTTACATATATGCGTGTACTATCAAGCGTTACTTTTAATATATCGACATCCGGACCTTTATTTGGGCTACGTCCGCTGATGGCAAAACCTCCTACTTTTCCTTTTGCACTTTGATCAACAAATATCTTTACTCCATCAGGATAAACTGCAAATACGGTATCGTTATTGGCATTGATAACCTGAAACAGTGCAGCGCTCCCTGCTGTATTCGATTTTACTTCCAAATTGCTCAACGGAGTTGAAGACCCAATACCTACGTTGCCTCCATTGTAATACATGGTATTACCTTCAATTACCCAATTACTGCTATCGTATGGCATCTTAATACCATTTCCATCACTAATAAATACTGAATCGTTTTTAAAGGATAACTGCTGAATTTCATTGTTTGGATCAGCATCTGCATCATCTTTGTTTGCTACATCGTTCGCATATAATGCATATGGAACTGCTATAAGTTGCACTTTGGGTAAATCTGTATAATCTGATCCTCCGGTTTCGTCAACAGAAACTTTAAGATAAACCTGACCGGAAGACCAATCAATAGCAGAAAAATCATCTGTTGTGGTTCCTGTAGCAACCTGAACACTAAACTGTCCATAACTATTCGTTTGTGTTTCATGTGTTTCAACATATACTGCTGTTTCGGATGAGCTGCCTTCATATAAGCTAACCTGAAGACCAATATTAGTATTAGTGATTAATTCATTGGATGCGTTTCTCAGTACTCCCTGATAATTAAATTTTTCAGGTACCTGGCTTTTTACAATCTGAGTTCCCAAAGCGAAAAGGAAAATGGCTGTAATGATTTTTTTCATGGCTGTTGTATTTTTTCGAATAAAACAAGTTATAAAAAAACTCCTTACAAGTAAAATTTTTGTAAGGAGCTTTTGATAGTTCAATTATAATTTACATTCAATCTAAAATTAGTTCGACTCTAAGATTTTTTCTATTTCTGCTAGTCGTTTTTCGAGTTCCTCATTTCTATTGGCTTGCTCTTTTATAATTTCTGATAAATTTTGAATATCTTTTTCAAGCTTTGTTATCTTTTCATCTTGTTCCTGGACTGCCTTGGTAAGCACAGGTATTAATTCCATTTGATTAATTTCATAAATATCCTGTATTTCATTGTATGATACCATCCGAGGATAAACATCTTCCACTTCTTGTGCAATAAATCCTAATCTTTCTATTCCAGGACTATCTTTATACTCAAAGTCAACAACTCTTAAATCATTAATTATTTTTAAGCTCTCTAAATCAGTTTCTTCAATATTCATTTTCAGTCTTCTATCTGAAGGTGAAACCAATGATGCATAATTATTGTTAATAATTGCTAAACCTCCTTTATATGCTCCTGCTCCATTATAACAAGCGACCATTAGGTTCGTTCCTGATCCACCATCACTCCCCGCTTGCACTCCTATTCCACCATATGAACTACTGTTATAATCTTTAAATATATTTACAGCAAATAGCTTACTGGTATTATCATAGATATCCACTAAATAATCAGGAGAAGTAGTTCCAATACCTAATCTTTTCCCTCCATTATCAAATCTAACCCAGCTTGCACCACCATCACCATTAATATAAATATCATCGTCGGGGCTAAGATAAATATCATCATCGGCAGTGAAAAACAAATCATCACTACTTTCATAAATTCTTGTATTATCATCGGCAAAAGCAATATCACCACCTCCATTTAAGCGAATATCACCTACAACATGTAATTTCTCGGCCGGACTTGTTGTTCCTATTCCAACGGATCCATATAAAGTAACATTTCCATTTGAGTGAACATTTCCTTTTGCATATAATGCGTGTGTCGTTCCTGCTCCCAAACACAACCCATAATTAGAATTTGGAGAGTCCATAATTCCAACATTTCCATAAAATGCCGAATTTCCCTGTACATTTATTGATAATGTAGAAGCAGGTGAAGTATTCACTCCAATATTTTCTAAATAAGTATAACCATCTACTGCCAGGGCACACGAACTACCTCCTCCCACATATAATCCATAAAGACTGGTTGCAGATTTATTAATTCCTGTTACCCCTGCAATATTTGTGGTTCCAGCTAAGTAGGTACTTCCATTAACATGTAATGCATTCGTTCCAGGCGTAGTATTAATACCCATATTACCCCCTGCATAAATACGACCTGATGAATTAATATAAAATCGATTACTTTCAAATGTACCATCATCATTAGAATCATGATTAATATAAAACGCATTACTATTTACAGAAAGCTCATAATCATCAGCACTGATAGTTATATCATCCAAAACCAAATGGGGATTTGCGTTGCTTACTTTTATACCTCTATAACTTGAAGATGTTGACCAAATATGTAACCAATCTTGCGGTGTTGCTGTATTTAGACCAATTCTTCCATCCTCATTTACATATAAAGCCCACCATGGATCCTGATCAATAGGTCTTAAATAATTTTTACTTGTAAGTGAAACCCAAGTATCATTAACCCTACCCTCTAAATCTGAACCAGTCCAGCGGATAGAACCATTAGAATTCGTTGCATTATAACCAATTGAAAGCAAGCCAGTTACACGAACATCTGCATCGAATAGTAAAAACTCATTATCCATTTCACCATAGATTAAATCTGTAATACTTAATATATTATTAGTACCGGCTAAGGAAGAATTACGCTTTCCGATAATGATATTATTGGATCCTTCATTCCATCTACCTGCATTATCACCAATAAATATATTATGTGAGCCAGTTGCACGATTTCCTGCAGCATTCCCAATAAATATATTTGTATCACCCACAACTAATCCACTCGATCCTGCATCGGGGCCAATAAAAATATTACTTGAACCAGTAGCATATCTTCCACTTGCAATACCCAAATAGGTATTCATAATACCGGAAATGTTTCCGGAACCACTAAAATCCCCAATAAAAACATTAGATTCACCATCTACATTATCGACACCTGCATCTCTACCCATAAATACATTAAATCGCCCCATCGTATTGTTTCTACCACTTCGATTACCAATAAATACATTACTAATACCAATTGTATTAGATTCTCCACTTTGAAATCCCATAAAAACATTTGCATTTCCCGTGGTATTATTTAAGCCTGTTTGGTGCCCTATAAATACATTATAAATTCCGGAAGTAACTAATCCTGAACTATTACCAATAAACACATTGGAGCTTCCTGTTTCACTATTACTTCCTGCCAGATATCCCATAAATACATTATCTGTTCCTCTATTTAGTTTCCCCGTTTGATAACCAATAAATGTATTATAACTTCCATTTGTACCATCTGCTGCACTTTCAAATCCCAAATAGGTATTAAAACTTCCTCCTGTATTACCATATCCTGCTTTGTAGCCTAAATAAACATTTGATCTACCCCAGATATTCGAATAACCACTCATATTTCCTATAAATAAATTGCTTTTACCACCTTCATTGATAAAACCAGCTCTATATCCAATGAATATATTGTTTTTACCGGTATCTGTTGAGAATCCTGCTTCATATCCCATAAATGAATTAAATAGTCCGGAAGTTATACTTTTACCACTATTATGTCCTATTAAATAGTTATTAGGAGTTAATTTCAAATAACTTTCGCTAGCACCAGTGCTCAAATTTCCTACTCCAAATCCACTTATAGTGTCTTTTGTAAATATTCTGGTACTATCGGAAGTAACTCTCATGAACTCATAACCGGATCCTTTATTTGGGCTGCGTCCACTAATAGCAAAACCTCCTACTTTTCCCTTTGCACCTGATTCAGTTATATAAACTCGAGTACTATCTCTGGTCACCTGGAAATAATCATTTACGCCTCCTTTATTCGGGCTTCGACCACTAATGGCAAAGCCACCTACTTTACCTTTGGTTGCTGAAGAATCGTTGACATAAATTCGTGTACTATCCGGAGTAATAACTAAATATTCGTTACCAGATCCCTTGTTTGGTGATCGGCCGCTTATGGCAAATCCTCCTACCTTTCCCTTGGCTGATGCTGTATCACTAACATATATCCTGGTGCTATCAACGGTTACTTTTAATATATCGACATCAGGGCCTTTATTCGGACTGCGTCCGCTAATAGCAAATCCTCCCACTTTTCCTTTGGCGCCTTGATCAACAAATATTTTAACTCCATCAGGATAAACAGCAAAAACCGTGTCGTTATTTGCATTAATAACCTGGAATAATGCATTAGCTCCTGCACTATTCGATTTTACCTCCAGGTTACTCAACGGAGCTGTAGAACCTATCCCAACATTTCCACCGTTGTAATACATTGTATTTCCATTAATTACCCAATTACTGCTGTCGTATGGTAGGTTAATGCCATTGCCACCTGAAATAAATACGGAATCATTCTTAAAGGATAATTGCTGTATTTCATTCGTAGGGTTTGCATCTGCATCATCTTTGTTTGCTACATCGTTTGCATATAATGCATATGGAACAGTTATTAACATCACTGTAGAAAGTTCTGTAAATGCATTACCACCGGATTCATCAATCTCTGTTTTTAAATATACTTGCCCTGCAGACCAATCAATTGAAGATATTGAACCTGTTTTATTAGTTCCATTGCCTATTATAATAGCAAACTGGCCATAACTATTGGTTGAAATATCGTGATTCTCACTATAGCTTGAGCTGGCAGAAGAACTGCCTTCTAGTATACTCATACGGATTGTAATATCTGAATTCGTTACTAAATCACCAGATGAGTTTCGAAGTACTCCCTGGTAGTTAAATTTAGTAGGAACTTGTCCATTCATTTGTAAACCAACAAATGTGATGATAATAAGAAATAGATACTTTTTCATAATGGCTAAGTGTTTATTATACGATAATAACGTTCTTAAATAAAGAAATTTAAGGATATTCTATATTAAATTCCACAAGAATTGATAAACGTAAACACTTATTTGAAAAGCGATGGGATTCTTTTGAAAAGCGTTTTTAAACAGTAATATTTATTTGAGCCCAACCTTTAAACAGTAAATCTTCTCGTAATTTTTGCTCTGAGAATATTTTATCATCACTAAGAAAAACAAAAACAGCCACTTCTGTAGTTTTATTTAAACCAATTGGTTTTTTTGGATTTTTGGCCTTAATCAGAAGATGTGATCCGCAAAAATCTAAGATTTCCTTTTTATGCTCCAAGTCTACAAGATACCAATTATCTGTTTCAGTAATTGTTTCTCGCTTAATGATCGTTCCACTATTAGGCAAAATTCTTCTGATATCTCTTTTTTTTGAGATTGCTTGTAAATTGATTTTTTTATTGATAACATCATCCGGATTAAAGTCGAGCTTTAATGTAAACTTTGGAAACCTTATTCGTAAAGGCCACCACTTAAAATGCTTTATATCAATGGCTCCAAGATTTGCAGAAATAAATACAATTAAGTAACCACCAGAAATTATGGATCCTTTTAAGCTAAACCATCCCTCCTCATGACCATGTTTAAATGAGATAATCAGATATTGAAACATCAAAACTAACGTTAGAGAGTAAACGAGATAATTTTGAAGCTTTTTTCGGTTTAAGTGAATCTCTTCATCATAAAATTCTGAATTATTAAGTGCATTGGTTATTAAGGTATTAAAAACCGCAAAACAAAAAACCAGTATCACCATTGAAAGCAGAGAAAACCTTACAACCATAGGATTAATTAACCAGAAGTCATATAAACCGTGGATGATTGCTGCCAACATAAAAAATAATATAAAATTACCTCTAATTAACTTTCCTGATTTGTATTTATTTAACATTAAACCATATGCAGCTAATGAAGTTAAAAACATATGAAACACTACCGCTGTTAATGCCCTACCGGTAATAATTTGTGGTCCATAATTATTGAAATAGAGCAGGTTTTCGGCAAAAGCAAATCCCAAGGCAGATATGGATCCATAAATAATATAATCTACCGGTTCGTTAATTGCCTTAGTAAATTTTAATATTAAGATTACAGGAACAATTTTAACCAACTCCTCAATAAAGCCAATTCCAATTATTGAGTATAATAAATCATTCCAAATTTTACCGTTTAAACTAAATCCAAAATATATGGTATTCAGGTCGGATAAAAAGAAGGTGATTTCTGAAAAGAGTATTCCGAGTATAAATGTTAATGCTATATATTTCCATTTTTCCGGCTCATAAATATCAATACGCCTAAGAAAGAACAACCAACACAGTGTTATCAACAAAGCTCCAAAAAAGCCTATTAAAGTCAAATTCTGATAGGTATTTGAAAACACTGACTCAAAATATCTGAACAAATTGAATTGTTTTAGAAATAGATATCGTTTTAAATGAAATGGAAAGAACTCTTTGGCTTCTTTATCTTTTGCAAGCTCATATAATTCATCGAATCGTTGCTGATCTGTATATAATTGAACGAGATTAGAATAGGCTCCTTCTAAATTACCCTGAACTTGAATCGCTTTTAAAAAATATTTTTCTGCATTTTCAAAATCATTAATTCTCCAGTACACTCTACCTAATGTATTATTCAAATATTTCAACGATTGGTTCTCTACCTGACTTAAATATAGAAATGCATTATTGAAATCACTTTTGATAGACGAGATAAGTCCTAATCCATAAAAACCAATATCATTCGCTAATTCATCAGAGCTATCAATATAATCCCAGTAAATACCTGTTACGTTTTTTTCATCAATTACTCTGTAAGCAGGAGCAGTTAAATAGTAATTTGTTATAAAACCATAATGATAATCGACTGTCAAAGAATCGGTAGTTAAAATATCTAAGTAAATAATATCCAGGCGTTCGTTTTTCTTTTCTTTGATCGCATAATCAAGCTGATCTTTTGGATTATCAAATTGCGGTGCCTCAACAAACAGGTTAACTAATAAAACAGTTGTTATAAAACTGATTAATACAATTATTATCGATTTTCTCATTGAAGTTAAGAATTGAAAGATTAACGACTGGAATTTTCGTTTATCACACGTGGAATATTACCTTCCAACAACATTAAATCGGTTAAAACAATTGCAGTTACCGCTTCCAGAACTACAGGAACTCTCAATGCTATGCAGGCATCATGACGACCTTGAACAGTTAGCTTTTCTGTTTCTCCTGAATTTAAGTTTACCGTTTGTTGCTCTTTGGAAATACTTGAAGTTGGTTTTACTGCCACTCTAAAAATTAGTGGGTTTCCATTACTTATTCCACCGTTTATTCCTCCTGCATAATTGGTTATGGTACGACCGGTTGAATCAACAATAGGATCATTATGCTCGCTACCAAACATGCTGGCTGCTTTAAACCCTGAACCAAATTCAATTCCTTTTATTGCAGGAATTGAAAACACTGCATGACTTAGCAACGACTCCAGTGAATCAAAAAATGGTTCGCCTAATCCAACCGATAAGTTTTCAGCACTGCATTCAACAATTCCTCCAATAGAATCTTCATTATTTATTGCTTGATCAATGGCTTTCTCAATATCTGTTTCTCCTCCTGCTTCAATTAAGTGTGCTTTAATCTGTATCTGATGGATAAGTTTTTTAGCAATTACTCCTGCTGCAACCAATCCAAGTGTTAAACGACCTGAAAAATGTCCTCCGCCACGATAATCATTAAAACCACCGAATTTCATCTTTGCTGTAAAATCAGCGTGTCCGGGGCGTGGTAAACGAAACAAATCCTTATAATCTTTCGATTGTGCATTTTTGTTATAAAATGAAATCAATATTGGAGCTCCAGTAGTAAAACCATTAAAAACTCCCGATGCTAAGAATGGTTTATCATCTTCAATTCGCGGAGTTGTTCCCTTTGCACCACTTTTTCGTCGTAATAAATCTTCTGTAAAATCTTCTTCTGAGATGCTTAAACCCGCAGGACATCCATCAATCAGAACACCTACCTGGTTTCCATGTGACTCACCATATATATTAACTCTAAATAATTTTCCGAATGAATTCATATCTTAAAATTTAGGTAATGAAATTACAGAATATTGACAGACGAACAAAATTATTTATCGAGAATTGAGTGTACCATTAATTGCTGTATATCAAAAAATAGTTTATAATTCATTTTGCTTACATACTAAGTGGTTTAGAATATTTTAATAGTCTGTATTAAATTGAAAGACTTTTCGTCTATTTTTCAACATACGAGCAGGAAATTATTTTGTATGCAATAGAATGCAATGCATAAATATAACTTAATGTTATCTTTACCCGTATTATTTTGTAAATAAAAAATTATGAAAAAACCATTTCTACTCTTCATTTTATTAGCACCAACTCTTCTTTTTTCTCAAGTAAGCATTTATGATATTCAGTATACAACTGATTTAGGACCAGATGGATGGTCGTATCCATCTCCTTACAACGGGCAATCGGTAAATACGGGAGGTATTGTTACAGCCATTGATTATATGTCGGGTCAGTACTTTATTGAATCATCTCCAGGAGGACCTTGGAGTGGAGTTTTTATATATGACAATAACTATTCTCCAAGTATCGGCGATAGCATTTATATAACAGGAACGGTCTATGAGTATCAGGGGTATACAGAAATAAAAAATTTAACATCCTATTCAACAATTAGTACTGGAAATACCTTACCACCAACTACACAAATAACAACAGATCAAGTGGATTGGGAATCTAATGAAGGTGTTTTGGTTGAGTTAAATAACTGCCATATCAGTGCTGCCCCGGATGCTACAGGAAACTTAAAAATTGATGATGGCAGTGGTGAGTGCGATGTTTCAACTGGTTTTTACAGTTTAACCGATTCCGACTTTCCTTTAGTATATAATTATCCTTTTGAAAAAATTATTGGCTTAGTAGGCATTAATGATTGGGAAGGAAAAGTACATCCAAGAAGCATTGACGATTTCGTTTCTGCTGCCGATGCATTTGTTTTAGGAATAGATGATAAATTTGTACTAACAACAGAAACTTTTTCATATCCTGTAACCATAGGAATTTTAAATCGAACGAATACAATTACTTCATACTCGCTAAAGTTACAGTACGATAACACCAAATTTCAGTTTCAGGGATTTACTAAAACAGGTACACTCTCAGAATCAGGCACAATTACCGATGCTTCAACAGCAGGAAATATAGAACTGAATTTTACCGGTAACATAAGCTGCAATAATGTTGCCACTTTAGTTAATTTGGAATTTTCCGCTATATCCGAAGGTGATGCCAACCTCCAGTTTAACTCACCAACAATTAATGGTTCAACTGTGAACTATTTATCGGCTGGAGATTTAGCTTATGGATCCGATCCGTGCGATATTCCAATCGGAGATACACTTACCATAGTTCAAAGACCTTTGCTAAATATTCCATCCATTGTTCTACCCGGACAACAAATGGATATTGAATGTTTTGCTCCCGAAACCACAATTGATTGGGCCATAGAGATTTTTTATGATGATATTTCAGTATCATTACCTGTTAATCAGGCCAATTATGATAGCGGTTTGGATAAATGGACATTAACAACAACAATTCCTTCAGTTGACCTATACGAATTATACGATATGAGGGTTAGTGCTTCCGGAGGCCTGGTTGATACGGTTACAAACTCAGTGAAGGTAATCGATCAGTTCAAAACAGATTATTACTTTATACATATTACTGATATTCATCTGCTGGGACATACATTCTATGGTGAAAGCGGTTATGCTACTGATCAAACAGAAATGGACGACTTTTACGAGGTTATTAAGGATATTAATTTATTGAACCCTGAATTTGTGTTATTAACAGGTGATTTAATTAATGAAGGAGAACTTGAAGATTTTGAATGTTTAAGAAATCACACGTTAACTGTTCAATTACTTGAAGAATTAGAGGTTCCTGTATATATCGTTCCAGGAAATCATGACCTGGGAGGTTGGGATGAAACCCCTCCGGAGCAAGGTACAGCGCGTAACGAATGGTGGCGATTTTTTGGTTGGCGACAAAGAGAAGTTCCACCAACGGAATCCACATATCAAAGTCATGATTATAGTTTTGATTATGGTAATGTTCATTTTACTGGACTTGAAGCATACGATAATTATGACAGCTACATGTATGATGTATATGGACAGTACAGCTTTACATCGGAGCAGCTAACCTGGTTAAATCAGGATCTGGCAGCTGCCGGTGATAAAACTAAAGTCTTATTTTATCATTATGATTTTAAGAATGAAATAGATCTTTCTGCACTTGGTGTTGATATGGCATTGTGGGGACATACACATTTGGACTCTGATGACAGTGCTCATCCCTATGATATTTCTACTGCAAGTGTCTGCGACAATAACAGAAGATATCGTGTTATTCGTGTTAATAATGGAAGTCTGCAAGCCGAAGGTTCGGTTTCGACACATTCAGGTAGTTCTGACTTGCTAACAATATCATATAACAATACCAACGATGGAACTGAGGATATGGTTTCTGCAACAATTCAGAATAATCATAGTTTAAGTTTTGATCATGGATTAGTTAAATTTACAATGCCAACAAGTGAATTTGGTTATGAGATTACAAATGGTAGATTAAGGCAGATAAAGGATAATGGATCTACCGCAGTTTGTTATGTTGAAGTTTCTTTACCTGCGAATGGTCAGATAATTACTACCGTGCTGAAAAAAACAGAAAGTAATATAACGTCTATTTATGAAATTCAGTATACAACAAATGCTGGAGATGGAACATATCCATCTGAACTTAACAACCAAAATGTAACTACAGGTGGTATTGTTACTGCAACCAATTATTTAGGTGGGAATTTCTTCATATCATCTTCTGTTGGAGGAGCATGGAACGGAATATTAGTTTATGATGACAATTATTCACCAAGCATCGGTGATAGTGTTTTAATAAGTGGTAAAGTTTCAGAATATGAAGGATATACAGAGTTAGTTAATTTAACATCACTTCAAGTAATTAACTCAGGAAATAATTTACCAGAAGCAACTTTGATTAATGCAAATCAGATAAATAACGAAGAATATGAAGGAGTTTATGCTCAAATAAATAATAGCTTAGTCACAACTGGATTTGATGAGTATGGAAATTTCTCTGTAAACGATGGAAGTGGTGCTTGCATTATAGGTGATGGAATGTATAGTTTAATGAACGATGGCTTTGTTCTATTAGAAGATTATCATTTTGAAAGTATTAGAGGTATTATAGCATACTTTTACGGATCAAATGCATTTTTACCTAGAAGCTTGGCAGATATTCAAGCATCAAGTAATGGATTTATTCTTCTTACAGAAAATAAAAGTATAAATAATTATCTCGCATTTTCTTATCCGGTTAATTTATCAATCATACAAACCGTTAAAGAAATTAACAATTATACATTAAAAATTCAGTACAATTCAGATGTTTTTCATTACGAAGGATATGATAAATCAAATACCGTTTCGGCAGTTGGCTCCATTTCTGATAATTCGAGTGAAGGAAATATTGAGTTGGTGTATTCCGGGACAACCTCGCTAGAAAAAACAGATACACTAATTAAGGTAAAATTTTCCGCACTATCTGAAGGTTTAGCAAATATTCAATTCAATGGAACAATTATTAATAGCAACAATTTATTGTATTCTAAAACTGGAGATATTGAATCAACTATTGATATAAAATCAATATATGATATTCAATATACTACTGATGCTGGAGATGGTTCTTATCCTTCTGCTCTAACGGATCAATCGGTTACAACTGGCGGTATTGTAACTGCTACAAATTATTTTGGAGGAAATTTCTTTATATCATCATCGCAAGGTGGAGCATGGAATGGTATTCTCGTTTATGACGACAGCTATACACCAGAAATAGGCGATAGTGTTCTTCTTACAGGAACTGTATCCGAATATAATGGTTATACAGAACTAACCGATTTAACTTCATTTGAAGTAATAAGTTCAGGTAATCCTCTCCCAAATCCTGAGCCAGTTAACACAGCGAACATTATAAATGAAGAGTATGAAGGTGTGCTTATTCAAGTTAACAATTGTAATGTAACTGAAGGTTTTGATAGTTATGGAATGATCAAGGTTGATGACAGCTCAGGTGAGTGTGACATACGAACCGGTATTTATAATCTTATGGATGAAAACTTCACACTTATTGACGATTATGAATTTAGCCAAATAACTGGAGTTATTGGAATCAATGCTGGACACAATTCAATTCATCCGAGAAGTTTAAATGATTTTCAGGCAGCAAATAATGGCTTTATCGTAATAACCGAAGATGAAAGTGTTGATCATAATAATGAATTTAATTATCCGGTACAAATTTCGTTTATTAAATCAAGTAAGGATATAACTAACTATTCTTTACAAACAAGCTATAGTGACGATGTTTTCGAGTACATGGGTTATGATAAGACAAACACGTTATCCGCTTCGGGAACGATAACTGATGAATCGACGGCTGGTGAAATTGAACTCAATTACACAGGAAGTACAACATTAGTAAAATCAGACACACTAATAAGATTAAAATTTAAGGCACTTACTGCTGGCTCTGCAAACCTACAATTTAATGCATCAACTTTTAATAGCAATAATTTGATTTATAGCGAAATTGGTGATTTACAATCCACATATGAATCTACTACCAGTTTAAATCAAATCGGTACCGAAAATAATTTAACTATTTATCCTAATCCATTTAAGGATGAACTAATAATAGAATATAATTTAGAAGAAACAGCCTTTGTGCAGCTTTTCGTATACAACATGGCAGGTCAGTTAGTAAACATGCTAGTAAATGAAAATAAACAACCGGGCAGCTATAAAGCAATATGGAATGCTTCTGATCTTAGCGATACTAAAATTGACGCAGGGACATATATTTATAGATTTACATTGGATGGTAAGAATGCATCTTCAGGACAAGTAGTTTATATGAAATAAGTTAAGAACAAGATAATGAATAAAGAAAGGCTTTAATCAACGAATTGAAGCCTTTCTTTTTTGAAACTTATTTATATATTAAGCAAATTCGCTTAGTTCCAACCATCGGTTCTCTTTCTCATCAAGTAATTTCATAATTTCTCCTACCCTGTTTGACTTTGATATCAAGTCATCTGAAGATAAAGTTCCACTTGAAATTTCACTTTCGAGTTGAGTCTTTTCACTTTCCAGTTCAGCAATATCCTTTTCCAACTGCTCAAACTCACTTTTTTCTTTGAATGTTAATTTTGTTTTAGGTTTATCCTGTTTCTTCTCCTTTTGCTTTGGATCATCACTCTTTACTGATTTTTGCTCTCTTTTCTCCTGTTTCTCAATTTGAGTAAGCCATTCGCGATATTGAGAATAGTTTCCAGGAAAATCTTTAACCACACCATTTCCCCTAAAAACAAATAGATGATCTACCACCTGATCCATAAAAAATCGATCGTGCGAAACAACGATAACACAACCATCAAATGTTGTTAAATATTCTTCAAGAACAGCCAAAGTCATAATATCCAAATCATTTGTTGGCTCATCCAGAATTAAGAAGTTTGGTTTACGCATAAGCACTGTTACCAGATATAACCGACGTTTTTCTCCACCACTGAGCTTAGCAATTGGTGTATAATGCATATCAAAAGGAAAAAGAAAAAAGTTGAGAAATTCCTTTACTCCCATCTGTCGTCCATCACCCAGGGTAACCACTTCGCTTATTTCCTGGACAGCATCAATTACTCGTTGATCAGGCTTAAACTGTATACCTTCCTGCCGGTAATATCCAAAAACAATGGTTTTACCAATATCTATAGAACCAGAGTCGGCCTGAATACGTTCCGTTATCAAATTCAAGAAGGTAGATTTTCCAGTACCATTATCACCTACAATTCCAACCTTTTCGCCACGAATAAACTTGTAACTAAAATCTTTTAAAATGGTTTGCTCACCAAAACTTTTACTGAGGTTTTCAATTTCAATAACCTTTTTACCCATACGTGATGATTGCACATTGATACGCATTTCATCCTCTGTGCGGCCACTGGAAGCTACATCCTTTAGTTGGTAATAATTATCAATTCTGTATTTTGCTTTATGGCTCCGCGCTTTAGGCATTCGACGCATCCAATCCTCTTCCTTACGTAAAATATTTTTTGCTTTTTCTACCTGTGCCTCTTCGGCCAATAATCGTTCTTCTCGCTTTTTTATAAAATACGTATAATTGCCTTTGTAAGTAAAAATCTGCGAATTATCCATCTCAATAATCTCATTACAAACGCGATCTAAAAAGAAACGGTCGTGCGTAACCATAAGCAAAGTACATCGCTTATTCTTAAGGTGATTCTCCAACCACTCGATCATATCCAGATCAAGATGGTTTGTTGGTTCATCCAGCAATAATAAATCCGGTTCGTCGATTAAAACCGAAGCTAGTGCTACACGTTTCTTCTCTCCTCCGGAAAGAGTTCCAATTTTTTGATTGTATTGATCTATTCTTAAAATGGATAATATCTGCTTTACTTTAACATCAAAATCCCAGGCTTGCAAATGATCCATCTTATCCATTGCTTTCGACAGTTGGTCTTTGTTGTCAGCAGCAATTGCATTATTATAATCTACTATGGCTTGTTTAATATCTTCAGAAGAATGAAAAACTTCATCAATTATTGAATTGTCTGCATTTAAGTCCGGATTTTGTTCTAAAAAACCGATTCTTAAATCTCTTCTAAAAGTTATTTTCCCTTCATCCTGACTATCTTTGCCTGCAATAATATTTAGCAGCGATGTTTTTCCTGTTCCGTTTTTAGCCACCAACGCCACCTTTTGATCCTGATCCACACCAAATGTAATTCCCTCGAAAAGAACAAGATCACCAAACGACTTTTTTAAATTCTCTACTTGTAAATAACTTATCATTTATGAATGAAATATATGAATTAATCAAAATTTGCGATAAAGTTATATTTTATTATTACATAATTCACAGATATTTATTTACTTTAAACTTTGTAGTTTCATTTAAATCAACATATGAAGCAGAACTTATTGTATATAACCTTTTTAATACTTACCGCAACTCTTTTATCATCTTATTCGATGTATAACGAAATCGAATCAGATACTACAAAATTCAAAGAAGAAAAAAAGTATGTCGATAAACTTGTAGAGGCTTACAATAAGGAATCTTTTTTAAGCACCGATTCTATTTTATACGATTTAATAAAACTTAAAAGATTATCAGCAGAAATTGAATATACCAAAGGATTAGCAGAAACAAATTTTTTAATTGCGAAATATTATGATTTGAAATCCATTGGCGATTCAGCTATATTGTACTATACCAATGGTTTGAATTACAGTCGATCGTTGAATTATCTTAATTACCTTAAAAGGTATGCAGAATATATTGCAGAAACATATTGGGAAACAGGTAATTATTTTGAATGTATCAACTTTACCTCATCAGTTATTGAGCAGTATATTGAAAATAATTATACACAACGTCTGTTCTATTTATACGATGTATTAGCACTTGCATATAGAGATATTGGAGATGTAAACAAAGCACTTGAACTCTTTAATAGATCATATAAAAACTCTACTCAACATAACGAGTTGGCATTTTCGAGCACAACACTTACCAATATTGGAAAAATTTACTGGCAACAACAAGAATATGAAAAAGCACTTGAATATTATCTTAAAGGTGTTGTTGGTGAAGAAAAGTACGGTCATATTTTATATGCAGGCAGATCGTATGTTTCTATTGCACTTATCTATCTTGAACTTAAAAATGAAGTAAAAACAGAAGAGTTTCTGAATAAAGCACTTGAGTATAATACAAAAACAGATGATATTATCGGTTTTAGCAGAACATATAAAGCTTTTGGAAAACTCAGAGCCTACCAAAAACGGTACAATGATGCTCTAACATGTTTAAATAAATCAAAAACACTGGCACTGCAAGGAGGAAAAAATCTGACATTAGCAAATATATATAAAGACCTATCTGATGTTTATTATGTGGTTAATCAGCCAGATTCTTCTTACCTCTATCTTAAAAAGTATTTAAATATTACCGAAGAATTGTTCAGCTTTGATAAGCTGTCGGATTTAAAAAGAGCCGAATTCGATTTAAAAGTAGAGAAGAATAATAGCAAATTGCAACAGTTAGAGCTTGACAAACAGAAGACAAAAACCAGGCTAATCTTAATCATTTTTACTCTATTATTAATTATCACATTACTTTTTATTGTGCTTTATATCCAATCCATAAAATCAAAGAGAAAATTGGAGACCATAAATAAGAAATTGAAAATTGCACAATTAAAAGCAGAAGAATCAGACAAACTAAAAAGTCATTTTTTAAGAAATATATCACACGAAATCCGAACTCCTCTTAATGGAATTCTTGGATTTTCCGAAATGATTCTGGATGAAGATTTGCCAAAGTCGGAGCGTGAAGAGATCAACTACCTGGTACAAAAAAACAGTAACGAGCTTATGTCTACCATTGAAAATATGGTGGACACGGCTCATCTGGAAACAAATCAATATCAAACAAATTTCACTACTTTTAATGTTCAAGAACTTATTGATGATACCATATCGCTTATCAAAGAAATGCCCGAATATCATAAAAAAGATATTCATATTGAAAAGCTTACCTCTTTAGATCCTAAAATCAGATGTGATAAAAATATTCTGCATAAAGTACTTTATCAGTTAATTAAGAATGCATTATTTTTCACCGATACGGGAAAGATAAGTATCGATTTTATTCAGGAGAACTCTTCTGTTAAATTTATTATAGAAGACACCGGAATAGGGATACCAAAAGATAAGCTGGATATAATTTTCACTTCATTCCAGAAAGCTGATGATATTAATGAAAAGCAAAGAGGCAACGGGTTAGGATTAAGTATTGTATCGCACTTTATACATTTATTACATGGCGAATTAGGTGTAAATTCTGCACCGGGAAAAGGAAGCAGATTCTATTTTACTGTTCCTGTTGAATAAATTAAACATCACTTCGCACGCTCTCATTACGTTATTTATTCATATACTTGCAATTTAAAAAATCAATTCATTATTTTTGATTTTATATTTGAATACCTTAATTTTCCTGTAAATTGAAAGAGCGTATGCTGTCTATTCTTAGATTTTTTTATTTAATGGTTATTTTAAGTCTTCTTTTGCTTAATCCCTTAATTTGTTATACATCAACTAACTACACACACAGTGACTCCATTTATTTGCAAAATATTAATCGAAATTTAGAAATTATTCAACAAAACCTGGTGTTTGAAAATGATAGTATTATTCTTCTGGCAAAGGAAACACTGCAATTATCTCAACAAACAGCTAATCTCAATGCTATCTATTATAGCAATTTTTATTTAGGCAAGATTTGGCAGTTGAAAAATTACAATGACAGTGCAATTTTTTATTATAAAGAAAGTTTGAAAACACCGGCTCTAAAAGAAGAACTCCAGGCAAAATCTTACATGGAACTATCTAATATAATGCGCATTACAGGAAACTATAGCCCTGCACTCGAATATGCATTAAAAGTTAAAGATATTGTTGAAAATAATGAGAGTTCTATAAGTAATTACAAAACTTACAATCTGCTGGCTTTGAGCTATCAAAATTTAATGGAATATGCACTTGCTCAGAAAAACTTTGAACTTGCAGCAAAACTTTCTTTAGAGCAAAATAATGAAGGATATGCAGGAGTAGTTTATGCAAATATTGGAAAACTATTATATGACCAAAATAAATTGGACGAAGCATTACAATACTTTGAAAAAGGCACTCAGCTGGAAGCTAAACACAGCTTGAAATCAAATCTCGCAAATTCATACGTAACTATCGCTCAAATTCTTATGCACAAAGACATGTTAGATTCTGCTCGATATTATTTATTTAAAGCTGCTGATTTAAATCAGGAAACAAACAATAAAATTGGTCTTACCAATACCTTAATGAGTGTTTCAAATTACTACTTTACCACAAAAAATTACAGTCGTGCATTATCTCATCTTGAAGCTACCATAAAAAATGCTTCAAAATATCAGTTAAAAGGGATTTTAAGCGATGCCTACAAGTTGAAAGCAGAAATTAGTGCTAAACAGGGTAATTTTAAAGATGCCTATGAAAATTTCCTGCTGTTTTACCAAACATACAATCTGATATATAATTTTAAGGATCTCAATAAAGTAAAATCATTAGAACATCAGCTTATAGAAAAAGAACGTGAGAATGATCTTTATGAATTAAAACTCGATAAACAAGAAACGATTAACAAATTAATCATTATTATAGGCAGCTTGGTTTTTATAGTCGGATTGTTCATCCTGGTTTATCTTTTTCAAATAAAAAAATTAAACCGTGAACTACTACTTTCTAAAATTAAAGCAGAAGAGTCTGATGAGCTTAAGAGCAAATTTCTAAAAACCATATCGCACGAAATAAGAACTCCGTTAAACGGTATTGTTGGATTTTCGGAAATGATTCGATCTAAAGATTTGAATGATCAGGAACTGGAACAGATCAACACCATGATTAATAAAAATACTCACGATCTTATTTCAACAATTGAAAATCTGGTAGATATAGCTCATTTAACAACCAAGCAATATCATGTTGTAAAAACAAATTTTAAGGTTAAAAAACTACTGGGAAATGTAATGGATATTGCACAGGAATATTCGGTATATACATCGAAAAAAAATATTAAACTATCTTTAGAAACAAACGAGGATATTCAACTGTACACTGATAAAAATATCATATCTAAAATATTATTACATCTTGTAAAAAATGCAATTTTGTACACCGAAAAAGGTTCAATTACACTAGGTTATAAAGTAAATAAATCAAGTGTTGTTTTTTATGTTAAAGATACTGGTATAGGAATTCCTCAGGAAAAAATAGATGCAATTTTTAATCCATTTACTCAGGGTGATGAAGATATAAGTATAAAAGTAGGCGGAACAGGCCTTGGCCTAACCATTGTTAACGGGTTAATACAGATTATAGATGGAAAAATTTGGGTTGGTTCCGAAGTAAATAAAGGCAGTACTTTTTATATCGCTCTTCCGTTGAATTAATTTTGTTTTCTTATTTTTGGTGATCTAATTTAAAGATCATGACAAAGAAAGAACGCTTTGAGCAAATTATTAATTATTTCAAAAAAGAACGTCCGGTTGCAGAAACAGAACTGGATTATGGTACTCCATTTGAACTACTTGTTGCCGTTATCCTAAGTGCTCAATGCACCGACAAAAGAGTTAATATGATTACTCCTGCCCTTCTGGAACGATTCCCCACAGCATATGAAATGGCTCAAGCTTCGGTCGAAGAAGTGTTTGAATACATCAAAAGCTGTTCCTATCCAAACAATAAAGCCAAACATCTGGTTGGCATGTCGAAAATGCTGGTTGAAGATTTTAATGAGATTGTTCCCGACGATATTAAAGAACTTCAGAAACTACCTGGTGTAGGACGTAAAACTGCGAATGTAATTGCATCGGTTGTTTATGCCAAACCAGCTCTTGCTGTGGATACGCATGTTCATAGAGTTTCAAAACGGATTGGTTTAACTACAAACGCTAAAACACCGTTAGAAACTGAAAAGCAACTGGTAAAATATATTCCAGAAGATTTAATTCCAATAGCTCACCACTGGTTAATTTTACATGGACGATATGTTTGTATTGCTCGGAAACCAAAGTGCGAAACTTGTGGAATAACAGCGTATTGTAAATTCTTTAAGAGTAAAAAACGATAGTTCATCAATAATATCCTGCTCCTTAAGTGATTAGATGGAGCAGGATAAGCACTAATTTATTCGTATTTTAGAACATCTGCCGGCTTGGTTTTTGAAACTTTAACAGATTGATAAAGAATAGTTAAAAAGGTTACAACAACTAATAATAGTCCGGAAACAAGGAATATTGAAATAGTCAAGTCAATCCTGTAAATATAATTGCTAAGCCAACCTCTCATAAGATAATATGCAAACGGCCATGCAAATAAACAGGCTATCATAACAAGTTTTAAAAACTGCTTAGTCACAAGCCAGATAACTGTACTTACAGAAGCTCCTAAGGCTTTCCTGATTCCAATTTCTTTGGTTCGCTGAACAAGCATAAACGACACCAGCCCATATAAGCCTAAAGAGGCAATAATAATAGCTATAAAAGTAAAGGTCTTAATTATTTGCGACATTCTGCGTTCCGAACTATATCTTCGTTGTATGGAATCCTCCAATACATCATATGAATAAACGTACTCCGGATAAACTTCGTCCCAACACGATTTAATGAAATCTTCCAGTTCTCCATACGATTTTCCTTTGGTTTTAATATGCACCTGTTCAAAGAAATCTTCCAGTTGAACAAAAATTACTGGCGGAATCTCCTGATGAAAGGTATAGGTATGAAAATCTTCGGTAACGCCCACAATCTTACCATAGTTTCTACCAAAAATATATAAATATTGATCAATAGCATCAATAGGTTTTTCAAAGCCAATTTTTCGGGCAAGAGTCCTGTTTACCACAATATTATAAACGGTATCATTTATATTTGAAGCTTTCCCCCATGATCCTGCTGCAATTTTAAGATCATACAATTTAAAGTAACTGGTATCTACTGTTTTCATATTTGCATAATAATTGGTTTCAAAATCCTCAATACGTTGAAAACTCGATGTTATATTAGAACCTGAAAGAGGTGCCCCAATGCCCAGTGATACGCTCTCAATATTTGGATTACTTCGTAACAAATCCATCATAACCTTTGCTTTAGATGCTTGATATCCCGGTAAATCAACCATAATAATGTTTTCTTTCTGAAAACCCATATCTTTATTTCTGAAGTAATCGAGCTGCAAGGAAATAACAATAGTGCTAACAATAAGAATTTGTGATATAAAAAACTGTAAAAACACCAAAAAGTTGTACAATGAAACAGACTTGGCCTTACCCAGTTTCATATTATAGCGGAGTGCACGAATCGGATTATAACGTGAAAGTACTGTAGCAGGATAAATACCCGATAAAAATGTAAGAATCGCTAAAATGATAACAAGAAAAATAATTACCGAAAAGTTACCATACATTTTTAATGTTATACCACTTCCTAAAAAAGTATTGATTTTATCTAAAACGATCTCGGTAAAAATCACAGCTATAATTTCTGCTATTAATAAGATTAAAAAAGTTTCACCGAGAAACTGTTTTACAAGCGTTATACGCTGCGCTCCAAGAACTTTTCTAATGCCAACCTCTTTGGCTCTTTTAATAGTTTGTACAATGGATAAGTTGGTAAAATTGATAAAGGCAATGATTAATATGAACAAACCAACACTAACAAAAATAAGTAGCAGTTTTTTACTTATAATATATGAACCCGGGAAACTATCAAACCGATCGTCATAATGAATCTCACTTAAAGGCTGTAAAAGGAAAAACTCCGTTTGTTGATCATCTTCATCAATGGGGTTATGTTTCTCTACAATATTCTGGATTTTTAATTCCATCTCTGAAACACTACTCTCGCTCTTAAGTGTTAAATAAGTAGCAAATCCTGAGGAGCGCGTTCCCCAATCATCATAACCAAAGTTAAAGTATGCTTCCTTTAAATTGTCAATAGATAATATGACACGATAAGCCAAATGAGTGTTCTGTGGAGGATCTTCAACGATTCCTGCCACGTGAAAGCTAACCGAATCATGTAATATTAATTCTTTGTTTAGTGCCTCTTGATTAGAACCAAAATATTTATGCGCTATATTTTCTGTTAGGAAAATAGAATTTGGGTTATTTATATCTTCTTCGTTTCCTGCAATAAAATGAACATCAAATACCTTTACAAAGTTTGAATCAACATATAGCACGCCACGTTCGAAGTATTTATCATCATTGACTCTTATCAAACTTTCGTGATCGTAATAAATCTGTGTAACATGATTCTGACCTGTAAGCTCATTTTTTAATACACCGCTTAAAGGATACGGGACGGTTTTGTCAAATTTCTCGCTATTATTTTGAATTTGTTTGTTAACTACACGGTAAATAGAATCATATTTACTAAAATGCTTATCATAGTTTAGTTCGTTGGAAACAAACAGGTAAATAATTAATACAGAGGTCAGTGCAACTGATAATCCAAAGATATTAATTACAGAAAATACTTTATTTCTTGTAAGTATTCTGAATGCTATTTTGAAATAATTTTTTATCATCGTTATAATTCTTTTATTCGTATTTTAATACATTAACCGGGTTTGTTTTGGCCACTTTAATGGATTGATACAAAATAGTTATAAATGTTATAATTAGTAATAATATTGCAGCAAGGATAAATACACCTAAATGCAAATCAATTTTGTAAGCATAATTTTGCAACCAGTTTTTCATCAGATAATATGCAATAGGCCAAGCCATAATACATGAAATAACCACTAATTTTAAGAATTGCCTAGAGACCAGCATTACCAAAGATATTACGGATGCTCCCATAGCTTTTCTTATACCAACCTCTTTGGTTCGCTGCACAAGCATAAATGATACTAAACCATACAAACCCAAACAGGCAATTACAATAGCAATAAAAGTAAATATCTTAATAATTACTGATGTACGTTTCTCTGAGCTATATCGTGCCTGAATGGTATCCTCCAAAATTTGATAATCATAAATATATTCAGGATATACTTTGTCCCAACATTGAGTAATGTAATCTTTTAACTCACCGTAAGATTGTCCATTGGTTTTAATATGTAATTGCGAATAGTAACTGCTTAACGGAATAAATATTACCGGTGGAATCTCACTTCGCAACGAGTATGTATGGAAATCACTAACTACACCAACAATTCTACCTCGAACATTTCCAAATACTCTTAAATCTTTGTCTATGGCATCAATTGGCCTTTCAATTCCAATTTTTTCTAATAGTTTCTTACTTACTACAATATTATATATTGAATCATTAAATTGCTCACTTTTATACCAATCGCCAGCCAGAATATCTAAATTATATAGCTTGTAATAACTTGAATCTACTGTTTTTATATTAGCATAATAGTCAATATCATCCACACCATATTCCCAAAAACTAGCTGTAATATTAGAACCTGAAATAGGTGCACCTATTCCTAACGAAGTGCTTTTGATATCAGGATTCTGCATAAGCAGGTTGGTAAAAGCATTAATTTTCGAAGTCTCGGTACCAGGAAGCCAAACAAGTATTACATTATCTTTATCAAAACCTAAATCTTTATTCTGCATGTATCTAATCTGCAATGAAATAACGATGGCACTTATAATTAGAATCTGAGAAATCAAAAATTGAAAGATAACAAGCAGATTATATAAAGAAAAGGACTTATTACGACCAAGCTTCATGTTATAACGTAAAGCACGAATGGGATTGTATTTAGATAAAACCATTGCAGGATAAGTTCCCGAAAGAATAGTTAATAAAACTAAAACAATAACTAAAAAAGATATGATGGATAAACTACCATATAACTCCAACTCCATTCCTCTACCTAAAATACTATTAATCTTATCTAACACAATCTCGGTTAAGATTAACGCAATAATCTCAGCAATAAGCAGAAGCAAAAATGTTTCCCCTAAAAACTGCTTAATTAATTTAATTCTATCGGCACCCAAAACCTTTCGTATTCCAACTTCCTTGGCTCTTTTAATGGTCTGTACAATAGATAGGTTCGTAAAATTTATGAAAGCAATTACTAATATAATTAACCCAACACTAATAAATGTAAACAGAAACCTTTTACTCGTTATGTATGTATCATCAAACGAATCAAACCGATCATCAAAATGAATTTTACTCAACGGTTGTAGCATATACATTTCTTCAACATTTCGATTTGCTGATTCATTTCCCTTATCGGCAATTTGCTGAACCAACAATTGTACTTGATCCAATGAGCCTCCATCTTTAATGGTAAGATATGTTGCAAAACCAGACAACCTTGTGCCCCAGTTATTATAACTAAAATTGAAAACATCTTCACTCAAAGAGCTCCAGGAAAGTAACAACTTATAAGCAATATGTGTATTTTTGGGTATATCTTCAAAAACACCCTTTACAGTAAAATGTATCGAATCAAAAATGACAATCTCTTCACCTAAGGCATCATTTAAAGATCCGAAGTATTTATTGGCCAACTCTTCTGATAAAAATAGGGTATTCGGGTCTTTTAAATCATTTGGATTACCCGATATAAAATTAACATCAAATACTTTGGTGTAATTTGTATCAGCAAATAGTAATCCTTTTTGCATATATTTCTCTTGACCAACTCTTAATAGTTCTTCATTTCTAAAATAAATTTGGGTTACACAATCATGACCCGTCAACTCTTGCTTTAATGCTGTACCTAATGGAACCGGAACGGTACTACTGAAACTTTCAACCCCATTTTTTATTTGCTTGCTGTTCACTCTATAAATCCGATCAAAATTTGAATGAAATCGATCGAAATTAATTTCATGAGTAATAAAAAGGAAGATAACTAATACACTTGTTAGCGCAATAGATAAACCCAAAATATTAATTAATGAAAATACTTTGTTACGGGTTAATATTCTAAAAGCTGTTTTAAAATAATTTTTTATCATAATTTCCTATTTTCAATACGTATAGCCATCTCTGTGCCATTGTTTATAATATTCTGATTTTCTTTATATTATAATAAACTTTTGCATGTATCACATGTTTGAATTGTTCCTATCCGGAACACTCAGTGTTTCATATCGGAACATATCAAACTTTTTTGTACTTTTGATCATCTAATTTAAATTAAATATTAATGATTAAAGGAAAAATACTGGTTATTGATGATGATAAGGACATCTTACTTTCAACCAAAGTGGTCCTTAAAAAAGAATTTAAAGAAATTAAAACCGTTTCTAATCCTGATGATATAGTTCCATACATCGAAAAACAATTGTTTGATATTATTCTTTTAGACATGAACTTTACTACGGGTGCAACTAGCGGGAAGGAAGGTTTAGCATGGCTAAAAAAAATATTATCACTTGATCCGAAAGCAACCGTTATCATGATGACAGCTTATGGTGACATTAATTTAGCCATTGAAGCCATGAAAAATGGCGCTGTTGACTTTGTAGTTAAACCCTGGGATAATAAAAAGTTACTCGCAACAATTCTATCAGCATTTAAATTAAGCCAATCTAAGAAAGAAATATCACAACTTAAATCAAAACAGGAAGTATTGGTTCAGGATATTGATCAAACGTTTTCTGAAATTATTGGCGAGTCGGAACAGATTAAAGAGTTGCTAAATATTATTGATAAGGTTGCCAATACCGATGCAAACATTCTTATACTTGGAGAAAATGGTACAGGTAAAGAAGTAATCGCAAGAGCCATTCACAGAAAATCCCAGCGATCAAAAAATCTTTTTGTAAATGTTGATTTAGGAGCAATTGCGGAAACATTGTTCGAATCGGAACTCTTTGGGCATACGAAAGGATCTTTTACCGATGCAAAAGAAGATCGCACAGGACGTTTTGAAATTGCAAATCAGGGTACGCTTTTCTTAGACGAAATTGGAAACCTTTCTCTCCCTCTTCAATCAAAATTACTCACATCGATACAAAAGAAAGAAATTGTAAAAGTTGGTTCAAATCAACCTATTCCGGTTGATCTTAGATTGGTTTGCGCAACAAATATGCCTCTAAAAGAAATGGTAGACCGTAACGAGTTTCGTCAGGACCTGTTCTTTAGAATTAATACCGTAGAAATTCACGTTCCACCATTGCGCGATCGTATTGATGATATTCCGTTACTTTCAAATCATTTCTTAGAAATATATAAACGTAAGTATAAGAAAACAGATATGAAACTCAGCACCGATGCTATCAAAAAGTTAAAAAAATATACATGGCCCGGTAACATCCGCGAACTACAGCACATCATTGAACGAACAGTTATCATGAGCAATAGCAACATAATAAATGCTACGGATATTGTTTTGAACATTTCTGAAACTTCAGCGATCAATAAAAATAATCTTAATCTGGAAGAAGTTGAAAAAAACACCATTGAGAAAGCACTAAAAAAGCATAATTATAATGTTAGTGCAGCAGCGAAAGAACTTGGATTAGGCAGAACAACCATGTACCGTAAAATGACAAAATATGGATTTTAGAAATTTTAGATTAGGCATTATCATTCGCTCTCTTGTACTAAGCATGGCTATGTTTAGTGCAATTTATGCCTTTCAGCAAGAAGAATGGTACGTAACTACAGTAATTAGTGCAATTTTGTCCATTGCAGTTTTAATCAGTATTATTCAATATGCTGAGAAATATAAAAAAGGTCTAAGTGAATTTTTATTATCCATAAAATCGCGTGATTTTATCAGTTCATCATCGTCGGTATCCGACAAAAAATCAAAAGACATTCTGAAAGAAGCCTACAACATAATCATGACTGAGTTTCAGAATATCCGAATCGATAAGGAAGTACAGTACCACTACCTTAAAACCCTGATTGAGCATGTTCGTGTTGCCTTATTTACATTTGAACAAAATGGAAATATACAGTTCATTAATAAAACAGCTTCAGATTTACTTGGTATTCATCAAAATAATAAAATTAGTCATTTAAAATCTTTTGATGTTAATTTATACAACCTGGTTCTGCGCCTTAAATCTGGCGAAAGCGAATTAATTAAGGTAAAAATTCATAATGATTTGTTGCACTTATCGATTTATGCAACCGAAATCAAAATTCAGAATAAACAAATAAAACTAATCTCTTTACAAAATATTAAACAGGAACTGGAATTCCAGGAGCTAGAATCGTGGCAAAAGTTAATACGCGTTCTTACGCATGAAATCATGAATTCGGTAACCCCGATATCATCCTTAAGTAATGCCATGAATGACTCGTTAAGTGAAATTGGAGGAAATAAAGCCAAACTGGCAGAGATATCGGATGATGATTTTGAGGATATGATTTCGAGCTTGAAAACTATTGAAACACGAAGTAAAGGACTTTTAAAATTTGTATCATCTTACAAGCAGTTAACGCGCATACCAAAACCCGATTTTAAAGAAGTTAACCTGGTTGAGCTCATAAACCACTGTTATACTTTGCTAAAGAAGAATATAGTAGATAACAATATTCAATTTGATATGATTAAGTCGTATTCGGCTGTTTATGTGCATGCTGATTACGATCAGATTGAACAAGTTGTAATAAACCTTTTAATCAATGCTATTGATGCAGTTAGTGCTCAAGAGAAGCCAAAGATTGTAGTAAAAATACAAGCTCAACCATCAAATAAGCATAGAATAATTATTTCTGATAACGGTAATGGAATTGATCCAGACGATATGGATAAGATTTTTATACCATTTTTCACAACAAAAAAGAAAGGTTCAGGAATAGGCTTAAGCCTTTCGCGTCAGATTATGCGGTTACATAAAGGAGCTATTCGTGCTAACTCAGAATTAAAAAAAGGAACAGAATTTATTTTAGAATTTTAAATAACTAATTTATACTAAAAGTTGAATATGGCACTATCAATAAATGATCACGAACTGGAGAAGTTCATTATGGTGGGCGACCGGGTTCTAATCAAACCCAAAACTCCACAAGGAAAAACAAAGTCGGGATTGTATTTACCTCCCGGCGTGCAGGAAAAAGAAAAGATTCATTGTGGTTATGTATTAAAAGTTGGCCCCGGTTATCCTATTCCGGCTATACAGGATGTTGATGAACCATGGAAAGATAAAAGCAATGAAGTGAAATATGTTCCTTTACAACCAACCGAAGGAGATTTAGCGGTGTATCTGCAAAGTAATACCTGGGAAATAGAGTTTAAAAATGAAAAGTATGTAATTGTTCCACACAATGCTATTCTTATGCTCATTAGAGATAACGGACTTTTTGAATGAAAAAACTACAAAAGCAAGTAAATAACCGCGAGAGTTTTGAACTCTCGTACAGTTAACTGCTTAATTTTTCTACCAAAACTTTATTTTACCTGCTGCGTACCAACACATTCGAAGTAATAAAAATCCATGTCGGAAACGAGAAATATTGGTATCTCCATACGTTCTTTCCCGGTATCGAATAGGCAAGTCAATTATTTTTAAATTCAACTTGTACGCTCCAAACAGCAAGTCGTAATCTCCAAATGGATCAAACTCTCCAAAGAATTTTCTATTAGCCTGTAAACGAAGATAATCTTCGCGGAACATTACCTTTGTTCCACATAGTGTATCTTTTATTGGTTGCTCTAACAGCCAGCTAAATACCCAGCTAAAGAATTTGTTTCCGGCAGTATTTAATGAACGCATAGCTTCTTTTTCCATTGGATATACCAGGCGTGAACCATTAATAAATTCTCCTTTACCAGAAGCCAACGCTTCATAAAATTTTGGTAAATCTTCTGGTGGCACCGTTAAATCAGCATCCAAAATCATCAATATATCACCAGTTGCAATCGAATATCCTTTTCTAACAGCATCTCCCTTACCTTTGCCCTCCTGCTGAGTTATTTTAATATCGTGCGTATCTTTATATTTCTCTTGTATTTTTTGAATTGTTTCCCAGGTATCGTCAGTAGAATTACCTTCAACATAAATAATTTCAATATGTTTACCAAACTTGGGTAATCGTTTAATAGCATCTTCTATATTACCGCTCTCGTTTCTGGCAGGTATTACTACAGTTGTAGAAAATTCCGGTTTCTTTTCCACTTTTTGATGAAATATCGGACGAGCATTAATAAACTTATTAACACACATCGAGTTGAATAACGGTAATCGAGCAATATAGCGGTTAAATAAATAAGAGATAATTGGAATATTTATTGGTATAAGCAAACTCCTTGTTGTTCTGAACGACTCAAAATCTGATAAATACAACAAATTCTCAATGTCATGTTTCGAGAGCCAGTTTTTACGTGGTGTTCTCTTTTTAATTCTTAGAAATTCACCAATCTTTAAAATTGGTTCCCAAATATGATTGTAATAGGAAATAATAATTCTCGTTTTTGGGTGACACACCTTTTTTAAAGAATTTAAAACCTCCAATACATTATCAAAATACCCCATTACACCAGTTAAAAGCACAACATCGTACTTTTTATCCAATGTAATCTCTTCGGCCAGCATCGTATGAAATTCTATTTCGGGATGGTTTTTCTTTGCAATCTCTATCATAGCAGAACTAAAATCAATCCCCGTTTTATGCTTACCCTTCATCTGAGAAAGAGAATCGCCATTACCACAACCAATTTCCAATACGGAATTTTCATCCTGAATATAATAATTACAATACTTGATAATATTATTCCAGAAATAATTATATCTCTTTCTGTACTTTGTATATTTAGGTGCTAATTTTTCGAAATAAGCATGGAACTCCTTTGCACGATTTGACTTTATTTCAAGCATATAAGTTTTGTAAGAATATTAAAAAGCAAACAAATTTAAAAAAATCTGTCTAAGTTGCTGAATTTATTTTGTTTAATTTATCCGGGAAAGCTACAAAATAAACGCCACTAAATGATAAGATGGCCCGCAGTACATAGGTAAGCAGGCCTAACGCTACTGCAAGGTTAACATCAACTGCTAAGAACTGCGATGCATAAACAAATACTAACTCTCTTGATCCAAAACCGCCTAATGTTACCGGTATAGCGAATATTATTCCTGATATTAAAAACAAGAACCAGTAATCGGGATACGATGAACTTAAGCCTAGACCTATTAAGATTAAATGTGCCGAAAGTACTTGTAGAAACTGAATAATAACTGATTGTATAGTTGTTTTAGGTAAAGTTTTGGTGTAATCATTAAAAAAATATTTCAATACAAAATAGTAAATTAGGTATAAAACAGGAATAGTTAATATTAAAAGTTGGTTGTACTTAAAGTTAAACGAAATAAAAAGAGCAGAAATACAAATTAATATCACTAAACCAAAAAGTCCGTTAACCCTGTTTAAAATAGAAGCCCAGATCACAGTTTTTAATTTTGCTCCCTGATTTTTCTTTAGCCAATATACTTTGTATCCATCACCGCCAATACCTCCTGGAAGAAACAGGTTGTAAAACATTCCTAAAAGATAGAGCTTAAGATTTTGCCAATGATCCAGACCAATATTTTTCGCTCGAAAGAAAATATTTAAACGAAATGCTTCAATTATTTTTGAAACGCCTAACGTTATAAGCGCCAAACATAAGTACAACAAATCTACTTCCCTGATGTATTCCCACAACTCACTAATATTAATCTTACGAACCACAATGTAAATGGCTAGAATGGTAATAGCCAGCTTAAAAATAAAATTGAATATTTTCTTTAATTTATCTTTTGTCAAAACCCTCTATTTTAAACGAAGCGTAAAGATATTGATTTTTGTATATCAAAAAATGGTTGTCAGATTTTATCCTGCCATTTATTTAAATATAGATTTATTTGCTCATCCAGATCAGAATTATTTAACCGATTTGAAACACGAAAAGGTTCTGTTCTTACCTGCACACTTTTAACATCGTAACCTTCTTTATCCGATAAGCGTTTAATTAAATCCTCCTGAAAGGCAGACGGATTAGCACAAAAATCATTATAATCAACCAATAAATACGAACTCCTATCAAGCTTCTCCAGTTGTTTATTTAAAATTTGCTCAAGCATTAAAAATTGAACCGTCGCAGCCTCTATTATATTTTCATAATTGCTGGTATCAAAATCTGCAGAAGGATATAAGCCCCATAACAAACTTTCATCACCAAAGAAATCTTTACTGGCTTTTATGGTTGACCGAATTACCGCCACCGGATCGCGCTTTACCACAACGAAAAAGGCGTTTTTAAAACTATCTTCGAAAAGTGGCAACAATAGTGAATTTCGATTATTTTTTGTTAACAAAGGCCGTTTATATGCGCTATAAAGCGACGTGAAAAACTCCTGTATATCAGTTTCTTGCTCATCAGAAATTGAATCCGGTATGATATAATGATTTTTACCAAACCACCTATCCCACAGCTCGTAGCAATCGCCGATTGAAAAAAATCCTTTTGAAATACCATAAAAATTCTGATAAGATGGATTCGGTCGTTTATACACTTTTGCAAGCCATCTGTGAATATAATAATTTGATCGTTTAAATATAGAATTGAAGTTTCCTATGGGGAAAAAACTAAAGTTCTTTTCAATAAATTGCGAAACCATTGTTGATCCGGTCCGTTGAATACCTACCACAAAAATTACTGGAATGTTCTTATTAATTTGCTTTTTTAATCTACGATGCTCAATCCAGCTAATGAATAAGTCAAATGGTGCTAAAACTACCTGTAAAAACTTTAACCATAGCACATAATAAGCAGCTGAATTAAAAGCAAAAATTATTTTTGAGAAAATATAAACGCCTTTTCTTAATCGTACTCCTAACCTTGAAAAATCGGCACCTTTACTCATGCTAATATACTATTTCAAATAAATAGGCCGGTTCATCTACACCTATAGTTTGCACATGTTTAATTTTCTCAGGATACTTCTGCTGTATGAAATATAAATATCGTTGAACTGTGTTAATAGTATATTCTGTTTTTTGTTTGGGATATTTACGCAAACTAGCCATAATAACATATTTAACATTATTATCCTTTAGTCGTTGTAATAATTTATCAGGATCTTCTGTACTATATCTGTAAATTCCATAAAACTGACGCTTGGCATAAATGAAAGATATACTGGGTTTTCTGCAGGCTATCATTACATCCGGTGGAACATTTTTAGCAGCCCATTGGCTCATTTTTATGTAGTTAATCCAATCGTTTGTCATACCATAAAACTGATTACCGGCAAGAGATTGCATTAAGTATTCATCGTTTTCTTTTACTTTACGTGATGTTACATTAAGGTTTGTGAAAAATAGGACAATAAACAGAACAGGCAATAAAACCTGAATAAATTTTGCCGATTTCTGCTTTCCCAAATAATAAATTCCAGAAAATAAAAATAAAAGAATCAACGGGAAATATACTAATATTAGTCGATCCTGATCCCAACGTGTTTGTACAATAACAAATGTAATTCCAATTAAAACCATCAGGTAAATACCTGTAAACAAAAGATACTTGTTTTTTTTAAAAGCATAATAAATGGCAACAAAAAACAAGGCATAAATAATTAGCGTTAAGAATCCGTTGGGCTGCAAAACTTCAGGCCGCAGGCCCAGGAATTTATAAATGTGCTTTGATAAGTATAAATTAGAATTACCAACAAAGCGTGCAATAAAGCCTACAAAATCTTCACTCCCTTTGGATGCATCAAATGGATCTACCTGCATTAAGCGTGTTAATTGCGTCGAAAACTGAGATGCCGAGGATTGAAATACTATCTTTTTAATGAAATTAAAAAGTCCAAACTCCAGGGCAAAAGCTCCCGTGGTAAATAGCATGCTTTTCCATTTTTTGGTAACAGCAAAAAATAACAAAACAGCTATAAATGCACCATAACCAATGCTACGTGTTAATCCGAGAAAAAGAATTAACATACCTAATATCAAATAAGCTCCCCAACTATCTTTTATTCCGGGACTCTCAGCTTTTGAAACAAATGCATTAAAAAAGAACCAGAAGAATACGGCTTGCAAACATAAATAAAAAGCTTCCGAATAGGTTTGACTCGAATAATACAATACAAATGCATTAAACGATATTATAATCATTACATATACCATTAATAATCCAGAAACTCTTCCTTTAAAGGCTTTATAGAAAAAATAAAGATGAAATATGATTGAAACTAATGATAATGATTTGAGTAGTGTAATATTTAACCCAAAAATCCAAATAAAAAAGCTCATAAATATAGGATATAGCGGCCCCTGGAAAGATGGAAATTTAAACTCTTTTACAAATAAAAAAGCTCTGAAAATATATGCAGAATCATCACCTGCTTCGCTTACTCTAAAATTAAAAAGTAAAAAGGAGAAAAGTAATGTGAAAAAGAGCGATATCCAGAAAAATACATTTCCTCGTTTATCGAAGAATTGATCTAATCTTTCAAAAATATCTTTAGGTTTTTCTTTTGATTTTAGTTTTTGTTTATGTTTTGACATCTTTCCGGATTATTTTCAGTTTACACAAATGTAAAAAATAAATCCAAAAAGATTGCAATAAAAAAGCGGGCTCTCACCCGCTCATCTATCTTATGAAATCTTTATTTCACGTTTTGGTTTCTCTTTTGCCTCATCGCGTTTTGGAATTTCAACCATTAAAATTCCATCCTTGTGTTTTGCGTTAATCTTGTCCTGATCAACACTTTCTGGCAAACTGAATGATCGTTGGAATGAACTATAGCTAAATTCTCTTCTTATAAATTTCTCTTTCTCATCAACATTTTTTGCTTCCTTTTCTGACGAAATAGTTAGCACATTGTTATTCACGTCGATTTTGAAATCTTTTTTATCTAATCCGGGTGCTGCTACTTCAATTTTAAATGCTTCTGCATTTTCAATTACATTTACCTCTGGAATAGTTTTATTTACAGAAGAATCAAAAACATCAGCCATAAAGTCTTTTCCGAAAAAATCATCAGTAAAGCTTGGCAAAAATCTTGTGTTTCTTAACATTGGTATCATAATTTGGCCCTCCTATAAATTTTAGTTAGACATTTTGTTTCGTTTTCAAGCATATTATTACAAAGGTTATACCAATCAAAATAACTGAAATTATGTCAGCTAACAAACTCTTCTTTAGGTCATTCTGGCAAAGCACAGCAAGGTATATCTGTCATTTTATCATTTTATTTTAATATACAATTAGAAATGTTTACAAGTCCGAATTCGCTTAACTTTTGTACATTTACATTTTATAAAATCAATACCATGAAAATATATCTTGACTATAATGCCACTACGCCAATTGATAAAGAAGTAGCACAAGCTATGCAACCCTATTTGGCAGATTATTTTGGAAATCCTTCCAGCTCACACAGCTTTGGTATAGAAACCAAAAAAGCAGTTGAAAATGCCCGTAAACAGCTTGCAAACCTAATCAATTGCAAACCACACGAAATAATATTTACCAGTGGTGGCTCAGAATCGAATAACTATGCCATTAAAGGTATTGCCTATGCATATGAGAACAGAGGAAATCATATCATCACATCAACCATTGAACATCCTGCTGTTATTGAGGTGTGTAAATACCTGGAACGAAAAGGGTTTAATATTACATATATTCCGGTTGATGAGCATGGTATAGTTGACACACATAAATTAGAACAGGCTATTACCAAGCAAACCATCCTGATTACCATTATGCATGCCAACAATGAAATTGGAAGTATTCAACCTGTTTCGGAGATATCCAAGATTGCACAAAAACACGGTATCTATTTTCATACCGATGCTGCCCAATCTACAGGAAAGTACCCGGTTGATGTGAAAGAGCTGGGTGTTGATCTTCTTTCTATTGCCGGCCACAAGTTATATGCCCCTAAAGGAATTGGAGCTTTGTACATTAAAGAAGGTATTCAATTAGAAAAACTAATTCACGGTGCAGATCATGAGCAAAACAAACGAGCCGGAACTGAAAATGTACTAGAGATTGTTGGACTGGGTAAAGCGTGTGAAATAGCACATCGATATTTGTATAGAAATATTACACACATGCAGTCGGTTCGCAATTTATTATACACAAAGCTTAAAGAAGCGATTCCAAACATTAAACTCAATGGTCATCCTGAACACCGGTTACCAAACACACTTAATGTTAGTTTTCCTCGTATCGAAGCAAATATCTTACTAAATGAGTTAGAAAGTAAAGGTATTGCAGCATCTGCCGGAGCGGCATGCCATACCGATTCGGTTGATGTATCGCCGGTATTAACCGCAATTAAGTTAAATACTGACTATGCTATGGGAACCATTCGATTCTCAGTAGGTAAAACCACAACTGAACACGAAATTAACAGAGCATCAAAAATTATCATCGAAACGGTTAAGCAATTTAATGTGTCAGATAAAGAACTAAAATCTACCTCGGATAAAGATATTTCTGATATTAAATTAACCAAATATACTCAGGGCCTCGGATGTGCATGTAAATTAAGACCACAAGAATTAGAAAAGATTTTAAAAGATATTCCGGTTATTCAAAACCCTAATATTCTTATTGATACAAATCATTCCGACGATGCTGCTGTTTATAAAATAAATAATGATACTGCACTGGTACAAACTGTTGATTTTTTCACACCTGTTGTGGATAATCCGTATGATTTCGGTGCAATTGCAGCTGCTAATGCGTTAAGCGATATTTATGCTATGGGAGCCACTCCTATTTTTGCATTGAATATTGTGGGTTTTCCTTCAAATCGTTTGCCAATGGAGGTATTGAAACAAATATTAAAAGGCGCACAGGATAAAGCCAGTGAAGCGGGTATAAGCATTTTAGGAGGACATACCATAGATGATCCGGAACCTAAATTCGGTATGGTGGTAAGTGGTATTGCACATCCTAATAATATTTTGGCCAACTCCAGAGCAAAAGAAGGTGATGCTATTATTTTAACTAAACCTATTGGCCTGGGAATTATTGCAACGGCACTAAAGCGTGGACTGGTTGAAAAGAAAACAGAAGAATTTGCAATTAAAACCATGTCGGAGTTAAATAAATATGCTGCCGATATTATTAAAGGTTTTAATGTGAATGCCTGCACTGATGTTACCGGCTTCGGCTTATTAGGGCACTTGAGTGAAATAACCCTGGCAAGTAAAGTAGATGTTGAGATATTTTCGAAAAAAGTACCGGTTATTGAAGAAACCTGGGAATTTGCTGCTAGTAATGTAATCCCTGGAGGGTCAATAAATAATTTGAATCATTTTGGAAAATACATTGAGTGGAACGAAAACCTTTCGGATGTCGAAAAAATAATATTATCTGATGCACAAACCTCAGGTGGTTTGCTATTCACGGTTCCTCAGGATCAAAAAGATGAAGCGTTATCGAAACTCAAAGATGCCGGAATTGAATTTGCAACGCATATTGGGAACTGCATAAAAAAAGGCAATGGTTTAATAACGGTATTAAAAAGATAAAACAATTTAATAACTCTTGCGTTTTGTATTAAATCAATTAATTACAAAAATGAGAATACTGAAGATTACATTACTTAGCATTCTAATTATTTCCATAAATTCAAGCTTATTTGCTCAACGTATACCTGAATTAAATAAAGAAATAGTAAAATATGTAAAATCTGTAACAGGAAAGAAAGTAGATCGTGGTGAATGCTGGGATTTGGCTAATCAGGCTTTAATTCGTGTGGGTGCCGATTGGGACAGAGCCTATGTTTATGGTAATAGAATTAATCCTTTGAAAGACCAGGTATTTCCAGGAGATTTAGTTCAGTTTGAAAACGTAAAAGTGCAATATACGGAAGGTAATACAACCTATACCGAGGTAATGACTCATCATACAGCTATTGTTTATAAAGTTATTGATCAGGGTATTTATGAAATTGCCCATCAAAACACCCAGTTTTCTGGAAGAAAAGTTGGAATTAGTACACTGAATTTAAACCATATTGTTAAAGGACAAACTTATTTTTACCGACCTACAAAAGAACTAAATAATGACTAATCGTTGGAATTTAAAGAATAAAAAAGCATTGGTAACAGGTGGAACCAAAGGTATTGGGAAGGCCATTACACAAGAGTTTATAGAACTTGGTGCGGATGTACTCGTTGTTGCCAGAAATGAAGCAGATTTTTTAACACTAAAAAGTGAAATCAAATCAGACAAAATTGATTTCTTACAAGCAGATTTAAGTAAAGCAGAAGATATTCAAAAAGTAATAGAGCAGACCGAAAACAAGTGGAATGCTTTAGATATTTTGGTAAATAATGTGGGCATGAATATCCGTAAAAAAACTCTTGAATATTCTTCAGAAGAATATGATCAGATTTTGAATACCAACCTACGGTCAGCTTTTGAACTAAGCAAGCAATTTTACCTATTGCTAAAGGCATCACAGGGAAATATTGTAAATATATCATCGGTTGCAGGACTAATGCACCTAAGAACAGGTTCTATTTATGGTATGACTAAAGCTGCCCTGATTCAGTTAACCAAAAATTTAGCCGGAGAGTGGGCAGAGGATAATATTCGGGTTAATGCAGTATCGCCCTGGTATATTAATACTCCACTGGCTCAAACGGTACTAAAAAATAAAGATTATTATAACGAAGTAATCAGCCGTACACCAATAAAAAGAATCGGAAATCCGGAAGATGTTTCAGCAGCCGTAGCTTTTTTATGTATGCCGGCAGCAGCCCACATAACCGGACAATGTATTAGCGTTGATGGTGGATTTACTATTTACGGCTTTTAATTATTTGCAATATTGATCCAGGTATTTTTTCGCCTGATAACTGCCATATCTGGTTCCTTTTGCCCAATCTGAGCATGCTCCTTTTTTATCTCCTGATTTTAAGCGTGCGAAACCTTTTTTAGCATAAATATCACCATTGTAAGGTTCAATATCTAGATACATGGAATAATCACGAATAGCATACGTATAAGTCTCTGTTGCAGCATAAATATCACCTCTTAATTCGTAAGACTCCTTCGTTTTCATTTGCTGCATGGATTGATTGATCGCCTTTAATGCTTCAAAGTAATCTTTCTTCATAAAATAAGATTTACTACTTAAGAAAAGTAGATCAGCATCATTTGGCTTTATATTAAGGAGTGATGATGTTAAATGAATCGCATCTTCGAATTGCTTTGTTTTAAAGAGCATCTGAGCCTTTAGAATATAATTCTGAATCTCAACTGATTCAACCCGTACAAGTTTCTCTGCATCCTGTAATGCCTGATCAAAATTGTTTAACACATTGTTGATTTTGATTCTTTGTTTTAGATAATCGGCGTTAGAACTTTTCAACTGAATAGCCAAAGAAATTTCATCTAATGCCTCACCCATATTACCACTTTCGTAAAGCAACTTGCTTTTTAAATAATGAGCCTCAGCAACTTTATCATTCCGAAATACAATCTCGTTAAGTAAAAACAGGGCCTGATTATTTTTCTGGTTCGCAATCATTCGTTCAACCTGGTAAATTTGCTTTTCTGTTTGCGAATAGTAATTCTCAGATAAAACATATTGATCCAGTTCCATGGTATAAATTCCTGCAAATTCTGGTGATTCTAGCAGTTCAAAGAGTGAAATTTTATATTTCGATCTCAGATTTTCATTTAACGATTCTTCAACGCCAGCTTTTGAATTATTTTTTAAGTAGATCTTAACTTTCAATTCACTGGCCAACTGAGGTTTCAGCTTGTTCGCACGATCGCAGTATTCCAAAGCTTGTTGTAAATCATTTAACTCAAAAAGTATTTGTGCTTTAGCCACATATAATTCAGATGAAGGATTTTCCTGAAGTAATACATGGATAGTATCTTCAGCACGTTTAAAATTCTTTTGCTCAATATCAGTAAAAGCACGTAGTTCTCGCAGATTGATATTCTGAGAAAACAAAACGCCCGGAATTAAAACTAGTATGTATATCAACCAACTTTTATTCATTACTAAACTGACCTTCTGATTTATCGGAATATACATGTATAAAACCTACCATATTTCTAACTTCTACACCTGATATTCTGGGTTCCCACACATCACAAATGTAATAGTAAACACCTGATGAGACAATTTTACTGGTATTCTCATCTCTTCCATCCCATTCAATATCGGGATTTACCGTATGATAAACCAGTTCTCCCCAACGGTCAAATATTCTCATATCCACACGTTTTACAAAACCTGACGGATTATCAGCAACATACATATCATTGATTCCATCGCCGTTAGGAGAAAAAACGTTCGGTAAAATGTAATAGGAACAATCATCTACGCATTTTACATAAGATAACTCACTCTCGTTATTAAACGAATCAACTGCCGTAACTGCATAACACGCTCCAAGTGATTCTTCCGGGAAATGGTCGAAAAACGTATTCTCTGCACCTTCAATCCTTAAAATAGAATCAAGGTTTTGCTCTGTATTATTCGAATAGTATACCTTGTAAGCAATAACATCATCGGCACAAGTTAAGTTCGGATTGTTCCATGTTAAAATATTTTTCAAACTATCGCATGCCGATCTCACATTTAACGCAGGAGGACAAGGTCGCTGATAGTCTTCGGGTATCTGACAATTCTCGTGCGACCAGTTTATGGTTGGATGCTCAACGGTATCAATTTTATAAGTTCCAATACTCTTTACTTTATAACAATATGTATTACCGTTTTTCAACTTTGTATCTGTATATGAACGATTTGTTGTATAAGCAATTGAATCATACAGTCCACTCACATTATTTAATCGGTAAATAACATATTCATTATCCAACCAAGGTGTATTTTTCTGAATGTTAATCTGCACCTGATTGTCTGCGGGTACTAAATCTAAAAATATTGAAGATGCTAACTGCGGATTACCAACTTTAAATCGATTTCCCGGGGCTGTATTGTATAGCGCTACTTCATATGAATACTGGTTTTCCTCTGTGTTTAAACCTGAATCATAAAATGTTGTATCAGCTAAATTATCAAGAGAATCAAGTATACTCAGATACATGCCAAATTCATCTTCCGATCGGTATATTAAATACTTAAACGGACCTGTTGCATCAGGTATGGTATCTAACCGATCTGGTTGTGCCCAACGCACCATTATTTCTCCAGTATTTGGTTCTGTGGTTTCTACACTAACATTCGTCATGATAGGAAACCCGGGTGCTATAGAAGCACATATTTCTTCAGATGGGAAACTTTGGGCCCCATCATCATATTCGGCTACAATTCGGTAACAATAGTCGAATCCTTGCACCAATCCCTCACCATTGTCGTTATCAATATAAGCTGTATCTGTTGTTTCATCAACAAATTCATATTCTGAATCTTCTAATCCTGTGGTGCAACTATCGTGCATATAATTTTGCGAACCTATTTTTCTGTAAATTAAATATTTTGCCGGATCACAATTGTCGGGAGATTCCCAGTTTAATCGTATAAATGCATTGCCCGCTTCGGCAACCAACCCTTTAGGCGCCGGCCCAATTACTTTTACTAACAAACGTTGCAACCCTACCAAATTTACATCGGGATGATCATCTTTAGCCGAAATAATTACAAGATATGGTTCTTTCCGAATGTGATTACATTTGGTTATCCAACTGAATTTAGATACAGTTTCACCTTCAGTACTGGATATTTCTTCAAGTACTGCCGGACTGTTTTCGTAAAGGAATGGACCTCCTGAAGCTGTAATCTCTATATTATCCAAATCCTCATCGGTGCTTCTTATTATAGCTTCGGCCGTATCGCCAACTAGCACACAAATTTCTCCAATGGAATCAACTTGCGGAGGATGATTCTCCGTTGGAAACACATCAATTTGCATATCTCTGACAATAGAACCAATTTTCACACCATGTCTCCACTCATCAATCTGAATGGCCAGATTATACTTTCCTGTATCCGGCGGCGTTTTCCAAATTAAATCGCCGGTTAGTTCATTCATTTCAAGAAAAGATGTTGCCGGTGGTAAAGAATAACCACTAATAGGCTCACCATCTTCTCCGGTACAAGTTGTTAACTTGTAGGCAAGGCTATCGCCATCGGGATCGTACGCACCGGGATTATGCACAAAGGTTCTGAACTGAGCAGCCTGATTAATCGGTGGATTCAATAAAACGGGAGTATTATTTCTCCCTAAATCAGGATTCACAAAAATAGTTGTCTTTACCGAAAAAACTGTGTTTACAGAGTTCGGTATATTTTCAACTCCAAAATTCCGGTTGGGATCCTGAACTAAAACAGTATACACTCCGGGACCCGGGAATGTATGCTGCGCCACATATCTGTTACGTTGATAATAGTCGGGTAATTCGAGTAAATCGTAACGTTGAACAGTAGAAAATGTACCATCTCCCCACTCTACCTCTAGCTCTTCTCTGTCTACATTGCTTAGTGTATAAGTGTAAGTAGTTACTGTAATTTCATAGGTCAGGTCTGAAATTTGAGTATACGTTATTTCTCCTGCTCGATTATGCGTAGCAAATAGATTGATTGCTAACAACATAAACAGTAAGCAACTTAGTATATTTCTTCCGGATTTAAAACTCATCTAAAAGCACTTTGTGTTTTGTTTCCCTGAGATTAAAAAGATACCCTTTTTCTTTATTCTCAGATCCAAATATCAACATATTTTTTTGATCAAAATACAAATCTAACAGAATTGTGTTTACGATTTCTAATTGATCTGATTCATTTTTAAGCTCAAAATAATAATTAAAGTTAATATATTCTTTATCTGTTTTTATACTATTTCGTTGCAAGTTGATTTTTATATCTCCATCACTTATTATTACATGAGATACGTAATAGTCATGAATTAGCTTTAAATTTTGATCTAACTTTTCAGGATTATCTATATCTATATCTTTTTCAAACAAATGGAATAGAACTAATCTAAAATCGTCTTTAAAAATTTTTGAAGAAATCTCAACTTTTTTTTCAGATATTGAATAATCCATATTCGTAATGGAGTAATGTACAGGATGAAAAAAACTCGCAACGCAACTCCAAAAAACACTAATGTACAGCAAGGTATAATGCATCTGATAAAAATACTACTTTTTATGATGAAGTATAACTATAATTAAATCAATTATCAATTAATTTTTATTCTACAGGCTAATTTAGTAAATTAGGCTTGTCAACTTAACTAGTACAAAATAACTTACAGGTTCCATCAATGAAATTGCATAAAGAACTATGAAAACATTTAAATCTTTTCTCATCATTTTTGCATGGATAAGCATATTCAACCATGTAAATGCACAACAAATTGAGAATCTTCAGATTAAAACATTTGAAGACAAAGTTAATGTTGTTTATAACTTAACACATGAAAAAGCAGGACAACTGTTTGATGTAAAATTGCTTTGTTCCAATAATGGAGGTCAAAGTTTTGACGTTCCGGTTAAAGCTGTTTCAGGAGATTGTGGTAAAGATATTGAGGGAGGAAATAATAAAATTATTATTTGGGATGTTTTAGAAGATCAAAAAACACTTCAGGGTGATAATTACGTTTTTAAAGTTGTTGCTACACCAGGTAAAACAATAAATCCGTCTGATCATGTTGAGAAATTTGAGTTTGAGTTAGCCGAATGTTATAAAAAGGATCGAAAACTTATCTGTATTTTAAAAATAAAAAACAATGGCAAAAGGCGCGATCTTAAAATGATCAATCGATTAGCCCGTGTATACGATTTTAATGGAAAAAGATTAGAATCGAATTATTCAAAATTGGGAAGAGTAACCGGAAATGCACGATACGCAACACCTACTTTAACATTTCAGCCCGGACAATCGGATGTAGCCATGTTTAGTTTTGATATGCCTTACGATTTTTCAGATCGAATTAAAATGATCGAATTTGGCGTTGAAGTGCTGGAAATAACCTATGGGTTAGATCTTAAAATTGGAAATATTCAATTTAGAGATATCTCTTACTCTAATAATGAACAAGTAGCACGAACAGAAAATAGTTCCGGATTAATTTCTCTCAACATTGGCGCAGAAACTACAAAAAAAACGGACACAACTCCGCCTCAAATTACATTTACAGATCCTGTTTTAACCAAAGAAAAACCGATCAATGTAAAATCGGAAGAGATTGTACTAAAAGGAAAAGTAAGTGATGAGAATAGTATATATGAACTTACCGTGAATGGTATGTATACGAATTTAAAGGAAAATGGAGAATTTGATACTGATATTTATTTGGCCGAAGGTGGCAATACGGTTTTTGTTCGGGCGGTAGATAATTTTGATAATACTATTGAAGAAACATATACCATAAATTACACTCCTGAAAATAAACAAGGTCAGAGGCAGTCAAATATGGCTGATCATTCAGCTATGGAAAAAAAATCATCAAAAGAAGGAAAGTATTATGCTCTCTTTATTGGGGTGAGTGAATATAGCGATCCGGAAATAATGAACCTTGAACAACCTGTTGTAGATGCTGAAAAGCTTCTTAAAACAATAACTCAATATTACACTTTTGATAATGAGAATGTCACTTTTCTTAAAAGCCCTACACGCGAAGAAATTATTTCTCATCTTGATCACTTAAACAAAGTAGTTACTGAGGACGATAATTTACTGGTTTTTTATGCCGGTCATGGATACTGGGATAATGAAGATGAAGCGGGTTACTGGTTGCCTTCCGATGCAAAAAAAACCAACACCGCAAACTGGATGAGAAACAGCACTATAAGAGATTATCTGCGTACAGTAAACACAAAACATACTTTGCTAATTGCTGATGCCTGTTTTAGTGGAGGAATATTTAAAAGCCGGAAAGCATTTAATTATGCTCCGAAACCAATACAGGAATTATATGTATATCCAAGTCGTAAAGCGATGACAAGTGGATCACTAAAAGAAGTACCCGATAAAAGTGTTTTCCTTCTGTATTTGAATAAAAGACTACAAGAAAATACAAGGCCTTACATATCTGCAGAAGAACTATTCAGCAGCTTTAAAAATGCTGTTTTAAATAACAGTCCAAACACACCTTTATATGGCGAAATTAAAGATACCGGAGATGAGGGCGGTGATTTTATATTTGTAAAACGGAACTAAATTCATTCTTGTACAAAATACGAATTGCGGTTGCAAAACAACCGCATTTTTTGTATATTTTAAGATCAAATCAAACCATCATATATTATGTCAACAATAGTTCACGAATTAGATCAAATAGCCATATCAGTTAAATCGCATATGCTTTTGCGAAAACTACTCAAAGAAAACCCTATGCTTGATGAAATTATGCGGAATGCACGAAACGAAACAGAAGCATTGGTAGGCGTAAGAAACTGGATCCTTGAAGAACTAAAAAAACATAACGACGCATATAAGTTCTACAAACGTGAAGCTGTTGGTCGCGAAGCCTTTGAAAAATTAAAATGGCAGGACTTCGCAGCTATCCGCATTCTTGATTATATTGATAATGCAGGGCGCGAATTTGATGATTTGAATTTACGAGGCGAAAAAGCAATTAGTAATCCAATAGCATTAATTTGGTTAGCCGTAACCTATGGCACAGGTGGTGCAAAACCATTCTTTTTTGAAGATATGTTGCAACTTTTCAGGCAGTTTACCGGAAAATTAAAACGCGAGATTCCAACAATAGAACAGGTTGAGCAGTGGATGGATCGCTGGTGTCACGGCTTAGATCCAAGAATTGCAAAACTTCGTGAAGAGAATCGTGAACGAATAATTAAAATATTAATTTCTAAAATAGATTCAGGCGAAATAACAGATTCGAAATATTTTTTCGAGAAAGCAATGTCGCAAGAGCAAAAGTATCTGAAAATGCTTGAATGGTGGGACGAAAGTGTTTTTCACTTGCGTTTCGCCGTACGAACACCCGAATTACTCAATGAATTATTAGGTAATTCACTCGATCCGGATACAATGAAACTTTTATACGAAGCAAAAGAAATGGGAATACCATTTTTTGTTAATCCTTATTATCTTTCACTACTTCATGTTCGCGTACCTTACTTCGCAGTAGGTGCTGATTTAGCAATACGGCATTATGTAATTTACAGCAAACAATTACTTGATGAATATGGCCATATTATTGCCTGGGAAAAAGAAGACAAAGTAGAGCCCGGAAAACCTAATGCAGCAGGTTGGTTATTACCAAACGAACATAATATTCACAGGAGATATCCAGAAGTAGCCATATTAATACCTGATACAATGGGACGAGCATGTGGTGGCTTATGTTCGTCTTGTCAACGTATGTACGATTTTCAGAAAGGTAATCTGAACTTTAACCTCGAAAAATTAAAACCAAAGCAGACCTGGGAAGAAAGACTTGAAGAGCTTATTCATTATTTTGAAAACGATCCTCAACTGCGAGATATATTGATTACCGGTGGTGATGCTTTAATGAGTTCGGACAAATCTCTTCAGAAAATGCTCAATGAAATTTTTGAAATGGCTTTGCGCAAAAAGAAAGCCAATGAAAATCGCATTGATGGAGAAAAATATGCAGAAATTGTGCGTGTAAGACTGGGAACAAGATTACCGGTATACTTACCACAGAGAATTACCCATAACTTAACGCAAATCCTTAAAGATTTTAAAGAAAAAGCCTCGAAAATTGGTATTAAACAATTTGTAATTCAAACACACTTCGAATCGCCTATGGAAGTTACTCCGGAAGCTCGAGAGGGAATTCGCAAATTAATCAATGCCGGCTGGACCGTAACCAATCAGCTGGTTTTCACAGCTGCTGCATCGCGCCGAGGACATTCTTCGAAACTTCGAAAAGTTCTGAATGATATTGGAATTATTAATTACTACACATTCAGTGTAAAAGGTTATATGGAAAACAATTTCAATTTTGCGACCAACGAACGAGCTGTTCAAGAACAGATGGAAGAAAAAATTTATGGCAAAATCCCTGAAGAATATTATGATACCATCAAAGATTTTCCAAATCATTCAGAATCATTGGTTGAAAACATTACAGAATTGCGCAATAAAGCAAACCTTCCGTTTTTAGGAACCGACAGAAATGTTTTAAACTTACCTGGTGTTGGAAAGAGCTTAACATTCAGAACCATTGGAATTACGCGTTATGGCCGCAGAATACTTGAATTTGATCACGATATCAATCGAACACATAGTCCTATTATTGAGAAAATGGGCAAAGTAATTATTATCGAATCCAAATCAATAAGTGAATATTTAGAACAACTGGAAAGTATTGGAGAAGATATTACTGATTATGAAAGTATTTGGGGATATTCCATAGGAGAAACAGAACCTCGAGTTCCTATTTATGAGTATCCTGAATACGATTATGAGGTAACAACTGAAAATGTAAATCTGGAAATTGAATAATTAGGAATTTCTATTTAAAATTTAACTATTTTTACATCCTTTATTACAGGATGCAAAAAAGTTATACTTCATATTATGATTTCCTTAAGTTGAGTATCCTAAAGGGATTTAACAACATTTACAAGATACTTATCTGTTTGTACATCTTTTCCGAACTGTAAGCATGCTTGTCTTTTGAAATAAAGATAATCCTACCTATAGGATTTAATTACTCCTAGTTTATTATTTTATTACCATTAAACCAAGATGAGCGCATATATCAATTATTTAAATAGCTTAACCAACAAAAACCGATCGCAATATCCCGAGTACAGTGACCAGATTAAGTGGATTGGATATTACGAAGCAGCAGAAAAAGAAGAGGAACGCAATCAGATTCTTCAACGAATGGAGCAGAAACTGCAGTGGTCGTTTAAAAATACCAAACCCTGGATTAATAGATTATCGAAAGGATGCCAGTTGTGTGGACAGGGAGAATGGTCGTGTTTATTTGTTACCGGAAAGTGCAATGCCAAATGTTTCTATTGCCCAACATCTCAGGATCAGGATGGAATTCCATCTACCCAGTTAACCAGTTTCGATAATCCTGAAGACTATGTTGCCTACCTAAAATATTTTGGTTTTAAAGGTGCCAGCTTAAGTGGTGGTGAGCCTTTACTGGTATTTGAACGAACATTAAACTATATTCAAACCATTCGCAAAGAACTTGGAGATGAAATTTATTTATGGATGTACACCAACGGACTATTAGGTTCAGAAGAAATCTACCAGAAATTAGCTGACGCAGGAATTGATGAAGTACGTTTTGATATAGGTGCTACAGGTTATAATTTAAAATACATTCAACTGGCAAGTGGAATAATTCCTAATTTAACCGTCGAAATTCCGGCTGTGCCCGAAGATTTTGAAAAAATAAAACAAGCAATTCCTGAACTGATCAAACTGGGTGTAACTAATTTAAACTTGCATCAGTTGCGATTAACCAATTACAATGCACCCAGGCTTTTAAAAAGAGATTACACCTATCTGCATGGAGAGCAAGCTACAGTATTAGAATCAGAACTAACAGCACTGAAAATTATTGAATATATCGCTGAAAATAAGTTAGATATTGGATTAAATTATTGTACTTTTAACTTTAAGAACAGGTTTCAAAAAGCGGGATTCCGTCGAAAAATTGCTTCAAAATTTCTAGATCATAATACACAATTAACCGAAAATGGTTATATAAGAAACATTTCATTTAATGGTTCATCTTACATAATAAAAGACAATCAAATTCAATCGAGAGATGACAGCCAGCATAACAATATTCCGGATAAATTGGAAATATCCTACAAAGGATTATTACTGGACGATCATTTGGAAAATCAATACTATTTAAAAAAGGTTATCATTGGGAATAAAGCTTTTTTCCTGAGAACAGGATTAACCCAAAACACAAGTATTTTGGAAAACCATAAGCTTACAGAGTTTCTAAATCTTTTTAATAATCACGGAAAAGAAATTCCTGATGACCAGGATCTGTTTTCATTATGGAAGAACGAATTTATTGAGTGGAATTTGAGGGAGTATTTTTAATTACTCATAATTAAAAATATAGAATATATTATAAAAGTGGCAAAAATTAAAGCGGCTTCCCAACGATCCAGTTTTTTCTTTTGTCCGGTAAACATAGCTATAAATAAAAATAATGTTCCACCTGCTAAAATCAATAAATCAAAATTAAACTTGATATTGTAGTGCAATGGTTTTACAAATGAGCTAATTGCGAGTATCAGAAAGATATTAAATATATTTGACCCTATAATATTTCCAACAGCAATATCATTGTTTTTTCTGATCGCAGCAACAATTGATGTCGCTAGTTCCGGCATAGATGTGCCTGCTGCTACTATTGTTAATCCAATAACCTTTTCGCTCACGCCTAATAAAGTTGCTACATCAACAGCGCTATTCACAAGTATTCGCCCGCCAATTATTAACCCGGCTAATCCTACTATAAGAAAAATCCAGATTTTAAATCCCGACAATGATTTTTCTATTGTATCCGAATCTGTAGTATCAGATTTTAACTGTTTATATACGTAATAAAGAAATGCAAAAAACAACATCAATAAAATCACACCATCCATACGAGATAAAATTAAATCTCCCGGTATAAAAAAGTTACTTACTAAAATAAAAAGAACAAGAACAGCAATTAATGATAACGGTATTTCTTTCCAAACGGTACTTGATTGAACGGTTATAGGTGCAATTATCCCTGTTAATCCAAGTATAATAAATAGATTAAAATTATTACTTCCAATTATATTCCCGAAAACGATATCGGAGTAATCCTTGTAAGAAGCTATTATATTCACAACTAATTCAGGCGCTGAAGTACCAAAGGCAACAATAGTTAACCCAATGGCTAAATCAGAAACATGAAATCTTTTGGCTAAAGAGGAAGCTCCATCTACAAGCCAATTTGCCCCTAATATTAGTAATACAAATCCAAATATTAAAAGTGCTATCTGTATTAACATATTGAATCAATTATTAAAAATGTTACCACGGAATCTCTTTCTTGTCCCTAAAAAATTTACCACTTAAACTTTGTGGTGCTTCTGAGGCTAACCAAACGGGTGTTTCTGCTCCTTTTTCAACTGGTCTCATTGCGCCCTGTCCTCCCATATCGGTTTTTACCCAACCCGGACAAACAGAGTTTACAGATATATTTTTGCTTAATAATTCAAAAGACAACTGTCGGGTTATTGCATTTATTGTGGTTTTGGAAACACAATATGCTGGCGACCATCCTCCAACCGGATCGGTCATTGATCCACCACCACTCGACATATTTATAATTCTGCCTCCATTAGGAATAAACTGAAGAAACTCCCTGGTTACATTTATAATGCTAAATGAATTTGTTTGTATTGTATTTTCTATTATCGAAGGAGAATTTGTTATGAGGCTCCTATCCTCTTTTAATAATATTGCTGCATTATTAATAAGCACATCCAACGAAATATTTAACTTTTTAAATTCGTTTGAAGCTTGTAAAATGTTCTCGTGGTTACTTACATCCATAAGTAACATATTAGCCTCAATTCCTTCTTCTTGCAACTTTTCTAAAGCCTTTTTGATTTTCAATTGATCTCTGCCCGAGATGATTACATGAAATCCTTTATGTCCTAACTGACGTGAAGTTTCAAAACCAATTCCTTTATTTGATCCTGTAATTAAAACTGTTTTTTTCATACTTTCTTTGTTGGTGTTCATCTGTTTAACAAAGAATTGAAGAACAAGTTTAATGTTGCACTACCGCACTAAATTTCCCATCAAATTTTCTAAGGTACCAATTTCTGTAAATGATACGCCTACACTTCTTCCGAAATTACCGGCAGCTACAACAAGCAAGTCATCTTTGGTAAACGTATAATTTTCAATAAGATTAGTTAAAGCTTCAGACAAAAACTCGTGCGATGTTTCCTTCGGTTCCATATAATTGGCAATAACACCATAACTCAATGCCATTTCTCGCATTGTACGTTTAGAATAGCATTGTGCAAAAATTGGTTTTGATCCGCGGTAAGCTGCTAAACTCCTTAATGTTCTACCCGAAGTAGAATCGGCAATAATAGCTTTAGCATCTAAACGTATGGATCCTTTTACAGCAGCTTTGCACAAATAAGCCGAAATTGGATTATTAATAATTACAGAAGGAATATCATTAAATGGTTTTTTGGTGCTTTCTACCTCCTTGGCAATCTTTGACATGGTTCGCACAGATTCAACAGGATAATCTCCAGTTGCCGTTTCGCCGCTTAGCATTACAGCATCGGTATTTCTATACACAGCACTTGCTACATCATTCACCTCGGCACGTGTTGGCCTTGGGTTATCAATCATAGTATGAAGCATCTGCGTAGCAATAATTACAGGTTTGCGTACCTCTATGCATTTATCAATTAAAAAGCGTTGCATACCCGGAATCTTCTCGTACGGAATTTCTACAGCTAAATCACCTCTCGCTACCATTACTCCATAAGCATACTCCAGAATTTCATCAATATTATCAATTCCCTGCTGGTTCTCAATTTTAGCAACTATTTTGATATCGCTTTTCTTTGCATCCAGCATTTTCTGAATGGCTAACACATCCTCTTTACTGCGAACAAATGAATGTGCGATAAAATCCAAATCTTGTTCAATAGCTAACTGAATAAATTCTTTATCCCTGGCACTTATAGATGGTAAATTAAAAGAAACGTTGGGGACATTCACACTTTTTTTGCCTTTTACCAAACCTTCGTTTTGAGCTTCACACAATAGAGAATCATCGTTCTTTTTAATAACCTTTAGCTCAATATATCCATCATCAATTAAAATGCACGATTGATCAGGAACATCTTTCACAAAATCGGTATGTGAAACATAGATGCAATCCTGAGTTGATTCCTGTAATGGATCTCCCTTTATTAAAATCTGCTGACCTTTAGTTAACTCAACAACATTCTCTGTTTTTGATGTTCTAACTTCAGGACCTTTGGTATCAATTAGCAATGCAATTTTATCCGACACTTGTCGAACATCCTTGATCACTTTTAAGGCTCCTTCTCTTGTTTGATGTGCCGTATTCATGCGAACTACATCCATTCCTTCATCATAAAGTGACTGAATAAATTCAGGTGTGCAGGTTTTATCCGATATTGTGGCAACAATCTTCGTTTTCTTAATCATGTCTTTATTTTAGGTTACTTCTTTTGCATCAACACACTTAATCGTGTATAATTACTTATTACTCTTATTTTGTAAAACTCGTAAACTCTCTATGGCCAAGCGATAACTATCTAATCCAAATCCTGAAATTGACCCCATACAATTCGCTGCAATTAATGATTCATGACGAAATTCCTCGCGGGCAAAAACATTGGATATATGCACTTCAACAACAGGTTTTTCAATGGCTGCAATAGCATCAGAAATAGCTACTGAAGTATGCGTGTAACCTCCTGCATTCAGCACAATACCATCGTAATCAAATCCTACTTCGTGAATTTTATTGATAATCTCTCCTTCAACATTCGATTGGTAATAATCTATCGTGATATCCTGAAAATGTTCTTTCAACAATTTTAGATATTCTTCAAAACTGATTTCACCGTAAACTTCTTTTTCTCTTTTTCCCAATAAATTGAGATTTGGACCATTAATTATTTGAATGTTCATATTTCTTTGTTTAAAAGCTCATACAAATTTACACATAAACATTAACTTTGAAATATGGTATTCGATTTATTAATCTAAAATTAATGGACTGGGAAACAAGTATCATACAATTCAGAAGCTACCTTAAACTGGAACGATCACTCTCTGATAACTCCATTGAAGCATATGAAACTGATATGCGAAAACTGGTTACTTATCTCGAAATGAACAAGATAAATGTGTCTCCTATTACTATTACACTGCAACATTTAAAAGATTTTATATACTGGATAAATGAACTTGGCTTAAGCGCTCGTTCACAAGCACGCATTATTTCTGGTCTAAAAGCTTTCTTTAAATACCTGATTCTGGAAGATACTATTGATAACGATCCAAGTAGCTTACTGGAATCGCCACGATTAGGCAGGAAATTACCCGAAGTACTTTCCATTGATGAAATTGATCAAATTATGGCAGCAATCGATCTGAGTCAACCAGAAGGACAACGCAATAAAGCCATTATAGAAACACTTTATAGTTGCGGACTTCGTGTGTCTGAATTGATTAACTTAAAAATATCCAATCTTTATTTTGATGATGGTTTTATTCGTGTGGTTGGAAAAGGAGATAAAGAGCGACTAGTTCCTATCGGACAAAAAGCCATGAAAGAAATCCGGTATTATTTCCAGGATCGAAACCTAATGACCAATATTGATAAAAACAGTGAAAATATTGTATTCTTAAACCGACGAGGGAAACAACTTACACGCGTAATGATTTTTACGATCATAAAACGCTTGGTGGAAAAAGCCAAAATCAATAAAAATGTGAGTCCGCATACTTTTCGACACTCCTTTGCAACGCATTTAATTGATGGCGGTGCTGACCTTAGAGCAGTGCAAGAAATGCTGGGGCACGAATCAATTATTACCACCGAAATATATACGCATCTAGACCGTGAATATCTGCGCGATGCTATTATTCAGTATCATCCCAGGTCTTAATTAGTGCTCCTAATGTTTTCATACATTTCTTTAATATTCTTTTTTACTGGAAAAATCTTACTAAAAACTACAATAGCTATAAAAGCAAATACAAAACCCGGTAATAACTCATAAAGATCAAATAGCCCGCCTTCAAGCTGCTTCCAAATAAGAACAGTCGAAGCCCCAGTAACCATTCCTACAATGGCACCTGTCGATGAGATATTCTTATTATAAAGCGAAAGAATAATTAAGGGACCAAATGCGGCACCAAATCCAGCCCAGGCATAAGCTACTAACGATAATACAGTTGAATTTTGATCTCTTGAAATAAAGTAAGCAATTAAAGCAATAACAAAAACGGTTACCCGACCGATCCAAACTAATTCTTTATCCGTGGCATTTTGTTTAATCGCTTTTTCGTAAATATCGCGGGTCAAACATGAAGATGAAACTAACAGTTGTGAGTCTATTGTACTCATTATTGCAGCTAAAATTGCTGCCAGAACAAAACCGGCTATCCATGGATTAAGCAATAAATCAGAAAGTGTAATAAAGATCTTTTCACTATCTTCCAAATTAACATTATGCGCTGCAACATATGCAATACCGAAGAAACCTACCATTAATGATCCTATAATAGAAATAATCATCCAGCTCATTCCTACCCGCTTTGCTGATCGAACATTTTCAGGTTTATTAATCGACATAAAACGAACCAGTATATGCGGCTGACCAAAATATCCTAGCCCCCAGGCCATTAAAGAAATTGCACCAATAATAGTTGTACCGGTCCAGATATTCAAATAATCAACATCAATCATTCGTATGGTATGCACTGTTTTACTAAGACTTCCTATATCATGAATTACAACAATTGGAACAACCAGTAATGCCAACATCATTAAGGTACCCTGAAAAAAATCAGTCCATGAAACAGCATTATATCCACCCAAGAATGTATATGAAACAATAACAACAGCACCTACAATCAATGCTGCTTGATAATCTAAATTAAACGTTGCCTCGAACAATTTAGCACCGCCCACTAAACCTGATGAAGCATATAGTGTATAAAAAACCAAAATTACAACAGCTGAAACAATTCTTAACTTACCGTCTTTAAACCGATTGGCTAGAAATCCAGGGATTGTTATAGAATCATCTAACTTTTCAGTAAATATCCTCAACGGACGAGCAATATAGTGCCAGTTTAAAAATGCACCAATGGTTAACCCTATGGCTATCCAGCTGCCACTAATTCCAGTTGTGTACATTAAACCGGGCAATCCTAATAAAAGCCATCCGCTCATATCCGAAGCACCTGCCGATAATGCAGCTACAACCGGATTCAATCCACGCCCTCCTAAAACGTAATCTGATATATTTTTGGTGCGATAATAAAAGTAAAATCCAATAGCGAGCATTCCGAGTATATATATACTAAAAGATATAAGCGTTGCAGTGTTCATATTGTGTATAGGTTTCGAGTTTTAACTCAGAAAATTAATCAAAAAAAGTAAAGTTCAAAAAGATTCATATGGTTTCAAAATAGTTGTTTCATATTTAAAATTATAAAAAATGTACTTAACGAAAGAAAAGTAAGAATGGTCAGTGATCTTAAAACTACAATTTAAATCTAAGTTTTTCACAAACGTTTGCAAAAAGTAATTTCAAATATTACCAACTTTAATGCTCTAATTTTACGATAAATTAATTCCATAAAAGTCACGGATTTGCTATTTTTTGAATATATTTGTATCCTGCTAAGAATTTTTGTTAAAATAATCATTATCAATTAATTATAAATTTAAAAAATATAAAGATGTCAAACGTAAAAAGAGTTTATACTTTTGGAGATAGAAAAGCAGAAGGTAATGCCTCTATGAAAAACCTTCTAGGTGGAAAAGGTGCTAACCTTGCCGAAATGAATCTTATTGGAGTACCTGTTCCTGCTGGATTCACAATTACTACTGATGTTTGTACAGAATATAACCAAAAAGGCAGAGATGCTGTTGTTGAGTTAATGAAAGCTGAAGTTGAAGCTGGTATTGCTGCTACAGAAAAAGCGATGAACGCTAAGTTCGGATCAACTGGTGAAGCATTTCCACTACTATTATCAGTTCGTTCCGGAGCAAGAGTATCTATGCCGGGTATGATGGATACTGTTTTAAACCTTGGTATGAACGACCATGCTGTTAAAATCGTTGCAGAAAAATCAGGAAACGAGAAATTTGCTTACGATTCATATCGACGATTCATTCACATGTACGGAAATGTTGTCATGGGAGTTGAAGCAGAATCAGGTCAGCATGATCCTTTCGAAATCGTATTGGATAAAATAAAAGAAGAAAAAGGATATGCTTCTGACGCTGAAATGAATGTAGAAGACTTAAAATTTGTGGTTGAAGAGTATAAAAAAGTAGTTAAAGATAAAGCTGGTATGGAATTCCCAACAAATCCATGGGATCAGTTATGGGGAGCAATTACAGCTGTATTTGACTCATGGAACACTGAAAGAGCAATTCTTTACAGAAGAATGGAACAAATTCCTGACGAATGGGGAACTGCAGTAAATGTTCAGGCAATGGTGTATGGTAATATGGGTAACACTTCAGCTACTGGAGTTGCTTTCTCTCGTGATGCCGCTACCGGAGAAAATATTTTTAATGGTGAGTACTTAATTGATGCACAAGGTGAAGATGTTGTTGCAGGTGTTCGTACTCCACAAGAAATAACATTGGAAGGATCAAAACGTTGGGCTGAGCGTAACGGAACACCAGAAGATGTTCGTAAAGCTAAATTCCCTTCTTTAGAAGAAGCAATGCCTGAAATATACAAAGAACTGTTCGACGTTCAGAAGAAATTAGAACTACATTACCACGATATGCAAGATATGGAGTTTACTATCCAGGATGGCAAACTTTGGATGTTGCAAACACGTAATGGTAAACGTACTGGTGCAGCGATGGTTAAAATGGCTGTAGATATGTTGGAAGAAGGTTTAATTGATGAAAAAACAGCTGTATTACGTCAGCAACCAAGCAAACTAGATGAGTTATTACACCCTGTATTTGATAAAGAAGCTATAAAATCAGCAAATGTTCTTTCCAAAGGCTTACCTGCATCGCCAGGTGCTGCTACGGGTAGAATTGTTTTCACAGCTGAGGATGCTGAAATTGAAGCTGCTAACGGTGAAAAAGTAATTTTGGTTCGTCGCGAGACTTCTCCTGAAGATTTAAAAGGAATGTATGCTGCTGAAGGTATTTTAACTGAACGAGGTGGTATGACATCGCACGCAGCTGTTGTTGCTCGTGGTATGGGTAAATGTTGTGTTTCTTCTGCTGCTGGTATTTCTGTTTCGCATACAGCATTAAAGATTAATGGCGTTGAATTTAAAAAAGGTGATTTCATTTCATTGAACGGATCAACAGGTGAAGTTTATGAAGGAAAAGTTGCTACGATTACGCCATCATTACATGGTAACTTTGGTAAGATTATGGAACTTGCCGAAAAGCACACTAAGATGTATGTTAGAACTAATGCTGATACTCCTGCTGATGCAAAAACAGCGCGTGATTTTGGAGCAAAAGGTATCGGTCTGTGTCGTACAGAGCATATGTTCTTTGAAGGAGATCGTATTTGGGCAATTCGTGAAATGATTCTTGCAGAAGATGAAGCAGGACGTAGAAAAGCACTAGATAAACTATTACCAATGCAACGTGGCGATTTCGAAGGAATACTTGAAGCAATGGACGGATACGGTGTTACCATTCGTTTACTTGATCCACCATTACATGAGTTTACTCCAAATGATGATGAATCACAAAAAGAAATGGCCCAAAAACTTGGTGTTGATGTGAATGTTGTAAAAGATAAAGTTGAATCGTTACACGAATTCAACCCTATGTTAGGACATCGTGGTTGTCGTTTAGGAAATACATATCCTGAAATTACAGAGATGCAAGCCAGAGCTATTATCGAAGCTGCTTGTAACTTAAAAGCAAAAGGATTAGATCCTAAACCAGAAATTATGGTTCCATTAATTGGTACTGTAAAAGAGTTTAAAATGCAGGAAGAAATCATTCGTTCTGTAGCTGAACAAGTATTCGAAGAAAAGGGAACAAAAGTAGATTATCTTGTAGGTACAATGATTGAGATTCCTCGTGCTGCATTAACAGCAAACGAAGTTGCTGAGCATGCTGAATTCTTCTCATTTGGTACAAACGACCTAACACAGATGACTTTTGGTTACTCTCGTGACGATGCAGGTAAATTCTTACCTATCTACTTAAAGAAAGGTTTATTAAAGAATGATCCGTTCCAGCAATTAGATCAAACAGGTGTTGGTCAGTTAGTTGAAATGGGAACCCAAAAAGGTAGATCTGCTCGTCCAGAATTAAAAGTTGGAATCTGTGGTGAGCACGGTGGAGATCCTTCGTCAGTTGAGTTCTGCCATAGAACCGGAATGGACTATGTTTCATGTTCTCCATTCAGAGTGCCGATTGCACGTTTGGCTGCTGCACAAGCAAACTTACGATAAATATAATAGCATACTAAAATAGTGCAAAGCTGCTTCATTCTTGAGGCAGCTTTTTTTGTTTATATATTGTAACTAAATTACTATTTAAACTTTAAGGGTAAATATTAAATTATGTGTATAGTTTTAATATTAATAATTTGTTAAATTTGCCGTTTATTAAAAAACATCTAATAAAACTACTATGGACACGACAATACTCGAATCCTCTTTTAATCAGTCAATTATTGACATTATCGAAGGGCACGATAATGTACTGGTAAATCTTAAAAGGAAAGAGTTAATTCAACACGTTTTGGATAACCGGGAAGCGATGGCTTCTAAAAATGGAGCGCTGGCAACATGGACAGCCCCGGAATCAACAGGCCGAAGACCAAAAGACACGTATATTGTAAAGCGATCTACAAGCGAAAAAAATATCGACTGGTCATCACCAAATAACATCCCTATAAAAGAAGATGTATTTGATATGGTGTTCTCGGATGCGCTGGATTTCTTGGTGAGAAAAAAGAATATTTATATTACCGATCGAATAATTGGTGCCGATTCTAAATATGCACTGCCTGTTAGAACGATTACCAGCCAGGCACTTACTGCATTATTTACTGATAATATGTTCAGAGAAGTACCTAAGGATATTAAGAAAAGTGTATTTTTTGAAAGAGGTTTTCAGTTATTAACGGTTCCTTTTGATAAATTAAATAGCATAAAATATAAAAGTCTATTACGTATATTACCTAACGGAGATACATCAGACATCGCTGTAATCATGGATTTTGACCGAAGATTAGGAGTAATTGTCGGATCTGCATATTTAGGTTCTGTTAAAAAATTGATGTTTACCGTAATGAACTACTACTTGCCATTTGGCGGAGTATTGCCATTACATTGTTCGGCTAATGAAGATAAAGATGGAAACTCAGCACTACTGTTGGGTTTGTCGGGAACAGGAAAAACTACCTTATCTGCAGATCCGGAGCGATCCCTTTTAGGTGATGATGAACATGGTTGGAGTGCCGATGGTATTGCAAACTTTGAAAATGGTTGTTATGCAAAAATGATCAATATTAATCCTGATAAGGAACCTGAAATTTACGATGCTGTGATGCACAAAGCTGATCCTCTAAATCATGGTGCCATAATAGAGAATGCAATGGTTTATCCGTCAGGTGAATTCGATTTTAATGACAGCCGAATAACAGAAAATTCGAGAGCATCTTACCCGCTAAAGTTCTTAAAAAATATCAAAGAATCTTCAATTTCGGGTCACCCCACAACTATATTATTTTTGACAGCAGATGCTTATGGAGTATTACCTCCAATATCTAAACTTGACCCAAATCAGGCAAGATTGTGGTTTTTAATGGGATATACAAGTAAATTGGCAGGAACAGAAACCGGTGTAACTGAACCACAAGCAACGTTTTCAAGATTCTTTGGTCAGCCATTTATGCCGCTTAATCCTGAATTCTATTCAACGATGTTAGGTGATAAAATGCAGCAGTTTAACACAAAAGTTTACCTGGTTAATACCGGTTGGTTTGGCGGTGTATATGGCGTTGGTAAACGCATTGACCTTAAACTAACCAGGGCAATGGTAAATGCTGCGTTAAACGGAGAATTGGAAAATGTAGAATATACTTACAATGAATTATTTCATCTAAATGTTCCAAAAACCTGTCCGGGTGTTCCGAATAAAATTTTAACTCCAGAAAATATGTGGATTGAAAAAGAGGAATATCAGTTGACAGCAACTCGTTTAGCCAATAAGTTTAGTGCTGCATTTGACGAAGCATATGGTGACAAAAACATCAAGGACGAAGTTAAAAATATGTGTCCTGGAAAATAATTAGATTTAATTTAAATAAACGATCTAACCGCCTTTATTTTAAAAACAAAAGGCGGTTTTATTTTCTTAGAATCACTATCTCAACAATGGAATTCTTTGATAGCTAATAAATTATTTGTTATTTTGCTTGTTCTTAAAAATATACATATGCATATTATTGTTAATATCATTATAATAATCGTTGCTTATCTTTTGGGATCTATTCCAACTTCTGTATGGATTAGTCGTTCGTTTTACAATATTGACATTAGAGATCATGGTAGCGGAAATGCCGGCGCAACGAATACATTCAGAGTTTTAGGAGTAAAAGCCGGGCTCGTGGTTTTTGCTGTTGATATTCTAAAAGGATTTGCAGCCGTTAATTTAATTCACTTTACCAATTATTATATTCCTGATGGCAGTAACTATATCAACATTCAATTGCTGCTTGGAGTTGCTGCTATGCTGGGTCATATTTTTCCCGTTTATGTTGGATTTAAAGGAGGGAAAGGTGTTGCAACATTATTTGGTGTGATCTGTGCAATAAGCTTCTATCCTACTTTAATCATGGCTGGAATTTTCTTCGTAACGCTTATTCTTACGAGATATGTTTCTTTAGGATCTATGATGGCAGGGCTGTCTTTTCCTGTATTAATTGTTGTAGTTTTTAAAGAAACAACCCCATCACTGGTAATTTTCTCGCTGATAATTGCTATTCTAATGTTATTTACACATCAGAAGAATATTGAAAGATTACTTCGTAAAGAAGAAAATAAGGCCAATCTAAAAATTAAGAAAAAGAATAAACCTGATAAAGAGGATTAGTTGATTCTTAAAAATTCAGTTTAATTTCAGTAAGTTGTTTGATGTCAGAAAAAACTGATTCATCTCTTACTTCTATGCTTACACCTCTTCCTTCAGCATATTTTTTAGCATTCTGTAAGTCATTTTTAATTTGTTCATCAATCTTACTTTTCATAATAGTGTCATAGGCTTTTTGACCGAATACAAAAGCCACCTTAAAATACTTATCTCGTGGAAGAAAATAGATTATTGCACGCTTTTTATCTTTTATTCGATAACTCCATCCATATTTTTTGCCCGGGTAATTCCATTCCATCACCCCATTAGGATATTTACTTAAAACGAAATCGTGAATTTGTTTCCAAATATAATAGCTATCTTCAAGTCTTTCAACTAAATCATTTTCGGTTGGCATAACTGCCTTGTCAGGAAAAATACTAATATCGCTCATCTTATTATTGTAAGGTTAAAAAGATAACTAAAGATACATAAAAACCTTTAACCAACTAAATTTGAACGAATCTTGTGTTACGAAATAATCAGATAGAACTACTTCGTTCTAATGTGAATATCTCTTTGTGGGAAAGGAATTTGAATTTTATTTTCTCGAAATTGTTTATCAATCTCAAAACGTAAATCGCTTTTAGTATTTTCTACCTCAAATGATCTATCGGTCCAAAAGTAGATTTGAAAATCCAGTGAAGAGTTACCAAAATCATTAAATCTAACAAATGGTTTGGGCGATTTGGAGATGTCTTTATGCTTATCTGCGCAATCTAATAATACTTTTTTAACCAGGTTAACATCCGAACCGTAAGCCACACCTACCTGAACATAAAATCGGGTTCGTTTTTGAATATGACTCCAGTTAATTACATTACTATCAATAAATTTAGAGTTAGGTACAACCAAGATAATATTATCGCGAGTTTCAATTTTTGTAGTTCTAAATGTTATTTCCTTTACCCTTCCTATTTCACCATCATCCAGCTCAACTACATCATTTATTTTAAGATTTCCTTCGAATAGCAAAAATAGTCCTGATACAATATCTTTAAATACCTGTTGAAGCCCAAGGCCTAAACCCACCAACAAAGCAGCTGAACCGGCTAATAGAAAAGTGATTTTTATTCCTACCGTTTCTAAACTAAGAACTATAGCAATAACCCACAAAATATATTTTGTGAGCTGATATATACTGTGACTTTTACCAACATCAATATTATTATTGGTAAAAATTTTTCTTCTGAATATCTTATGAATAATTCCGATTAGAATACGCGTAATAACCAATATAACTATAGTAGCCATCAGGTTATATACTGTAATATTAAAATTCTCAGTATTGACAAGTGAGTATTCTAGTATTTCTTTGAATTTCATAAGTTTAAGTTACTTCTATTCGTTTGCAAATTCTTTTTGTAAAAGCTGTCGAAGCCTGTTTGGTCCAATATTTCGTTCAATACTTTCTTGCTTGGCAAAGGAAATAGCTCCGGTTTCTTCTGAGACGATAATAACCACAGCATCTGTTTTTTCTGTTATTCCGAGTGCTGCTCTGTGTCTCATTCCATATTGTGGTGGCAAATCGATTCTTTCGGTAGTAGGCAACACACAGCGTGCTGCTGCTATTTTATCCTGTTTAATAATTACGGCACCATCATGTAAAGGACTGTTTTTAAAGAAAATACTTTCCAGTAATCTACTTGATGTATCTGCATTAATCATATCACCGGTTCGTATAAAGCTTAGCAAGTCTGATCTTTTAGTAACCGCAATTAAAGCGCCTGTTTTGAAAGCCGACATATTGGAACATGCATTTACAATGGCATCTATATTGATATGATCTTGTTTCTTTTCGCCAAATGAAAATAACTTTTCAAATGAGAACCCACGACTGGTAATATATCGTGTACTAATAATAAGTAAAAACCTCCTGATTTCTTGCTGGAATACTATGATTAAAGCAATTACACCGACACCAATCACTTGCCCCAGAATACTTCCCAGCAAGTCCATGTTTAATGCCTTAACAATAAGCCACAATAGATATAATAGAAATATTCCTATAAAGATATTTATTGCTGTAGTACCACGAATAAGGTTATAAATTTGATATAACAGAAAAGCTACAAGCAGTATATCAATAATATCTAAAATCCGTATGGTAATAAAAGCAGTAAACATATAAATCTATTGGAATTAGTTTCTTAATTATAACAAATGTAATAAAATTAGTGCTAAGTTTTCACTACCACACAACACATAATACTATTCGTACCAATTATCAATACAGGTCTGTTTATATTTTGAGGTTAAGAGGATAGCTTCCTTAGCTTCTTTAACATCATGTACTCGTAAGATATTTGCTCCGTTTAATAAAGCCATTGTATGAACAATAGTAGTTCCATTAAGTGCCTTATCCGGAGATATTTCAAGTACTTTATTAATCATCGATTTTCTGGATACACCTACTAAAACCGGAAGTTCAAACAATTTAAAATCGCTTAAATGTTTTAAAAGCTGAAAGTTATGATCAACCGTTTTTCCAAATCCAAACCCCGGGTCAAGAATCACATCATTTACTCCTGACAACTTCAATGCATCAATCTTTTTTGAGAAGTATTCCATGATCTCCTGAACAACATTCTTATATTGGGGATCTTTCTGCATCGTTTGAGGTGTTCCCTGCATATGCATCATTATATATGGAACCTGCAATTTTGCCATTGTCTTGAACATATCTTTGTCAAGATCACCAGCCGAAATGTCATTAATAATATCCACATTAAAATCCTCAACTACTCGTTGTGCAACTTCAGATCTAAACGTATCAACCGAAATAATAAGTTTGGAAAAATCTTTTCTTAACATTTCTAATACCGGACTTAACCTCTCAAGTTCTTCTTCTGCCGAAACATCCTTTGCTCCCGGTCTTGATGAATATGCACCAACATCAATAATATCAGCACCTTCTTGAATTAAATTATTAATATGTGATTTGATATCTTTCAGAGAAACATGCTTGCCACCATCATAAAACGAATCGGGAGTAATATTTAAAATCGCCATGATTTTTGGTTCCGACAGATCTATTAATTCTCCACCACAGTTGATGGTTTGTTTTCTTGAAAAAAATGTATCTTTAGGCTGCATTTTTCAGTACGTTATCATTAAGTACACAAATGTAATAAAATTGTATGAAGTCAGCATTATGCTGCAAAACCAGTAAATAATTTTAATTTAGTTAATTGTACAAACATATGCGTTTTATTGTAATTGAAGGATTGGATGGATCGGGCAAATCAACACAGCTCAAAATGTTACGTAAATATCTTGAAGATCATCAAATTGATTATGAATATCTACATTTCCCAAGAACTGATTCAAGAATTTATGGAGGTTTAATTGCAAGCTTCCTTCGCGGAGAATTAGGCGATATTAATACAGTAAATCCATATTTAATTGCACTGATTTATGCAGGTGACAGAAACGATGCCAAAGAAAAAATAAACCAATGGTTAACAGAAGACAAACTGGTTATTGTCGATCGTTATGTTTATTCTAATATTGCTTTTCAGTGTGCTAAGTTAAACTCGCAAGATGAAATTGAAAAGCTGAGCGCATGGATTAAGGATTTGGAGTACAACTATTTTAAAATTCCTAAACCAGCCCTCAACATTTTTTTAAATGTACCGTTTAATTTTACACGTAAAAATTTAACCAATAGCAGATCTGGTGATGACCGAAATTATCTGAATGGAAAAGAAGACATTCACGAAAAAGACATTGATTTTCAAAATCGGGTAAGAAACGTATACTTGCACGAAGTAAAAAAAGATGACCACTTAAAAATCATTAATTGTGCAGATGAAAATGATGAAATGTCGAAAGCGGAAGAGATATTTTCAAAAATAATTGAACTATTAAAACAAGAAAACATTATATAAAAACATTTCAAAAATTAATAGCATGAAAACTTTAAATAATATTAGCCGATTTATTGTAGGTATCGTATTTATTTTCTCGGGATTTGTAAAAGCAATTGACCCGCTTGGTTCTACGTATAAATTTGTTGATTATTTTGAAGCTTTTGGTTTAGACTCTTTATCGGTATTAGCATTACCGCTTGCCATTTTATTGAGCTCACTTGAATTTGTGATTGGTTTTTCCCTTTTGTTTGCAACACGCAAGAAGCTTACCAGTTGGGCATTGCTTGTTTTTATGAGCTTTTTCACTATTCTCACACTAATCCTTGCCATTTATAACCCTGTTACCGACTGTGGTTGTTTTGGCGATGCCATAATTATGACTAACTGGCAAACTTTCTGGAAAAATGTATTTTTAATGATTTTCACAATAATTCTTTTTATTAACAGAAATAAATTTGAAACCAACTGGAAAGTAAAATCACAATGGAGTTTCATGATGATTCCTCTTTTGTTTAGTATTTTATTATCAGTTTATTGCTATAGAAATCTACCTATTATAGATTTCAGACCATATAGCATTGGCACTTTTATTCCTGAAAAAATGATTATTCCGGAAGACGCTCCAAAAGCTGAATATGAAACTGTGCTGGTATACCAGAAAGATGGAGTTGAAAAAGAATTTACTATGGAGAATTTACCCGATTCAACCTGGGAGTGGGTTTCTACAGAAAACATTCAAATCTCGGAAGGTTATGTGCCTCCAATTCATGATTTTACCATTTCTACACCTATAGGAAATGATATTACTGAAATTATCTTAAACGATAATAAATTTACATTTTTACTTGTCGCATATGATTTGAATAAAACGAGCACAAAAAATATAGACGAAATAAATAAATTAGCTGAATTTGCAATAGATGCCGGAAACTGCAACTTTATCTGTCTAACATCTTCTTTAGAGTCTGAAATAGAAGACTTTAAACAAGAAACAAATGCTCCTTTCATGTTTTTTAATACCGATGAAATTACACTTAAAACAATTATTCGGGCAAATCCGGGAATTGTATTATTAAAGAAAGGTACAATCTTGGGAAAATGGCATCATAACAACACACCTTCAATTGAAGAAATCGAAGAGAATTTTATAAATAATCCGGAGTATAATGATAACCCGGCTGAGAAAGACGAAGTATTAGCTGAACTGAACTAACTATCTTGTGATAAATTTTCTACTCAAACGGTTATTATATGCTTTCCTTATTTTGTGGGGAGTAATAACCGTTGTTTTTTTTCTTTTCAACATCTTGCCAGGAGATCCGGCCAAAATGATGCTCGGCCAACGTTCAGATATTTCTACTGTTGAATCTATTCGAAAAGAGTTAGGGTTGGATAAATCCAAAGCATTACAGTATGTAAAATACTTGAATGATCTTAGCCCCCTTTCTATTCATAACAATAAGAACAAAGAGAGTTACTTTTATCTTGATTCCGCTAAGTATAAAGCAACTCCGTTAATAAATGTAACTGGAGAAAATGTGCTTGTTGCCAAAATGCCATATCTCCGTCGCTCCTATCAAAGTAAAAAACAGGTATCCGACATTATTGCTGAAACCCTACCGAACACATTTATTTTGGCTGTAGTTTCCATTCTGTTTGCAAGTATTCTTGGAGTTTTTTTAGGTGTAATAGCAGCAATTAAAAAAGATAGTTTATTTGACAGGGCATCGCTATTTTTCTCAGCATTTGGTATGTCGCTACCTTCGTTTTTTGCTGCAATACTTATCGGTTGGATATTTGCATTTGTCCTGGGAGATATTACAGGCCTTAACTTAACTGGAAATCTTTACGAAATAGATGATTTTGGAGAAGGTGTTCATTTACAACTTAAAAATTTAATTCTTCCGGCCTTTACACTAGGCATAAGACCTCTGGCAATTGTAATTCAGCTTTCACGAAATTCAATGCTCGATGTTCTTTCTCAAGATTATATCAGAACCGCAAAAGCAAAAGGATTACCATTTAAAAGAATCATATGGAAACATGCTTTAAAAAACTCGCTTAGTCCCGTAATAACTGCAATATCAGGATGGTTTGCTTCGTTAATGGCCGGAGTAGTATTTATTGAGTATATATTCGGTTGGAAAGGTTTAGGTTTTGTTATTGTAGATTCTCTCAACAAATATGATTTTCCGGTAATTATTGGATGTGTGCTTACCATCTCAGTTCTTTTCATTATTATTAATACCCTGGTTGATATCCTTTATGGAATATTTGATCCAAGGGTTAGAATAAGCTAATAATTCTTTTTTAAATCTTAGATTATTATAAAACGTAACTTTTACTAAAAAATAGTAAGTGCTAAGCTTATTATTTCTTATTTTTGATAATACATTGAAAATCCATAATATTATTCATCATGAGAAAACAAATTGTAGCAGGTAACTGGAAAATGAATAAAATCTTTTCCGAAGGTATCGAACTAATCAATGAAATAAAACAAAAAGCAGGAACTGTAAACCAAACCCTACTTGTGGTTGCTCCTCCTTTTATTTTAACAACCGAAGCAGTTAAAATGCTCAAAGACACAAATATTGGTGTAGCAACACAAAACTGTTCGAATAAACCAGAAGGTGCCTTTACAGGAGAAGTTTCAGCACAAATGGTTAAATCTGTAGGAGCAAATTTTGTTATTCTGGGGCATTCCGAGCGAAGAGCATATTACCATGAAACCGATGAATTAATTAATGAAAAAATTAAAATAAGCTTAGAAAATAATTTAGTGCCCATTGTTTGTTGTGGCGAAGTATTAAAAGAAAGAGAAAATAACGAGCACTTTCAGGTTGTTGCAAAACAAATAAAAGGCATGTTTGATAGTATTAGCTCAGATGATTTCAAACAAGTTATCCTAGCTTACGAACCCGTTTGGGCAATTGGCACCGGAAAAACTGCTACTCCGGAACAAGCACAGGAAATGCACCAGTTTATCCGCGAAACCATTAAAAACTCGTATGGCTCGGAAATAGCCTCCAACCTTTCTATTTTATATGGTGGTAGCTGTAAGCCTGGTAATGCCAAAGAGCTTTTTGCCAATCCCGATGTTGATGGTGGCTTAATCGGTGGTGCTTCTTTAAAAGCAGATGATTTTATTGCTATTGCTAACTCATTTTAAATACAACAATGGATTATATTGAACTAATTTGCTCAATTTCTGCTGAAAATATTCAGGAAATTAACGACATTCTAATTGCTCAACTAAACCAAATTGGTTACGAAAGTTACGATGAAAGTGAAGATGGTCTTCATGCATATATACTAGAGAAATTTTTCGACCTGGAGAAAGTAAAACTACTGCAGGTAAATAAAATACCGAATGTGGAGATTGATTACTCCTACGCTACCATAAAAACACAAAATTGGAACCAGGTTTGGGAAAAAAACTTTGAGCCTATTATTGTTGAAGATCAATGTTTAATACGTGCTCCGTTTCATAAGAATACACCAAAAACAACGTACGAAATAATTATTGAGCCAAAAATGTCATTTGGCACCGGGCATCACGAAACAACTTACCTGATGCTAAAAACCATGCTCGAAATGGATTTTAATGATAAAAATGTGCTGGATATGGGCTGTGGTACCGGAGTACTGGCTATTTTGGCATGCTTTAAAGAGGCTAAAGAAATTACCGCAATTGATATTGACGAGTGGGCCTATAACAACACGCTGGAGAATATTGAAAAAAATAACTGTTCTCATATTAAGGTCTTACGAGGTGATGCCGGATTATTACAAAAACAACAATTCGATGTAATCATTGCAAATATCAACAGGAATATTTTAATGGATGATATTAAACATTATGCAAAAGTACTTAAGCAGGATGGAACATTGCTATTAAGTGGTCTGTACCAGAAAGATTTAGCCATGATCAAAAAGGAAGCATTAGAAAACAATATCGAATATATCAGTCATTATGAAAAGCATGACTGGGTTGCTGCTAAATTTTATAAAAAATAAATAGTTCAAACGTATGAATAAACATCTGTTCAAAGGTCTTACCATTGCATTTCTTAGCTTCTTTATCATTTCTTCAAATGCTAGAGGTCAAGATTTAAAAGAGTTTCAAAACGATTCAACGCAATTCATTGAGCAGTTTGAAGAGTTTGTCAGTAGAAACCTGCCTGATGATCAAAAAGACAGCCTGGAATCTTTTATTGAGAAATGGAACACTGGCTACTTTAACGAAGATGTGAAAGGCCGTTTTGTAGATGTTTGCAATTTTATGCTACATAATAAAGCACGCCGGAATCCTCATTTTACTTCATATTTCGATATTGTTATGGCCTTTCATCGTTCTGAAAACGCAATGAAACATTACGATGATTGGGAGAAAGGAATTTACTTTATTTTCGAAAATGAAAAATATCCCCTGCGTGTTATTACCGATTATTTTAAAAATTCAAAAAATCTGATCGAAAAGAATTTAATTTACAGCACCTATTCAACCAATTGGTATGTTAGTACATCCGATTTTAAGTTCGTTATTGACGATAACTTTAAGATCATTTTTGAAAAAACAGATCTAACGTGTAAAATCAAAGAAGATTCTATCAATATATTTGAAACATCAGGAGTATTTTATCCTATAACGCATCAATGGAAAGGGAAAAAAGGTTATGTGACTTGGGAAAGGGCCGACTATAACCCTAAAGATGTAAAAGCAGAATTAAACAAATATACCGTTGATTTCTCGAAATCGGGATATAAAGCTGACTCTGCAATTTTTATAAATAAACTCTATTTCGATGAACCTATTTTAGGTCAACTAACCGACCAGGTTGTGCATATCATAAAACCAGACAGAGCTATATATCCCGAATTTAATTCATATAAGAAACGTTTTCAGATTGAAGATATCTATCCTGATATAAATTATGATGGTGGTTTTTACATGAAAGGAGCGAATCTTATTGGTAGTGGCGACGCAAATAATGATGCGGTACTTACCATTCAAAAAAATGATACTACAATTATCACATCAACTTCAGATGCTTATATGTTTGGTAATGGTAAAGTAGTTTCGAATAATTCACAAATAACCATTCATCTTAAAAATGATTCCATTTACCATCCGGGTATATCGTTTCATTATACTCCTTATATAAAAGAAGTTACTTTAACACCATCGGACAGGATTATATCCAAAGGACCATATTTTAATTCGTATCATAATATTTCATTGAGTTTTGATCGACTTGTATGGAAATTAGATGATGATAAAATTTACATGACTAAACGAAGAGCTGCTGCCATTGGGAATGCAACATTTACATCTGCAAACTATTACAGTCTTATAGAATTTGATAGATTAATGTTAAGAGATCAGTATCACCCTCTGCTTGTGCTTCGCAACTTTTCTAATAAGATCAATTCTGAGGTATTTTCAGCTGAAGAACTTGCCCGGTTTATGAAATATGACACCTACCAGATTAAGCAAATGCTCATGTTTTTAAGTGTTGATGGATACATTTTTTATGATCCTGATAATGATGAAGCTATCATAAAAAATAAGTTATATGATTTTATTGATGCCCGATTTGGGAAAATAGATTATGATGTGATTAGGTTCAATTCAGCAACTGAAGATATGGTTCATAATGCTGTGTTAGATTTAAAATCGTACGATTTAGAAATTAATGGTGTACCACAAATATTTCTTTCCGACTCGCAAAATGTGGCTATATATCCTAAACATCAGCAAATTGTAATGAAAAAAGATCGTGATTTTGATTTTGGAGGTATTATTGAAGCAGGGTTATTTACTTTCTATGGACAGGATTTTGATTTTAACTATGATACCTTCAAAATTAACTTGCACAACATCGATTCACTTAGAATTAAAGTACCTACCGAAGAGCGGGATATGTATAACAATCCGGTACTTGCTCATATTAAAAATACGGTTGAGATTATTACGGGAGAATTACTTATAGATGCTCCTAATAATAAATCTGGTTTAGAAAACTTCCCGGAATATCCTGTTTTTAAAAGTAACGAAAACTCGTATGTATATTATGATGCTTCTAATATTTTTAATGGCGTTTATAAACGAGATAGTTTTTACTTCGAGCTCGATCCATTCGTTATTGATAGTTTAGATAATTTTAGTGTAAAAGGACTTGTTTTTGATGGCACTTTCTACTCCACTAATATATTTCCTCCTTTCGAAGATGCCATTTACATGCGACCGGACTATTCTTTAGGGTTTAGAAGAGAAACTCCACCGGAAGGGTTTCCTCTTTATGCAGGGAAAGGAGCTTATTATAAAACAATAGATTTAAGTAATCAAGGATTAAAAGGTTCAGGTACACTGGAGTATTTAACATCCAGTGCCAACACAGATAGTATCCTTTTCTTTCCGGACTCAACAAAAATACATGCCATTGATTTTACGCTCGATAAACGCATGTCAGGAATAGAATTTCCCGAATTGAAATCCAATGAAGTAGACCTGGTCTGGTATCCTTACGATGATATTTTACATGCTCACCAAACGAAAGATCCGTTTAATATGTATGGAAATAATTCCTTACTATCCGGATCGTTAATTGTTAAACCTACCGGGTTAAGTGGAAAAGGAATCATGAATCTTGAAAAAGCTGAACTAAAATCCAACCTGTTTCATTTTAGTGCCAACTCATTCAGATCAGACACTACATCTTTTAATCTCAAATCTTTGGATAAATCGGATTTTAATTTCCTTACAGAAAACCTAAAGGGCGAAGTTGATTTCACAACGCAATCGGGTACATTTAATTCGAACGAATCGTTTACTCTGGCACGTTTTCCTAAAAATCTTTATGTAAGTTATTTAGATAAATTTGACTGGAGTATATTAAACGACGAAATAAGTATAGAATCAAGCCCACAAATTGATACAACGGATGCTTCCGATGAAGTAAAACAACTGGCACGTTTGAAAGATGACAATTTACCGGGCGCTTTATTTATGTCGATCCACAGAAGCCAGGATTCTTTGCGATTTGCATCAACACATGCTGTTTATCGATTAAAAGACAGTACCATAAATGCTACCGAAGTTGAATATGTTAGAGTGGCAGATGCACTTATTTTTCCAGATGAAAATGATGTAACTATTGGTCATACAGCAGAATTTAAAACCTTAACAAACTCAGAAATCATAGCAAACACAGAAGACAGGTTCCATCGTATTTACAATTCGAAAATTAACGTTAAAGGAAGGTTTAAATATTTGGCCACAGGAGATTACGACTACATCGATGAAAATAAGGAAACGCAAATTATTCATTTTACTGATATTTATGTAGATACAACCCGTCAAACCATTGGTAAAAGTTCAATTACCATGGATGAAGAATTTACATTAAGTCCGGTTTATCATTACCAGGGTGATGTTATCTTAAAGGCCAGTCGTAAGCACCTCACGTTCAATGGCGGAGTAAAACTTGCGTACGACTGTCCGCGAAAAGAAACACAATTCGTGCAATTTGAAAGTGAAATTAATCCGGATAGCATCTATATTCCAATAACCAGTACAACACAAAGTATAAATGGCAGAGGATTGCATGCAGCCACATTCATAACAAAAGATTCTTCGCATATCTATTCTCGTTTTTTGGATAGAAGAAGAGACCCTAACGATGTTGCTTTGGTAAGTGCAACAGGCTATCTATTCTTTGATAAAAATTCAAATAAATATACTGTTACCAGTGAAGAGAAACATCTGAAACCTGATACAACGGGAAGATTGGTTAGTTTACAACGCGATTTCTGTTTACAACATGGCGAAGGATTGGTTAATCTTGGTGTTGATTTAGGACAAATTAAATTATCACCTGCAGGTTCTGTAAATCACTTGCTAAACGAAAATGAAGTGAAAACTGAACTGGTAATGGCGCTGGATTTCTTTTTCTCTGATGCAGCACTTGACTCGTTAGCAAGCGAACTACAAGCCGCTCGTGGACTGGACGCGATAAGTTTAACCTCAGATTTTTTTGAAAAAAATATGACCGAACTGGTAGGCAAAGCTAATTATAACGAATTCAACAATCAGTTAATGCTTTATGCAAATGAAGCAAAATTGCCTAATTCCACACAGCACACCATGCTTCTGGGGAATATTAAATTCAAATGGTACACCGAACAAGGTATGTACCTTAACTATGGAAAAATTGGTATTACCACAATAAATAACAAACCAATTAACAAATATGTGGAAGGTTATGTGCAAATATTTAAAAGACGCAGTGGCGATATCTTAAAGTTCTATTTTGAGTTACCTAATAAAGATTATTACTACTTCTCATATACAAGAGGTGTAATGCAAACATTATCGAACAATGAAGATTATGTTAATGCAATACAGGCAATAAAAAAACGTAAACGTAAGCTTAAAACCAGTCGTAGAGAAACACCTTATCGTTATATTATTGCTACAGAGCAGAATAAAGTTCAGTTTTTAAGAAACATACGTTTATTTGAAGAGGAACAAGCGGCAAAAGAAGAGGAACGAAAACGCCTTGAACAAGAGCAGAAGAAACTGGAGCAATGGGATCAGCAAACTGAAGAACCCGAACCTGAGGTAGAAGATGTTCAAAAAGAAGAACAACCTGATCAAAGTGAACAAAAGAGTGAAGAAGAAGGTTTAGGTGAAGAGGAAAATGAAAACTAAACATGGCGAAAGAATTCTGGAACTCAAAGTACAGCACTGAAGAATATATTTACGGTACAGAACCCAATGCATATTTTAAATCTTTATTAGATAACTATAAACCCGGTAGTATTTTATTACCGGGCGATGGTGAAGGACGAAATGCCGTTTATGCTGCTAAAAAAGGTTGGCAGGTTACTGCCTTTGATTATAGCACTACTGCAAAAGAAAAGGCAGAAAAACTAGCAAAAAAGGAGCATGTTAAAATCAATTATTTTGTGTCAGATATAGAAACCTTTTCTCTTGAAACTAAGTTCGATCTTATTTCAATCATATTTCTTCATTTACCACCCGATTTACGCTCTTTAGCACACCGCAATTTAATACATCACTTAAAACCAGGTGGTAAAATGATTCTTGAATGTTACGCCAAAGAGCAACTGGCACATAAAACAGGCGGACCTAAGAGTATTGATTTATTGTACAGCAAAGAGCTTCTTAAAAACGATTTTCAGGAATTAAAAATACAACTACTCATTCAGGAAGAAATTTATCATAGTGAAGGCACACATCACCAGGGAAAAGCATCGGTACTTAGAATGATTGCAGAAAAAAATTAACCTCTCTTTTTTTCAAATACTTCCAAATCTTTTATTTCGCTTTGTTCTATCACAAAGCGAACAGCAGTTTGATGTTTATGTAAACCCGATTTTCCTGCAGCTCCCGGATTTATATGTAGCAACTCATTTTTATCATCATACATCACCTTTAAAATATGTGAGTGCCCTGAAATAAACAACTGTGGTTTTAACTTTTGAATTAACTCTTTCATATCTTTCTCATATTTTCCGGGATAACCACCAATATGAGTCATTAATACCTGAACACCTTCACATTTAAACGATTGAATTTTGGGATGAACTATCCGAACATCTTGTCCATCAATATTACCGTACACGGCTCTTAACTTTTTTATTGAGGCAATTTTATCTGCAACCTCTATATTTCCTATATCACCTGCATGCCAAATCTCATCACAATCTTTAAGGAAATCCACTATTTTTTCATCAAGGTATGTGTGGGTATCTGATAATAATCCAATCTTTTTCATCGTAATTTGCATTCAATGTTTATTTTTGTGATTAAACACAAAGATAGATGCATTTATTTTATACTCCAGATTTAAGTGGAAAAATATATACACTCAACGAAAGTGAATCGAAACATTGTATTAAAGTACTCAGACTATCAGTTAATGACCAGGTTCAGCTTATCGATGGAAAAGGAGGATTTTATACGGCGCAAATATCTGAAGCAAATCCCAAAAGATGTTCGGTAGAAATTATCAAAGAAGTAAAGGAGTTTGGTAAACGTAATCATTACCTTCACATAGCTATTGCTCCAACCAAAAATAATGATCGTTTTGAATGGTTTCTTGAAAAAGCCACAGAAATAGGTATTGATGAAATTACACCGATCATTTGTGAGCACTCAGAAAGAAAGGTGATTAAACCGGAACGTTTGGAAAAAATTATTATCTCTGCAGTTAAACAATCGATAAAAGCATATAAACCGAAGCTAAATAATATTATATCCTATCAGGATTTTATTGCATCGGAGTTTCAAGGCGATAAATTTATTGCCCATTGCGAAGAAGATGAAAAAGCAGCTCTAAAAACAGCGTATAAACAGGGCAATAGTGCACTTGTTTTAATTGGTCCCGAAGGAGATTTTGATCCAAATGAAATTGCTCTAGCCAAAGAAAACAATTTTCAGGAAATTAGTTTAGGTGAAAGCAGATTAAGAACAGAAACTGCAGGTGTTGTAGCCTGTCATACTATAAATTTATTGAACGAATAAAACCAACTCAAATGGCGCAAGTAATTATTAAAAGTTATCAGGATTTTGAAAACTATCTGGGAAAAGAAATAGGTGTATCGGACTATTTAGAGATCACGCAAGAACAGGTTAATCAGTTTGCAGATGCTACATTGGATCACCAGTGGATACATACCGATCCGGAACGTGCAAAAGTTGAATCACCTTTTCAAACAACCATTGCACACGGCTATTTAACGGTATCACTGTTAAAACACTTCTGGGATGATATAGTAGAAGTACAAAACACCAAAGCGGTTATCAATTACGGAATTGACAAATTTAAGTTTGGCGAACCGGTTACAGTTGGAAGTAAAGTAAGAGTGCGCGTTTCGTTACATTCACTTTCAGATTTAAGAGGAATTTCAAAACTACAATTGAAAGTCAGAATGGAAATTGAAGATAAAAAGAAACCTGCATTTGAAGGCTTGGTAACCTTCCTGTACCATTTCAAATAAAGATAGTTAATTGTAATTAACCTGGAGAATATCACAAGATATAAAACAGATATTCTCCTATTATCATGGTTATGTGTGCAAACATATGTGCAATAAAAGCACTCTCCAGTCCTTTTTTCCAATAAAGCCAGCCAAAAATGATTCCACCGGCTGAGTTTCCAACCAAAATGTAGGTCAGTAGTAAAAAGGACGGATTCTCCATAGTATTAAATACAATTGGAAAGTGGCCTAAAGCGAATATGAATGATGATAAAATAATTCCAAGCCAATAAACTATGGTATATTTTTTATTGATTAGCAGCGATAGTGACCATACCATTAAGGTCATCACGCCAAATCGCATCAATATTTCTTCTGTTAGTCCTCCATACAATAATCTTAATACAATGGTTGGTTTTACATCCTGGCTCAAATGAGAAAGATCATCCGGTAAAATTTTACTAAACGACTCTCCCACCAAAATCATTAATAATCCCGCAATTATTCCGCCTACAAAACCAAAAATTATAATATTTTTGAATTCAGCTTTAACTCTACTATCAATAAAAGACTCGATAACAGGTAAACTAAGATTCACTCTATCATAGGTAAATATACCGATGGTAATAGCAACTATCAACAAAAAGGTTGGATTTATTAAAAGAAGCAACTTAATCTGAAACGAAGAATACTGAACTTCTAAAAGTTCTCTAATATCCTGTGGCATTGGCATATTGGTTGTTAACATCGATAATATACCAATGAGTCCTAATACAAATAGAATTATGGCAACATATAGTTTCTTATTTTTCATACTTTTCATTAAAAGTTAATCACACATATAAAATAAACTTTGATAAGCCATGTAAATCCAAGCAGTCGTAAAATATACCGAACCTATTCATAAAATAGAGGTTCGGTATAGCATTTTGAAGATTAATATTAACTATACAAGGATAGTTTAATTGGTAAAAAAATCAACTACATTGCCAAATTTGTTGCTTGCAGTTTTATACAATTCTGTGTATTGACATCGCGAACAACTCACTGTTGTAAATTTTACATTCTGGATATTGAACAATTTCATTAAAAAACTACCTGTTGTTCTAATTTCGCTTAATTCGTAATGTTTACCGCCACATTTTGGGCACGTATATTTATAATTCTTATACATAGTATTTTATTTAATTTTTTCATTAAGTATTGCTCCTAATTTAAATGCATCCATTATCAATTCTTTCTCCACCATCCATTCCATCGAATTAAATATTGAAAGATAATTATGACCTTTCAACTCATGTTTAAATGCTGGGTTTATCTCATTAATCCCAATGTGTAAATTAAAACCTTGTTTCATAAATACCATTATCTCATGCTGAATATTAGCACTGCTCAATAACTTATGTGTTTCAATATCGTTATTAGTAACTATATTTATTTTTGAGTCAAATTTGCTGCTTCCTATTTTAAACCGCAGTATATTTTTTCTAAAGCTCAGTTTATCTAAAGGATTCCGATTTCTTAATAAAAGATGAAAATTCTCCGGTATATTCACCGGAAAAAAAACACCGCTATAAAGATTGTATTTATTGTAGTTCGGATTTTGAACATAAATTAAATAAGAATTCGGAAAATCAGGATTTTTAACTATTATCTCTCTGCGACTATATCCATATCTGCGACCAAGTCTGCCATGTTCTTTTTCAGCAACTTGTATATCCCAGTGTTCGCTTTTAGCAATTTCTTTTAATATATCAATTGAAGATTTTTCCATAATTACTGGTCGTTATCAGATGATTTAGATTTTTTAAGTCGTCCGGAATCTTTTAATGCCTTAGTAATTATCCACTCCAATTGTCCGTTGGTACTACGAAATTCATCGGCAGCCCACTTTTCAAGTGCTTGCATCTTTTCCTCGTTCAGTCTAAGTACAAAAGATTTCTTTTTTGACATATTTTTTAGTGATTTAGAGTTCCTGCATTCACAACAGGCCTTGCCGATTCGTCAGAACATAATACAACCATTAAATTGCTAACCATTGCTGCTTTATCATCCTGATCCATTTCAACAATTTCTTTACCTGCTAATTGCTCCAATGCCATTTCAACCATACTTACAGCACCCTCAACAATTTTATGGCGTGCTGCAACTACAGCCGTTGCCTGTTGTCGTCTTAACATTGCACTGGCAATTTCTTCAGCATATGCGATATAGTTTATTCGCGCTTCAATAACATGAATTCCAGCTATGGCTAGGCGTTCAACAATTTCTTTTTCTAATTCGTCATTTACTTCCTCAACACCCGATCGTAATGTAATTTCTGCATCCTCATCCTCAAAATTATCATAAGGATACTGACCTGCTAATTTTCGTAATGCTGCTTCGCTTTGCACAACAACAAAATGTTCATACTGATCTACTTCAAAAGCAGCTTTAAAAGTCTCTTCTACTTTCCACACTAATACAACTCCAATTTTAATAGGATTACCCACTTTATCGTTTACTTTAATGGGGTCACTATCGAAATTTCGGGCTCTTAATGAAATCTTTTTCCTTGTAAAAAATGGATTTACCCAGAAGAAACCATTTTGTTTTATAGTACCCTTATATGCACCGAATAAAACCAGAACAGCAGATTCGTTTGGATTAACAACAATAAATCCAATCATTAAAAAGATACTAATCACTAATAGTATAATTAACCATGGGTTATGCAATATTATTAATCCTGCAACTCCTATAATTAATAAAATAAGATCAAGGAATAACATTAAAAATCCTGATGTGCCGGAATAAACTTTTTCATTTTTCATAATCGTAATTATTAAATTAAACGTTTGATATCATTTTGATATCACAATAATACTATTTTAATAAATACAAATCAAATTTTTAGACAAAAAAAAAGAGATGATAAGTTAATATCATCTCTTACAAACACTGTATTTACTGACCTTATGTGTAATCATTAGCAAAACTTATCACATGATCTATTAAATGGTCAGGTACCTTCTTGGAATTTTTATCTATAAAATCGAACATTTCGTTTATTCTCTCTAATTCATCACTCCATAAATCATCAAGAATAAGTTCACTGTCATCAAAATTACTAAAAAGGTAAATTAAAGTAGAGGTATTTCCCATAGGCATCATTAGTTTGTTTTTCTTAACAACGCTTTAAGGAAATCTTTTATTATATATTATTTAACTTTTTTTAAGATTTAGTGATGCGTTAAACTCAGATTTTTCTCCTCTACCATTTTTCTTAAATTAATTAAGGCATATCGCATTCTACCTAATGCAGTATTAATACTTACATCTGTTTGTTCTGCAATCTCTTTAAAACTTAGTCCCATAAAATGTCGCAGAACGATAACTTCCTTTTGTTCATCCGGCAGGAATTCGACTAATGCCCTCACATCACTCATAATTTGATCATTGATTAAATCCTCCTCAACCGTTTTATCGGAAAACTTCGATGAATTGAAAATATCCATTTCATACTCATCGTTAGAGTAGGTCTTCATCTGTTTTTCTTTTCTAAAGTGATCAATGATTAAATTATGCGCGATACGCACTACCCACGAAATAAATTTACCGTTTTCCTGATACTTTCCGGATTTCAATGACTTAACTACTTTTATAAATGTATCCTGAAAGATATCATGAGCTAAATGCTCGTTTTTTACCATTAGTAAGATATAAGTATAAACTTTATCTTTGTGCCGTTTTACCAGGATTTCGAAACTCGATTGTTCACCATTTACAAACCGGTTAACCAGTTCATAGTCGGTTAGTTGTGTTTTTTTCAAAACAACCTCCTTTTTTATGTATTAAAAAAAGGTAGAAGTCTAATCGATAAACAATCCTCCGAGTTTTAGGTTAGAAATTTATTAGTAATTTAGTGCAATTTAAGTAAAATTTATTTTTTTATCAAAACCATTTAAGTTTTGTTAACATTCTTTAATTGTTTTAGTTTCAATTTTTATGCCAGATAATCAAAAATATATAGAAATAAAGGGAGCAAAAGTACATAACCTAAAAAACATTAATGTAAATATCCCTCGCAATAAATTTGTTGTAATAACAGGTGTTTCCGGTTCCGGAAAATCGTCCTTAGCATTTGATACGATCTATGCAGAAGGACAACGACGTTATGTAGAAAGTTTATCATCTTATGCACGGCAGTTTTTAGGAAAAATTAACAAGCCCAATGTTGAATTTATCCATGGCATTCCACCTGCTATTGCTATTGAGCAAAAAGTAAACACCCGAAATCCGCGCTCAACAGTTGGAACTTCTACAGAGGTTTACGATTATTTAAAACTTCTTTTTGCCAGAATTGGAAAAACATATTCTCCTGTTTCAGGAAAAATTGTTAAAAGGCACTCCGTTACCGATGTAGTAAATCATATTACCAGCTTTGAAAGTAAAACAAAACTACTAATACTTGCTCCTCATGATAAAAAGAATGGAAAACCAATCGGCGATTATTTAAAACAATTGCAAAATGAAGGAATTTCCAGAATTGAGCAAAATAATCAGATTTATAAAATCAGCGATTTAATTAGTGATCATCAGGATTTCCTTGCCAAAAAAGAATTTAATATTGTAGTTGATCGTATTAGTGTTAGCAATGATGAAGATTCATTAAGCAGATTTGCCGATTCGGTTCAAACCGCTTTCTCTGAAGGGAAAGGATACTGTATAATTAAAGAATTTGGTGATACCAAACCGGAAGAGCACTTTTCGAATAAGTTCGAAGCTGATGGAATTGAATTTGAAGAACCCAACGTGCATACATTCAGCTTTAATAATCCGGTTGGTGCGTGTCCGCGTTGTGAAGGTTATGGAAAAATTATAGGTATTGATGAAGATCTTGTGGTTCCCAATAAAGGATTGTCCATTTATGAAGACGCCATTGCCTGCTGGCGTGGAGAAAAAATGCAGGAATGGAAAAACAGGCTCGTTTACAATGCCGATAAGTTTAATTTTCCTATTCATAAGCCATTTATTGAACTGACTGAAGACCAAAAACAACTTCTTTGGACCGGGAATAGATATTTCTGGGGTTTAAACGCTTTTTTTGAGCATCTGGAAGAAAAGAAATATAAAATCCAATACAGGGTGATGCTTTCGCGATACAGAGGAAAAACAACATGCCCGGATTGTAGAGGAACTCGGTTAAAAAAAGAGGCATCGTACGTAAAGGTTGGTAAAAAATCGTTGCAAGATCTTGTTCTTTTACCAGTAGATGAGTTGCAGGATTATTTTAAAAAGCTAAAACTTACAGCTTACGAAAAAGATGTTTCGAAACGAATTCTTATTGAAATTAATAGCCGGTTAGATTTCTTAATGAACGTAGGATTAAGCTACCTGACATTAAACAGGTTATCTTCTACCCTTTCGGGTGGCGAATCGCAACGAATAAATCTGGCAACATCATTGGGCAGCAGTTTGGTAGGATCCTTATATATTCTCGACGAACCAAGTATTGGCTTACACTCCAGAGATAACGATCGATTAATACACGTATTAAAACAATTACAAAAGATTGGGAATACTGTTATTGTTGTTGAACATGATGAAGATATTATTAAATCGGCAGATGAGATCATAGATATTGGTCCTTTTGCAGGCCGATTGGGAGGTGAAATAATATTTCAGGGAAACAAAACCCAACTCATTAAAAGCAAAGACAGTTTAACCGCGAAATATCTTACAGGAAAGGAATATATAAAGGTTCCGACACAAAGAAGAAAGTGGAACAATTACATTGAACTTACCGGAGCAAGAGAAAATAACCTGAAGAATATCGATGTAAAATTTCCATTAAACGTTTTAACTGTAATTACTGGAGTAAGTGGTTCAGGTAAATCCTCCCTGGTTAAAAATATCCTCTCTCCTGCTTTAAGTAAAATTCTTTTAGGCACGGGAGAAAAAACCGGTAAATATGATAAGCTCCATGGCGATATCAAAAGCTTAAACAGTATTGAATTTGTTGATCAGAATCCCATTGGAAAATCATCCAGATCAAATCCTGTAACCTACTTAAAAGCTTACGATGAAATCAGAAAGTTATATGCAGCTCAGCAAGCATCTAAAATTAACAATTTCAAACCTTCTCACTATTCCTTTAATATTGACGGCGGAAGATGCGAAGAGTGTCAGGGCGAAGGTGTTATAAAGGTTGAAATGCAATTTATGGCCGATGTAACTTTAGTTTGTGATCATTGCCAGGGAAAACGTTTTAAAGATGAAATTCTGGAAGTAAAGTACCGCAATAAAAACATATACGACGTGTTAGAAATGACGGTAAATGAAGCTATTGAGTTTTTCACTGAAGGGAAAGGTGCTACTGAAAAGAGAATAGTGGATAAACTTTCTCCCCTAGCTGAAGTCGGATTAGGTTACATCAAGCTGGGCCAGTCTTCCAGCACACTAAGTGGAGGTGAAAGTCAACGTGTTAAACTGGCATCATTCCTAAGTAAAGAAAATAGCAAGCAGTCCACCCTGTTTATTTTCGATGAACCTACAACAGGATTACATTTTCATGATATTAAAAAACTTCTTGAAGCATTTAATGCTTTAATTGCCAGAGGAAACTCTGTACTTATTATAGAACATAACCTGGAAATCATCAAGTCAGCCGACTGGATTATTGATTTAGGACCTGAAGGAGGAAAGAATGGTGGACATATTATTTTTGAAGGCACTCCAGAAGATTTAGTTAAAGTTAAAGAATCTTATACGGGGCAATACCTAAATGATAAACTTAACAATTAAAATGAATTAAAATAGTAATGAATTGAGATATTAAGCTCATTTTTGTTATCGTATTATTCCAACAATTACTAAGTTTAGCTGTTAGAGTGTATGGTAAACGTTTGCCAAGTCATTTTTTTAATTGGATATTTGCACTAAACAAAAACATGATATGACACAGCATAAAACTACTTTTAAAGCCTTTAGAGTTGAAGAAAACAATGGAAACTATACAAGCTCAATAAAGGAGATGAAATTTAGCCCTTTAGGCAAAAATGAGCTACTGGTTAAAGTTCATTATAGTTCATTAAATTACAAAGATGCATTGTCAGCTGCAGGAAATAAAGGAGTAACAAAGAATTATCCTCACACTCCCGGCATTGATGCAGTTGGAGTAGTCGAAAAATCGACAAACGATAAGTTTAAATCAGGAGAAGAAGTCATTGTTACCAGTTATGATTTAGGTATGAATACAGACGGTGGTTTTGCTGAATATATAAAAGTACCATCAGATTGGGCCGTTAAATTACCTGAAAATATGGAAATGAAAGAGGCAATGATTTATGGTACTGCCGGTTTAACAGCAGGAATGTCTGTTTTAAGGCTTACCGAATTAGTAAAACCAGAAGATGGCAAGATAGCAGTTTCGGGAGCAACAGGCGGCGTCGGGTCTCTAAGTATTTCAATCTTGAGTAAGTTAGGATATTCTGTTGTTGCAATTACAGGAAAGGAATCTGAACGTAATTATTTAACTGATATTGGAGCAAATGAAATATTACTTCGTAACGAAATAGAAAATTATGATAAAAAACCGCTATTAAAACCTTTGTTTGCAGGAGCAATTGACACGGTTGGAGGAGTTATATTGGAAAACACTATTAAAGCCACAAAATCAACAGGAATAATAACTTGCTGTGGAAATGTAGCTTCACCTAAACTCGAATTAACAGTTTTTCCATTTATTTTAAGAGGCGTTGCACTTATCGGTATTGATTCACAAAACTACCCAATGAAATACAGGAAAAAAGTTTGGGAAATGCTTGCAAAGCAATGGAAACCCGAACGATTAGAAAACACGTACAACGAAATATCTCTTGATCAGCTTCAACAAAAAATTACAATGATGCTAAAAGGGAATCTGAAAAGAAGAACAATTGTAAAACTGATATAAGAAGGATCTTCACATTTTAGTTGGTTTTTTGTAAACTTAATTACTAAAACAAAAAAGGCTTGTAAAATTTACAAGCCTCTATATTTTTATGATAAATTATTTTAGTTCTTATCTTCTTTTATACCAAACATAATGGCAACACATCCACTAACCAACTCATCTGTTTCTTCCTCGCTGTTTTTTACGCGTAACGAAATAATTAATTGTTGACTGGCCTGTAACTTAAAGTCCCAAATTCTTGAATAGTCATTTTTTCTGTTATCATACAATACATTTCGATTTACATCAAGTACCTGAAACTCTATTTCAGGAAGTGCATCGGAACCGCAAATATAAATTCGATAGTTTTGTCCGGCATAAAATGTTTTATATAATTCTGCATCCTCACCTTCTGTTAAAATTGCAGCATTATAATTACCATCATGTATATAAGGTGTTAACTCTAGTTTACAAACTTTTTTAGCAAAACTTTTACATTGCGCATTACCATAAAGTGGCACTAAAGCCAATACTGTTAGTATAATAAATACCTGGTATAATTTTTTCATAACAGAGGTCATTTTATAATATATAATTACTTCGTATTACCTTAACTTTTTCTTTTAGTTTATTATAAGTAGCAGGACTCATAGATATTGAAGTCTCTGACTTTAGAGTTGTAACGTTGGTTTCTTCATCTTTAACCGGTTCTATTTTCGATGATGTAATTTCAATTTTATCAAAAATAGCTTTAAGTTCATTTACATCAGCCATTATATCTTGTACATCCTGACTATCGTTGTTTTCTTCCAAAAGGCTAAATATAGTAGTTAATGTTAGTTTCTGATCGATAATACGATTTATTAACTCATTACTGTTAAAATCAACTTCCGGTCCAACCAGGTTTGTAGCAATATATAAACCTTCTACCCATCCTCCTACTAAAACAATTGTCGACATGGCCTGTCTGTCGTTTTCTTCAAAGAAAGAGCTTGAATTCATAATGGTTTCAGAGATAATATCCATAATAACATCTCTGTTATTTATATTTGCTTCTAGTCTTTCAACAATATCTTCGTCGATTGCATTTAGTATACCTAATCCTTCGGCCATTTTTTTGGCTGCATTCATATAATTTATGGTAGCCTGTGTTTGATCAAATAAGCTGGCATAACTTAAATCAGTAGTATAGATACCTAAGTTTAATGCCATACTTTTATTGGTAACATATTTTGAAACATTATCGGTAGGATTAAGCAACTCTTCGTTATATTTGGCTCCTGCCTGCTTAAGAATCATTGCTGTTTCTAATGGTGATGGTAATGAATAGAAAATCTCCTTAACCGTTTTAACATCCTGAATTAATTGTTCGTCAATTTCAAGAGAGTCAATGGTTACCATGTCATCAGAATCTTTGCTTTTGTCTTTATCTGATGAACAACTTATTATTAATCCAGATGCAATAATAACTGCACAAACAAATAAAGATTTACGATACAATAATTTAATATTCATAATTAGCTATCTATTAATTGTTACCAATATATCACAATTTGTAGTAAAATTAACACTTTTTTTTAAAAAACAAAATTAAGACCATTTCGCTAATACTAGAAAATATAACCTTTTGTACGGTTGCTCTTTCAATTATGTTTTATAAATCCGAGTAATTTTCAGAACTAATATAGGAAATAATAATCTGAATAACGAATATTTAACTTGAATTGTTCTAATTTTGTAGAAGCTATGCAATTCTAATAATAAAGTGGAGTAACCAATGACAAATAAAGAAATTATCAAAAATCTCAAATCAAAGAATAACTCAGTTGTTTTAGAAACGTTAAATTATGTATCAAAAGAGGGGAATAAAGACATTTTGGGAGAAGTTATTGAGCTATTGTTAACCACTCAGGAAACTATTATTCGTGATCACATCATAAAAATATTAGAGAATCTGCGAGAACCAGACTGCACTCCTGTAATGGTTCATGCCATTGAAAATCCGGATTATCAAGATATTTTGGCTTTACTGGTTTCGGCTAGCTGGAAAAACAGTTTGGATTTCAGTATGCATGTTGAAACATTTACTGATGTTTTTATCAAATCGGAGTTTCAACTTGCTTTTGATGCATTTACGGTTATCGACAATCTGGAAGCTATAGATTCCAAAGTAGCCGAAGCTTCAATTTTTCGATTAGAAAACGCTATTGAAGATATTAAAGATGATAAAAAACCACTCTATTTTGAACTAATTAATATCATCAACGATAAAAAAGAAAATCCCGCCTGATAGCGGGATTTTTATTTAGTCAACATTTGAAAAATATTTCATAAACTGTGATCGTTCATACACCAACGGATCTTCAATCTTCGAATAACTCATTTTACCTCTAAACTCCTCAATATGGTCATATCCATGTTTTGTCATCCACTCTTCAACTTCCTTAATTATATTTTCTAAATGATCAATTCCATTTTTATATAATGTTGAACAAACCTGAACTACAGTTGCACCTGCCAAAATTTGTTTTATGACAGCTTTACCATCGTGAATTCCAGTCGAAGCAGCAATGTCCATACCTGTAATTTTTGAAGAAGTTATTCCTACCCATCGTAACGAATTACGAATATCAGCAGGAGAACTGAACACTTCCGAAGAGGTAAACTTCAAATTATCTATATCAATATCAGGTGCATAAAAACGATTAAATAATACAACACCCGGAACACGTAATTTTTGTAAAAATCCAACTAAATTTGAAAAATGAGATCCCAATTTAAATGCAAAAGGAATAGTTAAAATTTCCTGCAGCTTTTCTGCAAGGTCATAATATAAATGTTCGTATTTTTCACCCGGTGCGCTTTTATCGTTTGGTAGCACAAAAACATTAATCTCAATAGCATCAGCTCCGGCTTCTTCAATGCTTTTTGCAAATCCTATCCACTCCTTAGCAGATACGCAGTTAATACTTGCAATAATTGGAATTTTAACCTCTTCTTTTGCTTTCTTAATTAAATCCAGGTATTCCTGAACGGTACTATGCTTTACATACTGATTTACATAATCCCAGGCTTCTGGCGAATCTGAACCCTTGGCAAGGTTTCCAGCTTCAAATTTAATCTGTTCTTCAAAAATTGATTTTAGTACAATTGCTCCGGCCCCCTTTTTCTCAATCTGTTTTATTTTTTCAATTGAACTTGCTAAACCTGAACTTCCAACTATTACAGGATTTTTAAGTTTTAGTCCCAAATAAGTGGTTTCTAATTGACTCATGATAGTTATTTTATTTAAATTATTTTAATAATTACGTGCACCAAACAATATACTTCCGATACGAACCATGGTTGCTCCTTCTTCAATAGCAATCTTATAATCATTCGACATTCCCATGGATATTTCTTTAAAATCTTCGTTATCTGAAAAGAACGTTTTTTTCAACTCATTAAAGATATGAACTAATTCTTTAAATTCAGCACGAATTGTAGCCTCATTTTCTGTAAAAGTTGCCATACCCATTACCCCACAAATGTTTACATGTTCTAAATTTTTAAAAACATCAGACTTTAAAAACTCGATAGCTTCATCCATATCTAATCCGAATTTTGTCTCTTCTTTTGCAATGTGAAATTGTAATAAACAATCCAATTTTCGATTGTTTTTTCTACCTTCCTTATTAATTACTTTTAAGAGTTTAAAAGTATCAACACCATGAATTAATGACACAAACGGAGCAATATATTTTACTTTATTACTTTGCATATGTCCAATCATATGCCATTCGATATCTTTCGGTAACTGTTCGTATTTTGTAACCAGCTCTTGTACTTTATTTTCGCCATACACTCTATGACCAGACTGGTATGCTTCAAGAATTGTTTCTACAGGTTTGGTTTTGGAAACAGCAATCAGCTTTACATTTGAAGGAATCTCATTATTCAAAAACTTCGTTATATTTTCAGAAACACTCATTTCGTTGCCTTTATCGATTTAAATTGATTTCAAAATTAATAAAAAAGTTATTGGATAGAAAACATAAATGTCAGGTTTAATTGAATAAAAAAGAGCTGTTCATATTTCGATCAACTCAATATGACAGCTCTTTTATTGCTATTTTGTATTACTTAGTCTAATTTATGAATTACCAAACCACTTCTAAGTTTTGGTTCAAACCAAGTGGTTTTTGGTGGCATGATATTACCTGTATCAGCTATATCGATTAATTGCTGTAACGAGCATGGATATAATGCAAATGCAGCTTTCATATCGCCACTATCTACTCGCTTTTTTAATTCGCCTAAACCTCTGATTCCTCCAACAAAGTCGATACGTTTAGATGTTCTTAAATCTTTGATATCAAATAATGGCTCAAGAACTTGCTTAGAAAGAATGGTTACATCTAAAACTCCGATTGGATCTTTATCATCGTATGTTCCTTCTTTGGCAGTCAACTTATACCAATTACCGTCTAAATACATACTAAATTCATGTAATTTAGCTGGTTTATAAATATCGGCACCCATTTTTTCCACATCAAAAGAAGTTGATAATTTTTCAATTAACTGTTCTTCTGATAAACCGTTTAGATCTTTAAGAACACGGTTATAATCAATAATCTTTAACTGATCATCAGGAAAATGAACGGCCATAAAGAAGTTGTACTCTTCATTACCTGTATGGTTTGGATTTTGCTCTTTTTTCTCTAACCCAATACGCGCAGCAGCAGCTGTTCTGTGGTGCCCATCAGCTACATATGTATAAGGCACTTTTGTAGAAAAAAGTTCTTCCAGCTTCTTATTTGTTTCAGCATCGTTAATTGCCCAAAAATGATGACCAAAACCATCTTCAGCAGTAAAATCATAATCAGCATCCTGATTTTTTACAATATTTTCAACGATTGCATCAATTTCCGGAACTGCTTTATATGAGAAGAATACAGGTTCGATATTTGCATTGGTATAACGCGTTAAAACCATTCTGTCGTCTTCTTTTTCAGGACGAGTTAACTCATGCTTTTTAATAATTCCATTATGGTAATCTTCGCATGCGGCCGCACCTACAATTCCATACTGCGTGCGACCATCCATGGTTTGTGCATAAATATAAAATTTAGCCTCATCATCCTGAACTAACCAACCTTTATCCTGAAACATATTAAAATTCTCAACAGCTTTTTCATATACTGTATCAGAATGAATATCGATTCCTGGTTCGCAGTCAATTTCGGCACGTGTTATGTGCAATAACGAACAATCTTTACCTTTTGCCATTTCAGCAGCTTCTTCACTGTTCATCACATCATAAGGAAGAGACGCTAAATCTTTCGCTACATCCTTTGGAGGTCTTAATCCTTTAAATGGTTTTATTATAGCCATATGTAATAAATTTAAAATTTCAAGTTACAGATTTATTTCTTTCCTCAGTTTATCAGCAATCTGCAACTTGTCTTATTAATAACTAGTTTACTTTAAATGTTGTATTTCCGTTCTCAATAAAATCAACGATCTGGTTTGCTGCAGCTTCTCCTGCATTGATATTAGCTTCGGCAGTTTGAGCACCCATTTTCTTTGGAGTAAAGAAAAAGCGTCCTTCATATTTTTCTGCAATCTCATCTTTACAATCCGGAGCAATGTCCGAAACATATCTGAAATCTTCTCTTTCAGCAAACACGTTTAATAATTCTTCTTCGTTGATTACTTCTTTTCGAGCAGTATTAACTAAAGTAGCACCTTTAGGCATTTTGTTTAATAAATCAAAATCAATTGATTTTTTGGTTTTCTCATTAGACGGAATGTGCAATGATATATACTGACAGGTTGAATACAACTCCTCAACTGAATTAACCTGAATAACTCCGTCTTTTTCTACTTTTTCTGCATCAACAAAAGGATCGAAAGCATACACTTCCATTCCAAACCCTTTGGCTATTTTAGCTACCAGTTGACCCACATTTCCATAAGCGTGGATTCCTATCTTTTTACCTTTTAGTTCTGTTCCGGCCTTTCCGTTGTAATTTCCACGAGCTATCATTACCATCATTCCCAATGCAAGTTCAGCAACTGCATTTGAGTTTTGTCCTGGTGTGTTCATAGCTACAACATTGTTTGCTGTGCACGCTTCCAAATCTAAATTATCGTATCCGGCACCAGCACGAACAACAATCTTTAAATTCTTTGCTGCATCAACTACTTCTTTAGTAACTTTATCAGAACGAACAATTAAAGCATCAACATCTTCAACTGCTTTTAATAATTCAGCTTTATCTGTATATTTTTCTAATAAAACCAAGTCATAATTCGCTTTATCTAAAACTTCCTTAATTTGATCTACTGCTGCAGGAGCAAATGGTTTTTCGGTTGCAACCAATACTTTTTTCATATCAATTAATTTTTAAGGATTTATAACCAGCCTGCCTGCATGGCAGGGAAGACTCAAAGCTAAAGCCTTGAGTCTAATACTATCTATATTGTTAATTATGCATTATTTGCTTCGAAGTCTTTCATGGCTTGTATAAGCGCCTGAACATCTTCAATTGTAGAAGCATTGTAAGTAGATGCACGGAAACCTCCAACTGAACGGTGTCCTTTTATTCCCACACAATTTCTTTCTGCAGCAAAAGCGATAAAATCAGCTTCTTTTCCTTTATACTCTTCTTCAAAAACAAATACAATATTCATTCTTGAACGATCTTCTTTTGCTACAGGACACGTAAACATTTTACTTTCGTCAATTGCATTATACAATAAATCAGCTTTGTCTTTAGCTAACTTTTCCATGCCTTTAACTCCACCCATAGATTTTACCCAACGCAATGTTTCGCGAATAGCATAAACATTAAACACAGGAGGTGTATTAAACATAGAACCTTTATCTACATGTGTTTTATATTTTAACATGGTTGGAATAGGGCGATCAGCAACTTTCTCTAACATATCGTCTCTGATAATTACGAAAGTAGCACCGGCAGGACCTAAGTTCTTTTGGGCACCACCATAGATCATTGCGTATTTTGAAACATCAACCGGGCGGCTTAAGAAATCAGAAGACATATCGGCAATCAATGGAGCTTTTACGTCTAAATCTTCGAAAATCTCAGTACCAGCAATTGTATTATTTGTGGTAATATGAACGTAATCTACATCATCTGGAATATTAAATCCTTTTGGATAATATGTAAAACTTTTATCTTCTGATGAAACTACTTCAACTTCACCAAATAATTTAGCTTCCTTAATAGCTTTTGTAGACCATGTGCCTGTGTTTACATAAAATGCTTTTGATTTCATGAAATTATATGGAATCATAGCAAATTGTAAGCTAGCACCACCACCTAAGAAAAGTACCGAATATCCTTCAGGAATACTTAATACTTCTTTCATTAAATCAACGGTTTCATCCATTACAGCTTGAAACTCCTTACTTCTGTGAGAAATTTCAATTAATGATTGGCCAATTCCGTCTAATTCAAGAACTGCCTGAGCCGAATTTTTTAAAAGTGGATCGGATAACTTACATGGACCAGCGTTAAAAATATGCTTCCTCATAATGTATTGTTTTTTAATTTATTAACTAATTTTAATTTGTGACTGCAAGATGCAAATAAAATTTAAATATTTCTATCAAAATTTATATGATGTTCAACACCTTTATTTTTTTTTAATGGAGTATAAAATTAAGAATTTACCACCGAATATAAAATCTAATTCACCGTAATTATTGAAGTTCAACTAAATAATCATTATCTAATACGGGAATTACCTTAGTAATATCGATTTTAAAACAATATTTAACAATTTCCTGAAATCCAAAATCTACTAATCTTTTGTATTGATGAATTGTTTTGATATAATCAGATAGATTCTGATTGGCCATATTCCAAAGATCAATTGATACCTGAACAGAATCGGAATTAAAGCTGAATTTATTTGTGTTCATAAGCAATGTAGAAAGTGCTCCTGCAAATAAAAAATCTTCGGTACAAAAATCACCCATCCAACCCGAACAGAGAATTAAAATGTCTTTATCTTGCTTTTCCAAGAACTCGGATACGCTTGATAAATTCAGAAAAGAAGCAATGATAACCTGTTCTGCTTGTTTTGCAATATTAATGGTATTGGTTCCATTGGTTGAGCTATAAACCAACGTTTTATCCTTAATCTTATCAGTTGTAAATTCGAAAGGAGAATTCCCAAAATCGGCAAAGTCGACTTTTTTACCATTTCTTTCGGCAGCAACCAGGAAACCATTCTTTTTATATTCTTTGGCTTCATCGAGGCTTTTTACTGGAATTAGCTTATTTAATCCATTATGAAACAAAGTTGTAATAATTGTTGTTGCTCGAAGTATATCCACAATTACAACAATTTTATCATCAACAGTATACTGCTGAAAAAGTTTGGGCGTAAGACAAATTTCAATATTGTTCATAAAATAAAAACCTGTTTACTAAATTAATAAAAAACCCCGCTTATACCAGCGAGGTTATTATATATTATTTATCTTCTTAAAGATTTTTATTTTGACTCATGAAATGGTGGACGAGCAACTACTGCTTTTAGTTTCTTATTACGTACCGCAATAAAAATCTCTGTTCCGGCTTTCCAAAAACCTTTGTTCAAGTATGCCATCCCAACTCCTTTTTTAATTATTGGCGACATGGTACCTGAAGTAACTTCTCCTATTTCGTTTCCTTCTGCATCAACTACTTTATAATGCTGACGAGGAATACCACGATCTTCCATAATGAAACCTTTTAATCGAGGTGATACGCCTTCCTCTTTTTGCTTTTCCCATTTTTCGCGATCGATAAAATCGTTGCCATCAACAAACTTGGTTATCCAACCTAAACCTGCCTGAATTGCAGAGGTTTCATCATTAATATCGTTTCCGTATAAACAGAATCCTGACTCTAATCTTAAAGTATCACGAGCGCCTAATCCGATAGGTTTAATTCCAAACTCCTCTCCTGCTTCAAATACAGCTTTCCATAGTTTGTCAGCATCTTCGTTAGCAACATAAATTTCACAACCTCCCGAACCGGTGTATCCGGTTGTTGAGAAGATCACATCTTTAATGCCTGCAAAATCTATTTTCTGGAAGGTATAATATTCCATATCAACCACATTAGCATCGGTAAGTTTTTGCATAGCTTTTAGAGCTAATGGACCTTGAACTGCTAACTGTGCAATTTCATCAGAAGCATTGTATACCTCTTTTCCAATTTCCATTCCCATTTCCTGAGCATTTTTAGTAACCCAGGCCCAATCTTTATCAATATTTGCAGCGTTAACTACTAAAAGATAGGTCTCATCATCAAATTTATAAACCAGTAAATCATCTACTATTCCACCTTTTCCGTTTGGGAAGCAAGAATATTGAACTTTACCATTATATAAATCGGCAACATTATTAGAAGTTACTCTTTGAACAAGATCAAACGCTTTGGGACCTTTAACCCAAAATTCGCCCATGTGCGAAACATCAAAAACACCAACTTTTTCACGAACAGTTATATGCTCGTCGTTTATACCTGAATATTCAATAGGCATATTATACCCACAAAAAGGTGACATTTTTGCTCCTAAATCGATATGATACTGTGTGAATGCTGTATTTTTCATTGTATTTTTTGTTTTATAATTTTTTATCAATGTGCGACAAAGCTAAAAAAAATATATTATAAAATTGATGTTATGTATACATATACTAATGCATAAAAAAATGGATGATTATATTACAACCATCCATTTCCAATTATGTTTAATTTTTATATTTTACTTGCTTAACACCTTGAATTCTACGCGTCGGTTTTGTGCTCTTCCTTCGGCTGTATTATTATCTGCAATTGGCTGATTAAATGAATATCCTTTATATTCTAACCGGTCTTCGGCTACACCTTGTTGAACCAGGTAATCAACCACACTCTTCGCACGAGCTTCAGATAATTTTTGATTTGCTCTGTAGGATCCAACATTATCTGTATGTCCTGAAATTTCGAGTCTTATAGTAGGATTATCTAACAACAAACCTGCTACTCTCTGAAGTTCGGCTGTTGATTCTTCTTTTAAGGCGGCCTTATTGGTTTCAAAGAAAATATTTTTTAACACCATCTTAGCTCCAACATCAATTCTATCTAACTGAAAGTTTGCTTGTATCTTACTATCAACAACCTGTTTTTGTGATAATTGAGCCATGGTAACAAAGAAGAGGTAATCTTTCGCTGTTACTTCGACACCATAATCTTTTTTCTTACCAATTTTTACTTGATAATAACCTGCAGTATCAGTTAGGCCTGTTGCAATTACTCTACTCTCCTCCAAGTCAATAACCTCAACTTTAGCCAATTTTATTTTTTCTGCCGTTTTTGAATCGGTTACCAAACCAACCATAAACAGAGCAGTATCAACCTTTAATTCCACAGGATCGTGATAAAACATATTCTCAATCGGTTTATAGTTCCAGGCTAATAAAATATCTTCGGTTTTTAACTTCATCTCTTTCTCTTCACCCAGAAAAATTATTTTATAAATATCTTTTCCTCCGGCACCATTATCACGAACTGATGAGTAATAAGCCTGCTTTCCATTTTCATCAATTTTAAAGAAAATATCATCGTTCGGGCTATTTATAGGGTAACCTAAATTTGTTGGATTTGACCACATACCTTCCTCGTCTCGTTCAATAACAAAAACATCGAATCCACCCATTGAATTATGTCCTTGTGAACTAAAATAAACTTTATCCTCTTTCGGGTGCCAATATACTCCTTCTTCATCGTATATGGTATTAATGGCAGCACCCATATTAATTGGTTCAGACCATTTTTCCTTTTCATCCAGTTTAGAATAAAACAAATCCATACCACCAATTGTACCATCCTGATTTGAAACAAAAAACATTTCTGTTCCATCGGGGCTAAATGCTATGGTTGTTTCTTTATCCTTAGTAAGAATTCGTCTTGAAATTCCTTTTGGAGATTTCCAGCTTCCTTTTTTCAGCTCGCTGACCATGATATCCCCACCATTTTCATTTCCATTATACAGGTAAATTTTATTACCATCGGGCGAAATGGTAAGTACGGATTCATTGCCTTTTGAATCCAGTTTATTATCCAAGATTTTTGCTTTCTTCCACACATCCCCAGCCTGCTCAGATGTAAATACGTTTTCGTAAAACTTATTATCGCCCTCGAACCTCCTGTCTTTACCGTCGGTTTCACGGCGAGATGTGAAATACATAATATCCAAGTTTGGATGTAACACTGGATTGTAATCGTCGTACTCAGAGTTAACACGTTCTCCAAGATTATTGATAATAACCCGAACCGGGTTATTTACCAGATCCATTCCGTATTTACACTGCTTAATATAATTATCGACACCAACTTCGAATTCTTCAAGTTCTTTTACCGAAAACGAGCTATAATAAGCTTTATACTGCTCAATAGCGTTTTCGAAATCAAGGTTTAAATGATAAGCTCTTGCTAACATATAATGAATATCATCCGTGACATTATTATCTTTTAAATAAGCTTTTTCTAAATACTCTGTAGCATGATAAAACTTATCTGTTGCTAAAAAACAAACACCTATTTTATAATTGAGTTTGGCACAATCGGAATTGTATTTAAACGCTTTAAGATAATGCTCTAATGCTTGCGGGAAAGTACCTAATCCGGCACTAAATAACTTTTCTCCTTCTTTTACATTTTTCCAGGCATCTTTAAAACCCACTTCTTTAATCTCGATTCTAAAGTCGGACTTTTTTATCTTGACATCCTCTTGGGATATTGCAAATTGGGAAGTTGTAAAAAGAATTAAAAACGATATGATGATTGTATTGATTAGTTTCATTTCCAATAACTTTTAAATTATTCACATTCGGTTAAATATTTTTCTGCTTCCTCAATTCCTAAATCCTTAGCCATTTGCCAATCGGCACATGCAGCAGGAAATTTTCCAAGAAACTCTTTGGCATATCCTCGGTTCATATATGCTTCGCCATATTCAGCATCCAACTCTATTGCCTTATTTAGATCGTCCTCAGCACCTAAATAATTTTGCATTTTAATTTTTGTAATTCCTGAATTATTGTATGCTGGCGCATACTCTTTATTAATTTCAATTGCACGTGTAAAATCTTTTAACGCAGATTCGAAATTTCCCATTAGATAGTAAGCATAACCTCTGTTATTAAGTGCAAGATAGAACTCTGAGTCTTTTTCAATGGCTAATGTATAATCTTCAATTGCTCCTTGAAAATCGCCGGTTTTTATTTTACAACTTGCTCTGTTATCAAAAGCAACAATAATGGTTGAATCATAAGATAACGCTTGAGTATAATCGTGAATAGCACCGTGGTAATCACCTAACATTCTCTTGGAGCTACCTCTGTCATTAAAAGCATAGGCATAATCATATTTTTTATCAATGGCCATGGTAAAATCAATAAGAGCACTGTTATAATCATTCATCTCAAAATTCATTAATCCTCTATAATAATAAGCTTCTGCTTTGGTATACTCTTTTTGGATTGCATGGGTAAAATCTGTCAAAGCATTTTGATAATCATCTTCAAGCAATTTAAGATAACCTCTCAAGTAGAAAGCTTCTCCGACATTATCATTAATTTCAATTGCCTTCTCAATATCCTTTTTTGCCAAATCAATTTCTTGATTAAGAATCTTTATTTTTGCTCGTTCAACATATGGATATGCAAACTCAGGCAAAATAAACAACGCAGCGTCAAACTTCAGGTGTGCTTCGGTTAATTTACCTTCTTGAGCTAATCGTACCCCTTCATTATAAATTAATTTGGCTTTTTTTTGTAATTCTTTGATTTCTTCCTCAATTGAATTACCAGTTTGTGCAAATGAAATAAAAACCAGAAAAATTGAAAACAAAGTAATTGAGATTCTTTTCATTATTCCTAAAATTGGTTCAACCTTTTATTTAATGGTAAATTGCATAAAATTGTTTAATGATAAGAAAAGTATTGTAAAAATAAAAATTAATATTCCTTAATGCTAAAAACTGTATCATTAAATTTTTGAAATTGCTAAAAGTTTATTTAATTGCAATCGATATCCTAACCAAAACATCATAGAATAAATGAGTGATAATTTTGATATGATTAATTTGGATTACCTCAATGAAATTAGTGATGGTAACACGGAGCTTATTGATGATTTAATCGAAATGTTTTTTCAACAAGTGCCTGAATATCAGAAATCACTAAAAGATTTTTACAGTAATAAAGACTGGTACAATCTTGGTAGAATTGCCCACAAGGCTAAATCAGCTATTTTAATGGTTGGTATGCATGATCTTGCTCATAAGTTGAAAAAATTAGAGGAAAATGCAAAAGAGGGTAAAAATATTAATGAATATCAGGAAATAATTGCTAAATTTGTAAGAGAAAGTGATATTGCACTTGAAGAATTATTAAGTTTAAAGAAGAAAGAATAACCGATATACTAATCTTAAAACCGGAATCTATGTTAAAACATGAATCAAAAAACGGAGTTGAGATATTAACATTCGACAATGTTAGTAAACTTAATATCTTAATTGCCCAGTCTTTAAAAGAAGATGTTGCTCAATATTTAACAAAAGCAAACACTAAACTTATTCTAGACCTTGAGGGTATTGAATATGTTGACAGTTCTGGTTTTGGCGCTTTGCTATCGATTCTGCGAAATGCAAAGAATAATGATAGCCAGTTTAAAATTTGCAATATCTCACCAGAAGTAATGGAATTGGTAAAATTACTGCAGTTACATAATGTTTTTGATATTTGTGACGATGTTGATAAATGCCTTGAATCTTTCGAATAAAATATAAAACCGGCAAAAGCCGGTTTTTTTTTATTCATTACTAAATGATAATTCCTCTTGTTTTTTATCAATCACTATTTTCTTCTCTTTATTAATGGTATTAGCCAATATTTCTTTCGATAACTTATTTACAATCTCTTTTTGAATAACTCTTTTTACAGGTCTTGCGCCATAGTGCGGATCAAATCCAATATTAGCGATATATTGTACAGCCCGATCTGATATTTCAATATGAATATCCTGGTCTTTAAGCATTGATTGTAATAAACCAAACTGCAATCGTACAATATCCTCAATCTCTTTTAAAGTTAACGGTGTAAACATTACCAGCTCATCGACACGATTGATAAACTCTGGACGAATGGTTTGTTTCAATAATCCTATTACCTTTTTCTTGGTTTCTTCTAATGCTGTATCTCTGTTTTTATCTTCAAGCTTAGAGATATCTTCCTGAATAATATGTGATCCAACATTGGATGTCATGATAATTATGGTATTCTTAAAATTCACTGTTCGACCTTTATTGTCGGTTAAACGGCCATCATCCAGAACTTGTAAAAGAATATTAAATACATCCGGATGTGCTTTTTCAATCTCATCCAGTAAAATTACCGAATACGGTTTACGTCTTACAGCTTCTGTTAATTGACCACCTTCGTCGTACCCCACGTATCCTGGAGGCGCTCCAACTAATCGGGATACTGCATGTCGTTCCTGATACTCCGACATATCGATACGTGTCATCATATTATCATCATCGAACAGGAATTCTGCTAAAGCTTTAGCCAGTTCTGTTTTACCTACACCTGTTGTACCCAGAAAGATAAATGATCCAATGGGACGTTTCGAATCTTGCAATCCGGCCCTGCTTCTTCGAACAGCATCAGAAACCGCTTCGATCGCTTCTTCCTGACCAATTACTCGCTTGTGCAACTCTTCCTCTAATTTAAGAAGTTTATCGCGTTCGCTCTGAAGCATTTTGCTTACAGGAATTCCTGTCCATTTTGCTACCACTTCTGCAATGTCTTCACTTTCTACCTCTTCTTTGATCATGGAAGATTCCGATTGCATTTGCTCAAATTCCTTCTGAAGCTTTTCTACCTGAGCATTCGCTTCTTTAATTTTTCCATATCGAATTTCAGCAACTCTCCCATAATCTCCGTCACGCTCGGCCTGCTCCGCTTCTAACTTAAATTTTTCTATTAACTCCTTATTACTCTGGATTTGGTTAACAATAGATTTTTCATTTTCCCATTTCGCCCGCATCTTATTTCTTTCATCAGATAAATCAGCTAAAATTTTACTTAACTCGGAAACCTTTTTCTTATCTCCTTCTCGTTTAATAGCCTCGCGTTCAATTTCCAACTGCTTAATTTTTCGTTCGATTTCATCGATACTCTCGGGTACCGAGTTCATTTCTAATCGTAACTTAGAAGCAGCTTCATCAATTAAGTCGATAGCTTTGTCGGGTAAAAACCGATCAGAAATGTATCTTTGTGATAGCTCCACTGCTGAAATTAACGCATCATCTTTAATTCTTACTTTGTGGTGCGATTCGTATCTTTCTTTCAATCCTCTTAATATGGATATTGCACTAACTGTATCTGGTTCTGTTACCAATACCTTTTGAAATCTCCTTTCCAGTGCTTTATCGTTCTCAAAATATTTCTGATATTCGTTCAATGTTGTTGCACCAATAGCTCTCAATTCTCCTCTAGCTAACGCAGGTTTTAAAATATTGGCTGCATCCATAGCTCCTTCGCTCTTTCCTGCACCAACCAACGTATGAATTTCGTCGATAAACATAACAATTTCTCCATCGGAAGAAACTACTTCTTTTACTACTGATTTTAAGCGCTCTTCGAATTCGCCTTTGTATTTTGCTCCGGCAATAAGCGCCCCCATATCCAATGCAAAAATCTGTTTATTTTTAAGATTTTCAGGCACATCACCACTTAATATTCGATGAGCAATACCTTCGGCAATTGCAGTTTTACCAACACCAGGCTCTCCAATTAAAATCGGATTATTTTTTGTTCTTCTGGAAAGTATTTGCAGTACCCTTCTTATCTCATCATCGCGACCAATAACCGGATCAAGTTTTCCTGCACGAGCTTGTTCAATTAAATTAATTGCAAAACGATTTAATGAATTATATGTATCCTCTGCTGTTTGGCTATCAACCTTAGATCCTTTTCGTAAATCCTGAATAGCCAACTTTAATTCTTTCTCGGTAATTCCATTATCTTTCATTAACTGTGAGGTACTATCGCCAGATAATAATATTCCTAATAAAAGATGCTCTATAGATACAAACTGGTCGCCCATATCTTTCGCTATATTCAACGATTTTTGAACAGCCCTGTTTGCATCTTTCGAAAGGTATGGTTCACCACCCGAAACTTTAGGATATGATTCGATTATTTTATCCAACACCTTTTGAAAAGCCATTGGATTAACGTTCAGTTTTTTTAATATGAAATTTGATATGTTTTCACCTTGTGTTAAAATTCCTTTTAACAAATGCCCGGTTTCCACAGCTTGTTGCTGATAACCCTGTGCAATGGTGAATGCTTGTTGTAAAGCCTCTTGTGATTTTATGGTAAAATTATCTTGTTGCATATTCCTTATTTTTTATTTTAAATTAATCTCTTCAAAATGATTGCCAATTGATAATACAACATTTTATATGTCATATTGTCTTTTGTTTACTTAATTACCATGCCATTATGACAAATCTTGGTTTCGAATTATAATAAAATAAACTGAATCAACATCCAAACAATTCACAGTTTGATGCTTTTTTATTCTTGTTTTTTTAAGTAGTTTTAATGACTCTTCGAGAAACTAAAATGAAGTATTACAAACTAAATATGGAAATTACCGATGAAGATGCAGGAAATTATAGCATTCTAATTTCTGATGGTAATTCAAAATGTATAATCCGGTTCTCTCCGGAAAAAAAAGATTTAATGTATTTTGAAAACAACGACTTAACGCAATTCATCAAACTACGTGAGTTTCAGTTGCGAAAACTTTTGCACAATAAACGACCCGAGACCTTTTATAAAGGATTTAAGTTAAATTTTGTATTACACGATGGTTTGCCTGATACAAACTTCTATGATTTGTCTAAAATAACAGTAGTTGATAATCGCACTGATGAATTCCTGGTAAAAAAGACTGATTCAAAGACAGATAATATACCTGAACTATTTACGGATGGTTCGTTTAATAATGAAAACAAACAAGGTGGTTTTGCCATTTTAATAAAAACAGTACAAAACGAATATTATATTCATCAACTCAAAACAGAAAAGAAAGACAATAACCTGCTTGAACTAACCGCCGTTATTGAAGGAATCAAATATTTAAAAAAGGAACCCAAAATACGCATTGTAACCGATAGTCAATATGTTATAAAAGGCATTAGTGAATGGCTTCCTTTATGGAAATTAAATGATTTTTATACGGCTAACGGAACAAAAGCAAAAAATATTAAAGCCTGGAAAACCGTTGATCAACTAATTCAAGGTAAATACCTGGAGTTTGAATGGATCAAAGCACACGCTGATCATTTTGAAAATACATTATGCGATTTAAAAGCAAAATCAATATATAAAAACAAATAAACATGCGTAAAATTAACAAAAAACCTGCACCACTAATCTATCCTGTACCTGCCGCCATGGTAAGTTGCGGATCAAATCCTGATGAGTATAATATTATTACCATTGCCTGGACAGGAACTATAAACTCCGTACCACCAATGTGTTATGTTTCTATTCGGAAAGACAGGCACTCACATGCAATTATCGAACGAAACAAAGAGTTTGTTATTAATTATTCTACCAAAGATTTGGTTAGAGCAGCCGATTTTTGCGGACGCAGATCAGGACGTGACTATAATAAATTCAAAGAGATGAATTTAACCCCGGAAAAAGGAAAAGAAGTTAGCGCGCCTGTTATTAAAGAATCGCCTATCAATATTGAATGTAAAGTAACAGAAATAAAAGAGTTGGGATCACATGATATGTTTTTGGCTGAAGTGGTTAATATCCAGGTTGCTGAAGATTATATCGATACGAATAATACGATTAATATGCAACACAACGAACTCATGGCCTATTCGCATGGAAAATATGTTCAGCTGGGAAATATTCTGGAACAGGCAGGATTTTCTATCAAAACAAATCAATAATTCTTATATATTTGCTTTACATATCTAATTAAGAACCAAAATAGTAATGAAGCAAAAACTTTTGTTGCTTATCTGTTTAGTTAGCATACCTGTTTTATCTGGTTTTGCACAAAAAATACTTACACAAACATTACGAGGTGTTGTAGTAGACAGAGAAACTCAGATACCACTTTCCGGGGTGAATATCATTTTGCCAAATACAAGTCCGCAACAAGGTACCATAAGTGATGAGAATGGAACCTTTCGTTTTGATAATGTTCCTGTGGGCAGGCAAACTATTCAAGCCAGCTACGTAGGTTACAAAACACAAGCTCTTGACAATATTACCATTAGCTCAGCTAAAGAAAAAATCCTTAAAATAGAATTAGAAGAATCAGTTACCGAGCTCGATGAAGTTGTTATAAAAGCTACCGTTCAAAAAGACAAACCTATCAATAAAATGGCAACTGTAAGTGCCCGGTCATTTACCGTTGAAGAAACGAGCAGATACCCCGGAAGTTATGATGATCCGGCACGCATGGCTGCAAACTATGCAGGAGTTATGTCGGTACGCGATAACAGAAATGATATTATTATTCGTGGTAATTCATCCACAGGATTACTATGGCGATTAGATGGTATTGAAATTCCGAATCCGAATCATTTTGCTGCATCGGGGACCACAGGAGGACCAATAACTATTTTGAATAATAATTTGTTAAGCAATTCAGATTTCTTTACCGGAGCATTTCCTGCTGAATATGGTAATGCTTTAGCAGGTGTTTTTGATATGAAAATGCGCACCGGAAATAACGAAAAAAGAGAACACTGGTTGGAATTTGGTTATAATGGTTTAGAATTTGGAACCGAAGGACCTTTCTCTAAAAATTCCAATGCATCATATTTAATTTCCTATCGATATTCGATGGTTGACATTATTGATCTTTTGGGTGCCGAAGTGGAAACTACAAAATACCAGGACTTAACCGTTAAACTTAATTTTCCAATGAAAAAAGGAAGATTAAGCCTGGTTGGTTTGGGCGGGAAAAGCTATATTGAAATGTTTGATTCTAATGATGATCAAAGTGAATGGTCATTTGATGACTGGGGAGAAGATCTCAGTAATGGTTCTGACATAGGTTCATTGGCTCTGTCATATGTTCATTTCTTTGGAACAAAAACACGTATGCAAACCGCAGTATCACTTTATGGATCAGCTGTTACAACACAAATTGACACATTCTATCTCGATCCTGAGCTAATTGGTAACTGGGCAGGTGAAAAATCATCTGAAGTAAAAGCTAGTCTGACATCACATATAAATACCAAGCTTAATAATAAAAACATTCTGAATTACGGTATAAAGGTAGATCGTTATTTTGTAAGTTTTGAAGATAGCACCATTAACAATGGCGTTTTTCAAGTTGATACTGACGTAAGAAATGAACAGTTTGATATGTTTCAGGCATATGCGCAGTTTAAACACAAATTTACAAATTACATTGATCTCTATTCCGGAATTAACTTTCAGTATTTAGATTTAAACGACACTTATTCCATCGAACCACGCTTAGGTTTTAACTGGACTATAAATTCCAGAAACTCATTTAAAATGGGTTATGGATTGCACAGTCAGGCGCAACTGCGCGTAATCTATTTTACACAAACAAAATTGGACGATGGATCTTATGTATATACCAATAAAAATCTTGATTTAACAAAGAGTCACCAGTTTGTTATTGGATATGATCATCTGTTTAGCGATAATCTCAGATTAAAGTTCGAAACGTACTATCAGTACCTTTACGATATTCCTGTAAAACCCAGTCAACCGGAATATTCGGTACTTAATTTTGGCGCAGAATATTTTATCGAACGAGTGGATAGCTTAACCAATGATGGAACTGGTGAAAACTATGGTATCGAGCTCACATTAGAGCGATTTTTTGAAGATAATTTCTACTTCTTACTTACAACATCACTCTACGAATCAACTTATAGAGGATATGATGGTAAGGAAAGGAATACAGCATTTAATGGTAATTTTGCTATTAATGTGCTTGGTGGTTATGAAATACCACTGCGCAAAACCAACGCTTTTATTATAGGTCTGAAGACCACATATGCAGGTGGGCGCCCTTATGTACCATACGATGTGGAAGCAACTATTGCTCAACGCGAAGAAGTTTTAGATTGGGACCATGCGTATGAACACAGACAAGAAGATTATTTTAGAGTTAACTTACGATTGGGGATACGTAGAAATAAGCCAAAATTCAACGTTGAAATTGCTATGGATCTCCAGTATCGAACAAACTATACCAGTGTTTACGAACAAAGAATTGATCCATTAACAGGTAAAATTTATCATAATTACGAAATGGCATTGTATCCTATGGCAAGCTACAGAATACAATTTTAAAGACAACTGAAAAGTCGTAATTCTAATCTTTAATAATCTTTTTAGTATATTCGCAGCTTACGTTTTACTTCGGTTAGCATGAAAATTCTATTAATTAATACACCGCGTTCACCTCATAATATGATTCTTGAATCTGCACCTGCAGAAGCCAAAAAATATATTCATAAAAAATTAATTGGTCCGCCATTAGGACTATTAACCGTTGCCGAAGCAGTTAAAGATTATGATGTAGTTTTTTTTGAAACTAAAGGTCAGTATGATTTGTACCCGGAAACTACTCCACCATTACAAGAGTTAGTACTTAAATTATTAAATGAACATCAACCCGATGTTGTTGGAACAACTACCATTGCTTCAGAATTTGATTACGCCATAGAAATTTTTAAAACTGTAAAATCGTTCAATCCTCAAATTTTAACTGTAGCCGGCGGACTACATGCTACCTCATCTCCCACCGATTTTTCAGATCCATCGGTAGACCTTGTTCTTCCAGGACAATCAGCGCACATTTTCAGAGAAGTTATACAAGCTAAAGAAAAAAATAAGACATTTGATCATATTCCGGGAATCATCATCAATCATAATGGTGAGCTAAAAAAAACGAAACTAAGGAGATATGATTTTAACTCGGCCAAAGAAGATTTTTTGATGCCGAACCGAAAATTAGTTGAGCCCTGGCGGGACAGCTATATTGTAGGAAATGCAAATGAACCATCAACTTATTTGTTTACTTCATTGGGTTGTCCATACAAATGTACTTTTTGCTCTATTTGGTGCCAGTATCATGGAAAATATTTGCAGCGTGATGTGGAAAGTATAATCACCGAGTTAAAGCAGATTGACTATAACATTGTTCGTTTTGCCGATGCCAATACCATTGTTAACGAAAAGGTTATTGATTATCTGTTTGATAGAATAGAACAGGAAGGTATTAAGAAAACCTATATCATGGACATTAGAACAGATACGGCTGTTAAACATCCAAAATTAATTGAAAAACTAGCAAGGAATGGTTTAAAAGTAGTGATCTGTGGTTTTGAATCGTTTAGAGAAGAAGAGTTGAAAAGATATAACAAAAGTGCCGAAGCTAGGTTAATACATGAAGCTATTGATATTTTTCATAAAAATGACATCATGCTAAGAGGTAATTATGTAATACCTAATGATTACGATGAATCTGACTTTAAAGCCTTATCTGAATATACCAGCTCTCACAAAGTAACGTATGCCGGATATACCATTTTAACACCAATGCCTGGTACACCTTTCTATGATGAAGTAAAAGAGCAAATTATTGATTTTGATCTCACAAAATATAACTTTTTCAATAGTGTTCTTAAAACCAAGTTACCTCTGGAAAAATTTTATGAAAATGTTGGTAAGCTATGGTTAATAAAGAAAGGTACAGATGTAATTTAATACTTAAAGTATTTGTATGATTCTTTTTTTAGTAAAAATTAATCCCAATTTCATAAAAAATAACCATTTATATTCTTTTTTTAGTAAATTAGCTTATCACTAAAAAGGGGAATCATACTATGAAAAGAAAAAACACTTTATTAGGTATTTTTGCATTAATGGCTCTTCTGCTAATCTCTTCAGGAGTTTTTGCCAATAAAACATCTGTAACAATTGTTGCTCCGGAAAAAGTAAAAAAAGGGACAGAAGTAACTGTTAAAATTGAAGTTAAACATATTGGAAATACAAAAGGACACTACACCGACTGGGTTTCGTTGAAAGTTAACGGCGAAGAAGTTAAGCGATGGGAATATTCAAAAGACAACCTGCCTGACGACCAAAACTTCACTTTAGAATATAAAATAATTGCCAATGCTAACCTCGAAATAGTTGCAGAAGGTAATTGCAACAAACATGGATCTAAAGGAGAAGATAAATTTACTGTTAGTGTAGAATAATACTTGACCAATAATTCAAATTCAAACTAAAATATTATGAAAAAGAAATTATTACAAGCAAGTACAATCTCATTATTATTGATTCTAATTTTCTCTCTTCATTCGCTAGCAAATGAAACTTCAGTAAAAATAGATGCCCCAGAAAAAGTTGAAAAAGGATCTGAAGTAACTATTAAAATTGAAGTAACTCATAGTGGTAATAACTTTTTGCATCATACCAACTGGGTTTGGGTAAAAGTAAATGACAAAGAATATAAAAAGTGGGAATATGGTGGTTTTAGCAAACCTGAGGAAGAAAACTTCACACTTGAGTTTACCTTAAAAATTGACGCCCCAACAACCATAGAAGCAAAAGGGAATTGTAACCTGCATGGTTCTAAAGGCCTTGATTCGGTCAAAATTGAAATAAAATAAAACATAAACATATGATTTTTGGAATTAATATCATCTTATGGTTAGGAATAATCAATTTTATTCTGGCATTATTTCAACTTTTAAGTGGACTACGCATCATTAAAGTAAAATTTACTTTACACCGACGTTTGGGCATTACTTTATTCATAACAGCGATGGTTCATGGCACCCTAGCAATTTTTATATAATTTTAAATATTTAATTACAAACAAAAAATTACTTCGTATGAAAATTTTAAAAACTGTTTTAGTTGCACTAATTGTAGTTGTTGCAACAAATGTTCAAGCACAAAAAATCAAAGTTGTACGTGGCGACTTAGATTTCCTGAAAGGCCAAACGGAATTATTGGTGGAATATGATTACAGTAATATGGCTGTTGGCAAATTTGAGAGAGAAGAAGACTATGTAGCCAAAAAAGTAGCTGAGTACAACGAAAAAGAGCCTGGCAAAGGTGATGAATGGGCAGAAAGCTGGGTTGCAGACAGAGAAGGACGTTTCCATCCTAAATTCGAAGAACTTGCTAATAAATACTTAGCAAAAGCCAATTGCAATATTGATCAAACCAATATTAATGCAAAATATGTTGCGGTTGTAAAAGTTACGTTTACAGAACCAGGATTTAATGTTGGCGTTATGAGAAAAGATGCAATGATTGACCTTGAAATTGTATTTGCTGAAACAGAAAACCGTGATAATGTTTTAGCCGTAATGACCATGGAAAAAGTTCCCGGACGCGACGCTATGGGTAATGATTATGATACTGGTTACAGAATTTCAGAAGCCTATGCAAAAGGTGGAAAAGAATTCGGTGCTTATTTAGTAAAAAAAGCTTTTAAATAGGAATTAACTATTTTAAACAAAAAAGGAACCTCAAAATTAGGTTCCTTTTTTATATATTATATACCGATTTGATTTTGTAATTACCATGAATAAAACGCGATATCTTTTTTAAATCCTTACCTGCTCCACATTCGTACATCTCTTCCACTCCAAGATCAATTAATTTAAGCATGGTTCTTCCCCAGTTAATAGATTCCGTTAAGTTAATTACTAACTCCAACTTTACATCCGAAACTTTGAACACAAGCTTTTGATCATACGTGGATATTAGAGGCAGTTTACTATCAGAAATATTCAACTGATCTAAAAAGCACCTGAATGGAGCAGCAAACTGCTTTAAAAATCTGGAATGATATGGTGTATTTACGGTTAAATCTCCTGCAGATAATGCACCTAAATCTTTAGCTATGGTTAAAAGTTCTTTAAGATCGTTCTTCTTTCCGGCTAGAACTAACGAGTGCTCGTTGTTGGTGTTTATTATCTCCAGAGCATAATTATGTTTTAAGATTAACTCATTTAATTCTGAATACGTTAACCCAACAACTGCTCCCATACCGTGTAATCCTTCGTCAGAAAGAGCTTTAACCAGATTATATGCTTTAAATATTATTTGAGCTCCCTGAATAAAATCGATGCTGCCAGAAGCATAAAGTGAAGCATAAATTCCCATACTGTATCCGGCGATATAATCAGGAATAATCTGTTTAGATTTTAAAATATCGGAAAAAGCACAGCTAAACGAGTAAGCAATTAATTGAGAATTTAGCTCTTCTTTATAAAATTCGTGCTCATAAGAAAAAGTTGGTAATTCAATAGCTAAAGATTCGGAAATATTGGACAGATACGTATTGATATCAATGTTATGATCTTCAAGAAAAGATATTTCTTTACCTGTAAATTCAGTAATAAATGCAGGGAAAATATATGCTTTCTTTTTCATTAGTGTACTAATAAAACCTTTGAAATGATGTATTGTTTCTCTGTTTGAAATTCTACCTGAATCTCTTTTATGGCCAAACTATTTAAGATATTATCAAGTTCTTTCGACTTTAAAATTTCAAAACTTTTTTCACTGCTAAAAATAATCTGAATATCCAAGAAACCTACATTTGTATTATTTATGGCCTTATAGAATGCCTCCTTAAAACAAAAGCCTTTTAAAAAGGCTTCTTTACCGAAAACAGACAAATTATCTATCTCCTTAGTAGTAAAAATATCGTACATTAAATCAGACAACTTTCCTTTGTGAAAGTAGTGCTTATTAAATCGTTCTATCTCTTCAATATCAATACCACAACTTAATATCATCCACTGAATAGTATCTTACAAATCCAAAATATTATTTTCGTGCTCAATGATAAGCATTTGCATATCGATAAGCTCTCCAATAGTTTTTACCGGATGCTTAACCGCATATTTACCAATTGTTTTTAATTCTATATTTAAATTATATTTCTTTTTAAATATTTCAATAAGCTCAAGAAACATTAAAGAATCACCATCCAGATCACTAATAATATTTGCATCTTCTGATATCTCTTCTGCATCAACCTCACACTCCTCTGCAAAAAAATCCAGAACGATTTCTTTAACCTCATTTCTTGTGTTATCAGTAATTTTAGCCATTATATTTTGTTTATTCTGTTAATAATTTATCTACTTCACTTTTTGTTAACTCCTCCCACTGTGGATTATCAAATCCATTGTCGCTAATATCAAAATTAACTTTATAAAATGTTTCTCTGTTAAACGATAACTTGGTATCCTTATTTGGGGTATGCTCAATATAAATTAAATCCTGGTAATTTATATCATGATTATCGCACAGCTCTTTCGCTAACTTTGTATTCCATTCCGTAATAGAAGTTCCGGGGTTTTCATCAAACAAATCAGTAGCAATGATAATTGCTTGATCAGCTTTTTTTACAATTTTCAACCCACAAACTGATGGAAGATCCCATAATCCCTTAAAATGATACAATTGATCCTGATATTTACTTGTTTTTGTTTCCATCGTACAATCAACAATTATGCAATTTTATGTTTAACATTTTTTCCAAAGCTGGATTTTGAAAGATCCTGTCGGCGCTTTCTGAAAGTTCCATCTTCCATTTCTCTTGAAACAACCTTTTTCAAGAGTTTAAACATCTTTTCTTCCTGCGTTTCATCTTTATAGAATGTATCCCATGCATACTGATACAACTCTTGTAAACGCTCAGCACTCATGTGTTTTGGGTGATAAACCACCTGACCAGCATTGTAGTTATCCCAGTTGTAATCGAAAATTCTGTTTTGTTTTCTTAAATCGGTCCAGGCTTTAGTATGTGGGAATGGTGCCAATACTGTAAATTCGGCCAGGTCAAGATCAATCTCCAGTAAGAAATCAATTAATCGCTTAATATCATCCTCTGTTTGGTTATCTAGACCTAATAAAATAGTACCTTCTACTCCAATTCCGTAATCATGATATCGTTTTACACGATTTTTAATATAGTCCGAAGTATCAAAAACAGCCTGGTAAACATACCATGCACCAGCTTGCGCTGCCAAATCAAGAACCTCTGGCTTATCTTCAATTGTATGACTACACCATTTTTTCTTAAGTGGAATCATTGCCTTAAACAGATCCTTTTCCCATTGAGTATCTTGTGCCAGCGAATTATCTACAATAAATAGTCTGTTATTATCTATTGTCTCCAGCTCTTCAATGGATTTATCAATGGGTCTTGGTCGAAACTGACGACCACCTAAATAAGAAACTGCACAAGGATAACAACTATAGCGACAACCACGCGAAGCATGGAATAAGTCAACCATTTGAACTCCTTTATGATAATACAAATCTCTGTTGTAAAGCTCTCTTCGTGCAGGACCAACAATTTCAATCGGCGGAAGATCATTCATGAAATTATAAAATTTCTTCAATTCTCCATTCTTGAAATCTTTGAAAACCTGATCCATGTGTCCTTCAGCTTCTCCAAGGAAAACACTATCGGCATGTTCCATCGTTTCTTCGGCATGCAGCATGGTTGCAATACCACCAAATATAACTTTCTTGCCTCTTTTTCTATACTCGTCGGCTATTGCCCAACCTCGTTTTATTTGTGTTGTTAACAACATGGATATTCCCACAAAATCAACATCATCATCGAATCTCATTTCCTCAAGATTTTCATCTATAAATTCAACTTCAAACTCTTCAGGAATGGTTGATGCAAATACAATCGCACCATGTGGTGGTAAATTAAATGTTGTTTGTCCTTCCAGCTTTCTCCACTTGGGAAATATTAATTGAAATTTCATACGTTCTTTGTTTTCTTCTTAATTTAATGGTTAAAAGTATCAAAAAAATAAACTAATCCAAACTATAATCTTTCGCTTGCATCCATGATTTCAGGATGTTATTGATTTCCAGTTTATCCGATTCCGGAATTGTATATTTATTTTTTTTGTACCCTTTTACCGAATTTAAAAATTGTAATATTTGTTGCTCAAATTCATCAGAAAATTGAACATTTAAATGCTTATAGATTGCCTTTATCTCGTTTATTGGATTTTTCTCCAAATCTTCAAACTTCAACTCATAATACCTTTCTGCAGAAAGACCTTTAAAATCTTTTTCTATTTGCAGAATCATTTTATTAAAAACATCACTTACCTCGCCAGCTGTAGGCTTTCTCCATTTGGTATTCATTGCATTTTGGGATCCTACTATATCCCACATGCGAATAGTAGATGGCACCACTTTATGTGGGTGCCTGATGATATGAATATACTTTGCATTGGGGAATATTTCGTTTAAAACTTTAATTCGAAAAGAATGAAAAGGATTTTTAATTAATATTCTTGAGTTGTTGTTTATAGTTAATTTTTTATAAAAATATTTAAGTGCACTTTTCCATTGTTCTAATTTTTCATCTTCAGGTAAAAATCCCGGAAAGTGATTTAAAAAATATCCGTCCTGTTTAGGAAAAATAACTCCTTCGAGTGGTGAATAGCTGCATAAACGAAATAAGGCATATTCATCTTCCAATGGTTCGTCCATACTCAACTTAACCTGATCCATTGGGCGAGTACCTTTAAGCGCTCTGCCCATTATTGGCTCATACGACTTTCTGGAAGTCAGGAAACTATCAGGTATTGACCCCTGAAAAACATTAGAAGTTACAATATTTGGATCAAGAGCTAACAGTTGGTGCAAAAAAGTACTACCAGTTCTCCAATGTCCTACAATAATAATTGGATCATCGGGTAATCTGTGTTTTTTAATAAGATCTTTATAGATTGATTTCTCCTTGCGATAAAAAATTGAAGCCCAGATACCATTCTGGAAAAGAAATAAAAAGCGAACCAAGAATTTTGGACGAACAGACATTCCATTTTTCATCATAAGTTTTATGAATCTGGATAGTCTCATACCTGCTATCAGGTAAGCACTTTTCATAATTAGTTTGGTTCGGATTTTAAATAAAAGAAAAAGACTTACTCAGCCTTACTTTGAATAAATTCTGCAATAGAATTTACATCTTTTAACACCTCACGGGCTAAATTCTGATCATCAATACGTACTTTGAACTGGCGCTGAACAGACATTACCAACTCAATTGCATCAATAGAATCAAGACCTAAAGTATTATCACCACCAAAAAGCGGTAAATCATCATCTATATCTTCGGGCGTAATATCTTGCATATTCAATGTTTCAATAATCATCTTTTTAATATCCGCCTTCAACTCTGTACCATTATGTTCTCCCATTATATCTGAAAAATTAAATATTATTTATAACTACTTTCAACTCCTTATAAAATGCTTCTTCGGCATCAGCTCTTTCGTTAATCATATCTCCAAGCTCCTTAAGTTTATCAGCTCCTAAATCTCTGTTCTTTCCTATTTTGGCTGCAAAGTAAGAAATATTTCGCCAACCATCGCCGATTTCCATCATCTTTTTCGACATCTCTTCTAACTCCTTATTTGATATTTTATCAGCACATTGTCTAAGGAATGTTGCATATAAATATCGAAATCCTCCACCACCGGTTCCCTGGTCTTCCAAAAATACATTAATTTTCATCACTTCGTGTGAAAGGTGATCAATATCTCGTGTAATTTTAGGCCAACCCTGCAATTTTTTTGCAAAAGTTCTAATACCACGCACCCCAATAAAAGGAGGTTGCACTCCGATCATATTATTAATGGTGTTTTTTATTGAAACTGGTATTAATTTTTCATAATTAATAGTTTCCGGAACAGATTCAATAAAATATCGAAAACCTTTTGGTGCTAAATAGCCTCCTGCAAATCGAGCTTTTCTTAATTTATCTTTGTGAATACGCGCTAATTTTGGAAAATAACTATCACTAACAAGATATTCATCGCCCTCTTTTCCAACAACCGTAATAAAGTGAATGTTAGCATGAACTCTCTCCCACTGTGGAATATAATCCATGTAGTAAAAATCCACCTGACAAGCTACAGGAATACCCTTACTTATTAGTTCATCTAATTCCTGTTCTGCTTTATCTTCGCTTTTAAACCTCTGAGTATTAAATTTTATATCAGTTCTTTTTGCAATCTTCTTGCGAAGTTTTCCAGGCTTCGTTCTTAAAATAAACATCGGAAAACTTAAATTTGGCGTATGACTAAGATACCCGAAGTATAAACCGCTTCCTAAACCAAATATCATAGGTTCGGTTATCTCTAAACCTTTATGTTTTAATAAAGCGGTTAATGTACCCGACTCACAGTGAGCCGCCATATTGTGTTTAAAAGAATCTATTATCATTATGTATTAAGATCTATTTTGGTAATAACTAAAAATGGATTTTCCGTTCTCGATTGCTTTACTTTTACTTGACGCTTTTCACTTTCTATATCTGGATTTTGCTCTTCTTCTCCCACAACAATCGTTTGAAGTAAATTAGATACAGGAATATCAAACGCATAAGCATATTTCCGGAGATCTGACAAGCGAGCCCTTTTAAAACAATCCACTTTCTGATGCTTTTTTACTCTCCGCACGGATATTCCTGTTCTGCGCGATAGTTCAACATCATTAAAATCGTGAATTAATTTATAAAAATATATCGATGTAATTTCATTCTTTTTAAGTTTATCGAGCAACATGCTTCTAAGTCTTACAGTCTTTTCCCAAAAATCATCCAAATAATTTTTTGATATATATGAACCAGTTTGAATTGGACCATAGGTTCCATCTTCCTTTTCAACATACATTATAAGTTGCTGTGGTTCAAAATCGACATAAGCGTCTTTTTCTTTCATTATAACAAAATTGAAGTGTATAACTCTTTGCTTTCGTTCCAAATAATCAAAGCATTCAATCAAAATTTAAGCCTACTAAATTATATCAAAATAAATTTATGCCAAAATAAATATTTAGTAAACAAAACGTAACATTGATTGTTTAAGATTTTAGGACCTTCATATGACAGCTCAAGTGTTCTTTGAGCATTACATTACATTTATCATAGATTTTTGATTATTTATAAAAATGTTGATTAAAACAAAAAAGTAACTAAGGTTTATTCAAAGTATTTATTAAATTTGCATTTTTACAAAAAAGAGCATAAAAAATTTATAGGTTTAAACCACTTTAACGCTTAACCAAAGAACTGAAATGATAATATTAGGGGGTAAGAATCTCAATCTAAATGATTTTTACAAAGCACTTTATGAAGGAGAAAAAATAGACTTAGATTCTGAATCATTACATAAAGTTGAAAAGAATTATAATTTTCTAGAAGATTTTTCCAAGGATAAAGTAATATACGGCATTAATACATGCTTTGGTCCAATGGCTCAATACAAGATTAGCGACGAGGACCAAAAACTACTTCAGTACAACCTTATTCGCAGTCATGCTGCGGGTACAGGAAATCCTCTGCCAAACATCTATGTAAAAGCATTAATGATTGGACGGTTGAATACTTTTATGCGTGGATATTCCGGTGTTCATACTGATGCTATCTACTTGCTAAAAGAGTTCATTAACAGAGATATTTATCCAAAGATTTTTGAACATGGTGGAGTTGGAGCCAGTGGCGACCTAGTGCAATTAGCGCATCTGGCGCTAAATTTGATTGGAGAAGGTGAAATCTTTTACGATGGAAAGTATCGTCCTGCAAAAGAAGTATTTAAGGCAAATAACCTTGAACCATTACAAATCCACTTGAGAGAAGGGTTGGCTTTAATCAATGGAACATCATGTATGACAGGTATAGGATTAATTAATCTACTTCATGCCAAAAATCTTTTAAACTGGGCATTAATTTCATCAACCATGATCAATGAAGTTGTTGAGTCTGTAGATGATCATTTTTCAAAAGAACTTAACCAGGTAAAACTTCATAAGGGACAAAATGTTATTGCAGAGCAAATGCGTAAAATTGTTGAATCAAGTGATTTGATTCAAAAAAGAGCAGATCTATTCTACGATAATAATATTGGTGTAGGTGTTATAAAGGTTAAAGTTCAGGAGTATTATTCACTGCGATGTGTTCCACAAGTTTTAGGGCCGGTTTACGAAACACTTAATCATGTGGAAGAAGTTTTGATTAATGAAATCAACTCAGTGAACGATAATCCGATCATCGAAAATGAAAACATCGACGTACTTCATGGTGGAAATTTCCATGGTGATTATGTTTCGCTTGAGATGGATAAGTTAAAAATTGTTATTACTAAGCTTACCATGTTGGTTGAACGACAAATTAATTACCTGTATAATAACAAGATTAATGAAAAATTCCCTCCATTTGCAAATTTAGGAGTTGTTGGTCTTGACCTTGGATTACAAGCTGCTCAATTTACTGCTACCAGCACAACAGCAGAGAGTCAAATGTTGTCAAACCCTATGTACGTTCACAGTATACCTAATAATGGTGATAACCAGGATATTGTAAGTATGGGAACAAACGCAGCATTAATTACAAAAAAAGTAATCGAGAATTCATTTCAGGTTTTAGCCATTAAGTTTTTAAGTCTGTTACAGATAGTAGATTACATGAAATTTAAAGATAGATTATCTGCAACAGGAAAAGAAGTATATCATGAGTTAAGAAAATTAGTGCCAACAATCACAAAAGACGAACCATTATATAAGCATATCGAAAATATTAACAACTATTTAGTTGAAAATAAGCCAAATATTTTAAAATAATATCAAAATGAAATTTGCATTAGTTACAGGAGGATCAAGAGGAATTGGCAAGGCTATATGCCTTGAAATATCAAAGTTGGGATACCATGTATTAATCAACTACAGAAGTAATATCGAAGAAGCACAAAACACCCTGAACCAAATAAAAGAAAACGGAGGTTCAGGTGAGTTAATGCCATTTGATGTTTCTGATCCTGAAGGAATAAAAGCAGCAATTAATCAATGGAAAGAAAAGAATCCGGATGCTGTAATCGAGGTGCTTGTAAATAATGCCGGTATTAGAAAAGATGCGCTTATTATGTGGATGAAAGATGAAGACTGGAAGGATGTATTAAATACAAATCTCGATAGTTTTTATTATATTACAAAACATTTAGTACAAGATATGATTGTTAACAAATATGGAAGAATTGTTAATGTAGTTTCATTATCTGGTATTAAAGGTTTACCGGGCCAAACCAATTATTCTGCTGCTAAGGGAGGAGTTATTGCAGCAAGTAAAGCTTTAGCTCAGGAAGTTGCCAAGAAAAATGTTACAGTAAATTGTGTTGCCCCGGGATTTATTAAAACAGACATGACACAGGAACTGGAGGAGAAAGATTACAAACGAATAATTCCGATGAGCAGATTCGGTAAAGCGGAAGAAGTTGCTCATGTAGTGTCATTTTTAGCTTCACCAAATGCATCTTACGTTACCGGTGAAGTAATATCTGTAAATGGAGGACTATATACATAACATGTAAAACACTGTAATACAGACCTATGAACAGAGTGGTAATCACAGGAATGGGAATCTATTCCACGATCGGCAAAAATATTGAAGAAGTTAACAATTCTCTTTATTTGGGAAAATCAGGAATCGGTTTTGAACAAGAAAGAAAAGAGCTTGGCTTTAGATCAGGATTAACAGGTGTTCTTGAAAAACCAAACCTAAAAGGACTATTAAAGAGACGGCAACGTGTGGGAATGGCAGAAGAAGGTGAATATGCCTATATTGCAACTGTTGAGGCTCTAAATCAGGCCAAAATTGACGATGACTTCTTGGATAAAAATGATGTTGGAATTCTATACGGTAACGATAGTTCTGCCAGATCAGTTGTAGATTCTTATGATTTACTAAAAGAAAAAAAGGATACTGCTTTATTAGGTTCAGGTGCAATTTTCCAGTCGATGAATTCTACAATTACAATGAATTTATCAACCATATTCAGATTACGAGGTATTAACTTAACAATAAGTGCAGCCTGTGCGAGCGGATCGCATGCCATTGGCATGGGATACCATTTTATACAAAGTGGATTACAGGACGTTATCATATGTGGCGGAGGTCAAGAAATTAACTTTCACTCCATGGGAAGCTTCGATGGTTTAGGAGCATTCTCTATTCGTGAAAATGAACCTCAAAAAGCTTGTCGCCCGTTTGATCGAGATCGGGATGGTTTAGTTCCAAGTGGAGGAGCTGCAACAGTAATTCTTGAAAGTTATGAATCGGCTATTAAAAGAGGAGCGCCGATTATTGCCGAAGTAATAGGTTATGGATTCTCATCCAATGGCGATCATATTTCAGTTCCTAACGTAGAAGGTCCTGCAAAATCATTGGAAATGGCACTTAAAGATGCCAAACTCAACGCAAAAGATATTGATTATATTAATGCACATGCAACAGCCACACCGGTTGGCGACTTAAATGAAGCACAAGCTATTAGTAAGGTTTTTGGAGCTAAAACACCTTATGTTAGCTCAACAAAATCGATGACCGGACATGAAATGTGGATGGGAGGTGCAAGCGAGATCATTTATTCCATATTAATGATGCAAAACTCGTATGTTGCACCAAATATTAATTTTGAAAATCCCGATGAATATTCAGCAAAATTAAATATTGCAGTCGAAACTATAAAAAATCATAATATTGATATATTTTTGTCAAACTCTTTTGGGTTTGGTGGTACAAACTCATCATTGATTGTAAAAAAAATAAAATAAGTATTTAACTGGGAGATTATTGGAAATATGGAGAATCAGGAGATAATTAATAAAGTGAATGACTTCTTAATTGATGAATTCGAACTGGAAGAAGATCAACTTATTCCCTCAGCTAGTTTAAAAGAAACCTTGGAAATTGACAGCCTCGATTATGTTGACCTTGTTGTGATTATCGAAAAGAATTTTGGTTTTAAAGTAAAAGGCGAAGATTTTGCAAATATAAAATCACTTCAAGATTTTTATGACTATATTATAAAACGAGCACAAGAGAATTAAATCCCCTGTTAAAACCAAATTGGAGGGTTTTACATGCCATCATGGAAAGGAAAGTCCCGCGGAAACGTATTAGGATATAAAATATTTGTTTTTACATTAAAACATCTGGGATTATCTTTTGCCTATTTTATTCTCATTTTTGTAGCTTTCTATTATTTCCTGTTTTCTAAAAAAAGTTCAGAATCAACATATTATTACTTTCATAAGATTTTAAAATACTCCCCTCTTAAAGCTAAGTGGAGTGTTTATAAAAACTATTTTGTTTTTGGACAAATACTACTCGATAAAATTGCAATTCTGGGAGGATTAAAAGGAAAATTCTCCTACAATTTCGATGGAGAAAACTATTTACGTGAAATGGCTCAGGGAAAAACAGGCGGAATTATTGTAAACGCGCATATCGGGAATTTTGAAATTGCAGGACAGTTACTGGAAAGGTTAAATACAAAAATTAACGTATTAATGCTCGATGCAGAGCATCAAAATATAAAAAAATATCTCTCCGATGTAATGGTTAATCGTGATGTAAACATAATTGCAATTCAGAATGATTTTTCGCACATTATACCTATAAGCGAAGCTCTAATAAATAAAGAACTTATAGCCATGGCTGGTGATCGGTTTATTGAAGAAAGTAAAGTTGTTGAAGTTGATTTCATGGGTAAAAAGGCAATGTTTCCTACAGGTCCGTTTTATTTGGCAGCCCGGTTTGGCGTTCCGGTTACATTTGCATTTGCCATGAAAGAAACAAAAACACACTATCATTTTTATGCTTCAGCGCCAGAAACTGTAAAGCGTTATAGAGATCCTGAAAAACAAGAACAGGAATTGGAGCATTTTGCTAAGAAATATGCAAAAGAGTTCGAACGAATTTTAAGAATGTATCCAAACCAGTGGTTCAACTACTATCAGTTTTGGAAAGAAGAGTAAGTTATGAAAGAAAACAAGATACTATTTATTTCGGCAAATCAACATGTAAATCCTTATCCGGTTTATCCTATTGGATTATCTTATATTACAACATATTTACAAGACCGATTACCCAACTACGAAATAAAGGTTGTTGATCTCAACTTTACCAACGTTGAAGAATTGCAATCACTTACTAAAGAGTATAGCCCTAAATATATTGGTGTTTCGTTCAGAAACATTGATGATGTTAACTCATATAACCGCGAAGAATTTGTTACGCATTACAAAAATGTAATTGATCATCTGCGTATAGTATCAGATGCTAAAATTATTGTTGGTGGTTCAGGTTTTTCAATTTTTCCGGAACTGATGTTTGACAGATTAAATCCTGATTTCGGGGTATACGGAGAAGGAGAACAAACTATCCTGAACTTAATTAATACACTGGATAACAACGAGGATTTTACAGGAATAAGCAGACTAGTTTACAAAAAAAACGGTCAATGTGTTTTCAATAAAAACGAAAGTTATTTCAGTGATCTGGATTTAGATTTTGATAAAGATTTGATTGATTTTTACTGGCAGAAAAGCGGGATGCTAAATGTTCAAACAAAGCGTGGTTGTCCATATAGCTGCATTTATTGCACCTACCCTTTAATTGAAGGTAAAAAGGTGCGTACCTTAAATACGGATAAAATTGTTGAAACATTAAAAAAACTGTACTACCAAAAGGGTATCGATTATGTTTTCTTTACCGATTCGGTTTTTAATATTAAGAATGACTACAACTACGAGCTTGCAGAAAAAATAATTGCCAGTGGAATTAAAATTCATTGGGGAGGCTATTTCACCTTTAAAAATCTGGATGAAAACTTACTTAAGATATTAAAGAAATCGGGTTTACAGCATGTCGAATTTGGAACAGAGGCAATTTCTGAGAAGTGCCTTAAAACCTACGGAAAGAATTTTACAGTTCAGGATGTTATTGAAAAATCTGCATTGTGTAATAAATTGGATATCGATTTTGCTCACTTTTTAATTACAGGAGGTTACGGAGAAACTGATGAAACTGTAGATGAAACCTTTGAAAATTCGAAACATATTGATAATTCGGTATTCTTTACCTTTGTGGGAATGCGAATATATCCCGGAACTAAACTTCAGGAATATGCTATACAGGAAGGTTTTATAGATGCAAATGATAACTTATTAGAACCAAAATATTACCTTTCCAAAGATGTAAATTACGACACACTAAAAGAAAGGGCATATAAAACAAGAAAACGTTGGGTATTTCCTGATGAAGATACCACAATAATTACCAACAAGCTTAGACAGCGAGGAAAAAAAGGACCATTATGGGAATATATGACAATGTAATTGCTACGGGAGAAGATATTTTAAAATTTATCCCTCAAAGAGCACCAATGGTTATGGTAGAGAAATTGCATAAAGCAGAAGGTGGTCAGACCATTGGCAGTTTTGAGATAAAAAAAGAAAATATTTTTTGCAGCGACGGAGTTTTACAAGAACCCGGATTAATTGAAAATATAGCTCAAACAGCTGCTGTAGGTGTTGGATTTGAATATAGAAATGCCGACAAAGAAGTGCCAACAGGATACATTGGTGCAGTTCAGAAACTAACGATTCATAAACTACCGGAAATTGGTAAAAGTATTATCACAGAAATAAATGTTGAACACAAAGTTTTTAACACAACACTCATTAATGGAAAGATTACATGCGATAATGAATTAATTGCTGATTGTACGATGAAAATCTTTCTGGATGAAAAAGAAAATTAGCTCCAACCTAACTTAATCACATTGCTATGGAAAAAGATAAAGTACCACAAGATGAGGGAATAACCGGAGGTGTTACCCGCGAAGTGCAATATGCTGTTGATAAAGATGGTAAATATGTAAAAACGTTCAGCAAAGGTTGGGAACCAAAAAATATTGTAAATGAATTAGCCTGGGAAGATATCCAGGAGCAAGTTGATGAGGCTGATGAAAAAATAAAAGCGGGAAAAGCCAGCCCTATTATGCACTTTATGGCTAAAAACCAGATGAATGTCACTTTATTAGCCGATTATGTTGAGCTTTCCAAATGGAAAGTTAAAAGACATTTAAAACCCAAAGCATTCAAGAAATTAAAATCAGAACAACTAGATAAGTACGCAAAAGTATTCAATATTAGTGTAAACGAATTAGTAAATTTTAAACCAGAATAGATAAATGAAACTTGATTTCGAACATATACCAGCCGGACACTGTGAAAATGGAGTAATCTCCAGCTTATTACGGTATCACGGTTTAAACTTAAGCGAAGCGATGATTTTCGGAATTGGCAGTGGCTACTTTTTTGCTTATATGCCTTTTGTAAAAGTAAATGGCATTCCTTTAGCCTCGTTCCGTCCTGTTCCGGGAATGATTTTTGCCCGGGCAGCAAAACGCCTGGGAATTAAAATGAAAAAGCAAACCTTTCGGAAACAACCCAAGAGGGCAATGGACGAGCTCGATAAGGTTCTTGAAAAGAAACTACCTGTTGGTGTTCAAACCGGAGTTTATCATTTATCCTACTTTCCTCCTGCTTATCGTTTTCACTTTAATGCACATAACTTAACAGTTTTTGGAAAAGAAAACGGAACGTATCATATTAGTGATCCGGTTATGGAATATCCAACTACCCTAACTCACCAAGAACTTAAAAAGGCGCGATTTGCAAAAGGACCGCTAAGTCCGAATGGTAAGATGTATTACCCAATCGATATCCCTGAAGATATTGAATTAAAGCCAGCCATTTTAAAAGGAATTAAACAAACATGCGACTGGATGTTAACCATTCCTGTTCCGTTGTTTGGAGTTAAAGGTATCCGGTATCTCTCAAAAAGAGTTCGCAAATGGCCCGATAAATTAGGTGCTCGTAAGGCTGCTTCCTACCTGGCTCAGTTGGTAAGAATGCTCGAAGAAATTGGAACAGGAGGAGCCGGATTTCGCTTTATTTATGCAGCATTCCTTCAGGAGGTTTCTGAAGTATTTGATGATCCTAGATATTTCGAAATCTCAAAAGAGATGACTAATATTGGTGATAAATGGAGAAAATTTTCTTCATTGGCAGCACAAACATGCAAAGGCCGATCATCCGACCCGGATGGTTACAATACAGTGGCTAATTTAATGCTGGAAATAGCCGACGATGAAGAAAGATTTTTTACTGAACTAAAGAAATTAATAAGTGATGCAGGAAAATAATCATATTATTGAATTAAAATATCTTACCAAGTACTATAAAGGCTCAAATGTTCCTGCCATTGATAATATCAGTTTGAATATTGACAAAGGCGAAATATATGGTTTACTTGGCCCCAATGGTGCTGGTAAGACAACCACAATTTCCATCTTATGCGGGCTATTTGGGCCAACATCAGGCAATGTTTTTATTGATGGAATGGAATACCAGCATTCAAGAGAAAAAATAAAAAATATAATTGGTGTAGTTCCGCAGGAAATAGCCTTGTACCCTTTATTAACCGCCAGAGAAAATCTTACGTTCTTTGGACACATGTACGGATTAAAAGGTAAGGAACTTAAGAGTCGAATAAACGAATGCCTTGAACTGTTTGGTTTGGAAAAAAATGCCAATCGTCGGATTAAAACTTTTTCCGGAGGAATGAAAAGAAGAATCAACCTGATAGCAGGTATTCTTCATAAACCAAAAATTATCTATTTAGATGAACCAACTGTTGGTGTTGATGTACAATCCAGAACGGTCATATTAGATCATCTCAGAACAATCAATAAAGAAGGAACAACAATTATTTACACTTCGCATTACATGGAAGAGGCTGAAAACTTTTGTTCCAAAGTAGCCATTATTGATAAAGGAGAAATTCTTACAGTTGGCAGACCAAAAGAGTTGGTCAATAGCAAACCGGAATACACCGATTTGGAAAGTATTTTCTTACATATAACAGGAAGAGCATTACGCGACGAATAAATTTTAAAAATATGATACGATTATTATCATCAATATATAAAGAGTTTTTAGTTTTAATAAGAGACCGTGCAGGTTTAATTATCTTATTTTTAATGCCTTTGGTGCTCATTATTATCATGACCTTGATTCAGGATGCAACGTTCAGGACAGTAAATGAAGTTGATATTTCGATGGTCCTGGTAAATAATGATAAAGATAGCTTAGGGGAAGCCATTAGCGAAGGCTTATATGCATCAGATTACTTCGATATTGTTGAAGAAATTGATGGTGAAAAAATTACCGAAGAAAAAGCTAGAGAATTAGTTGCCCGGGGAAAATACAAAATCGGTGTAATTATACCGGAAAGAGCTACGGACGCTATTCGTGGAAACGTTGATGCACTTATCAATAAATCGTTCAAATCATTCAATGTTCCCGGACTTAAAAAAAGAACAAAAAAGAGCACAATTAATGTAACTATTTATATCGATCCGGCAACAAGTGTTTCATTCAAGAATATGGTGATGAGCTCACTTAAAGAATTCACATCACAACTGGAAATTGAGATGTTTTTTAAGAATTTCTCGGAAGCCATGGCCCAGTTAATGCCCGGCCAAAATCCTATTGAATTTGAAAGCTTTGAAACCATAAAGTATGAACAGGTATATGCATCAACAAAGGAAGATAATATCGTTCCCAATTCAGTTCAGCATAATGTTCCCGCCTGGACCATGTTTGCCATGTTTTTTATAGTTCTTCCACTGGCAGGAAATATCATTAAAGAACGCGAAGATGGAAGTGCATTCAGACTAAAGACCATGCCGGGATCATTTATTACCGTAATGTTCAGTAAAATATTTATATTTCTTGGTGTTGCCTTTATTCAGCTTATTTTAATGCTTGCAGTAGGAGTTTATATAATGCCGTTATTAGGCCTGCCTCAGTTAGAAATTGGTCCGCATAAAATTGCACTTGGTATTATGGCATTATCTTCCGGATTAGCAGCAACTGGATATGGTGTTACTTTAGGAACCATTGCAACCAGTCACGAGCAAGCCGCAACATTTGGATCAGTTTCTATCATTATTTTTGCTGCCTTGGGAGGAATTTGGGTTCCAACCTATGTAATGCCAGCTAACATTAGAATTATTAGCCAGTTTTCGCCTCTGCATTGGGGATTAAATGGCTTTTACGATATATTTCTTCGTGGTGGCGATATTTCGGTAATACTTGCCGAAAGTGCAAAGCTTTTGCTGTTTTTTGTTATTATGCTCATCATAGCAGTTGTTTATAATAATTACACAAAAACAAAATAACGCGATCTCAGGTTTCAGATTTAATTCTTCAAATAACCATTAACAAATAAGGACTCTGAACCAAGCAAAGCAAGCTCAACGAACTAAGCGAAGCGTTCTCACGAACGCAGTGAGTATCAAAAGGAGTTAAATCTGGAATTTGAAATTAATATTTGAAATTTTGTTAATAAATAGAATCATAATATGCTAATTTTTAAATCATACAGTTTAAATTAGCGATTTGTTAAAATTTGAAAAGAATTGGAGAAAAAACCCCTTATACACAGAACCGAGATAATCATAAGATTTAGTGAAGTAGATTCCATGGGAATTGTATGGCATGGAAATTATGCCAAGTACTTTGAAGACGGACGAGAAGCATTTGGTAAAGCTTTAGGATTAAGTTATTTGGATGTTTATGCAAACAAACATTTAACACCTTTGGTTAAGCTTGATTTCGAATATAAAACTCCTCTCGAGTATGGCGATACAGCAATTATTGAAACCAGATATATCGATCATGATGCTGCAAAAATTCATTTTGAATATACCATTTATAACAAAAAGAATAATAAAATAGCAGCAACCGGAGCAAGCATTCAGGTGTTCTTAAATTTAGACAGAGAACTGGTATTGATTGCTCCTGATTTTTTCCTTGAATGGAAACGAAAAATGGGATTAATAGAATAATTTAAGCTTGTATGGAAACAATTTACACAATAGCTGATAATATAATATCTTCACTTGGGTTTACAAGTAATGAAAACTTCCATAAACTTAAACAATCTGAATCGGGTATAGAAATAAGTAATGATCCAAAAATTACACAAACACCTATGCCCTGCTCTCAAATTGATTCTGAAAGATTAAATTCGGAGTTTTCTAAAATTGGTGATCCAGATCAGTTTACCCGTTTAGAAAAATTAATGATATTATCCATAACTGACTGTATAAAGCAATCGGGAATTGATCCGTCGCAAAATGATACATTATTTGTGTTTTCATCTGTTAAAGGAAATATAGATTTAATTGAAAATGAAAATCATGCCTTTGAAAAAGATCGGATTAATCTTTGGGCAATATCGGAAACAGTATGTAATTTTTTCAATGCAAAGAACAATCCAATTTTTGTTTCCAATGCATGCATATCGGGTGCAACTGCCCTGATAACAGCTGCACAATATTTAAAACAGAAAAAATATACCAATGCGGTTGTTTGTGGTGGTGATATTATCTCTGAATTTACACCTTCTGGTTTTCAATCTTTCAAGGCAGTTAGCAGTGAACCTTGTAAACCTTTTGATACTAACAGAACTGGAATTACACTCGGCGAGGCAGCCGGAACAATTATCTTAACCAACGATAAAATGCTTGTTAAGGAAGATAATCCGGTAATATTCAGAGGTGGAGCAAATACAAACGATGCAAATCATATTTCTGGACCTTCCAGAACTGGCGACGGGTTGTATTATGCAATCAGAAATGCACTGAAGGAGTCCAATAAAAAGGATACAGAAATAGATTATATATCAGGTCATGGAACAGCTACTCCGTACAACGATGAAATGGAATCGAAAGCAATTGCCTGGGCTGAACTTAAGCATGTGCCAGTTAATAGTCTGAAAGGATACTGGGGACATACACTAGGTGCAGCCGGAATTATTGAAAGCATTGCAGGAATTCATTCTATTAAAGAAAACTGCTTGATTAAAACCCAAGGATATAATGAGCATGGCGTAACCGAGTCGATAAATGTTATCACCGAGTTTAAAGAAACGAAAATAAATAATTTCTTAAAAACAGCATCAGGTTTTGGAGGAAGTAATGCTGCGCTATACTTTTCCGAATTAAATGCCGATTAATTAAGAATGATTATGGAAAATAGTATATCTAAATATTGTATTATAAAGCCACATCAAGTAATTGTTGATGGAGAAACGGCATATACTGATCCGGATAAAAATGAATTTGGAGCTTTTCTGAAATCAGTATACAAGCACTACGAAATAAAATATCCAAAGTATTTTAAAATGGATAATCTTTGTAAGCTTGCTTTTGTTGCTTCAGAAATTGTTCTACAGAGTAATGAGCACCTTAAAAACCTGGATCCGACCAAAGTAGGCGTTATTTTGCAAAATGCACACTCTTCACTGGATACTGATCAAAAGTATTACGAAACCATAAAAGATAAATCAAACTACTTTCCCAGTCCTGCGGTATTTGTTTATACCCTACCTAATGTGATGATTGGTGAAATCTGTATTCGCAATAAATTTCAGGGTGAAAATACCTGTTTCATTGCCAAACAATTCGATCCTGAGTTTGTATGTGAATATGTTAATGAGTTGATGGATAAAAATAAAATTGATGCATGCATAACAGGTTGGGTAGATTATATTGATGGCGATTATTGTGCAATGCTGTTTTTAGTTGAAAAAAATAAGGAAAATAAAAAAGATAATATTAGTTTTAAACCCGAAATCATTAATAGAATAATTAAGTAAAGAGAAATGGAAGATTTAATAGTAAAGATTAAAGAGCAAGTTATAGAAGTGTTAAACTTAGAAGACATTGAACCAGATGATATAGATACTGATGCACCATTATTTGGCGATGGTTTAGGACTTGATTCTATCGACGCGCTGGAATTAATTGTTTTATTGGAAAAACAGTATGGTTTAAAAATAGAAGATCCAAAAGATGGTAAAAAGATTTTCTATTCAATTAGAACCATTGCAGAATATATTGAAGAACACAAGAAATAATTACTATTTCAAAAGGGGATTTGTAGATGTCACAAAGGGTTTTTGTAACGGGTATAGGTATTATTTCCGGAATTGGAAATAATGTTGAAGAAACACTGCAATCTTTAAAAGAGAAGAAGTCTGGTGTAACCGACATTAAATATCTTGAAACCAATCATAAGGGAACGATTCCCGTTTCTGAAGTAAAGCTGTCGGAAGAAGAGCTTATCGAAAGAGCGAATTTACCAAAAGGTGAGCCATATACACGTGCAACACTAATTGGTATCATTGCTGCTAATGAAGCGGTTAAAAATGCTCAAATTACCGATATGGCTGAATATAAAACAGGATTGATATCCGGAACCACTGTTGGTGGAATGGATAAAAGCGAAATGTTTTATAAAGATCTTCTTTCCACTACAAATCACATAGAATATATCGAAACGCATGATTGTGGAGATAGTACAGAGCGAATAGCAGATTATATTGGTGTTAAAGATTTTGTTTCAACCACAAGTACGGCTTGTTCTTCGGCAGCAAACTCAATGATATTAGGTACCCGAATGATAAAAAACGGAATGCTGGATCGGGTTATAGCCGGTGGTATTGAATCGTTAACCAAGTATCATATGAATGGTTTTAATACCTTAATGATACTTGACCGTGAACAATGTAAACCCTTTGACGAAAACCGTCAGGGCTTAAATCTTGGTGAAGGTGCTGCTTTTCTGGTACTTGAATCAGAAGAGATGGTTAAAAAATCAGGAAAAAAAGTATTGGCTGAGTTAACAGGTTACGGAAATTCGTGCGAAGCATTTCACCAAACAGCATCAACACCTGAAGGTAAAGGTGCTTATGCGGCCATGAAAGAAGCCATTGACAGAAGCGGATTAAAACCTGAGGATATTGATTATGTAAATGCACATGGTACAGGAACCGAGAACAATGACCTTTCAGAAGGCAGAGCAATTGAAAACATTTTTGGTGATAACATACCAAAAGTAAGTTCAACAAAATCATATACCGGTCATACAACTAGTGCAGCAGGTGGTGTAGAAGCAGTTATTTCTGTGCTTACACTTCAACACAATATGATTTTTCCAAATTTGAATTTTAAGACTCAAATGAAAGATTTAAAATTCAAGCCGGTTACTGAATTATTAGAAAATGTAAAGGTCGATCATGTTTTATCCAACTCATTTGGATTTGGTGGTAATAATTCAGCATTAATTTTCTCAAGATATTAGAGTATGGAAGTTTATATAAAAGGCATAGGTAATATTTCGCCTCAAAATACAACAGATCCTAATGTATTTTTAGATGATATCATTAATCACGAAACAGATTTTCTGTTAAGTGTTGAACCTAAGTACAAGGAATATATAAATCCTATTCAGCTCCGTAGGATGAGTAAATTAATCAAGATGGGAATTGCATCCTCTAAAATTTGCTTAAAGGATGCCGGAATTGAACAACCTGGTGCTATAATTACCGGAACAGGATTGGGATTAGTTGGTGATACAGAAAAGTTCCTAAATCAGGTGTTAGATTTTAACGAAGAATTCCTTACTCCCACTGCTTTCATTCAGTCTACACACAATACAATAAGTGGTCAGGTTGCCATTGCCTTAAAATGTTTCAATTATAACAATACCTACTCGCATCGTGGTTTCTCTTTCGAAAGTGCTTTGTTAGATGGTATGTTATTGGTCGAAAATAAAGACGCTGATGATGTTTTAGTGGGTGGATTTGATGAAATAACCCAAGAGCATCATTCTATTATTAAAAAAACTCGTTGGGTAAAAAAGGAAACTATTAATAGTTTAGAACTATTAGATCATAAAACACAAGGAACAATTGTAGGCGAAGGTGTGAGCTTTTTTGCGCTTACGGGAAAAAAATCTGATGCGAACTACGCCAAAATACAAGATATCAAAACCATCTATAAGCCTAAAGATAATCAGGAAATTGAAACAAAAATTGATGAGTTTTTAGCTAAAAATAATCTTACCAAAGATGATATTGACCTGGTACTTTTAGGATTAAACGGAAATGTTGATACCGATGATGTTTACTATCACTTGGCAGATAACTATTTTAATACCAATTACGCTTACTTTAAACACCTGTCGGGCGATTATCATACCGTCGGATCATTTGCATTATGGTTTGCTGCAAATACTATTAAACATCAGAAAGTACCTGAAGTTGCTCGTTTCAGAAAAGAAAACTTTACTGAAAAGCCAATCAAGAATGTATTGGTATATAATCATTTTAGAGAAGTTGATCATTCATTATTTTTATTAACTCAATGATAAAACCAAGAACTACATTCGTTCTTTACATCATTGTTTTAGTCCTGGTTTATCTCTTTCTTCCATGGAAAGGGATATTTTTTAGTATAATTACAGCACTTTTTTTAGCACATCTTGTATATTGCTCATACGCTATCTGTTCTCAGGTTTATATAAAAACACACTGTATCGCAGATACTTCAGAAAGAAAAATCTCCATTACTTTTGACGATGGTCCTGATCCTAAAATCACACCACAAGTTTTAGAACTGTTAAATCAATTCAATGTAAAAGCTACATTTTTCTGTATTGGAAAACACATTGAAGAAAATAAAGAAACCCTGAAATTAATTGATCAGAAAGGGCATTTAATAGGGAATCACAGCTGGTCGCATGAACGATGGTTCGATCTGTATCCTGCTGAAAAAATGAAGCTGGAAATTGAAAAAACAAATGGCTTGATATTTGAGACAATTGGTAAAAAACCGAAATTATTTCGCCCACCATATGGTGTTACCAATCCTTCTTTGAAAAAAGCCATTAAAAATTTCGATTTTAACACTATTGGATGGAGCATTCGTTCTTTTGATACAATTAATCATGTTAAAAAAACCGTATTTAGGTTAAAGAATAAATTAAAGCCAGGAGCAATTATCTTATTTCATGATAACCGGGAACAAATTACTGAAATATTAAAACCATTTTTAGAGTTTGCTCAATCAGAGAATTATAAAATTGTTCCGCTCGATGAACTTTTAGATATTAAAGTATATGAATAAAATATTAAGTACAGTTTTAAGTTTACTCATATTTGTTGCTTTTTTAAAAGCACAAGATAATGGATTCAATAAGGTAAACAACATTGAAAAGGTTAAAACCGAATTGGCTAAATTAACAGAAAACACCTCAACCATTCAAAGCCAGTTTATACAGGAAAAACATCTAAGTTTTTTAACAGAGAACATTATCTCCAAAGGTAAATTCTATTTTAAAAGTCCTGATAAACTGCGTTGGGAATATTCCGAACCATTCGAATATATTATTGTGTTTAATGACAAGAATATATTTATTAAAGATGGATCTAAAATCAGTACTTTCGATACCGAATCGAACAAAATGTTTAGTGAAATCAACAATATGATGATTGGTACCATACAAGGTAATTTATTTACAGATAATGAGCGTTTTAATGTGAGTTATTTCGAAAATTCAACACAGTACTTACTTGATCTGGAACCTAAATTACCAGAAATGAAAAGCATGCTGAAAATAATTAAAATATATATTGATAAATCAGAGATTTCAGTTGCCAAAATTAAGATGATTGAAAGTTCAGATGATTATACAAGCATTGATTTCATTAATAGAAAACTGAATCAAAAAATTGATAGTGATAAATTTATTTTATAATTATTCTTAGTTTAATTTAGAGTCTTTGAGACTTAGTGGCTATTATAATCTTGCCACAAAGACGCCAAGTCAAAAAGAAGCACAAAGTAATATATATCTAATAATCTAAAATTAAATGAATATTGAACACCGAATAATAAACACTGCAAAAAAATGCCAGCAGATTAAATTGAATCTTATTCGATATTTGATATTTGTAATTTTTATATGTCTTTCAAGCTGTGCTAATCCATACAAAAACCTACCCAGCACGAAACTTAATAAAGCAGATATTCAAAAAATACCATATGCCCTTCCCCACTCCGATGAAACCTTAATTTACAAAGCAGATATTCGTTTTTACAAAAATGATATTGGTGGCTTGTTGATCATAAAGAAGATTGAAGAAAAAGTATTCCGGATTGCCTTAACCACGCAGTTTGGATTAAAACTATTTGATTTTGAACTGAATAACGGAGAACTACAGGTTGAATATTGCGTTGAGTATCTTAATAAAAAAGTAATTCTGAATACATTCCAAACAGATTTTAATCTGCTCTTGATGCAAAACCAGTTTGATGGCATTCATCTAATTGATAATAAAGATCAAAATCAGAGAATCTGGCAGTTTGCAAAAGGTAATCTAAACTATAATTATATAGAAAATATCAATACTCAAAGGGTTGTAAACATGAACTTATCGAAACGAAATTCTGAAAAAATTTCAGTAGGTTTGTATGCATACCGGGGTGATATACCAGGAGAAATAAAACTGGAACATCATAATATAAAACTAAACATGGATTTAAAACTGATACAATAAAATGCTCTTAAAAAATTTCTATACCCTAACCGAATTAAATACCAGTGATCAAGAGAACCTGAAAGCCATTATCGATCTGAACAAAGATCATGAAGTGTATAAAGGTCATTTTCCGGGCAATCCGGTTGTTCCGGGGGTTTGCCTTACACAATTGATTAAAGAAATAATGGAAGCAGCAGAAAAAAAGGAATTAAAGCTTGTATACGCTGATAATATTAAGTTCATGGCAGTAGTAAATCCGGAAGTTAATCAAACCCTTCATGTTGATCTAAAAGTAAAATATGATAATGAACAAAACCTTATTAAGGTAAACAGCGTTACTTATTTTGGAGATCAGGTTTTTTATAAATTTAAAGGTAACTTTACTGCAAAGTAATTTGGGGAGGAACTTATTTTGGAAAAGTACCACGAACTGTTCAGGGAGCGAAAATGCTGTGTAATCATACCAACGTACAATAATCATCAAACCATTGAAAAAGTTGTTGCTGATGTATTGAAATACACTAATCAGGTTATTGTAGTAAACGACGGTTCTACAGATAATACCCAGGATCTTTTAAACCAGATAGATCCAATTGATGTGGTAAGCTATGCTAAAAACAAAGGAAAAGGATTTGCTTTAAGAACCGGCTTTAAACATGCGTGGAATAAAGGGTATGAGTATGCTATTACCATTGATTCTGATGGACAACATTTTGCTTCAGATTTACCAAAATTTGTAGAAGCTATAGAGGAAAATCCCAATGCAATTATTATCGGTAACCGAAATATGGAGCAGGATGGAATACCCGGTAAGAGTAGTTTTGGTAACCGCTTTTCCAATTTCTGGTTTAAGTTCGAAACAGGAATATCCTTGCCCGATACACAATCTGGTTTTAGACTTTATCCCCTAAAACCATTAAGTAAAATGCATTTTTTTACCAGAAAGTACGAATTCGAAATTGAAGTAATTGTTCGTGCAGCATGGAAAGGAATAGATGTAACACATTTGCCTATACAGGTTTATTATGCTCCTAAAGAAACTCGGGTTTCTCATTTTAACCCGTTTAAGGATTTTACCCGAATAAGCATTTTAAACACTTTTCTGGTTTTTTATGCTCTTTTGGTAACCAAACCGTTTGCCTTTGTTAAGAGATTAAACAAAAGAAATATTCAGGAATTCTTACGTGTACAAATACTTCAAAACAAAGAACCCAATATTAAAATTACACTTGCTGTTATGTTGGGACTGTTTATGGGTGTTGCTCCTGTGTGGGGATATCAGATGTTGATTGCTTTTGCTTTAGCACATATTTTAAAATTGAATAAAGTAATTGTACTGGTTACATCAAATATCAGTATTCCTCCTATGATTCCAATTATTCTTTACGCAAGTTTTAAAACCGGAGAATTGTTTATTGATGCGAATAAGTTGAATCTTAGCTTCAATTCAAATATCACTTTTGATTTAATTAAAGATAACTTAATTCAATATGTGGTCGGAAGCCTTGTATTTGGTGTAATCCTGGCCCTAACGTTTGGTTTTGTTACTTATATTTTACTTCTTATCTTTAGAAAAAAACCTGTTCTACAGGAAGAGTATGTAAAATCTTATCAAGATTAATCAATTCACAATGTCCAATCTATTTTACGGTATATACAAATTCATCAGAAAATTCAGCGTCTCATCAATCTTGATAATCCTGATTTTATTTGGATTGTCTGCGTACTTTGTTTCAAAAATACAATTCGAAGAGGATATTACCCGAATGCTTCCGTCCGATGAAAATATTCAGCGAATAAGTGAAGCATCACAAAATATCAACTTCATGGATAAGTTGATTATCAATTTTTCATTAACCGATAGCACAAAAACAGATCCTGCCCAATTAATTGAGTGTGCTGATATTTTAAACAGAAAACTTGAAAAACATCAATCCGATCTGATAAAAACGATTAACTATCAGGTTTCCGACCAGGTAATGAATGAAGTTTATGATGTTTTCTTTCACAATCTGCCTATTTTTTTAGAAGAAGAGGATTATCAGAAGATAGATAGTTTATTGCAGGAATCTTCTATTGAGCAAGCCATAAAGAACAACTTCAAAACACTAATTTCGCCGGCCAGCATGGTTATGAAACAATATGTAATGAAAGATCCACTTCATTTTACACCTATTGTTCTTAACCGATTAAACAGTTTCCAAATTGGCGATAACTATGAAATATACAACAGCAGAATTTTTACCAAAGATCAAAAGAACCTGAGTCTATTTCTTACATCAGCACATCCTTCGGGCGAAACCCAGAAAAATGGCGAACTGATTTCTATTATTGATGAACAAGTTGATAGTCTTGAAACACAATTTAATCAGACAATTGATATTCAGTATTATGGTGCAGCAGCAGTTGCCGTAGGTAATGCAAACAGAATTAAGCAGGACATTAAACTAACTGTTACCATTGCACTTATCATCTTGCTGGTATTTATGAGTCTGTTCTTTAGAAAGAAAAGTATTTTCATTATTTTATTTCTTCCCGCCATTTTTGGAGGAAGTTTATCACTGGCCATCCTGTTTTTGATTAAAGGACAAATTTCGGCTATATCTCTTGGAATTGGCTCCGTATTGCTTGGTATAACTGTTGATTATTCATTACACCTTTTTACGCATTACAGAAGCATTGGAGATATTAAAAAGGTTTTACAAGATATCTCCACTCCTGTTTTAATGAGTACACTCACAACCGCTTCTGCATTTTTATGCTTGCTTTTTGTAAGCTCTAAGGCATTGCAGGATTTAGGTCTGTTTGCCGCAATTAGTGTTGCGGTTGCAGCACTGTTTTCTTTGATTGTTCTGCCTCATTTCTTGCGAAAAAGAGATTATGAAAAAAACCAGGTACGTTCGAAAAAATCAGTCATCGAAAGAATTACATCCTATCCATATGAAAAGAACAAATTCCTAATCCTTGTAATAATTGCATTTACTATTGTTTCGTTCTTTTTTTCAGGTAAAACATCCTTCGATGGTGATATGGATAAGATGAGTTACCTGTCACCAGAGTTGAAAAAGGCTGAAGATAATCTGAATAAAATAGCCAATGTTACCTTAAAATCTGTTTATTTAATTAGTACAGGCGATAATCTTGAAGAAGCCCTAACACATAATGAAAGAGCTATTCCCTACCTACAGAAATTAAAAGAGAGTGGTGTTGTTAGCCAATACACAAATGTAAGTACAGTATTGATTTCTGAATCGTTACAACGCAAAAGAATTGAGCGTTGGAATGCCTTTTGGACAACTCAAAGAGTTGATCAGTTAAAAGAAAACCTGCAAAATGCAGGTGAAAAGTATAAGTTCAAAGGTGATGCATTTACAGATTTTTATCAATTGCTTGAAAAAGAATTCACTCAAATTAATCAGGATGAACTGAAAGATTTACAAGATCTGTTTGTAAGTGATTTTATTACTGAAAATAAGAAAATGACCACTGTGGTTAGCGTTTTAAAAGCGGATGAGTTAGATAAACACAAAATCTATGAAACCTTTTCGGATGATCAAAATCTCTTGGTTTTCGATAAGAAATATATGACCGATAATTTGGTTCGTGTGCTCAAGGATGATTTCAACTTGCTGGTTAAACTTTCCTTAGCCATTGTATTTCTAATCCTTCTATTATCATTTGGTAGAATTGAACTTGCTCTGCTAACCTTTATCCCAATGTCAATTTCATGGATATGGACGCTGGGAATTATGGGAATTTTAGGTATTAAGTTCACGATCTTCAACATCATTATTTCCACTTTTATTTTCGGTTTAGGAATTGATTACTCTATCTTTATCATGCGAGGATTATTGCAGGATTATAAATATGGAATTAAAAACCTCGATTCATATAAAACTTCCATTTTCTTATCCGGAGTTACTACCATTACCGGAATTGGAGTACTCATAATTGCGCAGCATCCTGCTTTAAAATCAATGGCTATTTTATCCATTATAGGGATATTATCGGTAATTATCATATCCTATACCTTAGAACCTGCTTTGTTTAATCTATTCCTTTTAAATCGAAAGAAAAAGGGTAAAATTGCATATACTTTTCAAGAAGTTGTAAGTTCTACTTTTGCCTGGAGTTTATTTATAGGTGGTTCAGTTCTTACTACAATTACAGGGTTTGTCTTATTTAAGATTTTGCATGTTAATAACAAGAAAATTAAGCTGCTATATAATTATTCCATTGTGTTTTCTGCATCATCGCTATTTTATGGCATGTTTAATATTAAGAAAGTAATTCTTAATCCTAACAAGGAAGATTTTAAAAAGCCCAGCATTATTATTTGCAATCACCAGTCGCATATTGATCTAATTTACAATATGTTGATGAGTCCCAAAATTATTATTCTTACCAACGACTGGGTTCAAAATAGTAAAATTTATGGTCATGTAGTGCGAATGGCCGATTTCTATCCGGTTTCTGAAGGATATGAAGCACTTGTGCCTAAACTACAGAAAAAGATTGATGAAGGATATTCCATTTTGGTTTATCCGGAAGGTACCCGTGTTACCAACTACAAAATGAAACGATTCCATAAAGGTGCTTTCTATTTAGCCGAGAAACTTAATATTGATATTCTTCCAATAGTTTTGCATGGGACAGGATATTGCATGACAAAAGGCGATGATCTGCTCCTTAAAAACGGAACTGTAACTGCAAAATTCTTGGATAGAATTACTCCTGAAAATAAAGAGTTTGGTGAAAGCTATTCAGAAAGAGCGAAAAAGGTTGGTCGGTATTTCCGGAAAATGTATAATGAAATGCGCCTTGAGTTAGAAGATACAAAATACTATCGACATCAGTTAATCAAGAATTATACCTACAAGGGACCTGTCTTAGAATGGTATTTGCGAGTAAAACTGATAATGGAAAACAATTATGAATTGTTTAATTCTATCATTCCGCGATCTGGAAAAATTTATGATATCGGATGTGGTTATGGATACCTTTCATACATGCTCCACTTTGTTTCTGAAGATAGAGTAGTAACCGGTATCGATTATGATTGCGAAAAAATTCAGGTTGCCAATAATTGTATTTCAAAAAACGAGCATGTTAATTTTGAATGTGCCGATAGTACGACGTATAATTTTGAACCGGCCGATGTTTTTTTATTGAGTGATGTATTGCATTATCTTCCTAAGAAAGATCAGAAAACTCTGGTGTCAAATTGTATTAAAAATTTGAATGACCAAGGAATGATCATAATACGTGATGCCAATACAAACCTAAAAGAACGACATAAAGGAACCAAATTCTCGGAGTTTTTATCAACAAAAATTATTGGTTTTAATAAAACAAAAGATAGCTCAAAACAGTTATACTTTTTATCATCCGACGATATCCTGGAAATGTTCAATAAACACAATATGCAAGTTGAAATTGTTGATCAGACCAAGTTAACGTCGAATATAGTTTATATTATAAGGAAGAACCAATCGTAAAGATATGCCAAAGTATGATGTTGTAATTATTGGTAGTGGTTTAGGAGGTCTTTTTTGCGCAAATATTCTAAGCAAAGAAGGAATGAGTGTTTGTGTATTAGAGAAACAGAAACATTTTGGAGGTAACCTGCAAACATTCAAGCGCGATGGTAAAATATTTGATACCGGAATTCACTACGTTGGAGGATTAGGCGAAGGTCAAAACCTTCATCAGTATTTTAAATATGCAGGAATAATTGATGACTTAAAGTTAGAAAGATTAGATTTAGATTCTTTTGATCAAATAAACTTTCAAGGTAAAAAATATGCATATGCGCAGGGATATGATAATTTCATTGAAACTTTAGCCCAGGATTTTCCTGAAGAAAAAGAGTCGTTAAAAAAGTATACCAATGAAATTAAGAAAATTTGTAATGAGTTTCCTTTGTATAATGTGCGACCAAACCTTGGAAAAGATGATGAACACATTTACTACGAAAAGAATGTAGGTAGCTTTATCAATTCTGTTACATCAAATAGAACGTTGCAAAATGTGCTGGCTGGTAATAATTTGCTTTATGCGGGAATTCCGGATAAAACTCCGGTAGCAATTCATGCATTAATTACCAATTCCTTAATTGAAGGAGCATACCGATTTGAAGATGGAAGTCATCAAATTGCTGATGTACTTATTGAATCCATTCAGAAAAACGGAGGAACATTATTAAATGACAGCGAGGTAGTTAAATTGAATGTAGGAAGTGAAAAAGTAGAATCTGCCGTATTGAAAAGTGGCGAGGTAATTGAAGCAAATAATTTCATTTCGGCCATACATCCTACACTAACTTTAGCAATGACAGATACTCATTTGCTACGAAAATCATATCGTAACCGGATTCATGATATTGAAGAAACAATTTCTGTATTTGCTATTTACGTTGCCTTTAAGCCAGATAGCTTTCCTTATTTAAATTACAACTACTATCAGTTTAATGAAGATTCTGTATGGAGTATTCCGCATTACGATCCGGAACGGTGGCCCCAGGAATATCTGTTTTTAACATTACCTTCAAGTAAGTCGAAGAAATACGCAGAAACAGCTACTGCTATGACCTACATGAAATACAGTGAAGTAAAGCAATGGGAAAATTCAAGCATTGGTAAACGAGGCGATGATTACGAGGCATTTAAAAAATATAAAGCTGAACTACTTATTGATCAAATTGATAAACAATTTCCGGGATTCAAATCAAGTATTACAACTTACTATACCTCTACTCCTCTTTCAATGGTTTCTTACACAGGCACACGAAACGGTTCCATTTATGGTATCCAACATGATAGCAACGAACCATTAAAGTCACGAATAGCTCCACGGACAAAAATCCCCAATTTGTTATTAAGCGGACAAAACGTAAATTTACACGGAGTTTTAGGTGTTACTGTAGGCTCGGTTCTTACATGTACTAATTTACTGGGAATGGAATATTTATTGAAAAAGATTCAGGATGCATAAAATAAAGATAATAGCAAGGGCATTGTTAAATACACTACTTTGGATTTTATTCATGGTTATTGTTTTAACTGTCATTTTTGAAATCATTACTAAAGTAAACCCACCTGAGGTGAGTAGCACAGAATTAGAAAGTTTGAATGTAACCCAAACAGATTCTCTGTTTCGCTCCTTAAATAAAAATTGGTTACAAAAAAACGATTATGGGCTTTGGGAAATGTATATTGAAGGCGAAGCTTATGAACGTGGTGTTATTAATGGTAAACTATCCAAAGATTTAATTTTCAAGCAGGAAGACGCTTTTGTAAATCAAATAAAAGTAATGATTCCTTCAGAATCATATTTAAAATTTCTCAAAAGCTTTATAGGCTTTTTTAACAGAAATATCGATAAACATGTAATTCCTGAATATCAAAAAGAGATTTATGGAATTTCACAATCGGCATCAGAGAAGTTTGATTTTATCGGTACGAATTACCATAGGATCTTAAATTACCACGCAGCACACGACATTGGTCATGCCTTACAGAATATGAACCTGGTTGCATGTACAGCATTTTCGGGTTGGGATTCAAAATCAGCAGACAGTTCATTGATTATTGGCAGAAACTTTGATTTTTATGTGGGTGATGAATTTGCCGAAGATAAGATCATTATGTTCTGTAATCCTGAAAAAGGACATAAATTTATGATTGTAACCTGGGGTGGAATGATTGGTGCAACATCTGGAATGAACGATCAGGGATTAACCGTTACACTGAACGCAGCAAAATCGGATATACCGTTTGGTGCTGCCACTCCTGTATCATTGGTAGCTAGAGAAATTCTTCAGTACGCATCAACCATTGAAGAAGCTTATAAAATTGCAGAAAAGCGTAAAATGTTTGTATCTGAGTCGTTATTTATTGGTTCTGCAAAAGATGGCAAAACAGCTACTATTGAGAAATCACCGGATCAGCAAGCACTGTTTGAAACATCAAATGACTATATTATATGTAGCAATCATTTCCAGAGTAAAGAGATGAAGAAAGATATCTATAAAAAAGCTGATATCTCTGATTACGCCACAACCTATCGTTTAGAGCGGGTTGAAGAGCTTTTAAGTCAAAACCCTAAATTAAATGTTAAAAATGTAGCTGAAATATTGCGCGATCAAAAAGGATTACAGGATGAAAACATTGGAATGGGAAATGAAAAAGCAGTGAATCAACTCATAGCTCACCATTCGATTATCTTTAAACCCGAAGAACTGAAAGTTTGGGTTTCTACCTCACCATTCCAGCTTGGTGAATATGTATGTTATGATCTTAACCAAGTTTTTGCGGATGCTGAAAATCGTCATGCTAAGAAAATAATCTACGAAAGTGATTTAACAATTCCTGCCGATAGTTTTTTGTATTCTCAGCAGTTTCAAGATTTTAATCGTTTTAAAGAAATTAGAGATCAAATTAAAAGATCAATTAAGACAAGCCAACGCATCGCTAACGAAGATGTGTTAATGAGTGAGATCATACAGAAGAATCCAGAATTCTTTGAAACATACGTTTATATAGGAGATTATTTCAATCATTTTAACATAGCAGATAAATCCATTTTAGCTTATAAAAAAGCGCTTTCAAAAGAAATACCCAATATTTATCAAAGAGAAAGCATTCAGGAAAAGCTTAACGAGGTTATTGAATAATTGCACTTGCCAATCGCAATTTTTAAGAATAAAAATTTATCTTATTTTTGTCCACCTCATTAAAATAGAAAATCATGAAATTATCTAATATTCTAAAATTAGTACTTATCACTTTTATTGCATATTCGTGTGCATCAACAAAACTAGCAGAAGAAGGAAATCTAAAGTATACAGAAGGTAACTACGAAGAAGCTTTAAAAGCATACGATCAGATTATCGAAAGCAAAGAAAATGCAGGTAAAAAAGCAAAAGCTACGATATATGAGAAAGCAGGTTTAGCAGCATTTAAGCTAGAACAAACAGATAAAGCCCGAAAATATCTTGAATCAGCCAGAGGCTTACAATACTCTACACCAGAACTATACGCTACGCTAGCAAAAATATATAAAACCATTGATAATCTATCCAAAGAAATAACTGCATTAGAAACTTATCATAAAAAATATCCGGAGGGTGAAGAAATAGAAAAGGTTAATGCAAGATTATTGGAAACGTATGTAGAAAGCGAAAACTGGGATTATGCAGTGGAACTTTGGCCAAGCATTGAAAAACAAGCTCAGACCAATGCTGATATGTTAGCAAACTTTCTGATTGTAAATAAAAACCTTGAAAACTCTTCCACTTGCGAAGAGCTTGCACAAAAAATTTACAAGCTGGATCCTGATAACATTGTATTTCTTGAATATTATGCTGAAAAATATTTCTGGTTGGCAGAAAACCTTTATGTAAAGGAAATGAGTGCTTACCAAAAGAACAGAACCAGAAGCCAGTATAATAAATTACTCAAAGCACTTGAACAGGTTTGGCCGAATTATCAAAAGTCCAGAGACCTCTACTTAAAATTGTATAAAATGGACCCAAAACCAGAATATGCTAAATTCCTGTCGCAAATCTACACAAGATACAAAGACGAACAAAAAGCAGCATACTACGAAAAACGAGCAAAATAAATCTGATTATAAAACCGGGACAAAAATAATTCCCGGTTTTTTTATGCTTTTATTTTTAAGATATTAAATTTGAAGGTTCCAAATATTTTTGAAAATGAAAAAGTTTCCGGAAGATATAGATCACAAATCAAAAGAAGAGATAAAACAGTATCAGGAAGAACAACTTAGAGATATTCTACAGTATGTAAACAAGAATTCAAAGTTCTATTCGGAGCAGTTTAAAGAGTCGAATATCGATATAAATGCAATAAAAACTTTGAAAGATCTGCAAAAGCTTCCTTTTACAACCAAAGATGATTTATACGAGCAAAACGATGATTTTATCTGTGTTGATCGTAAACAGATTGTTGATTATATTACCACTTCGGGAACATTAGGCGATCCGGTAACTTTTGCTATGACAGATGCCGATCTGGAGCGATTAGCATACAACGAATACATTTCTTTTAAATGTTCCAATGGAAATCCGGAAGATATTTACCAACTAATGGTAACACTGGACAGAAGATTTATGGCCGGTTTAGCCTACTTTCTTGGAATTAAAAAATTAGGAGCAGGAATGGTTCGGGTTGGAAACGGAATGATAGAGCTGCAATGGGATACCATACGAAGAATCAAACCCAATGCTTTGGTAGCCGTACCTTCATTTATATTGAAACTAATTGAATATGCCGAAGCAAATGGTATTGACTATAAAAACTCAAGTATTAAAAAAGCTATTTGCATTGGTGAAGCGTTGAGAAATCCTGACTTTACTTTAAATACATTAGGACAACGAATCAAGGATAAATGGGATATTAAACTGTACTCTACCTATGCATCTACTGAAATGGGTGCTGCATTTGCTGAATGTGGGCAAGGAATTGGTGGTCATCACCGCCCTGAACTGCTCATTACAGAATTTGTAGATGAATATAACAATCCTGTAAAAGATGGTGAACCGGGTGAATTGGTAATCACCACACTTGGAGTAGAAGGAATGCCATTAATCCGTTTTAAAACCGGCGATATTGTGGAACACCATACTGAAGCATGTAAATGTGGACGAAATTCAATGCGTTTAGGTCCGGTTATCGGTCGTAAAAACGAAATGATAAAATATAAAGGAACTACGCTCTACCCTCCTGCACTATATGATATCCTAAACGATATGAAAGGTATCGAGAACTACATTATTGAAGTGTCTACAAACCAAATCGGAACCGATGATATTCTTATTAGAATTGCTACCAATGGCTATAAACCAGATAATTTTGAAAAATTAATTAAAGACCGGTTTAGAGCTAAGTTAAGAGTGGCCCCAACCATTCAGTTCGAATCAAAAGAGGACATTAACAAAGTTAAATTCCCTGAATTAAAACGTAAGCCGGTTGTGTTTATTGATAAAAGAAAAAAATAATCGAAATAAATTAACCAAATTAAATGATTATGAGAAAGTTTAAATTAAGTTTTGCTATTATTAGTTTAGTAATTGTAAGTATCGGATGTGATAACGAAGATGAAGTAAAAGTGCCAGAATCAGAATTTGTTGCTGATAAAACGGATATTAAAATGGGTGAAAATGTAAATTTCACCGATATCTCTCAAAATAATCCGACAGGATGGAACTGGGATTTTGGAGATAACTCCACATCTGAAACACAAAATCCCTCTCATACTTATAAACTTGCCGGGAATTATACGGTCTCCCTATATGCAAAAAATGAAAAAGGGGGAGACCATACTGAAAAGCAAGATTATATTAAGGTTACTCCAACTACTGGAAACCTTCAGGATACAAGAGATGGTAAAATTTACAAAACGGTTAAGATTGGTAGACAATGGTGGATGGCTGAAAACTTAAAATACGAAACTGATGGTTGCATTGCATACAGATTAAGTGAAGAATATGGAGAATTATATGGTTTTCTATATAGTTTTTCTGAATCAAATGAAGCCTGTCCAGAAGGTTGGCATTTACCAAGTAAAACTGAATACGAAACATTAATAAATTATATTGGATCAGATCCGGGTAATGCACTAAAAAAAGACACAACCCTATGGAAATCGTATTCAAATAATACTAATGGAAGTGGATTCTCAGCATTACCTGGAGGATATTTAAGCGGTGCATTTTGGGGAGGATTGGGAGAATGTGCAGCTTTTTGGACTGCTAATACAGTTGGATCTAATCCAGTTCATCTTGAAATCTGGGATCATAATTCTATATGCGAATTCGTGCATTATATAGACCAGTACTACTATAGTGATGAGACTAAATTTTATATTCGTTGTGTAAAGGATTAAACAAATAAGAAAAGTTTGTTTAGCTAAATTTTCTAGGTATTTAGAATTATAACTATTGTATTTATTAAAAAAAGAAAGAAAGAATTAAAATATAAATAATTGATTATGAGAAAGTTTAAATTAAGTTTTGCAATCATTAGTTTATTAATCGTAAATATCGGATGTAATAACGAAGATGAAGTAAAAGTACCAGAATCAGAATTTGTTGCTGATAAAACGGATATTAAAATGGGCGAAAACGTAAATTTCACCGATATCTCTCAAAATAATCCGACAGGTTGGAATTGGGATTTTGGAGATAACTCAACATCTGAAACACAAAATCCCTCTCATACTTATAAACTTGCCGGGAATTATACGGTCTCCCTATATGCAAAAAATGAAAAAGGGGGAGACCATACTGAAAAGCAAGATTATATTAAGGTTACTCCAACTACTGGAAACCTTCAGGATACAAGAGATGGTAAAATTTACAAAACGGTTAAGATTGGTAATCAATGGTGGATGGCTGAAAATCTTAACTATGAAACAGAAGGAAGTACTGCATATAGGTGGAGCGAAGAAAATGCTAATGTATATGGGCTTCTGTACAATTATGCTGCAGCTATAAATGCATGTCCGGATGGCTGGCACTTACCTAGTAGAAAGGAATATGAAACTTTAATAAATTATATTGGTGATGAACCAGGTAATGCCTTAAAATCTGATACAACTTTGTGGCAAAATTACTTAAAAAATACTAATGGCAGTGGATTCTCAGCTCTACCTGGAGGAGAATGTCCATCATCTTTTCAAGGTATAGGAGAACTAACTTCATTTTGGACAAGCACTATTGAATCTTTTCAACATCCAGTTCATTTTAGTCTTTTTTATAATAATAAGTATTATCAATTTAGTTACTACGTTGATGTATATGAAGATAGTGAATATTTCGAGTATTATATTCGATGTGTAAAAAATTAACTATTTTAAATCTATGTCTGTTTAGCATATTTTACTTTCTTGATAACAAACTTGTTGTGTTTATTGATAAAAGAAAGAACTGAATATAATATTACCTGTTTAATGTATAATTAAATTCGTATTCTTAAGTAAATTACTGTATTGACTATCAGGAAATTATTTAATACATTTATATTATCTAATTTCCTGGTATATGAAAATTGAATACCAAATAATTAAAGATGAAAAACTGCTGTTACTTAAATTTAGCGGTAATTGGTCATTAAATGATTATAAACATTCAATTGATGAATTTAAACTCAAGGGAAATTTTAATTCAGTTCATAAAGTATTATCCGATTTTAGAGAGGTAATTTCTGATCTAACTACAGAGCAAATAAAAGAACTGGCGGAGATTAGAGAAAAAAGTATACAGAAGAAATATGATCATGTGCGCATTGTAACTAATCCCTTTGCAACTGCTCTTGCGCATTTATATAAAGAAGAATTACACACCAGAGGCTTTACTGATAATTATTGCTCAACAGTTGAAGGCGCTGTTAAGCAATTAAATCTTAAATTAAATGTACTCGAAGTTGAAAATTTATTAAACAACCTGGAGAATAAAATCTAAAGATTATTATCTTTGCACCGGATGATTAAAAATTTCGTACATACTTCAAGCACTTCGGAGCTGGTTTAACAGACAGGTAATTATACGTTTACACCTGTCGAATATTTTATAAAGCATTGTTTCTCTAATGCTTTAATAATCACTTATATATAATTAAAAATCATTTAAATTCATTAACTGCACACTTGCACTTTATATTTGTGTAGTCTAATTTTAAGTACAATGAAAAAACAACATATTCAAATTAAAGAAACCAGTTTCAACAATATGAATGAGATTATTCATGTTGAAAAACTAGCATTCGGTAGTGATGAAGAAGCACAGTTAACCACAAACCTGTTAAAAGATAAATCGGCAGAACCAGTGCTTTCCTTGCTTGCTTTTGACAATAAGCAAGCTATCGGACATATCTTGTTTACCAGAGCTTATATCAATTCAATGAAGAATGAAACATTGGTTCATATTTTAGCTCCGCTGGCAGTTATTCCCGAATATCAAAATCAGGGAATTGGCGGCATGTTAATCCAGGAAGGTATTAAAAGATTGAAAGATATGGGTTCCAAACTGGTTTTTGTATTGGGGCATATTACCTATTATCCAAAACATGGTTTTATTCCTGATGCCAAAAAAATGGGTTATCCTGCTCCTTATCCCATTCCGGAAGAGGTTAAAGATGCATGGATGGTTCAATCCTTAACCTCAACAGGTTTTATAACAGAAAAAGGAGATATAATTTGTGCCAAGGCTATGGATAAACCTGAGTATTGGAGAGAGTAAAACTTATAAACATTTAAGAAACTGTATCATGGAAATTAAAATAAGAGAAACCAATAGAAAAGAATATTATACAACTGAATATTTAACCAGAGAAACATTCTGGAATTTATATACTTCAGGATGCTCAGAACATCTCGTATTGCATCTGCTTAGAAAAAGTGATAGCTATATTGGTGAATTAGATTTGATTGCTTTAGCTAATGAGCAAATCATCGGACATATTTTATCAACAAAAGCTAAGGTTGTCGATGATCAAAACGAGGTGCATGAAATATTATGTGTTGGACCAATTTCTGTTTTTCCTGAGCTTCAGGGAAAAGGAATTGGCTCTAAACTTATACATTACGCTATTGATAAGGCCAAGAAATTAGGATTTAAAGGGATGATTTTATTCGGAGATCCAAACTATTATCATCGATTTGGTTTTAAAAATGCAAAAGAATATGAAATATCTACAAGAAATAATAAAAACTTTGATCCTTTTATGGCACTGGAATTCTATGAAAATAGTTTGAAGCCTGTTAAAGGAAGATTCTTTGAAGATGAAGCTTTTGATGTTCAAGAAGAAGCTTTGAAAGAGTTCGAAAAGCAATTTCCTTTTAAAGAAAAAGGCAAACCCAAAGTAGATATTGCTAACTTAAAATAATTAGAAAATGAAATTAGAAGATTTAGGATATAACAAATCCTTCGAAGTATATAGAAAGGAAAATAATCTTACTGAATTTGAAATTGGACGCGTTATTGCAGAACATAAAGAGCGATATATTGTAAAAACTGAAAAGGGAGAATGTGAAGCAGAAATTACCGGTAATTTAAGGTTTTCTGCGCACAACCGTGAAGATTTTCCGGCTGTGGGCGATTGGGTTGCACTTATCAGTTATGATACTGAACAAGCCATAATTCATAAGGTATTTCCTCGTTTTTCGATGCTTAGCAGACAAGCTGTAGGTCAGTATGGCGAAATACAAATAATCGCAGCCAATATAGATTTTGCCTTTGTGGTTCAGGCCGTTGATCGTGATTTTAACATCAATCGGTTAGAGAGATACTTAACCATATGTTATTCATCTAGAGTAATTCCAATTGTTGTATTAACTAAAACGGATTTAGTTGATCGTGAGAGAATACATGAGATTATTAAAAGTATAAAGCAGCGACATCATAAGATTTCTGTTTTGGCTATAAGCAATATTACACAACAAGGTTATACCGACCTGAAAAGTATTATTGAAAAAGGAAAAACTTATTGCATGCTTGGCTCATCGGGAGTTGGTAAATCAACATTATCCAACAACTTATCAGGTAAGGAGATTATGAAGACTGGTAACATTAGTGATTCCACCAATAAAGGAAAGCATATTACAAGTCACCGTGAATTAATTATTTTAGAGAGTGGCGGAATATTGATTGATAATCCCGGGATGCGTGAAGTTGGAATTACAGATACAACAGATGGTTTGGATACTACATTCGACCAAATTACCCGGCTTTCTGAAAATTGTAAATTCGGAGATTGTAAACATGTTAACGAAACCGGATGTGCAGTTATTGAAGCGCTAGAAAATGGCGAACTAGATAAAAATGCTTATGATAATTATCTAAAAATGGAAAGAGAAAAAGCTCACTTCCAATCAACAGTGGTCGAAAAGCGAAAGAAAGATAAAGAATTTGGTAAAATGGTTCGTAACTTCAAAAAAGATAAGAAGAAACTAAGTGACAAACACTAATACGCATAAAACCCATCCTCTCTATATCAGGATGGGTTTATTATGTTTAAATAATTATTATAAATAAGTTTTTGCTAACTGTACCGTTTAAAAACCAGCGTTGCATTATGCCCTCCAAAAGCAAACGAATTGCTTAAAGCTACTTTAATTTCTTGTTTTCGGGCCTTATTCGGAACATAATCCAAATCCAGTTCCGGATCAGGTTCATTATAGTTGATTGTAGGAGGAATTACGCTATCTTTAATCGCTAAAACACTTATTATACCTTCAATCACTCCTGCAGCACCAATCGTATGTCCAGTCATCGATTTGGTTGATGATACCGGAATTTTATACGCTCGTTCACCAAACACTTTCTTTACAGCCTGGGTTTCGAACATATCGTTAAGCATCGTTGAGGTTCCATGCGCATTGATATAATCTACATCATCCTTTGAAATTTTGGCATGTTGCAAAGCTAATTCCATGGTATCTGCCATTCCTTCGCCATCAGGTTTTGGTGCCATAATGTTATATGATTCGTTGGTAAACGCATAATCAGATAACTCAGCATATATAGTCGCTCCACGTTTTTTTGCTGATTCTTCCGATTCTAAAATCATAATTCCTGCGCCTTCACCAATCACAAACCCATCGCGGTTTTTAGAGAATGGACAGCTTGCCTTTTCTGGCTTGTCATTTTGCACCGAAAGTGCATAGATCTCGTTAAACCCTTCAATTTCTTCTTTATTAATAATAGAATCAGCTCCGCCAACAATCATCATATCGGCACGCCCGGCTTTAATGGCATCATACCCCAATGCAATGGCAAATGCTGAGGATGAACAAGCCGATGATGTTGTATAATTTGGTCCTTCAATATTGTAGCGCATTCCAATCCATGCCGACATGGCATTGTTCATACGCTTAATAATCATATTTTTTGGATTTGTTCCTTGCTCTGCACTTGAATCACCAGTATTTACAACACCCATAATTACTCCCACCCGCTTCTTATTTATCTGCTCAAAATCAATTTGGTGCTTTTCAATAGCATCTAATGCACATACATACGACATTTGTGTTACACGTGTCATTTGCTTTGAAATTCTCTTTTTAATCTTTTCTCTGGATAGATCATTAAATTCAGCAGGCAATTCTGCTGCAACTTGGGTTTGCAAATCAGAAGCATCAAATATGGATATTCTCTTTACTCCACTTTTCCCTTCTTGTATATTTTTCCAGGTTTCTTCCCAATCAAGTCCTAAGGCTGTAATCATATTGAAACCCGTAACTACTACTTTATTACCCATCTATTAAACAATTATTGGTTCGGTGATTCAGTGCTCAAAAATAACAAAATAATTGACAAATTAAATACAGGTAATGTTCATTACAGAACTATACCACAATACTCTTCTAAAGCTTTCTTAAGAGGGTAAGGATTTAACTCATAATCGTTTATTAGCTGCTTATAATATGATTTGGCAGTTTCAGAAAGAGTATCGATAATTTCTTGTTTAGCTTCTTGCGTTATTCCAGCCCATTCTTTCTGTTCATCATAAAATAAATGTCCTTTTTGTTTACCTGTATTCTTTGCCCTGTTCTGCAATTCATTCATTAATGGCTCATAGTTTTTTTTGTCCTTATCCATTCGTGAATAGTTCATTACTGCATTGAACATGGTATAATGCCCTACATGATCCATGATTTCAAAGAGACCAAATTCAGGAACCAGTTCTTTACTTACTTCATCCAACTGATTAAATGCAAGATTATATTGTTTGATTAAATTATAAGCTTCAATCTGCAATTGCAGTAAGAACCTGTTCAGAATAAAAGCGCCTTTCTCATTCTGCTCAATAAAAAATCTTTTAATCTCTTTTAGAAATATTCTGGTTTTTTCTATCGTTATTTCATCAGTTAACTCTGAAGCAATTAATTCAACAACATTTTTAAAAGCTATTGGAAAGAAAAAATGTATAGCGAGAATCCTGTTCGGTCTTTTTACTTCTGATAGCTCTGAGGGCAGTACAGACGATGAGTTTGAGGCTAATATACAGGATGGTTTTACGATCTGATCAAGCTTCTTAAATAACTCCTGCTTTATTTCTTTTTCTTCTATGACTGATTCAATAATTAAATCTGCATTTTCCAAATCTTCTAAACAGTCTGTAATCTTGTATCGGTTTTTAAAATCAAATACCTCATGAGTTATAATACCATGTTTTAGTTGTCTTTTGATTTTTTTCTGAAATGTTTTTGTCAAATGCTGCTTATGATCAAGGTTACGCGTAAACCATACCAACTGAAAATTAAAATCGGAAAGATAATTAAACAAATCTGATCCCATTTTACCACTACCAATAATACCTATAATTTTTATCTCATTCATTTCAATCAATACATCAATTCATGTAATAAATTTACGGGTTCTATTTCAAAAAAAAAAAAAAGACTGTTCGCTTAATACAAAAGGAACAGTCAACATTAGCATCTATACAATTAATAATATTAAAAGAATCCAAATTTAAATCCGGCGTTTATTGTAAAATCCGATAGATCATCATCAGATAGATTCACAAGGTCAGTTTCTCTTACTAATCGATAAGAAGCCCCTAAATCTATTCTGAAAAACTTAAACAGATTAAACTCAATATATATACCAGGCTCAACAATAAAAGCTGCTGAGTTTTCTAATTCATTCCAATCGTTATTAAAATAATCGTCAACATCTTCGTAAATATAAACACCTCCGGCACCAATAAGAACAGGAATAGTAAAATGAATTTTTTCATTGGTAAAGAAAACATACTCCATGGTAAGTCCACCATATCCCATACTTATTCTAGCTTGATCTATTCCAGGATAATCAATAGCTTCAAAATTGCTGTTATTAACCAATCCATAACCTCCCATTCCTAAATTAAATTTATCATTAAATGTCATACCTATTCTACCTCCAACTAACATGGATGCATCTTCGTAAACATTTCCAACCTTTAACTCAGGCGAAATAAAACCACCGGTAACCTTAAGATTTTCTTTTGTAAAAATGGTATTTATATCCTCTCCTCTTTTAGGCTTTTCTTTCTCATCTTCCTGTGCAAAAGATGCTTGCACAAATAAAGCCAGTAATAGTAGTGTAAAAATCTTTTTCATAACCCTAAATGTTAATTAATAATTTGTTGTAAGTTAATAAAAATTCTATTAAGATTCTATTCTGTTTGATTTACATAAACTATGCCAAATTAGTACATCTTTAATACATATCCGGCCTGCATAAATTTACTAACCTCGGTTACAAAGCTCAGAATTATATCATTAGAGTGCAACTTTTCTTCAGAAATAATTTTATCAATAGATATAAAAGCCATTGGAGGACCTGCATAGCCCATGGAAGCCATTTTAGTGTAGAGTGTATCTCTGTTTATTCCTATTTCCTCACATTCGTCCATTATTAACTCAGATATATGTTTGGATGGAAAATTAACCTGGAAATATTTTAACTGATCTAAATTAATTGGATACTTCTGGAGCATTCGTTTTAATCCTTTTAAAAAAACGCTTCCATCATGGTCATGAAAATGCGTTCTTAATTGCTCGTTAAACATTTGAGCCAGGTGATGATATCCAAGTTCAAATTCTTTCTTCGGATTCATCCAGTATGCCGGTCGTTTATTAAGCATTGCAGCTGGCTTTTTTCCACCAATTGACTCCATATATGTATGTTCTACAAACAAACCATTTACATTTGATTCTGCAGCCTGCAAGACCAAAGCTCCTGCACCATCGCTTAAGAAATATCTTAAAAACAATTCCTCCTTTTTAACAAGTTCCTGATTATAATAATCGGCTCTTAACTCTGATGAAGACATACTGGATGATAGCACTAAAGCGTTTTTATATCGCCCTGATTTAATAAAATCGCTTGCCACTAAAAATGCTTTATATGCTGAGGTGCAATTTGCATGGATAGACATTTCGCCACACTGTTCAATTCCAAGAGCTTCCTGAATACGAACTGATGCTGTTGGCATTTGATCCTGATGAGCGCTTCCGTATACGATTAAATCAATATCTTCGGGTTTTAATCCTGCATTAGTTAGGGCATTTTTGGCTGCTTTAACCGACATGGTAATGTTATCCTCGGTAAACTCACCCGTTTCCGGATCAATGGCATAATGGTAATATTCCACTTCCAGCATCTCTTTCATTAAATTTTTCATGCGGTGCAACCATTTCTGAATTTTTCTTGGTGCTTCCGAAAGTTCTCCTAAATAATGATCAACCTCTTCTATTGTAATTGGTTTTCCGGGCAAGTAAGATCCTGCTCCGATTAATTTAACATATATTTCGTCTGATAATTTATGACTCATATGAATAGTTTTATATGGATTTAAGTTCTTTATAGAACCTGGTCTTTAATCTTTCAGCAATTTGCTCAGCATGTTTCAGTACTTCTTTGGTAGGAACTACGCGTTGTACAATTCCCATATTTTTGGCCTCTGCAGGCGAAAATGTTTGCCCGGAAAGAATAATATCAATTGCCAATGCCTTACCTACCAATTTTGGTAAAACGTATGTCCCGGTGCAGCCCGGAATCAATCCAAAAGTAGATTCTGGCAAACCTAAAACTGCTTTTTCTCCGCAAACAATATAATCGGAACATAAGGCCAACTCTAATGCAGAGCCCAAACATACTCCGCGAACTGCAGCAATAACCGGAATATTTAATTCTTTTAAAGAATAAAAAAGCTTGCTATTCTGGTTTAAAAAACTACTTACCTTCTGAATATCTCCATCTTTCTGATGCCTTCGATTTATAATTCCTAATAAATCGCTTAACACAGCACCCGATGAAAAATGTCGACCTTTGCCATAAATTATAATAGCTTTTATCTCCTTCTTTTCCGATAATTCAGTTCTCCACCAATAAAACTCCTTGAAAAAAGTAACATCCATGGGATTTGAAGGTGGATTATTTATCTCTAAATATCCTATATCCTTTTTTATATGCCAATTTAAAACTTTATACATTATTCAATAACAACTAATGTAGTAACATAATTTCTTGAGTGCGAAATGGAAATTTGAACATTACGAACATTTTTACTCGTTATTGCAGCACGAACTTTTCCTGAATATTTAACTAAAGGCCTTCCTGTATCCTCGTTTTCAATTTCGATATCATTAAACTCATCGCCCAAGTTCAAAAAATCAAGTATTGACTTTTTTATTAGATATCTGGCGCCCAAACTCTTTATGGTATTTTTATGTTCAACAGATTTCAACTCTTTATCAATAAAATAATAATCATCGGCGTGCTTAAATAAAATTTCTTCTATTTCATCAACCGATTTTACCTGTACTATTTTCTTATGCATTTCACTCTTCATGATCATTGATATTCACAGCCAGGTTACAAAACAGTTCTGTTTCTGCTTTTAAAGCCTGGTCACTTCCCATTGTATCGGCATTCCGAATTGCTTTCATAGCAGCATGAATAACTTCAACAGGTCTGTCAGCAACCAATCTTTTTAAATAGTCCATTGCAAATTGCTGAGAATTCTTTTCGTTAGCAATGGTATGAACCAAAGCTAATTCCTTAGCCTTATCAGCATTAATCATATCACCACTTAAGATAAGCTCTATTGCGTTTTTCCCAAGTATCTTTGTTAAGCGATATGTTCCTCCTAGTCCCGGAATTAGCCCATGATTAGTTTCCGGAAATGCAAACAGAGCCCTTTCCGATGCAATTCGTATGTGACTTGCTAATGCTATTTCCAAACCGCCTCCAAAACATAATCCATTGATTGCAGCAACAACCGGAATATTTAGATCTTCTATATAATCTAATATTTCTTTACCTTTGTTTAGACTTGCTTCTAATTTGTTAGCACTGGCAACCAAGCTTTTCAACTTATCCAAATCGGCACCAGCAGAAAAATTGCGTCCAATCCCGGTAATTAGAACTCCTTTTAAACCTTCCTCCTCCATCCATCTTTTTAGATCATAAATATCCAAAAAATCAGGTACATTCAAGTAATTTTCCTTACCATTTGAAATAGATAAGATACCAATTTCATTCTCCCTTTCCCAACTAACTATATTTGATTTTTGCATGTATACGATTTAATTTACCAATGATAATAATTCTGCAGGAATATCCTGAGGTATCCTGTCTTGATCGATTAACAGTGTTTTAACTACCGCCTTTGCTGATTTTGTATTTGCTGAAACATTAACCAAATCGTGATTAAAGATTAGGTATGGTGCTTCAAATTTTATGATAGTTTCTATTTCAATCTTATCAAATAATTTTAGTTCGCGCATGTAGCGAATATTTGTTTCGGTAACAACCAACAACAGATTCTTATGATACAGCGATTTTAATACCTCGTCTTTTTTCAATATCTCCCAACGGGCTTGTTCCAAATAATTAATATATACTGCATTATTAACATGTCCATACGAATCTAATTCGTAACCTCTTACTTCGGTCTTAAATATATGTTCCATTCACTCTCATTATTTGAATTGTAAAAATAATGAGAAAAAAGGATTTATCTTAATTTTAGATTCTTCTGTGGCAAATTTTACAGAATTAATTCTATATAAGAAAGTTTTTAGTCTGATAGAAAGAAAAAATAAACCCCGACTCAAAAAATCGGGGTATACATTTTATACAGTTTTAGTATAGACATCGAATTCCGGGGGTTGCTGCATGTGCCTTTTAACTGCACATAAGTTTGCAGAATTAATTACTGCTTCTTTGTATTTTTCAGGGAAATCAGCAGGTAACTGAATTTCAAGATCAAGCTTATCAATTAAGCGAGTAGCAGGATTAAAATTCATCTTTTGAATAATTTTAATATTATCTGTTGAGATTCCTCTCTGATCGCAAAATCCCTTAACATATATACCTGCGCAAGTTCCAATCGAAGCCAGAAACAGATCAAAAGGTGCCGGTGCAGTTCCATCACCTCCAGCTTGTGCTGGTTGATCCGTTTTAATTGTTGCTCCATTCCAATTTGCGTTTACTTTTTTATTTCCGTCAAAATAGATTTCCATATTCATATCATTCCTGTTTTTAATTATTTTATTTATATATATTTATATTTAGATGTTTAGATTTACAATTTCTCTGCCAAACCAAAAATATAGCCCCTTGTATGCCAACCTGACATAAAATGGAATCATTTTTTTTAAAATTAGTTAGGTTCATATGCAAATACTTAATATAAATGTTATTTTAATTCTGTACTATCTTTATTATTTTTTATAACTAAGTTGATTTCTAACATTATTAGTTCTCTGATAAAACCAAATTTCAATATTATTTAAATTTAGATTAAATAATATTAAAACATAATTTAAATTATCAAGATATATTAAAAAACCGATCTATGCCAGAAATATAAACGAAACCAATTTAGTCAAAATAACAGGGAATACAATCTTGCACAAAACTTTTTTGATCTGAATTTCAAATATTTAATAATAATGTTATTTTCGTAACATACTTTAAGAATCGTAATTAAACACTATTTATTAACCTAATGATTTCAAGCATGAAAAAACTATTTTTTCTCTTTATAGTTATGTGTATGTGTATTTTTGCCATTGCACAATCCCCACAAGGAATTAACTATCAGGCAGTAACAAGAAGCTCAGACGGGCAACTAAAAATAAATGAAGATATTGAAGTTGAAATCTCTATCTTACAAGGCTCTGTGTCAGGAAGTAGTATTTTCAAAGAAACACATGAAGTAAATACAGGATCCAATGGGATCATTAATTTAATTATTGGTTCAATCGAAACAACTAGCTTCCAAAGCATTGACTGGTCAAATGTTCCGTATTTCATTTCAGTAAAAATTGATGGAGATCATGTAGGAACCAATCAAATTTTAAGTGTACCTTATGCTTTCTATGCTAATATGGCTGGAAATACTTTTAGCGGTAATTTTAATGATCTTAATAATGTCCCAGAAAACCTGGATTTAGATAATACTGACGATTTTGATGGGGACTTTCAAAATCTACAAAACATTCCTATTCATTTAGATACTGACTCAACAAATGATTTTAGCGGTAGTTTTATGGATCTAAAAGATATACCTGAGAATTTGGATTTAGATAATACTGATGATTTTGATGGGGACTTTCAAAGTCTACAAAATACTCCTATTCATTTGGATACAGACTCAACAAATGATTTTAGCGGCAGTTTTATGGATCTAAAAGATGTTCCTGAAAATCTGGATTTAGATAATACTGATGATTTTGATGGTGATTATAACAGTTTAATCAATACTCCTTCTTTTAATTTTTATTGGGGTGACCAGGACCAGGATGGTTACGGTGATAAATATAAAGCAGTTTATGCACCTGAAGCCCCTGAGGGATATACAACAAATCCTGATGACTGTGACGACAGCAATAGCAATTCATATCCGAGTGCTGATGAGATTTGTGATAATATGGATAATGATTGTGATAATGAAATAGATGAAGATGCCATAGACATGCAAACCTGGTATTTAGATTCAGATAATGATGGATATGGAAATGCCGAGAATTATATCGTAAGTTGTAATGCTGGTGAAGGATATGTAACAAATTCTGATGACTGTGATGATGAAAACGAATCAATTAATCCTTCTGTTGATGAATATTGTGATGGAATGGATAATGATTGCAATGGCGTAATTGATGATAATCCCGTTGATATTACAACTTGGTATCTGGATTCTGACGAGGATGGTTACGGTAATCCAGATCAAATAATACTTGCTTGTTCACAACCAGAAGGTTACGTAAGCATTAGCAACGACTGTGATGATACAAACATGAATGTAAATCCAGATCAGGACGAATTTTGTGATGATATAGATAACAATTGTAATGGAATAATTGATGAAGATGCTGTAGATGCATTAACATGGTTTGCAGATTTGGACTATGATGGTTATGGAGATCCTTATAATACTATTGTGGCCTGTACTCAACCAGAAGGTTATGTAAATAATGATTCAGATTGTGATGATAATAATCCAGATGTAAATCCAGAAGGAACAGAAGTTACCGATGGTATGGACAATGACTGCGATGGAGAAGTCGATGAGGGAACCATTACAATGTGCGAGTCAGATGACGATTGCCTTCCTGGTTTTATATGTATGAATGGAGATTGTATAGAAGTAGTTGCTTCTGAAACAAACTGCTCCGACGGAATGGACAATGATGCTGATGGCCTGGTAGATTGTGACGATGGAGATTGCATTGGAACACCGGAATGTGATGGAAGTAATGAAGATAGCGATGAAGATGGCATACCTAATGAAGTAGATAATTGCCCGAACACTTATAATCCAATGCAAGAAGATGAAAATGACGATGGTATTGGTGATGCTTGTGATGAAACAAGTACCTGCGAATGCGGAAATGGGATTGTTGAAGATTGTGAAGAATGTGATGATGGCAATTTGTCTTCTGGTGATGGATGTGACTCTTCATGTCAGCTAGAAGAAGATCAGGTATGTGGTGACGGAATTTGTGATGCAGGTGAAAACTGTGAAACATGTCCGTCAGATTGTCCTTGCGAAGATGATGCAGATGGTGATGGTTACTCTGCCGATATGGATTGTGACGATAATAATCCATCGATTTACCCGGGAGCTCCGGAACCTGAATGTAGTTTAGTAGATTATAATTGTGATGGTCAAACAGCTCCAGATGGTATGCAATGTTCTGAGGGAACCTGTATAAGTGGAATATGTGTATCAGATACTGAAACTTGTAATGATGGTATAATAAACGGTGCTGAAACGGATGTAGATTGCGGTGGTCCTGATTGTCAACCTTGTTCTACCGCAAGTCTCTGTAACGTAAATAGCGATTGTGAATCAGGCATTTGTGTTAATGGCATTTGTATGGAAGCTTCATGTACTGATGGTATTCAAAACGGAAATGAAACAGGTGTTGATTGCGGTGGCCCCGACTGTACACCTTGTATTATTGATTCAGATGGAGATGGTATTATTGATGCAGACGACAACTGCCCCACGGAATTTAATCCTAATCAATTAGATTCTGACGGAAATGGAATTGGCGATATATGTGATGGATGTATTGTTGGTGCTGCATGTGATGATGGAAATTCTTGTACTGAAAATGATCAAATAAATGAAGATTGTTTATGTGTTGGAACACCTGTAAATTGCGATGATGGAGACCCTTGTACTGCTGATGCTTGCGACGCAGCAACAGGAGCTTGTATACACACAGTACTACCTGAAAGCTTATGTGATAAAGATGGTGATGGTTACACTGCTGACCTTGATTGCAACGATAATGATGCATCAATAAATTTTGATAGTGATGAAATTTGCGATGGTGAAGACAATAATTGTAATGGATCAATAGACGAAAATCCTGTGGATGGTGTAACATGGTTCGTTGATAATGATGGAGATGGATACGGTTCTAACGTATCTATAGCAATTACTTGTGAGCAACCTGAAGGATATGTATCAAATGATGCTGACTGTGATGATAGTGCAATTAATGTAAATCCTACAGCTGTTGAAATTTGCGATAATGGAGTTGATGATAACTGTAATGGAGCAGTTGATGAAGGTCCTTGCTTAATGTAAACTCATAACAGTTTAAAAGAATATTAAAGGGGCTTTTGTTAAGCCCCTTTTTACTGTATTGAATATAATAACTTTTATACTATTAAATGGATCTATCCTGCCATTTCCCAAATTTTAAATACATAAAAGATAAAAAACCAATAATAATTCCATAAAACACTTCTACCATCCACACCTTTTCAATCGAGGAATTCTTCATGTTCACTAATAAGTATGTTATCAATACATACATGATAATAACTACTGTTTCAATGGCAAATGATACTTTCGTCATTCCTGTTCCTGAAACACCACTAAAAAGAACAAATCCAATGGTTAGAAATATAGCTGAAATACTTACTACATAAAATGCTGGTATGGTATCCTGTATTAATTTTACATTATTAGTATAAATTGAAATAACTTTTTCCGGAATAGATATATTGATAAGTACTAATGCTAGCACACCTATCAGACATAATTTTAAGATTTTAAATACAACAGCCATCACCTCATTAGTTCTTCCTCGTCCTATAACAAAACTAACTAATGTATTTGAAGCAGAAGTGAATCCCCAGATAGGAATTAGCATAACAACATAAATGCTTCTGATAACATTCGATATGGCCAAAGAACGCTCACCCATTTTCTCTACAAATAAAAAGAAAAAAAACCACCCGGTAAATGAGATAAAATTCTGCAACATCATAGGAAGTGATACTGTAAGAATTCTTTTAAGCAGCGAGAAACTAAACCGTGTGTATTGAAATAAACCATAAAACCTGGTATCAATAAATTTTATGGTATATAAAATAAAAAATATGCAGGCTGCTATTTCAGCAATAACAGATGCAATAGCTGCACCAGCTATTCCATACTCTTTAAATCCTAAATTCCCAAAAATGAGCACATAGTCGAAAAACACATTAGTTAATGCCATAAACACTGTAGTCCAGGTAATTACTTTTGTTTTTGCAACTCCTATGTAAAATGCTCTAAAACCAAAATTTACACATGCAAATAACAAACCCAGAATACGATAATTTAAATACTCTTTTGTAGCCACCCGTATCTCATCAGATTCCAGAATATGCTCAAAAATAAATGGCATTAGTATTTTCATAAGGGTAATAAGAAGCAACGCAAGAAATACCAAAAAATAGTGCGAATGCTCAATAATAATTCCGATTTCATGATTCCTGTTCTCACCAAAACGTCGGGCTACAATTATTTGAGCACCAATTGAAAATCCAAATCCTAACATAATCAGAGTAAGATAAAATACCCCACCAATTGCAGCAGCACCCAGTTCTATTTCACCAACTCTGCCTAAAAATGCAGTATCGGTAACACTAATAATATTCTGAACAATACTACCCAAAATAATCGGGTAAGCAATTTTCCAGATTTCTTTATATGTAACTGTCGTATAAAAACTCATCCTTTTTCTAAATCAGCTCACAAAAATAATCTATTTTTAGTCCACAGTATATAGAAAGTTTAATTCTAATCAGCCAAAACAGATATTTTATCAACTAAAACTACTTATTTAGCAAATTTTATAGGCTATGGTTTATGGCAATACATTAATCTTCGTATATTTGATATCTAGTAATATTACTATAGTAACACTGTTTTAGATGTTAAAAAAGATACCTTCTATACAACTACTTTTTGTTTTTATTATTTTCACTGCTTCTGTTTCATGTAAACAACAAACAGAAAAGGAGACCGAAGCCGATACCGTTCCACTGCGAGAAATTGATACATCAACCGTTCTGCTGAAAATAAATAATACACTTTTTACATTACCCTCGCCTTACCAGGCAACATATTCCATTAAAAACAGTAATATTGAGTTCAATAAAACATTACTTAATCCGGTAAACAACGTATCGAATTACACAACCAATTTCCAGCAAGCAGTTAATTTAGGTATTTATGGAACTGATTTAGGTTATTTAAACGTTTACGATCAAATCCCGGATGTGATATCATATTTTACCGTAATTAAGAAGTTAAGTCAGGAATTGGGAATTGATGACGCCTTGCAGGTTGAGATTATTGATAAAATAGAAAATAATATTGATAATGAAGATTCTCTTCTATATTATCTAACAGGCACATACAGACAATTTGATTCGTATTTAAAAAAGAACAACAGAAAAGATATCGGTGTTTTAATTATTACCGGAGGATGGATAGAAAGCTTATACATTCTCTCGCATAGTGCCGTTAACAGCAAAAACAGACAACTAATTAATCGTTTGGGAGAACAGAAGCATCCTTTAGATAATCTTATTGAAATTTTATCTCCTTACTACTATCAGTCTGAAGAGTTCTCTGACCTAATTGATAGCTTAGTTGATTTAGCTTATGAATTTGATGGAATTATCTATAGCTACACGTACGAAGAACCTGAAATAAATCCTGAAAGAAAACATACACTGATAAAAAGTAAATCGAATGTGATCATATCCGAATATCATTTAAAAACCATAGCTAATAAAATCTCATCTATCAGAAATAATATTATTTATTAACAACTTATTATGAATAGCTCTAACCTAAAATATATATTTTTACTACTTATCAGTTGCATTCTAATAGGCACGGCATATTCACAGGAAAACTCCATAAAAAATTGCGATAATTACCTGGGATCCGGATTTGTATCAGACGGACAAGAATATATAGCGAAACCAGATGAAAACAATAGGGCCAAATTTTACACTACATTTTATGGTGGAAGCCAATACAGACTTATTGCATGCAGTGATACAGAAAAGTACCCTTTAATCATGTCGTTATACGATACAGAAAAAAATCTCCTTTTCTGCAACTCAGAACATGACTACACTCCTTACTGGAACTTTACATTTACATCGACAATTGATTGTATAATAGAACTTGAATTTGATACCAACGAACAATTAACAGATGAAGTAATGTTGTTAATTGGTTTTAAAGAAAAATAATCGTATTTTCGTGTATATCAACATATCCGTGTTCCTTACAAATAGAATCCTATGAGTGAACAGATTTTAAAAGCATTAATGCAACTTTTTGCTATTATTGCACATCCAACAAGTGATGCCAAAGATCGCAGAGCAATTGTTGAATCGTTTCTTAAAAGACAACTTAATCAGGAAACTGTAAAAACATATCTAAAGGTTTTTGATGATTACTACACAGTTCATCAGGAAAAACTGAGCGAAAAGAGTAAGCGAAAAAAGCGCTTCTCGTCCAGTTCTGTAAGGGTTCTAAAAATTTGCACTCAAATTAATGAAGAACTTACGCAACGACAAAAAAATGTTGTGTTGGTTCAGTTACTTGAGTTTGTAAAATCCGGTGGTGAAATAACCGACCAGGAAATGGCTTTCATAACAACTGTGGCCGATAGCTTCTATATTCAACAGGAAGAATATCAAGAACTTGAAGATTTTGTATTCTTCGGCGAAGATAAACTTCCGGATACCAAAAAGCTGCTTGTTATTGATAACAACGAGAATTTCGATAACGAGAATGTGTACCACATGTTAAACACTTCGTTGGTTGGACAGTTAAGAGTGCTGGAAGTGACTTCGGCTAACATGTATTATATCAAATACATTGGGAAAAGTGAACTTTATTTAAACGGTCAGTTACTTGAACAAGAAAAGGTATATGTCCTTAACAATGGAGCATCCATAAGAAACCCTAAGATCAAGCCAATTTATTACGGTGATATTATTAGTCAATATAATGTTGACCGGATAAAAACACGAATTGTTTTTGATGCAAGAGAAATTGGCTATAAATTCAGAACAGGTGCAATTGGTTTAAATACGATGAGTTTTACCGAAGAATCGGGGAAGCTCGTTGGAATTATGGGTGCCAGCGGAGCAGGAAAATCCACATTGCTTAATGTTTTAAACGGTAGCTCTCCTCCTACATCGGGTGAAGTTTTGATTAATGGAATAAATATTCATACTGAAAAAGAAAAAATTGAAGGTCTAATTGGACACGTTTCGCAAGATGATCTGCTTATTGAGGAGCTTACTGTTTATCAAAACCTCTATTATAATGCCAAGTTATGCTTCGATAATTATACAGAAGAAGAATTGCAGGAAGCTGTGCTCGATGTGTTAGAAAATCTTGGTTTGTATGAGATTAGAGATATTGAAGTTGGTAGTCCCTTAAATAAAAAGATTAGTGGAGGACAACGAAAGAGGCTTAACATTGCACTTGAATTAATAAGAGAACCTGCTGTTCTTTTTCTTGATGAGCCAACATCAGGGCTATCATCGAGAGATTCAGAAAATATCATGGACTTGCTTAAAGAACTAACTTTAAAAGGTAAGTTGGTTTTTGTTGTTATACATCAGCCATCATCCGATATTTTTAAAATGTTCGATAAGCTGCTTATTCTTGATAATGGGGGATATCTTATTTACAATGGCGATCCAATTGATTCTATTATATACTTTAAGTCAAGTATACAACATGCCAACTGGAGCGAGAGTGAATGCCACTGTTGCGGTAATGTAAATCCGGAACAGATTTTTAACATTATTGAAACCAAGGTACTTGATGAGTACGGTAACTTTACCAGCGAAAGAAAAATTTCTCCTTCTGAGTGGCGAAGTAGTTTTGAGTATCAAAAAGAGCAGGATAAAGATCAAACTTCAAAACCACCAGCACCAGACAGAGAAGTGCCTGAAATTTCGTTCAAAACACCTAATAAACTAAAGCAGTTTTTAGTATTTGTTAAGCGGGATGTACTTTCTAAACTTGCTAACACACAATACCTTGTAATTAACTTTCTTGAAGCACCTTTTCTGGCATTTCTATTGGCTTACATCATTAAGTACTATAATATTAACGTTGGCAACCAGGTAGGTTATACATTAATTGAGAATAGCAATTTACCGGTATACATCTTTATGTCGGTAATTGTAGCTCTATTTATTGGTTTAACAGTTAGTGCCGAAGAAATCATTAAAGACAGGAAAATTTTAAAACGGGAAAAATTCTTAAATTTAAGCTGGACAAGTTATCTTTTCTCTAAAGTAGCTGTTCAATTTACTTTATCGGCTATTCAGTCGTTCTTGTTTGTGATTATTGGAAACTCCATAATGGAAATAAAGGGTATGTATTTTGAGTACTGGTTGGTACTATTTAGTGCATGGTGTTTCTCAAATATTCTTGGTTTAGTTATTTCAGACAGTTTCAAAACCGTAATAACCATCTATATTTTAATTCCGTTTTTAATTATTCCTCAGCTAATCTTAAGTGGTATTATTGTTAAATTTGAGAAATTAAATCCTAATATTTCTAATCCTCGCGATATTCCATTTTATGGAGAAATTATTACAGCACGTTGGGCTTACGAAGCATTAGCTGTATATCAGTATAAAGAAAACAAATACGAAGAACCCATCTATGCATATGACAAGGCTATGAGTATTTCCGATTTTAAGAAAAATTATTGGATACGAACACTCAATAATAAAGTGGCTTTTATTGAACGTAATTTCGATAATGAAGAAAGATTGGATGACTTAAAGGAAAATTTAGAGTTGTTGCGAAATGAAATTAGAAAAGAGCTTGAATCGGAATCAGGACGCATTGTCAAATTTAAATATTACGATAACTTATATTACGATAAAATAAATAAAGAGACCATTCAAGCTCTAAAACAATACTTTGACATTCTTAATAAGTATTATATAAAACTATACAATAAAGCTAATAGCTTAAAAGACAATCATATCTCCGACTTACAAAAAACCGAAGAAGATCGTGAAAAGTTTATGAAACTAAAGCGTGAACATTTTAATGAAAATTTAGCAGAGCTGGTAAGAAATTCTAACGAAATTAACCGGATTATTGAATATAATGGAGAACTATTCCAGAAAATAGATCCGGTATTTCTTGATCCGAGAAATAAGTTTATCAAAGCACATTTTTATGCACCACGCAAGCAATTCTTAGGTAACTATTATAGCACATTCTGGGTTAATATATTTGTAATTTGGGCTATGAGTATACTGTTATGGTTTGTATTGCGATACAGGTTACTGAAGAAAGCATTAGACATTTTTGAACAACAAAGATTTAAAAAAGAATAAAAGAAAATACCCAACAGTGTGTTGGGTATTTTTTATATGTCCAAGTCTTTTTGAATTTTCGGTAATTCAAAAACAAAATAAGCTTAACTTAACTCAAAATTAAAACTTAATCAACTACCTCTATCATTTTAAAAGGAATACGAATGATAGATTCATAATCTTCACCTGCTTCAAGCATGTCTTCATCATCCTCTTCGTAATACCAATTAATAACTACCTCATTTCTGGCTTTTTTAATTGCCTCAAGCTTTTTGAAAACATCCAAAATACATTTTGACGAACTCGTGTTAAAATACTCTAATTGTATATTAACCGTTGTTAGTTTTTGTGGTTCTTTTGAATATTCTTCTAACCATTCAACCAGCGGACGATAAAACTCAATTGAGTTTTCAGGAATTGATCTTCCCTTAATTTCTACTATCCCTGTTGCGGCATCAAAATTTACAGTTGGAGTTTTTGGAGTTCCTTCAATTGAAATTGATTCCATATTATTGCTTTATTTTAAGTTTTTATTTTAGTTCTAAATTGTAATATTTAGGTTAAAGAATGAGTAATTATCGTCAAATTCGTCAAACTCATAATCAACTCTACCATCCGTTCTCCTTGCAATATCTATTAGGCCAAGTCCGCCACCACCCTTATCTGAGAACTTTTGATTATTGAGTACAAATTTATATAACTCTTTTAATTCATCCTTTGATAATGATTTAATTTTATCTAGTCGTTCCTTTAATTTCTTAACCTTATCGTTTTTTAAAAAATTTCCGGTTCTAATCACATACTGTTCATCTACTTTGGAAATAACAAATATTCCAAAATGAATATCCATTCCTTCGTTTATTTCATCAGGCAAGTCGTCAACATGATGATACAAATTTTGCAAACTTTCAACGAGTATATTATATATTTTCTTTTTTGTAATTGATTTAGATATAACATGATCGAGTTTCGACTCAACTACACCTAAAACGTTAGTAATAAGTTCAGCAGTTATACTTCCTTTATAAGCAAGAAGCACCTCCCCTTTATTCATTTTTTTATAACGCTCGTCAATATTAAAGCTCATAAGGGCTTTACAGTTTATATCTTATCAAGTTGTATAAATTTATAACTTTTTTCGACTTAAAACAAATTATATAACAAATTGGTTCAATTAATATTTAACCAACATAAACTACTAACTTGAACAGACAAATTAATACTATTTTTCTCCATTAAAAGTAAACAAGAAAAGATTGGTATCAAAAATTATTTTTTAAGCGTATCAAAATAGTTCATGAACGCAGTTTTTTCTTATATAAACGAATGTTTGGACTGTTATTTTTTGCTTTTTTTGCTTCCCTGGTAGATAGAATAATTCAAGAATTTACACTCCAAAGTGCCATTAAATAGTGTTAATTTTTGTGTTGGTTTTAGACCGATATGCTTAATAGCTTCAAAGTTGCTACTCAATAACCAAACTTCAAATCCGGAATATTTATTTTTAAATCTATCACCCAGCAATTTATAAAAACTATTGATCTCATTTTTCTTAATTCGCTCTCCATAGGGCGGATTTGTTATTACAATGCCGCTTTCCTCAGAAGGAGGATTATAATTTTCGATTGGTTTTATCAGTAGATCAATCTTACGTTTTAGGTTGGCATTTTCAATATTCTCTTTTGCAATACGAATGGCTATCTCAGATACATCCGATCCTAAAATACGAATTTCAGCGTTAACGTCCGGGATATCTTCTTCATAAATACTTTCCAGCAAATCAGCATCAAAATCATTCCAGGTTTCAAAACCAAAACTCTCCCGATACATTCCGGGAGGAATATTATGTGCCATCATAGCTGCTTCAATAACCAACGTTCCTGATCCGCACATAGGATCAATAAAAACACTTTTTTTATCCCAACCGGAAAGCAGTATCATTCCTGCCGCCAAAACCTCATTTAAAGGAGCTTTATTGGTTTTTATCCTGTATCCGCGTTTGTGTAATGATTCTCCCGAACTGTCTAATGAAACTGTACATTGATCATGTGAAATATGAACACTAATTCTTAAACTTGGATTATCTGTATCAACATATGGTCGTTTTTTAAACTTGCTTCTGAATTGATCTACAATAGCATCTTTGACTTTTAGAGCTACATATTTCGAATGTGAAAAATTGTTTGAATGAACAACGCTATCAACTGCAAATGTGTCTTTCAGATCAAAGTAACTACTCCAGTCGATGGTTTGAATTGCATCATAAAGTTCGTGCTCATTGCTTATTTTAAACTCAGCAATAGGCTTTAAAATTCGTAGTGCAGTACGCAAATGGAAATTTGCTCTGTACATTAACGCTTTATCACCTTCAAACTCAACAGCTCTGTTTCCTTTTATTAGGTTTTGTGCTCCCAAATTTTTAAGTTCTTCGTAAAGTACGTCTTCCAAACCCTTAAAGGTTTTTGCTGTTAGTTTAAATATTTCATTCTTATTTTCCACGTTCAGTATTTTGATTTAAAAAATCATTAACAATATTCAATGCTTTAGTATATCTAGAATTATCCTTACCTTCAATAATCACATAACTAAAACCATATTTGATTAATTCCTGTTCGTACATATGAAACAACTGATCGCGCATTTTACCTCCGTTTTCTCTAACTGTATCGGGAACCCATGGTAAATCGTTATTACATAATAAAAACAAATCTATATTACAATTCTTTAACTTGTTATCAATCCAATCCGGAGTTTTATTGAAAACGATTTGAAACCATATTTTAGTTATGATAAGAAAAGTATCATAAAATAAAACCTTATTAGCTTTAGAGAAGTATTGTTCCTCCAGCTCTATTTGCTTTTTTGCAATATGTTCAACATCATCGTAAGTATAATCCCGATCCAATTGTTCTATATACTCGCGTGCATACTCCGGTACAAATACAGTTTTATATTGTTTGGCCAAGAAAGCTGCAAGTTCAGTTTTTCCAGTCGACTCTGCACCAATTAATACGATACGTTTAATATTTTTCTCTGTTCCTTTTTCCATTCAATATAACCTAAAATTGCCAGTATGGTATACACAGTAAATAATACTACTGTTGGATATAACCCTTTATAAATGTATAATCCCAATGAAATTGCATCTACAATAATCCAAATAATCCAGTGTTCAATTTTCTTTTGTGCCAACATCCAGGTGGCAACAAAACTTGCCGATGTTGTAAATGCATCCCAATATGGAATTTGCGAATCGGTATAATTTACCAAAACAAATGCTATAAAAGCAAATAATACGGCATTAGCACCAAATAGAACAACAGCTAATTTTATTCCCGTTTTTGATATTTTCAGATCATCCTGCTTTTTACTTTTCGCTCCGAACATCCAATGATACCAACCATAAACACTCACGATCAGGTAATAAACCTGAAGTCCCATATCGGCATAAAACTTGGTAACAAAGAAAACATAAATATATAAAGCAGAGGTTACAAACCCTATTGGCCAACACCAAATGTTTTGTTTGATTGAAAAAATGATATACAGTAATCCAAAAACGGATCCAAGTATTTCAATGTAGTTTTCAGCAATCCAGCTCAGAATATTTTGCAGCATTAATCAGAAATTTAACGCTGCAAATATATCTTTAAAATTATAAAAATCCAGAATTTATGGCGTATTTAGCACCTTCTTCTGATATTGGTCCCAATTGTGCATGATCTCAACTGCTTTGTTAAAACCTTTATCGCGAACATTAACAATTTGGAAATACTCACTCATATCCCATAAATCACGCGCTATTAGCGCTTTAAGTATAAGGCGGAAATCTTTTTTTGTATCCTCAAATTCTTCATCATCTACTTCAATATTTTCTTTAGCTGCGTACTCTCTTAAGTCGTTTAGTATTTTATCGGACACCTCAAAATTACTTTGGAATGTTTCGAAATCCGTATAATTTGAAGTTAGCTTCTTTCTGTTTTTATCGATGTATTCCAACACAAATGAATTTAACACCCCTTGTCGGATTACTTTTCCATAAAACTTAGTAACAGAAGTAGTATCTAACGGCACAAAAATATCAGGCATTATCCCACCGCCTCCATAAACAATACGCTTGTTCTTTAACGTTCTGTACTTTAACGAATCAGGCAAGTTGATACTATCCTTATTAAGAAATTCGCCATGTTTATACCTTTCGTACAACTCTTTTTCATACTCTTCCTTACCATTATCATATGGTTTTTGTATCAATCTACCTGTAGGTGTATAATACCTTGCTACAGTTAAACGCATCATTGAACCATCGGGTAAAAACATAGGTTTTTGTACTAATCCTTTACCAAACGATCGACGTCCTACAACAATACCACGATCCCAGTCCTGTACTGCTCCAGAGACAATTTCACTTGCTGAAGCTGATCCCTCATCAATTAATATCAGTAATTTACCATTTTTAAACTGTCCGCTGCCTGTGGCATTGCTTTCAGCTTTTGGCGATTTTAACCCTTTGGTATAGACAATTAACTGATCTTTTTCGAGAAACTGATCTGCCAGATCAATTGCCTTATCAAGATATCCCCCTCCATTCCCACGTAAATCAAGAATTAAAGAATTTGCACCTTTTTGTTTCAGTTCCTGGAATTTTTCCAGAAATTCGTCTACAGTGGTCATTGCAAATCGATTAATCTTTATATAAGCTATATCATTATCGATAACATAAGCCGCATCGACACTATAGATTGGTATTTTATCGCGAACAATGGTAAAATGTAATATCTCATCAACACCTTTTCTTTTAATGCCAACTTTAACCTTTGTTCCCTTTTCACCTAGTAGTCTATCACGAACACCATTGGTTGTTATGTTAATGGAAGCTACATTTTCGCCATCTACCTCTACAATTCTATCACCGGCTCTTAATCCTACTTTTTCCGAAGGTCCTCCGGAAATTGGAGCGATTACATAAATCGTGTCATTTAGAATGTTAAATTGAATACCAATACCTTCAAAATTTCCTTCTAGGGGTTCATTCATCTCTTTTACCTCATCGGCAGGAATATATACCGAATGCGGATCAAGTTCCTTTAGCATATTTATAATGGCTTCCTCTACTAACTGTTCTGAATCAACCGAATCAACATAATACGCCGATATATAGCCCAAGGCCCGACTAAGCTTTACAAAATCCTCAGTAAATAACTGCGAGAAAGACTGCGCAGGTATAATAAAAAATAATAGGATAACAATATATTTTGAAAATCTTGCTTTCATCATATCAAGTAAATTTTATTTTATTTATAACACTGTTTTGATTCGAAATATTATCTGGCGATCAGTTTAAAAGGAATTTTTATTACATCGGAAAGATCTTCACCATCTTCGAATATCTGATCGTCGATATCTTCATAATACCACTCTACTTTGATTTCAGCACCCTTTATATATAGTTTTTTAAAATGATCTAAAATCTGCAGTATATATTTTGATGAAGCAGAGTTCATATATGTAAGATCAAACCGTAAGTTAAACACAAAACCTTCCAAATTGTTTTGTTCTTGGAGCATCTTCTCAACATAAGATTCTGTTTTATAAATAATTGTCTCAAAAAAAGCAACCACATCTTCCGGACGTGAAATTCCTGTTAATTCAAACTTTCGGTTTTTAACATCGAATATTACCTTTGGACTATATTCTGTTGCTTCAATATGTAGATTTTCCATTTTAGTAAGATGGATTTTATTTAGGATTAACCATTATTTCGAGTGTGTAATATAGCAAATTATTGTCAATTTTTCGGAATGAATATTTAATTTTATTCCTTGTAACCTTAGCAATTCTTAATAACCCAATTCCTGCAGTTGATTTCTCTGAGTGCATACCTTCCTTTAAGGTATATTTGTACTCCTCTTTAAGTTTTTTAAGATCAACATGATTGATATGATGCAATAGTTGCTTTAAAGCTTCAGCATCCTTTGCCTTAACCGGATTGGATGAACTTAAACTAAAACCTTCCGGGGTTTTTTCCAGCTTAAATTCTGGTTGTAGCTTTTCTATATCATAATTTCTACTCAGCGATTGTGTATAGTGATAATTATTTTCAATGATCTCAACCATTACAATCTGCACTTTTCTGAAAAGATATTCGTCAATATTATGAGTTTTCACATATTGAATAAAATCTGATAAAAGATTATTGAGAATGCTATAATTAAAAAAACCTTTGTGTTTTAAAATTATCTTGTTCATCAATGTGAAGTTACATAAAATTTATAAAAAAAAGGGATTAAAATCCCTTCTTTATTATTCCCATTCAATGGTTGCCGGAGGCTTAGAACTAATGTCATACACCACCCGGTTTATACCTTTCACATTATTGATTATTTTGTTGGAGATATCAGCCAGAAACTCGTAAGGTAAATGCGACCAATCAGCTGTCATGCCATCTGTTGATGATACTGCGCGCAATGCAACAGCATTTTCGTAGGTGCGTTCATCTCCCATAACTCCTACCGATTGAACCGGTAATAAAATAACACCTGCCTGCCACACTTTATCGTATAAGTCGTATTTCTTTAATCCCTCGATATAAATATCATCTACTTCCTGAAGAATTTGTACTTTTTCAGGAGTTATATCACCCAATATTCTTATGGCCAGTCCTGGTCCTGGAAACGGATGACGTTGCAATAATTCACTTTTCATTTCTAAAGAAGCACCTACCCTGCGCACTTCGTCTTTAAACAATAATTTTAATGGCTCAACGATTTTCAGATTCATCTTTTCCGGCAATCCACCTACATTATGATGCGATTTTATGGTAGCTGATGGACCATTCACTGAAACCGATTCAATCACATCAGGATATATTGTTCCTTGCGCTAACCACTTAACATCTTTTATTTTATGCGCTTCCTGATCGAAGACTTCAATAAAAACTCTTCCAATTACTTTTCGTTTTCCTTCCGGGTCCGAGATACCTTTTAACTGACCAAGAAACTGGTCCTTGGCATCAACTCCAATCACATTCAACCCCATGTCCTTGTATGATTCAAGAACTTTCTCAAACTCATTTTTACGAAGTAAGCCATTATCAACAAATATACAGGTAAGATTCTTTCCTATGGCTTTATGTAATAAAACTGCAGCCACTGATGAGTCCACTCCACCCGAAAGACCAAGAACAACTTTATCGTTTCCAAGTTTTTCCTTTAATTCCTTTATCGTATCATCGGCAAATGCAGATGGTGTCCAGTCTTGTTTGCATCCACAAATATCAACCAGGAAATTTTCTAAAAGCTTTTTACCGTGGGTTGTGTGGTAAACCTCAGGATGAAACTGAATACCGTAGGTTTCTTCATCCATAATTTTAAAACCACCAAACTTAACATCGCTTGTGCTTGTAATTACCTGGTAATTTTCAGGAATTTTGGTTATGGTATCACCATGCGACATCCAAACCTGAGTATCAATTTCCAATCCTTTCATTAGTTTATTTTCCTGATCGATATAATTCAGTCGGGCTCTACCATACTCACGATGCTTTGAAGGCAGCACTTCACCTCCATAATTTTGAGCTAAAAACTGGGCTCCATAACAAACCCCCAGTAATGGATATGATTTCTTAATTTTTGATAAATCAGGAATTGGGGCATTCTTATCTCGCACAGAGAACGGACTTCCTGATAATATTACACCTTTCCATGTATTATCCAGTTCAGGAACTTTATTAAACGGATGAATTTCACAATAAACATTTTGCTCACGTACTCTTCTGGCTATCAATTGCGTATACTGTGAACCAAAATCTAAAATCAATATTTTTTCGTGCATGTTAAACTTTTTTGGTGGTATTCAAATTCGATTTGGCAAAGATAATATTATTGAAGAAAATATCAGAAGTTAACATCCGGTTTTCTTTATGATCTTTCGGTTCTTTGTAATTCTATAGAATATTTTTCTCCATCCTCAGCAGCATAGGTATTTGGGAAAATCTCTTTCGCTTCATTAATTATTGGTGAAACATCCTTATAACGTGCAGAAAAATGACCCAAAATTAACCTTTTAACCTCCGCCATTTTAGCAATTTTAGCTGCTTGCTGTGATGTTGAATGCATGGTTTGTTTTGCCTGCTCTTTCAGGTTTTTAGCAAACGTTGCCTCATGAAAAAGCAAATCAACTTCTTGTATTATTGGAATTATTTTTTCTGTATAGGCCGTATCTGTACAATAGGCGTATGATCTACTTTTATAAGGAGGTAAAGTTAATTTATGGTTTGGTATAACTTCTCCCTGATCATTCATTAAATCCTCACCTTCCCTAATACTTTGAATTTTACTTATAGGAATTTGATATGTTTGTACAACATTCTTTTTAAGATTATACAAATGCGGTTTCTCTGCAAATTTAAATCCGCAGGTTGGCACTCTATGCTTTAAAGGAATTGTTTCCACGGTAACCTTTTCATCTTCATATATAACCTCATTCTTTTTCGGATTTAGATGATGGTAAATAATCTTAAACGATAAAGATTTCTCAAAATACTCAATATGTCTGTTAAGGAATTTTTCCAGTTCGGAATGTGCATAAATGTGTAAATCTTTATCTCGATTTAACAGATTAAACGTTGAAATTAAACCAAATAATCCAAAAATATGATCGCCATGCAGATGACTAATAAAAATATGATCGATCTTTCCAAATCGAATCTTGTTTTTGCGGATTTCAATCTGTGTACCCTCACCGCAGTCGATTAAAAAAAACCGCTCATGTACATTGAGCACATGAGCGGTTAGGTTTCTTTTCGAAGTTGGAACTGCAGAACTGCTTCCTAATATTGTTAATTCAAAAGTCAATTTAAAACGGGAATTTATTTACCATTTTTATCTCGACCTTCTTCTTCGCTTTTAACAATATCAACTGCTTCTTCTGTCGAATAAGCAATATTTAAAACAGTATCCAACTGCGATATGGTAATTAATCTGTCTACAGCATCATTTAATCCTGTTAAGACAAATGTTCCATTTGCATTTTTACAAAGACGATTGGCAACAAGAATAGCACTTAAACCTGATGAATCGCAGTATCTGCAATTACTTAAATCAAGTATAATGTTTTTCTCTCCTTTTCCGGAAATCAAAACCAGTTCAGATTTCAAGCTTGGCGCAACATTGGTGTCAAGCTTTTCCTCCATTACCTGAATTAATGTGTACTTTTCTAGTTTTTCAATCTTAAATTCCATTGTAAATTGTTTTAAATTAAATAAAAGAGCTATTCAGAAGCTTTTTCTTCCTTGTCTTCGTCAGCCTTTTTTTCAGCTTTAGGTTTGGTCTCTTTCTTAGCTTCTTTCTTCTCTTCCTTCTTCTCCTCAGCTTTTTCTTCTACCTTTTCTTCTTTCTTAGCTTTTGGTTTTGCTTTGGTTTTAGCTTTAGTTTCAGCTTTTTTTGCTTCTTCCTTAGCGTCCATCTCAGCTTTCTTTTCAGCTATCTCTTTCTTTTGCTCTTCTTCCATTTCATTTTTAAGAGAAGCTAGCTCAGAAATATCACCTAAAGTTGTTTTTTCTAAGTTAGATTTTATCTTCTTAACAGCTTTATTCTTTGTTGCAGTGTTTTTCTTTCTTTCTGCACTTTCAGCATCTTTTTTCTCATCTTCAAAAACTCTACTGTGAGACAAGATAATCTTTTTTGCTGACTTAGAAAACTCTATTACTTTAAATTCTAATTTTTCGTCAACTTTTGCTGTATTACCATCTTCTTTTACTAAATGTTTAGGAGTTACAAATCCTTCAACACCATATGGTAATGCAATAACAGCACCTTTATCGAATACATCAACAACAGTACCCTCGTGGATAGAACCTACAGTAAATACAGATTCGAATACATCCCAAGGATTTTCTTCTAATTGTTTATGTCCTAAGCTTAATCTGCGATTTTCTTTGTCGATTTCTAAAACAACAACTTCAATAGTTTCTCCGATTGAAGTAAACTCTGCAGGGTGCTTAATTTTCTTCGTCCATGAAAGATCAGAAATATGAATTAGTCCGTCAACTCCTTCTTCGATTTCAACAAATACACCAAAGTTGGTAAAGTTACGAACTGTAGCTGAGTGCTTAGTTCCAACAGCATATTTCTCGTCAACGTTGCTCCATGGATCAGTCTTAAGTTGTTTAATACCTAACGACATTTTTCTTTCTTCTCTGTCAAGAGTAAGAATTTGTGCTTCTACTTCGTCTCCTACTTGTAGGAATTCCTGTGCACTGCGTAAGTGTTGAGACCATGACATTTCAGAAACGTGGATAAGACCTTCAACTCCAGGTTGAATTTCAACAAATGCACCATAGTCAGCTAAAACAACAACTTTTCCTTTTACGGTATCGCCAACCTTAAGATCTTTATCTAAAGCATCCCAAGGATGTGGAGTTAATTGTTTTAGTCCTAATGCAATACGTTTCTTATCATCATCAAAGTCAAGAATTACAACATTCAATTTTTGATCTAATTGAACGATCTCTTCCGGATGATTTACACGACCCCAAGAAAGGTCTGTAATATGGATTAATCCGTCAACACCACCAAGGTCGATAAATACACCGTATGAAGTAATATTTTTAACAGTTCCTTCAAGAACCTGACCTTTTTCAAGCTTTGCAATAATTTCTTTCTTTTGTTGTTCAAGTTCTTCTTCAATAAGAGCTTTATGCGAAACAACAACATTTTTGAATTCGTGGTTAATTTTAACAACCTTGAATTCCATAGTTTTTTCTACATAAACATCGTAATCACGGATTGGCTTAACGTCAATTTGAGAACCAGGTAAGAATGCTTCGATTCCAAATACGTCTACGATCATACCACCTTTTGTACGACATTTAATAAAACCTTTAATGATTTCATCTTTCTCAAGAGCTTCATTAACACGATCCCAAGAACGTAAAGCTCTTGCTTTTTTGTGTGAAAGTACTAACTGACCATCCTTGTCTTCCTGACTTTCCACATAAACTTCCACTTTATCACCTGGTTTTAAATCAGGGTTATAGCGAAATTCGTTTAAACTCACAACGCCTTCAGATTTGTAACCAATATTGATTACAACTTCGCGCTTGGTCATTGATACAACAGTACCATCAATTACTTCATTTTCGGTAATTGTTGATAAAGTTTGATCATACATTTTCTCAAACTCTTCTCTTTCTTTTGTTTGAGCTGCTTCTCCTTCTTCAGTAACATTATCCCAATCAAATTCGTCACCCGGAGTTGCAAATTCTACAACAGATTTTTCATCCTTTTTTTCTGGCTTTTTTGAAGACTTTTCTTCTACCTTTGCAGTCTCTTCAACCTTTTTAGATTCTTCAACTTGCTCTTTTTCTTGCTGCTCAACATTCTCTTCCTGTTCAACAGACTTATTCGCTTCTTTTTCAGTCATTTAATTTAAAATAATTAATTTTTAGTAAGTTAGACAATATTTATAGACTAAATCAAGGTGCAAAAGTATAATTTTTATTTAATTATTTAAAAATAAAGATACTAAAAAAAGCACATATTAATCAAATATGCCAATTTGATATTAATTAGCTCTTAATGTCTTAAGCTATTAAGACAATTATTTGCACTTTGTACTAAGAATGTGGAAAGAATTAAAAACGCTATCGTACTTATCATTTTATTATACTATTTTATAATGTTTTAGGCAACTTATTATTGGTATAGAAAATTAAAAGTCAACAAAAATTTCTAAAAAAATTCTCTAAAAAAATATTTCTTAGTAAGTTCGTACGCTCTTTTAATAAACTGATCATTTAATATATAGTACGAACATTATGAAAATAGCAATAGCAGGGACCGGATACGTAGGATTATCCAATGCCGTATTACTGGCTCAGCAACACAAAGTAGTTGCTTTAGATATTGACCAGGAAAAAGTTGACAAGATAAATAACAGAATATCTCCAATTGTCGATCAGGAAATAGAAGACTTTCTTAAAACAAAGGAGTTAGATTTAACTGCCACTTTAGATAAAGAAGAAGCATATAAAGGTGCCGACTTCGTTATTATTGCCACTCCAACTGACTATGATGTGGATAAGAATTATTTCAATACAGACACTGTTGATAGAGTAATTCAGGATGTTACTTCAATAAACCCAGATACAGTAATGATAATTAAATCAACTGTTCCTGTTGGGTATACCAAAGAGGTTAAGGAGAGATTTTCAATTGATAATATCATTTTCTCACCAGAGTTTTTAAGAGAAGGTAAAGCGCTTTACGATAATTTATATCCATCGAGAATAATTGTAGGTGAAAAATCCGAAAGAGCAGAACTATTTGCAAACCTGCTAGTCGAAGGAGCATTAAAAAAGGATGTAAAAACACTTTTTGTAAGTTCAACAGAAGCTGAAGCTGTTAAATTATTCTCAAATACATATCTTGCTTTAAGGGTTGCATTCTTTAATGAATTAGACACTTATGCAGAAGTAAGAGGATTAAACACTAAAGAAATTATAGAAGGTGTTGGTTTGGACCCGCGAATTGGAGATCATTATAATAATCCATCTTTTGGTTATGGTGGTTATTGTTTACCTAAGGATACCAAACAGCTAAGAGCCAATTATAAAGATGTACCTAATAATATTATCGGTGCTATTGTCGATGCTAATAGAACAAGAAAAGATCATATAGCAGATATGATTTTAAAGAAAAACCCTAAGGTAGTTGGTATCTACAGATTAACCATGAAGACAAACTCAGATAACTTCAGAGCTTCATCAATACAAGGAATTATGAAGCGAATAAAAGCCAAAGGAGTTGAAGTTGTGGTTTATGAACCTGTGTTAACAAAAGATGAATTTTATCATTCCAGAGTTATTAAAGATTTAAATGAATTTAAAAAAATGTCAGATATAATTGTAAGTAACAGGTTATGTTCTGATTTGGATGATGTAAAAGATAAGGTGTACACAAGAGATCTTTATACCAGAGATTAAGCAATTAAAATGAATTATGCTAAAATAAATGAAAGCTGGTGTTAATTTACATCAGCTTTTCTTATTTTTACGATTTATAAATTATATAACCTATAATGAAAAAGATTCTTATAACCGGTGGAGCAGGTTTTATTGGTTCTCATTTGTGCGAACGATTACTGAATGAAGGTAACGAAGTAATTTGTTTAGATAATTTCTTTACCGGATCCAAACGCAATATTCTTCATCTTATGGATAATCCATACTTTGAAGTGGTAAGACACGATGTTACCATGCCTTATTTTATTGAAGTGGATGAAATATACAATTTAGCCTGCCCTGCATCACCAATACATTATCAGTACAATCCCATTAAAACGATTAAAACATCAGTAATGGGTGCTATTAATATGTTAGGTTTAGCAAAACGAATAAATGGAAAGATACTCCAGGCCTCAACAAGCGAAGTGTATGGCGATCCTTTAATTCATCCACAGACAGAAGATTATTGGGGGAATGTAAATCCTATTGGGTTGCGTTCTTGTTATGATGAAGGAAAACGTTGCGCAGAATCACTTTTTGTTAATTATCATCAAAAGAATAGTGTAAATATTAAAATAGCACGAATATTCAACACCTACGGTCCGCATATGAACATTAATGATGGCCGTGTAGTATCCAACTTCATTGTTCAGGCATTAAAAAATGAAGATATCACAATTTATGGAACAGGTGAACAAACCAGAAGCTTTCAGTTTGTATCTGATCTAATCGAAGGTTTCATTCAGCTAATGAATACCGATGATACCGTTCATTATCCTGTTAACCTTGGAAATCCAATAGAATTTAGTATGCTTGAGTTGGCAAAAGAGGTTATTGATTTAACCAATTCAAAATCGAAAATCACGCATTTACCGTTGCCTCAAGATGATCCAATTCAGCGCAAACCAAATATTGATCTGGCCAAAAAAGTTTTGGATAACTGGGAGCCCAAAGTAAAATTGAGAGATGGATTAACTCAAACCATTGAATATTTTAAAACAGTAATTTAAAAGCTTCAACTAAATCATTTAATATGGAAATTACAACGACAGATTTCCCAGGTTTATTCATTATACAACCAAAAATTTTTGAAGATTCAAGGGGATATTTCTTTGAAAGTTACAATAAATCAAAGATGGGAGATCTAAGTGATATCAACTTTGTACAAGATAATCAGGCGAAATCAACGTATGGAACAATTCGAGGCTTGCATTACCAACTGGAACCATACGCACAATCAAAACTAATCCGGGTTATTGAAGGTAAAATATTGGATGTTGTTATTGATATACGCGAAAAATCACCAACTTTTGGCAAACACTTTGCTATAGAACTCTCGGATGAAAACAAGAAACAATTTTTTATACCTAAAGGATTTGCTCATGGATACTCAGTGTTGAGCCCAAGTGCTATTGTGTTGTATAAAACAGACCAGTTTTACAATCCGGAATCGGAACGAGGTATAAATTATAATGATCCGCTATTAACTATCGACTGGAAGATTAATCCGGAAGATGCCATTGTATCATCTAAAGATAAAGTATTACCTTCATTGCAAGAATCTGAAAAAAATTTTAAATTTTAATTTCATTGTATGATTAATATTCTGGTTACAGGTGCTAACGGTCAATTAGGAAGCGAACTAAAAACAATCCATAAAAAAGGATTATTTAAGTTTAAAGATTTAGTCAATTTTGTTTTCACAGATATTGACACATTGGATATTACCAATTCAATATTTTTAAAAAAGTTTATAGAAGATCATAATTTCAAGTATATTATTAATTGTGCTGCTTATACAAACGTTGATGGCGCTGAAACAGATAAAGAAGCTGCTTATGAAATAAATGCAAACTGTGTTCAAAATATTACTGAATCTATTCGAGAACAAAAGGCTAAATTTATCCATGTTTCAACCGATTATGTTTTTGATGGTGATAGTTGCATTCCTTATACCGAAGAAATGAAGACCAATCCTAAATCGGTATATGGAAAATCAAAATTAAAAGGTGAGCAATATGCTCAAGAGTATGGAAACTCTATTATAATTAGAACATCGTGGCTTTATTCAACATTTGGGAAAAATTTTGCAAAGACTATGCACAGACTTTGTAAAGAAAAAGAATCGCTAAATGTTGTTTTTGATCAGATTGGAACACCTACCTATGCATACGACTTAGCTCTTGCCATTTTACAAATAGTTGATCAATCCATTCGTGAAAACCGTTTTGTTCCGGGTATTTATCATTACTCAAACGAAGGTGTTTGCAGCTGGTACGATTTTGCAAAGATAATTGCCCATAAAAGTTATTCGCGGTGCATTATAAATCCTATAGAATCCAAAGATTATCCTACCCCGGTTAAACGCCCTTTTTACAGTGTTTTGAATAAACAAAAAATTAAATCAACTTTTAATATAGAAATACCTCACTGGCAAGATAGCCTGGATGAATTCTTTAAGAATTTAAACAAGATTTAAAATCAGGTTTCGTTTTCCAATAATCTATTTGTTAACTTTATGGTTTCTAAAATTAAATCAAGATAGTTATTACTAAAAATTAACATCATGGCAGAAAAAGAACTACTGGATCAGGTAAGGTCTAAAGCAGATATATGGTTAAACTCCAACATAAACGAAGAATCAAAGCAAGAAATCAATCGACTACTTGAAAGCGATGAAACAGAACTTATCGAATCTTTTTATAAAGATCTGGATTTTGGTACCGGAGGATTAAGAGGTATTATGGGAGTTGGAACCAACCGTATGAACATTTATACAGTTGGTATGGCTACGCAAGGCTTAAGCAACTATCTGAAGGAACAGTTCTGGGGTAACAAAGAAATTAAAGTTGCCATTGCGCATGATTCGAGAAATAACAGTAGACTGTTTGCAGAAAAAACAGCCAGCGTATTTTCTGCGAATGGAATAAAAGTATACCTGTTTGAAGATTTACGACCAACACCCGAACTATCTTTTGCCATACGACATTTAGGTTGCCAAAGTGGCGTTGTGGTTACTGCTTCGCATAATCCGAAAGAGTACAACGGATATAAAGTATACTGGGAAGATGGAGGACAAATCATAAGTCCGCACGATAAAAACATCATTGCCGAAGTTAAGAAGATTAAAGGTGTGGATGAAATTCAGTTTGATGATGCCTTAAAAAACGTTGAAATTATTGGTGAACATATCGATAATGAATATCTGAAAGAATTAAAAAAGTTATCATTAAACCCAACGATAATTAAAAATCAGAAAGATTTAAAAATTGTTTATACTCCAATTCATGGTACAGGTGTAGAACTTGTTCCAAAAGCTTTAAAACACTATGGATTTGAAAATGTAACAATTGTTGAAGAACAAAAGCCCCCGGATGGAAATTTTCCAACCGTAAAATCCCCAAATCCAGAAGAACCAGCTGCTTTAGAGTTAGCTTTGGAAAAAGCCGAAGAAATTGATGCCGATATTGTTATGGCTACCGATCCGGATGCCGACCGAGTTGGAATTGCAATTAAAGATAACAACAATAAGTTTGTATTGTTAAATGGAAACCAGGCAGCGGCATTACTCATTAACTATCTTATTTCGCAATGGAAAAATTACAATAAACTCAAAGGAAAAGAATATATTGTTAAAACGATTGTTACCAGCGAACTACTAAAAGATATTGCCGATAAGTATGATGTAGCATGTTACGATGTTCTTACCGGATTTAAATATATTGCCGATATCATTAAACAAAAAGAAGGATCAATGAGTTTTATCGGAGGAGGTGAAGAGAGTTATGGCTACCTTGCAGGCGAGTTTGTGCGCGATAAAGATGCTGTAATGTCGTGTGCTTTGCTCGCTGAAACTGCAGCTTTTGCTAAAGAAAAAGGTAAAACTCTTTTTGAAGAACTTATAGATATTTATATTGAATTCGGTTTTTATAAAGAAAAATTAGTTTCTGTGGTTAAAAAAGGTAAATCCGGTGCAGAAGAAATTGAGCAAATGATGGATAATTTCAGAAACAAACCACCTGAAACAATAAACGACTCAAATGTGATGTTGATTCATGACTTTGAAAAGCAAAAAACATTAGATCAGATGAGCCATTTGAGATATGAAATTAATTTACCTAAATCGAATGTGCTTCAGTTTGTTTTAAAAGATGGATCAAAAATATCGATCAGGCCATCGGGCACCGAGCCTAAAATAAAATTCTATTTTGGCGTTCAAGAGAAGATAGAAAACAGAGAGGATTTTGAAAAAATAGATCATCTGCTTAACGAAAAGATAGATAATATCATTAAATCATTAGGAATAGAAAAGTAAATTGGTGAATTGGTAAAATAGTTAAATGGTTAAATTGCTAAACTGTTGAATTGTTATATTGTTAGTTTATATGAAGAGTTAGACTTTATTTACCGATTTACTTAATACAATTAAATTTTATAAATTGAATTTTGAAATTTTAAACTTTAAATCTGAAATCTGAAATCTGAAATATTATGAAATCACACAGGAAAGAAGTTTGGTTTAATACCAGCAGAAGAAGAGAACTGATAAACATCACACCGGTTGTTGAAGAAGAATTAGCCAAAAGTGGTATTCAGGAAGGATTAGTTTTAGTAAATGCAATGCACATTACAAGTAGCGTTTTTATCAATGATGATGAAGCAGGTTTACATGATGATTTTGAGAAGTGGCTTGAAAAACTGGCTCCAGAAAAGCCTTACGATCAATATAAGCATAACTACGCCGAAGATAATGCCGATGCGCATTTAAAAAGAACCATCATGGGACGCGAAGTGGTTATTGCAATTACTGAAGGAAAACTGGACTTTGGTCCATGGGAACAAATATTTTATGGTGAGTTTGATGGTAAACGCCGGAAACGACTTTTGATTAAGATTATTGGAGAGTAAGTATTTTAGTTCTTAGTTCTTAGTTTAAATTTTGAGATTCAAGTTTGGAGATGGAAATCTCAAGAATAGTATAATTCGCTGCATTTAGTAAACTTTTTCATAGATTAAATGTTGATCTTATATGGCACATGGTCACCATCATAACGAACCCAGTAAAAAAAATCTGCTTATAAGCGTTATATTAAATGCAGGAATTACGCTTGCCGAGTTTATTGGTGGGATTCTTTCAAACAGTCTGGCACTTATTTCAGATGCTGTGCACAACTTAAGCGATACCATGGCAATAGTAATTAGTTATGTTGCCATGCTAATCGGGAAAAAAGATTCAACTGATAAAAATACGTTTGGCTATAAGCGAATGGAAATTCTTGCCGCTCTTTTTAATGCCGTGGTGCTTATTGCAATTTCAATTTATCTTTTCTTTGAAGCCTACGAACGCTTTATTAACCCGGAGCCAATTAAAGGAACAACCATGTTCATAGTGGCTACCATCGGATTATTAGGTAATCTGATTTCGGTAGTTTTATTACATAAGGATTCATCGCATAACTTAAATGTTAAAGCTGCTTATCTGCACCTTATGGGAGATACTCTTTCGTCTGTTGGAGTGATTATAGGTTCTGTACTTATCTATTTCTGGAATGTAAACTGGGTAGATCCGCTCTTAACCATTATTATTGGTTTAATTATCATAAGAGGTACCTGGGGAATATTAAAAGAAACCATTGAAATATTAATGCAAGCAAGTCCGGCAGGTTTGGATATCAAAAATATAAAAGCCGAACTAGAGAAACACTCAGATGTAATTAATGTGCATCATGTTCATACCTGGAGTCTTTCCGATAACATTGTACATTTTCAGGGCCACGTGGAGGTTAATAAAGATTTATCCATTGAGCAGGCAGATAAAATAAGAATAAAGCTGGAGAATATTTTACATCGGGATTTTAATATTGATCACATTACCATCCAAATGGAGTCGGATACCTGTGCGAAGAAATCAACAATCTACTAATCCTCGTCGTCAAAAAACTTTTCATTGAAATTCACAAGATACAACTTTTCTGTAGGTCGGGTAAAAGCTGTATACAACCAACGCAAATATTCCTTATCCATCATTTCGTCGGTAATATATCCATGATCGATAAACACATTTTTCCATTGTCCGCCCTGCGCTTTATGACAAGTTATGGCATACGCAAACTTAACCTGCAGTGCGTTAAAAAACGGATCGTTCTTCACTCCTTCATACTGCTTTTTACGAGTTTTCTCGTTTTGATAATCTTCCATGATCTCATAAAATAACTTTTTGTTATCTTCTGATGTTAAGGCTGCAGTGTTAATATCCAGTGTATCTAAAATGATCTTACAATCAATTTCAAGATCGGTATAATCGATGAAACGTAACGTCACATCAGCAAAACGAAATCCGTATCGCTCCTGGTATTTATCAATAGTTACAATCTCTGCAATATCTCCATTGGCAATAAAGTCAATATTTTCTTTGGTTTCGTGTTTTTTCATACTATCGTCAACCCAGAAATAATTGTTCTTAACCACCATCAAAAAATCACCAACCGATATTTCTTCCTCTCGCCATAAAATCTGATTTCGTATGCCGTTATTGTACTGATTTGCCCGTTTATTCGACCGGGTTATAATCATTGTTTCCTCATATCCATCTTTATCATAAGCATCCGATATGGTTTCAATCAAGTCGGCACCTGAAATTTTTTCAATATCCGGTAAATTGTCTACTTCAAGCTTTGGAAACTCAAACCTCTCCCGTGCTATCATATTACGTATATTCGTAGCATTGAATAACACACCCGAATCCTTATGCTGACGAACAACTTCTCTTAAATGAAATTCTTTAACATCAAATCCAAATGAGCTCAGCTTTTTGGCATCTAGCGCAGGACTAATATCATTTCTGACCGGCGGTAATTGAGCTACATCGCCTATCAAAATTAACTTGCAGGATTTATTATTGTATACATATCTTATTAAATCATCTAATAATCGGCCGGAACCAAAAACAGATGATTCACCTGCATTATTCGATATCATAGAAGCCTCATCAACAATAAAAAAAGTATTTGAATGTAAATTGGCATCTAATACAAAAACTCCAAACCCATCTTTTGATGATTTTTGTCGATAAATCTTTTTATGAATAGTATAAGCCGTTTTTTTCGAGTAAGCGGATAATACTTTAGCTGCTCTTCCGGTTGGTGCCATAAGCACCGATTTAATTCGTAGCTTTTTAAATGAGTTTACCAGAGCACTTATTATTGTTGTTTTTCCGGTACCTGCATAACCTTTTATAAGAAAAATCTGATCAGCAGTATTATCTAAAATGAATTCGGATAACCCCTCAATAAGATTTTCCTGATCGTTTGTTGCTTTAAAACTAAAATTATCAAGAATAATATTTTTGATGTGATCCTTTAACATTTTCTTTTAAATAAAGTGCTATTTAAATTTAAAATTTAATTTTTTCTTATAAATTTGCAGGCAAACATATAAAATTAAATCAAGCAAAATGAAAAAAGTAATTCAAATCGTATTAGCAATTGCGATTATAGTTTTAGCTTACGCAATATGGGAAAGTATACAAGCGCCAATTCGTTTTCAAAAAGAGAAAAAAGTTAGGTATGATGCTACTATTCAACGTTTAAAAGACATTAGAACTGCGCAAATTGCATACAAATCTGAATATGGCAAATTTACTGCAAGTTTCGATACCTTAATAAATTTTGTAAAGAACGATTCTATGAAGCTGGTAAAAGCTGAAGGTAGTCTTTCTGATGAGCTTTTAGCACAAGGTTGGACCGAAGCTATTGCTGTTCAGGAAGGATTAATTAAAAGAGATACCATTAGAATAGCCATTAAGGATACGTTATTTAAACGTGAAGATTTCAATCCTGATCTATTATGGAAAGTTCCTTACACAGAAAATGATTCATTCCAGATGGGTACAGCAACGCTTAATGTATCGAAGTTAGATGTTAATGTATTCGAAGCTAAAGTTCATAACGATGTTTTATTACATGGATTAGAGCAGCAAGAGATTATTAACCTTAACGATAGAATGAAAAATCAGAACAACTTCCCGGGTGTTAAAGTTGGTGATTTAATTGAACCAAACAATAATGCCGGTAACTGGGAGTAATAATATCAAAATATGCAAGATTTTGCTTTTGTTGATGAAACATTAGATATTAATTTAACTCAATCATATTATTTGTCCATTCAGGTTAATCCGAATGGACTTTCTTTTTGTATACTCGATCCGGTTAGAGAAAAATATATTGCATTACATCATACAACTTTTACAAACGATTTAATCTTTGATGATTATCTCGACGAACTTGAGAAATACATACAAAACACTGAGTTATTAAATCATAAGTTCAAAGCAGTTAAATTAATTTGGCTGTCGGGTAAAAATACGCTTATACCGAATAGCTATTTCGATAAAGACAAATTGAAAAGCTATTTCGAATTTAATCAGAAACTGAAGGATTTAGATGAAATACACTATAATGAATTAAAATATGTGGATGCATATAGTGTATTTGTTCTTCCTAATCAGGTAGCTAATATTTTTAGTAAGCAATTCAATACAATAACCTATTACAATCAGCAAATTCCATTTATTGAGCGTTCATTATATAAGCATCATACTGAAAGTAAAAAAGTTATTGTTAATATTAACACAGATTTTATTGATATCTGCATTATTGAAGACAGTAAACTCCTTTTATATAATAACTTTGTTTACAAAACAGAAACCGACATTCTTTATTTTATCCTGTATGTTTTTGATCAGTTCAATTTAGATACTCAACATACCGAGCTGTTTCTAAATGGATTTATTGAAAAAAATAATTCGCTGCTCAACCAACTGCACAAGTTTATTAAACAGTTGAAATTTGATAAATTACCTGGAGAGTTCTCTTATAGTTATACATTCAATAAAATTCCGGCACACACCTTTACCAATCTATTTAACTTGCACCTTTGCGAATAGTTAGCGGCACATATAAAGGAAGGTTGATTAGACCTCCCAAGAACTTTAGAGCAAGGCCTACTACAGACTTTGCCAAAGAAAACCTGTTTAATATTTTAAGTAATACATTCGATTTTTCTGATTTGGAAGTGTTAGACCTCTTTTCAGGAACAGGAAGTATTTCTTACGAATTTGCTTCGAGAGGATGTAAATCAGTTGTATCCATAGAAAGTAATTTTAAGCACCAAACATTTATTAAAAAAACCATTGAGGATCTTGGTTTAGAAAATGTAAGATCGATAAAATCCGATGCTTTTAGATACGTTAAATCGTGCCCCAATAAATTTGATCTTGTTTTTGCAGATCCACCCTATGATTTAAAAGAGATGGAATCGATTCCTGATTTCATTTTTGAACAGAATATTTTAAAACCTGAAGGCTGGTTAATTCTTGAACATGGTGATAAAAAAGACTTTGGCCGACATAAAAACTTTAAGGAAATAAGAAAGTACGGAGGTGTAAATTTCAGTATTTTTGAGGTTTACAAAAACAACTAAAAAAAAGTTTATTTTTTTCGCATTTTTTTTCTCAAATCTTTTGGATGATAAAAATATTAATCTATTTTTGCAACGCAATTAAACAAACGGATACACAGATATCCAAGCAAAAAGTTCTTACAAAAATAATGGTCTGGTAGTTCAGTTGGTTAGAATACATGCCTGTCACGCATGGGGTCGCGAGTTCGAGTCTCGTCCAGACCGCCAACTACAAAGTAAACCCCTTGAAAATCAAGGGGTTTTTTATTTTATGTCGATTTATTATAGTATAGTAAGAGTAAAGTTGTTATGTTTACTCTTTTGCTTAACACTCTCTAAACATACAACCCAACCCGAATTATAATTCGTTTTTTTTAAATTCCGAGACAAACTTGAACTCATTTTACATAGTATACGAAACATAATTCGCTTTTTGTTGCTTTTTTAAATAAAAGGACATATTTTTACATAAAAACCGAAATATAATTCGTTTTGATTTGTGAAATTATTAATTTTTTGTAATTTCAACCTAAATAACAAATATGGAACTAAAAGAATTAGGACAAATAATAAAAGAGCGTAGAAAACACCTACGAATTACACAAATCCATCTTGCTGAGATGGCTGGTATTACCGATCGCACATTGCAAAAAATAGAAAATGGTAATGCGAATCCTACTATTAAATTGCTAGATCAAATTACCAATATACTTGGATTAGAGATTAAGTTAGAAGTTAAAAAATAGTTTAAATGCGAAAAGTAAAAGTATATAGAAATAAAGAACTGGCAGGAGAATTAATTCAAGAGAATAAGAATAGCTATATTTTTAAGTATAATGATTCTTATTTTTCTAATGATTCTTTACCTGCAATTAGTTTAACCCTGCCTAAAAGTCAACAAGAATATAAATCGACTTTTTTGTTTCCATTCTTTTTTAATATGCTATCGGAAGGAGTAAATAGAAAATTACAAAGCAGGCAATTGAAAATTGATGAAAAGGATTACTTCGGATTACTTATGGAAACAGCAAAATACGATACTGTTGGAGCAATAACATTCAAACCTGATAAAGAATAATGAAGTTAGATGAAATAAAATATTGTCCGGGAACATTAGCTAAAGGTAATAATACCTATAGCAGAACTTGTTTACGCAGGGTTTTTAACGGAAAATCAGTAAGCCATATTTTACCATATAATTCTCCGCAAACAGATGAAGAAGATGATAGTAAGTTTGTCGATAATCGAAAGCGAATATCAATATCAGGTGTTCAGGAAAAGATGTCAGTTATATTAGATAAAAATAAGTTACGACTTACAGAACAAGGAGAACAGGGAAATTATATATTAAAACCTATTCCAAGAGACTTAAAAAAGGTTGACCAGGTACCAGCTAATGAACATTTAACCATGCAAATTGCACAACAGGTTTATGGCATTTATACTGCTGAAAACGCATTAATCTTTTTTAAGGATGGTAAACCTGCCTATATAACTAAAAGATTTGATATGAAAGACGATCCCAATAGCTATCGGGTCAAGTGGGGAAAAGAAGATTTTGCTTCATTAGCAGGAAAAACAGAAGAAAATGCAGGTACTGATTTTAAATATAATTACAGCTATGAGGAAGTTTTTGAACTGCTTAAAAAATATGTGCCAGCTTACCTGGTTGAAGCGGAAAAACTTTTTACTTTAATCATATTTAATTACCTGTTTTCTAATGGTGATGCACATTTAAAGAACTTTTCATTGTTGGAATCGCCTAATGGTGATTATTTATTAAGTCCAGCATATGACCTAATAAATACCAGAATCCATGTGGACGACACAGATTTTGCTTTGGACCATGGTTTATTTAAAGATGATTTCAAATCGGGTGCATATAAAATAAATAACCATGCGAATGTGGAAGATTTTAAAGAATTAGCCAAACGAATGGAAATTAAAGAAAGTAGAATAGATAAAATACTAGCTCCATTTCTTGAGAAACAACCAAAGGTAGAAGAATTGATTAATCATTCATTTTTAGATGATAAAACGAAAAGAGCATACTTACTGCATTACAATACAAGAAGAAATTATTTAAATAAATAAAAATTACCTTGAAAATTAACCCTTATAAATACTCAATTATATATTGAAACTATTAACAAAAGATTCAAAACAGGAATTTCCAGCGAACATACTTACAGAACCGCTTTAGAGCAATTAATCAGAAGTCTTGTAACAGACAGCCTTCTGAAAAATCAACTCATTATGTTAATATTCTAAGATGTTCAGATAGAACCACATATACCGGTTGTACCGGTTATTTGAATAATCATTTAAACAGACATAATCTTGATTTTGAACCACCTACAAAATACAGATGTCCTGCTAAAATTATTACTTGCACTGTATGTTCAGATAAATATAAAGCATTTGAATCTTATGACAAATCGTTTCATATAAGGATCAGCTTATACTTGAGAGAACCTTTTATATCTTAAGAATGTTTATGATTTCTGTCTTAAAGAATTTAACTTTTAAATATCGCAGTTCATATAAATAAGTTTAAAAGGTTTATTTCTTTGTTCTTTTTCTCCTTCTCCAAATAAGATATCCACTTATAATAACCACTATTGAAACTATTCCAGATAATGGTACAATCAAAATATAAAAATAACTCAAGACAAAACTGAATATTCTTCCTGTATGCACTTCTAATGCAAAGTTCCATAACGATATAGGTGAATTTTCGATAATATTTTCAGGCATTTTAGGAAATGATTGTGAATTGCGTAATGCTAAAACTCCCTTATCATAATCAATTATATATAGATCGTTAGTTTTTATCATTCCTGCTATTGCATACGCACCAAAAGGCTGCCCTCCTGATGATCCTTGATAAGGTTTTCCGGTTATAAAATTATATATCATACAACTATTGGGATTCCATAAAAATAAACCACTGAACGAACCAATCAGGTAACTTTTTTCATCATACTTTTCCAGTACATTTATGCCCATAACGCTAACCGGTGGTTGGGACTGATATAAAATCGGAGTAGATGTCAAGGTCTTCAATTCATATAATCCATTATATCCTGCTAAAACAAATAGGTCTTTTTCTTTATCGTATAATATACCTCTTAAATCATCATACCAGGGATTAGGCTGATCTAAATGTGTGAATTTAATGGCTGGAATTCTTGAATTAGCTATTGGTATTAATAATGGAGGACGCAAAAACATCCCTGTTAAGGCAAGAATAATAAAAAATATGAAAAACCATGATCCAATTTTATTATGCCATTTAAAGTACAACTTATTTGTTGAAACCAATTTATCTACTTTCTTTTCTTTCCTTTTACGCCTTTTTATGATTCCAGGGAAAAAGAAATAGATTATACCCGATACCGAAAGAATAAAAACCAGAACTCCTAAAAAATCAACAAACAATTTACCCGGAAGACCAAAAATCTCACCCGAATGTATTTGCCATATAGTCTCGAACAGCCCAACATCCTTTTTATATCCCAGAGGGGCTTTTAGTTCTATTTTTTCAAAATTTGTTTGGCTACCTGCATCAACTCCCATAAATAGGCATGAACGGTTCATTGCAATTACACTATCGTTTCTACTAATTACAGCAACAAAACGTTTTATCTTTACATCAAGTTTTATCTTCTGCCATCGTTCTCCTTCCCAATCGAAACAGTACAATCCAAATAATGTAGCAGCATATAAATTGTTATTCTCGGTTAAATGCAGATCAAATATTTTTCGATTATCCATCCCATTTGGAAATCCACGGTTAAAATCAGTAAAATAATTGTACGTAGAATCTGTAAGCCAAACTCCAATATTGCCAAACAACAATAAACTATCTCTCGAAATCTTAAGACTTCCTTTTAATGATGATTGATTCCAGTTGTTATATTTATAATTTTCTGGTAAGAGTGTCCTACTAATATTAATACTAGAAATAATCTCCCGGTGATTCATTAAGATTCCTGTAATAGCATAATAAATTAAAATAATGGAAATTATTAATCCTGGCCACCTATGATATCTCTTTAAGTTTTTACTTTTATTCTTTTGTGGTTTCATATTTAAAAATTCAATTTTACAAATCAAGCATAATAGTACCTTTTTTCCTAATTTATATAATTAAAATTTGAATAATGATAAATTTTATAAATAACTAACCAAATGGTTAAATTTTTATTGCTGATTTTCTGTTACTTACAATTACATATTAAAAAAAAGTCAAAAAAAATTTGACAAATAAAAAATCTCATCTTATCTTTGTAAGTGAATACTAACTTACATAATTATGTTTTCAGATAGACAAATTGAAATATTAACAGCTTCGGTAGAAATAATTGCAAGTAAAGGAATACAAGGTTTAACCATAAAAAACCTATCCAAGGAAATAGGCATTTCTGAAGCTGCAATCTATAGACATTTTGATAGTAAAACCAACATCTTATTGGCTATCCTAAAGTCTTTCGAACAAGAAAGTATCAATTTCTTTAAAACTGATAGTGAAATGAATCCTAAGGAAAAAATTGTCGATTTTTTTAGTAAAATGTTAACAGTATTTCAACAAAGACCATCTATTGTAGCGGTTATATTTTCAGAAGAGATTTTTCAAAATGATGAAAAATTAACCGGACTTGTTAACACAATTATGAAGAATAACCAGGAATACATTGATAATATTATCAAGGAAGGACAAACAAATAAACTGTTTAGAGATGATATCAGCAGCGAATATCTCACATTTTACATTTCTGGTGCCATGAGATTATTAGTAAAAGACTGGCGTAACAATAAGTCAAAAGACAACCTTTTGTTAAGAGGAGAAGATTTATTAATCAATTTTTTTGATCTGATCAAACAGTAATTTTTTTTATATATGACGTAAGTGAATATTAACTAACTTAAATAAAAAAAACAATGAAACGAATTTTAAATTGGCTATTAAATTATAGTTGGCTATCCATGATTTTAATCGTGCTTATATCGGTATTTACTTTTTACTGGATGAAAACAAATACAACCATGGAAACAGATTTGGACGAATACATGCCAAAAAATCATCCGGCATTTATCTATAGCGACGAAGCTGAAGATATTTTTAATATTAAAGATGGTATTATTATCGCTATTGAGAATAAAGAAGGTGTTTATAATAGTAACACATTAAAAAAAGTCAAAGACCTGACTAAGGAGCTTCAAAAGCTTCCAGAAATAGAAAAAGACGATGTTACTTCTCTCTACACTGCCGATAATATTGTAGGTACAGAGGAAGGTTTGGACGTTAAAGCTTTTTATAAAAAAACACCTAAATCAAATGAAAAAATTTATCTATTAGCCGAAAATGTTAGGTCAAATGAAATGGTTGATCTTCGGTTAGTCTCTGACGATGAAACCGTAACACTAGTTGTCGCCAATATTCATGATGATGTTTTTTCGCAAGAGTTCTACCAAAGAATTCTTGATATCAGTCATTCATACGAAGATGATGAACACACATTATATGTGGCAGGAACACCGATCGTTGAAGGAACCCTTGCCTACTTAGCACCGAAAGACATGCAAAAAATGGTTCCAATAGTAATCGTAGTTATACTCATTGTATTGTTTTTATTACTACGAAGTGTGAAAGGTACCTTATTAACTTTCTTTGTGGTAATCATAAGTACGCTTTGGACTTTTGGGTTAATGGCCTGGTTAAATATTCCCATCTATTCAGTATCTACCATGATTCCTGTGATGTTAATTGCTATTGGTGTTGCTGATGGAATACACCTGTTCAATCACTTGCAATTGCATATTAGTCAGAATCCGGGAGTTAGCAAAAAGGATGCAATTAAGAACATGATTAATCACATGGCTTCGCCGGTTATCATGACCTCTATAACCACAGCGGTTGGTTTTGTGTCTCTTTTAACTTCGCAGGTCTATCCGATTAAATATTTTGGATTATTTACAGCATTCGGAGTTATGGGCGCTATGTTATTTTCTTTGGTATTCATTCCGGCTGGTTTAATGATCTTTGGTTTACCTAAAGCGTCAAAAAGCATTAAAGAGTCAAAAGAATCAAACGATAATTTTGCTTATCGAATTGCTGCATTTCTTCTAAGGCATAAGATTGTATCGGTTTATATTACAGTATTTATTATACTCATTTCAATAGTGGGTATGCAAAAGATCTGGATTAACTCCAGTTTTCTGGACAAATTCGAAAAAGATAGTGAGATTGTATTAACAGATGCCTTTATCAATGAAAAGTTTGGAGGTACTTCCAATATCAATTTAATACTGGAAGCTAAACAAAAAGATCAGTTCAAAGATCCAGAAACACTTCGATTGGTTGATTTACTTCAAAAAAACATAGAAGATAGTCTGGATGTAGTTGGTGATTCATTTTCTCTTGCTGATTATTTGCGCAGAATGAATAAGGTAATGCATGCCGACCGTGAAGATTATAATACCATTCCAAATTCGAAAGACCTAAATGCTCAATACTTATTGCTCTACGAGATGTCTGGAGATCCGGATAACCTCTGGAAGGTTGTTAACTACGATTATTCTAAGCTGAATGTTAACATTCAACTAAAAAGTGATGACTCAAAATCCATTCGATCCGCTATAAAGATTATTGAGCAGTATGAAGACAGATTCAACGAATTAGGTGTAGATGTAAACTATGCCGGATCTGGCTACAAAGCATTAGTTTTTACAGACCTAATACTTGAAGGCCAAATTTCAAGCCTTATCCTCTCATTACTGATTGTAATGGTACTGCTTTCTATCATGTTTAGAAAAATAATCGTTGGTTTGGCTGCAACAGTACCTTTAATACTTACAGCATTCATAAGTTTTGGATTAATGGGAGCTTTAAACATTCCATTGAGCACAACAACAGCCCTCTTATCAAGTATAGCTATAGGTATCGGAATTGACTATGCAGTGCATTTTGTAGAACAATATAGGCTGAACGTAAGCAAAGGTTTTAACCCACTTAAAACAGCACAGTATACCATGTATCATTCAGGACGTGCCATTTCATTTAACGCTATTGTAGTCATTGCAGGATTTATGGTATTGTTGTTCTCTGTATTTCCTCCTAATAGAGAATTAGGAGCACTGATATCATTGAACATGTTTACCTCATTTTTAGGAACACTTACCATTCTGCTGGTTATCCTGAACTATTCAAAAGTATTTTTTAAAAAGAAAAAATAGAGTTATGCATATCATTTTAATTATCATAATCTTTTCCGGCTTGCTCTTAACAAATGAGGTAAAAGCAGAACCTGTGAAACTAAAAGTACTATGCACTCAATATGATCATAAAGAATCTATGACGAATAAGTTAAAAAGTAAAGAAAACATAAAAACAAAAAGAATAGAAATTATGAAAAACTTAAAATTTGCAACCTTTCTATTGCTGGTAGCAATGGTTGGTAACGAAAGTATGGCCCAAAACTTAACAGGGCAAAAAATTATTGAAAATGTTTACTACAGATCTACTGGTTCCGATGGCACATCAGAACTAAGTATGCACTTAATTGACTCCCGAGATAATGAGAGAATTAGAAAGATTAAGCAGTTCTCAAAAGATTTTGGCAAGGAAGAAAAAAGTATCATGTTCTTTTTATCACCTGCCGATGTTAAAAACACATCATTTATGAACTGGAGTTACGATGATGCCTCTAGGGATGATGATCAATGGATTTATCTACCCGCTTTAAAAAAGGTGAAACGTATCTCAAGCGATAGCAAAGACGATTATTTTATGGGATCGGATTTTACCTATGACGATTTGGGAGACAGGCATCCGGATGAGGATACCCACAAATTACTGCGTGAAGAAACCATTGATGGGCAGCAATGCTATGTTGTTGAGAGTACCCCAAAAGATGAAGACTATATGTATTCAAAAACTATTACCTGGGTTATAAAAGACATCTGGATCGGTCTGAAAAAGGAATTTTATGATGAAGATGGTGATCTGCTTAAAATCCTGACTGTTAAAAAATATGAAAAAATTAAGGACTACTGGATTATTTCTAACACAGTAATGAAAAATATCCAGGATGATCATACTACTAAAATGATATTAAGCAATATTCAGGTTGATATTGGAATAGATAATAACAAATTTACAGAACGAACAATGACAAGAGGACTTTAGGTTATAGTTTGGGTTTAACAGGTGAAAGGAGACCTATCTTTTCATATAGTGAGTGATATGTCGAGTATAATTTTCAATTTTCGGGTCTCCCTTCACCTTAAAACTAAGGATATGAAAAGGATAAATAAATATATGGTATTTCTGGTATCAGGTATTTTTGTTCTGCTAACTAATCTTAGCGCACAAGAACCCGATATTTCCGGCTATGTAAGAAACTACACCGGAATGCTTACCACCGGATCAAATGACTTTTCGATAGTTCAAAATACGTTAAATTTAGATATAACGGGATCAAAAGGGAATATAGCGTTTAAAGCAAACCCCTATGTTTATCAATACTTTGACCGTGATATTGATTTTGGAATTAGAGAAGCATATTTGGATCTCTATTTTGATCGTTTCGACATTCGTTTTGGTCGGCAGCAGATTATCTGGGGAAAAGCAGACGGAGCCTTTATAACAGATATTGTTTCACCAAAAGATTTAAGTGAGTTTTTATTGCCAGACTTTGAAGAAATAAGAATGGGAGTAAATGCACTTAAGGTTGATTATTATATACAAAACAGCTCATTTGAGTTTGTTTGGATTCCTGTATTTACAGAAACAAAACTGCCAGAACAAAGCTCGATATGGTATCCTAATTTACTAAACCAGGACTCGAATATAAGCTTTGCAGAAGCTAAAGAGGTAAACAGCAACCTTGAAAATAGTGAGGTATTCTTAAAATACTCCAGGTTATCTTCGGCAATTGATTTCGAATTAATGGCAGGCTACATGTGGGATGATGATTTCACAGCGCACAAAATCCCACAAATGGATACCACTACAAATTCTATGGGAATTCAAATAAAACCTGAGTATCACAGACTAGGGGTTTCTGGTGGTAGCTTTTCAACCAGTTTGGGTGGAACCGTTTTAAGAGGTGAAGCGGCATATTATATGGATAAATATTTTACAATATCCAATATTTCATACAATGAAGGTTTACTTCAAAAAGATTACCTGCACTACTTGTTAGGCTATGATTTTTCACTCTTTGATATATCTATGAGTGTGCAGTTTATTCAGGAATATATTTTAGATTATACTGATGATATCATTAATGATGAGTTCGAAAATACGATGACCTTTCTAGTCAACGAAACATTTTTCCGTGAAACACTGACACTAGAATTGTTCTCATACATAGGGCTAAATAACGAAGATGCCTTAATACGTCCGAAATTAACTTATAGTATATCTGATGGTCTTGAAGTATTGGCCGGGGCTAACTTATTTATTGGTAACAGCGAAGGCAGATTTGGTCAGTATGATAAGAATGATATGGTTTTTGTAAAGATGAAATACAGTTTTTAACCCTTTTATAATGAAAAAGTATCTGACAGCACTTATTTTTGGAATACTCATTTACTCTTGCGACGATGTATTTGAGTACTCTCCTTATGCAATAGATTTTGAAGATCATGAAACAAACCTCACTCTGAAAAACATCTCAAAACTATCTTCTTTAAGTGTGTCAGATACTTTAACAATTGCCTTAACCGGCGATAGTCATCGTTTTTACGATGAAATAGAAGATATGGTAGCTAAAATCAATACAGAATACAATATCGATTTTTTAATCCACACGGGTGACTTTACTGACTATGGTATCCCGAAGCAATACCACTGGAGCAACATGCTGTTTTCAGAATTAAATGCCCCTTACTTTGTAGTTGTTGGAAATCATGACCTGGTTAGTAATGGTGAAGATAGTTACCAGGAAATGTTTGGCGATTTCAACTTCTCATTTATATATAGCTCATTCAAATTTATATTCATGAACACGAATAGCCGCGAATTTGAATTCAATGGCAATGTTCCTGAAATAAACTGGCTCAAGCAAGAAATTAAACCTGATGATAACTTTGAAAAAGCTATTGTTGTATTTCATGCACCTCCTTATGATGGTGATTTTGATCCGGCTCTTAAAGAAGAATTCATGAATACCCTGCATGAGAATGATAATGTCCTATTTGTTACACACGGACATTTGCACAGTTTCAATTTATCTCAACCCTACTCAGATGGAATACCATTTTTGAATACAGCAAGTGCAGAAAAAAACAAGTTTGTTTTGGTGAAAATTTTTGAAAATGAATTTAAAGTAGATGTTATTAATTTTTAAACATATAACGTTATTAAAAAGAAGCTTCATTGCATTTATTATTTCAGTAATTTTTGCTTTGATTCCTTTAAATTCTCTGGGTAAAGAGCCCAATTCCAATTGGTTAAAAACTTTTTATCCCAATCATTATAAAGTTCAATTTGCAGGAGGTATTGGTTTCCTGTCAGCGGGATTTGGTTATGACTTTTTCAATAATCGTGTAGATTTAAGCTATTTTTATGGATATGTGCCCCAATGGCATTCAGAAGAGGATCTTCATAGTGTTAGTCTGCAAATTTCTGGAAAGCCTTTTAAACTTGATCTCACGCATAAGGTCAAGTATTACCCACTAAATATTGGCATTTTTATTCATCATACATTTGGTGAGGAATATTATCTCACGTTACCCGATCATTATCCTGAAGATTATTATTGGTGGTATCCCGGAAGAACTGGCGGATTATTCATTGAAGGACAGCTTAATTATCGATATAAAAAACCCGATCAAAACTTCTCGGAAATAGGTTTTTATTACCGAATTGTAACCCGAGGAGTTTACTTGACCAGCAAATTCTCTAACTCTTCTATCCCATTAGAAGATATATTTAGTTTAGGATTAGGAATCGTAATTTATTACTGATATGAGCATCAAAAGAAAAATTGTTATTATCTTTCTTGTCTTCTCAATTCATTTTGAACTTATAGGATCAGAGGAGAATGACAGTATTATACAAATTCCTTTAACTACTGTTGCTCAAGCTCATCAAGGGAATAGTTATGCAACAATTCTTGAAGGAATTGGGCAAATAGAACACTTGTGGTTTGAAGCAAATCTTATCCCTAGTTTTTATATACGGGTAAGTGATGATTCAAGGTTACTTGGAGTATTAACCCCACAGGTTATATTAAGAATGTACCAGGAAGAATCTTTCCCTGTACGAACGCCAAGTTATATACCCCAAACTACATTATATTGGTCTGTATATAATCAGAATAAGTATAAGAGCCTTAATTTATTTGGACGATTGGCACACCACTCCAATGGACAACAGGATGAATTCTATAAAGAAAATGGTGAAATCAATTTTAAATCGGGAAACTTCTCCACCAACTATTTTGAGTTAGGACTCATTAAAACAGATTTAAATACAAGATTTAACGCAGTTAGAATGCTCAGAACATCTGTAGAAATACATCCTCCTATCCTATCTGCCGATGAGCTCGACGGGAGGTATAGTTTTTACCGATGGAACAATTTATTATACATTTTTAAACTTAATAGTACCGACCAACTCAACAAATCCCAAAAAGCGAACATTTCTCTTAAAGCGGAACTAAACTGGCTGTTTGGTAAAATGGATCAACATGACTTTTTGGATATTGACCGACTTACATTCTCCGGAACGTTCACTTACCATCCTAATTTTTTTGAAGATATAGTACTTTTTATTCAGTACTACCATGGTATAGATTATTATAATATTTACTTCTCAAACACAGTCCATGTCATCAGATTAGGCATTATGACAGAAGTAATAAGATTTTAACCTACTCAATATTATGCAAATCATTACAATTAAAAATATGAAACAGAAATCAAACATTTCAAAACTATTTTTCTTACTACTTATTTCAAGTTTAACCGTTTCAACAGGTTACAGTTTAAAACAAGAAGATAAAATATTAGGTATCTGGTTACTACCAGATAATCTTGAAATAGAAATATTTAAAAAAGGAAATAAATTCTATGGTAAAATAACCGAAATCTATGGCTTTAATGATGGCCAGGAAAAAGACATACATAATCCTGATCAATCTAAACGTAACGATAATTTAATAGGTAAGATAATTATTTCCGATTTACAATACGATCAAAAGACTGATAGATGGATCAATGGAACTATTTATGCTCCCCAGAAAGGATTGACTCTTGACTTAACCATACTTAAAATTAACGGAAAAACACTTGAGGCTAAAGGGAGTAAACTATTTTTTAGCAAAACAATTATTTGGGAACGATTACAATAAGCAGAGATATAAGAAGTAACTAAGTATTATGGAAGATAAAATGAAAGACATTACCGGAAAATCTATACATATCATAATGAATTCAGGGATAGAAGCCCTAACAATTGAAGAGCTGGCGAATTCATTACGTATAGATAAAAACGAACTTTATAAAGTTTTTACAACAGATGAAGATATTCTTCTAATGGTTTTTAGAAGTTTTGAAGATGACTTGGAAGAATTTATTTATGAAATAGGCAATCAAAGCAAGACACCAGCCATGGAATTTGATACATTTTTTAAAAGCTTATATAATGTATTCTTACAAAAACCTTATTACCTCTCTATTATTTTTGACAGAAGGTTAAAGGGAAAAAATAGCAAGGTAAGGAAATCAATCATACGTATGAGAAATACGATTGAGAATTACCTAACACGTTTAATAGAATCAGGTAAAAAGAATAACACGTTTAAAACTAAAACATCAACAAATTTACTTGTAAACAAAATGCTAACTGAATTTAGATTGTTAATGCAAGATGAGCAATATATAAACGAGATGATTATTGATCTGGAACTTTTGAAAAAATCCAATGATTAAGATGAAATGCCTTAAACTATCTTGTAAAAGATCAAAACTACGAATTTTAATAGCCAGCATATGATATATTTAGATTATACAGTTGATAAAATTAAAAAGTCAGCAAAAAAAGTTTTCTACGAAAAAGGCTTTAATGGAGCCCGAGTAACTGAAATTGCGAAAGATGCAGAAGTTAGTAAATCACTGTTACATTATTATTTCAGAACTAAAGAGCATTTGTTTAAAATCGTAGTAAATGATAGTATTGATATGGTTGTTAAACGAATAACTCCAGTTCTAACCAAAGATCTTGATTTTTTTGAGCTAATAGATCATTTTATATATAATATTCTCCTATTGTTCAAAGACAATAAAAACCTAATGTCATTTATCATTAATGAATACAACCAAAATTTTGAAAAGATAAACTCGGAGCTTAAACCTATCATTCTGTTTTTTAAAGAATTTGAAAATAAAATCATTAAACTATCTCAAAAAGAAAATATTATGTTGAAGGATACAAAACACTTTATTGTAAATATTATTTCGCTTTGTGGATGGCAGGTTATTGGAATTAATATCTTCAATTTAGAAATTGATGTTGATAAAAACTCCAGCTCAATTAACATTATAGGAGTAAAAGAAAGAATTCATGATATCATTTTAAAATCGCTTCCTCAATAATATAATTACCATAAAATTTAGAGATGTAGATAACTAGAGATAATTTAATCCTATCTTCTCTTTTACCCGATCAATAATTTGAATTAAGTTGAAACTTGTCGATAGCGGAAGCTTTTTGCTTTCTGTTTGGTTATTTAATATACATTGATTGACTTCTTCAATTTCATATAAAAGCCCCTCTCCCTGGTATTCCATATGGTATATTTCTTCTTCTTTGCCACTTAAATGCACCGATATTGTTTTTGCATGATGAAATCTTCGATGTAATTTGATGTAGCCTTTAGTTCCATAAATATAACCTTCGATAGGTGTATCAGCTTCCGTTGTAGATTCAAGCATTGCCTTGGCACAGTTCGCATAATCAAACAACATAGCGCAATAGCTATCCACTTCTGTTTCTGCCATTCGAGCTATAGCTTTAATATCTGCAGGAATTCCCAGAACAAGCAAACTTAAATAAATGGGATAAATACCAATATCGAGAAGCGATCCTCCGCCTAAGTTTTTATTATAGATTCTGCTCTTTGGATCAAAATCCGCTTTAAATCCAAAATCTGCTTTTACTGAAATAATATCACCAATAATATTTTGAGCAAGAAGCTCAATCAATTTTTCGGTTGCAGGTATAAAACGGGTCCAGATACCTTCCATCAGAAATAAATTTCTGGCTTTTGCTTCATGAATCATTGCAGTAACTTCTTCAGCATTCATTCCCATTGGTTTTTCCACCAGTACATGTTTTCCATGCTTGAAGCTCATCATGGCATGTTCAAAATGAAACGTATGCGGTGTGGCAATATAAACAATATCTATATCCGGATCTTTTAGTAACTCCTCGTAAGAATCAAAAATTTTAGCCACATTATATTTCTGACTAAAAGCTTTTGCTCTATCTCTATCTCTGGATGCTACAGCATATAAAATTGCATTTTTAGATAATGTTATATCGTTCGCAAATCGATTGGCAATTTTACCTAATCCTATTATGCCCCAGTTTATTTTCTTCACTTATACTTTCTTATTTACCAGAAAACTGTATACAAAATCACCAATATAACCAGCAGAATATATGCACTGATATTAAATCGCTTACCTGTAATGAAATTTACTCCATGCAATGGTATTGCTTTTGGATCATCGTCCAACTTTCCACTTCTTAGTGAAACACCCATGATTATAACTATGGTAATGAGCAGTGTATATAACATTTGATCCAGAAATGGCATAGAAATAGGTAAAAATTTTAAGATTAAAGCTACCGGAATAGATGACAAAATTCCTGCTATAGCTCCTTTAACCGAAGTCTTCTTCCAGAATAATCCCATCAAAAATACACCAAGAATTCCAGGACTCACAAGCCCGGTGTACTCCTGAATATACTGAAACATTTGAGGTATTGAACCTAAAGAGTTTGCTACCGAAACTGCCAGTGCTAATGCTACTAATACGGCAACCCTACCGACGGTTACTAATTGCTTGTTATCAGCATTTTTATTGAAATAGGGTTTATAAATATCCATGGTAAAAATTGTAGCAGTTGAGTTCAGCATGGATGCCAGTGATGAAACAATAGCTGCTGATAAAGCGGCAACTACCAATCCTTTAAGGCCAGAAGGTATAAATGTGCCAATTAACCATGGATAGGCTCTATCGTAGTCTATGGCACCACTTGATTTTTGAAAAACGCTGGATACGCCTTCAATTACCGTTGTACCATCATGTTGTGTATACATTACGTAAGCAACAATACCCGGAATTACAACGATTAACGGAATTAACAGCTTTAAAAAGGCTGCAAATGCAATTCCTCTTTGTGCTTCCTGTAACGATTTTGCAGCTAATGCCCGTTGTACAATATATTGGTTAAAACCCCAGTAATACAGATTCGCAACCCACATACCACCAATTAACACAGCAATTCCAGGCAAATTTGAGAACTCTGGATTGTCTCTTTTAATGATCATATGAAATTTATCCTGAGCAACATCATAAATATGAGCAAAACCATTAAATATGCCACCTTCAGGAGTAACATGATGTAATGCAATAAAAGTTGTCACTAATCCTCCGGCAACCAGCAAAACTACTTGAATAACATCCGTCCATGCCACAGCTGATAAACCTCCCCAAACAGAATATGCTGCCGCAAAAAGGGCTAATCCTAACATAAACGGAATTATGGTTGTACCATCGCCCACGCCAAGTATTGTATCTAAAGCCTTTGCGCCCAAATAAAGAACCGAAGTAAGGTTAACAAAAATAAACAGTGAGATCCAGAAAACGGCTAGTATGGTCTTTAGTGAAGTGTTGAATCGTTTCTCGACAAATTGCGGGATCGTATATAATCCCTGCCGGATGAAAATTGGAAGAAAATATTTACCTACAATTATTAAGGTTATGGCAGCCATCCATTCGTAGGAAGCTATAGCCAGCCCCACTGCAAATCCCGAGCCCGACATCCCAATAAACTGTTCTGCCGAAATGTTTGCTGCAATTAAAGATGCTCCAATTGCCCACCATGGTAGAGCTTTTCCTGCAAGAAAATAATCTTCGGCAGTTTTTTCAGTTCCTTTCTTTGTTCTGGAAACAAACAGACCTACTCCGATAATTACAATAGCGTATATTCCAAATATGATAAAATCGATGGTAGCAAAATTCTGGTTCATGATTAAAAGATTTAAACAGTTAACAACAAACTTACATAATCAAATATAATGATTTTCAATTTATTATGTTTACTCCAAACTAAGCTTCCCGGCAAAAATTAAGTTTATTTTATTCTTCTCTTCTTTTTTCCAAATCGTGCTGCATTACTTCACACGTTTGCTTATCAATAGTATAGAAAAATAAGAAAATGGCACATGTCATGTATAGAATGCCTGGAATAACTGATATCATTAGTTTAATTCCGGTAATTGCTGTAGGAGTTTGCTCTACATTTGGAACAAAATTGAATAATACAAGCAGCCATCCTGCCAAGGCTCCTCCTATTCCCCAGCCTGCTTTTTGCGCAAAAGTTGCTGCAGAAAATACCAGACCAGTTGCTCTTCTTCCACTTTTCCATTCTGAATAATCGGCTGTATCGGCTAACATAGTCCAAAGTAAAGGTACCGCAGGAGCGTACGACATTTTTGCAAGAATATTCAAAACATAAATGGATATGATGTCTTTTTCACCTGGAATATACAGTAGCATAAAGAATAATCCCGAAATCAAAGAACTTGCGAGAAAAACATTTTTCTTTCCGAATCTTTGTGCTAATCCTTTTGAAAAAGGAATTGCAACAATTAAAGCTATAGTACCAATTACATTAAACAATTGAACACTTTCTGCTTTTCCAACATAATACTTAAAATAGTAGGCAATAGAAAGATTCTGAACAGCGAACATTATGAACGAAATAATACCAACAAAAAACAGGATTACCCATGGTCGATTTTTAAACAGATTTTTTAAATCTTCTTTTAAATCTTTCTGCTGTTCATTAGGAGGAAGAACCCTCTCTTTTGTAGAACTAAATGTGATCATGAATAGAATAAAGCTGATTACTGAAAAGAGAACCAAGGTTATTTGGTATCCCTTAGCATCATTTCCATTACCAAAGAATTTTGCAAGTGTTAGTGCTGTTCCGGAAACAATTAGCTGGCCAGCAAATGCAAATATAAACCGGTATGAATTTAATCCTGCTCGCTCATAAGAATCTGCTGTCATTACCGCACCTAATGATGAATAGGGCAAATTAATAGCTGTGAAAACGGTCATCAACAAAAAGTAGGTTGTTCCTGCCCAGATTATTTTTCCAGTATATTCAAAATCAGGTGTAGTAAAGGTTAAAATCGCCAAAATACTATAAGGTAAAGCCATCCATAAAATATAAGGTCGGAACTTTCCCCAGCGTGTTTTCGTTCTATCCGAAATAATTCCCATGATCGGATCGCTTATCATATCCCAAAAACGGGCAATGAGCATAATCGTTCCGGCTGCTGCTGCAGAAATCCCAAATGTATCGGTATAAAAAATAAGTATCCAGAAACCTACCATATCCCAAACAAAGTGAGAAGCAGTATCGCCCAATCCGTAACCTAGTTTTTCTTTTATTGATAACTTCGTTCCTATTTTACTCATTTTTTATTCTGTTAAGTGTGGATAAAGATTATGCATTACCTTTTTCGGCTTTCTATCGACTGTAAATAAACCCCAGTGTTTTTCTGCACCTAACGGATTGTTTGGATCTCCTTTCCAATCCTCATCAAATGCCTCGAAGAAAAAGGTTGTAATATTCATTTTTTTAGCCCAATCCATTATTTCGTTGTAGTATTGCATCTGCTTTTCTTCACTTGCTCTTTCTCCGAATTCAGATGCAATGGTAGCCCAGCCTGCTTCGGTAATTACCAGTTGTGAGTTAGGTAAAGCTTTTCGTACTTCTTCCATATTTTCAATAGTGTACGACATGCCTTCGTTAATATCTTTTCCTTCCCAGACCGGATACGTATGGATAGAAACAAAATCGCAAACTTTGGCTAATTCGGTGCCATGATCGGCCCACCATTTATAATTATCCGCTACTGTAACCGGTTGATTAATTACTGATTTTACCTGTTTTACATAGGAAATAATCGTATCAACATCTACCTTATGATCATTCCAATCAACTAAGGCTTCGTTGCCTACATTAACTGCTACTACTATTTCAGGATATAAATTAGCCAAACCAATACCCTTTATAATTTCTTCCTGATTAAGATTTTTATTTATTCTCAATGTTTCTTCAGAAATTGGCTCTGTCAACCATTCGCAGGTTTCATGATTGCTTAACTCTGCTTGTAACCATATTCCCAACAACACTTTAATATCGATGTTATTTTCTTTAATCACTTTCAAAACCATTTCAGAATTTTCCCCGCTATCATAAACACGGATGAGCTTGAAATTCGAATTATGAGAAAGAATCTGAAGATCTTCCAACACCTGACCATAAGTTGGATTTACGGCTCCATCACCTCTATCCGGGTGTTGGCCCGATCTAAAGCCGGAATAACACACTGCTTTCGAAACTCCACCTAACAAATCTTCCTTTTTTTGCTGTAAAGTATTGATTTGTGTACTTGTATTATCTTCAGTTTTTGAAGGATTGCAAGCAACTATGCTTGCTAATATAAATACTATGGAAATGTTTAATTGAAATCGTTTCATCTGAGCAAAGTTTTAATTACCATTAAGGTTATTTTTCAGCACATCGAGCTGTTTAATTTCTCCATTACGCTTAAAAATTTGTTCGCTGATCTCTTTGGTCAACGTATTTCCCGGGATGGTTATCTGTTCGTGATTTGTAAAGGTGATGATAATATGATCTTCTTTTGCATCAGTATATACAATCGGAACCTGGCAAAAGGTTAACGCCAACTGTTTTTGTTCCAACGATATTCTTCTCAAATTACCATCCATTGTATAAAACTCAAAATCAGCCTGATCTGATAGAATTTCTTTATGATTTAACAGTGAAGTGTCAAATAAAATCTCACCATTTTTGATTCTGATTCCTAATTCACCTAATCGTGAAATTACATCTTCTTTTACCTGGCCGGTTAACCCGGGTTGCTTTACACCTGATTTCCCCGGTGTGTGCGAATAAGCATCGGTTGGAAAAGCTCCATATAAATCAGGAGACTTGTAAAGTCCAATGCCTGCTTTTATTTCGTAATAGTGTTCTTTTAATCTGCCCAGAATATTTTCATCAGCGCCTTCATCTACTGCTTTAAAATAGCATTCCTGTGTTGCTAATAAAAGTTTCGATACCATGTGCCAGTATATAGAACCTAATCCTTCGTAACCATAAAAAGTTCCTGATCTACCGGTAAATGACTGATGATCAAAAATTTCTTCATAAATATTTAAGATTTGATCTTTTTCCTCCTCAAGCAATGAACTGTACTTTTTATCCAGTTTATCCAAAGCCTGTTCTAATATATCAGCATTTCTGAACTCGCTGTTAAAATAGTATTTTCCTGTTTTATTAACTTTTACAATCAATGGATTTTCATCATCTAAAAGAGTGGTCAATAATTTTGATTCTTTTACTTTTTTGGCTGGAATGATATTCTTCTCAATAAATTTAGGCAATTCGCGATCGGGATAAAGCATATAACTATACTGATCTGATCTGAACATTTTACTATTTTTAAGTGCATCGAGCACATGTAAATTTTCTTCAGTAGATAAATATCCGGAACTTAATACAGCTACCTGCCCCTCAAGCATCTCATACAAATGGCGAATAGTAATTTCATCTCTCGAAATAGAAATTAAATTATACGCGTGATACAAACCATCCTCTCGTTTATTCGCTTGAATAGATTGATCAATATATTCTAAGCTTATTGCAATAAATTCTACTAAATCATTTAAACTGATTTTTCTTTTCCTTCCATTAAACGACTTTTTATAGATTGTTTCACGATAATCACTGTGTGCCATTCCAAGCATATCAGTAATTTGCTTGCGATCGGTATCTATAAAACCTTTATCCAGAGTTCTTAAATAATCCTTAAATGTTTTAAAGATATCTTCGAATAAACTGGCTACTTCATGAGTAATCTGAAATTCTGTGATAGAGGTGTTTGTCAATTTATTTTGCCAAAATGTTAAAAATCTTCTTAAGTAATAAAGCGTAACCATGGAGGTTCCGTTACCAACCAGGGCATTATTTGCATCGTTCCATTCAGGACGTTGAGTATTTAACCAAATACCTGCTTCAGGAACAAAGTTACTTAGCTTGGAAAGCAATGTTACAAGCACTTTCTCCATTAAATTCGCCTTATACGCTTTATCTACATCCCAGTTTTTCAGCAGTTTGGCATCGGCACCAACCAACTCTTCCATTGCAACGATCTGTTTGTTTAACTTATGGTTAAAAACAATGGTATCCTTCGGATTCTCGATAATCTCTTTGTGTGGTTTGATCTGATAGGGAACATTGGCATATGTAAAAATCTCTTTTACCAACAATTCATCCAACTTTCCGGGATGAAAATTATTGGAAACTTCCAATAACTTTTGCAGGTAAATAATTTGATGATCGCCCCAATATCCGATATATGCCCAGGGGTCATCAGGATCAGGACTTTCCCAGTCCATACCATTGCGCATAACACGATAAGGATTATAACCATCGGCAGTTGAGGTGTTAACAAACTTGCTAATCATTCCTTCAACAAACTCAGGGAAAGAATACGCTAAAGCCTCCCAGTTCTGGAAAATATCCCGCCAGTTTCCTTCATAATTATATTTTACCGATCCATCATCATTTTTGGTTTCTATGGAAAATAAATTCCACGGGCGACTTGGATCTCCATGTCTGCGACTAAAGGTTAATGGCAAATACTCGTAGGTTATTCGTAATAAATCTGTATTTTTTGTTTTCTCTGCCAGTTGAATTAATTCAGTGCTTGATATTTTTGCAGGCAAATCATTTAACCAAAGTTGAAAATCAGTATAAATGAGTTTGTTTATTTGTGACAAATACGCTTTGAAATCTTGTGTATCAATCGTATAATTGTTTACAAATACGCCACCCCGCATCGCATTATACAGTGTATTTGAATAATGGCGTGCATAACATAAAGGCGTATTGGTTACCTGCATTCCGTCAGCAACAGAAGCAATCTTTCTAAGGCTTTCCGTTCCAGCTTTAATATCTTCTTCAACAATATTTTCAAGATTTTTAGTTTCAAGAAGGAATTGATTCAGGTCAGAAACAGCAGCATTATCCTGGTTAATTTCTGCTACCAACATCCAATCCTTCTCTTCACCGGCTTTTAATTGTAACGCAGAATTTACAAAATAAGCACCTCGTCTTGCTCTAATATCCAGCTCAGTATCAATATCAATCCCTTTTTTAAACGAATCGATCTGATTACCTGAGATTAAAACTTTGGCATTATGCAATCCTGCATTCCAAACTGTAGTGGCATAAAGCGACTCACTGGGTTCTGCCCTATCCACAGGTACAGAACTTAACGTAAACAAACCTAGTTGAGTATCTGCCATTAATTCGTTTTTCTTATAGGCATCTAATAAATTGCTAAATTCGTTTTGAAAATTATAATCGATTCCGGCAGGTAAAATATTCTGAATACCATCCAAAACCTGAATTACCTTTTTTTCTGAATCATTATTAATCAGTTTAGATTTCTTGATAAATCCAAATTTTTCGCTGTTGCACCAGCTATATAGAAAAGTCACATTCAAATCTTGATTTATCTCTTCGAAAATGAGCTGATTCCCAAAAAAACTTTTGTAGATGTTTCTTTTTACAGCATATAATTTATGTGATGTTTCTGTAAAAGGTTCCCACAAATAGTTTTTATCTTCCATTTGAATAATAAAACAGGAACTACTTCCTGTAATTCCTTTATAATCATGAATTTTATCGACAGTATAATACGGAAAAAGCGCATGGTCTCTATTTTTTCGACCTGCGCTTAATGAACCGTTACTTGAAATAAACATCCAATGATCAGAATTGCTCACAACACTTATAAAAAAGTCTTGCATCTGATCATAATTACTTATTTTATAATACTTTTCTCCTTCAATTTCAACAAACTGACCTTTTACTTCTTTTTGGCCAGAATGTAATAATGTATCTCCAATATATATCTTTTTATTACTCATTCAATACTAAAATTTTTAAGAATTAGCATACTCTAATTTACGTAAAAAGGAATGTTTGCTGTAGCCACTTTGTTTTGATCATCCATAACATAAATAAACAACCTAAAGGCTCCGGTTTCATTTGGTGCAGTTAATTCAATTGAATAATGTCCATTTTTGGTAATTAATCCTTCCAGGCTCTGCGGACGGCTTTCATGATCACCACCTACGCCTAAATCAGTACTTTCATATAAGACTTCCCAGCTACAATCTAATGAATCATTCTCATAATTATGAATATAAACTTCGGCAAAATATTTCTCTGATTTATCGAGTTTTATATTTTCAAAAGCAGATAAACCATTCAATCTTAATGAATCCATTCGTGGGGCCCTGTTATCAGGCCATTCACCAGTCCAAAGGTGCTGCATCGCGTCAATGGTTTCCGTTGGTTGACCATCTTCGGTAAATAAACCATACCAGGTGGGCGTTCTTTCCTGCTTCTGCCCCCAGTAAAATACATATGAACCGAGACAATGCATAGAATCAGCCTCGATAGCTACTTTATATCTATGAATATAAGATTCCGCCTTTTCACTACTTGTTTGCTCAATTGGCGTATCCCATGATGTTCGTGCAACTTCCCAATGACCTGTGGCTCCCCATTCTGTAACTAAATAAGGACCATCGTAACCGCTTTCCTTAATTCGCTGTTGCAAATTGGGAAGATCTCCATACATCTGAATACTTATAAAGTCCAAATCAGGACAACGCTTCGCAATTTCATCTATATCATTTTTTTTAATGCCAGCCAACATGGTGGTTGTTAAATGATTGGGATCAATATCGTGAATCATTTTAGCAATATCATTTACTGCATCCCAAACCATTGGATTGGAATAGTTTAAATTCAACTCATTGCCTATTCCCCAAATTATAAGTGCGGGATGATCTTTGTATTTCATCACCTCGCTTTTAATATAGTCAAACTGCTTTTTTACAGCAACTGAATCATTATAATCGAATCCCAACCTTTCTTTTTTAACATCTAAACCCATAGTTACAGTTAAGCCATGTTCATGTGCTAAATCTAAAAATTCATCAGCAGTAAAACCCGGCATTTCCGTACTCCATGTTCTACAAGAATTTGCTCCGCTTTCGGCTAAGATTGGAATTTTATCAATTTCAGTACCGGCGCCTTTAATAAAATACAATTCACCATTTACTAAAAGCTGATAATGATCGTTCTGTTCAATTAATTCTACTTCTACAGGACTCATTTCCGTTTTATCCTTATTTTCAGTACTACTTTTACATGATGAAAATAAAATGACGGTAAGTATGATAATTATATTTAGTCTATTCATTTTTTTAACTTTTAACCAATATTTGTTCTAATTCTTCTAATGACTTTCCTTTTGTTTCTGGCAGGTAAATTTTTAAAATAATAAGGCCAATAATTGCAAACAGACCATAAATAAAAAATGTATTTGAGTTGCCTAACTTATCTAACTCCCAAGGAAATACTAACTGAACCAAAAAACTAAAAGCTGAATTTATAGTTCCGGCAAATGAAATTGCCAGACCTCTAAGGCGGTTAGGAAACAGTTCCGAAAACAAAACCCACATTACTGGACCTAACGAACAGGCAAACGATGCGACAAATCCTATTATGCCAAATAATACTAACATTGGATTGATATTTATAGCCTTTGTTAGTAATAGCTTTTCCTGCTCTTTATTTAAATCTTCTCCAAAAACCGTTTGAAGTTCAGTTCTAAATTCGACATCACTGTTAAATTGTCTGTTTTCCAACTGATACAATTTATCATTTTGGATAATCTCTGTTAATTCTTTCACTTTTTTCGAGTCTAGCTTATACATAGCTGTTTTAAAGGCCATTCCAATAACAAACATAGAAATAATTATACCTGATAAACCTATCATGAGTAGTGGTTTTCGACCAATCTTATCAATCAACCAAATTGCAACAAACGTAAAAATGAGATTTGTTAATCCAACCCATATGGCTTGCGAAAAAGAAGCATCAACACCAACTCCAGATTGTTCAAAAATCATAGGAGCATAAAAGAATACTGCATTTATTCCTGTTATCTGCTGTGTAATGGCGATCACAATTCCAATGAGCAAAACCAGTTTCATGGCAGGTTTAAACAATTCTTTGATATGTGCTTTTTCTTTCTTTGAATCAGTTGTGAGGCTATGTTTAATCGCTTTGAACTCTTCTAATGCAATAGCTTCACCACTTGCTCTTTTCATAATAGCAAGTGCTTTATTTTCAAATCCTTGAAGAGCCAGCCAACGTGGACTTTTAGGAACAAAAAACAAACAAACAAAATATAATAAAGCTGGAATAGCTTCTACACCCAGCATATATCTCCAGGCATGTTCATCAGCCTGCAATGTTTTTATCCATCCTAAATCTGAACTACTTAACTTAAGAATGATATAATTAGAGAAGAATGCAACAGATATTCCCAATACAATATTTAACTGATTGAAAGAAACCAGCCTACCTCTAGCTTTAGGTGGAGAAATTTCTGCGATATACATTGGAGCAATAATCAACGCAGCACCAACTCCTATTCCTCCCAACATACGTGCAACAATAAAAAACCAAAATTCTGTTGCTAGTGCAGATGTTATTGCAGAAATAGCAAAGAATACAGCTGCAAATGTTAGAACCTTTTTTCTACCAATTTTATCACTAATAGGTCCTGCAACTAACATGGTAATTGTAGCAACCAAGGTTAAACAAGCTACGGCCCATCCTAACTGCATTTTTGTTAATTCAAAGTAGGGCTCAATAAAACGTACAACACCGGATATTACCGATGCATCAAAACCCATAAGAAATCCACCCAAAGCAACAATTAATGCGACACGAACTATATATGCTTTATTCATTTTTTCTTTTTATGCTTTATTTTAATTCAAATTCTGACCTAAGAGATGCTTTTGAGCTATTACCAACCCAGACATGAAATTCGCCAGATTCTATCACCCACTGTTCACCATTATGAAATTTTAAATCTTCTGGATACAATGTAAATTCAACTATTTTTTCTTCACCAGGATTTAATCTCACTCTTTTAAATCGTTTCAGTTCCTTTACCGGACGAACAATACTTCCAACTAAATCGCGAATGTATAACTGTGCAACATCTTCGGCCTGAACTCCTCCAATGTTTTTAATTTTTGCTGTAATAATCAAGGAATCTTTATTCGATATTACATTCTTAGAAAGTTTGATATCACTATAATTAAATTCTGTATAGGATAATCCAAAACCAAATTCAAACAGAGGTTCAAATCCAAAATCCAGGTAATGGCTTGTATTTCCTAAAGATGTTTGCCACGCTTTTACCGGAATATCGTACATCTTAACCCAGCTTTCATCTGAAGGAGGATGACCTGTTCTGTTATGGTTGTAATAAATAGGGATTTGCCCTTCGGTACGAGGAAATGTCATTGGTAATTTAGCGGACGGAGATTCCAAACCAAATAACAGATCGACGTACCCAGGACCTCCCATAGTACCCGGATGCCATCCGTAGAATAGAGCGTCTACTTCCTTTAAATACGGTTCAACCATATGTATTACCCCAGTCATAATGACTAATACAGTTGGCTTCCCTAATTGACTAATTGCATGAATCAATTCATTCTGGCTTCCGGGAAGAGTAAGCATGGCACGACTATGTGCCTCGCCTGTTAATATAGACTCATCACCCATAAACAATAACACAACATCGGAATTACGTGCTGCATTAATTGCTTTATTGAACCCCTTCTTATCTAGTGATCTACTTATTTCTAGTCCAGGTGCATAATTAACTCTATCTGCACCTAAATATTCTTGAATTGCTGCTAATGGAGTTACTGAATTTTCTTCGTTCCCATCAAAAACCCAAGTTCCCATTTGCTCGTATGGCGCATTGGCCAGAGGACCAATAACAGCCACTTTTTTATTATTTTTAGATAATGGTAGAACATCATTTTTGTTTTGCAGCAAAACAGTACTTTGAATCACAGCTTTTTTTGCTACATCTAACGCTTTTTCGGTTAATAACTCATTCTCCGAAGTGGCATAAGGATTTTCAAAAAGCCCTAACTCTACTTTAACTGTTAGAATTCTCCGTACTGCATCATCAATAAGTTCTTCTTCAATAATTCCTTGTTCTATAAGCTGTTTAAGATTCTCTGAATAATAATTACTGCACATATCCATATCAACACCAGCTTGAATTGCTTTTTGCGCAGCATCTAAACTATCTTTAGCATATCCGTGTACTTGTAAGTTTTTTATGGATGCCCAATCGCTTACCACAAACCCTTTAAATCCCCATTCACTTTTTAGTATATTTCTAATAGTGTATACATTTCCACTGGTAGGTACCCCGTTAAGTTCATTAAAACCAGACATTATCGAAGCTACATTTTCCTGAACAGCAGCTTTAAAAGGTTTAAGGTAGATATTTCTTAGTTCGGTTTCCGGAATCAAAGTCGTATTATAATCGCGACCACCAATGGCTGCTCCATAGCCAACATAATGTTTGGCGGTAGCGGCAATACTATTTTTGTTTGAAAGATCATTACCCTGAAATCCTCTTACACTGGCTATTGCTATTTGTTCGGTTAAATATGGATCTTCACCACTACTTTCTACCATTCTTCCCCACCGTGGATCACGTGAAATATCCATCATAGGAGCAAAAGTCCAGTTTACACCTTCCGATCTTGCTTCCATTGCCGCAATTTGAGCTGTTTCCATAACCAGTTCGGGATTAAATGTAGCAGCTAACCCAATATTTACAGGGAATATGGTTCGATATCCATGAATAACATCACGACCTATTAAAAGAGGAATTCCTAACCTGCTTTCTTCAAAAGCAATACGTTGCATTTCTTGGATCATTTCTGGAGAAAAAACATTTATTGCTGAACCCACCTTACCTTGTTTAATTAAATCGTAGAAATAAGGATCTAACGGCATTGAATCGACGAAATTCATCAATTGGTTCATTTGTCCTATTTTTTCCTCAATGGTCATCTCCTGTAATAGAGAATCAACTTTTAATTCAGTAATCATTTCTTTTGAAAATTTTGAAGAATCGCAAGCGAAAGCCATAATAATCCCGAATATAAAAATGATATGAAGTTTGGTTTTTCTCATATATCACAGTAAGAATTTACAGTTTGATAAACTTTAAGGTTATTACTTGATTTTTATTCACAAGCTGTAAATAATAAGTTCCTGGATTAATGTTGCTTATATCAATACTCATTCCTGGTGATATAACACCTCTTTGTACAACATTTCCTAATAAGCTAATAATCGAATATTCAAACTCTACCAGATGATTACTTAAATATATTATATCACTAGCTGGGTTAGGGAATAAACCAATAGCATTAGTAGGATTATAAAGGTCTGTTTTTGAAGTTGTTTCGTTGCCAAATATGAGCCTGCTAATATTAAAATCTCCAACAACAAAATTTAACTTCATCAATGTATCTGTATCATACAGTTGAATATCCGATAAATATATTGAAGTAAAACTGGTCCATGAACCTGTGCTTGGAATATCAATAATTCCAGTTCTATTTTCATTACTAAAATATATTTCCATTTGTCCTCCTCCATTTAGAGAAGCAACACGTAATTCAATATCGTGCGGACCGCTACTTTCAACATCAACTGAATACTCAACCCACTCTCCGGATTTTATCCATCCAATATTCTGACCTCCATCATTATATTCAGTGTCTACACCTTCATCTTGTCGTAACCCGGTACCTTGATTTTCTACATCAGCATCATGGTAAGCAATTCCTTCGCCACCTGTATCATAATCGATTGCCTCAATGGTTCCCGGAATTTTGTGTTTAGAGTTAGGATCCGGGTAAGGTAGCTGTTTTATAGCTTCTACATAAATTGAATCGTGTTGATCACCGCAATTTGTTTCTGCACTAACAATTACGTAACCTGATTCGCTACCCCAATTTACAAATACGACATTTGTGTCAGAATCACCAACAAATTCAGCATCATTGGGAACTTCCCATGTATAATTGGTAGCGTCTAATTCTGAAATCGAATAGCTAAGGTTTTCACTTGAAGGTTCAATTTTTTCCTGACCAGTAATCTCAATGGGTTGGGCTTGAATATTTTTAGTTAGGTTATAGGTTGAACAATTGGTTGTAAGTTGACATGTAACATCACCATCAGCACACCCCCAGTTAACCGATATTGAACTCGTGCCCTGACCCCCAGTTATCGTTGCACCACTAGGTACAGTCCAATTATAGCTAAAATCTTCTGACTCTACTGTACTATAAGTAACATTCTTTTGTGCTTTATTAACTAAATCGAAACCCGTAATTTCAGGTTGGTTATCCAATTGATACACGCGCACATAATCCACCATCATTTTTTGCGGAAAGACTGTACTTCCATCCGGATTACCTGGCCAGTTACCGCCAACAGCTATATTTAATAGAATAAAAAACTCCTTTTGAAATTCGCTAAGGTAGCTAGGTATTAAACTTGCTTCATGATATTTAATACCATCAACATACCATTTCAATTGAGTTTGCGTCCATTCGATACTAAAAACATGAAAATCATCTGCAAATATTCCTTCCGATAGTTGGTAAGAATCTCCATACTCAGCATGTCCATTATCGTCATAATGCATGGTTCCATAAATTACATCATCTTTACCTTCACCGCCACCAACCATTTCCATAATGTCAATTTCTCCGCAACCCGGCCAAGGTGTTCCTTCAAATATTCCATCACCAAGCATCCAAAAAGCTGGCCAAATTCCCTGGCCATAAGGCAGTTTAATTCGAGCTTCTATTTTACCATACTTCCAGGAGTGTCCATTGGGGTATGTTATTAACCTTGCAGAAGTATAATCCTTTCCGTTATAATCTTCTTTTCTGGCTTCGATGGTCAAATAGCCATTCTCCACATATGCATTCTCTATACGTTTTGAAGTATAATATTGTAATTCGTTATTACCCCAACCTGTACCACCTTCTTCAAAATACCATTTGGTTGAGTCTGGTAAACCATTGTAATTAAATTCATCATTCCAAACTAACTCATAACAGGACTGTGCGTTCAGGTTATCAATAGATTGAACACTTAGAAAAATTGCTAACAGAACAAAAATCTTCTTCCGGATCATCTAAATAAATTATATTAAAGGATATAGTTCAACGATTAAAATGATGGATATGCATTAATATCCATCATTTTGTGTTAATGTATAATTTGAATTAATGATTTCATCTTGTGGTATCGGGAAAACCTCATGAGTTCCCTCTTTAAAACCACGATCGCTTAAAACAGATGGTGCATCTCCCCAACGAACCAAATCGAAATATCTAAAACCCTCCATAGCTAACTCTAACCTTCTTTCCTTTTTGATATCAGCTAAAGTAACACCTGAAATAGTTCCAAGACCGGCTCTTTGTCTAACTTCATTAAAATAAGTATCCGGATTACCTGTTCCACCACCTAGTGCCGCTTCTGCCATCATCAACAGCACATCTCCATATCTAATCACCCTTTCATTGGTTTCATAATTCCATTCTGCACTACTATTAAAGGTAAGATGTGCCCATGGAGCTCTTTTCTTACTGAACCAACCGGTATACCCATCATTTTTCTCCCAACTTGAGGCACCAATTGAAGTTAAAAATGCTTCTCCATATGCAGTTCCATCTTTTCTTACAACATCTCCTTCAGCATCATACAAAGCAATAAGATCAGTTGAAACCATATCGAATCCCCAACCAGCATTTAATGTATCTGTTGAAATACCTCGTGGTCCTGACATTTGAACATCAATATTTCCACCGTTAACTCTACCATTACCCCAATCTCCTCCTCTGGCTATATTAGCATATTCAATTTCGAAAATTGATTCTACACCATGCTCATGTTCATAACTCCAAATATCATCGTAATTTGGTTCCAAAGCATATTGTCCATAGACTTCTTGAAATTGTTGCATCGCTAATTGATAGTAATCTGTAGCGCCAAGTTCAAAGTTGTATCGCTGCTGGTAATAAGGTGATGCCATATACAAATAAACTTTTCCCAATAATGAATATCCGGCTCCTTTACTTGCCCGATAGTTTTCAGAAGGTGCGTCAGCCAAATCTGTAATCGCCTCTTGTAAATCGGTAATAATCTGTTGGTATACAATCGCTGCATCAACTCGTGGTTGGTCATATTCACCTGGCAAAAGTTGTTTTGTAATAAGAGGAACGTCACCAAAAAATCTTACTAATTCAAAGTAAAAATAGGCTCTTAAGAATTTTGCTTCGGCAATATATTCTTTTGATTTTGCTGAAGCCTCCGGATTCGCATTTAAGATTACTGCATTTGCACGATTAACACCGTAAAATCCTCTTCTCCATAATTCCAGTATTGCAGTATTTGTTGGCAACATCTTAAAATCAGCAATTGCATGATATTCAGGTCTATCTCCTGAACCACCACCAACCACTTCTGAATCATCTGATGGAAAGTTAGCTAAGAAATAATATGATGACCAGTTGTTATAATACTTGGGTTGTAGCATGGAATAGGTAGCAACCAAACCTTGAAAAATATCTTCTTCAGTTTGGTAAAAATTACTTTCAAATTTTTCTCCAACAGGATCCATTTCTAACCAGTCCGAACAACTGGTAGAAAAAATTGCTATTAGAACTAATATATATTTTATTGATTTCATTATATTAATTTTAATGGTTATACATTATATTGATAGATTAATTCCGAATGAAATAATGCGAGGCCTTGGATATAATCCTCTATCTATACCAATACTCGTTTTATTATTATCATCTCCAACCGAATTTCCTACTTCAGGATCAGCTCCAGGATAGTTAGTTAGTACAAATAAATTTCTTCCTGAAACATATAATCTCAACTTTTCAATGTGAATCTTTTCTAAAACCGGTTTACTCAATGAATACCCCAGTTCAATATTTTGCAAGCGTATATGACTACCATCAAATACAAACATACTATTGTGAGAGAAGTTTTGATTACTATTTACTGTATAACGAGGAAAGTCATCTGTTTGATTATCTGGGGTCCATGCATTCTCATAAAAATAAAGTGGTTTATTATTAGCATCCAGATCAGTTCTATATGCTCCATAATACACATCATTTCCTAATGTACCACTTAAGAATATCGTTAAATCAAAATCCTTGTAACTAAAATTAGTATTTAAACCAAATGTCCAATCAGGATGCGGATTTCCAATCATAGTTTTATCATCTTCATCTATTTTTCCATTTCCATCAATATCTACGAACCTAACATCGCCGGGAATTGCATTGGGTTGGATTGGATCACCATCATCATTTATATATGCATTAATGTCATCAAAAGAATCAAAGATACCATCTGCCTCATATCCATAAAAATACCACACAGGTTTTCCTTCATCAGATCTTGTAATAGCACCAGTAGTACCTAAATTAGCACCTAACAATGGAGACTCAAGTGATGTAACTTCATTTTTATTATATGCTGCGTTTAATCCAATATTATATTTAAATTCGCCCATTTGTCCTCTAAAACCTAACTCTAGTTCAACTCCCTGATTTGTAATATCCCCTGAATTTGCATTTGGTTTATCATTACCAACATATAATGGTATAGATGCCGTAGTTATTAACCCTTTTGTTACTTTTTTGTAGTAATCTGCAGTAAACGTTAAGCGGTCATTTAAAAATCTTAAGTCAAGACCAATATTGGTTTGTTCTGAAGTTTCCCAAATTAAGTCTGGGTTACTCAATTGAGATGGCTCCGCTCCAGTAAGTCTTGTCCCGCCGCTTAAATAGTAACTTGGCTCTGCTCCACTTGTAATAAGCGAAACGTACTCAAAATTACTTAAAGATTGTATGGATCCGTTTTGTCCCCAGCTAAAGCGAAGTTTTGCAAAAGTAACTGGAGTAAAATTCCAGAAACTTTCATTAGATGCAACCCATCCTACAGATACAGAAGGGAAATATTGCGTTCTGTTTGCACTACTTAGTTTAGAAGAGGCATCAGCACGCAAGGTTACACCAACCATATAACGACCATCATAATTGTAGTTTACTCTACCAAAATAAGAAACCAGCCTGTTATCTTCATTTCTTCTTCCGGAAACAGCCGATTTTGTTGAATCACTTAAGACCGCATCAAAAACAGCAAAATCCCAGGATTCTTCCTGTAAACCTTCACCTAATCCCCCGAAATAATAAAAACTATAATCTCTTAAGGTATTACCAGCAAGAACATTCACATCATGTAATCCTAATTGTTTTGAGTAATTTAAGGTATTTTCCCATTGCCATGTAAACCAGCGTTCTACAGTTTGATTTACACTACTTAGGTAATTATAGTTTACAGAATGGTAATAATACCTTGGAGTCCACCAATTATTATTACCATAGGCTAAATCAATATCATACGCTGTTTTAAAAACTAAACCTTCTATAGGTGTAATTGTTAAATTAACGCCTCCCAATACTTTATCCTGATAATATGAATTGTGATTATTGTCAATTTGTGCTCTGGGGTTACGAATTTCGTTCTGTACATATTTTGACATTCCATAATAACCTTTATCACCAGCACTTAACGATGAATTATCTATATCATCAAAATTATCATAAATCTGATCTTTATACATATCTGGAAACTGACTCGTATCATTATAATATACCGGTGTTAAAGGATCAATATTCATGGCATTTGAAATAACTCCTCCAAACTCATTATTTTCATCAATTGACTTTCTTTCAAAATGAGTGAAAGACAATTTTCCACCTACAGATAACCAATCTTTTGCCTGATGGTCTGCATTCAATCTTGCTGTATATCTCTCAAAATTAGCTTTTGAACCTCCAACTATTCCATCTTGCGTTAAGTAAGAACCTGAAAAGAATACTGAAGTTTTTTCATTTCCTCCTGTTACCGATATATTATGCTCTTGTATAGGAGCCGGTGTGTAAATCTCATTCATCCAATCAGTTCCTGCTCCTAATGTATCGGGGTTAAATGGATAAGCCGCGTCAAGTGAATTATTAACTGCTTCATCAGTAATATTCGGATTTTTACTTCTTAATTCGTGTTCTAGACCATCTCTAAAATAAGTAGCATACTGTTGTGCGTTCAATACCTCAGTAATATTTCGCGCTTCTTGCATTCCATAATATCCGTTATATGATATGGTTGATTTATCTTTTGTGCCAGATTTAGTGGTAACTAAAACAACACCATTGGCTGCTTCAGCACCGTAGATAGCAGCAGACGCAGCATCTTTCAGGATTTCAATAGATGCTATATCATTAGGATTTAAATATTCAATTCCTCCTGTTCTCATTCCATCTACAACAAATAAAGGATTTGAATTTTTATTAGTTCCAGTTCCTCTTATTCTTACTGTTAAACCTCCTCCTGGTGATCCAGACTCTTGCATGATATTAACACCTGCAGTTTTACCTTGCAAAGCTTGTTCTATTCGCACCTGATTTTGTTCTAAATCATCTGCATCAACCTTTGATATAGCACCAGTTACTAAACTTTTTTTCTGCACACCATAACCAATAACAACTACCTCATCAAGATCAGTAGCTGAGGTACGTAACGCAATATCAATTTTAGAACGTCCTAATATTTGAACTTCTTGCGATTCCATACCAACGTAAGAAAATTGGAGAGTTGCCTCGGGCGAAACTGCTATTTTATAATATCCATTAATGTCAGTAACAGTTCCGTTGTTGGTTCCTTTTTCTAATATTGTAACACCTGGTAAAGTCTGCCCATCGTCAGCAGAAGTAACTACTCCTTCTATATTTACTTGTTGAGCAAAAATTTGTAGTGAGACAATTAAAAACGTTGAAATAAGTAAGATCTTTTTCATATTTTTAATTTGGTTGTAAATTTTAGGTTAATTTAAATCTTTTAGCAATTTAAGACATATATTACCACAAAATCAATCATAATAATACTTCAAAAATACATCATACATACATCAAAAGTACATCACTAATTATTTAAGTTTCTATTATTGTGATCTTTACTTAACTTATAAGATTATACACACTACTACATCACACTATTTATTTTAACATAATTTAGATCATTCTGTTTATTTCGCAAAATTTTTACACAACCTTCCTTTGCTTCCCTAAATAATAAACATATCAAACCTATTAGAACTGCTACTTAAAAATACGCTACCCATCCAGCGAATAAAATAAATTACATGTGGTAATTTTATGAGCGATCAATTAGTAGTACTGATTGAAAAGTTTAATTTATGCGGAATTAACTAATTATTCATACCAATCATTAACTCTTAATAAACGTATGGTTTCGTTATAGTTTATGCATTTCAAATCTGTACTTAATAAGGCATAACTTTTAAACGGATTTGAAATAGAATAAATAATCAACATAAAATTTTAAGTCTGTTTTTAATGTGGTATCAAATAGAATAGAATAGAATAGAGCTGAGATAAAAATATTATGTTTTGTTAAGCACTTACTCATGATTTTAGTATACTGAACTATATTTATGCTAGTTATAATAGCAAGAAATAATGCACTCGATAATATGATTCAAATAATGAGATAGATTAAATAAAATTATCCTACGACATGTTGGTTTTTAATTATTTATTTAACTACAAATAAAAAAAATGGCCGGAAGAACCGGCCACTTATTTCTTTTGAAAAATCTTTTTATTCAAAAATTAGGTTACGAACATAGAACGTACCACCAGCATTGTGTCCTCCGCCACCGATACCAAGATATAGCATATCTAAATCTGCTCTGGTTAACACGTCTGTAGTAGACAGATCAAATGTATATGTTGTCCAAGTACCAACAACAAAATCTTCACCTTCTACCAGATACTGCTCAGGGCTATTCCACCACTCTTCTGTTTGACTCTTATCTGCAAAGCCAAATACAAACTGACGTACAAGACCATCTGTTTCAAATACAGTACTAGCTGGAACATAAATATCAATTTTAACTGTAGTAAAATTATCAAACTGAATATCTTTTGCTTCTGGACTTGCCTGGAACTGAAGTTCTTGATAACTAACACCTGCTACTCTATTAAACTGACCCACTTTGGCAGCAGCTGCATCTGTAGGATCATCAACACCAAATTCAAGAGTTGATCCTGAAGTAATTGTATCAATAGTAACCAAGTCGGCAGCGTCTTTAGAAGCAAAAGTTGCTTTAATTTCCGACGGAGTAATATCAGCAAGGTCTTCACCAAAAGTCTCTTCTTCTGTTTCTACAGCTGGTTGATCAGCCCAATCGTAATAGCTTACATAATTGAATTGCCAGTAATCACCATTAGGATAGGTTAACGAAACTAACATCGAATCGTATAATGTACCTTCTCCAATAGTTACATCATATGTTACTTCGTTCTGAGGAACAATAACATCACCATTAGCAGTTCTTGATATTAATCCCATCCATGCACCTTCTCCTGAAACTGTCAAAGTACCGGCAGAAGGATCATATGTAAAATCATGCGTTCCGCTTAACCATGCAGTTATATCATCACCATTATCATTAACAGAAAATTCTGATGCTGGAATACAAACTTCGAATTGAGGATTATCCGCGCTAACAAATACAATGTTATCTCCCCACATAAAACCACCATCATCAAAATCAAACGTGCCATCGGCGTTGAATGTCCAGGATTGTCCGAAAACGCAAGGACGCTTACCATTATTTTCCAAACCCCAGTACTGCCAATAATTATCTGCATCTGGGCCAATTCCCATAACATAACCTTTGCGCATAAGCATCCATTTTTTGGAAGTTTCTCCGGTTAAGAGTGCTTGAGCATTTTCGGTAAGTGTAATCTCTTTACTTACATCATCAGTTACTCCAGCAGAATTTGTTGCAGTAAGCTTTACGGTATAAGTACCTTCTGCAGCAAAAATGTGTGTTGGATTTTCTTCGATTGATGTTTCTCCATCACCAAAATCCCATGCGTAAGAACTTGCATCTTGAGAGTAATTGGTAAACGCCACCTCTAAGGCATTAGTTTCGCTAACTTCATACTGAAAGCTGGCTACGGGATCTTTTACCGCATCGTCATCGTCATCGTCACATGCTGTAAATGTTGTAAACAATGAGACTACAGCTCCCAAAAAGAATGTCTGTGCTAAAATTCTAAATCTTTTAGTTTTCATGTTACTTTTTTTTATTTATTAAGGTTAGATTCTAATTATTTTTTTTCATGATTAAAGAAAACCGCAGAATCCATTTGACGATTTCAAAAATCAAGGTTCAATTAAATAAGTAGTTTTTATAATTGCACATAAATGAAATAACATCGTGTTGTGTTTAATAAATGTTAGGACAATGTTAACCTTTAAAACATGTAAAGTCAATAATATAAATACTTCATAAATACATCACTTATACATCAAAACTACATCATATTTTTACTTATACGCTGATTTTGAATTGTTTGAAAAAAATTACACAATACACACACCACTACAACATCATATGATTTTGCTAATAAAATGGAATATAATTACGAAAAGTAATTTTAAAGGTTCATCATAAAATCGACAAGATTTTCATTTTGAGGCATGTCTAATTTTTTTCTTAATCTGTAGCGACTCACTTCAACACCTCTGACGGAAATATTAAGTAAAGGGGCAATTTCTTTGGTTGATAAATTCATTCTTAAGTAAGCACAAAGTTTAATATCATTAGGTGTTAAACTAGGATATTTTTCCCTTAAACGCTTTGTAAAGTCTTCATAAACCTGGTCAAAATATCCTTCAAATTTATCCCAATCGTCCTTTTGATTCATACTTTTTTCAATGCTCTTAATTAATTTATGAAGATATTTTTGAGCATCAGGATTAACCTTTTCTGCAATATGTTTTAATTGCTCTTTTAAAGCAAATAGTGATTCATTCTTTTGAGTTACCTGCATGGCATAGCTGGCTAACTCTTTTGTTTTTAACTCAACCTCGGCTTTATTTCGTTCATTTTCTACACGCAGTTTTTCATTTCGAAGTTTAACTATCTCTTGTTGTGCTGATAATACTTCGTTCTCATGATTAACCTTTTGCTCCTGGAGTTCTCTTTTTTGTTTAATCTGAAGTAATTTCTTTTCTCTTTCTATTCTTTTTCTAATAATCCTAACCGTTAACCATACAGCAGACACTATTAAAATTATATAAGCTATGTACGCAATAACTGATCTATACCATGGAGGATTAATAATAAAGGAAAATGATGAAATTTCAGTTTCTTTGTTATATATATTCTTAGCTTTAACTTTAAAAGTATATGTTCCTTCTTTTAAGTTTGTATATTCTTTTGAGGTTTTTTCTGTCCAGTCAGACCAATCCTCCTCAAATCCTTCGAGTATATAACTATATTCCAGATTGCTTAAATTTTCGTAATGTGTTGCAGAGTATTCAAATTTAAAATCATTGTATTTATATGATAACTCTTTAATTTGAGCGTTTTGTTGATTCATAATAATATTCCCACTACTATCCTGAAAAGTTCCACCAAATAACAAGCTATCATCCATCTCTACTGTTCGTATTAATATCTGAAACGGTATGTCTGTATCCTTCTGAAAACCTGCACTAAAATGAGAAAAACCATCCTCATTTGCAATAATTACATTCTTATCATCATACGGATTTAAATGCTCAAAATCGCCTACAAAATTTCCTGTAAAAGATTTGAAAATAGTACGTTGAATTTTATAGTTCCCATCATTTAACTTTTTAAGCACTCCCATTTCATCGCCTTGTATAAACCAATAATTTGAAGCGTAATCCTTTACAATTTCCCGAACCGGACCATAATCTCCAAACAAATCATTTAGCTTTTTGTCCGGATTAAATTTGTTAAGTTCTTCATTAAATGTATATATCCCTGTATTATTGATAAAAATTATTTTGTCGTCAAACCGCAACACGTTATTTCCAAATTTGGTTTCTAAACCATTGGATGAATCGAAAAAGTCAATACTTACAATACTATCCAGTTGTGAGTTTAGGATAATTCTATATACACCTTTGTACACATGACTAACCCATAAAGCATATGCATCCTTTTCTAAATATGTTTCAATAACCCGGCATGATTCATTGAATCCGTTTATCCTTGTGGCTTTCCAATTTTCCTTATCGTTCTTTTCAAATTTCACTAATCCATTATATGTGCCTTCAACTATAATATCCTCTTTATCAGGAAAAGTAAATAGTAACCAGCCACCCATTATGTCTGAAATTAGTTCTGCTTTATCATCTTTAATAATATATGTACCATTATTATGGCCACAAAAGAGCTCATTATTATGTTCAAATAGACTCCACACCTGCCCCTGAGTGTTTTCCACCATTTTAAAATCTTCTTCACTTTTAAAAGGGTCTTCCAGCATAGTCCATTTTTTATAAAACAGGCCTTGATTTGTTCCTAGATAGAGCTTATTATTATAAATAAATGATACATAACCAGCACCGATTTTGCTTTTATTAACAATGCTTGTGAAAGGATTATTTGTTGCAACATAATCGATACCATTATCAAGACCTAACCATAAGTTATCATAATTATCGGTATAAATACTCAGCACAGTATTATTCTGCAAGCCTTTATCCCTGTTAATATGTTGGATTGGCTTTCCATTTTCATCAATGATTAGAAGACCATTCAGGATGGTACCAATAGCAAAATAACCTTTTACCTTAGTTGCACAGTAAATTTGATTTTCGATTAGGAAATCATTAGCAGCAATCTCCCATTTTTTTACTGAATCGTTTTCCAGAATATATAAACCGTGGTTAGAAGTAGATATTAAAAGTTTTGTATCATTAAATGGAAGAATAGACCAAACGTTGTTATTAAAAATATCTCCTCCTTTAACCGGAATTAATTTTTCATCCCGCAATTTAAGCAATCCCTTGTTCTTCTCTGTAATATATAATTCGTTATTTACAAAAAAACTAAAATGAAATTCTCTTTTTTGGGCCAATACCTTAATTTCACCATTTGTATAAAGAAATATTTCGGAAAAAGATTGAAAAATTATGCCATTTGTTGTTTCATGAATTTTCCAGATATCGCCAAAATCTCTGAGTTCAGCAGGCACTAGATCAACTAATGAAACATATTCGAATTTACCATTTATATCTGGTTGTAGATAACCAAATTCACAAAAAGCTCCAATATATATTACTCCGGACTGATCTGTTGCAATAGACCTTACTACCGATGTATTAGGCATTTCAATTAGCCTCCAACGAATTCCGTCGAATTCTAAAAGTCCACTATTATTACCAAAATATAAAACTCCTCGCTTGTCCTGCAAAGCGGCCCAGTTTTGCGTACTGGCATTATATTCTCGTTGAGAATAGTTTGTAATATTAGGAATGCCTATACTCTTTATTTGGGATTTCGCAACCAACGTAATCAACGTAAAAATAAGTAGCGAAATAGAACTTCTTATCATTTTATTTATCAGCTTATTCAAGTTAAATGTGATTTTGGTAATATTTCAAATTTAATAAATAATAAACAAATATTAAATAACTGCAAATATAAGAAAAGACCTCTGTTTAATGATATTGTCTATCGTGAGGTCTCTTAACAAATTTTATCAGGTAAAACTATGAGGCTTTTTTTAATTTATTATAATCTGAAACAGGTTTATTTCTTATATCAAAAACACTGTCAAGTTTTACTAATGTAAATAATTCCCGAACATCATCATTCGCATTAATTATGCTAAAATTTACATGATACAGCTTTGATTCTATTTGTGCTGAAAGAAGTGCCTGGAAACCTGCTGTATCAATAAATTCTATTTTTGAGAAATCTAATAATACGGTGTTTTCTCCTTGTTTAATGAGTTGAAGTAACTCTTCTTCTATTCGATTTGCATTGGTAATACAAATTTTGTTTGATTCTTTAATAGAAACTACAATTCCATCATTAATCCTTTTTTGAGCTAATATCTTGTTTTCCATAATTTCAAAAATTTAAGTTTACCTATTCTATAGATAAGATTAAGAAAACCAGCACATCCCTTAGTACTTTACCAGAATTCTTATCATCCTAATTAATATTCAAGTAATTTCAAAATTCATGCCCAACTTATTAGCCTGACAAATTGTAAGTTAAAAGAATAAAATTTAAAAATCATGTTTAAAATTTACAGATTAATATCATTTATCTATATTTGTGCATAATTATATATAAATAGTATGAAATTTAAAAAACTAGAAATAAAACAAGAAGGCAATTGGTTTAAAAGATTAATAACATCCGGCCATTTTAAGAAATCGGTTATCTACATTTTAATTGGTGCAGTGCTTGGGCTTGTTTTTAGTTATTTTGCTGAAGGTAGTGAACTATCTAAGCTCACATCAAAAGAAATGTTAACAAATATACTAACCGGAGCATTTATAGGATTCTTTTTAACTAATAGTCCTTGTGCCCGGAATAAATGTTAATCACAATTATTTATTTTTTTTATCCTTAGCTAATTAAGTAGAAAGAGTATGCTTCGTTCACTTTCCAAAATTAGTTACAAGTATCTTTAATAATTTAAAGCACCTACGTATTGTTTCATTTTGATAAAGTGTTCTCATAATAATAGATTACTTAAGAATTACAAAAGACAATATCTTTCTGATTTATTGATCTTTACATACATTTAACAGTTTTGGTACTAAAATTGAAAACTAACTCCCAACCAAATTGTTACTTATATGAAAAATAATACACCAAAGCAGATTAATATTCTCATAATGGAAGATGATGCTTTTTATAATAACCTGCTGGCAAAAAAAATGCGTGATTTAAATCAAAAACCCGAGATTAATATTCATTTTGATTTGAATATCAAACAGTTCTTTCATCCCGACAAGCTTTTACGTATGGTTGAGGAGAACAATAAACTAAATAGTATTACAATTGCTTTTGTTGATTATTATCTGGGATATGGTATAAATGGTTTGCAGTTGGTATATTTATTACAAGAGGTAAATAAAAACATCAGGACTGTACTTCTTTCACAATCGGAGAAAATACTTACAAAAATTAAGGTTCCTTCAGCAAAAAGTCATAGCTTTATTAAAATTCATAAACATGAGTATACTCCAGATATTTGTTGTGCAATAATTGAGAATTATATTTACAATTTATAATAAGATATGCTTAAAACAAAAATATCCATTTCAGTAAAAATAGGATTACTATTAACAATAGGTGTAATAGTAATACTGGTAGGAGGATATTTTTCTTACAGAAGTTTATCTTCAGTAGTAAAGTTAATGTATGAGGAAAACACTCCCCAATATGGATTTATTACAATTAAAAATATCACAACATCTATTGAACAAGCTGAAAATAATATAAGATTATATGGATTAACAAAGCAAAGAAGTTATTTAAAAAAACACAGAAACCATATTACAGCTATCGATTCAAGTTTTAAATTACTGAATGAACATTATCCACACGACGAATGGTTTTCAGCCAAATTAGATACCATTAATCAGTTACTAGAAAGTAGATTGCAGCTTTGGGATGAAATGATCTGGCTATGGCAAACCGACACTACCGATAAAGTATTTACATACCTTACAACACAGCTACAAACGAATAAAGATACTCTTGATAAAGATAAAAATCTATTCCAACGAATATTTGGCTCAAATAAAATTGAAGAGAAAAAGATCGACAACGAAAAAATCCTGGATGAATTAAATAAGATAGAACAAGGCGAGAAGGTCATAGAGCATAAACTACTGCAAAAGGAATCAGAACTGACTGAGTCAAGCAATAAGATAAACGAAGCGTTTACATCACTAATGGAACAATTAGAAAATTACGAAAGGCAAAAAGAAATAAATCACTATAATAATGCTGAAAAATTAGCAAACATTGCATATAACCGCTTAACGTTCTTTTCGCTTTTCGGGGTACTCCTTTCATTGGTTGTATTAATCGTAATAATAAAATACATTAGAAAAAACAAACAATACAATGATATATTGATTAGCTCAAGAATAGATGCCGAAAAGCTTGCTAAATCAAAAGAGTTATTTATGGCAAAAGTTAGTCACGAAATAAGAACACCATTGAATGCTATTTCAGGTTTCATTAAACAAATACTTAACGAACCTTTGGATGTTAAACTCAGAGATAAAATCGAAATAGTAAACGCAGCCAGCGATCAGTTAATCCGATTAATTAATGATGTGCTTGATTTTACTAAGCTTCAGTCTGATAAACTTGTTCTGCATAAAACGCATTTTAATCCTGAGCATTTGATCAAAAATGTATGCAACTTATTTTTTGAATTAGCTAAGAATAATGAAAATGTTATTACTTATACCATAAAAAACGAAGAAAACCTTGTTCTTTTTGGCGATGTTAATAGGTTTCAACAGATTTTATATAATCTTTTAAGTAATGCTGTAAAATTTACCGAGCAAGGAACTATCGAAGTATTAGCAAATATTAAAACGGAAAATAAAAATACTGTACTTGTTGAATTAATTGTAAAAGATAATGGATTAGGCATAGATCCTTCCAAACTGGAAGATGTATTCCAGGAATATACACAGGAAGATCAAAATATTGCAACCAGATATGAAGGCACAGGACTGGGATTGACCATAGTAAAAAAAATAGTAGAGCTCTTTAACGGAGATATTAGGCTGGAAAGCAGAAAAGGATCAGGCACTAAGGCCGTTTGTATGCTCAGATTTGAACCTGGCGAGAAGGAAAAAATTGAAGTACTAAAGACCGATTCTACTCCACATAACTTTCCTGATAATTTCAATGTTTTAATTGCTGATGATGAAGAGTACAACCGGTTACTGATAAGTAGTATATTAGATAGATGGAATATCAAATACGACATTGCAAATAACGGATTAGAAGCTATTGAACTTTTGAAGCAAAAAAACAAGTATGATTTCATTCTTATGGATATTAGAATGCCGATTATAAACGGTGTAATGGCTACTAAACTTATTCGCGAAAGTTTACAATTATCTAATAAAGAAACCAAAGTAATAGGTATAACTGCCGACACTGCTGATAACCTTACACCAGAAGTTAAAGCTCTGTTTAATCATATTTTAACAAAGCCTTTTTCCGAAGATCAAATATACCAGTTATTTAAAGCTGAGCTAGATCCGAATTTAGAGAGTCTATCCGATACATATAAAAATAATCAGAACGAAAAGAGTTATGAAGCCGATTTAACAAATCTGGTTAGAGTTGCAGGAAATGATTTAGATTTTGTACAAGAAATGATTCAGCAATTTAAAATATCAACCGAAAAAGGATTAAAAGAAATTAAAATAGCTTTAGAAAATGAACAGTATGAGATGGTTTCCGATTTGGCGCACAAATTAGTACCTTCCAGCAGACATTTAGGCGTTAAAAAATTGGTAAAAGCACTTAAGATCATTGAAGAAAATGCGTTAAATGAAAATAAAACCTTAATTTTGGAGTTAATACAAGAAGCTGAAGAAGTAACAACTATTGCTATGAAAAGCCTTCAGAATCAATTTCAGGAATTAACAAAACAATCAAAATAACGTTTAGATACTTTAATCCAGAATAGTATTAACTCATGAATAACAAATCTCTCAAAATTTTTGTTGTCGAAGATAATGAATGGTATAATAAATTAATTGTACATAATCTTTCTTTGAATCCTGATTTTGAAGTCATTAGCTACTTAAATGGCTGGGATTGTATAAATAATCTGGATCAAAACCCCGACATTATAACCTTAGATTTTAAGCTGCCCGATATCAGCGGAATGGAAGTTCTTAAGAGGATTAAACAACATAGTTACGAATCGCAGGTTATTCTTATTTCAGAACAAGATGATATTGATGTTGTTGTAGATCTTTTAAAGGAAGGTGCCTACGATTATATTGTTAAATCTAATGATATTAAGGAACGGCTTCATAATACCATTTTAAATATCCAAAAAAATGTCGGGTTAAAAAATGAAATTACTGAATTAAAAAAAGAAGTTCAGAAAAAATACAGCTATAGCAGTTCAATTATAGGTGAAAGTGAAGCCATAAAAAAAATACACGATCTAATTAATAAAGCGTTAACCACAAATATTAATGTTTCTATTTATGGCGAAACAGGAACAGGAAAAGAGCTTGTAGCCAAGGCAATTCATTATAATTCCAATCGTAAATCTAATCCTTTTGTTGCGGTTAATGTTTCTGCTATTCCCTCAGAATTAGTAGAAAGTGAGCTTTTTGGACACGAAAAAGGTGCTTTTACAGGTGCTTCATTTCAACGTAAAGGTAAATTTGAAGAAGCCGACGGAGGCACGCTTTTTTTAGACGAAATTGGTGAGATGGACATTGCATTTCAGGCAAAATTACTTAGAACGCTTCAGGAAAAAGAAATTACCCGAATAGGCAGTAATAAAACAATTAAAGTAAATTGCCGGATTATTACAGCTACACATAAAAACCTGGTTCAGGAAGTTAAGCATGGTAGTTTTAGGCAAGATCTTTATTATCGTTTAATTGGATTACCAATTGAGTTGCCTCCTTTAAGAGACAGAGATAATGATGTATTAATTCTTGCCAAGCATTTCATTCAATCGTTTTGTGAAGAAAATAACCTGCCGGAAAAAAAGCTTTCACATGCAGCGCGAAACAAAATCAAAAAATATACCTTCCCCGGTAATATCAGGGAACTAAAATCAGTAATTGAACTTGCGGTAACGTTGAGCGATAATAACGAAATTAGCGATCAGGACATCTTATTCAATAGCGAAGAAATTATTGATAGCGATAACGATAAAGAACTCACCCTAAGAGAATACGAAAGAAAGATTGTATCGTCATTTTTACAGAAATATAATAATGATGTAAGGTTGGTTGCCAGAAAACTTGATATTGGAACAGCTACAATTTATCGTATGTTAAAAGAAACAAAAGAACAAGAATAATTCTGTATCAATTTGATAAATCTTCATCATTTTGATTTTTTCATAACCTTCACCCTCTTTTTTAATGTATTGATTTTTAACTATTTAAACTTTAATGGTTGTTTTGGTATATGGTTTGGCATAGTGAGACCAAATACTAAAAATTACAATCATGAAAAAGGATGAAATAAAAAACACAAATCACAACAATGAGCAATCAGATAAAAACAAACAACCTGGTAAAAACTTAAAAAATGTTACCTACAGAAAAAAGGATATTTGGTCTGTAGTTGGATCAGTTGTTCTGCTTATTTTAGCAGCGGCTTTACTATTCCTTTACACAGAAAATTATCATAAAGAAAATTATGATAATCTGCAAAGCATTAACTCGGATCTATCAACCGAACTGGCTTATCGTGATTCCTTAATTAACGAATGGATAACAACATTCAATGATATTGAGAAAGATTTGATCACGATGCAGGAAAAAGAAGCTTTGCTAAAGTTCGATTCCTCCGATCCTGAAATGACAAAAGATGTAAGAAAAAGAGTAATCAATGAGTTAAAACAAATTAACACGTTACTTAAAGACAATAAAGCCAAAATAGCATCTTTAAATCAAAAACTTAAAAAATCGGGGGTACAAATTGCGGCTTTAAAGAAAAAAGTTATACAACTTGAAGATGCCGTTGAACAACGAGATAGAAGTATCGCCGATTTAAAAGTTGACCTGCTGGAAAATAACTTTAAGCTTCAGGATCTAAATCAGGTTGTTGATAGCCTTGACTACGAATTAATTAAGAGAAATGAAGAGATCGTTAAAAAAGATCAGGAAATTAAAGAACAACGCACACAACTAACTCGCGGCTATTATGCATTAGGCAATCAGAAAGAACTCAAAGAGAAGGGCCTAATGAAAAAAGAGGGAGGATTTCTGGGATTGTTAGGAAAAAGCAAAACAGTCTCGCCCAGCCTATCTGAAGATCAGTTTAATACAATAAACATTGATCAAACCAATAGAATTGCCATCAATTCTAAAAAAGCCAAGATCATTTCTGATCATCCTAGAAATTCATTTGAATTTGTAAGCAACGATAGTCTTATCGCTTACATAGAGATTAAGAACCCCGACGAATTTTGGAAGATAACAAAATATGCAGTCATTGAAACTAACAAGTAATCTAACTATACGATTATAAATCAAATACATTAATTAAAAACCAATAAATTTTAAATTATGAAAAAAGTATTAAAACTAACGGGAATAGCAATTGTATTGGCAACATTTACCTTATTTACCGCTTGCAATCAAGAGGCTAAAAAGGAAGAAAAGACTAATGCGAGCTTACAAGAACTAAAAAAAGAGATGAACGATATCAGCATTGCTATTGACAAACTTAAACAATCTGAAAGTGAGTTCAAACAGCAAGCTCAGGTAGTTCTTGATGATTTCAGCCAGCAGATGGAGGAATTTGAAATGAACTTAAAAGCGTCTGGCGAAGAAATAGATCAGAAAACTCAACAAAATATAACTGATCTTAAAAATGCAGAAAAAGAGCTGCAAAACAAGCTCGATATGCTAAATGACGAACAGAACGAAAATCTGGCAGAATTTAAAGAAGAAGTAAAACACGATTTCTCCAAATTTGGAAGAAGTGTAAAAGCATTCTTTAACGATGATATATAAAATTTCATGACTCCATATATATTCATCCAGGACACTATCTGTCCTTTATTAAGAAGGGATGATTAGACAGACTGATCATCCCTTTCATCCAAAAACAAACACTATGAAACTTAACTATAACTGGATAGAAAACAATATTCTCATTGAAATTCAGGGAACGCTGAACCTAGAGGTTTTACTTGAAGCAAATGCCATTATTTTTTCAAATTCAAAATTTGATTACATGAACTATCAGATTTTTGATTTTACAAAAATTGAAAATACAGATATTTCACTGCGTGAAATTAGAGCATTCGCACTGCTCCATAAAAGTGCAGTAAGATGGAATAATCAAGTTCATGTAGCAATTGTGATAGCTAATCCTCAACTAATAAAAGAGTTTGAAGTATATATTCAGGAAATGAAATGGACGAACTGGAAATGCAAATTATTTGAAAATATTAGCGATGCAAATTTTTGGTGTTTAAAACAAACACAAACCAAAGCTGATATTCAGAATTCGAAAGCTTAATTAAAACAAATGTTTAACCAAAATTACACGTTATGAAATATATAATTATACTAACAACCTTATTCTTTATGCCATTATTCATAAATGCACAAGAATATGTTGATTTTATATCGAAAGATGATGTAAAATTCGAATACAAATGGAGAAAAAAGAATCTATTGAAAAAGGATAGTCCTTATGTAATGTATGTTAAAATAACTAATTACGGAATAGAAAGAAAAAAGGTAAGTTTTGAGCTTTTCTATTTTTTAAATGGTATGACACATTCAAAAAGTGGTTATAAGGAATATTGCTTAAAACCCGGCCAAACCATAAAAGGGAAAAGATGGGACTTGGTTTTCGAATCAGATATTAAAACCTTAGAGGAGATTAACGACCGGAGTTTTATCTGGGAAATTGAAAAACTAAATATTGAAACCGGTGAATACTGCGAAACCGGCCTAAAGCTGAGACTTGAACCGGCTCATGAATCAGATAAATGCGATTAATCTAAAACTTAATAGCTATGAAAAAGTATCTTATTTTCTTATTTATCGTTTCTATTCTGTTTATACTGATAGGACTTGTTTCGGGAAAGATATCAGGAGATAGCTTTACGTATATCTCACTTCCGGGATCATTATTTGCCATAATTCAAATACTAGTTATTGTACTTATTTTAATGATTGGAGCAGCCATAATGATCCCGGCATTTGTAATCGATCTGCTATTACTGGTCTTTACCGGATTACGATTCCCAATGATTACTTCAATTTGGGATATTTTATGGCAAAAAGTAACTATAGACTGGTTTTGGATATTCACCTCCGGGTCTTCAATATTTTTTGCATCATTACTTTTGGCAATCTTTTCTGTTTTGATGCTACGGAACAAGAAGTAAATGCTAATCTAAATGATAAATTACAAACGCATGAAGGTTTTGAGATCTCTTCTAATATCGTTTATTCTAGTTATTTCCACGATTTAATAAATAGTAACGAAATAATTCCGAATATTTCTAATCGTCCTAAAATCATATTGATACTTAATATAAGTTTACCCAGGTTTGGTAAATCGCTATAATTACCCAGCGAACTAACATGCGCAAATCCAGGTCCAACATTTCCTATAGTAGCTGCAGAACCCGAGAAAGCTGTTAAGGTATCAATATTCAAAAAGGTTAATAATAACGTTGTAATAAGTATTATACCTAAATACAGGATTATAAATATCATCGTATGCAATTCGGTCTTCTCATTAATAGGATTTCCATCAATTTTTAAAGAGAGAACTGCCCTAGGGTGCTGAATCGATTTTATTTGCTTTAAAATAGATTTGAAGAAAATAAAAATTCTGTCAAACTTCAATCCTCCAGAAGTAGAACCAATCATGGCACATTGAATGGTAAAATATATTAAAACGATTATCGTAAAACTTGGCCAGTGTGCAGTATCAACAGTAGCGAAACCTGTGGTGGTTCCTAATGAAATGACCTGAAATGATGCATATCGTACTGAATCCCACCATGAATACATTCCATTTAAATAAAGTTTTAATGCAACTAGTACAATACCTATAAATAAAAATGATATATAGGCTTTAAAGATGGAAGACTTAAATAGATTTTTTTTATTTCCGGTTATCGTATTAAATGTAAGTCCGAAATGTACACCTGAGAGAACCATAAATATCATAATGATAACTTCGATAGATATGCTATTGTATGAAGCAATACTTAAATTTTTTGTTGAAAAACCTCCCGTTGCAATGGTTGCAAAAGAATGGTTTACTGCATCAAAAAATGACATTCCGGCTACTTTTAGCAGAACCGTTTCAAGCACAGTCAATCCCAGATACACATAAATTAGTATTCTCAAAATTTCAACAGCTCTGTACTTGAAATTTGTTTTAGCTAAAGGAGACATTTCTGTATTCAACAAAACCAATTTTGATGTATTTGATCCAGGAAGAATTAAAATAGTAAATAATATAATTCCTATTCCACCTAGCCAATGCGTAGCAGAACGCCAGAACAGTAATCCCTTGGGAAGCGCTTCGATGTCATTAATAATAGTAGAACCGGTTGTAGTAAACCCGGAAACACTTTCGAACCAGGCATCTATTACAGAAAACTCACCTCCCCATAAAATGTATGGTAACGAACCAACTAAACAAGTGGTAAGCCATCCAAATACAACAATGGAAGTTCCTTCCAATATGGTTAAATAATCCGATGACTTAACATAGATTAATGGGAAGAGTCCAAAAACCAGCGCTACTAATGCACTGTAAAGTAAAGAAGCTGCAGAAGATTCGGCCAGAAATAATGATATTAAGAATGAGATGAATAAAAATATCGCGTTAAATATGAGTACCAGCCCTATATGCCTAATAACTATTTCAGTTCTCATTTTTTATTCTTAATCTTTGGATTAGCTGCTGAATTTCATTCTCAAGAACCTCGAACTCATCATGGTATGTAATATCTGACTTTAATCCTTCTGAACTTTGATGAAAATTCTTTACCGATTCTGTGATTTTTTGAATTGGGCGAACGAAAATTCTACGAATAAAGAAATTAAATAGGATCAAAAATACTAATGCTGACACAATAGCGATAATACCGGGCATAAGTGCTCTGTGCGACTGCTGTTTTAAGGCAGATGCTTCTTTATACATACTCTCTTGATTTAGTGTCATTAAATCTTCTACCTCAATCTTAACCTGTAAGAAGTTATCGTGCACCTCATTCAGGTACCATTCCATGCTATTTTCTTTGTATGTACCAACAATTGGAAGTTCCCATTTTGCTTTATAACTGGCATACACTTCTCTTATTTGATTTATATGATCTTCTTCGTTTTCTTCGGTAAGATTATTCTGTGCTTTCTCAAAAGCTGCAATAAAAGAGCTATCTGCCGATTCAAGTATTGTACGTCCCTTTTTCCACTGTCCTGAAATGAGTAACAAAATACCACTATCTTCACGTTCTAAAGCTTCAATCATAGTTTTTGAAGCTTCAATGGTTTTGTAATTATTATCAATTAATGCTTTAACTGAATTTCCAATACGCGAAAATTCATAAATTGACATAGCTCCTGCTATTAATAGCATAAATATTAACAGCATGAAACCTGCTAAAATTTTTGATTTGATCTTCATAGTATCCAGAAATTAAATGGAGCACAAAAATAATATTTAAGTTTAATTTCCAATAAAAATAAATAAAGTACAACGTAATGTAAATAAAAATGATCAGTTTTCCTGATCATCATCTTCGTGCTCGTCCTCTTCACAAGCGAGAAAATTAAATTTAAGGCCTAATGCCTCCGACATGATTTGTCCTTCTTCAAGTAAATCATCATCTTCGGGATGATAATACCAATTGATAACCACACCAACTCCTTGTTTCTCTATTTTGTGAAATTTTTCCAGCAGTTCATAAATAACTTTAGCTGTTGCGGTATTAAAGTAATCAAACTTAAAATCGATGACTAATTCTTTTACCACCTTTGACTTTACTTTCGTTTGTTCAAAACTATCGATAAAATCAAATACAGGTTTATAAAAAGTTATTGCATTAGCTGGTTTTGAAACTTTTAGAAAACTAAGCGTATTACTTTCAATATCGAAATTGATTTCAGGAGTAAACGTAGTTGCTTCAATTTTAAGTGAGTTCATGAATAAGAGTATGTAATTTGCAATACTACTATACGCAAAAGGTAGAAAATGTTTACAATAATTGCAACATTTTAAATAAAACTTTTGCCTAAGAATTCCTGAAACTGATCCCTATACTGTTCGCTAACAGGAACATACTTCTTTTCAAAAATAATTCTACTACGCTCAACTGTTTTTATTTTGTTTAGGTTCACAATAAACGAGCGATGAACCCGCATAAAATGCTTTTTGGGCAATTTCTCTTCCAGCGATTTAAGGCTCATCAACGTCATGACCGGTTTTGAATCTTTTAAAACAATTTGCACATATTCACGCATGCTTTCAATGTAAACAATATCCGTTAAGTTAATGCGCTGGATTTTGTAATCAGCTTTAACAAATAGGTAATCTTCATTATTTACTCGATTTGATGTAGCTGCTTTCTCAAGTAGTTCAAAATGTGCTTTTGCTTTAGTAGCAGATTTTAGAAACTCTTCGTAACCAAATGGTTTTAAAATATAATCTAGCGCCTCAACCTTAAACCCTTCCAGTGCATATTCTTCGTAAGCCGTAGTAAATATGATCTTTTGCTCTTTGTTCAACGATTTTACAAAATCAATCCCCGTAAGATCAGGCATTTGAATATCAACAAACATTAAATGAACCTCATTATTTTCAAGCACTACCATAGCATCAAATGCACTTTTACAACCAGCAACCAGTTCTAAGAAAGGTGTTTTACTGATATAGCCTGAAATTTGCTTTAAGGCTAATGGTTCATCGTCTATGGCAATACATTTAATTTGCATGAGCAGGAATTTTTAAGTAAACCTCGAAACTCGACTCTTTCTCAGCTATATTTAATTTGTAATTGTTATTATATAACAAACTGAGTCGTTTTTTAATATTTTCTAACCCAACCCCGGAATAAGGGTTTGTTATTTTATTCTGCACAGATAAACTATTCTCACAGGTAAATAGAATTGAATCCAAATCTTGTCTGAGTTCTATTTGAATAAACGATTTTTCATGATAACTGATTCCATGCTTAAATGCATTTTCAACAAAGGAAATAAATAGCAAAGGATGTAATCGGATATCCTCATCCTGAATTTTGATATTAAGATCAATATCAACATCTTCATCAACACGTAATTTCATTAAATCAACATAACTTTTTAGAAACTCTATCTCTTTTTTAAGTGTTGTTTTACCCTTCTCCGATTCGTATAACAAGTATCTCATCATTTTAGATAAAGTTACAATGGAGCTTTGTGCTTGTTTTGTATCTATATCTATTTGCGCATGAATATTATTCAATGTATTCATGAAAAAGTGAGGACTAATCTGATTTTGCAAAAATGCCAGCTCAGAACGTAAACTTTCTTTTTCCAACTCTTTCTTCTTTTGCTCATCTTTAAACCACTTATTCGTAACTTTTAATGCAGTATTAAACCCAACTACCAACCACGCAATAACCATCTGATTTACGATACTTAACACATGATTTCTGGGTCGCACAGGTAAATTATCACCTGCAACTCGCTGATTTGGTCTGGGAGGCAATTGGTTTCCAAAATCAGGCCGTTCCAAGCCGGGACGTAAAGGCCTTAAATTTGGACGTTGTACCTGATCACTGATTAGAAATTCTCTGATTATTGGCATCATATATTCCCAAACCAATACCAATAAAAAACTAAGAACAACCACTGCCAAAAGATATGCTCCTGTTTTTCCCTTAAATAATAATTCGGGAAGCAACCAAACTGTATTAATGATAAAAATAAGAACAAATGGGACCATTCGTGCCCACCCGACAAAAACCTGCTTATCTAATCTGCCGGTATTAGAGGTAGCAATTAATACCGGCATAATAAAAATTACTAACCAGATAATTAAATAAACTGCGTTTTCGGGTACTTTTTGTGTAGCTTTAAACTGCATGGTAAAACCTGTTAAACACGTAAGTTTTTTATAAAGATAAATCTTTTTTAATAGTAATACATTGTGGTCTATTCGAATACCTCCTTTCTGTGTCGTGGTTTTCTATTCCCGTCCTGCTGTTCGCGAGGATTTGGCCGCAATCTGCAGCTCATTCTCAGATAATCTTCATATTGAGCTGTTGTGAGTACTTGTTTGATTTTCTCATCTCTTATTAGCTCTTGTTCTTCAATTAATTCTCTTTTAGGTTTTTGTCCAGGTTGAACCAATTCATCAACCGTTTCGAAGAAACTCATAAAAGCATTGCTTACAACTTGCTTTTGTAATGAATCCATTTCAATTTTTTGTTCAATTAATCTTAATGTTCTGGTTGTTCTTTGCTCAATGGAAGGACGCTGACCTTGTTCCGGCTGAGCTATACAATTCATGGTAAACAGTACCAACATTGTTGTTGCTAAAAATCTAAATTTTGTTTTCATAGTTGTAATCTTTTTAATTTATACATGTTTATTTTGATAAGTATTCCTGAACTGCACTATACCTTTCATCAACGTGATTATACTGCTCGGTTAATGCACTTGTAAAATTGGCTCCGGATTGTAAAAAAGTATATCCCATTTGCTCTCCATCTGCACCAATTACATAATCGGAAATCAAGTTATGATAATATGAATAAGCCTCTTTCATTTTTGACGGCTCAAATGCCTCGTTAATTGTGGAATTTAAATATTCGTCATAAATAGTCTCGTATTCCGGAACATCTATTAAATATCTGATCAAGGGCCAATCGCTGGTTACCTGCATCATCGATAAACTTAATGTTTCTCTTAATTCATCAGTTAAAGCTTCATTATTATCCCAGGGAATCCAAACCAGCTTATCGGTATACGGATTATGATATAAGTAGTAATTATGGTTCATTATACCATACGTATCCCAGTTTTGAATTACCGTATTTACAGCCAACCAATGCATAAAATGATCTACATCAAATACCGATTCTAAATCGGATTTCCACTCTTCTGTATTTGTTATTCTGGTATTCGAATGCAAAATGTCATATAATGTTTCAAGATCAGTATAATCGGGATAATCTTCGTTGGTTTTCAGATCAAACTCTTCGGCATTAAATGTTCCAAGCGCAAATGTTGCTGCGTTACCTTCTGGTTTGTAGCAATTCCCATCGTCGCTACCAAATTGATCTTCGAGCATGGTATCCTCAACAATTTCAACTGCTGTATAGAGGCCAAAATAAACCGGTCCTTCGCCATAATCAACATATAATCTGTAATATGCTGTTTGTGGTGCTTTCAAACCTGCATCCCTGAAAATATCGGCAGCCACCTTTTCGTGCAAGAATGATTCATCATGAAAATTATTAGAAAACGAAAGTTTCTGAAATCCATAAAAACGCTGATTTTTAATTTCCGGATACTCATCTTCAAATTCATCAAAATCAAAGCGGAAGGCCAATTTCATAATTCCTTCCTGCCAGGCTGATCGCAAGCTGGAATTCCCCTTAAAACGGATTCCAACATGATACCATTCCATATCATTAAAAAATACTGATACTTCGGCATATACCGGAGTAAAATCCATCTCACCTCCCGGAGGTGGTCCTGGGATAAAAGATTTATTAAAACTTCTATTCATCATAGGAGGTGGCGGAAAATCTCCACCTGAACCAAATTCTCCCAGGTTCTCTGTTAAATCGTCTAACATGAATTTCCAGTTCTCTGCAGAAATGACAATATCAATTCTGTTTACAGCATCTTGCGAAAAAACCATATCATAATTCGGTATTGCTTCGCCTGAGTGAGTTTCAGAGCTCCAATCCATTAAACCTGTTCCGGGAACTATCGCATCAGCTTCTGCATTTATTTCTTCTTTATAACACGAAGTTGCTATAACGCTAATGGTTACCAGAATCGATAAGATTATATTCATCTTTATAAGATATTTTATTTTCATATGTAACTAATTAATTGTTTAAAAATTGATTTGAAATCCAGTTAAAGGCAATTAAACCATTCTATTTTAATTAGTCGTTCTTAATAACTTCGTAAAGGATTTCATTTTCAACATTAACTTCCTTATACACTGTTCCTTCAAACTCGAAATAATTCACTCCGTTATCCTGAAACTGTGTATAACCTTCGGGCAAAGCATCAACTTTTGCTCCGATTGGTGGCTTTACCGTTTCATACTCATTGCTGTTATCAACTTTTACGTAGTATGTTCCATAGTAGTAGTAATATTTTTTTCCTCTAACCATAAACTTATGGTGCTTTCGAGGTAGTGTAGTAACTCGCACTCCAATAGGAGCTTTTGCTATAACATATGCATTCCTCGCTTTTTTATAATAAATACCTGAACGATAATAATAACTTAATCCTCTGTGGGCAATTCTATGCGCTTTTTTATGTATAGATGCATATGATTTACCCCATTTAGGAAGCTTTGCATATCGATGGTTTGGAGCATGTCTGTGACTTCTTTTCCAAGTCCTTGTATGCGCCTTATGATGCTTAGCTCTTCTGTTTTGTGCACTTGCCGTATTTATTAAAAGACCTAACACAGCAATAAATAAAATCTTTACCATAATCTTTGTTTTCATAATAATTGTTTTTTTAGTTATTTTATTGATAAATAATTTAATACCTCATCGTGCCGATTGACAACATGATTTAACTGATAATTTAGTGCATCAGTAAACTCAGAATCGGAACCTAAAAAAGTGTAACCTGGTTGTTCTCCTTCTGGTCCAATTACATAATTGTAAATTAAATCATGATAATACTGATACTTTTCTTGCATTTTTGATGGTTCAAAAGCACCTTCAACAACTGCTAATAAATAATTCTCATACATGTTTTTATATTCAGGCAAATCGATTAAGTATCTGATTAAAGGCCACTGATTACTAACTTCATTCATTGAAAAGGATAATGGCGTTCTTCTTCCTTCGAAAAGAGCACCATTATTATCCCAGGGAATCCAAACCAGCTTATCAGAGAAAGGGTTGTGATATAAATAGTAATTATGACTCATCAAACCATATGTATCCCAGTTTTGAATAACTGTGTTGGTCGCAAGCCACAATAAGAAATTATCCGTATCGAATACCGATTCCAGGTCTGCTTTCCATTGCTCAACATTAGTAAACCGGCTATTGGAGTGTAGAATAGTATACAATGCTTCCACATCGGAGTAATCAGGTGCACCTTCGTTGGTTTTCAAATAAAACTCGGTAGTATTAAACGTTCCATAAGCAAATGTTGCTGCATCATACTCGGGCTTATAACAATTCCCACTGCCACTACCGAATTGATCTTCGAGTATGGTATCTTCCACTATTTCAACTGCTGTATATAATCCGAAGTAAACCGGACCATTTCCATAATCGACATACAGTCTGTAATAAGCCGTTTGTGGAGCTTTTAATCCTGCATCCCTGAAAATATCTGCTGCAATTTTTTCGTGTAAAAACGATTCATCTTTATAATTATTAGCAAATGATAACTTTTGAAAACCGTAAAAGCGCTGATCGTTAATTTCAGGATAATCATCTTCGAACTCATCAAAATCAAAACGAAAAGCAAGTTTCATACATCCCGATTGCCAGGATGAACGCAAACTTGAATTCCCCTTAAAACGAACTCCCACATGATACCACTCTATGTTGTTAAAAAATATAAATGCAGGCACAAAAAGTGGCGTATACTGATCCCAGTCTCCTCCCTGAACCGGAGTTGCATCAGTTCCAAATTCGCCAATATTCTCGGTTAAGTCGTTTAGCATGGCAGTCCAATCGTCGGCATTAATAACAATTTCCAGTTTGTTCACCTTATCCTGCGGAAATACAATATCATAGTTTGGGCTAGCTGCATTTGAATGAGTTTCAGCTGTCCAATCTTCCAATCCCTCACCTGGCGTAATTCCCGAATCAGTTATCACTTCTTCTTTGTAGCATGAAGTTGAATTAAAAAGCATAAAAAAGAGTATTATTATTTCCGTAAGTATGATCAACTGCTTTTTCATAGCTATATCTCCTTAATTAAAATGAGTATTTGTAGCCCACCCCGATAATATGTGTTGTTTTATCGTAGGAAAGATTAAGCTCATTATCCATTCGGTAATACAATTCGATATCACCTATTTTTTTAATTGAGTACTCTAACCCTAATGTCCAGCGAAGCTTACTTAATTCAGTATCAGTAGTGCTATTTATAGTACGATATAACTCAGTACTAAAAAAAGGATCAATCTTGCAATTCCTTATATTATATTCTGCCGAAAATTTATTGCGTAAGTTGTATAAATTATTCCCGGTATCAGATGTATAAAAATCTTCATCCTTGTTCTGAAAGCGTAAACGATATCCGAATTCAAACCGACCAATATCCTGTTTATACTTTAAATCGGTACTCCAACGATGTTGGGTTACAAAAACGTTATCGTTGTTTTTATTCTGATAAAATCTATAATTAGCCCCTAAACTGAAGTATTTGTTGATTTTATAATCTACTCCCAGGTCTGTAAAGTATATATTAAATTCTGACGCATTGTGATTTAACCTAAACTCTTGATCTAATGACAGTTTCCAGTGTTTATTTATCTTTTTTGATATACTTAACGAAGTCCATTGTTCTAAATCGCTTGTTACAACGGTTTCCTGTGCAAAGGTGGATAAAATAGCACCCACAAAAATTACTATGGATATTGATTTTTTTATATTTTTCATTTCAAAAAAATTTAAATAAAAAGAATTATGATATCATTTCCTGATCGTTTACTTCCTCATTTTCATCGCAACTGCTATTCCCGTTGAAATAGTATATTTTAATTTCGGCAGTATCTCTTAGAAAATTGAGTTTACCCACTTCGGCACGATTAATTTCCAAACCTGTTCGTAGTTTTAAATCTTCTATAAGCAGGTTGTAATTTTCAGGTTTTATCAAATCAATCTTTTCGTAAATTATTTGTTTACTTCCTTCATGTTTTAATAACCAAACCCTTTCTAACGCATATACTATTGCCACTATAATCATATTGGTAAAAATCAGTTCAGCATAGCTAACTTTTTTATTGGCTAATGCATTAATAACCGATAAACCAATAATTATAAAGAGGTAGGTCATTTCTTTAATTGGAATAGTAGTAGTTCGGTAGCGGATTATTCCAAAGATTGCAAAAAGCCCAAGTGCAAACCCAAGTTCAAGCTTCACATTCTCAAGCAAAAAGCATAAGAGAAAAATAACGGTACTTATTAAAAAATAGGTGAATAGATAATCTTTTCTTCGTGTCGTATTATAGTACAGTGTTTTAACAATAATAAAACAAACCAGAAGATTAAATAAAAAACGAAGAATAAGTTCCGTAAAATCTTCAAGATCGATTAAATCGATATTGAAAAGTTCAATGTCAAGTAGCACACTTGGAAAGAAACATAGTATTGAATGTAAGGTGTTCATGTTATTAAGCTGTTAGTTTATTAATTGACAATAATTTAGATTTAAATCGGTTGATTTTTAAATGATTATAAAGTGAGGCCGTTCCAATACAATATTTGCTAAAACCCGAAGGAAAAATTCTGTGATTACGAAGTGTTTGTTTTATGACCGATGAAGAGTTGTATTTTGATTGCTTAACCTCTATCACACCCAGGTTATAATACTCAGCACTATGCCCGTTCCCATTATTAAAGCAAAGTGTAAAATCAATGGTAATTCTTTCATCCTCACCAACCAACGTAATACGTTTGAAACTGTTCCATAATTTAGGTTCGAGATCACTGGCAACAAATGGTGAACTTTTTGAAATAAATTCACTTTCAGCTCTACTCAATTGACAATCTGAACTAATTCTGCTCTTGATAGTTCTTCCTTTATTATTTTTAAATTTTATTTCCAGGAAGTTCACTCCGGTATTAAGATATTCTCTATGCCGAACCTTATATCTGTTAAGTTTACCATTCTGATGATCGATAAACATTTTAAAATCAGACGTATCGTAATAAATTGTTTCATAAGGCATAATTCTGTTTTCGCTAATCTCCAATACTTTATATGAATGGATGATATCAAACAGAAGAAGCGGAACCGACTCTATAGAACATACATACTTTGTATCTATCCTATTCATCAGCTTTACACTGTCCATTTCGGATAACGAAATGGGTTTGAAACCTTGTATAATAAATTCTATAACACTCATAGCACCAATGTTTAATTCAATATCTGTGACAATATTAAACATCAGCTGTGCTGAATGAAAATAAAATCAATGGTTGCAGGTTTTATTTGGTTAGAAGGGACATTTTTATCTACGAAAGAAAACTGGGATATACTCTTTCGGGTTTCGGGTAATAAAAAACCCGAATCTTCATTCGGGCTTTTTGAAAACTAATTGTGCAATCTATGAAAAAAATCTACTCCCCCTTCCTAACCTATTTTTTTATTGCGGATTTAATTAAACCTATTAAAACCGATTTATCTTTTTTAATGAGTGTTAATATCATATTCATAATGCTGGTTTTATTAATGCCTAAATCGTTTTCAAGCTCTTCAAGCAGCTTGTAATTATTTTTGGTTAGTCTAAAACCGGTATGAACTTTTGTTTCACTAGTACCCTCTTGCATAAGCCCTCAATTTAAAATTAAAAACACCATACCCGGTATCTTTGGCAAACATGGCAACCCTTCCCGTTTTAAATGATTTAGCATAAAACAGCTTCTGCTCAACTTTGGTAACCACACTAAGTGATTTATTCACATACACAAAATTACCAACTCTCACCTTTCTTAAATCCTGAGGGAACTTACCAAAGGTATTTTTTAACATGTTATACTCGGCATTAATGGCCTGCATTTTCTCAACCTGACCTCCCTTATCCGGATGATATAAAAACGACAATCTTCGGTACATAGATTTTAGGTCGGTTCTTTCTTTTACATCAGCAAAATAAGTCATATCTAAATTTTTTTGTTTCAAATATACAACATTGTTTTACATTGTACAACATTTTTTGCATGTTTTTGCATAAAAAAACCCGAAGAACGAGCTTCGGGTCAGTATGTTGCACTTATAAAAGTTCTTTATTCTTGCTTTTTAGGAATGAGGTAAGTTCCTGCAACAGCTGCAAACAAAGCAACAAAGAAGGTTAGCATTCTTGAAGTTACTTTTTCGTCCATACCCGTTTGGATCCAGATAACAGTAAATACCAATCCGGTAATTATAGTTAACAGTACTGCCCTTCCATGGTATCTTTTCCAGAAAAGTGTAAGTAAAATCACTACAGAAAATGTTCCTCCAATACCTGCCCAAACATAACTTACCAAGGTAAAAATATAGTCTGCAGGTGCTATATATGCAATTGCTAATGCAATAACAGCTAACGATGCAGTAACAATTCTGTGTCTAATCAGTTTTTTAGTTTTATCACCATCTTTTCTTTCACGCATGAGGTTCTCAGAAAACTCTGTTGCAGATAAGATCAACAGAGAATCGGCTGTTGAAACCATTGCCGCTATAGCTCCTGTAATTAAAACAGCGGCAATTGCGGGAGGAAATATCTCAAGCAATACAGCGGGCATTACATATTCTCTATCGGCCAAACCTGTAGGTCCAAAAATTGCTATACCCAACCAGCCAATTGTAAGCGCTCCAATATATGCTACAATAGTCCATACTATACCAACGTTTCTTGCTCTTTTTGCCTGCTTGGCATTATGAATTGCCATAAATCGCATCGACAATTGAGGTTGACCTCCCAGGTATCCAAAAAACCAACTAAATCCGCCAACTATTGCTACACCAGCAGCAAAACCAGTAAATGCGCCTGTCATGGTATTATATTCTGGGCCAGCCAAACGCAAAGCTTCCGAAATATTAGAAGCAAAAAGTTCAGGATGATTCGAAACATAAATCAATCCAATTATGGGTCCCAGAACCAATGTAGTAATCATAACGATCGCCTGAACAACATCGGTGTACACAACACTTCTAAAACCACCATAAATTGTATAAGGAATAATTATGGCTGCTGTAATGAGCATACCATATTGCGGTTTAATTTCGAACATCGCATGTAATGTTTTTCCTCCTCCTAAGAACTGTGCTCCAACATAAAAGAAGAAGAAAAATACAATGGTAAAACTTCCTACTATGCGAATCCATTTACCCACTTCTCCATGACGTTTTGCAATATACTGCGTAAACGTATCAATCTCGTATTTTTCGGCTTCATCTCTTAACCTCCATGCAATTAAAGCCCATGCAGTAATTATACCAGCTACACATCCAATAGCAGTCCATATTTCTAACAAACCCGTTGCATAAGCTGCGCCTGGTAAACCTAATAATGCCCAGGATGATTCTCCGGTTGCTCTTTCTGATAAAGCTGCTACCCAACCCGGTAAGTTTCGTCCGGCAATTGCAAAATCCGAACTATTTTTCACTTTTCTACCTTGATAAACACCCCATAGAATAAGTAGTGTCATGTAAGTAATCATTACGACTAGAAGTTGCATATTATATTCCATAGTAATTAAGGTTTAAAATTTGAATGCCCACTAAGATAATAAAAACCGATTAGATTTCAGATTTCATATTTCAAGTTTTAGATTTCATTACAGGTTTCAAGTTACAGGTTTTCGGTATTCAGATTTCAAGTTTTAAATTGTTAACGTTGTTTTTTGCGATCACAATTTTTATTGGTACTTTGCATGCCCTAGAATCAAATAAATTTATAATTCTTTAACCATGAAAAAAATACTACCCTTATTACTTGGACTTGCAGTATTATTCGCTTGCACTCCTGTTCAGAACGAACAATCAAAAGAAAAACATGCATCTGAAATAGTACAGGAAATTAACGTTGTGAATAACGGAAATGTTAATTTTGATGACTACTTTAAAAACAAAACCATGCGTCTGGATTATTTCCATACAGGAAACTCAGAAACTGAGCATTTTTCTGTTGATAAAGTTTTATCAGATGGTGAATGGTATGGAAGTAAAACCGTTTTAATTGACGAATTGGAACTAGGTTACTTTTTCTTTGAAGTTATCGATCAGGAAACAAAAACCCTGCTTTATTCCCGTGGATTTTCAAGCATTTTTGGTGAATGGCAAACAACGCCTCAAGCCAAAAAAGAGTGGGGAACTTTCCATGAATCTATTCGCTTTCCATGGCCATTGAAACCTGTTACTGTTAGATTAAAAAAACGCGATGCTGAAAATAATTTCCAGCCTATCTGGACATACGATATTGATCCGTCATCAAGGCAGGTAAACCCTGCTGATATTGAGCACACTGAAGAAGTTGTAGCTATTCATGAAAGTGGTGATCCAAACGAAAAGTTAGATTTAGTATTACTTGGTGATGGTTATACTGCAGAAGAAATGGATAAATTCGTTGCGGATGCAAAACGTGTTACCGGTTACCTTCTAAATGCAGAACCGTATAAATCTCGTAAAGATGAAATCAATGTTTGGGCGGTAAAAACACCTTCACAAGAATCTGGTGTATCTCGTCCACATCCGGAAGTTTATAAACGTACAGCATTATCGGCACATTATAGCAGCTTTGATTCTGAACGCTATGTACTTAGCTATGATAACAAAACCATTCGTAATGTGGCATCTGCTGCTCCGTATGAGTTTACATCAATTTTAATTAATGAACAAACCTATGGTGGTGGTGGAATCTATAAACTATATACAACCAATGCTGTTGATAATAAATTTGCTGAATATTTGATGATTCATGAGATGGGGCATCATTTAGCTGATTTAGCTGACGAATATTACTCTTCTTCAACTGCATATGAAGCACCAACCATTGAAGTTGAACCTTACGAAGTTAATGTAACCGCACTTAAGGATAAGGATAATTTAAAATGGAAACATTTGGTTAACGAAGAAACTCCAATTCCTACGCCATGGAATAAAGAGGAGTTTGATGCATTCAGTTATAAAGTGCAGGAAAAACGTGGTGAATTAAGAGCTCAAAGGGTTGAAGAATCAGTAATGGAAGAGTTCTTTATGAAAGCGCATTACAAGCAAGATTCTTTCTTTGCTCAAGAACCTTATAAAGATAAAATTGGAGCTTTTGAAGGCGCAAAGTACAATCAGTATGGTTTATACAGATCGCAGCTTGATTGTATTATGTTTACACGACATACCACACATTGTAAAGTTTGTCAATATGGTATTAGCCAGGTAATTGATCAGTATTCAAAGTAAATATAGATATATAAAATTTTTCTCGCAGAGACGCGAAGACGCAAAGAAAATGTTATTAAGTAAGCATACTTTGCGACTTTGCGGCTTTGCGAGAGATTAAACCAAATATTTCTTCAACTGATTAACAGTACCCCTCCACGAGCAACCCAAACAAAAAATCTTATCAAGGTTGAATCCTTCCAGACTTTTATCTGTTCCCATTGGTATGATTTCTATATTTCTGTTCACTTTTATATTTACCCTCTCTCCTTTCTCATTCATTACATAAAAGTTACTGATTCCACATTGCGGGCAAACCATGAATTTCATTCTTTTGTTCTTTTAGTCTATGATGAGCTCATTAAAAGCTGAACTTTTGCTTTTTTGCTATTTTTTATTTTCACCTCTAGTTTTCGTAACCAGACTGCTGCAATTGCCAGAATAATTCGTGGCCATATAATCCAATGAATTGTTATTCCTAAAGCTAAAAATAATAATGGATCTTCAATCTGTGAATGTGAGATAACCGCATGATGATTTAATAAATCTGCATCTTTTCGGTTCATTTTGTTTTTATCCAGCTGATCTAATACAACCGCTGCACCATAGGCTAATCCTATTGTATTAACAACGATCAAGGAAACTGAAGTGCTTTCCGGTAAGCCTAATACACGCATAAGTGGCTTCATTGCTTTTGATATCCATGCAATAATTCCAAACTCCTCCAGAATATTTTGGAAAATAAATAAGATACTAACCAAACTGATGATCTTTAATCCCAGAAAAAGCATGTTTACACCCCATTCCTTCAAAACAAGGATAAAGTTTTGCTCATCTGAGACTATTTGCTTCTGCACCAAAACCTCACCTTGTGGTAAAATAGCATTTAAAAATAAGCCTGCAATCAAACTAAAAACTACCCTAATTGTAAGCATTCGAATAACACTAGAACCTGATTTTTTAATAATGGCTGATTCTATAATAAAACCGTGCGCTACCAGACTCATTATGGCAAGAATAGTTGCTTCTCTGATTGGTATTCCAAGGGTTGAAATTACAGCAATTACTGAATATATATTGGTGAGCATACTGGTAATTAAAACAAAGGCCGATTCGGCAGGCAATCCCAACAGATTGAAAAAGGGTTGTAACCCAGCTGAAATCTGTGCCAACCAACCTGTATAATTCAGCACCAATACCACAAAAGTTACCGGGATGGTAATTTTCAACAACCAAAGCGTGGTTTTCGCTGCTTTAGGTAATGCCGGTTTAATGCAATTTAATATACGGTCAAGGATTTGCCTGTTCTCCATCTATAAATCTATTAAGCTACAAAGATAGATTTTTAGACCAACTTAACTTGTTTCAGTTTAATTATTCGTAACGTAAACTGTCAACCGGGTTTTTTCGAGCTACTCTTATACTATACCAGCTTATGGTTGCAGTCGCAATAAGAAATACAAGAATTCCTGCAACAGCAAATATCCACCATGATAATTCGGTTCTATAAACAAACCTTTGCAACCACTGCTCTGAAATATAACAAGCAACTGGGCACGAAATTGCGTATGCAATAAGAACCAGCTTGATGAATTCTGCGTTTAACATGCTGAGAATTCTATGAGATGAAGCACCTAAAACCTTTCTTATTCCAATTTCTTTGGTTCTCTGTTCCGAAGCAAAAACACTAACGCCAAATAATCCCAAGCAAGAAATAAATATGGCAAGAAAAGAAAAATACCCGAATAACTTGCCAAATCTTACTTCTTTTTCAAACATATAATCAAATTGATCTTGTATTGTGGTATATTCAAAGTTTCTATCATCAACCAATTTTTCAAAACTCGACTTTAAATGATCGAGAACAGCCAACATCTTATCTTCCTTTACCTGTATTAAAAATTTATGGGTTGGCTCATTAAAAATAGCAACAGGTTTTATTTCGTTGGAAAAATGATGAGAATAAATATTATCTATAATACCTAATATCTCATATTTATGCTCTCCATAAATAATTTCTTTACCAAGTATATGATCATTTCCAATTAAATCAGCAAACTTCTGATTGATAACAACCTTATTAGTATCTACAAAACCATCTTTAAAAAACCTTCCATCAAGTAGCTTTATGCCCAATACTTCTAAATAATCTGAATCTGAATATATGCTTACAACATCCATTCTTTTTTCTTCTTGTTTTCCTTTCCAAGACCATGTGGCTGGCCAACCTCCACCAAATGGAGTTTTCCCGATTGAAGCACAAATAACATCAGGATTCTGAAAAATCTCTTCTTTAAAGACTTTTTCTTTTCCTGAAAGAGCAGATGAATTCACAACAATTATGTTTTCTTTTTTAAAACCTAAATCTTTAGTATAAATAAAACTGATCTGTTTAATTACAACTCCTGCAAATATGATTAGAATGGTTGACACAATAAACTGAAATACAACCAGTATCTTTTTAGAATTTGTTCTTTTAGTTTTAAGAGAAATTTTACTTCTTAGAAAATTAACCGGTTTATTCGATTTAAGAAACAAATAGGGATAGATAGCCGAAACTAAACTAATAATCACTAAGATTAAACATGCACTGAGTAACAACTGAGGTTCAAGATAATTTATAGCTAATTCCTTTCCTGTTATCCTGTTAAACAAAGGACGAATTAGCTCCACCAATACAATGGCTAATTGAAAAGAAAATAAAGAAAACAGGACTGTTTCAGTTAAAAAGTCTAATACCAATCGTTTACGATTAGCACCCAATATTTTCTTTATACTTATTTCCTTTTGTTTTTTAACCGTTCTGGCTGTAGCCAGATTCATGTAATTAATACATGCAATTAATAATATTAATACAGCTACAAAGCTCATTAAGTAAATAAGCTTAATATTTCCCCTGTCGTAGCTATTAAAAAAAGTTAAATTTGAATGTAAATACAGATTCTTAAAGGGATATAAAGAAGAAGAATAGTGATCATCATCAATAACGTTTTTATAAATTGATGCTATTTTTTTATTAATATCCGCTAATTTGGAATTGCAATCAGTCTGAACAAATGTAGCATAAATGGAAACCTTCCAATTATCAGCATAATATTTCTCTTCTAACGAAAAAGGAATTATAAAATCAAATTGTATGGTTGAGTTGTTCGGGAAATTTTTATAAACCCCTGTTATTTTTACTGTTCTATACGTATCACCGTATCCCTTAACCTTTAATATTTCGCCAATCGGATTCCTGTCTCCGTAATAACGTTCAGCCATATCCTCGGAAATAATTATCGATCCGGGATTGATAAGGGCATTTCGACGGTTTCCATATTTAAAAGAGATACTAAAAATGTCTAAAAAAGGACTATCTACCGCAGCTCCTTTTTCTTTAAGAATATCATTTCCCTTCTGAATTAAACCTCCATTATAAAAATATTCAACCCGCGCTGTTCTTTCAATCTCCGGGAAATTACTTTCCAAATAATCAGCCATCGGCGAAGGACTCTCAACATACTCTACACTATTTCCGTTATCATCTGTATTTGTGTTAACTAATAAATAAATATTATCGATGTTTTTGTAAAACCGGTCGTAACTAATCTCATTCCAAATCCATAAAAGAATTAAAATTGAACCTGTTAAACCCAGCGTTAAGCCTAAAATATTTATAATTGAAAAGAGCTTATTTCTAAAAATATTTCTAAGGGTAAATTTTAAGGTGTATCTAAACATAATATCAACTTTCTATTCGTAACGTAAGCTTTCAACAGGATTTTTTAGTGATGCCCTATATGACTGAACAATAACACTTAAAAAAGCAATAAACAATACAAATAAACCGGAAACAGCAAAAACCCACCAACTCAGTTGAGTTTGATATGAAAAATTCTGAAGCCAGCTTTTTAAGTAAATGAATGCCACAGGAACAGAAATTATCAAAGCAAGAAGAACCCATCTTACAAATTCAGCCACAAGCATAAAAATAAGATTTTGAATATTGGCACCATTGGCTTTTCGTATTCCTATTTCTTTTGTTCGCTGCAATGTAATAAATGTTGCGAGTCCAAATAATCCTAACATAGAAATAAATAAAGCTACAATAGTAAATAGAATGATTACTGTTTTTGTTTTTCTTTCTGCAGCATACAGATTCTCAAAATCTTCAGATAAGCTTGTTGTAATAAGCGGTGCATTAACTGGTGCATACTCTTTCCACTTTTTTCTTAAAAAGTTCATTAAATCTACTTCTGCTCCCGGTTGAATTTTAATCTGCATTTTATCGTGAACAGGTTTACCGCTTAATACAATAACCGAAGGGCTTGATTCATGATGCAAAGACCTAAAGTTAAAATCCTTTACAACACCAGCAACATGTCCTATACTATTATAATGAATAGAGAATGATTTATTAATACATTCATCCCAACCTAAATACTTTTTGGCCGATTCATTGAGAATGTAATATCTATTTTCTTTAAAATTAAGTTTGTTAAAATCCTTTAGCTTTTCAATGTACGGTATCTGCATTGTTTCTACAAAATCTTTATCGGCAGCTAAAACAAACATATTAATTTGCGTTTCTTCAGTCATTCCCTCCCAATAGGTGTTTTGATTCCAACCGTCCTCACCAGCAGTAAATGAACTTGTTGTGACATTTTCTACTGCTGTAAATTTTAACAGCTCATTTTTCAAACTTTCCAGTTTAATACCATCCCATTGCACATCTATTTCAAAAACATTTTTTGTTTCAAATCCAAGATTTCTATTTAATAAAAAATCAAGTTGTTTTGAAAAAGTAAGTGCACAAACCAACAAAAAGCATGTAATACCAAACTGCAAAACAACCAGGATGTTTCTGAATAACTTAGCTTTTTTCCCTTTATAAATAGATTGCTTCATTAACCCAAGAATATCATAACGCGATCCGTAAAAAGATGGATAAATTCCTGCAGCTAATCCTACAACTACTGCTAACAAGATAAATAAAGGAATATATGAATAAGAAAGTTGGATTTCCTCATGAATTAACTGACCAAAGTAAGGACTTACCAATTCTACTAAAATAAAGGCAATTACTAAGGCAAATATTGCAAATACAATTGATTCGATCAAAAATTCCATTATAATTCTTGTCCTATAACTTCCTAAGATTTTTTTAATAGCAACCTCTTTGGATCGTTTTAATGAAATGGCCGATGCCAGATTCGTATAATTGATAATAGCCAACAGCAAAATAAATATCGAGGCTGAGAAGAATATTAAAATATACTTTCGATCTATCGTATTAAATGTATTACCACGAACAACTTCAAAACGCATATCTTTTAGCGGCTGCAGCCTCAAGAAATTTAAACTCATTAAATTATCTCCTCCTCTGTCAACAGCACAGTCCTTAATTTTATTTTCTGCTATCTCCTTCTTTGAACTATCTAATAATAAATATGTTGTATAATTAAACATTCCCCACTGAGCCTCTTTTTCTATAATATCAAACGAGAGAATGAAACTATACTTAATACTCGAATTCTCTGGATAATTCTGAACAATAGCGGTTACTTTATACTCCTTTTCATTATTTCCAATTTTTATGAATTTCCCGATAGGATCAACATCGCCAAAATACTTGTGGGCCATATCTTCTGATAAAACAACTGAGTTTATATCTTCAATAGGATTATTCACATTACCTTGAATAATTGGAAATGAAAATATATCGAAAAAGCTGTTGTCAGCATATAATAAATCCGATTCAAAGAATTTTTCCTTGTCTTTTATTATTACCACATTCTTTATATCATCAAGGCGTACATATTGTTTTATCTCAGGAACTCTTTCTTTAAGATAACTTCCAAGTTGAGCAGGTGTTCCACCAAAAGCTCCCCTGCTATCACCTTTTTCGCTAACTATTCGATAAATATCATGATAGTTCTCATGAAAGGTATCATACTCCTTTAATCCCTGAATAAAAGTGATAAAAAGTATAAACGAAGCTAAACCGATGGACAAACCCAGAATATTTATCAAGGTATGAAAACCGTTTCGTTTGAAGTTTCTTTGTATGAGTAACCTAATAAAATGCCGTACCATAATTGCAATTTTTATTCGTAACGTAAACTTTCAACAGGATTTTTACGTGCTGCTTTTAAGCTATACCAGCTAATAGTTAGTAAAGAGATTAACAACGCCAGAATTCCTGCTACAATAAATATCCACCAGTCAATTGGAGCTTTATATGCAAAATCTTGCAGCCATTTATTCAAGAGAAAATATGCAACAGGAACTGCAATAACAAAAGCTATTAAAATTAACTGAATATAATCTTTAATTAAAAACCTCCAGATTATTGCAGTTGTTGCCCCGTTAACTTTCCTGATTGCTATATTTTTGGTTTGCTTCTTTGTAGTAAATATCGTAATTCCCAACAAGCCGATTGAGGCAATAAATATGGCTAGGAATGAAAAAACGCTAATTAAAACAACCAAACGATTCTCTTTTTCATATAGTTCATCAAATCGATCTGACAGAAATTTAGGTTCAGCATCAAAAAACTCATCAACCTGTTTTATTTGCTCTTTTAACTCAACAATGTATTTATCACTAATTGGACTATTGTAACTTACAATCATTTCGTTAATCATATAGTTTCCTGTAACCAGCATCATAGGTTGAATTTCCTCATGCACAGAATGAAACCTGAAATCGCTAATTATACCAACTGTTTCTCCATTCCACACTTCTTTCCCAATAACATCATTTCCGAGTATCTCGGCTAATGATTCATTTACCACAATTTTCCAATCCGGGTTTGCTTTGAATTCGCTTAACGATTTTCCTTTAATCAATTTAATATCAAAGGTTTCAATAAAATCCGGATCAACAAAAAGCGCTTCTATTTTCAACGGTTCTGTAAAGTTTGAATCGGAGTAGCTCACACTCATCCTGCTATTTGAAGGTGGCAACCACATGGCACCGGAAACATTTGCAATATCCGGATCATTTAACAGTTCAGCTTTAAGGGTTTCGTATTTGCCATTTTGAACCAAATCCTTAACAAATACAGTGATCTTATTTTCAGGATTAAATCCCAAATTACTGTGCATTGAATAATCAATTTGTCGCTTAATTCCTAAAGCCAGAACAACCAATACAATGAAAATAATAAATTGTAATATGATTAATATACTCTTTTTACCTAAGCCTCTGGCCTGTCCTTGAACATCTTTACGGAAAATCGACAGAGGTGAAATTCTATTCAAATAAAAAATAATATTTACACCGGGTATAAAAACCACAAATAACATGATGGATAAAAAGCCAAGAATTATTTTATAATTGTAAATGAACTTTATTTCTTTCTGAATGATATTCTCGAGAAATGGCCTTAACTGCTCAATTAATATTAATGCCAATGGCAGTGTAACGATCAGAACAAGTAATGATTCTATAACTATTTGTTTAAACAAATCTCTACTTCTGGCCCCTACAATTTTTCTAATCCCCACTTCCTTTTTTCGCGCAAGCATTTGTGAAATGGAAAGTATAATATAATTAATACTTGCAATAACCAAAACCAAAAATGCTACCAATGAAAAAATGTATATTGATTTTAAGTCCCCAACCTCCTCATTGCCATACATTCCGTCGGAGTGCAAATAAATATCATCCAAATCCTGAATATAGTAATCTCGTTCTGTTGTATCTTCAAGATATTTGGCTTCTAATACTCTTAGCTTATCGTCAAAATTTATTTTGTTTTCTACTTTGTTAAAGATAGCGTAGGTTTGTACAAAGTTTGTTGACCAATCATTGCGATAAATATCCGAATCGCGCTCTTTACCATCACTCCACATCATCCGTTTATTAACCAGCTCTAAACCAATATCTGAGTTGGAAATGATATCTGCTTGTATTGTAGATGCCGAAGGGAAATCCTTGATTACGGCTATAATGTTTAACACAACATCCTTCTCTCCTATTTTTGTTTCCACAGATTCATTTATGATATCGGTTGAACCAAAATATCTGTTTGCAGCAGATTCTGTAACAACAATATTATTACCTGAAATAAAACTACTTACATCTCCCTTTACTTTTTGAATACTAAATATTTCAAAAAAGTTTTCATCGACACCAAGCATTTTATTACCTGTAAACTCCTCACCGTGTTTATTAAAAATAAAATCATTAATAATCATGTATCTTGTAGCTTTTTCTACTTCTGGAAAATTATCTAATAATCCATCTCTCATTGGAAATGGAGTATTTGCTGTATGCCATCCGTGTATTTTATTATTCTGACATACTCTTACAATTCTGTTCTTATTTTTATAATCATCGTTGTAACTTGTTTCTGTACTTACATAAATGAGAATAAATAAGGTAACAGCCAAACCTAATGCAAGTCCCAGAATTTTAATAAAGGTTATAGATTTATTTCTATAGAAATTTCTTAAAGCAATTTTTATATAATTTGTAATCATAACAATTATTTTATATTTTCAAATAGGACAACCAATGTTATACCAAAAATCCTTATATTCACATTATCTTAACTTTACAATAACCAACTCAATATTTTACTGTTGCAAAATCCAACACTTATGTCGGAATTAACAACAATATGTTGTAATTTTAAATGATTAAATGAGTTAATACAATAATGCTTAAATAAGGATTAAAGATAAAATTAAAAGTATTAAAACTTTGGGATACTCTGTGTTTTCTTAGCGTAACTTTTTGTAACAGTTATATCACCAGGTAATACAAAGAAGGCTCAAACCTGCCTCTCGGCAGACAGGGTTTCACAAAGCAAATAAATCATTATAAAAATGTCAAAGTCGAAAGGTAAAATACTAATTGTAGATGATAATGAGGAGTTATTGATAGCATTTCGGTTTTTCTTATCGAAACACTTTTCACAAATTGATACCATAAAAAATCCGAATCTTATTCACGAGCAACTAAGAAAGGAAATTTATGATATTATTCTGCTGGATATGAATTTCAAAGCAGGTGTTAATACAGGCAATGAAGGAATATATTGGATGAAGGAGATTCTTGCCAAAGATTCCAACGCAACGATTGTTTTAATAACTGCATATGGCGATGTTGAGTTGGCGGTTAAAGCCATGAAAGAAGGTGCTGCTGATTTCATCCAAAAATCGTGGGATGAAAAGAAGATTCTATCCACAATACTTTCAGCATATAATCTACGACAATCGAAATTAAAAATTCAGAGTTTAGAACAAAAGCAGAAGCATTTAACAGAAAAGATTGATGAAAATTACAGCCATGTAGTTGGCAACTCTTCTGAAATGAAGAAGGTTTTTGATATGATAGAAAAAGTTGCAAAAACAGATGCCAATGTACTAATATTAGGAGAAAATGGTACGGGAAAAGAAGTAATTGCACGTGAAATTCATAGAAAGTCAACTAGAGCTAAAGAAGTTTTTGTAAATGTGGACATTGGAGCCCTGCAAGAAAATTTATTTGAAAGTGAACTTTTTGGTCATGAAAAAGGAGCATTTACGGATGCCAAAGAACACCGAGTTGGACGATTTGAAATTGCATCCGGAGGCACTTTGTTTCTGGATGAAATTGGAAACTTACCATTACCTCTGCAGGCTAAACTTTTAACCGCTATACAAAATAAAGAAATTTTTAGAGTGGGTTCTAATAAGCCCATTCCTGTCGATATCCGATTAATTTGCGCCACTAACAAGGATCTTGAGGAAATGATAGAAAAAAACACCTTTCGTGAAGATCTTTTGTACCGGATTAATACCATAAAAATTAACTTACCACCATTACGAGAAAGGGATGATGATGTGATACAATTAGCCCAATTCTTTTTATTGAAATTCGCATCCAAATACAATAAACCCCAACTAAAGTTTCATCCCAACGTGTTAATAAAACTCAAAGAACATGACTGGCCTGGTAACGTTAGGGAATTACAGCATACTGTAGAAAAAGCAGTTATTTTGTGTGAAGGAAACACCATAGCACCTAGTCATTGCTGGCCCGATGGAGACTCCAAATTAAAAGGAAAAACTACAAAATCATTGAACCTGGATGAGAATGAAAAATTAATAATTCAGAAAGCTATTCAAAAGTACAAAGGAAATATTAGTTCAGCCTCGAAAGAACTGGGTATTAACCGATCAACCCTTTATAAAAAAATGGAAAAATATGGTATATAGCAAATTCAGATTAAATATAATTTTACAAGTAGTTTTAATTGCAGCAACTACAGCGGCTTTTTTTTGGACATTAGATCAGGAATATATGCTCATTACAAGTTCATCGCTTGTAATTTTGTGGATACTGGAAATTATTTATCTAATCTGGTATCTTCAGCGTATTCAGCGCGATCTGATTAAATTCATAACTGCCATTAAATACAACGATGTTTCCATAAGTTTTCATAAGAAGAAAAAAATTGATAAAGCTTTTCAAAGTTTATATCATGAGCTAAATAATATTATTCAAGATATTTCAGAGGTAAGATCAGAAAAAGAAACAGAACACCAATACTTTCAAAATACGATTAAACATATTGCGATTGGTATCCTTGCTTTTGATGAAACGGGAAAAATTGAAGTGTGTAACGAATCGGCTTTAAAATTGCTGGATAAGCATTCCTTAAAAAATATTAGTGATTTGGAATCTGTTCAAGTTGGATTATCAAATCAGTTTATAAAACTAAAACCCGGAAATAACAAGCTCTTTAAACTAAACATCGATAATGAAATTATTCAGTTATCGGTTAAAACAGCCAACTTTAAAATTAAAAGCCGCGAAATTAAATTACTGTCGCTACAAAATATTAAAAGTGAGATTGATCAGAGCGAGGTGGATGCCTGGCAAAAACTTATTCGTGTTTTAACGCACGAAATCATGAATTCGGTTAGCCCAATTAAACTTTTATCAGGATCGCTAATTGAAATGTACGAAGAAAACAACCAGGTTAAAACCATTGAACAGATTGACCATTCAACTATTGAAAATTCATTATTAGGACTAAAAACCATTCGAAAAAGAAGCGAAGGGTTAAGTAATTTTGTGGAAACTTATAAAAACCTTACTCAAATACCTAAACCTAAAATGAAAGAGTTTGCTGTTTCCGATATGTTTGAACATCTGAAAACATTATTTAATAAAGATTTTCAGGAAAAAGCAATAGATTTTAGCTTTTCGTGTAATCCTAAGGATCTTATTTTACATGCCGATGAAAAACTAATTGAACAGGTATTAATTAACTTAATGAAAAATTCATCCGAGGCATTATTAAGTACAAAGAATTCATATCTTAAAATTACAGCAGAATTACACGATGAAAAACCATTAATAAAAGTTAGCGATAACGGGAAAGGTATTACACATGAAGAGATTGATAACATTTTTATTCCATTCTTTACAACTAAAGAGAAAGGCTCTGGTATTGGTTTGAGCCTTTCTCGTCAGATTATGCATTTACATGGTGGAAATATTATGGTTAGATCAACACCTGATGTTGAAACAATATTTACACTTACTTTTTAATTATTCGTAACGTAACGATTCTGTTGGATTTTTATTGGCTGTTTTGAAAGACTGCACTGTAATGGTTACCACAGCAATCAAAATTGCAATGAGTAAAGCTAACAGAAAGAAACCAATATTTAAATCAATCCTATAGGCAAAATTTAACAACCATTTTTTCATAAACAAGTACGAAGCCGGAATCCCTATCAGTGATGAAATGAATACCCATTTTAGGATATCTTTATTCAATAAAACCAGTATTAAACCAACATTCGACCCCAGTGCTTTCCTGATTCCTATCTCTTTTGTTCTGCGTGCCACAACAAACGAAGTTAATGCCAGCAATCCCATAACAGAAATCAATATTGCTAATAATGAGGCTAAAAATATAAGCTTGTTTGATTTTTCTTCATTCCGGTACATACTATCAAACATATCATCGAGAAATGTATAGTTTTGTGTATAATCTGCATCGAATTTTGAAAAAACACCTTGTGCATATTTTAACCCTTCCGGTATTCGGCCTGCTTTTATTCGAATACTAATATTATGAAAACGATTAGAATAATGACTAAAAACCAAGGGTTCTATTTTTTCATGTAATGATGTGAAATGAAAATCTTTAATAATACCTTTAATCCTTCCTTTATGTAACCAAACTATAATCTCTTTCCCTATTGGATCATCCAAATTAAGCAATCGGGCGGCAGCCTCGTTTAAAATAAAGGCAGCACTATCACTTGCCAATCGATCGGAAAAATCAGAACCTTCAATTAACTCAAACCCCATAGTTTTAACATAATCGTCCTGAACACGATTTTCCTTTAACGGAATAGCTTCTTCCAAAGGCCATTCCGGTAATCGAATATTCATTCCACTTCTGCTGATTCCTGGTATAGACTGTGAAGCCGTTACGGAGATAATATCCGGATTGGAAAGTAATTCACCTTTTAACGATTCATAATTGGATACAATTTTACCTGTAAAATTCGAAAAAACCACCAGCTGCTCTTTGTCAAAACCCATATTTTTATTTTTCATGTACCTAACCTGAGCATATAGTACAAATAATGAAGAAATTAGGGCTATAGCAATAGAAAACTGAACAACAACTAACAGAATATTTAAAAACTTATTTTTCTTTCCTGTAAATGTTCCCTTAAGAATAGCTACCGGATTAAACCGGGAAATAAATAAAGCCGGATATATGCCCGAGAAAAATCCTACAAATAGTGATATGAACAAAAACAAACCGATTAACTCGAAATTCTGAGCATAAGAAAAAACTATTTTTCGACTTACCAGGTTACCAAAATGAGGTAAAAATGCTTCTACCAAAAACATGGCAATTAAAAACGAGATAAATGAGATAATAACCGATTCACCAATAAATTGTTTTACGATTGCATGACGAAATGCTCCACTCACCTTTCTTATGCCAACTTCTTTTGCTCTGCTTTCCGATTTGGCCGTAAATAAACTTACATAATTAAAGATTGCGATAATTAAAATAAACGCGGCCAAAATTGAAAAGATGTATATATATTGAATGCTTCCCAGCTCGGCACTATCATAATCCAATTTACCCGAGTGTAAATGAATATCGGCAAGTGGTTGTAAAGAATGCGAATACGTAATTTTATATTCTTTGAACATTTCGTTCACATAGGCCGAAATAGAATTACACGTCTTTAATCTCAGATTGTCAGTTGCCGGTTGTTTAAACTTAACATACACATGAAAATTATTTCCTTGATATTTCATGTGTTGCTCATCACCCGATATAATTGATATTAATAAATCAAACTTGAGGTGAGTGTTTTCAGGCACATTCTCCATTACAGCTGTTACGGTCATATCATCACCAAAAACATACACGGTTTTACCTACTGCATCGGCATTGCCAAAGATTTTCTCGGCACTTTCTTTTGTTAAAACAACAGAGTTTGGTCGATCAAGAGCATTTTGCAGATCGCCAGCATACGACTTAAAAGAAAACACCTTAAAAAATGACGAGTCAGCTAATGTACTGTTGTAAAATCCTTTGGTTTCGCCATTTACTTTAACTTCTCGTTTATCAAAAGTAGTAGTTCTGGTTGCATATGCCACCTCAGGAATTTTCGATGTTACCTCTTCCGGAATTTCATACAGGGTAATGGGCATGTCAATTTCCTGTTCACCTGCGCGGGTCGAATGCGATAATACCCTATAAATCTGTTCGTGTTCTTTAAAATGCTTATCGTAACTCAACTCTAACCGAACATATAAGAATAACAAGATGGTAGCCGCTAAACCAACAGCTAAACCAAGTATATTTATCAGCGAATAAATCTTATTCCTGAATAAATTTCGTAATGCTACTTTTATATAATTTCTAAACATATGGTATAAATTTAAATGTTTTTATCAATATTTAACGGTTTATAACCAATTTGTATTCCAAAAATTATAACTAACTATTTATCTTGATTTTACAACATGCAATCTATAAAATATACTACAATTACTGTTCGTTTTTAGCGCAACACACTGTTCGTTTTTGAAGCATTTTAAATAATCAATCAGAATTATTTGTATCTTAGTACCCATTACGAAATCGTATGGCACAAGAAAAATTTGATTCAAACATATTAATTATTGATGATGATGTTGATATTCTGACATCGGCAGAGCTTTTTTTAGAAGACAATTTTGCTCACGTCATTACAGAATCAAATCCGAAAAAACTGATCTCCCAATTGGTACATCATAATATTGATATTGTATTGCTTGATATGAATTTTCGCAAGGGAGATGTAGAAGGTCAGGAAGGGATTTATTGGCTGGAAAAGATAAAGACGGAGTACCCTGAAATTGTTGTTATTCTAATGACAGCATTTGGCGATATCGATCTGGCAGTTCAGGGAACAAAAAAGGGTGCATTCGATTTCATACTAAAACCATGGAAAAACCCTAAATTACTGGCAAGCTTAATATCAGCACATCGATTTATCGAAAATCAAAAAGAGAAAACAAGATATAAAAATCAGTCAGATGCTCTTAATGAAAGCATCTCAAAAGATTACACGCAAATTATTGGAAATTCGCCTGCTATAAATCAACTCAAAGAAACCTTAAAAAAAGTAGCCGAAACAGATGCCAATGTTCTTCTTTTAGGCGAAAACGGAACAGGTAAAGAATTAGCTGCCCGGGAAATACACCGACTATCGAACCGCCGTAACGAGATTTTCATTTCGGTTGATATGGGAGCTATTAGTGAAACCCTATTTGAAAGCGAAATTTTTGGACATGTTAAAGGGGCATTTACCGATGCCAAATCGGATAAACCCGGCCGGTTTGAACTAGCCCATAAAGGAACCATATTTTTAGATGAAATTGGTAATTTGCCCTATAACCTTCAAGCCAAACTTTTAACCATTCTACAAAATCGAAAAGTTACTAAAGTAGGCTCTGCAAAAGAAATCCCGGTGGATGTTAGGGTGATTTGTGCTACGAATATGCCTTTAAAAGAAATGGTAGAGAAAGGTGAATTCAGACAGGATCTCTTTTATCGCATAAATACCTTTGAAATACATAATCCGCGTTTAAAAGAGCGAACCGAAGATATTCCATTACTTGCAAATCATTTTTTAAATCAATTCAAATTAAAATATAATAAGCCCGATTTAAAATTTACCGATCGCATTATGCGGCAATTAAAAAATTACGACTGGCCCGGAAATATTAGAGAACTTAAAAATATTATCGAAAGAGCTACAGTTTTATCAGATGGAAATACTGTACATATTGACATGAATATCTTATCGCAAACAGCGAAAGGAAATAAGGACTATACCAATTTAAACCTGGATGAAAACGAAAAACTATTAATCTTAAAAGCATTAGAAAAACATCAGGGTAATATAACCAAAGCAGCTCAAGAATTAGGCATTCAGCGCAATGCCCTTTATCGCAGATTAGAAAAACATGGTTTATAAACGATTTTCCATAGTAGTAATTGTTCGTATTGCTTTCATGTTAATTAACATGACATTAATTGCTCGATATATATCCATGCCCAACAGACTTTTCAGTAGTCTTGTTTTTATTCTCATTCTCATAGGGCAAATATATGAACTACTGCACTTTATAAATAAAACCAACCGTAGTTTAAGCTATTTCTTAGATACAATAAAAGATAAAGATTATTCTGCCACAAGTAATATTGAGTTGGTTGATAAATCGTTTAAATCATTAAATCAATCGTTTAAGGGAATAGCACAAACTATTTTCAATTCTAAGATAGAAAAAGAGGCTCAATTTCAACTCCTTAAAGTTATTATTGACAAAGTTCAACCTGGTATTTTACTCTACGATTGTGATCATGCAAACTTAACCTTAATGAATCAGTCGGCAACTAAGATGTTAAATCTTAATCCGGAAGATTCATTCAAGACCATTCAGAAAAAAGTTCCCGGAATTTCTGAGCTATTTACTACTCCATTTGCAGGAAAGAAAACAGTAGATTTAGACTTAGCCAATGAAAAACTCCAGTATTTAGTGCACTCCAGTCCGCTAAAATTAGTAAGCAAACAATATATTCTGCTCACTTTCCATAATATTCAGGAAGAATTGGATAACAAGGAAATTGAGTCGTGGCAAAAGTTATTGAGAACATTAAGCCACGAGATCATGAATTCGGTTACGCCAATCATTTCACTTACAGAAACCAGCTTAATGCAGGTACAACATGAATCAGGTGATCTCAAAGCCAAAACAGAATTAAACGAAACCTCTATAGCTAAAATCCAGAAGGCACTAAAAACCATTGAAAAGAGGACCTCCGGATTATACCAATTTGTTGATGATTTTAGAAAACTGGCAAAAATCCCTGAACCAAATAAAAAGCAATTTCAAGTATCAGAACTTTTTAATTCTGTGTATAATTTGTTATCTGAAGAATTGGATAAAAAATCATCAGAGCTGGCAATTAAATTACAAAATCAAGACATGAAGCTAACTGCTGATTTTACATTGGTAGAACAGATTTTAATCAATTTAATTAAAAACGCTAACGAAGCTTCTGCAAGTAGAATAGAGTTGAGTGCATTTGAGCACAACAGCAACATATGCATTGAAATTATAGATAATGGAACTGGTATAACAAAACAAAAAATAAACGAAATTTTTGTGCCGTTTTTTACCACCAAAGAAACAGGATCAGGAATTGGTTTAAGCTTATCACGTCAAATTATGCATTTACATGGAGGCACTATCACAGTTAAGTCAGAACCAAATAAGGCAACTGTTTTTACACTAACTTTTTAAATTTGAAGAAATAATAAACCTTTTTTCAGATTCACCGTATCTTAATCAAAAATCACTAACCCAACTTTAAATTGGCATTATGGAAAGCAGAATAATTAACGACAAAATAGAGCTGATTAAACGAGATGATCAAATCTATATTTACAAAGCAATTAATAAATGTTCAATTGATGTAGAAACTGTAAAAATGATGACTGAAGCAGGCGACGAATGGAATGGAACAGAACTTTGTGCCAATTTAATTGATATCCGTGATATGCTTTTTGCCGATTCTGAAGCAAGATCGTATGGAGCAAAACAATACAGAGATCATGTTGCAGGACAAGCATTCTTAGTTGATTCAAGAATCTCTAGCTCTTTTGCAAACCTTTTCTTACGGTTTAGCAAACCCAAATTACCTACACGTTTATTTACCAGAGAAGAGGAAGCTATTGAGTGGTTAAAAAAACAGATGGAAACACACCGATAATATGTGTTTTCCATCTATATCTTTATATCCATCTTAATTTGCCAAACTTACAAACTTTGAAAAGTCGGGTTCACCGTGAAAATCAAAAAGCAATAAGACATTTTCATCATTGCTTTCCACAAGCATCAACATTTCTGATTTTCTTTTTGATTTTTGGTTCATCACCATTCGAACATTTTCATCTCTTTCTCTAACTGTCATTACTTCTACAAAGCTTCCATTTTTTATTCCTTCGTCAAGTAAAGAAAAGTCGGCTTTTCGAAAATTACTTTCGCTAACGACAATCTTCATATTATCAATCATTTTCAATACTTCTCTCTCTTCATCTTCCATATCTCCATAAGCCAATCCGAGCTTAATTAAGAACGAAGGAATTACTAAGGTAAATTCGCTGTTATTGCGTTGAAATTCTTTTACAACATCTCTTAACGATTCTTGTGCAGCCAATCCTGCTGTTGAAAGTATTACTACTAATAAAATGCTTACTATTCTTTTCATAGTTTTCGTCTTTAATTGTTAAACTTTATCTAAAGACGATTGAAGATTAAATTCGTTACAGCATATAAAAAAAAGTTGTCTATGCTTCGACAGGCCTGTCCGTCCGTCAGGCAGGCTCAGCATGACAACTTTAATTATAAACTGCGTTTCCTATTAAAAATATTTTTCAGGATTTACATTTTCTCCATCTTTCATTACTTCATAATGTAAATGCGATCCTGTTGACATTCCTGAGCTACCAACATAGCCAATAATTTCACCTTTATTAACTTCTTCACCTTCTTTTACATTGTAGCCAGCAAGCTGTGCATATAATGTCGAAAACCCTTCTTCATGGTCGATAATAATGTATCTTCCATAACCTGTTCCCTCCTTATGATTTTGTTTTACCTTACGTACCATTCCGTCTGCTGCTGCATAAACCGGCGTACCTTGAGGTGCTTTAATATCCACCGCGTTGTGCATCATCTTCTCCTTTTTTATCGGATGCATTCGCATTCCGAATCCCGAAGAGATTTTTACACCTTCTATTTTTTTAACCGGAAATAACGATGGAACTTTAGTGCTTTGATCTATCATAAAATTAAAACCACTTTTTTCAACTACACTCTCTTTTGCAGTTTCTATGGTAAATGCCGATAATAATACCAGCACTAAGGGTAAAACGAAAAGTATTTTTACATATGCTTTTTTACTTGAATTTATTCTTGTCATCATTTTTATTCTGTTTTTTGTTAATGAATAATTAAAATGGCTGGCAAGGTTTATTTGAAAGCCCTTTTCAATCTGGTCGAGTATCAATTTCTGATACGCTGTTCTATCGGTTTGTTTTACTAAAACACCACGATCAGCCAGATATTCATGAACTTCCTTGAATGCTAACCTATACCTGTAAATGAAAGGATTAAACCACTGAAGAACAAGCAATAATTCAAGAAAGATTACATCGAATGAATGCTTTTGCCTGGCATGAACAAATTCATGCAATAACAATTCATTCGACCCTATGCTCCCGTAATCATCTTTTGAAATAAAAATATAATTAAAGAACGAAAATGGAGCACTTTCTTTTTGTATAAAAACAATTTTAAATTTCTTATAATGTATTATCTCATTGGCAAGTATCGTTTTATAAATTTTTATAAACTGAACGAATAATCGTACGAGAAACAAGCCACAGATTACTAAGTAAATTAACATGTAATAATTGATCTGCGGCAATTTATTTAAAGTATTCTGCTCAAATGATTTTACATAAGAGCCCATTTGTATCAATTCATTAAACTGGAATTGATTTTGAGAATCAACCCCAACACCGCTTGCTGAAAAACCAATAAATGGAATAACAAATGAAAAGATCAAACCGAATAATAAATAATATCGATTAAATCTGAACCAGGTATCTCTTTTCAGAAACAGCTCATAAAAAATAAAAAATACTGAAATAGATATGGTCGACTCAATGATATAGTTAATAAATGAACTCATTTTTTCGATTTTTTCTTTAATTCAATTTGTTCTTCTACTTGTTTTTTTAACTGTTCCAACTCGGTAATGCTTAACTCATTTTCTGTTGCAAAAAATGAAACCAACTTGCTTGCCGAATTATTAAAAAAACTTTTTACGGTATTCTTAACAAATGCTTTAGCATAATCTTTTTTGCTAATTTTCGGAAAATACTGGTTCGATTTTCCGTACGTTTTAAATCCAATAAACCCTTTATTAACTAATACTCGTACAACAGTTGAAATAGTTGTATAAGCAGGTTTTGGATCAGGGAATTGATCAACAATATCGGCAAGAAATCCTTTTTCGATCTCCCAGAGATATTGCATTACTTGTTCTTCAGCTTTGGTTAATTCTTTCATACCACAAACATATAACTATATTTTTAATTATACAACTATTTTTATAGTAATATGACTAATGAAATAATTATATCATAAAAATGAATAGCCATCAAGCTGATAAAACAGCTTGATGGCTAGATATATTTACATTTTATATTTTATTTGCACATTAAAGTATTGCAAAATTCAGTGTCGCTTCAGCAAAAACATCCGTTGTATCAATAATTGTTAAATGAACATCCTCCTTTTTAATGATAAGCGGTAATTCAGTGCATCCAAGTATTACAGCATCGGCAGGATATTTTTCAATGATCTTAATTAACTTTTGTTTACTTGATTGTATGATACGATCCAAAACCAACTCATCGAAAATAATATTATTCACAATGATTTGTTCATCATAAGAAGGAACTATGGCCTCAATTCCGTGAGCCTGTAACCCTTTTTTATAAAAGTCTTCGCTCATGGTATATTTTGTACCCAACAATAATACCTTCTTAAAATTATGTTTTACCGAATGTTCAGCAATAACATCAACCATACTGATTAGAGGAATAGAAACCTGTTTATCGATTTCAGAAAAAACCCGATGTGGCGTATTTGAAGCAATTACGGCAAAATCAGCTCCTGCCTTTTCCAGGTTTTCTATGGCATTGACAAATTCCTGAATGTAATTATGCGTATTTTCTTCTTGCTGAAAATCTTTGATTTTGCCAAAGTCGACACTAAATAGTACAATTTCAGGATAATAGTAGTCGTTATTTTTGGTGTAATGTTTTTCAACAAGCTTTTTATAAAACAGAGCAGATGATTGCGGACTAACACCACCCACAATTCCTATTCTTTTGTAGTTTTTCATATGCTTTAATCTATTTCAGATAAAGATATTAGTTTTTAACAACTTAAAAAAACTAATTAAAACCAGATTCAAATTCTTTGATAAAATCATCCAATTCTTTACCAAAAACCGCTTGTGCATTTTTGTATGATTGATCGGCAAAAAACTCTAAAAACTTATCCTGACCATACTCATTTATTAAAGCCTCAACAAATAAACCTCCTAAATGGTAATAGTAATTTGCCGGGAACTTTTCACAGTTGTCCCACACCTTTTTAACATCGATCTTTTTAATATCATAATCATCCAAAACACCTTCAAACCACTGTTCAATATCTAAATTAGTCTGATCAAAATAAACTGCCGTACCTTCGGTAATAAACCTGTTCTTCTCGATATCTTCAATGGAGTTTAAGGAGATAACATGCGCTATTTCATGTCCTTCATTTTCGTTTGTATTGCCATGGATTAAGCAAATATCAGACATAGCAAAAGCACCGGCACTTTTTATAATATTTCTTGCATCGGTTGTGGATGTCCAAACATAATAATCAATTTTCTTTGGAAGCGTAACATGAAAAAATGTATCAATAGCAGTATACGCTTGTTCACAATTATTAATAAACCTTTTATAATTCAGATCTGTTGTATCCTGAAAATAAAAAATAAAATGTTCAGTTTCTTTTTGGCTCCAATCCTGAAAAAAATCATCGAAACCTAAACGCTCATACCAAAATTCACTTGCTTCACTTATGCCGGAATACGATTTTATTTTTTGTCCCTCCAAAAAAGCTTCCTTTGATTTATCTTTTTTCTCTTTAAAAAAGTAATAAATACCTATATAAACCTGAGCTCTTGCTTTTATTGTAGAGTTTGGATCTTTATGCATGGCCGCTTTTTCAAAATAAGGAAAAGCTTCTTCTATTTTTGATTTTCGTGTATAGGCTTTGCCAACCCAAAAATTAAATTCGATGTTATCCGGATCGTTTTCTAAAAACACCTCTCCTTTTTCGATCAACTCATCAAATTTCTCTTTTCGGTATAACTTCCACAACTCTTTGAGCTTAGGGCTTTGAGCATGTAATTCAATCCAGGCACATAGAATTAGCAATACAATGAATAACTTCCTCATATTTCGTTAAATTTTGATTCAAATTCTTTGATAAAATCATTAAATCCTTTCCCAAATAACGCTTGTGCATTTTTGTATGATTGATCAGTAAAAAATTCCAGAAACTTTTCTTTACCATAAAATTCAATCAATTCTCCTACAAACAAACCTGCAACGGCATAGCTAAGTTCTTCATGATACGATCGCCAATTCGTCCAAAAACTTTTTATCGATAGTTTCTCCAGGTTGTACTTTTTCATTGCATTTTGGACAATCACTTTTTCATCTTTATCGGCCATATCTAAATACACCGCTATACCCTCATTTATTAATCCGGTTTTATATTTAAGATCAGCTATATAATGAGATATTACATGTGTTACTTCATGTCCTGGAGTTTGTGTTGATTTACTATGAATCAGATATTGTGATGGTTTCGAAAATCCAATATTCATGTTTAAAATTTGGCGAGCATTTTCCCTCGATGTCCACACAACATATCGGATTTTTTGATTCAGGTACACATCTAAATAGTTTGAAATAGAATCGTATGCTTTCTCTCTACTATTAGCAAATTGATTCATCCCCACAGAATCCTGGAAATAAAAGATAAAATGTTCTGTTTCCAATTCAGTCCAATCACCGTAAGGTTTTAGTAAACCATTAAAAATTGCATGCCTGTAGGAAGAATTGGTAACATTTTTAGTTGCATGCATGCTATATGATTTATAGAAATAATCTTCGGCTTTTGCTAGTTCATTTTTAGATAAATAACATTTGCCCAAAAAGTTATACGACCAGGCTTTTGTGTATGATTTAGGGTCATCTGTGATTGTTGATTTCTCAAGGTAAACTATTGCATTATCCATATCGCCTTTCCCAAAATATGCTCTTCCTAAAAGATGATTATACTCTATATTTTCAGGATCATTCTGAAGTAGGATATTGCTTTCTTTAATTACCTGTTCATATTTTCCTTTTTGTTGCTTTTCCCATAATTTTTGTAATTTGGGATCTTGTGCGTTGGAAGATAAAACTAAAAGGTAAACAATAGAGGTTAATAATACGTGTTTCATAAAATAATCTTTGCAGTTAATCTGTAATTCAAAAATATAAGATTATTTTAATATTTTATAAACTACCTCATTTTTATAATTGCAATTATATTACTATTTTTCAAATCCATTTCAAAACCTATTTTAATCATGAAAAAAGTAATACTCCTTTTAAGTGTCATTTTACTGATTGCCGGCTGTGCATCTAAGCGTTATACCAAGAAAGCTGCAAAATTTGAAGAAGCCGGATTATACGAAGATGCTGCTGAATATTATTATCAGGCAGTAAAAAAGAAAGATTCCAATGTAGATGCAAAATTGGGACTTAAGAAAACCGGACAAATGACACTGGATAAGAAGTTGTCTGAATTTACAGCATCATACAGGCAGTCAGATTATAAAAAAGCTGTATATAACTACCTTGAAGCTGAGAAATACTACAACAAAGTAAAATCTGTAAAGGTAGAACTTGATTTTCCGGAGTATCATAAAGAGTATTACGAAGAAGCCAAGGGCGATTACTTGAATAAAAAATATGCCGATGGTGTTGATAAACTCAATCGAGAAGATTTTTCTGCAGCATTAACAGTTTTTCAGGAGATAAAAGGAATTGATGCAGATTATAAAGATGTGAACGATCTTTACATAACTGCGAAATATGAACCTATGTATCGTGATGCAAACCAATATCTGGAAACCGGATTATACAGAAAAGCGTATTATATGTACGCAACCATTATCCTGGGAGCTGGTAATTACAAACAGTGTGAAGCATTAAAAGACGAAGCTCAAGAGAAGGGTACAATAACTATTCTTGTAACAGATCTTTCTTATCAAAGTTACCGCTATGGTGAAATAGCCCGGGATTTAACATCCGATTTAAAAGGAATGATTAGCAATTTAGACAATCCGTTTATTAGAATCATCGATCAATCGGCACTAAATGTTGATATAATTCAAAACGGTCAGATCAATATGCAAGCTGCAAATCTAGCCGGAATAAAAGCTATTTTAAACGGAAAAGTAACAAGTGTCAGAACCATAAACGGAAGGCTTGACAAAGATGAAAAGCCAGCCTATTTAAAACACGTATACAAAACGAAAGATAAAGAAGGAAACGTTGTTGAAAAGGTTAAATACGATAAAACAACTTACCTGGAATATACTAAAACCAATCGGGCAAATCTGGAATTAAATTTTGACCTTGTTTCTACAGATGACAATGCACTAATGGTTTCTGATATGATCAATCTTAACAATTCAGATAAAATTCATTACGCGGTTTATGGCGGCGACAAAGATAAACTGATACCAGGTTATTGGAAGTACAAAAACCGTGATTCAGAAGATGATATTATCAGAGATAACAAATCGGATATACGACACCTTCAAAACCTTTTAAAGGCTGATAAAAATATTAAATCGGCCGAAACCTTATTGGGTGAACTAAAAATTGAAGCATTAAAACAAATTACTCAAAAAGTTGATCAATATAATCCAGAGAACTAATGAAAAAATATGTAATCGTTCTTCTTGTTTTATTTCTTACTTCCTGTGCTGCAAAGAAACAAGCTGCAGAATATGAAGCACTACCCGACTGGGTAAAACAGAAACCAATTATTCCTGGTTATTATGTAGGAATTGCCTCAGTAAAAAAAGTAGGCACATCGGCACAATACACAGCAAAAGCACGTCAGCAGGCATTAACAGATTTGGCAGAAAGTGTTTCGTCCAATGTAAGTGCAACCTCTGTATTACATAGTATTGAAACGGAATATGGATTTTCAGAATCGTATAACCAGAAAATTGAGATCAGTACTGATGATTATTTAGAAGGTTTTGATCCTGTAGACTCATACGAAAACGAAAGTTCATACTGGGTGTATTACAAAATAGATAAGGCAACCTATCATGAAATGAAAGAGAAGAGAAAGAAGGAAGCCATTGCCACAGCACTAGCAAAGTACGAATCGGGGATTGCAGAACAAAAATTAAATAAACCAAAAGAAGCTTTATCTTTTTACCTGCAAGGTTTACAAGCAATAAAGAGATATTTAAACGAAGAAACTCCTGCTAAATATAAGGGAAACAGTGTTGATATCGGAAATGAACTGTATTCTTCTGCCAGTGATATTTTAAATGCCCTGGTCATTGAAGCCGAAACCAGTGAAATAAAAGTGAAACGAGGCGAAAGTTTTGCTTATCCTATTGACTTTTTAGTTACGTATAAAGGAAATCCTGTTCAAGGTATTCCTGTTCAATTCTCATATACCGGGGGATACCTAAAGAAAGACAGGCAAAATTCCAGTGCAAATGGAATAGTAAAATTAGAACCTGAAGTTTTATACTCCAGAAATGGCAAGGAACAAATTTCAGCAACTATTGACTTAAAAGATCTAGCACAAAAAGCTGTTGATGATCTGTTTATACGAGGTTTAATTTTGAAACGTAAATTAAAGCCAGCCATTGTTCAGGTAAAAATTGAAGCTCCTTCAACCGCTTTAAATATTGCGGAAAACAGTTGCTCAAATCGTTCCGACTGCGATAAAATAGAGAATATCTTCACCCAGAATGCCAAACAGTACGGTTACGAATTAGAATCTGTTAAATCATCTGATTTTATCTTTGTTTTATCTTTTGCATCAAAGCGGGGTGAAAGCGCAGGAGGATTAGTTTCACAATACATATCTGGTAAAATAGATATAAGAGATAGCAAAGGAAGCATTATTTGGTCAAAACAAACAGATGACATTAAAGGTGTAGGTAACAATCCTGAAGAAGCTTACAATAAAGCCATGAATGAATTCCAAACTGCACTCAACAGGCGGTATTTTAAGCAGGGGTTTGATAATATAAAGTAATCATCAGAATAGATTAAGCGGGTTTTACAAACTCGCTTTTTTATTTGCCTTCCAAAAAAGCTTTCAACTGTTCCTTTATAAAATAGTTCCATCCGGCATGGCAACTTTCGTGGGTAAACTCAGGAATATGATCCGGGAAACTTTCCAATCCTTCATTGGTGAGTTTTAGTTTTGTTTGTCCACCTGTTTCTGACAGTTCAAATTTTACAATACCTTGCCCCGGATATTCTTTATATCTCCAATCATAAACTATGCTCTTTTCAGGAACTACTTCCAAAATCCTCCACAAATGTAAAAAGTTCCTCTCTCCTGCATTCACATTAAATTGGGTTTTAAAACCAACCTCCGGTTTAAATTCAGGAATATTCTCAAAAAACCACTGTTTCATTTGATCCAGTTGTGTAATAGCTTGCCATACCTGAGTAACTGAATTCCCAAACACTTGTTCAACAACTACTGTTGATGTATCTTTTATCATATAAACCTCTCCCTATTCTTTTCGTTTTGCAGAAATACTATCAATCTCTAACTTTAAGATTGTAGTTTTATCCAACATATTGTTGTTATAATCATATGCATCTTTTCCGGTGTATTGTTTCATAATAAGATTGAGGCCTTCAATCTTCTCTTCCCTATTATCAACAATATCTATTTGTCCGTATCCAACAATACTCTTAAAATTCATAGTATATCCACATGCTTTATCAGCAGTTATTAACTCATGTTCGATATCCATCTGAAAACAAACTATGTTATTTTTTTTAATGATATCGAGTTTTCTTCCTTCATTGGCACAATGGAAAAATAAACAAGCAGGATTGCCCGCTTTATATCCAAAATTCATGGTTACCATATAAGGCAAATTACCATCTACCATAGCTATGCGGCAAACATCTGATTTCTTTATGATCTCTTCTATTTCTGGCAGATTTTCTATCAGGCGGTCTTTTCTTCTCATATTAACAGAATCTTTATCAATAATACTATCCCCAGAAGCAGTGTTTCTCATCTTCTTCCACTAAATGAACAAACTCTTGAATTGAATTTACAATTGGTTTTGGTTCATAGGTATGCCATTTAAGGTCGGCTCTTAACCAAAACACTTTCCAGTGCTTCTGTTTAATTACATATGTGGTTTTTGCAATGAGAGACTCAATCTTTTCCTTCTTCTTTTTCCAATGTTCCCGAACTTCATATATGACAACGCTCTGATCATCTATTTTATAGGTAATATCGTATGTATCCCTCATATCCTCTGGAGGCCTTATTTTATCAATATAATTTTCAAGAGTTTCAATAACCTCAAGAGCCACTAAACTGTCCATTGCCATAACATATCTTATTTATTTTTTCGCGCCTCGAAAATAAGAATAAATATCATTCCACCAATAAGTACAAATGTAGTTAAGATGCTTCCTTCCGGTCCAAAATCTCCTCCGGTAATGTAATTTGGCCCTTGCGTTGAGAATTTAAAAATAGATACAATCCCTTCTGATCCGCTTACTTTAAGTCCGAAAATATTTTCCAGCGCCCAGTTCCATGCAGTATGCCAGCCGCATGCAGCCCAGATACTTCTGTCGTGTAAAATGAATAAAAGCAGTAAAACCGCAAAAAGAAACAGGTTGACCAAAGCAATAGGCGATATTCCAGAATTAAAACCATGTAAAAGAGCAAATATAACGGATGAAATAAGGGCTCCTATCCAGGGTTTATATCGTGCTGCTATTACCTGAAACTGCCAGCCACGTGCAAGTATTTCTTCGGCAGCTCCCTGAACCATATAGCCAATCAGAAGAAGTCCTATAATTCCTAAAACCTTTAAATTAATAGGATTAGGATTCTCAACAATCTCAATCTTACCAAAAATCGAAATTAACGCAATTACAACACTTAACATGAAGAGCCCAACAAAAAATCCTTTAAAATATTTTTTTACTGCACCATGAGCAGTAAAACCCAGTGTCCAGAACGGGCGCTTTTCAAATAATTTCACCCACAATCCGACTAAAACTATCGTTATACCAAAGGATATAAATAAGTTATAGAATGAAATAAAAGCTTCGCCAGGGTTTAGTTGATCTGCTATAAACTGACCAGGGATAAAAGACAATATTCCTCCAACAATGAGAAAAACAATAATAAACGGAATAGCTATTGCAATATGTGTTATTCGCTTACCGGATCTTGCAAGGTTAACAAACTCATTATCGGGACTAAAAAGGTTTTTGAGTGTTTTTAAGAGTGTCATCATCTGTTTGAAATTGAATAACAATAATTTTATTTAAAAATAACTATAATTATTTAAATTTCAAACAGATATAACCTTATTGCTATTTTACTGATAATTTTCTATGCTTTACCTTAATGAATTATTAGTTGATCTGAAATAATTTATATGCCATAAAAACGGTTACTGAACCATAGATTAACGCAACAACACCTATCACATTGACAATTGCCATGGCTCCCTGAAAAGGCACGAACAAAAATAATAAACCAAACGTAACCAGTATCGCATTCCTAATTAAGCTTAATAATACTAATTTAGGCTTGCTTTTAACTAAAATCCATAGGTTTCGAATTCCGACAACTAAGGCTATTACACCAATAAAGAAGACAAAAATATTTGCGATTAATTTTGGAAAAACAATGAATAATAAACCAATTACAATATTAGCTATCCCTTCGTACATCCAAAATACCGGTAAACTATTCGATTTTGAATTCGTTAAAAAGATAAGAAAAATGCCACCTAACAATAATAAAATTCCAAAAAATCTGGTAATGGTTGTAATCGTGATTTCCGGATTAATTATAGCGGCTAAACCAAAAATGATCATGATTACTCCCTGAATACCAACTACCCAAGGGTTATTAAATCGAACATTTGTTTTCATAAAATATGTGTTTATTCTAAAATTTACTCTTCCTTTTCTTCTTTTTCATCGTCATTGTTTTCATCTCTCTTTTTTGAAAGCTCATCCAGTTTTGCTTGCAGTGCATTAACGGTAGCTGTACTTTTATTCATACCCTCTGATTGCATTTTAAAGAGCACTTCTTTTAACTTTAGTATTTCTATATCCTTTTTCAACAATGAGATTTTATCTTTATACTCTTTATCTCTTGCATCAACCTGTACCTGATCGTAATAAATAATATACTTCATTACTACCAGTATAAGTAAACCAATAAAAAAGAAAAGCACAAATGGTAGTGTTGGAACTGTATTAAACCCTAAGTTTGTGTTTAATTTAACAACAAAAACATCCCAATTAAAAAGTGCATAGTATAGCCAAACGGCTATCCAAATAAAAATCAAGATATTAATTGCTGATTGAATACTCGTTTTTTTCATGTCCATATGATGTTTTAAATTATTCCTGTTTTATTTGTTTCTATTTTTTTCGTAATCTGAAATTTCTTTATCTGCTTTTTTCAAATCTTTAATGAATGAGAGTAATTCTTTATTGCTTTGTAAATTCTCCGGAACTTTATTCTTATTATCTTTTACAAGTTTATAAAGATGCACCCCCAGTTTTTCTGCCAACTCTTTTTTATGTGCATGCAGTTTTTTAAGGGTAACATCATCCTTTATATGATCTGCTAAATCATTTATCTCATTACCATTATTTGTTATTTCTACTCCATATTTGTACATTTCATTGGTTTTATTCTGCACTGTTCCCAACAATGATTCTGTAACTTTAACAAATCGTTTACCAATAGTATTCAACTCATTACCAATAATCTTAGCACCTTCACTAACATTTTCTTTTGTTTCGTTCCAGAACCCATGTTCACTCCTACTAACCTTTGCTTTTGTTTTTTTGCTCGAGCTCTGTTGCTTTCGTTGTTTTGATGTTTGGTTCACCTTACTCATCTTTCACTTTATTTCTTTGTTGAAGATTTCTTTTTAGCTGTTCCATGCTTACCAACCATATATAAAAACACAAACAATACCAGACCGACAGCAAGAATAATAGTAATAATTTTAGTTGTTGAATCTACACCCTTTGACTTCTTTTGTTTAATCTCGGTTTTCTTCTTGATCAATAATTCAGCAGAATCGGTATTCTTTACATCTTCTGATTTTTGTAATTTACTACTGCTATCCGATTTGAATATTACATCAGGATTATTTGAAGCACTATCCGGCATTTTTGACAATTCATTCTTACTGGTATCTTTTGTTACCAGAGTTCTATCAGAATCATCTGATTTGATTTCTTCTGTTGTATTTTTACTTTCTAATCGTTCCAATAGTTTCTCGCCCGGCTCTTTTTCTTTTTTTACTAAATCTTTAACATTCGTTTTCTCTAACTCGTGTAGATTTTTTTCTTCTGGGATTTCCTTCTTTTCTGTCAACTCAGTTTCTTTTGTTTTATATTTATTCTGTTCAAGAGAATGCAACTTACTTTTAACGTGCTCCAGTGATTTTTCCAAATCTGCAACTTGTTGATTTAAAAGATCTATTTTGCGATTTAAACTATCCAAGTTGGTTTCTTGTTTCTCATTATATTGCCGAGTTACTTCTTTACTTTCAACTGCTTTATCGTTAGTGGAATCCTGTGCCGGCTGAAATTTCTTCAGTTCTAATTCATTTGATTTAACGGATTCTAAATGCTTGTCCTCCGACTGAAGCAACTTTTGTACTTCTTTCTGCGATTGAGGATTAGAACACCCAATCATCAATAAAAATGTAATGGATAAAATATAGAAAGCTGTATAAGTTTTTGTAAACCTAATCATATTATTAAAGTTTTTATTTTTTATAACCTTAGTTAACTACAATAAATTACTACAGGAAAATACGGATATTGTTTATATATCCATATTAAAGGAATCTTTTGCATTAATCTCCTCCTTCAACTCCTTAATAATTTGTTCCTTTTTATCTATTTTCTTTTTTCGCTTTCTTAACTCCATTAATAACGACAACCAGGTTACTAATGCTCCCAGCACCAAAGAACCAATTATTATAAGCGATAATGGACTCTCAAACTGAACGATCCATAAATAAACTGTAACCTTCACTGCATTTTGTGTGGCGAAAATTACAATAAGTAAACTAAGGAAAATGATGATTACTAAATCTCTTTTTTGCATATGATAAAATATGCATTTTTAGGCAGATATGCAAATTAGAACAAGAAAGACTTTAATATTTTTTAACAATGAATTTCATGCTATAAATTTTGTAAGATCCTTAGCGCTTCATCAACATGCTTTGTTGCCTGAATTTGAGAATTGAACATATAAATTACTTTCCCGGTTTTATCAACTATATAGGTTACCCGGCCTGGTAATAAACCGAAAAAACTGGTTGGTACTCCAAACATTTTTCTAATCTTATTTCCGGGATCACTTAACAAAGTGTAAGTTAAGCTATGCTTCTCAGCGAATCGTTTATGACTTTCAACCGATTGTGCACTTATGCCTATAACCTCTGCATTTGCCTCTTTAAAAACTTCAAACTGATCCTGGAAATAACAGGCTTCGGCCGTGCATCCCGGACTATCATCTTTTGGATAAAAATAGATTACCAGGTTCTTCTTTCCTAACACGCTGTCGATATTAAACTCTTCACCATGTTGATTAAGCAAAGCAAATGATGGTATGTTACTTCCTTCCTGAATTTTACTCATAACTTTTAGTTTGATAAGATGATGTATACTATAAATAAAACAAAGTACACAAACAGATAAAACCGATAAAAGTTCCTGAAACGAACATATGTATTATTTTGTGGATACATGTTACCGAAAAGAGCTTTTATTTCTCTCCAAAATACAGGTTTTATATTGATGATCCAATGATCTGTTTGATAAACAATTTTTCGAAACTTGCTTCGGTAGAATGTTAACGGTAAGCCCCAAATTACAAATAAGATTAACCAGATATGCTCTTTAATAAACTGCATAATCTACTTTTTAGGAAACCAGGGTATAAATGCACTGGTCTTTTTTATATACTCCTTATATTCTGGTTTCTTATCTTTTAAGGTTCTTTCCAATAAGCTAACTCCTGAAACTCGCAATAAAAGGAATGTCATCAAAATAGAACTTAAGAATGTAATATAGCTTCCGGCAGCTATTCCGAATAATCCAAATCCCCACCACACTGCTGCATCACCAAAGTAATTCGGATGCCGTGTGTATTTCCAAAAGCCTTTGTTTAATACTTTTCCTTTATTTTCCGGTTTAGACTTGAATCGAGCCATTTGCCAATCGCCTCCGGCTTCAAATATAAATCCAACTACCCAAATTGCCAGCGCAATAAAATCAATAACTCCTAAAGGCTCTGCGTTTGAGTAATACATAGCGGCTAATAATGGAGATGATATTAACCAGGCCAGAATACCTTGTAAAAGAAATACCTGAAAAAAGCTCACCCACCAATATCGGTTTTCTCCATAATCTTTTCTAAATTGCTGATATCGAAAATCTTCTCCTTTTCCGGCATTTCGCCATCCCAGAAATACGGATAATCTCATTCCCCAAACAACTACTAAAATCAATACAATGAATGACCTGGGATCAGAACCACTGGTTTGCAAGAAATACCAAATAGCAGCTAAAACATAAGCAAATCCCCAGAAAGGATCTACAATACTTGCATTGGTTTTAAATACACTTACAATCCATAAAAAGGTCATTAAAATCATTATAATTCCTAAACCCTGTATATATATTTCAAAAAAGCTCATGATTTTTTATTTTATTCGTACATAAAAGCAATAGAAGCAGCTCCTAAACCAGCATTTGCACCGATCACCGGCGAAATGTTTACTACTGAAGTCGGCTTTTTACCTGTTAGTTGTTTTAATTCTTTTGTATACCAATCTGCTCCTTTTTCGTTATTGGCATGCAATACAATATAGTTCCAAATTTTTCTATCCTGAGTTATATCTTTTACATGATTAATAACCTTTTCCATATTAGACTTTTGGCTGTATGTTTTACCAAATACTAAGGATTTACCATTCTCATCCATAGAGACAATCGGATTCACATTCAGCAACCTAGCTATTAAACCTTTCCAGGGTGAAACCCGCCCGCCTCGAACCATATATTTGAGTGTTTTTACACTTACAAATATTCGACTATCGGTAATCCATTGTTCAGCTTTCTGAATAATTTTATCGAAGGATTCTCCCCGTTCAATTTCTTGGGCTATTCGCAATACAATCAGCCCTAATGCTCCAGATAAATTTTTTGAATCCAATACAGCAATGGGCTTTTGAAATTCTTTACTTATTTTCTCTGCTGCTTTCTGACTACTAAAAAATGTACCACTAAACTGACCAGTTAGATGCACGGCAATAATGGCATCGTAATGCGACGCTAAATGAGAATATACGTTTCGAAAGGCTACCTCATTGACCTGAGCTGTTTTTGGAAAATGTTTATCTGTTTTTAATCTTTTGTAAAACTGCTCCGGTTGCATGGTTGTTTTATCAAGATAGTGATTTTCGCCAAAAAACAAATTAATAGGTAGCATGTGAATCTGGTACTTATCGATCAGATCCTGAGATAAATCACAAGCAGAATCTGTTACCAATGCTATATTCCATTTTCGTTTATACACTGAATCACTCTGGCGTAACATATCATCAACCTTCTGAAATGTAATTGTTCCGTGTTGTTGTAAATCGTCAAACAATTTAGCAGGCTCGTTAGTATGTACATGAATTCGCCTCGTTTTTTCTGCTCCAGCCACAACCACCGAATTTCCATATTCTTGAACTAGCTTTGATAATTGCTTTTGAGTCAAATCAACATTTTTTATCATGGCTTCGGTGCAATATCGCAAGTCAACTTCTTCAGGTATTTGCTCTTCAATTTCAGGAAAAACTTCCACTTCAGCTCTTAACTGCATTACTCTTTTAATATTCTTTGAACGAATAAGATCAATAATCCCTTCAATAAAAAATACAAATGCATTAGCTCCTGCATCTACCACATTCGATTGTTTCAGAACATTCAGCTTTGATTTTGTTTCAGCCAGCTCCTTTTCCAGTATCTCAATTGAATGCACAAAAAGTTGATTAAAATCGTTAAACCTGGCTTTATTCGTGTCCATAAATTCAGCCCACGTTTTTATTACAGTTAACATGGTGCCTTCTACCGGATTAGCGACTGCATCATAAACATATCTTACTGATCTTTTAACACTTTCAATAAATTGTGTAACCGTTATCGTTTGTATATTATCAGTTTCATTGCTAACACCATATAAGAACTGTGCAAAAATAATTCCTGAGTTTCCTCGTGCATTCAATAAGGTTGATTCGGCAATTCGATCGGCTGTTATTTTGTATGATTTATGGGGAGAGATGGAATCGATAACTGCGCGAATGGTAGAAGCCATATTGGTTCCGGTATCACCATCTTTTACCGGAAACACATTAATTTTATTCAGATGTATCTGATTTTTAATAATATTGTTGGCTCCAGCTATAAAAGTGTAGTATAATCGACGTCCGTCTATTTGAGCAATTTCCATTAACCTGTTTTTTAATTAAAAATAAAACTTATTGATCAGAAATACCAATATAGTTCATCTATTCAATCATAAAAATACGTGTATAAGACATCAATCTTTTCAATTTGTTCAAAAGATTGTTGATATTACTAAACATTTAAAACGTATTGGAAGTTGGATCGTTTTTTACCAGTTGTTCTATTTTATATTTTACCAGGATTTTTTTATTCGGATAATGCACTTAGTTCAGTTCCAGTATTCTCACTAATTCAGAGAAATCATCAATCACCATATTTGAATGATCAAAATCAAACTGATTTAAATCCTGATGTCCTTTGTTAATTAAAATACTTCTACAACCCAGTGCTTGTGCTACTTCATAATCGTGATATGTATCGCCAATAAGTATAATTTCATCACCTTTTATATTCCATTTCTCTATATAATTTATCGCATTATTCACCTTGCTTTTGGCATGTATATTATTTAACCCTAATAGTGAATGGAAGAATTGGCTAATGTCTCTTTCTTTAACCTGCGTTTCAAGCGCTATTTGTTCTGATGCTGAAAGTATAATCTGCTTATGATCTGCTCTTTTAAAAGATTCTAAAACATCAACAGATCCGATCTGCAATGGAGCATTTTGCGATGCTTCTTTATATAAATCGATATATTCAACTGATAACTCTTCAAAAGATTCTTTTTCAAAGTTGAAACCAAGTTGTTCATAATATTTCTGCACAGGAAAAGTAAAGACGCTTTTATAATAGTCTGTAGTAATCCGTTTCATTTTTCGCCTGGATAACATGATATTCATGCTATCAACACAAGCGTCTATGTCATTTAATAATGTTCCGTTCCAATCCCAGATAATTAGTTTTGATTTCATATAACTAAGACCTTTATTACATTATTGATTTCTAATTTTATTTCCAAGTATAAATCCGAATATTCCTGTTATTAATATCCCCACAGTTGTTTGTATCATATTCAAAAAATCAATAAAAGGAGATACATTTGAAACCTCATCAGGCGTCATGGCAACCATATTTTTAAAGCTTATCCCTAAAGCTTTAGTATAAGTAGCTAAAGAAACTTCAGATGACGAATAATAGAGATATGCAAATAAAAACACCATAATAACATATGTAAAAATCATCTTTCGCATACTTTCGCCGTATCCAAACATGGCATCCGACATGTAATTCCAGATAATTAAAAAGAGATCTTTAAACTTTTCGTAATAAGATTTTTCAGTTGAGGTAAGCTCAGATATCAACCTTTTTCGTTCCATCTTTTTGCCCTTTACATAAGCCCAGTTTGCATCGCCTAAATATCCTTTACTCATCCACAGCCCATTCAAGGTTTTGTAAATATCCTCAGCATCAGCATACCTTGATTTTAAAGATGCAGTAGGGTCCCAGTTTGACAGACGGTTCTGTTCATTTTTTCTTGTACCTGTGCCATATGTATTCCAATCGATTAAAAATTTACGATACGCAACTTTGCTCTGCTGCAGTAGTTGACCATTTTTAAGGTTTTCTCTGCGAATTGTAGAACCTTCATCAAAATAGGTATAAAATAAACTGCAGTTTGATATCTTTGATTTACGGAATATAATTACACCAACCAAAAATGCGCGATAAAAATCACAGAAGTCAATCTTTGATCCCTCAAATGTAGCCGAGTTTATTTCAGCATATCTAAAATCGCACCACGATATTGATGTATTTCTGAATCTACATTTATCCAGTATGCATCGTTTAAATGATACCTGTTCGAGAATAGTTTTCGCCCCATCGAAATCACAATTTTCCAGTTTAGCATTATCGAAAAAAACATTTTGAAGCTTTGCATTTTTAAAATTTATGTTTTTAAGCTCTTTGTCTGAGTTCTCCTTCGAAAACCTAACATTTTTAATTGTGCATTCCGACAAATCCACCCCATTAAGATCAATATCAGACAAATCAACATCTTCAATGTACTTTTTTAATATCAAACTGTTTAACTCTTTCTGATTCATATTCTATTATTAATTACTATAAGTTTATTTGTACCGAATATCTGTTAAATTAAAACCGATTATCTGATCTTTTTTCTTTCATCTTATCGGACTTATTTTGCAACCACCCAAGCTTTTCAATAGTTGGACTGTCTACATCGGGGATAAAAGGTTTTATATCGAGTAACGGAGTGTTATTTATTACATCAATATTTTCAATATGTAAAATATTACCTTCGATCTTATTTAACTTCACAACTGAAAGTCCAATTGCATTGGGCCTTTTGGGAGCCCTTGTCGAAAACACTCCACGCAACTCGTTATCCATAAAGGGTTTAACCACTAACTTATAATCTTTGGCTTGGTGTAAATGATAAATTAAAATAATATGCGAAAAACCGTCTAAATCTTTTAACCCTTCTACAAATTCGTTAAAAAGTTCAATAGTTCCTTTAATTCCTGCAGCACCTGAAGGTTGTATTGGCATTCCTTCTTTAGTACTAAAAGGTGTTTTTATGATTCCAATAGGACTGTATTCTATTTTTTCTCTTTTCATCTCAGTTGAAATACAATTGGGAATGTAAACAGAACATCAACAGGTAATTGATCTTTAAACCCCGGGATCCAAAGTGGAGAAGATTTTACAACCCGAAGTGCTTCTCTGTCCAAATACTTATCAACCCCTCTTACTACTTCTGCATCCTTAACCAACCCCTGTTCGCTTATTTTAAACTGAACATATACCCGACCAGAAATACCTCTTCTCTGAGCTTGTATCGGATATATAAGAGTTCTCATAATATGATACCTGAACTGATCAGAATTAGAGTTTTCAAACTTCGGCATTGTGCCATATAGTTTCAATCCGCTTCGATATACATTTAAAAATCGATCTGTTGAATCTTCTTTAATACTATCGGAATACTGATATACAGACTTATAGTGTTTTTGATTATTATTCATGTAAAACTCCCACATACCAATCTTATATCCGTTTTTATACTGACCACGGTAGAATGGTTTTCCTTTTGGATCAAACCCCTCAACGGAACCGTTCAATTTTCCGTTTTCAAATGTTTTTATACTTGCAACATACTTATCTCCATCATTATTTTTATCATATTCTATAAATTCGCCTGTACCGTTCTGTAAATTACCAGATACATAGATACTATCGTTATTTTGCATTATGTCCAGATTAAATGGCACTCCCTCGTTATATTTAATTGAGTAGACTGGCTCGCCATTTTTATCAAATTTTTCAAATAATCCATCCAACTTGCCTTCCGTATAATTCGATTTTTCTTTGATATTACCATTTTCATGAAAGGCAATGTATTCCCCTTCTAAATGCCCATCGGCATATGCGGTATTTGCAGCAACTTGTCCATTTTCGTAATAACCAGTTGCTTTTCCATCCAAAACACCTTCCTTAAATCTAATCTCTGAAATTAATCGATCGTTTGAATAATATTTCCACACGCCATTTTTCCTGTTGTTTAAAAAATTTCCTTCTATACGAAAATCTTTGCCAGGAGTATAAATCCATTTACCTACTGCATAATTCTGTTCAAACTGACCTTGAACCTGAATTTTTCCATTATACTTATACAAATATTCACCATGTTTTATATCTTTTTTTTCTTTTAGCACGTAAAAGATTTCAGTAGTATTTGCTCTTTCATTTATATTTCTAATTTTTTTTACTTTCTGTGCAGAACAAAAGCAAGGACAAATGGTTAAAATAGTGAATGCTAATAATGTTATTCTCATAATGAGTTTGATTTAATAAAACATGAAAATAACCATTTTAAATTAAAATAAACTTTTACCATAAAAAACATATCAACAACATATATAAGTAAAATAAATTCAATACATTTATAATTCATATTTTGCCGAATCAAAAAAATATACTCAAATTAAATACATGATAAAAAGTCGTTTTCAATCAACTCTCTTGAAGCTGATGTTTTTTTGTATTAGTTGTTTTATCATTACATCAACTTATGCAGGCGAACCTTTATTATCAGGCGATTATATTTATGTTGTTAAATCAATTAAAATTGGTAAGCCCATTTTTTCATCACCTGCAGTTACACAAAATGATCATGTTATTGTAGGGTCGCACGATAAGTATGTTTATTTTTTTAACCACCATGGTGAATTACTTAGCAAATTCAAAACTGATGGCTGGGTACATGCTTCTCCGTCGGTATTATCAGACGGATCAGTTGCTGTTGGTTCGTATGATGGGTATATCTATTTTTTTACTGAAGATGGAAAATTTAAAGAAAAAATGAAGCCCAGCAAAGGCTCCCTGTTTACTTCCATTATAGAATTGCCTAACCGATTGCTGGTATATGGCTCTAATAAGAAAGGTATTATATTTTATAATCAAAAAGATAGTACAACTCATATTTATCCGGTAAGAAAATGGGTGCATGGTACTCCAAGTATTTTAGGCAATAATAAACTGGTAATTGGATCGAACGATAAGCATATTTATATTTTAGACGAAAACGCGGAACTTATATCCAAGTTAAAAACCAAAGGCTGGATAATGCATTCTGCGCCAATATCTATAAATGAAGATAATTTTGCTTTTGGCTCTTATGATAAAAATCTTTACATATGCAGTTTAGACGGAAATTTTGTGAAAACCTTTAAAACTAAGGGAAGAATACACTCTACACCCTTAAAAACTAAAGACTCTAAAATTGTTTTTGGATCATTTGACCGATTCATCTACTTTCTAAAACCTGATGGGACACTTTTCAGAAAATTCAAAACCCAAAAGAAGGTTGTATCTTCTCCGGTTTGTCTTAATGATGGAACCATTATGGTTGGATCATATGACAAGTATCTCTACTTTTTTTCTCCACAAGGAGTTTTCTTAGGTAAATATAAAACCAAAGGAAAAATATTTGCAACACCTATTGTTCTTAGCGATAATACCGTTGTGGTTTGCACTACAAACGGGTATGTTGAGTTTCTAAAAATAAATCCTTTTGTAGCATCGCAATAATTCTTAAACCACTTCTGCTATGGATTCTTTCACTTTTTCGGTTAAAGTTTCAAATGTATAATCTTGAGGATAAATGGGTTCTAAATATTTTACCCGTACTTTTGTAAATGGTTTTGGGAACCTGGAACCTACAGGCAATGCCTTATTTGCTCCAGTAATTGCAACGGGTATTACCGGTACATTGAGCTCCTTACTTAAAATAGCAAATGTTTTCTTAAAATCTCCCAGCTCACCGTCCCTAGATCTTGTTCCTTCGGGAAAAATCATAATCTTCTTGCCCGATTTTAACACTGCTGCCATTTTCTGAATCGACTCTTTGAGATCGTTATTCAGATCCATTACAATAACATTATTCTTCCCGGCTAAGAACCTGAAAAGTTTTGTTCTGACATGCTTTCTTTTTGCATAAAAGTATGTTTCTTTAATGGTTTTTCGGTTTAGAAAAGCAGTTACAAATAACGCATCGAAAAAGCTTTGATGGTTAGGTGCTATAATTGCCGGTCCTTCTGGCAGTTGATCATGTCCACGACTTTTAAACTTGAAATAAAACCTCAAAAACCCTTTGGTTGATTTTATAAAAAGAGGCAATGTCATCCAGGATTTAGGTAATTTCAGATTGATTTTTTCTTTCAAGATTTCCGACCAGTTTGGCATCTCCATATTGTGAAACACTTTATTCTCCTTAATATGATCTACCATAGTTCTAATCGATGGGAATTTAAGAAGGTTTTCTTCCTCTATTTTAACACCGAAAGTTCGTTCAATGAAATCAATAAGCGTTAATTTTCCTAAAGAATCCAGCGCAATATCAAACTCCAGATGATCATCAGGCGAAATAGTCATATCTACCTGGCTTTCGATAAATGATTTAATCGCTACATATTCCTCTGATTCGGGTTGATCTGCTTGCACCTCTTTTTTAATAGGATTCTCATACAATTCGTCCAATTTAAATCGTTGTATTTTACCCAACCTGGTTCTCGGAATTTCTTCCTTAATTAACGAATATTTCATTATTCGTTTATACGAAGTTAATTCTCTGTTAAAAGATGGAATAACTTCACTCTTAAAAAATTGCTGCGGATCTTTTATTTCATTTTTTGAGATAGACTCAAAATCGGGAACAATTACTGCATGCAGTTTATCGTTTCTAAGAAATACGCCAGCTTCTTTAACAAACTCAATCTTTTCAAGTTTTTGTTCCAATTCAACTGGATTAACATTCTTGCCATTTTGGAGTACAATAATCTCTTTTTTTCGACCTGTAATATACAGAAAACCATCTTTATCGAATTTACCAAGATCACCGGTATAGAGCCATCCATCTTTTATTACATCTGCAGTTTCCTCGGGCCTGTTGTAATATCCTTTCATAATATTATCGCCCTTGGCACAAATCTCATCATCTCTTATTTCAACCGACAAACCAGGTAAAATGTGTCCGGGAGATCCTATTCTAACTTTGCCCGGCCTTGTAAATGTGATCATTGGAGAAGCCTCAGTCATACCATATCCTTCAAGAACTTCAAAGCCCAGTGCCCTGAAAAAGGATCCGGTCTCCTTATTTAATGATGCTCCACCGGCAACCAAAAACTCAAGATGTCCGCCAAATCCATCATGAACCTTCTTTAATACCTTTTTAGCAATTTTTTTAGAATTTATTGCCTTAACCAGCTTAAAAACAACCTTACCAACAGTAGACGCATAAATTTTTGTTTTTAGCCCTTTATACAGCAAATCATATAGTCTTGGAACACCAATCATAATATTTACTTTATTATTTTTAAGTGTTTCCAATAAATCAGATGATTGCATAGAAGGAGCCAAAACTATTGTTCCTCCTACAGCTAAAGGAGCAGCCATAGATCCTGCTAATGGAAATATATGGTGCAATGGTAATAATAGTAAAACTTGTCGGTCTTTAGTAAATATCTCCACTTTTTCAGAAACCGCTTTAATATTTGCTAATAGATTTTTATAAGATAACATTACACCTTTAGGACTACCGGTAGTTCCCGATGTATATATGATTACGGCTGTTTCCTCTTTGTCTTTAGGAATATCCCAGGAGAATTCAGCATTCACCGGTTTTAATTCTGACTCATCGAAATTTAGGAATTCAGGAGTATAATTTAACCTTGGCGTAACCTTTTCAATTTTCGATAGCATATCCGAACTAATAAAAACCATATCTGGTTTACAATCGTTCAGGATATATGATACATCATCAACTGAGGCTAAAAAATCTATTGGAATTACAATACAATTATTTTTCCAACCTGCATAAAAAGCAAATATCCAGTCCTCTCTATTCTCAGAATGAATTGCTATTTTTTGATATCCTTTCCCTTCAAATAATTTTGAATACTGATTTATTTTTTCAAACAACTCATTATACGTATAACTTCTCTCTCTTGTGATTAAAGCTATCTGATCTATGTACTGTGTATTTATCATCTTATCTCCTATAATAAACTCTAAAATTCAACGTTTTGTTCGAAATCTGAATTTAATTCGACCTGCAAATTTAATGTTTTTATTTGTGTTTAAAACCATCGGTCGAATTTTTAACATTAAACAAAAAAGCCTTCAGCATTAAACTCTGAAGGCTTTGATTTTGTATACCTTGTAACAAGGTCTATTTTATCATAATTTTTTCAGTAACAACCTTATCCTCTATATGTAATCTAAGGATATAAACTCCTTTTGTAAGGCTGCGCACTTCTATTTCTTTACTGGTTGCTATGTCGAAAGGTTGTTGGTGAACTATTTTTCCTGACATATCAACAATTTCAACAGATTGAACCGAATAATCTGCAGTTTCGATAGTAAATATTCCTGCTGATGGATTTGGATAAATCTTTATTCCATACTGCTCAATAAGATCAATGCTGGTCGGTGTATAACTTATACTCCATTGTGATGCTGTTGTATTTTCATTACCAACAATATCAGTAGCCACACCTGCTGCAACATCGACTGTTACCTCGCCCGATTCTGTTGGCTCTATCTCAACAAAATACTCGGGCGCATTGGCATCATCAAACGATACAACAGTTCCATTACCTACATCGATATCTTCTTCAGTAAAACCCGTTACTTCTTCGCTAAAAGTAATCGAAATATCAATTGGTTCAGAAGATGTGCTTGATCCCTCATCAGAAGTAATACTTACCGATGGAGCAACATTATCGAAAACAACTTTAAAGCTATTGCTCAATGAACTAACCGATGAAGGATTTGATGACTTAACACGCACTCTGTAACCTTCGCCAGAAGGAGTACTTGCAGCAATTGTTCCGTTTATTGTTCCTGCCACATCAGAAGTTAAAGAGCCAATTTCTTCTTCAGATGAAAAATCACCATCCTGATCAGATAAATACGCAGTAAATGTATTCGACGAGAATGTAGCACTTATAGTAAAGGATATATCAATTTCAGCAGTATTGGTTTCAGAAACATAGAATGTATCCACAATATCATTTATTATTATATCCGGATCATTATACAAATCTGATTCCCACAAGCCTCTTCCATACGTAGCAGCTCTTAACTTACTGTCCTCAGGAACTGATTGATTATAATATATTTCCAGTTCAGTAACCATCACATTGGGTAAACCATCGTTATAGGCCTGCCAGTTGTCGTTACCATTTTTTACAAAAACCCCCATTTCAGTTCCCACATATAAAGATATAGAATCGGTTACCTGCTTGTTCTGAATAATACTAAATACGGGTAAATTTGGTAACCCTGCAGAAATATTAGTCCATGTAGCTCCGCCATCCGTTGACTCATACACACGATTAGCATCATAACCTCCAAAAGTTACCCATAATGTATCTTCGCTGGTTTCTTTAACAGTTATGTATGTTATTGAATAACTGGAAGGTAGCGAACCGGTTACATCATTCCAGGTAGAACCACCATCATCAGTTTTCCAAATGGTTGATTTATCTGCAACATATAATACATTACTATTTGCTGGAGACATATCCATCGATCTCAAATTATCACCACTATTTATTGATGAAATTTGCGTAAAATTATCGCCTCCGTCGGTAGATTTCCACACATCATTATAGCCTACATACAAGTTTTGATTGTTGTTCGGATCCAGTAAGTATGGCGTAACCCACCATCCTCCATCTGCATCGGAAATGTTATCTGAAATAATTGTGCTGTTTGCACTTGAGGTCCATCCATCTGTTGTACGTTCAATTTCACCATTAACATAAGTTCCATATTGAATATTATCATCAGTAGGATCGATGATACATTCCATACCATCGCCACCTTTTACATCAGACCAGCTGCCATTATTATACACCTTGGTGCCATTATCTTGTAATCCGGCAATAATCAAATTTTCGGAACTTTCTGATAATCCAATTCTATAAAGCTGGCTAATGGTCATATCATTCGATAAATCGGTCCAATTTGCACCTTCATTATTTGTTTTATAAATACCCCCGTCGTTTCCTTCAAAAAGCGCAGTGCTATCTCTAAAACTTAAAACGTGTTTATCGGCATGAACTACTGGTGCATTCACAAAGTTATAGCCTGAATAAGCAGTCCACATATTATTTATTGTCCAGGAATAGCCTCCATCTTCCGATTTCCAGGTATTTATTCCACCTATATAAACGGTATTGGTGTCGTTAGGTGCAACAGCAATAGCCAAATCATAGTTTCCCTGTCCTGTGTTTCCATCGCCTGAACCATCGCTATAGTAGTTTAACAAATAATGATTTGTTTCATCGCCATCGAATACCAACTCAAAATTATCGCCTCCATCTCTGGATTTATAAATACCATATAATCCACCACTGGTATTGGAAACAATGGCATATATATAATCCGGTCCATGTGGAGTAACTGCAAGCTCAACTCTGCGAGATCCTGAACCAAAAGTTGCTACTGTAGTCCAGTTATCACCACCATCGGTACTTCGATAAATTTTGGGGTTATTGGAGTAGTTGGTTGAGGCATAAATTGTTGTTGGATCACCTGGTTTAAACTCCATATCGATCACATAATTGGTAGTTAACTTTTGATTCCAATTAGCCCCACCATCAGTGGTTTTATATATTCCATTATACGTTGAAGCAAAAAGCGTTTGGTTGTCTGTAGTATCAATTAATAATCTACCAATAATCTCTATATCATTTGTGTTATAAGTTAAACCAGTTGCTGACCAGTTTGCTCCTCCATCGGTCGATTTTAATACTCCGATGGTATGGTTATCGTAGTAATGCGCACCACCTAATGTCCAAACTGAGCCACCATCACGGTCGCCTGTGGCAATATAAATTGTTTGGGAACTTTCATAATCTGAAGGAACTGCAATGTCGCTAACACCTAAAACTGTGTTCTCATCAGTCAAAACCATCCACGATTGGCCATCATCTGTTGTTTCCCACAAACCTCCTGAAGGTGATCCAACCCAGTAAGTATTCGTATCGGAAGGATGAAAAGTAATGCAGTTTATTCTACCAATACCTGCATAACCTCCAACTGAAACATCAGGTCCTAAGGATACCCAATTTCCTGAAACGGATTTTTCCGCATCTTTATTTTGAATATAGTCGTTCCATTCCGTTGTTGCTGAAGTTTTGGGAAACGCTCCGGTTTTAAGTTCAACTCTCGAATCCCAATACCATTCCCATCGCTTAAATTGTTTCCAACCGGGCGCTTTTTGTTTATCCCCGTCGATGTAATAATATCCTTTTTCAAAATTTTCTGAGGAGTAGTAGTCGTTTACTATTTTTTGGATTTCATAAAAAGTTAACTCGCTTTTTTGCGTGGCGGCTTCTTCTAATTCCGGCAACCACGGTTGTGCCTTACTATTCACAACAAGGAACAGAAAGACTGTAATACATAGTAAAGTATTTTTCATTGCGCAACGTTTAATTAATAATCTACTCTATTTCAAACTCTTTATAACAAACTTTTTTTGTGGTTTTATCAGCAGAAAAGTTCACAGCAATTCTATATCTCCCTTTCCCTACTTTTTGCTTTATCGTTTCTCTAACCGGCCCTTCTCTTTTATCTCCACACCAGCTTTCCTGTTTATTCCATATCAAAACAAAAGTTTCGCCTGCAAGCAGTTGCTCCATTTCTCTACCTGCATTACATGGAGCATCGCAAGGACATGGAAGGATTTTTAGCTTTTGCCATAAAGATTCTTCATATTTTTCAAGTTCTAATTTTCCTAACTGATAAATATAAATAGGCTCTTCTGAGATATTTTTAAGCGTAAACGATATATTATCGTTTTGTTCTACTAATATTTCTAAAAACTCATTGTTTGCAGTAACAACCTTAACATCAGCAATTTCCTGTTTAGTTTTACACGAAATAATTACCATAAAAATTAGAGGAAGTATTTTTTTCATTGGGAAAGAGGTTTTGGTTCTAAGTAAATGTACATTAAAATCAAGACAAATTCAATTCTTAATAAAACCGACCATAGCAAATAACAATATGCTATTGACTAACAGGACATATGGATTATAGTTCAATAAAAGTGTAATAATTTTACCTTTTGTGTAACTAACCAGATAAGTAGTTCGTCTTTAAATAAAGAAAGGTTTGAAGAAGATTAAATAATTATTAACGAAGCTTAAGCAGATGCTGCCCTTAGTTTAAACTTTACAGTTTTTTCTATTACTCTATTCATTTAAGGGCAGCATTTTTTCTAATTATTTCTAACCTCTTATAAAGGTTTTACCGGTATACAAATATCCAACTCGAATTTATTTTCAGGGTGATGTTCCGGATCTGCATAATACAATTCGTAAGGATTCTTATCGTCGGGCTGGTAACCACTTTCAGAAACCCAAAGACACATGGTGTTCCAGGCCTGTTCAAATTCAGTTACGTCAATTTCAAAGTGACCAACAGCACACTTGCATTCTGGCAGATGAAGCTTGCCAAATTCGCCTTCCGGCTTGACATCTTTGTTAACTGTAATACAAGCACTTTGGCGAACGTTATCTGTATCCGTCACCTTAGGATCATCATGATAAACCGTTGCAGTTTTAGTCTCCGGAAAGTTTAACAAACCTCTGGGGCCTGCCCACTTAAACAATTTTTCATACGCTTTACCAATTTGATCATATTGGCCTTTATGTCTGCAATAAATCAAATCCAAAGCAGGCATCTCTTTAATTTCAATGTTTGTTTTCATAAGATTTCTCCATTTAGTTGTTAATTCTACAATGCGAATGTAGTCGTTGGAGTTAATCTTTAGTTTATCAATTTTGCTATTCGATTGACTATTCTTGCTAAGTTCATCGAGCATGGCCTGACGGTAATTTTGCGCATTATACTTAAAATAAGCTTTAAATGCTCTGCAAAATACAGAATTGCTGTTAAAACCACACGTATATGCTATATCGCTTACTGGTATATCCGGATTATTTAACAGCAAACTGGCAGCTTTCTCAATGCGAAGACGTTTAATAAAACTATTTAAGGTTTCTCCTGTAAATGCTGAAAAAATTCTATGAAAATGATACGGCGAGAAACTAGCTACATCGGCCAATATGCCCAGGCTTAGTTTATCATCAAGATGCGAATCAATATAATCAATTACTTTATTTATGCGAAAAATATATTCCTTTTGGTATCTGTTTCGGGCAATCATCTTTATCTACATTTAATAAGAAGACCAAATTAACCAATATTCCTATGGATGAGTTGATTTATTTTGCTAAAAGAAATTTCTTCTGCAATTTAGAATTCTACCACGTTTCCTACTCCCATTTGCACATAATTTTTTCCAAAAGCATTTTTGAATTGTTTTATTTGCTTTTTCCCTGTACAATGCGTAGCTCCGCACTTTTGAACACCCAAACTTCTCATTTTGGTAATGATCTGCTCTATTTCTTCATCATTCATTCGCATTAAATGAAAACCACCAAAAACCATGTAAATATCTTTATTTAGCGATGATTTAAAATGTTCAAGAATTTTATTTATTCCGGGATGCGAGCATCCAGTTATTACAACTAAACCTTTATCGGTATTAATTGCCAAGGATTGTTCTTCAATTTTCCCTTGAAGCTCGCCACTTAAGAATACATTTTTGGAGATTTCTGTTAATTCATGTTCACACACTATTTTTGCATTATTCTCTGTTATGATTTCTTTAGTTTTATCTGAAAACGACTTCAGGATATAAACCGGAACCTTATTATTCAGTTCTAAGAAAGTAGATAATCCTCCGGTATGATCGTAATGATCGTGTGAAACAACAACCATATCAATTGATTGTGGATCAATATTCAATGCTTTTAAGTTTTTCTCAAATACACCGGGGCGGGCTCCCGTATCAAAAAGGATGGTTTTATCGGGGAACTCGATTAAACATGAAAAACCCCAATCTGATTTTAAGCCATCCTTAAAATCATAGTTGTCATAAATAATGGTAACTTTTATATCACTCTCAGATTTATCGAGCACATTACTATACGCTAAATATTGAATTGATGTGATAAGTAATACAAGAAGTAAGGCTAATCTAAATATTCTTTTCATTTTTAAAACCGTTTAAATTCAAATTTAACAATAATCCCTGATTAAGCATGAAACTTAATCAGGGATATTGTATTAATTATTTAGTATTACTCATATCTTAAGGTCTCTGCAGGATTTAACAATGCAGTCTTATATGCCCTATAAGTAATAATAGTCATTGCAATGAACAAGGTTAAAAATCCTGATAAGAAATAAATCCCCCAGTTGGTTGAGATATGTCGTGAGTAACTTTCTAACCAGTTTGTTGTAGCATAGTACGTAATTGGCCAGGCAATAATATTCGCAACCAGTAATAACCATAAAAACTCTTTAGCCATTAAACTAACAATACCACCTGTTGACGATCCTAATGCCCTTCGGATACCTATTTCCTTGGTTCTTTGTTCTGCTAAGAATGATGTTAATCCTACCAGTCCCATACTTGCAATTATAATAGCAAGCACCGTAAGCATCACTGAAAATTTACCAAACCGTAATTCATCTTTGTATAAATTATCTAATTGTTGATCGAAAAACTGATATTCGAATGGTCGTGTGGGAACAAATTCTTTCCAGGTATTCTCAATATGCTTAATTACTTCCTGGTAGTTATTTGAACTAAACCGTATAGAGATCACTCTGGCAAATACTTCCGGACGACGAAACATATCTAGAATAAATTTATTAACCGGACGATGCAACGACATGGCATTAAAATCTTTATACACGCCAATTACTCTTTCGTCGCCATCGCGCGAAATAATTCTTTTTCCAATTGCTTCGGCATTGCTCCAACCTAAATCCTTGGCCATAGTTTCGTTAATCATGACTGCATTAATGGTATCACTTTGGAAATCTCTTGAGAATGCACGGCCTTCAAGAACTTTAATATCGAATGTTTCGATAAAGTCCCAGTCGACCATAAATGTTGGAATATAAAAACGTTGACCGGGAGTTAATCCTTCCACTTCATAATCGCGGGTATTATGGTTTATGCCTAAATAATCCTCTGCTCCGGTAACATAATCAATATCTTTATGACTTAAAAGCTCCTGTTTGAAGGCTTCATAGTTTCTGAATAACGGCCCTACCCTTTCAATGTTGATAATATGATCTTTTTTAAATCCAAGTTCTGCATTTCGCAAAAACTTCAACTGGGCAAATACAACCAAACTACCAATTATTAAACTTATTGAAATTGAGAACTGCACAATAACTAATACTTTTCTTGCAGTACCAGACTTAGCACCACTCTTTAATGCTCCTTTTAATACTTTAAGTGGTTTAAACGATGATAAAACAAAAGCCGGGTATGTTCCTGAAATTAATCCGACAACAAATGCAACACTTAGAATAAATCCGAGTATTTTAAGCTCTACCAAAAAGGATGGTGTAATATCTTTGCCCGTAAAATTGTTATACCCTGGAAGCAATAGTTCAACAATGATAATAGCAATTAGCATCGCAAAAAAGCTCTGAACAACAGCTTCACTCAAAAATTGAAAAACCAAACTCTTTTTATGACTACCAAAAACTTTTTTGATTCCAATTTCTTTTGCTCTTCCTGCAGAACTGGCTGTTGCCAGATTCATAAAGTTAATACAGGCGAGAATTAAAATAATTGCAGCTACAATTGATAGGATATATACATAAACTATATTGCTATTTGGTCGCATTTCATAAACATGATGCGATTTAAGGTGAATATCGGTTAATGGTTGCAAATAAAGAGAGACGTCAGCATCGCGAAGATCGTTATAATGATTCTCGTAAAATTCCGGCATCTTTTCATCTAACAATGCAGGATCTGTGCCATCATGCAATAAAACGTATGTCCAACATGGATTCCATATCCAAGTTTGCGGAAACTGTCCGTTTGGAGTAAACTGTCTGAATGTATTTAAAGAGCCTAAAATATCAATTTTTAGGTGCGATTGTGTTGGTAAATCTTTGATAACACCTGTGACTTCAAAATTTAGTCCTTCTTCAACACGTAAAACTTTGCCTATTGCCGGTTCATCGCCAAAATATCGTTTAGCTGTTGATTCGGTAACTACAATTGTTCCTGGATTATCCAGGGCAGTATTGGGGTCACCCTCCACAAACGGGAATGTAAAAATATCAAACACCGTGGAATCAGCCAGCATAAAATGAGGCTCATTAAATCGAATAATTTCATCTTCGCTTTTCTGGTAATCGAAAAACCATTGATTTCTTAGCTGATTAAAAAAACGAACCTGGTTCTTAACCAAATTAGGGTAATCAAGTACTAAAGTCGGGCCTGCAGGGAAAGAGAGTGTTGCTGCGTCTTCATCAACGTCGTTGCTATTATACAATCTGTTTACACGATAAATGTTTTCGGCATTCTCGTGATACTGATCATATTTTAGTTCATCATCGATGTAGAGAACAATAAATATAAAACTAGCCAACCCAATGGCTAATCCTCCAATATTGATAATTGAATAATTCCAATATTTAAGGATATTCCTTAATGCAATTATGAGATTATGTTTAAACATTTTTTTCGAATTTATTGGTTCATATAACATTATCAAACCATATTCCAAATCGCTTTACCTCTTGTTTATCTGTTACTTACAAAAATTACACATCAATTAGAAATGTTCGAATATGGACGATCTTGTTCAATAATGCACATAAAAAATTGGGCACTGCATACAGTACCCAACTTTAAAATCTATATTATTATTAACTAAAAAAACTAGTCAACTCTTAAAGACTCTGCAGGATTTGCATTGGCAGCCTTAAGAGCCTGATAACTTATGGTAATAAATGTTATGGCAATTGTAATTAAACCTGCCAGAAGAAAAACAAATAATCCCAGATTCGTTCTATAAACAAATTGCTGCAACCAATCGCGCATAAAGTAATACGTCAGTGGAAATGCAATTGCAATTGATATGGCAACCAAAATTAAAAATTCACGCGAGATTAATTTAACTACAGTACCTTCACTAGCACCAACTACTTTTCTAATACCAATCTCTTTTGTTTTTTGTTCAACCGTATAAGAAGCTAAACCAAATAAACCTAAGCATGCAATTAATATGGCTAAAACAGTAAATAAGGTAAAAATAAATCCGCGTTTTTCATCAGCTCCGAACTGTTCACTAAAACGATCGGAAAGAAATGAATACTCGAAAGGCTGTTCCGGAAATATCTCGTTCCATCGTTTTTCAATATATCGAATCGTTTCCTGCACATTATCATCGTCGAGTTTTGCGTAAACAAGCCTGTTATTTACCCGATAATACAACATGAAAGTCTCGATTTCATTATATAATCCGGTTTGATGATAATCTTTCATTAATCCGATTACACGAGCTTGCAAGAAATTCCGTCCATTTCTTCCCTGCAGTTCTACCTTTTTCCCAATAGGATCATCCCAGTTTAATCTTTTTGCCATGGTCTCATTCACAATAACTCCCAATAAGGTATCTGAAGGCATATCTTCCTGAAAATCTCTTCCTTCAAGCATTGTTATACCCATTGTTTCAACAAAATCATGATCTACTCTGGCAAGGTTGATTCCTCGTTGTTGCATTCCATCGTTTGTTTCAACATTTAATAGAATTTTACCAGAACCTTCACCCACGCGAGTACTTGTAGAACTTACATGTTTAATGTTTGGATTTTCAAGTAAAGCCTGCTTTAAAACCGGATATTTACTAACCATATCCCGCGTGGTAAATTCAAGGCTTATTACATTTTTCATATCATAACCCAGATCTTTGGTTTTCAAATAATTCAATTGCTTATATACCACTAAAGTAGAAACAATCATAGCTACAGAAATGGTAAACTGAATAACAACAAGAATTTTCCTAAACATACTTCCTGATGTTCCTTTAGTAACCTCTCCTTTGAGAACATTTACCGGGTTGAATCGTGATAGATAAAATGCCGGATAACTTCCTCCTAAAATACCTACGACAACTACAACTGCAATGATACTTAGTATTACAACGGGAGAAAACAGTACATCTGCCTGAAATGATTTACCTGCCAGTTGATTAAACTGTGGTAACAACAGGGCAACCAAAATAATACTAAACACCAACGATAGTAAAGTAAACAGTGTGGATTCAGTTAAAAACTGAAAAATTAATCCTTCACGATGCGAACCAACCACTTTACGTAATCCCACTTCGCGAGCACGCTTGGCTGAACGGGCCGTAGCCAAATTCATATAGTTCATTGCAGCTATTAAAACCAGAAACAGTGCAACAATTCCAAATATAATAACATAAGCCATACTTCCTGTAGGTTCCGGCTCACTTGGGTTCGTTGAATTAAGATGAATATCTGTAATTGGTTCCAGAACATATTCTATTTTTATTCCCAATCGCTCAAAAATTTCGGCCATGTACTTTCCATACATCTCCTGTATTTTGGCTTCAAACTCCTTATAATCTAAATTTTCAGGTAAGAGAACATAGGTAAAAACTCCAAAATTACCCCAACTCCCCATTTCTTTTGGTAAGCTACTACGTGATAGTAGTCCATCGAATCTGAAATGCGAGTTAAAGGGAACATCCTCAATTACTCCGGTTACTTTATAGGTATCGTCACCGTTAACTAGTGTTTTATTTATTGGGTTAACCTTACCAAAATATTTTGCCGCAACTGTTTTTGTTAATACAATGGTGTTCGGCTCGATCAATGCACTTTCCGGATTACCATAAATAAAATCATAGGTAAATACCTCAAAAATATTGGAATCTGCAAAATAGAAATCTTCCTCGAAAAACTCTTTATCTTCAAACTTAAAAAGTTCGCGTCCTACATCAATGAAACGAACTGATTGCTCCACTTCAGGATAATCCTGAACAAGCTGAGGGGCAAAAGGAATTTGAGCAACAATCCACGTAAATTCATCGTCGGTTTCAGATATATGAGATGAAACACGATAGATACGATCTGCTTTTTCGTGATATCGGTCGTAGCTGACTTCATCAGCAATATAAATTACTAAAAATAGGGCACTTGCAATTCCTATCGTTAACCCCAGGATATTTAAACCACTATATCCCAAATCTTTAAAAATGTTTCGAATGGCTGTTTTGAATAAATTTTTAAGCATAATTAGGTTCTTTTCAAATTAAATAATAAATCTACACCTTATATGCGGTGTAGTCAATAGTAAAAATGTTAAAGTTTAGTTAAAAGTATATAATTCTATTTGCGCATAAAATGAAATGCAAATAATGATTTCACTTTATCAAAATCCGAACCAAGAATATGTTATCTTTGATTAACAGCTAATTAAAAAAAGATAACGCAAAATAAAAACGTTCGCTACCGTACATTCATGTAACAGTAGCGAACGTTGTATGCAAATAATTTTAAACTACTCTACTCGTATCTCAAACTATCCACAGGATTTTTAACCGAAGCTACCAAAGCCTGATAAATAACCGTAAGTAACGACAGTCCAAATGCAATTGCTCCCGCCAAAACAAATATCCAAATAGTTAAGTCAAAGTGATATGGATAATTATTAAGCCATTTATTCATAAAATAATATGCCAACGGCCAGGCAATAATATTGGCAATTAAAACCCATTTGGTCATATCTTTTGCCAACATAAAAACGATATTTTTTACCGGTGCACCTAAAGCTTTTCGTATTCCAATTTCTTTGGTTCTCTTTTGAGCAGAAAATGCAGCTAATCCAAATAACCCAAGACACGATATAAGTATGGCAAAAATGGTAAACGATCGCATTATTTTTCCTATTCGCTGTTCGGTTCTGTATAAATTCTCATATCCTTGATCAAGGAAACCATATTCAAAAACAAATCCCTGATTAAATTTTTCGAAAACAGACTCAATAAAGCCAACAGTCTCCGAATAATTCTTGTCTGAAATTCTTACATAAATATGCCTGTACCAGTTAGGTCTATAGTACATAAGAAGTGGTTCCATCTCATGATCAGCAGGTAAGAAATGGAAATCGTCAATTACTCCAATTATGGAATATTTAGTTTCTCCTCCACGGGTAAGAAATTTTTCAGTAATTCCATCGTAACCAATTAGATCTGCAAAAGTTTTATTAACAACTATTTTCAAATCGTTACCACAAGTTGCAGTATCGGATGTATATTCTGAAGAAAAAAACCGTCCCTTTAGCATCTTAATTTTAAATGTTTCCGGAAAACCAAAGTCGCCAACCATTAAATAAACCAATGGATTTAAATTCGGGTCTTTACCCTCCCAGTTCCAACCTCCACCATTACTTCCAATTGAGTAAGGATTATAGTGAGAAGTTCGAGTAACATTTATAACATTTTCGTTTGCTATTAATTCTGCTTTAATGCTATTATATCGTTCCATCATTTTACCCTGAACAGGGATATAGATCATATCATTTTTATCAAAACCCAAATCTTTATTCTTTAAAAAATTCAACTGTTTACTCACTACTAACGTGCATATTATTAAACCAATAGATAAAGAGAACTGAATCACTACAAGAATTTTCCTAAAAACTCCTCCTTTTGATGCGCTTCCTTTAGAACCTTTTAGAGTACTTGTAACTTTAAATGATGAGAGTACAAATGCCGGGTATAAGCCAGCAAAAAAGCTGGTAAAAACCCATATTAAAAGTAAGCTAGTAAGTATAATCGGATTTGTATATTCCATTACAAGCTCTTTACCAGCCATATTATTAAATGTCGGGAGCAACAATCTCACAATTATTAAGGATATATTTAATGCCAGGAACGTATACACGAACGATTCGCCCAGAAACTGCATGATGAGTTTTTTCTTTGAGGCACTTAGTACTTTACGAACAGCAATTTCTTTCGCTCTGTTTTCGGCTCGTGCAGTTGCCAGGTTAGTATAGTTAAAACAGGCAATCAACAAAATGAAAATAGCTATTAAACCAAAAATCCGGACTGTTTCAATTTTTCCTCCACCTTTAATATCATACAAATGAACTCTTTTTAATGGATTGAAGAATACTTCGTTTTTACTGTCTTCCGGATTATTCTTCATCTCATCCAAGAAGGTTACTGCCTTTTTCTCAAGCTCTTTATAGTCAACACCCTCTTTTAATAATGCAAATGTAAAACACCAATTGTTACCCCAGCTATCGAGATTCTGTCCAAAGTCGCGCAATTTTTCAAATGGAATTAACAGATCGAATCTAAAGTCGGTATTTTGAGGTAAATCTTCGAATACACCTTGTACCGTAAATGCATATTTATCGTCAACCAGAAGCGTTTTACCTACCGGATCAATACTACCAAAATACTGTTCAGATACTTTTTTAGAAATAATGATATTATTTACACCACTGCCAAAATTTGCTTTTGTTCCATAAATAAATTTTACAGTAAATATATCTAAAATTGAAGGGTCGGCAGCAAGCACTTCCTGAGTGAATTTCTTTTCTTCATGATTTACCAATCCTTTATATCCATAGGTAAATCGTGACGTATTTTCAACCTCAGGATATTTTTCTTTAAATGCAGCAGCCAGTGGCGATGGCGAAACCTGGCAATGGAAATCTTCATCACCATAATGCTGCCAGTGCTGAACAAGATAAATGCGGTCTAACTTTTCGTGATGTTTATTAAAGTTTAATTCATCGGTAATCCATAAATATAGTAAAATGGTACAGGCTAAACCAAATGCCAAACCGGCAATGTTAAGAAATGAAAATAATTTACTTCTTAACATAATTCGAATAGATAGTATAAAATTTTTTATAAACATAGCTTTTCTGTTTTTACGTTTCCTGTTCAATTGCCAATGCTATACCAAAAAACATAATTAACTTATTATATGACACATACAAAAATAAACACAACACGCTATATGGCTACATTGTTTCAAAATCATCCATTACGTGTTCCAAAATCATACAATTGGTTTTGTCGTAACTAAATTTAGTTATAAATTTGATTATTCAAAATGGATAGCAATGAACAAAACTGACGGAACAGTACTTGTAATTGATGACAATCAGAGTATTTTAAATTCTTTAAAGTTATTTCTTAAATATAAATTCCGCGAAGTTCTTACTTTAAGCAATCCAAATCATATTTACCAGACTTTAGATAAGCATGATATTGATATTGTTTTATTGGACATGAATTTTACTGCCGGCATAAATTCCGGTAACGAGGGTTTGTTTTGGTTAACCGAGATCAAAAAGAAATCACCCGAAACTATTGTAATCCTCATTACCGCGTATGGCGATACAGAACTTGCTGTTAAAGCTATAAAACAAGGTGGTTTTGATTTTGTTGAAAAACCCTGGAACAACGAGAAACTGCTTGCTACATTGCAGGCTGCATTTGGAATGCGTCAATCAAAATTAAAAGTTAAAAAGTTAGAAGAAAAGCAAGCGGCTATAAACACAAACCTTAATGCTGATATTCATTTTATTGGTGGTGAATCTGAAAGTATGAAGAAAGTGTTTGCCATGGTAGAAAAAGTTTCGCAAACAGATGCTAATGTTTTGATATTAGGAGAAAATGGTACCGGGAAAGAACTTATTGCACGGAGAATTCATCAGTTATCAGAACGAAAAAATGAGGTTTTCATGAGCGTAGATATGGCTGCATTGAGTGAGAATCTTTTCGAAAGTGAACTTTTCGGGCATTGTAAAGGCTCATTTACCGATGCAAAAGAAGAAAGAACAGGGAAATTTGAAGCAGCGTCTGGTGGAACATTGTTCTTGGATGAAATCGGAAATCTTTCATTTACCATGCAAGCCAAGTTGTTAACTGCTTTACAAAACCGACAAATTACTAAGATAGGCTCAAATACATCTACACCAATTGATATTCGACTGATATCGGCAACAAATAAAGATATTAAACAAGTCATAGAAGATAATCTATTCAGAGAAGACTTGCTTTATAGAATAAATACTGTACAAATTATTTTACCTCCATTACGTGAGCGAAAAGAAGATATCATAAGTTTAACCAACCACTTCTTGCAGATGTACAGTTCACATTATAATAAACCTGGCTTAAGAATAAACAATAAAGCAATGGAACAAATCATTAATTATTCCTGGCCAGGTAATATACGTGAGTTGAAACATACTATTGAAAAAGGGGTGATATTATGTAATGGAAATACACTTGCATCAGATGACTTCTTTTTTGAAAAACCTGAAACAGCAAACGCTAAATTAGATAAGATTCTTTCATTAGAAGAAGGCGAAAAAATAATCATAAAAAATGCACTAGGCAGAAACAACTGGAATATAAGCGAAACAGCCAAAGAGCTTAAAGTTGGCCGGCAAACGCTTTACCGCAAAATCGAAAAATATGATATTTAGAAATCTATATTACAATATTATTTTTAGGATTGTTCTTCTAGTTGCCAGTTGTTTCCTCTTGCCAATAGCTCACAATAAATATAACGATATAGTTATTGATGCCAACATTGTTGTACTAATCATAATCCAAATTATTCTTCTAATTCGGAGATTAAACTATGTAAATCGTGATTTGATTTCATTTTTCGATTCCATTAAGTATGATGAATCTTCTATTCTTCTGAGTAATAAAGAACAGAGTCAGGATTATTTCAGATTAAGCAAACGACTTCAGCGTGTAAATCAACAAATTATCAAGCTTAAAGAGAAGAACGTACAACAGGATTTTTACTATAAAACCATTATAGAACATGCTACGGTTGGCTTACTTGTATTTGATAGTACCGGCAAAATAAAGTTATGTAATAAAGCCTTTAAAGCATTGTTGCACATAGAAAATCCAACACATATATCGGATTTAAATATGCTTCATGGTGATTTCGAAGATACCTTACAGAGCATTAATATTCAGGAGCAAAGCTTGATTAAAGTAAAGGTTCATAATAACCTGACACAGCTTGTTATTCGGGCAACTGAACTTAAAACAAAAGAGGAAAAATTAAAGTTAGTTTCGGTGCAGGACATTAATCACGAGCTGGATAAGAAGGAATTGGACGCATGGCAAAAAATGGTAAGAATCTTGCGTCATGAAATTATGAATTCTATAAGTCCAATTTCATCTACCATTGACACGCTAAATGATATTATTACAAATCCTGAGAATAATAAAACGCATGAACTGGAATCACTTAGCCAGGAGATCATTGAAGATATTGCCGCAGGATTAAAAATCGTTCAGGAGCGCAACAAAGGAATACAGAAATTTATTGATCAGTTTCGAACTATTTCAAAACTACCCGAACCTACATTTGAAAAAACAGATATTTCTTCTCTATTAGATCATGTTCAAGCATTTTGGAAAAAGGATCTGGAAGGTAAAGGTATTGAGCTAAAAACATATTCACGTTCCGATAATTCTATGGTAATTGATAAAAACCAAATAGAACAAATACTTATTAACCTTATTAAGAACTCTGTGGAAGCGGATGCAACAAAAATCATATTATCACATGAAAAAACTGTGGAGGGAAAGCATCAAATTTTAATCATGGATAATGGAAAAGGAATCTCCGATGAAATATTAGATAATATTTTTGTTCCATTCTTTACAACAAAAGAGCAAGGCTCCGGAATTGGATTAAGCCTTGCTCGTCAGATTATGCGTTTGCATGGTGGAAATATCACAGTTCAAGCTACTACAGATAAAACCACTTTTATATTAGAGTTTTAATTTACTCGTACCTCAAAGAATCAACCGGATTCTTTTGTGCTGCAGTAATTGCCTGATAACTTACTGTAACTACTGCAATAAGTAAGCCTAGCGCAGCTGAAACAATAAATACCCACCACTGAATATCTACTTTATAGGCAAAATTCTGAAGCCACTTATGCATGGCAAAATAAGCAACCGGCCACGCAATAATATTAGCTATTACTACCCAAAATGTAAATTGCTTTAGCAGCAATGCAGTAACTTTAAATACCGAAGCTCCTAATGCCTTTCTGATTCCAATCTCTTTGGTTTTATTCTGAGCAATAAATGATGCTAACCCCAGAAGTCCTAAACAGGCAATAAATATGGTTAATACCGAAAATATACCAAATAACTGTCCTGTTCTGAATTCTTCTTTATGCATACTGTTAAATTCATCTTCTAAAATGCTATACTTAAATGGCGCATTTGCAACATACTTATCCCAAACTTGTTGCACTCTCTGAATGTTTTCCTGGTTTAATCCATTGGTAAATCGAACTGAGGTATAATTTAAACTTAAGTAAGAAGGGTTCAATAAAACAAGCGGTCCAACATCCTGGTATAGTGAATTAAAATTGAAATTCTCCACAACACCTATGATAGGCCACCTGGTTACTTCACCACCATAATTGGTTATGATATGTTTACCCACCGCTGATCCCTGAAAACCAAAATCTTTTGCAGCAGCCTCGTTAATAATTAAAGCAAAACTATCCGTACTAAATTCTCTGGAGAAAAAGCGTCCTTCCTTCAATTTTAAATCGTATGCATCAGCATAATCATAATCTGTGCGAAGAATTCGTGGTACAAACGTTCTGGAAGCATCATCGCCTTCAACCGAGCATGGAAACCCACTAAAATGACCTGAAGGAATGGTATTGGAAAAAGTAACATTCTTTACATTAGGCAGTTTCATTAACTCCTGCTTAAACGATTCGCTTGATGAGCGTAAAGCATTCGATCGTTCAATTAACAATACATTTTCCTTATTAAAGCCAACATCTTTATTTTTAAGTAAGTTGATCTGATCGTATATAATAAAGGTTGATATAAAAAGCCCGATAGAAATGGTAAACTGAAAAACAACTAAAACATTTCTAAACCAACTTTGACTTTTACCTGATAATAAAGATCCTTTGAAAACCGATAATATTTTTATGGATGATAAATATGATGCTGAATATAAGCCGGAGAACACTCCAACAAATAATGCCAGTAACAGTAGCAATGGAATTACCACAATATTTGATGAATAACCTACTGATAATGCTTTACCCGATAAATTATTAAATACAGGCAATATCGATTCAACAATAATCATTGCAATAAACAGAGATATTACACTAATTACAATAGACTCTAAAATGAACTGATTAAATAAACTTCGTTTAGTAGCTCCAACAACCTTTCTAACACCTACTTCCTTGGCCCTGGTTGCCGATCGTGCTGTTGACAAGTTCATGAAATTAACGCAGGCAATTATTAGAATAAAAACAGCAATGATCGAAAAGATATAAACATAAATTATATTGGAGTTTGGTTCAATCTCGAAATTTGTGTGCGAATGCAAATGAATTCGTTCAATGGGTTGTAATAAAAATTCAAAGTAATTCCCCGACTTGTAGAATTCCTCTATTTTTATGCCAAATCCACTCTCCAACTCGCTTTCAGCATAACTTTTTGCAACATCATTCACTTTTTTCTTAACCAGGTTTATATCAGCATTTTCATCAATTAAAAAATAGGTCGTTGCATAATCATTACTAAGCCAGGTTGTAAAATCAGCAGCAGGTATACTAACTAATGAAGCTAGCATGGAGTAATGAAAATGTGTATTGCTCGGACAATCTTCAATTATGGCTGTTACGGTATACTCTTCGTCTAACATATTAACCATTTTACCCATAACATCTTTATTTCCAAATATTTTCACTGCTGCCGATTCTGTTAAAACCAGCGAATTTGGATTAGCCAGAGCCTTTTGGGGATCTCCTTCAATAAAATTACAGGTAAAAATATCGAAGTAAGTACTGTCTGCAAAGTAAGCACGTTCCTGAAGAAAGCTTTTATCTTCATAAGTTATTAAAATCTCTTCTTCGTTATACGACGCACTGATTACTCGTGCAAAGTTTTTTATTTCAGGAACTTCAGATGTAATCACCGGACCATCAGGAGAACCACTTCTGTAAGCTCTCATTTCCTGTCCGTTAAAGCTACCATTAATTCCTAAACGGTATATTTGTTGGTAATTTTCGTTGTACTTATCGTAGCTTAATTCATCAAAAACAAACAATGCAATGATAATACTACAAGCCATCCCTATTGATAATCCGATAATATTTATCAGACTATAACTTTTATGGCGAATCAAATTTCTTATGGATACTTTTAAAAAATTTATAAACATGATTTTGGTTTTTTAAATTTAACTTTCCAAACCAGATACCAACTTAATACCAAAAATTTTTAATTTCTATATATCAAACACTTAAGTCTAAAAAAATTGTTTTTGCTATATTTTTATGTAAAAAAATTTTACATTTAGGTAAAATCTTTTTACGAAAATGAACATTTGTTAAATAAATGGAAAAGGTAGGAAAAATTTTAATTGTTGATGATGATAAAAACATTCTTCGTTCGTTAAAAATACTGTTGGATGGTGAATTTGATATAGTAAAAACAATTTCGAACCCTAATCTTATCCTTTCGGAATATACAAAATACCACTTTGATGTTGTATTGCTCGACATGAACTTTTCTGCGGGAATAAACACTGGAAACGAAGGTATTTACTGGCTGAACGAAATTCTTAAAATCGATCAAAAAGCTGCCGTGGTATTGATAACCGCATATGGAGATGTAAACCTGGCAGTAAAGGCAATGAAAGAAGGTGCAACCGACTTTATTATAAAACCGTGGAATAATGAAAAATTAATCTACACTCTGAAGTCGGCACTAAAAATCAGGCAATCGCAGTTACAAATAGACCAGCTATCGAAAGACAACAAATCGTTAAGCAGCGAAATTAGCAAACCGCGTGATAAAATAATCGGTTCATCTGCAGAAATGCAACAGGTTTTTTCTATGGTTGAAAAAGTAGCTTCAACCGATGCAAACATCTTAATATTAGGTGAAAATGGCACAGGCAAGGAACTTATTGCCAGAGAAATTCACAAAAACTCGGCCCGTAGTACAAAACCAATGATTACAGTAGATATGGGAGCCATATCCGACACCCTATTTGAAAGTGAATTATTTGGGCATAAAAAAGGCTCATTTACTGATGCTAAAGACGACAGAACTGGTCGATTTGAAATTGCCAACGGCGGAACACTTTTTTTGGATGAGATCGGAAATATTCCGGTATCTCTGCAATCTAAGCTTTTAACAGCTATTCAAAAGCAGGAAATAACTCCGGTTGGAAGCAATAAACCAATATCGATTGATATTAGATTAATTACTGCTACCAATAAGAATCTTAATGAACTCATTCAAGAGGGCTTATTCCGGGAAGATCTTTTTTACCGGATTAATACCGTACAAATTGAATTACCTCCATTGCGAAAACGCAAAGATGATATTATCCCTATAGCCGAATATTACCTTAAATTTTATACCACGAAATATGATAAACCGACACTGAAGATTAGCAATAAGGCCTCAGAATCGTTACTGAATTATTCATGGCCGGGAAATATTCGAGAACTAAGACATGCCATGGAAAAAGCCGTCATATTATCGAATGATACTACGCTCAGACCCGAAGATTTTATGTTAAGACAGGAAGAAAAAACCAGCGATTGGCCATTAAAATTTGAAGAAATTGAAAGAATGGCTATTCAGCGCGCTCTGCAAAATAATTCGGGTAAAATTATTGATGCCGCAAAGGAGTTGGGCTTAACCCGGCAAACATTACATAACAAAATAAAAAAATACAATTTACAATCGTGATCAATAAAAAATTCTATATTAACATAGTACTTAGAATTGTTTTAATTCTTGTAAACTGTTTTAGCATTGTACCTTTTTTAGCTCAAGAAGAAAAGCTTTTTACTATTATTTCGCTGATAATACTACTACTATTGCAGGTAGTATTACTTATTAATTACATTAATAAATTTAATAAAGATATTGCCTACTTTTTCTCTGCACTAAAAACGAACGATGCGTCTTTTGCTTTTCACGATAAAGCTTTTCCTCATATCACTGAATCACTTAGAAAAGATATTGAGCATGTTAAAAACCAGATTTTTAATATTACGCAATCCAAAGAAATCCAGGAGTCGTATTTAAAAACACTCATTGAAAGTGCTCAAACCGGAATAATCACATTCAGCAGTAATGGAAAAGTTGATGTAGCAAATAAGCATGCAATGGAGTTGCTTCAGATTAAGCAAATTTCTACTATTAACTCATTACAGGATATTCATCCGGCATTTTATCAATTTATTAAAAATGCATCGGCAGGAGATGAAAAAATGGTAAACATTACCTTTAACTCAAAAACAATCCCTTTAGCAATACGAGTTACTGAATTCAAACAAAAATCGAATCAGTTAAAACTAATCTCTTTTCAAAATATAGAATCGGAGCTCAATGAAAAAGAATTACTCTCATGGCATAAACTGATACGAGTATTAAACCACGAAATTAATAACTCCATAGCTCCAATTAGTTCTTTAGCTGATTCATTAAAAGATTTATACCATAATAACCACAAAACGATTACAAAAGAAGAGATATCAGAAGATATCATCGCAAAAACATCAGAGGGATTAAGTCTAATTACAAAACGAAGTGAAGGATTAATCCAATTTGTACAGAATTATAAAGAAATAGCTTCGCTAAAAAAAATAGATTTTGAAACCATTAAAGTGGCCGAATTATTCTATAATCTCGAGCTATTAATGAAAAATCAACTAAAAGAAAAAAATATCAGTCTTGAAATCGAAATAAAACCTTTTGATCTGGAACTTTATGCAGATAAGAAATATATCGAACAGATTTGTATTAATTTGATAAAAAACTCCATTGAAGCAATTGATCACAAAAACGGCTTCATAAAATTAGTTGCTTACAAAGATATCCAAGATAAAACCATTCTTAAATTTCAGGATAACGGAAAAGGAATTGATCAGGAAATCATGAATCAGATTTTTGTTCCATTCTTTACTACTAAAGAAAAAGGTTCCGGTATAGGATTAAGTCTGGCACGTCAAATTATACAACTGCATGGTGGAAACATTTCAGTTAATTCTGAACCCGGAGAAACAATTTTTACTTTAGTTTTTAACTTTTATTAAACCTTCAAACACATTTAGAATCTTAGTAATAATGTTAATCATTATTTACCTTTAAATTTTATTTCCATGAAAAATAAACTCTTCAAACTTGCATTGCTTACATTAGGCTTTAATGTTTTCGTGTTAGCAGCCTGCAATTCGACGAATCCGGAATTGGAGAAATTCCTGGACAAAAAAGAAAAACAATTCGAACAAATATCCTATGAACTGGGCGATGCATACTGGAATTTTTATTCCGGCGAAGCCAAAGCTGATCTTAAAACTCCGAAAGATGAATTTTATAACCTATTAATAAACGATACGCTAAATAATTACATTAAAGAATGGTACCCAAAACGTGCCGAAATAAAAGATACGATATTAAGAAGAAGAATTGAACTATGGCATAGAGTATTGCTTTCTGCCAAAGTAGAATACGATGCTGAAATAATGCAATTAAGAAACGAACTGGAAGAAGCCTTACAGGTATCGGATAAAAAAACAAAAGAACCATACGACTTTGAAACAAACATGCTAAAGCTTATACAGTTAAGGAATAAAAAAGCAGTTGAGTTAGGATTTGATAATTACGTGCACTTAACGTTCGAAGTAAATGGTTTAGGTTATCAATGGTTTAAAAACTTTGTAATACAAATGGATTCATTGTCTTACAACGCATATAGATCGTTAGTTGATAAAACCAAAGAAGAAAAGAATCTCGAAAAGTTCGACCAACGAAATGCATATCGGTTATATGCACAATTTTATAGAAATACTGAATCGAGAAATGTTAAAGAAGAAGAAATGATTCCACTGGTAAAAGAATCATTAGCAAATATTGGAATTAATTACAGTGAACTACCAGCTAAGTTAGTTGAAAAGGAGTTGCCACCGGGAGTCGGTGGGCAAGGACTAATGATTAATATTCCGAATGATTTTCGTGCGGCAATGACTCTTGGAGTGGAAATATCAACGTGGATGCACGAGATGGGGCATGGCTTGCATGGTTTATTTAATTCAATTGATGAGCCAATTTTGGAAGGATACGAATGGATCCCCGGAAATGCCAACACAACCTTTGCCGAAGGAATGGCTGAAACATCTGCCTGGATTACAAGAAATCCCGAATGGCAAAAGAAATACACCAATTTAACAAAAGAGGAAATAGCTAAAAAAAGAGAATTAGTTCATGAATCGGTGCCAGCCTATATTCGTTTTAGTTTATACAACTTTATGATCGAAACCGAGCTATATCTGAATCCGGAAAAATCGTACGAAGAAATTCAAACCTATTTGGCTAAAAAATACTTGCTTATTGAAACGGAAGAGATAAGAACACGAGGATTAAATAATATTATCTATGTTTCTTATCCATTATATCTTCAGAATTATTTACTTGCTGATATGATTGCAAGTCAGGTTCATACTGCACTGAATGAAAAGTTCGGTGAAAACTATGTATTCAATAAAGAAGTTGGACCATACCTCATCAAAAACTTTTATAGCGCCGGTGAATATTACAACTGGAATGAACGACTAATTCAAGGAACCGGAAAACCTTTAGATATTGAAGCGTATTTTAATTACTACGATATAAAATAAATTCAAAAAAGGAGGTACTTGCCTCCTTTTTCTTTAACTATATAATCAGCTTTTTAGTATTTATCTTTATTTTTTTATCATTTATTTTTGGAGATATCAAAATATTTTATCTACATTTGCAGTGTATTAGTTTAGTAATACACTAATAATGTAAACAATGATACAAATAAAAGATCTAGAATTTAGCTACCGCAAAAAAAATAAGCTTTTTACAAGCTTAAACGTAACCTTTAATAAAGGACAAGTATATGGAATCCTTGGACATAACGGAGCCGGTAAAACAACACTGTTAAAACTTATTGCAGGTTTATTATTCCCAAAATCAGGAGATTGTAATGTGTATGGATTTACTCCTGCAAAAAGAGAACCTGACTTTTTGGAGGATATATTTTATATACCTGAAGAGTTTGAGTTTCCATCATTAACTATCGAAAAATATGTAAAAATACATGCAAGATTCTATCCTAAGTTCGATCTAAGTACAATGGATCACCTGTTAAATGAATTTGAACTAACAGGAAATAGTAAGATAAACAGTTTATCATTCGGACAAAAAAAGAAGCTACTTATTGCATTTGCCATTTCTACCAATTGCCGGGTATTATTAATGGATGAACCAACCAACGGATTGGATATTCCATCAAAAAGTACGTTCAGGAAAATTATTGCATCTTACTTTAACGAAGATCGGATATTTCTTATATCAACGCATCAGGTGCGCGATCTGGATAACATTCTTGATACCTTAATTGTAATTGAAAAAGGAAAAGTGATATTCAACCAAACCGTTGGAGATATTCAGGAAAATCTATGCTTTAAGAAAGTTAAAAATGTTGATGATACTCCAAATGTACTGTTTGCAGATAAAGAGTTTGGCGGATATTCAGTACTCACTAACAAATCGGGTACTGACGAGACCAAAATTGATATTGAACTTCTGTATAAAGCAATTAACTCTAACAGTGCACTTGTGAACAATGCTTTTGAACAAAAAAACAACAGCCATGAATAAATATTTTAGTCTTAAAAGATTCTCGCATCTTCTAAAAAGAGAGATTCATATAAATATCAAACGTGACTTGCTCATTATCGGAGCTATGTATAGCTTATTTACGTTGGTAATATTTTTGGTTTTCGAATTTAGTGAAGAAGTATACAACGAAAAATTCTTCGAAGAATTTCATTTTGTTACCTATATCATTATGCTATTTGTGGGAAGTGTTTTTATTACCAGCTTCTCTTTTATAGAGCTTCGTGATAAGCTTAAATCTCACTTTTATCTATTAACACCGGGATCAAATTTTGAAAAATTTCTGGTAAACATCCTCATATCATTTTTAGGATATGCGTTGTTTATGCTTATATCGTATCTAATCTATTCAAGCATCTTCAATTGGATTACCTGGGAGCTTTACCAACTACCATTTAAACCTTTAAACATTGCAAGTTCCGATTTTCTTCTTGTTATGCAGATATATATTATTGCACATAGTGTATTTTTTCTTGGAGCAATCACCTTTAAGAAATATCCTCTTGTGCTTACTCCTATTGCAGGTTTTATCTTACTAACTCTATTTTCTGTAATCAACAATATCATGGCTAAATTGATATTATCTGATATGAGCGCAGATAACCAGTTTGATAATATGGGGCTAAGTGAATTCTTTTTAGGATATGAGGGACTAGCCAAAGCTACCGTTTTTTATGTTGGCCCTCTTATTTTATGGTTTATAGCCTACCTTAAATTAAATGAAAAGGAGCATTAAGATGGAATTCAACGACAACAAAGCAATATATCTTCAAATAACAGATCTGTTTTTTGATGAGATTTTGATGAAAAAATGGAAAAATGGCGACAGAATACCTTCTGTACGTGAACTAGCTGTAAATATTGAAGTAAACCCAAATACCGTAATGAGAACATATAGTTATTTGCAAGATAAAGGCATCATATACAACAAACGAGGAATTGGATATTTTCTTTCCGATGATGCGTATAGTACCACACTAAAATTAAAGAAAGAAGAGTTTGTGAAAGAAGATCTTCCGCAAATCTTTAAAACCATATCCTTATTGGATATTTCTTTCGACGATTTAAATAAACTTTATCAGGAATATATCCAAAATAATTAACTGAAAAGACTGAGTTATGAAAAAAAGCAATATCATATTATTAACCATATTTATTTTAATTGTAGTTGTAATCGTTGCATTACAATTTCGAATAAAATCCTTTGTAATTAACAAAAAGGAAATTCAACTCGATTATAGAGAGTTTAATAAAATTGAAGTTGAAATAGGCTGGGAAGTAGAGCTTCATAAAGATACGACAGCAAACGTAATTATTTTTAATGATAGTTTACAACATCTCATATCAGTTCAGGATCATAAGCTGATATTTAAAAATAATAACGGTAAATATAATGCACCTGTTAAGGTACTAAATTCTGATATAAAGAGCATTACTACTTATGGAGAATCAAGGGTGTACTATTACAACGATTCCATTGACTCTCTTGAGCTAACTCTTTACAATCAAAGCGCTGTTAAAATCAGACCAAGAAAAATAACTGACAATGCAACTACTGATAGCTTAATCATATCAGGTAACATTAACTATCTGAATTTTAAAGCTTTTGGGAGCTCAAAAGTAAATATCTCGAATCATGTGAAAGCACTTGAGGGTGAATTAAATGATACAACCATGTGCTCTATTTTGGGTAAAGTGAACATCATTAAACTGGAAAAGTCAGAAAATTCAGCCATTACATCCTGGTAAAATAGAAGAACAAATCTGTAACGAATCGCCACTAAACGCGTCTTATTCTTAATTAAAACGAATTATAGATAGCGCACATTATATATCGAATACTTGGGAATGAAAATACAAATTGAACATTTAGATAAAATATATAAAAACGGTAAAAAAGCCTTATCCGATGTTAACCTCGAGATAGAAAACGGAATGTTTGGCCTGCTTGGCCCTAATGGTGCCGGAAAGTCTAGTCTGATGAGAATTTTGGTTACTCTCATGAAACCGTCGCAAGGTAAAGTAAACGTTAATGGCTATGATTTAATGAAAAACCGGGGTGAAATTCGGAAAATGCTCGGATACCTGCCTCAGGACTTTCGGTTTTTTACCAAACTTAAAACGTGGGAATTTCTGAGCTATGCCGCCGGTTTATCGGGAATCAGAAATAAGAAAGAACGGATGGAGAAAGTAGACGAATGGCTCGAAAAAGTTGGCTTATATGACGTAAGAGAACGCAATGCCAATAAACTTTCAGGAGGTATGAAACGACGTTTGGGAATTGCTCAGGCTCTAATTGGCGATCCGCAAATAGTTGTCGTTGATGAGCCAACAACCGGCCTGGACCCCGAAGAACGTATCCGTTTTAGAAATATACTATCAGAGCTAAGTCAGCGTGATGTAATTATAGTTTTATCAACCCACATTGTTGGTGATATTTCGAGTGTTTGCCAGGATCTGGCCTTATTAAACAAAGGAAAGGTTGAATTTAAAGGATCTCCTGAACAACTAATTAATAAAACAAAGGGTCATGTTTGGCAGGTTTCAACCTCAGGAATTGAATACGAAATGCTTAAATCAGAATACGCAATAATTTCCACAATCCCATCTGAAAATGGTTGGGAAGTGCAGTTAGTTGGTGACAATATAAACGCTAAAAATGCAGTGGAAATAGAGCCAAACCTTGAACATGCTTATGTCTATTTTATGGAATATTTAACTAATCAAAATCGGTTTTAAGTATGAATTCATTTCAAACCATAAAAATAATCGCCCTCTTCGAAATGAAAACCCTCTTACGAAGCTGGTTTTTTAGAATTTTTGCCGGACTATTTATCCTCGGATTAGGAATTTTTAATATCGCTGTTTTTGTTGAAGGAAGTGGGGCACCCTGGTTGTACAGAGCATTACCTGCTGCAATCCCATATGCCAACCTTATCATTCTTAATCTGGGTCAGGCTATTGTTGCTATATTTTTAGCATCTGAGTTTTTAAAACAAGATAAAAAGAACGATACTGTTGAAGTTATCTACGCCCGCTCAATGACCAACGGGCAATATATACTAGGTAAAACATTAGGAATTCTATCTGTGTTTATAATCCTTAACTTCATCCTTTTAATCATGGGGATTGGGTTTTCCTTTTTGAGCGCCGATTCATCGAAAGGGTTTGCCGAGTCTTTCCTATACCCTATCCTAATTAGTATTCCTACTTTAGTTTTTATTTTCGGTTTGTCATTCTTATTCATGACCTGGTTTAAAAATCAGGCCATGACATTTATTATCTTGTTAGGCTATATCGCATTAACAATATTTTACCTAAACGATAAGTATTACCATCTTTTTGATTACATCGCATACAAAGTTCCAATGATGCACTCAACCATTGCAGGATTTGGTAACATGACCGAAATTATAATTCATCGATCCATCTACTTTCTTTTAGGTATAGGATTAATATTCTTTACCGTATACAAATTGAACCGCTTGCCTCAATCAAAAAGTTCAGGATACTTTCCTCTTTCTTTAGCACTAGTTTTTATTTCTCTGGGTGTTTATCTGGGATTTGAATATATCGATCTAAAAAAAGATAATATTGAGCAGAAAGAACAAATCATTGCATTAAATAATCAATATTCAGCTCATCCTAAGGTATATGTTGTTCAATCAGATCTTGAATTAAAACATACAGCAGATCAGATTGAAGTTAAGGCATCTCTTGTAGTTGAAAACAGAAATTCGTCTGCTTTGGATACCTTTTTATTCAGCTTGAATCCAGATCTTAAGATTTCTAAAATTACTATTGACAATAATATTGTTTCATTTACAAGAAATTTACATCTGTTACAAATTCAATATCCTGATGGACTTCAACCTAATCAGCAAGCAAATATTACCTTCAGTTATTCAGGTAGCATAAATGAAAATACGCATTTTATTGATCAAAATCTGGACAATTATGAGGACAATTTTGCAATGGAAATATTTAAAGCAAGAAAACGATATGCTTATGTTCAGGACCACTTTGTTTGTCTTACCAGTGAATCCTTGTGGTATCCAATATCTGGTGTTACTTATGCAACCAATAAGCCAGCATATTACCAACCCGATTTTACCCAATTTACATTAAAAGTAACAACTGATGAAAGTTTAACAGCAGTCTCTCAAGGGCAAATCACTAATCATGAAAATGGCGTTTTTGAATTTACGAACGATTATGTGCTACCAAAAATAAGCTTGCTTATTGCAGATTATGATAAATACTCTGTTACTGTTGATTCTATTGAGTATTCCATATATTCTACAAAAGGAAATGATTTCTATTTGAATCATTTTACCGAATTTAAAGATACCATGCCGGCAATTATTCGTGAGCTTCGCGATGAATATGGAACTCTGCTTAACTTAACGTATGGGTTTAACCGTTTTTCATTTGCCGAAGTACCTATTCACTTTGCCCTCGATAAACATATTTGGTCTGTAACCAGCGATGCTGTTCAACCCGAAATTATGTTTTACCCTGAAAAAGGTGTCATAATGGAAGAAACAGACTTTAGAAAGCGAAGAAAACGTTTTGAAGAGCGCATGAAAGAAAACAACGAAGAAGTTTCGCCCGAAGAGTTGCAATGCAGAATATTTAAGCGGTTTGTACGAGGAAATTTAATGGCTCCACCAAGTGAATGGTATCAGTTCGACAATGTGGTCGACAAATATACTTTTAGTCTTATTCCTCACTATTATAGCCAGGTAACTCAACTGGAATCTGATCAGTTTCCTATATTAAATCTGGCTTTAGAAGTATATTTAAGAGAACGAAATGTACAGCATTTTACATCAAATCGATGGTTTTTCAGGGGAATTAGCGATGGAGAAAAAATTAACCTGGAGCTAAAAGATCACACACTTAAAAAACTCATACAAACTGGAGTTGAAAAAGATAATATGTTGGATGATGACGACGATCAACTAACTATTAATGATATTATTCTGGCAAAAGGTGATTATCTCTTTTCGTTGTTTAAAGCAAGATATGGAGATGAACCGTTCAATCGGGTTATTAATCAACTTATTGATGAAAACAAGCACCAAACGTTTACATTCAGCGAACTGGAAGCATTAATAGAACAAACTTTTAAAAATTCCATTCGATCAGAGGTAAATCAATGGTATACGCAAAAAAAGCTGCCCGGATTTCTAATTAAAGATTTACAAACCTACAAAGTTCTTGATGGAGAATACACCAAATATCAGATCCGGTTTAAAATTGCAAATCCTGAAAATATTGATGGAATTATTACCATGAATATTGATTTAGATGATAAAAGTAACAGCAGAAGCTTTAACTCTGATGGACCCGAAGAACTGGATTACTCAAAGAAAATTTATATTCCTGCTCATAGTGCGAAAGAGATAGGCGTGTTGTTTCCAACCGAACCCACCCGAATGAATATCTTTACTAATATTTCAGAGAACCTACCTAATAATTTGGTTTATGAGTTTTCCGGATTTGATGAAATAAAGAAAGTTCCCATTTTAGATGATGTAAAAGATTACCCACTTTTTACAGAAATAGCTAATTCCAACGAATATATTGTTGATAATGAAGACAATGGTTTTGAATTTATTCAGGAAACATACGAAAGTTATTTAAAGACACTCATCAATAAAAATAAGGAAGACAAATATAAATACTCCGGAATTCATTTTTGGAATCCTCCGGCAGAATGGAAACCTGTATTAAATTCAGGCTTTTACGGAAAATATGTTCGATCAGGAATGTATACCAAAACAGGCGAAGGTGAACGTATTGCTCAATGGAATGCAGAGTTGCATGAAGCTGGGTACTACGATATCTATTGCAATATAATGAAATTTAGTGTGGAGTGGCAGAGAGAAAAACGTAAACCTAACTACAACTTTAATATTTATCACGATGATGGTATGGATGAAATTACCTTATCGGATGAAGAATTGGATGAAGGTTGGAATTATATGGGTACATTTTATATATCTCCGCAAAATGCGAAGGTAGAATTGACCAATAAATCAGTTGGGAAAATGATTTTTGCCGATGCAATTAAGTGGGTTAAAAACGATTAATAACAAATACGCTATAAGTAAGAATATAATTAATAATTCGAATAAATACATTGAACAAATGTCACATATCAAAATCATTATTATCGGAATCTTTTTAGCAAGTTCATTCGTGAATAAAGCACAAAAAGTACTTACATTAGAAGATGCTATGAATATTGCCCTGGAAAATAGTCCTGAGATAAAACAATCGAGACTAACCATGGAACAAAACCAGGAATATTTGAATGCGCAGTTAGCCATGCTAAAGTCTCATTTCTCATTTGATGTAACTCCCATTGAGTATTCAAATAGCGAAGAGTATAATGAATATTACTCACAGTGGTATAGCTCCGAAAATACTGCATCAAAAGGTGGATTATTAATTCAACAGCCTATTAAATGGACTGATGGAACTCTTTCATTACGAAATAACTTTCAGTATAGATCAACAACAACGGAAACATTTGAATATACAACAGATCCTTTAAATCCTACCAAAGTTACAAACACCTATACAGGTTTTGATAACAACCTTTACTTAAGTTATAATCAGCCGCTGTTTACTTATAACAGGGTAAAACTCAATTTAAAAAGACAAGAACTTGCACTTGAAAATTCAACCCTATCCTACTCTATTCAAATGTTGAATATCGAAAAGCAGGTAACGCAGGCTTTTTATACCATTTACCAGAAACAAATGGCAGTAAAAATTAAACAGGAAGAGTATGAAAACCAGAAGGTAAGTTTTGATATCATCAAAAGTAAGGTAGAAGCAGATTTATCTGCAAAGGAAGAACTTTTACAGGGAGAATTAAACCTGGCCACCAGTAAATCAAACCTCGACAATGCCGTTGTCGACTTGGAAAATGCGATGGATCAGTTCAAGAAATTAATTGGGATTTCTCTGTATGATGATATTGAAATAAATACCAACATTGAATACCAACCTGTAATTGTAGATCTTGAAAAAGCTATTAACAACGGGCTATCACAGCGATTAGAGTTAACACAACGTAAAATTGAACTGAATAATGCAGAGTTTGATTTAATAGAAACAAAAGCAACTAACGAATTTCGTGGAGACGTTGATCTGTCTTTAGGAATAATGGGAAATAATGAAAATTTTGGAAATATTTACGATAAACCTACAAGAAGCCCGCAAGTTGGAGTTACTTTCTCCATTCCTATTTTCGATTGGGGTGAGAGAAAAGCACGAATCAGAGCTGCAGAGCTTAAATTAGAATCAAGAGAAATTAATTATAAAAGTCAGGAAGACGACATTATACTTAACATTCGTCAGACATACCGAAGTTTACAAAACCTGAATACACAAATTAAGATAGCCGAGCAGAATGAGAAAAATGCGCAGCTAACTTATGAAATAAATCTTGAACGATATCGAAATGGAGATTTAACCAGCATTGATTTGGAACGCTATCAAAATCAGTTATCTCAGAAAAAAATGGACCTGGCAAATGCTCTAATAAGCTATAAACTGGAGCTTTTAAATATGAAAATACAATCGTTGTGGGATTTTGAACACAATACCTCATTTGTTCCACAAGAACTACAACAGAACATAAAAACTGAATAATAATAATAATAATAATAATAATAATAATAATAATAATAATAATAAAAATCAGCGGTAATCTGCGCTCAATTTTTTGATCAGTAAAATCCGCGTTCAATAAAATAAAAAACGATAAAATAATATAAAAATGAAAAAGTTAATCACATGTATCATCGTAGTTACCATATTGGCATCATGTAACAACGAAGAAAAGGATCTAAATAAAGATATATCTGTTCCAGTTTCCGTGATGGATTTAAAACTCCAATCTATTGAAAAATATATTGAAACTACAGGAACTGTAAATCCGCTGAAAGAGATTAGTAAAAGATCTGAAATTGCCGGTGAATACAACTTACTAGTTAATCCTAAAACTGGTAAAAAATACGCTTTAGGAGATTATATAAAGGAAGGCGATGAAATAATTCGTCTGGAAGATGATGAGTATGAAAATAACATTAAGATCAATTCGCTAAAACTTAACCTTGAAATCTCAAAGCAAACTTTTGAGAAACAGCAGTCTCTTTATGAAAAAGGCGGTGTTACATTGAGCGAACTAAAAAAAGCAGAAATTGATTATATCAACTCTGAATATAATTATAAAGATGCACTTATTCGATTGGAAAAGATGCATCTGAAAGCACCATTCTCAGGAGTAATTGTTGATCTTCCTTATTATACACCAGGAACTAGAGTAGATGCCAATTCGCTCATGTTTAAAATGATGGATTACAGTAACCTTTATATGGAGATTAATCTGGCTGAAAAAGATCTGGGATATATCCAAACCGGCCAGCAGGTTAAAGTAACCAATTATACTTTACCTGAAGACACCTTGAAAGGAACTATAAACCAGATTTCTCCTGCTATTGATGCTGATACACGTTCATTTAAAACAATCATAAACATTCAAAATCCTGCACTGAAATTAAGACCAGGAATGTTTGCCAAGGGACAAATTATTGTTGCATCGGCCGATAGTACTATCGTTATACCTAAAGATGTTATCCTTTCTAAACAACGAGGCAATACAGTTTTTGTGGTTGATAAAGGTTTGGCACAGGAACGCATTGTAACGTTTGGTTTAGAAAATCCTGAAGAAGTGCAAATAATATCAGGGTTAGAAAAGAACGACAGACTAGTAATTAAAGGTTTCGAAACCTTACGAAATCGTTCAAAAGTTAAAGTTGTAAAATAAGTTTAAAGATTGGATAGACAACAAAGTAATTAATAAAAATTATAGAAATAAAGTCTTAGCGACTCTGCGGCTTTGCGTGAAACAAAAATAAGATGAAAAAAATAACACAATTTTCGGTTAATAATCCTGTAACAGTTTCAATGATTGTTATTGCAATTATTCTGTTGGGTTACATTTCATTCGGGCGATTAAGTGTTGATCTATTTCCTGATATGAATGCTCCCAGAATTTTTGTAGAAATTAAAGCAGGAGAACGACCACCGGAAGAGATAGAAAAGCAATTCATAGAAGACATTGAAGCACAAGCCATTCGTCAAAAAGGTGTTTCACAGGTATCATCAGTTTGTATGGTTGGATCTGCGCGAGTTACAGTTGAATATACCTGGGGAAGCGATATGGATGAAGCATTTCTAGATTTACAAAAAGCGCTTACCTCCTATTCCCAAAACTCAGATATCGATGAATTTACCATAACACAGCACGACCCAAATGCAACACCAGTAATGATTATTGGTATGAAACATCCTGAAATTACGGATATGGATGAATTGCGAAAGGCTGGTGAAAGCTATATTCGAAATGAATTAATCAGATTAGAAGGTATTGCTGATGTAACACTTACAGGAACAGAAGAAAAAGAAATTTTAATAGAAACTGAGCAATATATTCTAGATGCTTATGGATTAACAACAGGCCAGATTGTTCAAGAAATTCAGAACGTAAATCGCAATGTTTCGGGTGGAACCATTGTTGAAATGGGTAAGAAATATATTATTAAGGGAACCAGCTTAGTAAAAAAAGTTGAAGATATAGAGAATATCGTATTAACCTACAAAACTGTTAATTCAAGTGAATCACAAGGCATAACGAATAAAACTCCTATCTTTTTAAAAGATGTTGCTACGGTACATTTTACGAATAAAGATCCACAAAATATTGTTCGAATAAATGGTGAGCGATGTGTAGGATTATCGGTTTATAAAGAAACTGGCTTTAACACCGTAAAGGCAGTTGAAGATTTAGTTACAGCTTTTGAATCCATAAAGAAAGCCTTACCAGGTTACGAGTTTATTATTATTCAGAATCAAGGAGAATTTATTCAAACTGCTATAGACGAAGTTCAGGAAACTGCATTAGTTGGAATTTTAATAGCCGTATTTGTTCTTTTTATTTTCTTACGTCGATTAAAGGTTACAGCTATTATCAGTTTTGCTATACCCATTTCCGTTATTGCAACATTTAATTTAATGTACTTTAACGGTCTTAGTCTGAATATAATGACCCTGGGAGGATTAGCTTTAGGAGCCGGTATGTTAGTAGACAATGCCATTGTAGTAATGGAAAATATTTTCCGTAACATGGAACAAGGTATGTCGGTAAAAGATGCAGCAATTCAAGGAACTGCTGAGGTTGGTGGAGCTATTGTAGCTTCTACCCTTACAACTATTGTGGTATTCTTGCCTATTGTTTACCTTCATGGAGCATCGGGAGCATTATTCAAAGATCAAGCATGGACCGTAGCTTTCTCTTTACTGGCATCTCTATTTGTAGCCATATTAGTTATTCCAATGCTCTTTAACTTTGCTTATCGAAAACAGAAAAACACACAAAATATTAAATCAGTACGTATAGGTTGGTACGGAAAGTTATTAGGCAAAATTCTAGATAAAAAAGGCTTGGTTATCATTGCATCAACACTGCTTTTAGCGCTCACCGCATATATTTATCCGCATGTTGGTTCAGAATATTTACCAAAAAGCGGTGCTGGAGAATTTAGCGTAGAAATTAAACTGCAAGAAGGAACTGAACTTGAAAGAACAGCAGGAATGGTAAAAAATGTTGAGTCGATGCTTACTGAAATGCTAGGCAATAAACTGGACATTATTTATAGCCAGATAGGTCCTACCAGTTCTTCAGGTAATAAAAAGTCTGTTTTTCAGAATGAAAACACAGCTACTCTAAAAATACATCTAAACAATGATTATATAGGACAATCGGAACATATTATTTCATCAGTAGAAGAACTAATGGGAACCATTCCCGATGCAGAAATTTCTATTATTCGCGATGAAACTGCATTACAATCAACTATGGGAACAGATGAAGCTCCGCTGGTAGTAGAAGTAAAAGGTAAAGATCTTGAAATATTAGATCAAATCTCGTCCGAAATTAAAAATAAACTACAGCAAATTCCTGAACTCCTGAATATTAAAACCAATATCGAAAAAGGAGCTCCTGAAATTGATGTAGTTATAGACCGCTACAAAGCGGGGATTTATAATATGAGCGTCGATAACATCATTTCTCAGCTAAAAGATCTATTGATGGGTAAAAATGCCGGTAAGTATGAGAAAGATGGCGAAATGAATGATATTACTGTTAAACTTCCTGATATGACCTTATCTGAATTTAATTCCATAACGCTTAAAAATGGAAACCAGAATGTTCCTCTTTATGAGATAGCTCACATTAAGAAATCTGTATCGCCAAAACAACTGTTTCGTCGGAATCAAAACCGTATTGGAAAAGTTCTGGCCGATGTTGATCGATCCATTGCTTTTGATCAGGTTATTCAGAAAGTAAGAGAGCAATTAAGCGAAATGGATATTCCTCAAGAATATGAAATTGCTATTGTGGGAGAAGAACAAAAAAGGCAGGAAGCTATGTCGAGCTTAAGTTTTGCACTTATCTTATCAATCATTCTGGTTTATATGGTAATGGCTTCTCAGTTCGAATCACTAATTCATCCTTTTACCATATTATTAACTATTCCTTTGGCTGGAGTTGGTGCTATTTGGGCTTTCTTATTATTGGGAAAATCACTCAGTATTATGGCATATATTGGAATTATTATGTTAGCTGGTATTGCTGTAAACGATTCTATCATATTGGTGGATGCCATTAATCAGTTTAAAGCGCAAGGATTATCATTAAAAGAATCTATTATAAGTGCAGGAGAAAATAGGATACGACCAATTATCATGACCAGTTTAACAACAATTTTAGCGTTGTTGCCATTAACATTTGGTATTGGTGAAAGTGCAGCTCTTCGCTCACCTATGGCTATTGCAGTAATTGCTGGATTAATAACCTCAACATTGTTAACTCTTGTGGTTATTCCATGTGTTTATTATGTATTTGATATATTAAGAATAAAAATTTTTACTAAAAATTAAGCTTAGCGTCTTTGTAAGAACAATTCTCACGCAAAGGCGCCAAGACGCTAAGATATAATAAGTATGACAGAAAACGAGCTTTCTAAAATTATTATAAACACATGTTATAATATTCATGTGCAGCTTGGACCTGGTTTATTAGAATCTGTTTACGAAGAAATTCTGTTTCATGAACTTAAAAATCAAGGTTTAAAAGTTGAAAGACAAAAGGCTATTCCAGTTATTTGGAAAGATATTAAAATGGAAATTGGTTTTCGTGCAGATTTAATAGTTGAAAATAAAGTAATTATAGAATTAAAATCTGTCGAAACTATCGCTCCGGTTCATCCCAAACAATTGTTAACTTATTTAAGAATAACCGGAATAAAACTAGGTTTACTAATAAACTTTAATGAAAAACTCATTAAAGATGGTATCAAAAGAATCGTGAATAATTTATAAAATAAAGCTTTGCGTCTTTGCGGCTTCGCGAGAAAACAAAGAGGTAAAGAGAAATAACGACAGAACTAAATGAACTTCATAATAAAACGCAAAGTACTTATTGCCATGCTCTTTACAGGGCTTACCATGCTGGGTTTTATTTCCTATAAACAACTGGCTGTAGAATTGTATCCTAATGCTACGTTCCCAATGTTGTTTGTCCAGGTAGGTACACCTATGGAAGTAGACCCAAAATATATGGAAAATCAAGCTATAATTCCATTAGAAGGAGCTATTGGCACTCTTGAGAATATCGAAAAAATTGAATCAACGGCAGGACAGCAATCCGGAAGTATTCAAGTATCATATGAGAAAAATGTTGATTTAAAGTTTGCCTATTTAAAGCTTGTTGAAAAGGTCGATGAGGTAAAAAATACTTTACCTGAAGAATTTCAAGTGCAAACCTTTAAATTCGATCTGGAACAACTAAACAATATGTTTATGACTATCCAGGTTCGCGGTAGCGGAGGTGTTGATCGCGTGCGACAGGTAACCGATAAGGAAATTATAAACAAGATCAAAAATATCGATGGTATTGCCAATGCGGAAGTATTTGGCGGACGAGAAAAATCTATCGAAATTATTCTTCAACAGGATATTTGCGATAGTTATAATATCACACCTAACGATGTAAGAACAGCTTTAAACAATAACAGCAAATCAAGAACTTTTGCAGGAAAGGTTTCCAATAATAATCAACTTCACTTTGTTAATGTAATATCAGAGTTTGACGATATTCAAGATATCCAAAACCTTGTAGTTAAAGAACAAGGAAAAATTAAACTTAAAGATATCGCTGATATACATTATGGCGTTAAAGAACAAGATTCATACAGTAGGATTAACGGAAAAGAGTCTGTTACTATAAGTTTAACTAAAGATTCTCAAGCAAATATTATAGCACTTGCCAATAATGTAAAAGATCAAATTGAAGTTTTAAACAAGGAACTGGCAGGAAAAGATATCGAAATGGTTATTCAGACCAACAATGCTGAAACCATGGAGAATAACATTGATGATATTATACAACTTGCTTTAATTGGTGGTTTGTTGGCTATTTTTGTTCTGTGGATATTTCTTAAAAATTTCAGGCTGGTTATTGCAATTGCTTTAGCTATTCCTATTTCCGTTTATACCGCTTTCAATTTCTTTTATGCTTTCGGCATAACCATTAATAGTTTAACTCTTTTGGGAATGGCTCTTGCCATTGGAATGCTCTTGGACAATAGTGTTGTCGTCCTGGAAAACATTTATCGTCTTGCAGCAAAAAAAGTACATCCTGATCAGGCAGTTACACAAGGAACAAAAGAAGTATGGAGATCGATATTTGCGGCAACGCTTACTACTATTACTGTATTCTTACCTTTTGTGTTCTCAACTAACTTTTTTATAGGATTAATTGGAAAACATATTGGTGTTTCGATCATCTCAACACTTGTTGTATCTCTAGTTGTAGCACTCCTCCTAATTCCAATGATAACGCATGCATTTTTGAAATGGAGAGGTACGAATAAACCTATTCAGTTCGAAAAAATATCCTATCACAACAGGTTAATTCAAATTTACAGAGTGCTCTTAAAAACATGCATGCGCAGTCCGGGTAAAACAATTCTGGGTGCATTAATTGTCTTTTTTCTTACCCTGTTAATTAGTTTGGGTGTCAGCTTTATTTCGAGCCAGGAAGCCGAGATAAAAGATCTTAAGCTCTATGTTACCATGCCAAGTGGCACTACACTTGAAAATACTGATATTCTTATAGCTGAAGCTGAAAAGAAACTGGAAGATCTGGAAGAAAAGAAAGACGTTTTAAGCCAGATTTATCCGGAAGAAGCAGCCTTAACCATAACATTAGTAGATGATTATAAAGACATTAGAAACCATTCTATTCCTAGTATCAAAAACGATATAATGGATCGATTGAGTGACTTACAACCTGCAGAATTTAGTTGGGATCCGCCTGCACAAGGCAGAAGATTTGGCGGTGATAGTTATGAAGATGATGCATTTGGCAGAATGTTAGGAATAGGTACTCAGCGCGAAAAAGTGATTATTAAAGGGCAGGATTTTGATAAGATGTTAAACCAAGCCAACGATGTAAAATATTATCTCGGACAGTCAACATCGATCGAAAAGATAGATGTAAGAATTCCTGATAAACGCCCTGAGCTAATGCTTAATTTTGACAAGCAACTCATGGCTTTATATGATATTCCCGTAACATCAGTTCTTTCTGAATTAAACTCTTTTCAACATGAATTCTCGAGTGGTGTAAAATTTAAACAAGGTAATGACGAATATGATATTCTAATCAAAACAATAGGTTACGATCAAGATAAAAAAGAACGTGATGTTAAAGATCTTAAAGCACTTCCGGTTCGGGGAACTCAAGGAACAGAATTTGAACTGCAAGAAATAAGTAAGTTCAATTTTACCGAAGGATTATCAACCATTAAACGAACAAACCAGGAAAAACACCTTGAAGTAGTTTACCAGTTTATTACCGAAGTACAAGACGAAAAAGATTTGTTGGAATCGGCACGATTAGAAGTTGATGATCTGATACAAGGTATGACATTACCTTCGGGCGTGGCATTAGAGGTTGTGCACGATGATAATGACCTGGGAGAATTTGGATTCCTACTTCTCATGGCATTTATTTTAATATACATGATTCTTTCCTCCGTTTTTGAATCCTTTACAACCCCAATTGTAATGATGTTTTCAATACCAATGGCAGCAATTGGTTCATTGGTACTTTTAATTTTAACAGGAACATCGCTGATGAATACCAATGTATTAACCGGACTACTCATTCTATTGGGAATTGTTGTCAACAATGGCATTATTTTAATTGATTATTCAAGAGTACTTCGCCGACAAGGTTATAGTGAATCCAGGGCATTAATGATGGCCGGGTTAGCACGTGTAAGGCCAATCTTGATTACTGCCATTACCACTATTATTGCTTTAATTCCTTTAGCGCTTGGTAAAGCCGAATATGTAACTTTGATTGGTGTTCCGTTTGCCATTACCATTATTGGAGGTTTAACCGTAAGTACTTTACTTACATTGGTATTTATTCCAACATTAAACTCTGGTTTACAGTCGTCGTTAAAATGGATGCAAAATCAGAAAGTCTATATTAAAGTGATCCAGATATCAATCTGGCTTATTGGCAGCTATTTTATTTTTACTGAGGTTGACCGACGAGTATGGCAAATCATTGATTTTATTATTTTAATTATTGCTGTTCCGGCCACTATCTATTTTATCCAAAATAGCTTAAGAAAAGCAAGTGAAAAACTAATCGACAAAGACGATTCACTGCATATCAAAATCCGCAACCTGGTAAAAATTTACGATTGGGACAGTCGCTTTATGCGTGAATGGAAATCAGGAATAAATATTCGCAAACGATTAGGAATTGAACGCGAATACAAAACCATTAAAGATTTTGATCAACTTATATGGCAAATACCACTCATCGGATTTATAATATTTTTTATTTATTTTCATCTGGAAAGCGGATTATGGTATTTTATACTGCCCATATTCCTTTATGTCCTAACTGTTTATATGCTGGAACCAGTAAAAAAGTTTGCGCATAACTTAAAAGAAAAAAAGAAAGGGAAATTACTTAGAATAGGTATTCAGTTTTTTTATCAAAGTATTTTCTGGGGATTCCCTGCTGCAGCCTTATATTTATTCTATGCTAAATATGAATTACTTGGACTCATTATTCCAATGGGAACTATTTGGTATTTCTTAATCTTAATTAAAGTAACATCAGATAATTTATACAAGAAGAAAGTTAACGTTAACCGTATAAAAGGAAAGTTTAAGGGAATCCGAAAAGGCTTTTATCGATTGGTATTGGCTATACCAATTATTGGTAAAAAGAAAATTCCATTTAAAGCGCTTAAAGGAGTTTCGCTGGATATTGAAAATGGAATGTTTGGATTGCTCGGACCTAATGGTGCTGGTAAGTCAACACTTATGCGAATAATTTGCGGAATTCTTGAACAAAGTTACGGTCAAATAACTATCAATGGGTTTGATGTAAAAGAAAAAAGAGAAGAACTACAAGGTTTAATTGGTTACCTACCTCAGGAATTTGGTATGTATGAAAATATGACAGCCTGGGACTTCTTGAATTACATGGGAATTCTAAAGAAACTTTTTGATCAGGAAGCGAGATATAAACGCATTGAATATGTTCTGCATGCTGTGCATATGTATGAAAACCGGCACGAAAAGATCGGATCATTCTCGGGAGGAATGAAGCAGCGAATAGGAATTGCTCAAATCCTGCTGCATTTGCCAAAAATTCTTGTGGTTGATGAGCCAACAGCAGGTCTTGACCCCAGGGAGCGCATTCGTTTCAGAAACCTTTTGGTTGAACTTAGTAAAGAACGCATTGTCATTTTCTCAACACATATTATTGAAGACGTTGCCAGCTCGTGTAACAAAGTAGCTGTGATGAAAAAAGGAGAAGTACAATACCTTGGAGAACCAATTAAAATGGCCAAAATTGCAGAAGAGAAAGTGTGGATGTTACAAACATCAGTGGATGAATTTGAAAATCTTAAAGAGAATTATACCATTATTCATCATATGAAAGAAGGAGATGAAATACGTTGCAGATGCTTATCAGACAAAGCTCCAACGCCCGAAGCCAAGCTGGTAAAAGCCAATCTGGAAGATGCTTATTTATATCTCTTAACAAAAGATAATATGAGTTCAGCGAATAGTTAATATTCAAATTTGAAACAAGAAATCAATAAAAATGAACATAACACATAAAATAAAATTAGGTTGGGATATTTTAAAATACAATTTAAAAATTGTATTTGCCAATAAGTTTATTTATTTTCTGATTGCTGCCATTGCATTCTTTTTAATGGTTATAGGAATCATTCTTTTCTCGAATGCTTCTATTGCAGATAATGACATCTATGGTACCCTAATTTTACCTGGTATTCTGATCATTTTTTATCCTGTAATCTTTAATATTCAAAGCGATAAAGATGCACGAATGCTCGAAATTATTTTTGGTGTCCCGAACTACCGATACAAAGTTTACTTACTACGATTTTTAATAAGCTTAATTCTACTTATAGGAATTTTACTACTTATGTCGTGGTTCACGGTTTTTGCAGTACTAAAAATTCCTGTATTAAAAATGGTTTATGAACTCATGTATCCCCTTCTCTTTTTATCAAGTATCTCATTTTTATTTGCAACGCTTGTTCGCAATGCCAGCGGTGCAGCCGTTATTGTTATAATTATCGGTTTAATTTTCTGGATATTGCACGAACCACTGCAATATAGCAAATGGAATATATTTTTAAATCCGTTTGATGTGCCCAGCGATATAAGTCTATCTGTTTGGAAAAATGTTTTATATCAAAATAGATTAATGCTTATGGTAGGATCTGCCATATCCATACTGTGGGCACTGGTTAATTTGCAGCGTAGAGAAAAATTTGTTTAAATAGTTTGATTTATTAACGTAATACCTGGATAGACCTTCAAGGTTTTGAAAACCTTGAAGGTCTTTCTGTCTACTTCAATAATTTTTACTATTTTCGATTAAAATATGAAAACGTAAAATGAAACGAACATCTCTCATACTTCTTATACTAGGTTTAATACTATCGCAAATAGTGATCGTAAAATTTAACCTGAATAACGGCTTCGAGTTTCATAACATCGATATAAGGCTTATTCCTCTTACAGATTATGCAGGCAAAATCTCACAAAAGTTATATTTAACCTCAGTTATTGTTGGATATATTTTATTCGTCATATTTGGTGTATTGAATACGAATAAGCAAAAGGCTCCAGAAATATTTAAATCATCGTTAATGTTTACCGGAATTGCCCTTGTTGTTACTTTTTTCGAATTTACAAGCATACTCGAAGACCTTAACGGCACATTTCAGGGTAAACGTTTTCACATAGGGTGGCTCATATTTCTGCTCGGGTTATGGATTTTCAGTAAACGATATATTTCAATTAAAAAAAGATGAAAAATTTAATTGTAATACTTAATTTATTCCTTGGGTTGAATAGTCTTTTAAACGCTCAGGTAACCATTAGTAAAACTAATGTTGACTATAGTTTAAAGCTTGAAAAGGATAGTATTGTCAGGATTTTGACTTTTTACAAAGTTGCAGACTCATCTTTTTATCATGCGATTCACTATGCTATTTCTGATTTTAGCCATACAGGTACCGAATTTATCCTTAAAAATGAAATTGAATTTATTCAACAACTCTGGAATATGGCAGAGGATAGTATTTCTTTAGAATTACGATCAGCTAATATCGGTTATCCCCTGGAATATTCTGATGTATTAGCCAATCATATTCAGGCTTTCTTGGATTCTGAACAATGGCAAAAACACATTACACAAAACGGTAAAAAGCTAGATTATGAAATTATTAAAACTGTAATGCTCAAGCAGGATGTTTATAAACCATTTCATGATTTCTTAAAATCGAAAGGATATCATATTTCTGGATTTTCTACCGAGAAACATGGTTTTGTTACAAAAGAAAACCTGCAAAAAGCAGGTTTTGCAGGTAATGAAATTATTCCAATGCCCTTTATGGTTTGGATAATCTTATCTAAGTAGTAATCTATTCGTAACGTAAGCTTTCTGCCGGATTTTTGGTTGCTGCTCTATACGACTGATAACTAATTGTAAATAGCACTACAATTATGGATAACAGAGCACCCAAAGCAAACATCCACCATTCCAGTTTAGTATGATAAGCAAAATTCTCTAACCATTTATTCATTGCATAATAGGCTAATGGCCAAGCCAAAATATTCCCAATAATAACTAATTTCACAAACTCAGTGGAAAACATTCTAACAATAATAGTAACGCTGGCACCCAGCACTTTTCTAATACCAATTTCTTTTGTTTTTTGCTCAGCCATAAACGATGCTAAGCCAAAAATACCTAAGCACGAAATTAAAATAGCAAATATGGTAAAATAGTTAATTAACGTATTACTACGCTGCTCTGCCCTGTATAACCGATCTAGTCGTTCATCCATAAATTCATAGTTAAATTCATAGTCTGGCTCAAAAGTTTTCCATGTTTTCTCTATATTTTTTATTGTTTTATTGGTATAGGCCGGACTTAATCGAATAAATGCAATTCTAGCCTGTTGAGGTGCAACATGCAACATTAGAGGTGCTATTTTATTTTTAACATTATTAAAATTAAAGTCTTTCATCACACCAACAATAGTTAATTCATCCCATACAGTTAATGTCTTTCCAATAGGATCTTTAAAACCAATTTGTTTAACAGCTTCCTCATTAATTATGATTGAGTTTATGGTATCCGAAGCAAATTTTTCATCAAAAGCTCTACCTTCAACAATATCAATTTTCATAGTCTTAAAGAAATCGAATCCAACTCCAATAAAATGCATACTCATACTTCTATCATCATCTTTTCCTTCCCATTCATCAAGGGTAAAGGATGGACAGGCGTAAATTGGAAGTACACGACTTGTCGTAACCGATTCGATATTAGGATCTTTTTCCAGAATTGGTTTTAGCGTTTCGTAATTTTGTCTAACCCCGTCGCTCATGCCTAAAAATAACAAGTTATGTTTTTCATAACCCAAATCTTTATTTTTGATATATTTTAACTGATTGGAAATTAAAATAGTAGATATTATTAACGCAACAGAAAGTGTAAACTGTATAATTACCAACACCTTACGAAGCATTGAACTCTTTGCACCACTACTTAATTTACCTTTTAACGTTTTTAACGGACTAAATGCCGATAAATATACTGCCGGATAACTACCTGCCAATATACCAGTTACAATGGCAATAAATATGAGCATGATAAGTATATAGGGATCTGCTACCAGGTCTGGAGTAAATTCTTTACCCGATATTTCATTAAACTTCGGTAATAACAACAATACCAGAACCATTGCAATTAGAAATGATAAAATCGACATAAAAATTGATTCGCTAAAAAATTGAGATATGATATTATTTCTTTTGGCGCCAACCACTTTTCTTAAACCAATCTCTTTAGCTCTATTGCTAGAACGAGCAGTTGTCAAATTCATAAAATTAATACAGGCAATTAACAGTACAAGAAATGCAATGGCCGAAAAAGTGATCACATTGTTCAGATCACCGCGGAAAGTAAAATCGTATGCAAAATTCGATTTGAGATAAATATCTTTAATCGATTGACTAAATAGTTCTGTCTCATTCTCTTCAGAAAATTGATCCAGATATCTTTCCAGTTTTTCATCAACAACTTTGGCCTGATTGCTATTCTTAAGTAAAAAATAGGTTGTAAAATTATACGATCCCTGCCCCATTTCGTCAATATTTTCACCATCTTCTCGTAAAATAGAAAAAGGGAATAAAAATTCAGCATCAAAATGGGAATGATGAAAATTTTCTATTACTCCGGTAACTTTAAATGCGCCCCGGTTGCGCACCTCCAATAATTTACCAATTGGATCTTCATCACCAAAGATTCTTTCTGATAATTCCTGGGTTAATACTACGCTGTGTGGATCATTTAAAGCCTCATCCGGATTACCTTTAATAAACGTAAACCCAAATATTTTAAAGGCTGTTGAATCTATGGCTCCACTTTGCCCCTGAATAAATTCACCTTCTCCATATTTAAATAACCATGGACCCCAGTTTTTAAAACGACAAACATATTCTATTTCAGGAAAATCTTTAGCCATATTAGGTGCTAAAGCAGCTGGTGTAACTGCAAACTCATAGGGCTGACCATTATTCATTGAACGCACAAGAACACGTCTGATTCGATCTTTCTTTGGATGCCATTGATCAAATTTTAATTCATCCTGTACCCAAAGCAGTATTAAAATAGTACATGCCATTCCAATGGCAAGTCCTACAATATTAATTAATGAATACGCAGTGTGTTTTTTTAAATTCCGGATTGCGGTAACTATGTAGTTCTTAATCATAATTGGATAACTTTTTTGAAACTGTCAAACAAACACCAATTTCTATACCAACCATATTTAAAGAATTAACATACTGATATTTACAAAAAATACGCTACGAAATAGAATAGTAATATTGCGTTCATTAAAGAACACGAATGTTCATTATCGTACACTCTTCGAATCCACATTTATTTTGCTTTTATAAATAAAAAACTTCCGAATTAATGGTCCGGAAGTCTTCTTTTAAGATGATTAAAACCTTTAATAATCTATGGTTAAAATACGTCCTTTCGTGAAATTAAAAAATTTCTCTTTTTCCGCAACGATGATACCTTCAATAAGGTCTTCCTTTTTAATTTCTGCTTTTGCCATGCACATGGGGCACGCCATAATCTGAACATTTCGATTTAAGAGCGTATCAATAGCACTATGGCAAGTCATAAAATTGTCCATTTGAATATCTTTGGAATCTTTTGTTAAAATCCGAACTCCTTCGATATCAAAGAAGAGAGATACATCTTGCGATTCCGACATTTTTACTGCCAAACTTAGCGCCATACATGTTCTATGCGGATTATCATATCCGCTACTTACATGTATAAAGATACCATCTTTATGTTTTTCTGTTTTTACTAATTGAGAAATCTCCGGTTTTGTTTCGTTCTGACAAGAAGCAAAGATAAAAACCAGGGTAATGGTTAGCACGTGTAGTAACTTCATAGTATTTAATTTAGAATTAACAACTTAGCTTAATCAAATGTACAACTTTGAGATATGAATGTCAATACTTTAGCATCTTAACGTCCTGTATTAATGAAAAGATTACATAGAATTCATGGAAAACCTTTAAGAATAACAATGTAAATTGAACCAGTTCATTCTTTCAATTGTCTATCATATTCACTATTTTTATTCTTAGTATGATTGAACTAATCGGTGTAAGTCTTTTCATCTTAATACTGAATATTCCTTTTGGCTACTGGAGAGCTAATGTTAAGCTTTTATCTTTACAATGGTATCTAGCCGTACATATTCCGGTTCCTTTTATTATTCTTTTACGCATTTTAACTGATGTTGGGTTCGGCTGGCAAACTTATATTTATCTTGTTCTGGCATTCTTTATAGGACAGCGTATAGGATCCTTATTTAGAAGTCAGCTAAAAAAACATATGGAGGTTAGCTCTTGTCTTTTTATGGATTTATTTAAATTGAGAAAAATCAACGAACATTAATTGCTATGATGCACAATTTACACAATGCCTGCTCTGTGGCATAAGTAATATTCTTCCTAAAGGAATAGGCTTTTTACATTTTGCACAAATGCCAAAATCATCCTGATCTATTTGCCTTAAAACATATTTGAGCTTGCTTAATTTTTCTTCTGCTTTTCTTAAAGCGGCTTCGGCAATACTTTTATTGTTTATTGCATCCATTCGTGAAACCCTGCCTATGGCATTTTCCGGAGCAATTGGTTTGGTTATTTCTCGGTATTCTTGAACTGATTTCTCGGTTTTTTCAATTTCTGCAAGGATTTTTTCCTTAATTTCGTCCATGTTTTTTTCGTGCATCATCAAACATTTTAAACAATTTGAGGTTTCTAAAGTACTATTTTTAAAAACAAAAAATCATTTATATCAACGTAAAATATTTCAATTCAAAAGAATGAACATCATGCAAAACATTAAATTTTCGATTGTAATCATCGCATTGATGATTGTAAGCTTCTCATTAAAAGCTCAGGACGATGCGCGCTTAATGCGATTTCCTGACATTAACAACGACATCATAACATTTGTTTATGCCGGCGATATCTGGAAAGTATCATCTAATGGTGGTAATGCAGTTCGTTTAACTTCACATGAAGGACTGGAATTATTTCCGAAAATATCACCTGATGGCCAATGGATAGCCTTTTCCGGCGAATATTCAGGAACCCGACAGGTATATATCATTCCATCGTCAGGTGGAACACCAAAACAATTAACATTCTACAATGATGTTGGAGAAATGCCTCCACGTGGTGGATGGGATAATGTTGTGCTAGACTGGACTCCAGATAGTAAAAACATATTGGTTCGAATGAACAGAACACCATTTGGTGAACGAAACGGAAAATACTTTTTGGTAAACATTGATGGTGGTTTAGAAAAACCATTGCAAATTACAGATGGTGGATTTGCTTCGCTATCGCCGGACGCAACTAAATTAGCGTTCACTCCTATTAGTCGAGAGTTCAGAACATGGAAAAGATACAAAGGCGGACGTGCAGCTGATATCTGGATTTACGATTTACAAAATGATCAATCGGAGCAAATAACCGATTTTGTTGGAACAGATCAAATTCCCGTTTGGTATCAGAATAAAATCTATTTTGCTTCTGATCGGGATTTAAGACTAAATATTTATAGTTACAATACAGAAACTAAAAATATAGAAAAAGTTACCTCACATAGTGAGTTTGATGTGATGTGGCCGTCCGGAGAAAATGGCAGTATCGTTTACGAAAATGGTGGTTTCATTTACAAGCTAAATCTGGAAACAGGATCAACAGTAAAAGTGCCTGTAAATATCCATTTCGATAATCCCAACATAATTCCTTACTATAAAAATGTGAGTGAATTTATCGAAAGTTATGCAATCTCGCCAAGTGGAAAACGAGCATTATTTGATGCAAGAGGAGATATCTTTTCGGTACCGGCAGAAAGTGGTTTTACATATAACCTGACCAATACGCAGGGAATTCGCGAAATGTATCCTAACTGGTCGCCAAATGGAAAGTATATTTCGTATGTATCGGATAAAACCGGCGAATATGAAATTTATATCATTGAGAATAAAAAAGGTGCAACACCAAAACAACTTACGTTTAATTCAAAAGCATGGAAATATGAACCTATCTGGTCGCCAGATAGTAAATACTTATTGTTCTCTGATAGAACACTGGAATTGCAACTCCTGGATATAAATACAGGTAATATAAAAAACGTTGCACGTGCTTATTCATCAGAAATCAGGGATTACAAATTTTCTCCTGACTCAAAGTGGATAACCTATACGAACAATAGCGAAAATAGTAACAGCGCTATTTGGGTTTATAACATTTCCACAGGTCAAAATCATAAGTTAACGGACGATACTTTTAGCGATATAAACCCAGTTTTTTCTCATGATGGAAATTATATTTTCTTTTTATCAAATCGCGATTTTAATCTTGATTTCTCAAGTTACGAATTTACGTATCTGTACAGAAATGCAACCAAAATATTTGCTGTTGCTTTACGTGAAAATAGTCCAAAACTCTTTACATTTAAAAACGATGTAGTTCAGGTGAATGAAGAAGATACTAATACTAAAAATGATAAGAAGAGTAAAAAAGAACAGAATAATTCTGAAGGAGATTTAAATATAACGATAGATTTCAGTGGTATTCAAAACCGAATTATGGATTTCCCAATACCAAGTGGTAACTATGGATTTTTGGAAGCTATTGAAGGAGGTATCCTTTATGGAGCCGACGATGGATTACGTAAATATAACATTGAAAACGAACAAGACGAATTGGTTATTGCAAACGTCCAAAGCGCAAGCATCTCTGCCGATGGTAACAAAATGATTTATCCTTCAAATGGCGATTATGGTATTGTAGGAATAAATTCTAATCAGCGTGCGGGAGATGGTAAATTAGATCTTAAACAGGTTGAAATGAAAATTGATCCTAGAAAAGAGTGGAAACAAATTTATACAGATGGTTGGAGAATTTTCCGTGACTACTTCTATGTTTCTAATCTTCACAATATCGACTGGCAAGGTTTAAAAGAAAAGTACAGTCAATTACTACCGTATGTTAGTCATAGAGCTGATCTGGATTATATTTTTGGTGAAATTATTGCCGAATCGAATACTGGACATGCTTACGATAACTATGGTGATTTTGAGCGAGTAAAACGCATTGATGGCGGGTTACTTGGTGCAAAGTTACGAGCCGATCAAAAAAATAACAGATATAAGATCGCTAAAATTTATCAGGGCCAGAACTGGAATGATGATTTAAGATCGCCGCTTACCGAGCAAGGAATTGAAGTAAATGAGGGTGACTACTTAATTTCTATTAATGGAAACAATGTAACATTGGCAGACAATCCATATAAATTCCTGGAAAATGCTGCAAATAAGCATATCGAAATAACCGTTAATTCATCACCTGCAGTAAGCGGAGCAAAAACCTATACCATAAAACCCATAAAAAGTGAGTTGAACCTGATGCATTACAACTGGGTACTTGAACGTCGTGCAATGGTTGATAAATTATCGAACGGTAGAATAGGATACATTTATGTTCCAAATACTGCTTTTGAAGGAAACCAGGAACTTTTCCACGGTATGTATCAATATCACACCAAAGAAGCACTCATTATTGACGATCGGTATAACGGTGGAGGATTTATTCCTGAAAACATGGTTGATCTATTAGATCGTGAAACACTTAGCTGGTGGCACAGAAATGGTTTACAACCAATGAAATCGCCAACCATTGCACACGATGGACCTAAGGCCATGCTTATTAATGGATATTCATCATCGGGTGGTGATGCGTTCCCTTACTATTTTAAGAAAAAAGAGTTGGGAACTTTAATCGGAACCAGAACCTGGGGTGGATTAGTAGGAATAAGCGGAAATGCGGGTTTAGTTGACGGCGGTTATATAGCTGTTCCACGATTTGGAATTTACGATGAAAACTCTGAGTGGATTATTGAAGGTATTGGGGTTTATCCCGATATTGAAGTGGTTGACAGACCAGAGCAAAAAGCCAAAGGTGTTGATCCGAGTATTGAAAAAGCAGTGAAAGTGTTGCTTAAAGAGCTAGATGAAAATCCGGTAAAAAAGCCAACATCACCTGCAGCTCCAGACCGATCAAAATGGATTGAAAAAGATATTAAATGATAGCAATGCCGGGGTAGTTCCCGGCTTTTTTCTTACTCGTTTTTTGTGCCCGATTTACCTTCTGCCTGATTGTTATAAAAACGTTGTGTAGGATATGCAAAATCAATATCATTACACTTTCCAAACTCAACCAGCACATTTTCCCATATGGTTTGTTCCGAACTTCGCTTTTTTCTGGGATCACAAACATAACGGATGGTTAATAAAACACCGGAATCTCTCACACTGGTATATACTGTTGGTGTTAACACGCCAAAACGAATCATATATTTCTGGCTCGCATCTCGTATCTGATCTTCCATGGTATCTTTCACCATCTCTATAGCAGTATCTGCAATTTTCGATAAGATATTTTTTGCTTTTTTCCAGTCACTTTCAAAAGTCACCAAAATGGGCAGTTCGTTCCAAATATATTTAAATCCCGAATGAAAATTAGCCAATGGTTTTGTGAAAATTTTACCATTAGGAATATAGATTATTCTACCGGTTGACTGATGCGCATCGACCCAATTACCCACTTCTAAAATTACAAATCGAAAAATATGAATATCAATTACGTCACCAATATGTCCGTCAATTTCAATTCGATCGCCTAAGACAAAAGGTTTACGCATTAAAATATAGATCCATCCGGCAATGTTAGTCAAAATATCTTTTAATGAAATAGCAATACCGGCTGATAATAACCCAAAAAAGGTGCTTAATGATTTTAATCCGTTTAACCAAACACTTCCCAGTATAACAATGTACAATCCAATGGTTATATAAGTAAGTGTTTTCTTCCACTGATAACGAACTTTTGTATTATATGTTCTCTTCCATATAAAACGAATAGTAAGCTTTCTGACAATCCAGACAACTACAATAAATATTAAAGAGATAAAAATCTTAGACTGAACGTTTGGTGAAACTCCTGTGAGATTATAAATAAACTCCACCACTCTGTTCATATCATTTGGTACTTGTTCCTGAGCTTGTAACATCATATCCTATAAATTTAAGAAGATATGATATAAATATAAGGAATTTATAACACTTCTACAGAGCCTGTTTATTCTATCACTTTATTAACCGTTCTAATTCCTTGGCTCAGGATCCAAATAATTATTTAAAGGATCTGAACTTGACGTATTCAAAGATTTTATCCAGTCAATAAGTGGTTGCCTGAAGTTTACATATGTATTCATAGGTTCGGGATCATATTCCGAAAAGTTATTATCCGATAGAGAATAGATATAATCCGTGATTAAAACCGAATAAACAGAATCAGCATGCATCGGAGTACCATCCAGCAACTGATAACCGTTTTGAGTGGTCATACCTCCCAACAAAAAATTATCTGTTGATTCCATTAACTGAGTTCCCGTTAGTTCAAGCTGAATTAAGTTATTATCAAACGGCAAAACACCTACAATAGTTTTCAAATTAATCTCTCCGGCTTCAATATCTTGTCTTATTCCACCTGCATTCGTTAACGAAACATCGGCAGTAGGAAAAGCATACAGCCAGGAGTCACAGATCATATTGGCCATTTCATTTGAGTGGCGAGGTATTGTTGTACTAACATATCCAACAACTTCGGAAAGTTCTTGCTGTGTTTGATCTACCCAATAATCTACAATGCGTTGAATCGCAGTATCGGATTTCTGATGATTATTCCAAACTAATTCGTAATCAAGGTTCTCAACTTTTTTTGTTGTTTTATTATAATCGAAAGACACTCTGTTATAAGCTCGCATACCACTTCTCGATTGCATAAAAATAATACTGTCCTGTTGTTTTGAGACAGCTTCATGGCAATGTCCTCCTCCTACTATTAAAATATTATTCCTCTTTAAGGCTGGTAAAATTTCCTCCATCTCATATTCACAAATATGTCCGGCTATCATTAGTATTTCTGCTCCTTCTTCCCTTGCTTTATGAGTGTATTCATCTATTGTCGTTGTGTATGATGTAAATTCAAACTCCGTAATATTAGCAGGGGCCGTTGTATAGGGTGTTTTTAACGAAGCAAGACCAATTATTCCCACCTTAACCCCTTCAATCTCTTTGATAATATATGGTTCAGCGAATTCCGGAATCTCTCCATTTGTTATATACTTCAAATTAGCTGCAATCAAGGGAAAATTCATTTGCTCCAACCTTTCTTTTAACCCTTCAATTTTAAAATCAAACTCATGATTTCCCACAGCAGCAACATCATATTCCATAGCATTCATGACCTCTACCATAGGCTCTCCCTGAAACCAGGTTGAGATAGCTGGTCCGGTCCACATATCGCCGCCACTTATAATTAAAAAGTTATCAGAACCATCGTATCCCTCACGTGATTTCCATAATTCCATTAGGCCGGGAGCACCATCATACTCTTCAGTTGGCTCCATCCAACCATGTTCATCGTTCGTATATAAAACAACAATTTTTACAAGATTACTCTGATGGTCAGAATGTGAGTTATTACAAGCTGAAAATATCAAACTTGTAATAAATAAGGTAAATAGTATATGTTTTTTCATCGTTTTAAAATTAAAAGTATCAAATATACAATTAAAAGATGAATTTGTTTAATCAAAACAATTAACGTACAACCAGTTGATATTGTGTTTCTTATATTTTTTTAATTTATTTTTAAATTTATTAACTTGTTTTTAAGTTGCTTTATTTAAATTTAAGTTTTATAATTGCATTATAAATTGAACCTCAAATAAAAATGAGAAGAACAAACAATACTCCAGAAATTAATGGTGGTTCCATGGCAGATATAGCCTTTCTATTATTAATCTTTTTTTTGGTAGCAACAACAATGGACATTGATACCGGAATGATCCGAAAATTATCGCCTCATTCTGATCAACCACCACCGGAAATTAAAGAACGAAATGTTTGGGTAGTGCTTGTTAACTCTAATGATCAGTTAATGGTTGAAGGAGAACAAATGCCATTAAACATGCTACGTGCAAAAACGAAAGAATTTCTTCTAAACTCACAAAACAAAGATAATTTGCCTGAAAAACGCATCGAAGTTGTTGAACCTTTTGGAGAAATTGAAGTAACCAAAGGAATAATTTCTATTAAAAATGACAGACAAACATCTTACGAAATGTTTATAAAAGTTATGAACGAACTAATTGCTGCAGGCAATGAAATTAAAGATGAATTTAGCAGAAAACATTTTGGTAAAACATATGCTGATCTGCCCGATCACTTGCAATCGGCTGTTTTAAAGGCGGTACCTGCTGTAATTTCAGAATCGGATCCAGTAGAAATAAAAAAATAATTCGAAGTATCACAGAAATATAAAAACTATGGTAACACTTACAAAAGCTGAAGAACGTATCATGAAAATCCTATGGAAAATCGAAAAAGGATTCGTAAATGATATCCTGGAGCATTTTCCTGATCCAAAACCACCTTACAATTCAGTTTCAACCATTGTAAGAGTTTTGGTTAAAAAGGAGATTGTATCCTTTAAAAAGTATGGAAATACATACGAGTATTATCCTCTTATTTCAAAAGAAGAGTACCGAAAAGGACAAATGGGGAAACTTCTAAAGGACTACTATAATAACTCGTTGAAACAGGTAGTTAATTTCTTTTCAGAAAATAAAAATCTGGATGTAGATGAGGTTGATGAAGTAATGAACATGTTAAATGAACTAAAAAAGAAAAAGAAGAATGGTTAAGTTCCTTTTATATCTGTTCGAATCAGGATTATGCTTATCCATATTCTTGCTGGCTTATTTCTTGTTTTTTAGAAAAGAGACCTATTTCAGATTCAACAGGTTCTATTTAATTTCTATCATATTCTTATCATTGTTGGTTCCATTCATGCACCTAAACATTACTATTTCAAACACACAGCGGTATGAACACGCCATAAATAACATAGGAAAATTCAGATCCTATTATGAGCAACTCATTGCTATGACCGATCCGGAATTTTATAAATCTCAGCAAAACCCTGATAGTGGATTTAATGAATTTAATTATACTGCGGATTTGTCTAAGGATGAACTAAAAACCAAGACCGACCAAAAATACCAAACCGATTACCAAATTGAAGAAAAAAATAGCAACAACAGAATATCATTAGCTTCAATAATCTTTATGGTATATATATTAGGAGTTCTTATTTTTCTTGGACGAATAGTTGTATTGTTTCACTGGCTATTTAAAACGATTAGGAAACATGAAGTGCATCACATTAATGGTGTTCAGCTAATTTATATGGATGAAAAGTTACCTCCTTTTTCATTTCTGGGTTATGCATTTTTAAATAAAGAATTAATAAGCAACCAGTCGGAAGAAATAGTTGCTCATGAAAAGGTTCATGTTAGGCAGCTACATTCTTTTGATCTTTTGTTGGCTCACTCTCTGTCCATTTTTCAGTGGTTTAATCCATTCGTTTGGTTTTTGCATAAAGCCATCAAAACAAATCATGAATATTTAGCCGATAGCAATGTTGTAAATAATGGCTATTCATTATTCGACTATCAGGAGCTTTTATTGAATCAGTTCTTATCTATTCCTTCAGTGCAACTTGTAAACAATTTCAACCTTATATCAATTAAAAACCGAATTAATATGATGAACAAAACCAAATCGGGATTTGCAGCAAAATTTAAAGCGCTACTTGTAATCCCTACAGCACTTTTTGCCTTCATTCTTTTTGCAAACCTAACGCTAAAAAGTCCGGGGCAAGTTTTAACAAACATCTCATTCTTTGAAGCCCAAAACAACCTGAATCAATTAAAAGGAATGTGGGTTAACACATCAACATCGACATACGGAACTAAGGTATTATTGGAAAACAGCAAGTTTTCTGTTCTGGATGATAAAATTCAACTTAAAGAATATCCTTATGAAGTGAATGGTAACCAAATTGTTCTAAACTTACCACATAACGAAACCATAGAAATTAAATATGAGCTTACTAATGATGATTTAAAAATTTGGTGGAACGATGCAGAATATTCACAGTACAAAAAATCGGAATATGATAATTCATTGGATCACTATTTAGCAAGTATTGATGAAGCGATTGACTTACCTGTTATCGAAAACTACTGGATTATTCAACGTTTAGACTTATGTATTGAAGTTGCCATGATTGATGATAAGATTTATGTGCACAATCAACCGACAACTTATGATAATTTAAAAGACCGTTTGTTAACCGAGTTTTCAAAAATTAATCGCCTGGATCAAACGCTTACAACCGTTCTGATTTATGCTGATAAAGACTTATCCATGCAATATATACATCAACTTAATCAAACGTTGAGAGAAATCGGTTTACTTAAGGTGGCACATATGGGAAGAGTCGCTAATCATAAAGTTTCAGATTTGCAAACTGCTTATGTTGGAATGCCAAAAATGCTCCCTCCCTTAGAAGGTATTGAAATTCTTGATAAAAAGAATTTAGATAAAAAAGATATTACACTTGTTGAAATAGACGCAACGAATGAAGAAAATACACCGGAAAATGTAAAACCGAAATTTAAAGAAGCTGTTCAAAACGCTGAAAAATATGTTGCTGATTTATATTATGATAAATCGACTATCCTAAATACATATGTAGGTTATCAGGATATGGCCAGATCGGTTATTTATGAATTCAGAAACAAGTATGCACAGGAGAAATTCAATATGCAATATGATGATTTATCTTCATCTCAGCAAAGAGAAATTAAAAAGAAATATCCGTTAATTATTTCGGAAGCATCATCGTTTAAACCGCAGAATTAATATTTAATCTTAACAAAAGAAGAAGTCCAAAAAGAAAAGAGCAAAGTCATTACGATGAGGAATAACTACTTTCTGTACTTCTTCTTTTGTATATTACAATTCTACCGGTTTACATAACTTCTTTTCTTTCTTCGAATACAACCCACATTTTTTACATTCGTATTTTGCTTTGTTCTTCTTGATATTCTCTTTACCGTTTTTGCACAGCTTCTTCGACATATAAACTCCGTTTATCATCATAACAAGCAATAGAATAAAATGTTTTATTTTAAACGAAGATTTATTGATTAAGGGATTGGCTAAAAAACATATAGAATCTGGAAATGATTATTCTAACGAAGTTAATTTTAGCTGCTTATTTATTTCCTTTTTGGGGCAACAAATTAAATAAACCGTTAACAAAATCATGGCCAGAACAATAAAGAGATCCAACCAACCAAATTTTATCCGGTAAACATAAACTCCCAGCCAAAATTTGTGCATTATAAAGGACAAAGGAACAACAACCAATAAAGTAATTGCAATAAGTTGTAGATATGTTTTCGAAATTACTAAGGTAACTACATGAATACCAATACTCATCGTCCCTATAAAATCAGTATCCTTTTTCATTACATATTTTAATCCAATATAACCTAAACAGAGTAGTAGAATAAAAATGTTAATAAATAAGAATGTACTATATAAGATGTCTTCCACCAGCGTATATTTTTGATTTAAAACGTGCTGAAAAGTACTAAAACCCGACAAAATACCATCATTTTTAAAATCCTGTAAATTTTCTGTAAAAGCATATTTAAGATGATCTGATGATACTTGGAACAACCTTGGCCGATTGGATGAAGTTATGTCAATATCAGGAAAATCTTTAACAACACCGCACACTAAATAGCTCTTATTATTCACATCGTAAATCCTGGTTCCCAGAATGCTTTTTACAGAACCTCCAATAAGTTTCAATGCACTTTCGTTCATGTACACAGGATTATCAGTTTCACTTAACTGAATATCAGATATCTGATTCAATTTTTCATAGTTAAAAAACTCAAAATAATGCTTTGAGATAAACTGATGAAAAACTTTTATATCTTCATTCTTACCTTTTAATAAAAGATGCTTTTCAGATTTAAAACCGGGAACAACAGAAGAAAACACATAACTTTCTGATAGTACTGATGAACTTCCTGCAGTAATCAAAACAAAGGTACTATCTTTATTAAATCCCAGATCTTTGTTTAATAAACCATTCATTCTGTTTACAGTTAAAAGTATAACAACTATTCCTACAACTGCAAAAAATAAAAGCATTTTTAAGATTGCCCGGCTTGAAATATGTTTTGAAAATACTTTCATCAAAACGGTTATATTTTTCTTACACTATAAGTTAAAAACGAAACTTCCATTTAATTATTAGTTACATTTTGTTAAAAAGTGTTATAAAAAAAGAGAGTCTATTCTAAAGACTCTCTTTTCTTAAAATAGTTGCAAATATTTATTCATATCGTAAAGATTCTACAGGATTTTTTCGAGCAGTAGTTAAGGTTTGATATAAAATAGTTAATAATGAAATAATCAATGATGTTAAAATGGCAATTACAAAAATCCACCAGGAAATGGATGTTTTATAAACAAACGAGTTCAACCACTTATTCATAAAAAAATAAGCCAAAGGCACAGCAATAATATTTGAAATAATCACCCACAATACAAGCTCTTTTGTTAATAATAGTACAATAGCTCTTGTTGATGAACCCAATGCTTTACGCACTCCAATTTCTTTGGTACGTTTTAACAACATAAATGAAGCTAATGCAAACAGACCTAAACATGCCAAAAAAATCGAAATTATTGCAAAAATCATAAACACTTTTCCAAATTGAATCTCAGATGCATACTGCTCTTCAAAATGATCATCCAAGAAGTTCAATTCAAATGGATATTCTGGTGCATACTTTAACCACACATCACTAATATCATTTATAATTTCCTTATAATTATCAGATTTCATTTTGATATACAGAAAATATGAATTTTCAGGTTGCACTTTAAATGCTACGGGTCCAGGCTCACTATATAAATTGGTTATTTGTATATTGTCAACAACACCAACAATTTTACTTTCATATATTAACTTGGTTAATGAAGTGTCAACAGAACCATACCAATCTGCTAATTTTCTGTTAATGATAAATGGTCTGGGATTTCTCAATAAATCATTTGAAGTAAAATTTCTTCCGTGAATAAAATCTATCTCAAAAAAATCAAAAAAATCTTCATCAACACCAAAATAGTAACAGCTTATTGAATTGTCCTTACCATCATGAATTGTCATCCAAGAGCCTGCCGATGTCATAAAATTATTAGAGCGAGTAACTCCCAGCACATTTGGGTTTTGAATAAGTTCGCCTTTAAATGCATCAAAATGTTTCTTTAAAGATGAATTTAGAACTGTATATCCTATCTGCTGTGTCTCGAAACCAGGATCAAATTTATTAATGTAATTTAGTTGCTTATTAACTGTTATGGTACCAATAATCAAAAATACAGAAATAGCAAATTGTAAAATAGTAAGCACTTTTCTAAAAGTAGCTCCTGATTTTCCTTTGGTTATTTCTCCTTTTACAACCTGCGTTAATTTAAAAGCGCTTAAATAAAATGATGGATAGAGTCCTGCTAAAATACCCAGCATTAAAGGTAATACAATAAAAACTGAAATAATTAGTATTGGCGAATAAGGAATTTGAATAGCTATAAAAGTAAGGTCTCTAAAATATGGTAACACAAATTCTGTTATAAGTACAGATAAAACCACCGATAAAAAGGCTGTTACTATTCCTTCGGTTAATATTAAACTAATAATATCTTTTCTTAAAGCTCCTACAACTTTTTGTATTCCTAATGATTTAAATCTGCTTGAAGCCAGCGCAGTTGAAATATTAACATAATTAATACATGCAATTAATAAAACAAAAACAGCAATAACAGAAAAAATAATAAAGTGACTCTTATTTCCGTGTATGTGCCTATCCATTTGCTTCATCAAATAAATTTTATCATAACGTTTTAATGTTAGATCAGCTTTATAGTCTTTTTCTGCATTCTGAGAGTTGTTATGATACTCAGTTAAAAGATTATCGAGTTTTTCTTTCATCATGGAAATATCAGTACCTTCTTCAAACAAAAAAAAGGTTTCATACATCCAACGTCCCCAGTTATTAAAATAATCCGGATCATTATGCAACGTTTTATAATAGTCGATCGGAATTACTGCATCAAATCTTAAAGATGAATTTTCAGGAATATCCTCTATAATTCCTTTTACAACAAGTCTATTCTCCGTATCATATGTTACAATTTTATTTAAGGGATTGTTTTCACTAAAAAGTTTATTGGCTAACGACTTAGTTAAAATAATTGAAGCAGGATTTTCATAAATATCATCAAGATTACCTGATACCAGGGGATAATTAAACATTTTGAAAAAATCCTTATCTGCTGTAGTAATAGTAGCATTAATACCCTTTTTTATCACAGATTTATTTACAGGCTGATAATGAATTAATCCGTTTAAAGCACTGATACGAGCCGAATACTTTAATTCAGGAACCTTTTCTTTGTAATAATCCAGATACGTTGCAGGTGTAATTCCTCCAAATCCATTTTCAATGCGATATATTCTCTCTGCGTTCCCATGGAACTGATCAAAACTTTTCTGATAGTAGATATAAAGGCTGATTAGCATAAAAACAGTTAATCCAATAGCTAATCCAAATACGTTAATAAAAGCCTGTAATGGATGTTTCCGAAACTGTTTAAAAGACCATTTAATATTGTATAGTATTTTCATCGTTCTATAATTATAATTTTATTACACATTTACGATAACCATACCAAATATTTTATATTCTGACTATCTGATAGTTACATTTTAACCATTCGAAATACTGTGCAAATATTGCTCGATATTGTGTAAAATTTTTTCACAATTAAACATTTTATATTTATCTTGCAATATGGAAAAAAAATATGATAATGTTCTAATTGTCGATGATAATGAAGAGATTCTTATTGCTTTAAAAATATTTCTGCGAAAATTCTTCAAAAATATACATGCTTTAAATAGTCCTTCAAATATTTATTCTTCTTTAGAAAGATTAGATTACGACTTAGTACTGTTAGATATGAATTTTAAAGCTGGTGATCGTACTGGAAATGAAGGATTATTTTGGTTGAAAGAATTACTAAAAATTAATCCAGAGTTAATTATTATTTGCATTACAGCCTATGGCGATATAAAACTAGCAGTAAAAGCCATGCAAATTGGTGCTACAGATTTCATTGAAAAACCTTGGAATGAAGAACATTTGTTGGCTTGCATTTTAAGATCAGCTAAGTTAAATCAGACAAAAAAACAAATACACTACTTAACAAAAAAGAACAAACAATTAGCACATAACACTTCAAAACTGGATATAGTAAAAGGTAGTTCGAATAAAATTCTACAGTTATGGAATACCATTGATAAAATTTCACCAACAGATGCTAATGTTTTAATTACAGGTGAAAACGGATCAGGTAAAGAGATTGTTGCAAAAAGTATTCACAGTAAAAGTTTACGTTCAGATGCACCTTTTATTACGGTAGACCTGGGGTCACTTACTCCAACACTATTTGAAAGTGAATTATTTGGACATGTTAAAGGCGCATTTACTAATGCTAACAAAGACAAAACAGGCTGGTTTGAGATTGCCAACGGAGGAACCCTTTTCCTTGATGAAATTGCAAATCTAAGTCTTGAACAGCAAGCCAAACTTCTTTCTGCAATACAAAACAAAGAGATATGCCCTGTTGGAAGCAATCTGCCAATACCCTTGGATATTCGCATTATTTCTGCAACGAATGCTGATTTAAAGTTCCTGATTTCTAAAAATCAGTTCAGGGAGGATCTATTATATCGACTAAATACAATACAGATAGAAACACCTCCATTACGTGAAAGAAAAGATGACATTCCGGAATTGATCGATTTCTATGTAAATAAATACAATGTAAAATATCATAAACCCCAGCTGAAGGTTAGTCCATCTATTTATAACAGACTACAAAACTATTCTTGGCCTGGTAATGTTCGTGAACTAAAACATACTTTAGAAAGAGCAATTATTTTAAGCAGCAATAACACATTAAATATTTCTGATATTTATATAGATACTATGGCTGGCAAATCAGTTAATTCAACTAATTCAAATGAAGTATCGAACCTAAATTTAGAAAACAACGAAAAACAAATCATTCAAAAAGCTATTAATCAAGCAAAAGGAAACTACACCAAAACGGCTAGTTTACTTGGAATATCAAGACGAACATTATATAATAAACTCGCGAAATATGGCCTTTAATAATTACTATATAAAACTTTTTGTTCTGCTGCTGTTGACCTCAATTTTTGGAACTTTGGTATTATGGTCGTTACAAAATGAAAATCTGGTCATTTCCAGGTATATTATTATATTAGCCTGGATTCTATCATTTATTTTACTTTTTAGATATATTCATAAATCAACAAGAATACTCAATACTTTTTATGATGCAATCAATAATAATGATTTTGTCTCTATCTCAGATTCAAACCATGCTTTTGGTAAAGAAATCAATAACATCCTTTCATCACTAAGCGGTAAATTAAAGAACATAAAAATTGAAAAAGAGGAACAATATCATCTTTTTAAAACTGCGGTAAATCAGTCGGGATCAGGGATTATTGTATTTAACGAAACCGGAAAAGTTGAATTAATTAACCATGCAGCACTAAAACTATTTTCCGTTTCTAGCTTGAATAATATTGCTGAACTAAAAAATGTTAACTCTGATCTGCCAGAAAAACTGAAACAGTCCGGAGAACAAGGTTTTATTATACCAGTTCAGATAAATTATGAATTAATTAAAATTGCGGCACACCAAAATAGCTTTATTTTAAGAAAACAGCAACTGAAAGTTATATCACTACAAAATATTTCCAATGAACTGGATAAAGAGGAATTAGAATCATGGAAAAAACTTATGCATGTAATTACACATGAAATAATGAACTCTGTAACACCCATGAAAACATTGGCATATTCATTATTTGATATTTTTTCAAATAATGAAAAACCGAAAAACTTTAACGAACTTGATCAGAATCAAATAAATGACACCTATATCGGATTAAAAGCTTTAAATACAAGAATTAAAGGTTTGATGACATTTGTAGACTCTTACAGACGAATGTATAAAATACCACATCCCAATTTTTCTAATTTTAATTTCTCCGAAATAGTTAATGAAATTCAGCCACTATTTAAAAAAGAATTTAATGCCAATAACATTAAATTAACGATAAAAGGAGATAGAAACATGAAACTATTTGCTGATAAAAACTTACTAAGTCAGGTTATTATAAATTTAGTAAAAAATGCCATAGAATCATTTAACAAAAAAAGCGATAATCTCATTGAAATATTTGCCAGTGACTTGAAGGAAAACAAAGTAATATCAGTATCAGATAATGGAGCTGGAATAGAGAATCATCTATTAAATGATATTTTTATACCTTTTTTTACAACAAAAACAAATGGAACCGGTATAGGACTATATTACTCAAAACTAATCATTTTAATGCATAAGGGACAGTTAAGAGTAAGCTCTGAATATGAAAAAGGGAGTACATTTACAATTCACCTTTAAGATTTTCAAAATTTATTTAGTAAACCACACATTTTTTATATTTTTACCGATCGATATCAATATAAACTATATACATGATTAAAGATTTTAAAGCCACAGAGTATATTCTAAAATCTATTCATACCGGTAAAGAATTTAAGGATGAAGGATGGACACTGGATGCACCGGGTGAAACTCACCCTACCCTAATAAGAGCGGTTTATAATAAAAAACAGATTGATGTTAAAGAATCATCAGCAGGTATTTACCGTTTTGCCGACTGGTTGCCAATACACAGAACGCTAAAAGGATCATCAGCACCTGTGACCTATAAAAGCGAAGGACTTGCAAACTATCTTGGATTAAATAATCTCTACATAACTTTTAGCGGTTATTGGCCGGAAAAAGGAGCTAATTTCCCAACCTGCTCGTTTAAAGAAACAGAAGCATATTCTGTTTGTGGAAGATTATCTGCTGAAGAGAAAAAGGTATTAGTAGTGGCATCAGCAGGAAATACAGCAAGAGCATTTGCTCATGTTTGCTCAGATAATAATATTCCATTATTGTTATGTGTCCCAGAAGATAACATCAATGCTTTATGGTTTAATAGACCTATAAACGATTGTGTAAAACTTGTTGTTACAAAAAGCGGTAGTGACTATTTTGATGCAATCCATTTATCAAACCTTGCATGCCAATTAGATAATTTTATTGCCGAAGGTGGAGCAAAGAATGTAGCACGTCGAGATGGTATGGGAACAACCGTTCTTTCTGCAGCCCATGAGATTGGTAAAATACCGGATTATTATTTTCAGGCTATCGGTAGTGGAACAGGAGCAATAGCTGCCTGGGAAGCTAACTTAAGATTAATTAAGGACGGACGTTTTGGAAAACATAAAATGAAATTGATGGTTTCACAGAACAAACCATTTGTTCCTATTCATGATGCATGGAAAGCCGATTCAAGAGAAATGCTTCATTTAGAAGATAACCTGGCACGTTCACAAGTTGAAGAAATTATTGCCAAAGTATTATCCAATCGCAAACCTCCATATCCGATTGTTGGAGGATTATATGATGCCTTAAAAGACGCTGGTGGAGATGTAGTACTTGCTGACAACAAAGAACTTAAAAAGGCAGCAAGGATATTTGAAGAAACCGAGGGTAACGATATTCATCCGGCACCAGGAGTAGCAACCGCTACACTAATTGATGCGGTTCAGAACGGAACGGTTAAAAAAGATGATTTAATTATGTTAAATATTACAGGTGGAGGTGAAGAAAAATTTAAGAGGGAAAATGATTTGATTTATCTTAAACCTTCGCATGTTTTTGATATTACTCCGAGTTTTGAAACTGTAAAAGAAGTTTTGAATAAGCTATTTTAAATTTAAAAGCTGCAAGCTAAAATATCAAAGCTTGCAGCTAATCTGTCAATCGATTTCATTAGTCAGGAAAATTTCTTAATTTACTTCTGTTCCTGTTCTTTGCGGCGCTCCATGTAATCATTATAAGCTTTCTCGCCCTCATCCCACCAAAAATCATCAAAATGTCTCCAGTCTCGGCATTTGGTATGTTTGCTGCTCTGATCTTTCCAATGATCAAAGAACTTTTTGCGTGGCGGTTTTGGATTTGAATGGTTTGGACCATGTTTAAATCCGCCAAAAATCAATCGTGCAAGTAATACAATGCCGGCGGCCTGCCAGAAGGTTATTGTTGTTAATCCAAACAAGGTTGGCATTAACCAGTTCCATAGCAACATTACAAAATATCCGAATAAGAATGCAAATCCTGCTGCTGCAAGTGCTCCAAGTATTACAAAGCCTACTATTTTTAATCCTTTTAATACCGGATGTGTTCTGTGTTCATATACTCTTTCCATACTATCTAATTTTTATTAATTATCATTTCTCATATATAATTCATCAAGCTTGATTATTTCTTTCATTTTTTTAACTCCCCGATGTTTCCAAGAAAGGAGTGTCCCAATGGGTATATCTAGTTCTTCTGCAACTTCTTCAAAAGTATAACCCTCCATTTCGGTAGCAATAAATATCATTTGCTGATTAGGACTTAATTGGCTTAAAGCATCATTAATTTGCTCATAAAACCTGCTGTCATCAATTTCTAATTCAAATGATTCTTCTATTTCTGGGATATTATGCGAGTACGACTCCTCTCCTTCCTCATTTGAAAATTTCTCAAAAAGAATCTCCTTCTTATTCTTTCGCTGAAAATCGGTAATTTTATTCTTAATCGACCGATATACATAACCTGCAACATTCTCCAACTGCTCATCAAAATCTAGTTTAGAAAATAAATTCAAGGCAACATCCTGTACTACATCTTCGGCACTTATATTATAGTATCGCTCATTTAAATATCTTTTTACAAACGAAACCAAGTTCCTGTATTCGGAGCTTATAAATGCTTTTAAACCTCTATTTTCATTTTCGCCTTTCATACTATACCTGACGAGAACATTTCAAATTATTGCACTTTGTTTGAAAAAAAGTGTAACTAAAATATACTTTGCTCGTCCTATTTACGAAATTTACTAATAAAATAAATACACATAACTGAATAGAGTAATGATTAAAAAAATATTAACACACAGCATACGGTCATTTAACCGGCAAAGAGCATATTTATTTATTAACGTACTAGGTTTATCTATTGGAATAGCGTGCAGTTTATTAATTGCACTTTTCGTTATCAATGAGTTAAGTTTTGATCAATTTCATACGAAAAAGGAAAGAATTTACCGGGTTAACCTGCATGGTAAAATTGGAGGTCAGGAAGCTCATGTTTCTTCTACCGCTTCGCCTGTAGGACCAACTATGGTGCAGGATTACCCTGAAGTTGAAAGTTTCACACGATATAATAGCTATGGATCGTCAGCAATAAAATACAAGGATTTAGATTTTGATGAACACTTTGTTCTTGTTGATTCCTCCTTTTTTAAAATCTTTTCTATTCCACTGATAAAAGGCGATATCTCAAATGTTCTTAATGCGCCTTATCAGGCCGTTATAAGCAAATCTACTGCAGAGAGAATCTTTGGTTCTGAAGATCCGATCGGTAAAATGATTCAAGAGGGAACTGACACCTCGTTATATGAGGTTGTTGGCATTATGGAAGATATTCCGGAGAACTCAAGCTTTGAAGCGGATATTTTTGGTTCGTTTACTTCAAGCAGAAGAGCTAATGATGGAAACTGGCTATCCAATAGTTTTGAGACATACGTATTGCTTAACCCAGGAACCAATCCTGACAAGATAAATGAGAAATTTCCGGCAATGATTAAAAAATATGTTGGCCCAATGCTGGAACAATATCTAAACACAACCATTGAAGATTTCTTTAGTCAGGGAAATCAATATTACTATGAATTACAGCCATTAGTTAAAATTCATTTAGATCCGGGAATAATACACGAGGTTAAACCTCCAAGTGATCCTAAATACCTTTATATTTTTGGAAGTATTGCCTTTTTAATCATTGTAATTGCAGCTATTAATTTTATGAATTTATCGACTGCTCAAGCGGCAAAACGAGCTAAAGAAGTGGGAATTAAAAAGGTAAGTGGTTCGTCAAAAGGAATGTTAATTCGCCAATTCCTTAGCGAATCTATCGTATTATCTGTTTTCTCACTGGCTATAGCGATAGTAATTATAGAACTTACACTGCCTTTCTTTAATCAAATATTAAATTCAAGGTTGGAAATTAATTATATTGACAATTGGTATACCATACCCGGTTTAATTGTTCTTTCTTTATTAGTTGGAGTTTTAGCCGGGATTTATCCTGCATTCTATCTTTCGGCTTTTAAACCTGTTTCGGTGCTTAAAGGAAGTATTAAAGATAGCATGAAGAATGGCAGGTTGAGAAGTATACTGGTAATTCTTCAGTTTTCAATTTCAATAATGCTAATTGTCGGCACATCAATTATCTATAAGCAAATTAACTTCATGATGAATAAAGACATGGGCTTTACACAAGATAACCTGGTTGTTTTAGGAAGAGCTCATGCAGTTGGCGATCAGATCAAATCATTTAAAAATGAATTGCTACAAATTAAAGGTGTAACTGGTGTTTCTGCTTCAACTGCAGCTCCAATGCATAATAACAATGGTAATGGATATATCATTGAAGGCCGTGACCAGGAATCTTTTTTGCTTGAAACAAATTGGGTTGATTACGATTATTTTAAAACCTATGAAATAGAATTATCCAATGGCCGATTATTCGACAAATCATACCCTACCGATCAGGATGCCTGTATTGTGAATGAAAGTGCAGTACAAAATTTTGATTTAAAAGATCCGTTTTCAACACGCTTTAAACTTCCACCAGACGAAGCAGATGAAAACAACGAGTATATGCCAATAATTGGAGTAGTTAAGAATTTTCATTTTAGATCATTACATTACAAAATAGAGCCCTATATTTTTAGGTTCAAGAACGAAGATATTAACTGGGGCTATGTGAGTATTCGATTAGCTCAGGATGCACCAAATAATGTATTAAAGCATATTGAGGATGTATGGAATAATTTTTCCGGATCGGAACCAATCCAGTACTTTTTTATGGACGATGAATTAAAACATGAATATAACGAAGAACAGCAAAATGCTACTCTGGCAATAGTTTTTACTATATTAGGTATTGTAATTGCTTCGTTAGGTTTATTTGGACTCACCTCTTTTACTACCGAACAACGAACCAAAGAAATTGGTATCAGAAAAGCATTAGGCGGTTCCATAACAAATATCTTCTATATTATTTCCAAAGAAATCGTTGTACTGGTAACCATATCGGCAATTATTGCATGGCCTGCAATTTACTTTATTGCTAAAAACTGGCTGCAAAACTATCCGTACAAGATCAGTTTGAGCCCGTGGGATTTTATTCTGGGTTTTGCGATTGCTCTCGTTATTGCAATTCTAACGATTACCTATAAAACGCTAAAAGTGGCAAGAATAAATCCGGCACAATCGTTACGATACGAATAAAGTTTTATTAGGGATTAAAAGTGGTTAATAGTGAAAACTATTAATCACTTTGTTTTAGTAGTAACTCTTCTAATATTTCTACAGCAAGCTGTACAAATTTTGAACATTCGGCATTAAATACGTTGGCTTCTTTTGCCTGCTTTCTTCCCTCTTCCGTGCTTAAATCATATTTAATAAGTTCTTTACAATTAATTGTTCCATGCCGGGCCACAAACTTCGCCGAGAAATCTTGTATTAATTTGTTAGTAATTTCTTTTGCTTCAGTATCATTAACATCATATTTACCTCGCATAAAACTGATAATCATAAATGCACCGGTAACCGCTCCGCATGTTTGTTGCATTCGTCCCATACCTCCTCCGAAGCCAGACACCATTCGTAGCACCACTTTTTCATCCATTTTAAGTAAATCGAAAAATGCAGCAACTACCGATTGAGCACAATTATAACCATTGGAATAATAGCTCAGTGCTTTTTCTGAACGTTTCATGTATTATGCCAGTTTCTTACGATGAATAACCTGATAAAACTTTTCAGTGAAAGTACCACCACAATTAACCAGATTGTACTTAGGAAGGTAAGGTTCTGTAAAATCTATTTCAACTCTGGCTTTGGGATTTCTTTCTAAATGACCTATTACTTTTAAATAATCTTTTACAACATCATATTCAATAAAATCTAAATCAAGAGGGTCTCTTAAAGATATCTCCTTTCCATTCTTGTAACAAGTAATTTTCATAGTGGTATTTTTTGTTTTCTGACTCTGGTTTTGCAAAAACCAGACCAAATTTTGCCAAGATTTAAACTAATATACGAAAATATTTTAAAATAAAATATTAAACGTACTGTTTTTTAATTATTTAGGTTATTTCCCAATTTTGAACTCAATGTATATGATGATATATTACCCGTAAACGTTGCGTACAAAATCCTTTATTTTTAAATAATTGAACAATGTCTTCATATAACGTTTTCAAAAATAAGGAGTAATCATGAAGTGAAAATGAAGTATCGAAACGAATTTTTAAGGATTTTCTTAGTAATAGATTGTTCACCCAGGATAATACTAGAAAATAACTTAAGATAGCTTCATCTATTGAAATTGAAAATATACGCGAAAGCACTTTTATTTTAAAAGCAAAGAATTAATAAATACACTTCACTAAGCAAGCTTTTATGCGAATGTATAAGAAATCCTAACTAAAATATTTAGATCTAAAATCTGAAATTTTTGACTAAACCTCGCAATATTCACCTAACACCTGTTCAACCTTTTGCAAATACCTATTTTGATCAGGCTCTTTTAGATGTAACCTTTTGATTGAATACTCTGCTTCTTCCTGGATTAGCGGTAAAATAGACCGTGAACTGCAAAACTCAAAGGGATCTTCTTCCCAGAATATTTCCATCACATTTTCCTTTAAGCTCTCTACAACCTGCTGTGCTGAAGTAATTTTAGAGTTATAGCTTATTGCTCTCATAGAAAATAATTTTAAGTTAGTTTGAAGTATTATAATAATGGCAAGTTATTGAATTAACCATAGAAAGTAAATATTGTAGAATATAAAAAATTATTTTTTAGAACATAAAAATCTGATCCACTTTGGTTTATTAATTGCTATGCTCAGATACAGCACTTAAACGGATTATTCTATACGTTAGAAGTGAAGCCACAATTATAACTAAAATACCAATCGAGTGAGAAATATAACCATTCGAAGAGATGCTTAATGAATTAAAATCGTTTAATGAACCAAACAGATAGGCCAGGTAATTATTACTAACATCATACAACGGGTTTAATATCAGCATTATAAAAATGAAACCGGACCAAAATAAACTCTTTAGTCTTTGTCGTTTTAATATCCAATAACCAACAAAAAGAAAAATAATATCTCGTAAATATGGTAAAAAAATAATAAAGAAATCTTTCTTATCACCTTTAAAGTCATATTGTATAAAACCTGTTCCAAAATCACCTTTCCAAAATAGAGGAATTATTTTATAATCGAAAACCTCTATACCACAAATCCATGCACCTAGCCAATGTGTTAGTTCATGCAGTAGCATATATGTTAAGTACCATATGATATACAGAACTGGAATAGCTATGAAATAAAATCTGATGCTACATCTTTTTTGTTTAAAAAAGATAACCAGGGGTAACATGATGAATAATGCAATTTCAACGGTTGAAATTAGGTTTTGCATAGTATATCAATTTTACTTAAAAAGGTAATCTATATTAATCTCAAAATTCTATGTTTGTAACTTATTTATGACAGAATTACATAGAAAGTTATGGTTTTTATACTAAATTGTCATTAAATAAAGTTAGGAATAATATTTGATCACTTTAATGAAATCACTGAAAAAGGAGTTTATATGAACTTTAAAGAAATTGCAAAAAAACATCAACATATTTCCAAACTTATTTTAGATAATGAAATCCTATATGCCATTAAGGAATTATTGACTTTTGCAAATGATACCAAAAAACAATATCACCAGGTACAGATAGAAAAAATAAGGGATACATATGCCAATATATTAAAGCATTCATTTACAGGCATAGAGGATCCGGAGCGCGATAAAATCTATATGTATGTGCAGAAATCACTAATTGAACTCAACGATAAAATTAAAGAGTGTCTGCTTACAGAATCGTCGGATTTAACTACCTACAAAATGAAGTGGTCATTAGAAAAAGGATTGGAAGGACACGACGAGGAAACCTATTCGTTAATTAACAACCTTACTTTTGACAATGAACTTGATAAAATATTAAAAGATCATAACATAGATGTTGCCAAGAACCAGGGGAATGAAAATGATATCGTTTCACGTCAAGATGCATTGAAAGAGCTTTTTAATATACTTTGGTTAACCGATACATATCATGAAACAGAACTGAAAACCATTGAATCCATCTGTTATTCTGATAAAATCCCATGGCACGATAAAAGTTTAATTGTTAGCGCATTAACCTTAAGTTTAGTGCGAATTTTCGATCCTCAAAAATTTACTGCTCTTTTAAACTTTTATTATCAAAAAGAGAATCAGGTTTGGCAACGCGCTTTAACAGGGATAGTTTTAACCTTGTACAAATATGATAAGCGTTTAAAACTTTATCCTGAGCTGGAAAAACAGATAAGAAAACTTTCAAAAGTTGACGATATTGATAAACAGTTTGAAACTGTTCTTATTCAGATATTTAAATCAAAAGAGACAGAAAAGATTACCAAAAAGTGGGAAGAGGAGATTTTACCTGAAATGATGAAAATGCAACCTAATATTGAGAAAAATCTTGATCTGGAAAACATTCTTTCAGATGATCTTTCTGAAGATAAAAACCCGGATTGGGAAAAAGTATTTGAAGACTCTCCTGACTTATTAGATAAACTGCAGGATTTTTCAAAATTACAGATTGAAGGCTCTGATGTATTTATGAGTGCTTTCTCAAAATTGAAGCATTTTCCGTTTTTTAATGAAATAAGCAACTGGTTTACTCCTTTTTATAAAGAAAACGAATACATCGATATGATTGTGGAAAAAGAAGAAACCAATTTACAAACGTTTATTGAGCAGCTTGAAAAATCATTCCACATGTGTAGTTCCGACAAATACTCGTTTTGTCTTAACCTTCAAATGATTCCAGAAACACACAAATCCATGATGATGGATATGTTTAATGAGGAGATGAAAAACCTGGAGGAAGTGCAAAAAGACGAAAACCTGCTCAATCAGTTTGCCATTACTAAAAGCATAATAACCCAGTATTTGCAGGATCTTTATCGTTTTTATAAATTACATCCTTATAAAAACGAATTCTCCGATATATTCAAGTGGGAGTTTGATGTGCAAAATTCTGATTTCTTCAACAAAATTGTAACTAACAAGCAGGTTATCCGAAATATTGCTGAATTCTTTCTTGAAAATGAGCATTACGATAAAGCGGTAAAAATTTTTAGAGTATTAGAAACAACCAAAGAAACCAACATCGAACTTTTCGAAAAAATTGGGTATTGTTATCAAAGACTTGGTCAGTATGAAAATGCTTTAAGGTATTACAAACGCGCTGAGCTACTGGATGAAAACAAAGCGTGGATTATTAAAAAAATTGCTCTTTGCTACAGGTATCTCAATGAACATATTGAAGCATTAGATTATTACAAACAGGCAGAAAAACTTGATCCTGAAAATCTTTACATTCAAGCATACATTGGACACACGTTAATGCGTTTACATAACTATAAAGATGCCTTAAAATACTATTTTAAAGTAGAATATTTAGCTCCCGCGAATGAAAAAATACAACGTCCAATAGCCTGGATTTCATTTGTTGAAGGAAAATTTGATACTGCAATAAAGTACTACGATAAGATTCTTAATAAAAAAGTAAGCGACTTTGATCTGATACACTTAGGCCATTCGTATTGGTGCAATAACCAGGTAAAAGAAGCAATTAAAATTTACGCCAAAGCACTTCAGTATCTTGAAAACGATATCAAAAAGTTTTCTAAGTCATTTATGGATGATGTGCAGTATTTAGAAAAGCACGGAATAAAAAGTATGGATATTAAATTAATGAAAGATCACATACTTAGTTCGCAATTTTAGATAATTAAGGCTTTTGAACTGCAGATAGATTGCTTTTAAAATTCCGTTAATAAATACCAATAGAAAAAGGACGATTTTTTGATCGTCCTTTATATTGTTTATAAAATCGGTTTTTTACGTTTAAAAGGTTTGTAGTAGAACTTTTCGAAATGCACAATTTCATCTAACGGTTTTCTCAACTGCTCGTGTCGGTTTACATCTGCTTCATCGGCAGGATATCCAACCGGGATTAATGCAATGGGTTCAACACCATCGGGCAAATCAAGTGCTCTTACACATTTCATCACATCAAACTTACAAATCCAGCAAGTTGCTAATCCCAGGTCTGTTGCAGCTAATGTCATATGATCAATTGCTATAGCTACATCAATATCGGTATGAATTTTACCATCTGCTCTTCGCCATGCATCTCTATGGTCGCCACAAACTACAATAATACATTTTGCAGATTCTAACCATTTGCCTTCGTAGCATTCTCGTATTTTCTTCAGTGGTTCTTCCTGCGTTGTTACCACAAAATGCCACGGTTGCTTATTTTTGGCTGACGGAGCTACTCTGCCAGCTTCTAAAACTTGCATCAAAATTTCTCTATCAACAGGCTTATCCAAATACTTTCTTGATGAAAAACGTTTTTTTGCTAAATCTAAAAATGCCATATAGTTCTGTTTTAATTATTCAACTTCTATAATCTCGTTAAATATTTCTACTTTATCTCCGGTTCTGATTTTTGCTCGCTTTCTACTTTCAACCTCACCATTCAGTTTTACTTCACCCTGATCAACCAGTTGTTTGGCTTCTCCTCCACTCGCGCACATATTAGTTACTTTCAACAATTTAATGAGCTCAATATATTCCGAACCTTCCAAGTTAAATTTAATCATATTTTTTGTTTTATTCCAATTAATAATTCATGCATTATCTCGGTTGCTTTTCCTTTAATGAATAAATCCGTTATTGAATCTGTAAATAAAGACTTTTCCGGATTAATTTCAATAATTTTTGCTCCATTTTCTTTTGCATACCTGGGAATTGATGCGGCAGGGTAAACCTCTCCGGTTGAACCAATGATTACAACCACATCTGCTTTCTGAGCTGCTTCAATCGACTTTCTATAAGCCACTTCAGGAATTTTCTCTCCAAAGAATATAAAATCAGGCTTTAAAAGATCATTACAACTCGTGCATAAGGGAACACCGTTAAGATTAGTTTCTGCTGCCATATATTTTTTATTACAACCGGTGCAAACCAGCATTCGAGAATTCCCATGAAATTCATATACTTCTTTACTCCCCGCATCGTAATGCAAATTATCAATATTCTGTGTAACAATTGCTTTAATTAACGCTAAATGTTCTAGCTCTGCCAATACTGTGTGTGCCTTATTAGGCTTTGCCTCACCAAAAAAATCATAAAAAATCTCTTTGATTACTTTCCATGATTTATCAGGACGTAAATAAAAATAACTTAACTCCAGGATATTAGGATCATATTTATTCCACAAGCCGTCTTCTCCCCGAAATGGCGGAATGCCACTTTCTACTGATATTCCTGCACCAGTGTAAGCAATTGCATGCTTTGAATTTACTAGTAATTCTATAGCATTTTGTAAACTATCATTCATTAATTATCGTACTTTTCTATAATGGACTCAATCAGTTTTAAATCATTTTGAGTTTCCTTATCTATAAAATATTGATTTAGTTCTGATTTTATTTCTTTGGCTAATCTATGTATTTTTTCAATATAAATCTGATCTTTCTGATGATCCAATAATTGATCATACAATTCAATCATTTTTATTTTTGCAAGATAGTAATAATACGGTGTAATGGTTGACGTTTGCATCATTTCTTCCAATGCAACAATAGCATCCAAGTAACTTTCTCTGTTTTTCTCAGTCTGGTATTTATTATAATATGCATGATAATAATCGGGGCGCTCTGCAATATAATTTTGAGCATTCTCAAAAGCTTTTTCATGATTACCAAGCTTTGAATAATAATGTGATAATAACCAAAATTTATACGCTGGTTCAAGTTTTAGCGTACCAATTTTATCAATTATTAACTGATATTCTTCGTTATCAACTTTTCGTTTATCCGAAATCGTTGAACTATACCAATCTCTATATTTCAAGCGCTCGTCTAAATAATCCTGATCAGGTATTTCCTGTTTTTCTCTGTATACAGTAACTTCTTCAGCATCTATATCATATTTTAAATACTTATTCAACCCCGCTAATCGCTCATCATAAGAAAAATATAAGTTATTATCAGCGTTATCCATAATACAGCTTATTACAGTTGCAGAGTTATTAATACTATTCGAGTAAAACGGATCGTGCTTTAAATGATAATATTCAGTATTTGATAATATTTCATAGCTTTTTGCAACCAAATCGCTCTTCTTGCTAAATCGATCGTATAGTTCTTTTATTTTTCGTTCGCGGGCAATATTAAAGTTTTCATGCATTCGTACAGGGCTAAAAGCATAACGACCAACATCTGAAATAGATAGATTCTCGATAAACTGAAAATCACCTGACATCGGATTTTTAATTACTTGCCCTCTTGTTAGTTCATAAATGGCACCTGAATGATCTGTTCTACTACCTGCTATAATAAACCATGCATGCGAACTGTAATCATCAAACAATTCATCAACTTCTTGCATAGTTGTTGCATTTTCCAGAACATTTCTAACCTTAAAGGCCAGTGGCATTCCGGTATTGTAATCACTTATTTTCTTATGATTTTCTGCCGGTGCTCCATTCATATTGATCGACATGCTTAAACCGCTATGATTCATTCCTGTATAAGCTCCCGGATATCCCACAAAAGTTAAAACAGTAATCGGCTGTTTATTGGTTTTATGATAATTAACAATTAATGGATAATGCGTTATGGATTCTATACCCGACCAATCGAGGTTTCTGCCATGAACCATTTGTTCTTCATCACGAAATAAAAAAGAAGTACAACTGATTTTAAAAAATAACTGTGGGAAATAGAATATGATCTGCAAATCTTTCAATTCTAATTCGCTACCTTCTGCCATTCCTTGGAGTTCCTGCAAATACTCGTGTGGCATTGTTTTTTCTATTTTGCGAATATTTGAATTCAAAATAATCCCTGAAATCCACTTTTTCATGAAAAAACTACCAATGTATGACTCAATAAGGCTATCAACAGTATGATCCATTCTAAGGAGTTCTTCATTCATCAGTACACCATACTGCAAACCCATTTCATATGAATTTCCTTTTACAGTTAAAAATGGAATTCCTTCTTCAATTATCAATTTACCATCGCGAAATGTTCTTAAACCATTATTATCTTCTGAATATTCATAGGACTGAGCAAATAAACCGTATGATCCTAAGTGTAAAATAAGTGCTAAAAATATAAATCTAACCTTTATCATGAAAGTGTTTTATTATGCTTATAAAGTTAACACAAAACTTATACTTGACCGCATAAAAAAAGAAAACCCAAAGGATAATATCCTCCGGGTTAACCAAACAGAAAACATTTTTTTGTTTATAAACTCTTCACTTCTGTTACTATTTTTTGTAAGCTATCTTTAGCATTCCCAAATAACATTCTGGTTTTATCATTATAAAACAGATTATTTTCAATTGCTGCATATCCTTTACCCATTCCCCGTTTCATTACGATAATGTTTTTCGCTTTTAATACCTTTACAATAGGCATTCCGTAAATCGGGCTAGATGGATCTTCTTCAGCAGCCGGGTTAACTACATCATTTGCACCGATTACCACAACAACATCAACATTTTCCATTTCACCATTAGCTTCGTCGCTTTCCAATAATTTTTCATAAGGCACATCAGCTTCTGCTAACAGAACATTCATATGACCAGGCATTCTACCTGCTACCGGATGAATGGCATACTTCACCTCAACACCTTTATCTTCAAGAAGCTTATCTAATTCATGCGCTAAGTGTTGTGCCTGCGCAACAGCTAAACCATAACCAGGAACAACCATTACCTTTTGCGAATAACTCAATAAAATGGAAGCATCGGTAATCGATATTTCTTTTATGGAGCCTTGCTCCGATTCGCCGGCAGCACCACCGCCACCAAAAGCTCCAATAATTACATTAAACAACGAGCGATTCATGGCATTACACATTAGTACAGTTAGAATAGTACCTGCAGAACCAACCAGTATTCCTCCGGTTAACATTACCAGATTATTATAAAGAAAACCTCCCATTGCAGCAGCCACTCCCGTAAATGAGTTCAGTAATGAAATCACTACGGGCATATCTGCGCCTCCGATTGGCATTACAAACAACACTCCGTATACTAATGAAATGCCTAAAAGTATATAAACATATGGTTCTAGCGTTTGCGGATCGACCTGTCCACGTGTCATGATGTAAGCTATAACAGCAATAATAACCAATAACAAAATAATATTGATTACACGCAATACCTTTGATCTGATATCTTTGATCTTTCCATCAAGTTTACCAAAAGCAATCATACTACCAGCGAATGACACACTACCTATTACTAAACCAAGGAAAATCACAAGCGCTTGCCAGTTAAGCAAGCCGTGCTCTGCAATAAGTTCCTTATTAATATGTGGAAATTCCATTACAGAAATTAAAGCTGCTGCTGCACCTCCCATTCCGTTAAAAAAGGATACTAATTCAGGCATTTTGGTCATTTTTACCCTTCGGGCAATAATCAAACCTAGCACAGTTCCTAGCAATATGGCTGCAAAAATATAACCTAAATTACCAATTTTATGACCATCCTGGCGATGTAACAATAGTGTACCAATAATTGCGATAATCATTCCGGCCGCTGCCCAAATATTGCCTCTTTTGGCCGAATCAGGATGACTTAATTTCTTTAAACCCAGAATAAACAGAATTGATGCTATAAGGTAAATTATTTCAAGAACAGAATCACCAAAGGTAAACTGAACATGTTTTGAGAATTCAATAATCTTATCCATAATTTATCTTACTTTTTAGGTTTCCTTTTAAACATATCCAGCATTCTGTCTGTAACAACAAACCCTCCCACAACATTTAAAGTTCCCAGGAAAACAGCAATAAATCCCAGAATCAGATTTAATGTTGATTCGGCATGTCCAAGAACAATAATAGCTCCAATGATTACAACTCCATGAATGGCATTAGCACCAGACATTAGCGGTGTATGTAGAACAGCAGGTACGTGCGATATTACTTCTATACCGAGGAATACAGATAACACTACAATAAATATTGCCTCGGAATTAACATATATAAATTCAAGAATTCCTTCCATTGCTCATTATATTTTAATTATGAATTAGATTTTACTCGTTCGTTTATGATCTCTTTATTATGTGTAATGCAAGTACCAGCTACAATTTCATCATCGAAATCCAATTTCAGGTTTCCTTCATCATCGATTATAAGTTTCATGAAATTGATGATATTATTACCATACATCTTACTGGCATCGCTTGGTATTTCACTTGGAAAATTTGAGTTCCCGATAATTTTCACATGGTTAACCTCAACTACCTCATTATTCTTTGTTAACTCACAGTTACCACCAGTTGATGCTGCCAGGTCAACAATTACAGAACCGGGAAGCATATTCTCAACAGTATCTTTTGTAATTAATACTGGTGCTTTTCTACCAGGAATCTGAGCTGTTGTTATCACTACATTAGCTTTTTTGGCATGCTCCTGAATTAGTTGTTGCTGTTTTTGTTTATACTCTTCGGTTTGTTCTACAGCATATCCACCAGCTCCTTTATCATCCTTTGCTCCTTCTACCTCAATAAATTTACCTCCCAAACTTTGCACCTCTTCCTTAACTGCAGACCGAACATCAAAAGCTTCCACAACCGCACCAAGTTTTCGCGCTGTTGCAATAGCCTGCAAACCTGCTACACCAGCACCCAACACCAGCACTTTTGAAGGTCTTATGGTTCCTGCAGCTGTCATAAACATAGGAAAAAACGAGGGCAAATGATTTGCCGCTTCCAACACTGCTTTGTAGCCTGCGACAGTTGCCATGGATGATAGAATATCCATAGATTGAGCGCGCGTTGTACGTGGCACCATATCCATACTAAAAGTTGTGATATCATTATCAACAAACAGTTTTACCAGTTCGTTGTTAATCAAAGGAGAATAAGCAGTTAAAATCGACTGTTTCGGTTTAAGTTTTCCATATTCTTTATCAGTTAATGGATTAATGCTGATAAGTAAATCAGAATCACTTAATACCTTCTCTCTTTTCTCAATTTTACAACCAACTTCCTCATAGCTTTTATCATTAAAAAAAGAGCGCAATCCGGAATCTTTTTCAAGAATCACTTCAACCTTTAAATCATTGAGCGTTTTTGTGTTTTCAGGAAGCAATGCAACTCTACGATCAAATTCTGGTTCTTTTAATATTCCTACAACCATTTTCTATACAATTAAGAATTTAAAACTTAGTAAGTATCTACTTTTTGTTAAATAAAAAGTGTAATACTTGTAAACATTATGAATAATTTTTTGTTCAATGCTATAAAATCCGGATATTGGTAAACAAAATGAACATAATGCATCGCCAATAGTCTATTTTATATATTTTTATAGGTAAAATTTATGGCAATCTTATTTTTATTAAAGTTAAACAAAAATAATACGAACCTGCAATTTAATTGGCTATTAAATAATTAACAATGAATAAATTCTCTTTTATAGGTAATTCAGAAATTAACTCAATTGAGGAGCTATATAAACAATACCAATCTGATCCGAGCACAGTTGATGAGCAATGGCAGAAATTCTTTGAAGGATTTGAATTCGCACAAAAAAACTTCCCGGTAAACAGTCAAAATGGCGAGCTATTCGATACAGAATTCAAGGTAATAAATTTGATTGAAGGATATAGAAAAAGAGGCCATCTGTTTACAAAAACAAATCCTGTGCGAACCCGAAGAAAATATTCACCAACACTAAGTATTGAGAACTACGACTTAAAAAAGTCTGATTTAAACACCGTTTTTCAGGCTGGTAAATATATTGGCATTGGACCTGCTACCTTAAAAGATATTATTGATCACTTAGAAACTACTTATTGTCAGTCGGTTGGAGCTGAATATATGTTTATTCGTAATCCGGAAATTATAAGCTGGTTGCAGAACAAAATGGAACCTGTAAAAAACATTCCTACTTTCAGTGATGATGAACGAAAACATATTTATCAACATTTAAAGCAGGCGGTAGGTTTCGAAAATTTTATTCATAAAAAATTTGTAGGCCAAAAGCGTTTTTCGCTTGAGGGAGCAGAATCTCTAATTCCTGCGCTTGATGCCGTGATAGAAAAGGGTGCTGAACTGGGAATTGAAGAGTTTATCATTGGCATGTCGCACCGAGGACGTTTGAATGTTTTGGCCAATATTCTGGAAAAACCTATAGAAGATATATTTGCCGAATTCTTGGGTGAAGAGTATGATGAGGATATTTCGCTTGGTGATGTGAAATATCATCTGGGATACGGAAATACAGTAACTACGGATAAAGGCAAGAAAGTACGGTTAAACCTGGCACCAAATCCTTCTCATTTAGAAACAGTCGGACCGGTAGTTCAAGGAATTGCCAAAGCTAAAATTTGGGGGAAATACAATCACGATTACAATAAATTAGCGCCAATCATAATTCATGGCGATGCTGCCATAGCCAGCCAGGGAGTGGTTTATGAAACCATACAAATGTCACAGTTAAAAGGATACAGAACGGGTGGCACCATACATTTAGTAATTAATAACCAGGTTGGTTTTACCACAAATTATCTTGATGCCAGATCAAGTACCTACTGTACTGACATTGGTAAAGTGATTAAAGCTCCTATTTTTCATGTGAATGGCGACGATCCTGAAGCGCTGATTTATACCATTCAGCTTGCCATGGAATATCGATACACTTTCCACACCGATGTTTTTATTGATATATTATGTTACCGGAAATTTGGACATAACGAAGGTGATGAACCGAGATTTACGCAACCATTATTGTATAAAGCAATAAGTAAACATGCCAATCCGCGTGATATTTATGGAGATTTCTTGCTGGAAAAAGGAATTTATTCAAAAGAAGATTTGAAGAAACTCGAGAAAGAATTCAATCAGTATTTAGATGAGAAACTGGATGTTGCTAAAAAATCGGAGAAATTGCACATTAAGCAGTTCCTGATTGAAGATTGGCAGAAATACCATCACCCTGAAACCGAAGATTTTGAAAGTTCGCCGGAAACAGGTGTCGATAAAAAGCTACTAAAAGCCATAGCGCATAAACTGAATTTTCCTCCTAAAGATCTTAAATTTTTCAAAAAAGCCGAAAAACTGCTCAACGATCGAAATGAGATGATAAAACAGGATAAACTAGATTGGGGTATGGCTGAACTGCTGGCATATGGAACACTGGTAGCAGAAAATCGTCCGGTTCGTTTAAGTGGTCAGGACTCTGAACGGGGAACTTTTTCGCATCGTCATTCTGCCTTAACCATTGAGGATTCAGATCAAAAATTTATTCCGTTAAAACATATTAGCGAAGATCAGGCTCCATTTCATGTTTTTAATTCACCACTATCCGAATATGGTATTTTAGGCTTTGAATACGGCTATGCAATGGCTGTACCTGAAGGTTTAAATATTTGGGAAGCGCAATTTGGTGATTTCAATAATGTAGCTCAGGTGATTATTGATCAGTATATTAGCTCTGCAGAAGAAAAGTGGGGTATTATGAATGGATTAACTCTTTTACTACCACATGGATATGAAGGTCAGGGCCCGGAACACTCAAGTGCACGAATGGAAAGATTTTTGGCTTTATGTGCAAATAATAACATGCAAATTGTAAATGCTACCACCCCAGCTAACTTTTTTCATGTATTGCGAAGGCAGGTATATCGTGACTTCACGGTTCCGCTAATCGTGTTTACTCCAAAAAGTTTATTAAGACATCCAAAATGTGTGTCGCCGTTGGATGAGTTGGCGAAAAATAAATTTCAGGAAGTAATTGATGATGATAATGTGGATATTGAAGAAGTTAGAAGAGTTGTTTTCTGTTCGGGTAAAATTTATTATGATTTATTGGCAAAAAAAGAAGAGTTCGATGCTAAAGACATCGCTTTGGTGCGCATAGAACAACTATATCCATGGCCCCAAAAACAAGTTGATCAAATCATTGAAAAATATCCAAATACAAAACGTTGGATATGGATACAGGAAGAACCCGAAAATATGGGAGCATGGACTTTTGTAAAAGAACAATTTAAGCATGTTAACATTCAAGTTGTAGCCCGCCAGGCAAGCGGAAGTCCGGCCGTTGGATTACACAAGTTACACGTATTACAACAAAATGAAATTCTTGGTAAAATATTTAGAAAGTGTACATGCGAATTAAAAAATAAATATTGCGGACTGCAATGTGTTGAAGGTAGTTCACGATTAGAAATTAATAAACAACATACGTATCTTTAGTTACAGGTTACAGTTTCAAGTTCTAAATCTGAAACTAGGCAATAAAGTAGAAAAATATTTTTGATAACAATAGAAACTTAAATACTATGATTGATATAAAGATCCCAAGTCCAGGAGAATCCATAACAGAAGTAGAAATATCAAACTGGCTGGTCGAAAATGGCGATTATGTTGAACAAGACCAGGAAATAGCAGAAATTGAATCAGATAAAGCAACCCTGCCCTTAATGGCATCTGAAGCAGGTAAAATAGAGATTATTGCCGAAGCTGGAGAAACCATTCAGGTTGGTTCTGTTGCATGTAAAATCGACACATCGGCTAAGGCACCTGAAAAAGATGAAAGCAAAAAAACTGAGGATAAGCGTAGAGAGGAGCCGAAAAGTGATGATAAGACTAAAAAAACAACTGAAGATAAAAATGCTGATAAACAACAGGATACAAAACAAACTAGTAGTTCAGAGTATAACAAGGTAAAAGTTTCGCCAGTTGCAAAAAAGCTAATGCAGGAAAATAACTTAAATGTTGAAGATATTATTCATGGTTTAAAACGTATAGGTAAAGCAGAAGTTGAACAAGTAATTTCCAATAAATCGAACTCTCCGGTTAATCAACAAAAAACAGAAGCCTCAAGAGAAATTGAACGCAAAAAGATTTCTCAGCTGCGCAAGAAGTTAAGTGAGCGATTGGTTTCAGTAAAAAATGAAACAGCTATGCTTACTACTTTCAACGAGGTTGATATGACAGAAGTGATCGCTCTGCGAAAAAAATATCAAAAACAATTTATTGAAAAGCATGATATCAAACTGGGTTTTATGTCGTTCTTTACTAAAGCGGTTACTATAGCCCTAAAAGCTTTTCCGTCAGTTAATTCACAAATTGATGGTGATGAAATTATTTATCCTGATTTCGCAGATATTGGAATAGCTGTTCAAACACCAAAGGGACTAATGGTTCCGGTTGTGCGTAATGCAGAAACAATGAATCTTGCCGAGCTCGAAAAAGAGATCAAAAGACTGGCCGATAAAGGTCGTAACGGTAAAATCTCCATTGACGACCTTCAAGGTGGAACTTTTACCATAACCAATGGAGGAGTTTTTGGTTCTCTATTATCTACTCCTATTCTAAATCCACCACAATCAGGAATCTTAGGAATGCATAATATCCAGGAAAGACCAATTGCTGTGAATGGTACTATAGAAATACGTCCGATGATGTATATTGCCCTGTCGTACGATCACAGAACCATTGATGGCAAAGACTCTGTAGGGTTTTTAGTTAAAATAAAGGAACTACTCGAATCTCCTTACAAAATGTTAATGGAAGAAAATAATATTGATAATATTTTGCTCGATTTATAATTCAAAATTATAAACCTTTTAATTTTTAAAACCTTTTTCATAAATTTAGGTACAATTAAACACAGATATATCTAAAATTATGCTAAAAAGGTTATTAGTAATCAGTCTGTTTATTAGTATATTTTCTCAATGTTTTGCTCAAATTCCAGGATTAACTTTTACAAGAAAGTCGGACATACCTGATCTTTATTTAAAAAGCAAAACCGTTTGGGTTACAGCAACACCGTTCTTTTTTGTTGAGCGAAAATTTTCACCTAATCAGGGCTCAACATATATTAAGGTTGGAATGTTTGGTGGTAATCTAAAACCTTATATCCAGGAAGATTCAGTGGCACTGCACGACTTGAATAATTATAAACTTACCCGCATTTTTGGCATAGCACAGATGGGTGTAATTGCACCAGTACTTGCCTATTTGCATTTTAATAATCCAGGAGCAGAATCGTATGGAGATGAAGATGTTGAGGAGTTGCAGGGAGAAGTACAAACCGGCTATTTAACAGCTGCAGTAATTGTTTTCTTTACCGGTACATTAACCTATCATGTATTTTCCAAGAACTTTTTATTTGATGCACTGGAGCGTTATAACTATGTTTTGCGTAATACAGCAAAATTAGACAATGTAACATTCAATTTTAACGTAACACTCGATCCGGTTTCGCAAACACCCCAACTGGCTTTGGTTTGGACCTTCTAAACAGAAAGAGCCAGCTATTAAAACGCTGACTCCTTAATTACAAAAACTACAATAATGAAAATCAAAAAATTATTCACCTAAATAATTTACCAGTTCTAAATCTTCAGTTTCTTTATGTCCTATTCCATTCCAGATATTATATAAATTATCTATATCATCGTTGCCACTTTCAAAGCTTTCGCGATTATAATCGCTCAACTGAAAAAACTCTTTTTTCCCAGTATTCACAATCATCACTTCTTGTCCCTTAAAATCGACAAACAGCTTCGTATACTTCTCTTTGCCCGAATTAATAATATTTTTAAGAAAATCACGCGATACTTCAATCGTTAATATTCCATAATTCAAGGCTTTGGCACTAAAAGTTTTGGTAAAAACATCCGAAACCACTACTCCAAAACCATTTTTATGGATCGATTGTACTACTTCATCATAGTTCGAAACCTTTTCACTCTCAACATCAACCACTAAAATTTTTTCGCCGTGCTCAGGACCCGCTTTTACTATATTTATATCTAATGATTCTTTTCCATTTCTTTTTACATCTTCGGCTATTGCAAGCACTCCCGATGTTAACGTAGATACTTTTGGTACAGTCATAATGATAAAATATGTTTTTTCAATTTTTTAATTACATTTGTTTGTACATCCATTTCAGCTACCAAATGTATTTTTTGTAACCAGAGTTGAAAAACAAATTATTTTTGAATTTACAATGTCTATTTACGAACTAACCATATAACTAAAAATATAAACATCTATTAATTAATTATTTACAGATTAAACTCAGAAAATAGAATTACAATGCCCAACAAAAATATAGATACATTATTTCAGTTAATTAAATCGCTAACTAAAGCTGAGAAAAGATATTTTAAGGTACATGTTACGAAACAAAAAGCCGGAGAGGAAACCAAGTTCCTTAAACTTTTCGATTTAATCGACAAGCAAAAAGAGTACAATGAATCCAAGATACTCGAAAAAGAGAAATCAATTAAAAGTCAGCAATTATCAAATCTTAAGGCGCATCTGTACAAACAAATATTGCAAAATCTTCGAAATTTAAATAGTGATGAAGATATTGATCTGAAAATTCATGAACTTATTGACTATGCTACAATTTTGTACAATAAATGCCTTTATGATCAGTGTGTAAAAATGATCGAAAAGGCTAAACTGATGGCTGAAAAATATGACAAAAATTCGCTTATACTGGAAATCACTGAATTTGAAAAGCGGCTGGTTACCAAATATATACGATCAAACATTGAAGATAAAGTAACGCAGTTAATTAAAGCATCGGATCGAATCAATGAAAAAATAAATAATATCAACACCTTTTCGAACTTAACTATTAAACTTTACTCCTTTTATTTAAAAATTGGATTCTTAAGAAATCACAAAGATTTTGAGCTGGTAAATAGCTTTTTGTATTCCACGCTCCCTGTATTTCAGGAAGACAAATTGTCTTTTGATGAAAAAATGTATCTGTACAATTCATTTGTAGGATATTACTTTTTTATACAGGATTTTGACCGTGGATATGAATATGCCAAAAAGTGGGTTAACCTGTTCGAGGAGAACCAGGATTATATTGTTCCAAAAATTGAGATGTATATTAAGGCAATCAATAATTTGCTCGTATCGCAATCAAAAATGCACAAGTATGATGAGTTTAAAGTTACTGTTCAAAAACTAACTGAAGTTGAAAATTTACCCGATTTAAAGCTAACTGAAAATATTCGCTTATTGCTGTTTAAATATACTTCAACACATCGAATTAATCGGTATTTTATGCTGGGTGAATTTACTGAAGGATCAAACATAATTCCCGAAATTGCAAAAAGTCTTGAAGAGTTTGAGCATTTACTGGATACGAATTACATCATTATATTCTATTATAAATTTGCATGTATGTACTTTGGCGATGCTAACTATCAGCAAGTAGTTTTTTGGTTAAATAAAATCATAAACATGAAAGATGTTGATCTACGATCTGATATTCATAGTTTCGCACGAATCCTTAATTTAATTAGTCATTACGAACTGGGTAATATTGACCTAGTAGATTATTACATTCGATCAACTTATCGATTTTTAATCAAGAAAAACGATTTACATCAGTTTCAAAAAATCATAATGAAGTTTTTACGAAAACTGAGTTCAATTACAAGAGATCAGCTCATTGATGCTTTTAAAGATCTTCGAGAACAGCTTCTTCCGTTAAATGACAAATTTTACGAACGACGGCCATTTATCTATTTTGATATTATATCGTGGCTTGAAAGTAAAATTGAAAATCGCACAGTGCAAGAAATCATAAAAGAAAAAGCAGTTATTAAAATCAATAACAACTAACTATGAAAGGTAAAGAACTACTAGAACTCATATATAAGCGACAAAGTGACAGGGCTTATTTAGCTACCCCAATTGAAGATGACAAACTGCATCGCGTTCTGGAAGCAGGACGATTAGCTCCTTCTGCTTGCAATGCGCAACCCTGGAAATTTATTGTAGTTAACGATCAGGATTTAAAAAATAAGATAGCAGACTGTACTTCAAGTAAAGTTCTGGGCATGAACCATTTTACCAAACAAGCGCCAGTACATATTGTAATTGTTGAGGAACGGGCTAATTTCACTTCCAGTGCAGGGAGTTTGATCAAAGGAAAACATTTTCCGTTAATAGATATTGGAATTACAGCTGAGCATATGTGCTTGCAGGCAGCAGCTGAAGGATTAGGAACATGCATGCTGGGTTGGTTCGACGAAACCAATGTAAAAAAGCTTTTAAATATTCCTAAATCTAAACGCGTACCCTTAATTATCACATTGGGTTATCCTGCCAGCGAAACAAGAGAAAAAAGAAGAAAAGAAATCAACCAGATTACTAGCTACAATAAGTATTAACTACAAATTCTGAATTTGAAACTTGAAACTTGAAATTTGAAACCTAAAATTTAAACTACATTCACCTCCATCTCCAATTCAATATCAAACTGAATAATAATAGTTTGCTGAATATTTTTTGCAAGGTGTAATATCTCTTCACCCGTTGCATCGCCATAATTAACCAAAACCAGTGCCTGCTTATGATGCACGCCAACATTTCCTTTCCGTTTTCCTTTCCATCCTGATTTTTCTATTAGCCATCCGGCCGGAATTTTCACTTTGTTATCGGTTAATGGATAAAACGGAATATCACTATATTTCTGCTGAAGCTTTTTCAACTTTTCTTGTGTAACAACAGGATTTTTAAAAAAGCTACCTGCATTGCCAATTTCGTCAGGATCGGGAAGTTTTGCTTCTCGTATAGCAATTACCGCTTTTCTTATATTTTTTAAAGTAATATCCTCAAATGAACCTAGCGCCTCTTTTAAATTTCCATATTCCAGTTTAAATTCAGGTTGCTTATTTAATCGAAAAGTAACATGCGAAATTAGATGCTTTCCCTTTAATTTCCTCTTAAAGATACTATCTCTGTAACCAAATTTACACTGATAATTTGTGAAAACATACTTTTTCTGTGTGTCTATCTCAATGGTTTCAACCTCAGTTATAACATCTTTTACTTCAACTCCATACGCTCCGATATTCTGAATAGGGCATGTTCCTAAATTTCCCGGAATAAGCGATAAATTTTCAACACCTCCCCATCCATGCTCAACACAATATGCAACAAATTCGTCCCAGTCCTCTCCTGCACCTGCGCGAACAGTCACCTCTGATTCTGTTTCTTTAACAATATCAACTCCTTTAATATCTGGTTTTAAAATATATCCTTTAAAATCATCTGCAAACAATACATTACTCCCACCTCCCAAAATCATTAAGGGTAATGTTGTATTTTGTTGTATAGTTATAAAATCGGTAATCTCTTTTTCTGATTTGCAAACAACAAAAAACCTTGTTTTAACATCGATACCAAATGTATTATATTTTTTTAACGCGAAATTTTCTTTAATTTCATACATATATTGTTATTTTATGACACAAAGATACATATTGAAAAGTTAAAAACAGTAAAACGATTTAAGAAGTGAAACGAATTTACATTGCAGTTACAAACGATCTGGTTACCGATAATCGAATTCATAAAGTAGCTTGTACATTGTTAAAATCAGACGCCCGGGTAACTGTAATTGGCAGAAAAAGAAAAAACAGTTTACCTGTAGACAGCAGACCCTATAAAACCAAAAGATTCAGATTACTCTTTTCGCAAGGACCTGCTTTTTATTTAGAATATAACATACGACTTTTTCTCTATCTTTTTTTTAGGAGATTTAACATCATTGTATCTAATGATCTGGATACATTGCTTGGCTCTTATTATGCAGGTAAAGTAAGGTTTAAATCAATTGTTTATGATAGTCATGAGTATTTTACCGAAGTACCGGAATTGGTTGATAGAGAATTTCCTAAAAAAGTGTGGAAATTACTGGAGAGTAAAATATTACCAAAAATAAAATATGCATACACCGTTTCTGAATCCATTGCAAAAACCTATCATAAAAAGTATGGAGTTGAAATGGAAGTAATCAGAAACCTACCCTACTTTGTAAAAACAATACACAAATCCAAAGAAAATAGTATTAAGGAAATTTTATACCAGGGCTCTCTTAATGTTGGACGAGGACTGGAGCAGATGATCGACTCCATGCAATTTATCGAAGATGCCAAACTAACCATTATCGGTGATGGTGATATTACGAATCAACTCAAGCAAAGAATTGAACAAAAAAATCTTGGAAATAAAGTTGAAATGAAAGGTAAGATTCCTTTTGCCGAACTGCCTAAACATACAGCTACCGCTAACCTTGGATTAGCTTTAGAGGAGAATATTGGTTTAAACTATTATTATGCACTACCAAATAAATTATTCGATTATATTCAGGCCAGAATACCGGTACTGGTTTCACCATTTCCTGAAATGCAGAAAGTTGTAAATAAATATGAAATCGGGACCATTTACGATCATAAAGACCCTCAAGAACTTGCCAAAAAAATCAAGGAAGTATTTGAGCTAAAAAACCGGTATAAAAAGTGGCAGGAAAATACTGAAATTGCAGCTCAGGACTTGTGCTGGGAGAATGAAGAAAAAGTTTTAATGAATGTATACTCCAGAATTGGATTAAAATTCCAGCAAGCTAATATTTAATAAATGGCTCAGTTACCTACCTCCAAATACGTTCCTTATTCAATGCTCGCTGATATTCGCGGGCATTTTGATTATGTTGTGATAGTGTTTTTGCAAAGTTATGATATCCCGAAAAATCGGGTTTTGCGCACATATATAAATAGCTGTGCGATTCGTAATTTAAAACAGCATCAATAGCCGCAATAGAAGGTATGGATATTGGTCCGGGTGGTAATCCGTAACGTTTATATGTATTGTACGGTGAGTCAATCTGTTTATGAATATTTAAAACTCTTTTAATAGTAAAATCACCCAAAGCAAATTTTAATGTTGGATCGGCCTGTAAATGCATTCTTTTTCGTAATCGATTGATGTATAGTCCGGCAACTCGTGGCATCTCATTATTAAAATAGGTCTCTTCATCGACAATTGAAGCCAGTGTTGTTACTTCTTCCGGTGTTAAATTTAGTTTTGCCGCTTTCGCTTTACGATCGTCATTCCAAAATCGCAAATATTCCTTGTGCATGCGATCAACAAAGCTCTTAGCAGATGTATTCCACCAAAACTCATATGTATTTGGTAAAAAAATGGATGTAAACGTTTCCTGATTTAAGCCATAATTCTCAATTAACGAATCGTTATAAAACCAATTAACCAGACTTGAAGAATCCGCCTCAATTTGCTTTGAGATTTTTCCGGCAAGCTGTTCTCTGGTTCGTACACTGTTAAAAATCACTTTCACCGGATCCTGATATCCTGAACGCAATTTATCAATTAACGCATCATTATTCATCAAACTATCTAACCTATACCTTCCGGGATAAACATGATTAGGATAGTTCTTTTTTTCGGCTAACCAAGTAAAGGAATCGATATTAATTAATAAACTATCGCGCTTTAAAATCTCGATAACATCATTAAACGTTGAACCGGTTGGAATATATAAGTAACTTGCTGGCTTCCTAACATTTGCGCTGTAAATTTTCTTGTATAATTTAACAACAATTAAAACACCAAGAAGGGAAACCAATACAATTGGAATGACTATATATTTTTTATTAAAAGACTTTTTCATCTAAAACTGTTTTTTCTGCAACAAAATTAGAACAAAAGTATCATTATTTTGGTTTGATTACTTTACAAAAATTGCATAATTATGTATAAAATTGAACATTCAATCAATCTTTTTGCAATTATTTACAAATAAGTTGTAAATTAGTAATTGATTTTTGCTTTTTTTACAAGAAATTTCATAAATTGGGTTAAACTTATAGACTAGGATATTTTGAATATGAAAGATTTAATAATAAAGGAAACAGAAAAAACTCCTTCCGTTGCATTAAGTACAAATGGCGTGTTAAAAATTGAGGGGCGTTCGATACCAGAAGACGCAGCAAAATTTTTCAAACCATTACTTGACTGGACCAAAGAGTTTACAGCAGGCGAAATTCGTGTTGATATTAAACTTGAATATTTTAATACCAGTTCATCCAAATTTATTTTGGAAATGCTAAGACTCTTGGAAAATAACCCCGAGAACAATAATATTCTTGTAAATTGGTTCTATGAAGAAGGTGATTTAGATGTACTTGAATCTGGCCAGTATTTTGAATCTATTATAGGTATACCCTTCAAATATATTGAATACGAAGAGTTATAATTCGTATAAAACCTCGCTGAGGTAAACAAGATCATAAAAGTATTCGCTTATGAAAAAAGATTGTTGTTTCAATATCAATAACAGCAATTGCATATATTTTATATAAATAACTAAAATATGATAAAGAAAGAAGTACTCATTGTTGACGATTCGAATACCAACAACTTTCTTTTACAAAGTATCCTGGAAAGCGAAGGTTATAAAACTTCTATCGCCTTTAGCGGTCAAGAAGCTTTAAAATTAATAACCAACGAAAAACCCGATCTTGTCTTATTAGATATCATGATGCCAAATCTCGATGGTTTTACAGTCTTAAAACAGCTTCAGGGAAATTACGAAACAAAACAAATCCCTGTAGTATTTGTTACAGCTAAAAACGAAGAAACCTTATGGCAAAAAGCTATTGATAGTGGTGCCAGAGATCTGTTATTGAAACCAATTGATGTTAACAAAGTTTTAGATGTTGTAAAAAAGATTCTAATTAATTAAAAAAATATGGCTATAAATGAATTCGATATAAATTTAGAAAAAAATAAAGAGTACTTATATAAATCGCTTTCTTCACTACCCGACTTTTTGTTCATATTAGATGATAATGGAATGTATATTGATGCTAAATTTCCTGGCAGCCATAATATTATTGATCTGGAACCTAATTCAATTCTTCGCAAACACTACTCTGAAGTTTCTATTAGTAAAGACTTTAATCTAAAACTTGAAAAAAACCTCAATAAAATTAAAGAAACAAGCATTAACCAGGAATTTGAATTTAGTATACCCAATGAAACTGAAATCTATTATTTTGGTGCAAAAGTATCAGAACTGAAATCTGAAAAAAATGAAATTCTTGGTTTTATTGTTCTGGCATACGATATAAGCACCATAAAACAAAAAATTGAGGAACTTACAAGTAAAATAGAACAACAAGATAAAAAGATTTCTGATCTTGAAAAGGAAGCTGATTTCTACATAAAACAGGGCGATGTAATCACCAGTCAAAGAACTAAAATACAAAAAGATAGAGATAGACTTGCTGTTGAGAAAGAAGATATGGCCAAACAAAAAGCGTTGATGGAAGAAGATCTTAATTTTATTATGAAGCAAGGTGATAAGATTGCCGAGCAAAAACATAAAATTAAGAAACAACACGACCTTGTACAGAAACAAAATAAAAAAATTGAGGATAGTATTTTATATGCTAAACGTATACAATCAGCAGTTCTTCCTCCAAATCGTTTTATCCAACATTTACTTGCTGAACATTTTATTTTTTACAAACCTCGTGATATTGTTAGTGGAGATTTTTACTGGATTAAACAATCCGATGATAAAATATACATAGCTGCAGCCGACTGCACAGGACACGGCGTTCCCGGGGCATTAATGAGCATGTTAGGAATAACTTTTTTAAATGAAATCGTAAATAAAAATCCTAACATTCATGCCAATGAGATTCTTAACGAGCTGCGAGTTCATATTATCAGTTCCTTGCGACAAACGGGCTCGGCAGGTGAAAGCCGTGATGGTTTGGACATAGCACTTTGTATCATTAATCATGAAAAAAAGGAACTGGAATATGCAGGAGCAAACAATCCGCTGTATTTAATACGAGACGGTCAACTAAATGAAACTAAAGCTGATCGCATGCCAATTGGCATACACCGAAGAGCCAAGGAATCCTTTCAAAATCACGTGATTACACTTAAAGACAATGACCTGATCTATATCTTTTCTGATGGTTTTATTGATCAGTTTGGTGGTGAAGATGGAAGAAAGTTTTTATCCAACAACTTTAAAAAACTGCTAATTGAAAATTATTCAAAATCGATGTACGACCAGCGAATAGTTGTTGAAAAGGTTTTTGAAGATTGGAAAGGCGATCGTAAACAACTTGACGATATACTAGTAATTGGATTTAAAATTGCTTTTGGTAAAAAAGAGGTAAAATCCAAATTAGATTACGACTGGGCAGGAAAAACAATACTTATAGCTGAAGATGATGAAGCAAACGTATTGTTATTAAAGAAAGCTCTTGAAAAAACAAATGCGGAAATTATCCATGCTGAAAATGGTAAAGATGCCATAAGGTGTTTTAAAAACAATCCTGACATTGATGTTATTTTAATGGATATCAGGATGCCAATTATGGATGGTATAGAAGCTACAACTCAAATCAAACACATCGATAAAAACATTCCTATTATTGTACAAACTGCATTCACCATGTCATCAGAAAAAGAAAAGAGCTTTAAAGCCGGATGCGACGATTACATATCAAAACCTATTAATATAAAAGAACTTTACGCTACAGTTTGTAAGTACATCGAAAAAAATGATTAAAAAGAAAGCCGGTATTAACCGGCTCTAATTTTACTATATTAATTTCGCAAGTGCATCTTTCATTCGCTTCATAGCCTCAACCAGCATTTCGTCCGATGTAGCATACGAAAATCTGAGGTAATCAGGTGAACCAAAGGCTTCTCCCGTAACAGTTGCTACATGTGCTTTTTCTAAAATATACAATGCCAAATCAGTAGCATTCTGAATGGTTGTTGTACCATCCGACTTACCAAAATACGATTTTACTTCAGGGAACAAATAAAACGCTCCACCAGGTGTATTCACTTTAAATCCTTCTATCTCGCGTGCCAATTTAACAACAAGATCTCTGCGGCGTTTAAATGCAGTAACCATTTCTGTAATACTGTTGCTTTCGGTATTTAGGGCAGCCACAGAAGCCATTTGTGATATTGATGAAGCTCCCGATGTTAACTGTCCCTGAATCTTGTTACACGCTTTTGCTATCCACTTTGGAGCAGCAATATACCCAATACGCCAACCAGTCATGGCATATCCTTTCGAAACACCATTAATTATTATTACACGGTCTCTAATGTGATCAAACTGGGCAATACTTTCGTGCTTACCCACAAAGTTAATGTGTTCGTAAATTTCATCTGATAATATATACATATCCACTCCGCTATTTGCAACCACATCAGCTAATGTTTTTAGCTCTTCTTTGGAATACAAACTACCTGTCGGATTTGAAGGCGAGCATAAAAACATGGCTTTTGTTTTTGGAGTAATTGCCTGCTTCAACTGTTCTGGTGTTATTTTAAAATCGGAATCAATAGAAGTTTCAATAACTACATTTTTACCTTCGGCAAGTTTTACCAACTCCACATAACTCACCCAATATGGGGCCGGCACAATAACCTCATCACCTTTATTTACCAGCGATAAAATAACATTTGCCAGTGAATGTTTTGCTCCATTCGAAACAATTATCTGATCTGTTCCATAATCCAGGTTATTCTCTCTTTTGAGTTTATTAGAAATTGCTTTTAACAACGCCGGATATCCTGGTACAGGTGAATAGTGACTGTAATTATCATTTATTGCCTTTATGGCTGCATCTTTAATATGCTGTGGTGTATTAAAATCGGGCTCACCCACACTTAAATTGATAACATCAACACCTTGTGCTTGCAAATCGCGACTTTTTTGACTCATTGCCAATGTTTGAGATACTGCTAAACTGGCTACTCTTTGTGAAATATTCTCCATAATCTAAAAAATTAAAAAGGTTAATGCTGATACATCAACCAATATGTTTTATTTTTTTTAAATTTGATCTGGTTAAAAGTTACTACCTTTTTCTTTTTGTAAAGATAAAATAAATAAAAGTATTAATTTGTGTTGTAAAACAAGGTACCTTAATTTACTCGCAAAACCATAAACACCCTTACTATGAATGAAATTTTAGAAATATTAAAATATACTATCCCGGCAATTGTTGTATTGATAGCTGCTGTAATAATTATTAAACAGATGGTAAAAAACGATCAGCACAGAAGGAATTTCGAAATTGTAACCAAAAATCAACAATTGGTAACGCCGGTTCGTTTGCAAGCTTATGAGCGATTAGCATTGCTTCTGGAAAGAGTTTCACCGGAATCTTTAGTAATGCGTGTAAGTAAGCCAAAAATGACAGCAAAACAACTTCAGTCAGAATTACTAAGCACGATTCGAGCAGAATTCGATCATAATGTTTCGCAGCAAGTTTATATTACACCTCAGACCTGGGAAATCATTAAAAATTCGAGAACACAAATTATTCAACTGATCAACAATGCTGCAATACAAATAAAACCGGATGCTCCGGCCATTGAACTGAGCAAACTTATTCTTGAAGAGTTAATGAAACAGGAAAAGGCTCCAACGAGTCTGGCTTTAGATACATTAAAAAAAGAAGTTAAGCAATTATACTAATTGTAAGGATTAAACCTTTTTTAGTCAAGTAAATCCTATTAAAAAAATTATGTTTAGAAATAGTAAAGTTATCGGGTTCGATGCTGATGATACATTGTGGGTAAACGAACCTTATTTTAAAGAACTGGAAGCAGAATTCTGCGAATTATTACAAGATTATCTGCCTGAGAAAGAATCTTCTAAAATTCTGTTCCAAACAGAAGTGAATAATATTGAACTGTATGGTTATGGAGTAAAAGCCTTTATGCTTTCATTAATCGAATCAGCAATAAAAATTAGTAAAAAAAACGTACCTGTGCAGGTTATTGAAAAGATTATTGAGTTAGGAAAGCAACAACTAAATAAGCCTGTAATTTTATTGGACGGGGTTGAGAAAGTGCTTCGGGATCTTACTCAAAAAAACTATAAGTTGATTGTTGCCACCAAGGGAGACCTGCTCGATCAGGAGCGAAAACTGCAAAAATCAGGGATCGAAAAGTATTTTCATCACATCGAGATTATGAGTAATAAAAACGATTCTGATTACCAAAAACTTTTAAAGCACCTGGAGATAAAACCGGAAGAGTTTGTTATGATTGGTAACTCTTTAAAATCAGATATTCTGCCTGTACTGAACATTGGAGGCACAGCAATTTATATTCCTTTCCATACGGTTTGGGAACACGAAAGTGTGCATCCGGAGAATATTCATAACGGTAATTACACCGAGGTAAAATCAATAGAAGAAATCATAGGCCTGTTTTAACATGAAAAAGATAATAGATATCAATAACTGGCAACGAAAAGAACACTTTGAATGGTTTAAAGATTTTGATGAGCCTTTTTGGGGAGTTGTAAGCGAAGTTGATTGTACAAAAGCTTACCAAAAATCAAAAGATTTAGGCATTCCGTTTTTTCATTTTTATTTGCATAAATCGTTAAAAGCTGTCAATTCGTTAGAAAGTTTTCGTTTACGAATTGAAGATGACCAGGTTGTATGCTATGATAAGATTCATGCTTCGGCAACTCTGAACAATGCCGTTGGTTTGTATGCCATGTCTTTTATTGAGTACCATGAAGATTTACAGACCTTCTGTTCAGTTGTACAAAAAGAAGAAAAACGCGTAAAACAAATAAAAGGACTAGGTGTAGACTCGAATACAGCTCGAAAAGATACTATACACTACTCTTCGGTGCCATGGTTTAAAATAACCGGTTTAACACATGCCCGCAATTTTAAGTATAAAGACAGTGTACCTAAAATCACCTTTGGAAAATATGAAGAATCAGGAGGTAAAAAGATCATGAATATTGCCATTAATGGTCATCATGGATTAATGGACGGATCGCATGCCGGTAAATATCTTGACCTATTTCAGGAACTACTTAATAATGATTAATTAACGCGGAATCAAGTATATTATAAACCCTGTGGTAAGCATAAATGACTTATTCTTAGGTTTGTCTAATTCTTGTTCGGGCCAGAACTCATCGTAATTAAAGTTATATCTAATATCGGCTGTGCCGTTATCGAGATTAATAAACCCCTGGGTATATCTAAAATCTATAAAAATATCAAGATTCCTGTTAAACCTTCCCTGAACGCCGAACCCTGCCAATATTCCTGCATCCAATTTATTCAGGTTTGCAGAAATATCTTCATCGATAGATTCACTGACAAAATCTTCCTCGATAATAATTTCATATGTTCCGGTAGTTTTTGCAGATATTAGATATGATGCATACCCACCACCATATATATAGATTTCAGGATCGCGTATAAAATTAAACTTTAGGTATATGGGTAAGCTTGCATAATTTAAATTCATTTTCATATCATTATTCGCAAACTTACCCCCTTTCGCCTCATAATTTAACTCTCCTCGTATCGATAATTTAGGATGAAAATACAACGCCCCTGTAATACCAATTTGTGGTCCAATCCGTTTGGCAAACTCATCAATGGCATCATCACCAGTAATAGTTGAAAGTAATACTCCTCCTTTTAATCCAACCGTTGGACTTTTTCTAACATTATAAGCAAATATTTGTGGGTCAGTTGGATTTTGGGCACACAAAGTATCTGGTAAGATCAAAGTTATTAATCCTACAATAAAAATAGATACTCTGAATTTGTAATGCATTACTTATTTTTAAATCTAAGTTACAAAAATAAACAATAAAAAAAGCCTGCCAAGTATCTGGCAGGCCTCCTTATACAATTTATATACTGTTATTTTATTAAATCAACACTTCGTTTTACAAATTTTGTTAGGTCTTCACCCTGAAGCATATTGTTTGCAAGAAGCGCTAAATCAATAAGTTGCTTAACATATTTGTTTTCCGAACCATACTTTGAAAGAATTTCTTTCTTCTTACCTTTTACCTCATCAATTTTCTTTTCAACATCTGTCAATTTATCTTTTTCTTCCTGGTTAATTTCTTCTTCCTTTTTACCTTCTTTAGCTTTTTCCAGGCTCGCTTTCTCTTCTTCAAGTGGTTTTAGTTCTTCAAGAACTTTGGCAACTTTAGCTCCTACCTTCTTATCTTTTTGCTCAATAACCTTCTCAATTAACCGATGATTTGAGTTCAGCACAACATTGTAACTATCGGGCAAATCGCCATAAAAGTTCATTCCACCGCCACCCATCGCAGCCATATCTTTCATTCGTCGCATAAACTCTGATTGCGTGATTATAACCGGTTCATCAGTCTCTTTTAAATCCTCGAAGGCCACGGTAAATGTCGCACTCTTTGGAAGTTGACTCTCGAACATATGTGTTAACTGATCCTTCTCTTCTGCCGATAATTTAGAATCTTCTACATCATCTTTTTTGATTAGTTTATCAACAACATCGGCATCAACACGCATAAATCTAGCACCGGTAAGCTTTTGCTCGATATGATTTATAAAGTGCGTATCTAACTGACCATCCATTAGCAGCACATCATAACCTTTAGCCTTTGCATTCTCAATGAACGTGTATTGTTTGTCTTTATCTGTTGCATATAAATAAACCAGAGTTTTATCTTTATCCGTCTGATTTTCTTTAATTACTTTCTCGTACTCTTCGAAGGTAAAGTATTTACCATCTGTATTTTTGAATAATGAGAATTTCTCAGCTTTCTCATAGAATTTCTCCTCGGTTAACATTCCATATTCGATAAATACTTTAAGATCGTCCCACTTTTTCTCAAATTGTTCGCGATCGTTTTTAAAGATCTCATCTAAACGGTCTGCTACTTTCTTTAAAATGTGATTTGAAATTTTCTTAACATTCGAATCGCTTTGTAAGTAACTGCGCGAAACATTTAATGGAATATCAGGCGAATCTAAAACTCCATGTAACAATGTTAAAAATTCCGGAACAATTCCTTCAACCGAATCGGTTACAAAAACCTGATTGGCATATAGTTGAATTTTATTTTTCTGAACCTCAACATTATTCTTCAGTTTAGGGAAATATAAAATTCCCGTTAAATTAAACGGATAATCCACATTTAAGTGAATATGGAATAACGGTTCTTCGTTAAACGGATAAAGTTTATTGTAAAAGTTTTTATAATCTTCATCTTTTAATTCCGAAGGAGTTTGTGTCCATAACGGATTGGTATCATTAATAATATTTGGCTTGCCGGTTTCAACCTCTTTACCATCTTTCCACTCTTTTTGTTTACCAAAAGCAATTTCAATTGGTAAGAACCGACAATACTTATTTAATAGATCGTTAATTCGCTTTTCTTCAGCAAACTCTTTGGATTCATCATCGATATGCAGAATAATGTCTGTTCCACGTTCTTTTTTATCGGTTTCTTCAATTTTATATTCAGGACTTCCATCGCACGACCACTTAATAGCCTTAGCATCTTCTTTATATGATTTAGTTACAATTTCAACTTTTTTCGAAACCATAAAAGCTGAATAAAATCCTAATCCAAACTTTCCAATAATTGTAGTCTGATCCTTAAACTTATTGATAAACTCTTCGGCACTTGAAAATGCAATCTGATTAATATACTTATCAATTTCTTCTTCGGTCATACCAATACCCTTATCGCTAACCGTAAGCGTTTTTTTCTTCGGATCTAACGAAATATTAATGGTTAAATCACCGAGCTCACCTTTATAATCGCCTAAAGATGCCAACTTTTTTACTTTCTGTGTTGCATCAACAGCATTAGAAACCAATTCTCTTAAAAATATCTCATGATCGGAATACAGAAACTTTTTGATTATCGGAAAGATGTTTTCTGTAGTTACGCCTATTTTACCTTTTTGCATTTTTATATCATTTTTAGCCTGTCTACTGACAGGTAAGTTTAACATCAATTTTACATGTGCCACTTTTCAATATATATGCCATAATTAATATACTGACAAATAGACAGCAGAATGTAAAAAAGATAAACTATACAATGAAAAAATTTCCGGTTAAGACAGGAACCAATGAGGAAATACCATATATAAAACAATTATTGATATAATTAGTCCGATTAGAAACGTGAAGAATATGCGGGTAAATTTTCGACTGGCCTCTTTCTGAAATAAAAAGTTCTTTTGACTCATTATTCCTTTAATATTATTTTCTATTCGCAATATTATATTTTCATTTTTCTTAATAAAGGTATAAGCGCCATAATGAAATGCTGATGATACAATATTTATATCATCGTTATCGGAATATAAAACAACTTCGGCATACGGATGAATTTCCTTGATTCTTTTGAGTGTATCAATCACATCGACTTGGTTGTTGTTTTCATCGAGCTCCAGGTTTGTTGAAAGAAAAATAATATAAATCTCGTTTTTAAACTTGCTTACATGCATAAAATCTTCGAAGAACTCTTTACTTCTTGAATAGATTTTAATATTGTAATCATTAACTTCTTCGAACCTGGCTAATACATCGCGAATATAAGAATCGTCGTTATCGATAAAAATAACATGTGTATTATGTTTTGATATTCTATTCGCCATGTTGTAGTTTTATCTGCTAAATTTACTGCAATAACCTTTACATGTCAATAGCATAGTGCGTATTATTCAATATTATTATCACGCACATCAATGTCGGGATATAAATTCCAAATTCCGTTTTCAAACTTAAAGCCATCATACGAAAAGTCAGGACCATAAAATTCATACTGATCTTTTAAGCTTGGACGGGAAGGTGATAAATGATCAAAAACAATCATTTCTTTTGCTTCATCGTAGGTTAAAGTCATATGCGTTTGCGCACTGAACTCAAATATTACGCGGTTTACAGGTATTGCTTTATTTTTAAAAACCTGCTTCCCAAATACCGGTAAATCTTGATTATTAAAATACAGAATCTCAACAATCTTCTTTTTGGTTAAAAGATTGTTTAAATCTGCTCCTAAAATCGTATAGTAAGTATTTCCTCTATATTTATTTGTAATAATCTGATAATAAAGTGCTCCATACCAATTTTTATGATTCAGAATTGCCATTTCTGGCTTTTTTATTTCGTCTGATTGATCATTTAGCGCATACCACTGGTAGGTTCTTCGGTTTTTCTTATATTGAATGAACCCGAAGTATTGATGGGTTCTATCGCTAAATGGTATATTCCATGTAATAATTCGAAGCTTATCATCATCGGAAGCTATAATCCCCACATGTTTCAAATTAAAAAACGGATAATAGAAAGAATCGTCAGTTTTAATTGCTTCTTTAAAGCAGAATAAAATTTTATTGTTAATCGCTATTTTCCGTTCATCATTCGTTTCATCAACCAACATGCTAAAATAGTATTGTAATGAATCTTCACAATTTTGAAGATTTTGAGTACCTGCTTTAACAAAATTAACCTTAAAGGCAAATATTGTAATTATAAAAAGTGCTGATAATTGCTTTAACTTCATCTAGTATACCTTATCTCTTTTTTTTAACTTTAACTTCAATATCCTCCATTTATTTTATCGAAAGCTCAATAGATTCATTTAAAATTTCACATGCTTTCTCGATCTCCTGATCAGTAATAATAAGTGGAGGTGCAATTCTAAATGCACTATCATGAAATAAAAACCAGTCTGTTACCAGCCCTTTTTCAACAGCAATATCAATAACTTTTTTTACCTGATCAAAATTTGTTAGTTCAACTGCCATGAATAAACCAATACCTCTAATTTCTTTTATTTCCGAATGGTTTAGTTTTTTTCTAAACAACTCTCCTTTTCGTTTCACATCCGCAATAATATTTTGTGATGTTAATACTTTCAGCGAAGCAAGAGCTGCCGCACATGAAACCGGATGTCCTCCAAAAGTAGTAATATGACCTAGTATAGGATTAGTTTTAAAACTCGACATAATTTCATTAGAAGAAACAAACGCACCAATTGGCATTCCACCTCCCATACCTTTAGCTATTGTAAAGATATCAGGCTCCACATTAAATTCCTGAAATCCGAATAAATTCCCGGTTCTTCCGAATCCTGTTTGAATCTCATCCAATATTAAAAGAGCACCAACTTGATCACAACGTTTTCTTAGTTTCTGCAGGTAATTGTCCTGAGGTACTCTTATTCCTGCCTCTCCCTGCACGGTTTCAACCAATACACAAGCAGTTCTTTCTGTTATTAATTCCAGTTCTTTTTCTTTATTAAACTGAATAAATTTTACCTGTGGTAATAATGGTCGAAAAGCATTTTTAAATTCCTCGTTACCCATTACACTTAATGCACCGTGCGTACTTCCATGATATGCATTATTAAACGCAACAATTTCTGAACGTCCTGTATATCGCTTTGCCAACTTCAATGCACCTTCAATAGCTTCGCTACCCGAGTTTACAAAATATACAGAGTTTAGTTTTTCCGGCAGAAAATCAGATAATAACCTGGCATATTCTACTTGTGGTGACTGAATATATTCTCCATATACCATTAAATGCATATATTTTCCTGATTGCTCTTTAACTGCCTGAACAACTTGTGGGTGTAGATGCCCCAGGTTACTTACCGATACTCCTGAAATTAAATCGATATACGATTTGCCATCTCTATCGAACATATAAATTCCTTCGGCTCGATCAATTTCAAGCTGTAATGGAAAATCTGAGGTTTGTCCTACATGTTGCAAAAAGAGTTGTCGTTGCGATATCATAATGTGATTTTTAAATATAAAAAAAGGGGTTAAAAACCCCAAAATTAATCAATATATCAGAACTGATTAATTATTTACCCATCAAATTTATATCGCCCATAAATTTATCCTTATAAGCTTTTCCAATAGGTATTGCTTTTATACCATCGTTACTCTTAATGTAAATTGAGTTATCTTCAATTCTGTTTATTTTTCGTAAGTTAACAATGTATGAACGATGCACTCTTTTAAACTGATTAACAGGCAACTGGCTTTCGATAGATTTCATGGTAAAATGAATGGTAAATTTTTCATTATAAGAATTTACGATTACATAGTTTTCTAAAGCTTCAACCCATAAAATATCATTGTACTTTAACTGAACCAATGCCGAGTTCTTTTTAATAAATATTTCGTCAGTATCCTTTTTACTTCTTGATTCGTAAATATTTTTGGCCTTTAAAACGGCTTTGTAAAAACGACCATAAGTAACAGGTTTTAACAGATAATCCGTTACATCATAATCAAAAGCTTCTAAAGCATATTTTTCTTTTGAAGAAACAATGATTACCTGTGGTAATTTTTTTAAGGTATTCAGAAAATCAATACCATCCATTTCAGGCATTTCAATATCAAGAAATATCAGATCTATTTCTTCATCCTGTTTGTCAAGGATATTAATTGCTTCAACAGCATTAGGAAAAGAATTCGTAAGATCTAAAAAATCAGTTCGAGTTATAAATTCTTCTACTACTCGCCTCGAGAGAGCATCATCATCAATTATAATACAATTCATACTATATGTCTTAATATCTCAAAAATAGAAAAATAAAAGTTAGATTCGAAATCATTTAGAGTAAAAAATTTACATTAAGATACGAAAAACTATGATTAAATGTTCGTATTCTTAGATAAAAACTTTTCAATGATGAGATCAGATTTTTTAATTGTTTGTTTTAACCAGTTCAATTTAAGCTCATCTATTTCTTCATTTGAAAGTTGCCAATTGATATTTGAGGATCGAAGCTTCAACGTTAAATGATGCAATATAATTGCTGCCGAAACTGAAATATTAAAGCTTTCTGTGAATCCAAACATCGGAATTTTTAAATATTCATCGGCATTTTGAATAGCAATATCTGATAAACCATTAAGTTCAGTTCCAAAAAACAATGCTACCTTGCCCTTTTGTAAATTAAAATTATCCAAATCAACGTCATTTTTATGAGGTGTAGTGGCAACAATCCTATATCCTTGCTTTTTTAATGATGCAATTGCTTCCAGTGTATTGTTTTCTGATTTGTTATATTTAATAATATTTAACCACTTGGAAGAGCCGAGTGCAACGTCAGGATTTATTTTATATGTATTTTTGTTTTCAATAACATGAACATCCTGAATTCCAAAACAGTCGGATGTTCTTAATACCGCACTGGCATTTTGCGATTGGTAAATATCTTCCAGCGCTACTGTTATATAACGTGTTCTGTAACCTATCACCTTATCGAATATTTCCAATCTGGCTTCGGTCACAAATGGTTTTAAATATTCAATAAGTTCTTTCTTCATATACACGTTAAATTTACCATAAAAAAAGGGAGTACTTTTTTGATTGTACTCCCTACTAAAATATTTTAATATTTTTATTGAACAGCGTCTGCTAAATCGCTACCAGCTTTAAATTTAACAACGTTTTTAGCTTTAATAGTGATTGGTTTTCCAGTTTGTGGGTTTCTACCAGTTCTAGCATTTCTTTTAGCTACTGAGAAAGATCCGAATCCAACTAAAGCAACTCTATCACCTTTTTTTAGTGAATCAGTAGTACTTTTAATGAAAGCGTCTAAAGCTTTTTTAGCATCAGCTTTTGTTAAGTTAGCTCCTCCAGCAATTGCATCAATTAATTCTGCTTTGTTCATAATAAAAAATTTTTAGGGTTAGTAAAATATTTATTTTTTTATCTTCTACATACAAATATAGACTATTTCTAGTGTTTAGCAAATCTTAAGCAAAAAAAATTCATGAAATATTAATAAAATTGTACATTTTGTTAATAATTATGGGTAAAAATGATTGTTTTAAAGTAAAATCTCATAAAAAAAGCGTTCTCAGTAGGTTAAACGACTATAAAAATTTTCTTTAAAGATTTTTTGGTAAAATTTTGCTCAAATAAAAATTTAATATACTTTTGCCGACGGAGAAATGGCAGAGTGGTCGAATGCGGCGGTCTTGAAAACCGTTGTACCGCAAGGTACCGGGGGTTCGAATCCCTCTTTCTCCGCCAAAAAGTAAAAGCAGCCTAATCAGGTTGCTTTTTTTATTTAATCCCCTTTAAGGTATTAAAAAGTAAAGGGATGAGAACCGAAGCCTTGGCCGGGGTTCGAACGGCGAAGCCTTCACGAGCAACTATGATACTCAATATAAACCTCAATTTATAATCAAAAGAAATAATATAGAAACTAAATCATTCAATTACCAACATTGCGAGTAATCCCTTCCCGAAAATCTTTTGATTTTCGTGGATGCACGAATTTGCAAGCAAATTCGGCACTTTCTCCGCCAAAGAACTGAAAGCAACCTAATCGGGTTGCTTTTTTTATTACCAGCTTTTTTCAGCAATTCCTCCTCCAAGTACTATATCATTATCGTAAAAAACAACCGGTTGCCCCGGAGCAATCGCCCAGGCTGGTTGTTGTAATTCCAACTCCATTGAATTGGAATCTATCTTTTTTACAATCGCCGGTTCCTCAGGGTTTAATCCATATCCTCTTACATTAATTTCTATTTCATCATTTATTTTTAAAAGCTTTGGATTGATCATATGAATAGAACTTAATTGAATATTGCTTTTATTTAGAAGAAATTTGGGCGCAACAACCAACTCATTTTTTTCAGCATCGATATGGATAACATAAGCAGCATCCTTCATTTTAAGATTCATTCCCCTCTTTTGTCCAATAGTATAATAAATATATCCCTGGTGCGAACCTATAATATCTCCATCTAAATTTCTTACTTTTCCTGGTTTTATACCATTAATCTTTTCAGGATAGTTCTTTTGAATAAATGTTCGATAATCTCTGTTTTGCAAAAAACAGACTCCCATACTTTCTTTTTGTTTTGCCAGTCGTTTAAAACCATAATTGGCAGCTATTTGTCTCACTTCCTCTTTAGTATAATCACCCAGCGGATTTATCATTCGCTTTATGGTCTTGGAATTTAGCTCCCAAAGAAAATACGATTGATCCTTAACTACATCTTTCCCTTTTTTTAAGAACCAAAATCCATCCTTTTCTACTTTCCTTATATAATGACCACTAGCAATAAAATCAATAGCATTGTTATCTGCGAACTCAATCAACTTTTTCCACTTCATAATCCTGTTACAAAACGTACATGGACTGGGCGTTCGTCCTTTAAGATATTCATTGACAAAATGATCTTTTACTACATTAAAATCATCGGAAATATCAACTATAGAAACCGGAATTTTTAGATGTCCTGATAACCAACTTAAATTATCAGAGTATTTCTCTTCCATGAAAGAAAAGTGCAGTCCATAAACATCAAAGCCGCGTTCTTTTAAAAATAACGCAGCCATTGTACTATCCAAACCACCACTTAAGCCAATTACAACTTTTTTTTTCATTTATAAAAGTTCAAATTCTGTCATCTGTTTGTATTTACCATTTAATGCCATCAATTGATCGTGTGTTCCCTGCTCTACAATTTTTCCCTGATCGATAACCACTATTTTATCGGCATTTTTTATAGTTGATAATCGATGTGCAATAATAATTGTTGTTCTATTCTTCATTAATTCTTGTAGCGCTTTTCGCACCAATTGCTCCGATTCATAATCCAGTGCAGATGTTGCCTCATCCAGGATCATAATTGGTGCATTTTTTAATAATGCCCTTGCAATACTTATTCGCTGTTTCTCACCAAGGGATAATTTACTTCCATCCTCACCCAGGTTGGTTTGGTATCCGTTTTCCTTTTGCATAATAAATTCATGTGCAAAAGCCCTTTTTGCAGCTTCTTTAACTTCTAACTCAGTTGCATTTGAATTTCCAAATAATAAATTATTATAGATCGAGTCGTTGAACAAAATCGGCTCCTGGTTAACATAACCAAATAAGTTTCTTAATAAAGTAATCTGATAACTTTTAACCGAAACACCATCAATTAAAACATCACCAGAATGGGGATCGTAAAAACGAGGAATCAAGTCAACAATTGTAGATTTTCCGGAACCTGACTGTCCGACAAGTGCCACTGTTTGGCCTTTTTCAATGGTAAAGCTTATATTATCAAGTACGGTTTGATTTTCATCATCATACCCAAATAGCACATTACGAAATTCAATCTTTTCTTTGAACTCCTTTATATCAATTGCATCATCAGTATCATCAATTTTATACTGATGATTTAATATGGAATTTATTCTTTCTACAGAGGCTAATCCCTTTAATACATTATAATATCCACCGGAGAATGATTTTGCCGGAGAAATAACCTGGGTAAAAACAGCCAGATAACCGATAAATACCTGGGAAGTTAAGGTTGCATTATCGGAAAGCACCATTTTTCCACCAAACCACATGATAATTAAAATCGATACAGTTCCAATAATATCGTTTACAGGATTAGCCAGAGATCTTTTTCTCCAAACTTTACTAAACAAACTACTAAAATTACGATTCTGCTCCTTAAACCGATCATTCACATATTTTTCGGCACTAAAGGCTTTAACAATTTTAATACCTGAAAGTGTTTCTTGCAGCATTCCCACCAAAGCACCTATGCGTTCCTGACCACGAAAAGTTCCCTTCTTTAGGTTTTTACCAATTTGGCCGATTATTATTGCAGAAACAGGAAATAAAATAACTACGATTAATGAAAGCTTAACACTCATCACAAAAAGCACATACATATAAACAACAATTAATACCGGATCTTTAAACAACATCTCCAATGATGAGATAATGGAAACCTCTATTTCCTTTACATCAACTATCATTTTTGATATAATATCACCTCTGCGCTGATCGGAAAAATAACTTAGATCAAAATCCAGAATTTTATCCATTAATTCATTACGTACATCTTGAACAACATTCGTGCGAATATGAATAATCATTGCTTTACCCACATATAGGAAGATATTTTTAAGAACGGTAAAAACCAACACAATAATAATTATAAATAGAAGAGCTTTTACTTGTCCTTCGTTGTACACAACCTGCCCCAAATAATAATTAAAATTGTGTTGAACAGATTCTGCAGTTAACCGAAACGGAACACTGTTTTCGACAAACTGTTGAGTTGAGAAAAGCAATCCTAAAAAAGGAATAACCATGGTAAATGATATCACCGAAAAGAGTGCAGCTAAAAGATTGCACACCACACTAAAAATGGCTACTGACCAATATGGTACCAAATACTTAAGTATGGAAATAAGATTCTTCATAAAAGCAGTAACCTTCGGTTTTAACCAAAGGTAAAATAAATTCAGCTATTTTCAGAGTCAAGCCCTAAATTCCGGTATAATTGAAGGGAGTAATTTGCCTTAATTCATCTTTAACCTTATCATTTAGTTTAAGATTATCGATAAACTGATGTATACTTTCTTTTGTAATTTTTTCGCCTGTTCTGGTTAAATCTTTTAACGCTTCGTATGGTTTTGGATACCCTTCGCGTCGGAGTATAGTTTGAATGGCTTCTGCCACTACAGCCCAATTATTTTCCAGGTCCTGATTAATTGCATCTTCGTTTACTACTACTTTATCTAATCCTTTAAGCAAGGACTTAAAAGCAATGATAGTATGTGCAACAGGAACTCCCACATTTCGCAGTACCGTTGAATCCGTTAAATCTCGCTGCAATCTTGAAACAGGTAATTTTATAGATAAATGCTCGAATACTGCACTTGCAATACCCAGGTTACCTTCAGCATTCTCAAAATCGATGGGATTTACTTTGTGTGGCATAGCGGATGATCCCACTTCTCCCTTTTTAATTTTTTGTTTAAAGTAGTTCATGGAGATGTAACTCCAGAAATCACGTGACAAATCAATAAGGATTGTGTTGATACGTTTCATGGCATCAAACAGAGCTGCCAGATTATCGTAGTGTTCAATTTGCGTTGTTGGTTCCGAACGATGTAATTTCAATATATCATTCACAAACGTGTTCCCAAATGCTCTCCAGTCAATATCCGGATAAGCTACGTGATGTGCGTTAAAATTACCGGTAGCTCCACCAAATTTTGCAGAATATGGTATTGCTTTTAATTGCTCAAACTGTCGTTCAAGCCTTTCAATAAATACTCGCATCTCTTTACACAAGCGAGTTGGTGAAGCAGGTTGACCGTGAGTTCGGGCCAGCATTGGCATTTTCGCCCACTCTTTAACCAACGCTTTCAGTTTCTCAATTAAATCATTAAAAGCCGGATAATACACTCCTTCGATGGCATCCTTTATGGAATATGGTGTTGCTGTATTATTTACATCCTGAGATGTTAATCCGAAATGGATAAACTCTTTATATTTTTCGAGTTTTAATTCATCAAATTTCTCTTTAATAAAATACTCAACCGCTTTAACATCATGATTTGTTACGCTTTCAATATCTTTTATTTTTTGAGCATCGATAGCATCAAACGAATCATAAATCTCTCTTAACTCCTTATAAAGCGTCTTATCTACATCCTTTAATTGCGGAAGGGGCAGTTCACACAATGCAATGAAATATTCAACTTCAACCAAAACCCGGTATCGAATCAAACCAAATTCGGAAAAGAACTTGCCTAGTTCGTCAACTTTATTTCGATAACGTCCATCAATTGGAGATATTGCAGTTAAGGTAGTTAAGCTCATGGTATTTTATTTAGAATATTAAACGTAACAAAAATCCAAGTGCAAATTAAACAAAAACAATTTATTTTACTATTATAATAAGTGCATCAATTGTATATTTGTTTAACCTAATTGTATTAGCATGTCGAAAATTAAAATATCAGCTGTTTCGTATACCAATAGCTATCCATTTATATACGGTATTGAACATAGCAACATTATAAATCATATAGAACTTTCAAAAGATATTCCATCAGTTTGCGCGCAGAAATTATTAGATAATCAGGTTGATGTAGGTTTAATTCCTGTAGCCGTTATACCCAAATTGAATCACTCGGAAATTATTTCAGATTATTGTATAGGAGCATCAGGTCCGGTTCGTTCAGTAATCCTCGCCTCGTACAAACCATTAACTGAGATTGATACGATTTTGCTCGATTATCACTCACGATCATCGGTAATGTTAACCCGGATTCTAGCAAAGAAATTCTGGAATCTGGATGTTAAATGGGCCAATACAACGGAAGGATTTGAGAATAGAATACAAGAAAACGAAGCTGCTGTTATTATTGGTGATAAGGCACTGGCATCAGAAAACAATTTTTCATTTGTTTACGATTTAGCAGATGAGTGGTTAAAAAATACAGGTTTACCTTTTGTTTTTGCTGCATGGGTTGCTAATCGATCTTTAGGAGATACTTTTAAAGAAGAGTTTAATAATAGCTTACAGCTTGGAATTAATCATATTGATGAAATGATCAATACCTTTGATTTTTCTTTTTTACCAAAACGCATTAATATAAAGGAATATTTTGAAAAGAACATTGATTACTCTCTTGATAAAGAAAAGAAAAAAGGATTAGAATTATTTCTGAAGTATGCCGAGGAATTTGCTTAATATTTACGAAATTAGCATAAACATAAATTTAGTAAAATGAAAAAGTTACTCTCGCTTGTTATATTATTTACAGTCATTCTTTGTGCCCACAATGGAATTGCCCAAGATAGTACCAGAATACACCCCGATACTTCAAAAACCAAAGTGTTTGTTTTTGATATCAATCAAAATATTGAGCCTGCCATGTGGCGGTTAACTCAAAAAAGTTTTGAAGAAGCCAAAAGGCTAAACGCTGAGTATATCATCATTAATGTAAATACATATGGTGGAATGGTTAACATGGCGGATTCCATACGGACTAAAATTTTGAATAGTCCGGTACCGGTTTATGCTTTTATCGTAAATAATGCCGCTTCGGCAGGTGCGTTGATATCTATTGCTGCCGATCGGATTTATATGAAAAAAGGTGCCCAGATTGGTTCTGCTGCCGTAGTAGATCAAACCGGGAAAGTTATGCCGGAAAAATACCAGTCGTATATGAGAGCTACCATGAGAGCTACTGCAGAAGCTCATGGTAAAGATACCATCATTACAGAAAATGGCGATACCCTGTTACGATGGCATCGTGATCCTGAAATTGCAGAAGCTATGGTTGATCCCAGAATTTACATTGAAAATGTAACAGATACTGGTAAAATTGTTGCATTTACTGCTAATGAAGCTGTTAAAAATGGTTATTGCGAAGCCATTGTAGGCGATATTGAAGAGTTACTGGAACATGCAGAAATAGAAAATTATGAAATTACGAAATATGAACCAACAAAGCTTGAAACATTTATAGGCTTTTTGGTTAGTCCTGCTATTCAGGGAATCCTGATCATGATTATTGTTGGAGGAATTTATTTTGAATTACAAAGTCCGGGTATTGGATTTGCTTTAGGAGCTGCAGTATTAGCAGCCATTTTATATTTTGCGCCTTTATATTTGGAAGGATTAGCCGAAAACTGGGAAATGGTTCTTTTTGTTGTAGGACTCATTCTTATAATACTTGAAATTTTTGTTATTCCGGGATTTGGAATTGCAGGTATAAGTGGTCTGGTACTCGCGCTTACCGGCTTAGTTTTAAGTATGGTAGATAATATCATCTTTGAATTTGAATTTCATGCGGCTGAAGCTGTTGCTACAGTTTTAAAATCACTAATGATCGTTGCCATTGCGATGTTTTTATCCTTTGTACTCTCGATATATCTTAGTAAAAAAGCATTAACTTCCAATGCATTCTCATGGATTGTATTAAATTCTACTCAACAAAAAGATGAAGGATATATTGGTGTAGACAATTCATGGAAAGAATTAATTGGTAAAAATGGTGTTGCATTCACCAATTTAAGACCAAGTGGTAAAGTAGAAATCGATGATGAAACCTACGATGCCAAATCTGAAATCGGCTTTATTGAAAAAGGACAAAAAGTAAAAGTAATTGATTACAGGTCGGGCCAGGTATATGTAATAAAAGATGAAGAAAATGGATAATTACACAATTAGAGATTATTCGAATCAGGATTTTGATCAATTGAGTGCGCTTTGGGAAGTAACAGGAGTTGGAAGCACTAAACGAGGTGATAACGCACAAATAATTGCACAAAGTATTGAACTGGGAGGAAAACTTATTGTATTAATTGATAATAGAACCAATAAATTATTTGGATCATCCTGGATGACTTTTGACGGACGTCGACTTCATTTGCATCATATTGCAGTTGAAACTTTATATCAAAACAAAGGATTTGGAAAAATACTTACTAAAGAATCATTAAAATTTGCTAAAGAAAAAGGTTACCAAATAAAATTGGAGGTTCATAAAACCAACACAAAAGCTATAAGCATTTATAAAAACCTGGGGTTCAATTTTTTAGGAGATTATGATGTATATATTGTACGAAACCTAGATTCCATAATACTTTAGTGTTAAATTTTATTAAAATCCTGTATAATTCTTCTTTAAATTTTTTTCTACGGTTAATAATCTGTAATTTTATAGTTCGTGTCTAACTTAAAAAACAAAGCGTTATGACATTAACATTCAACGAGTTACGTAAAATTAAAGATCAGTTACCTCATGGTGCAATTAGAAGAATTGCCGAAAACTTAAACATGAACGAGGAAACTGTAAGGAATTACTTTGGAGGTACTAACTACCGAGAAGGTGAATCGATTGGAATCCATTTTGGACAGGGTCCAGATGGAGGAATTGTAACAATTGATGATACAACAATACTAGATATGGCTATTGAAATGACTGAAGAAACTGTATCTAAAAATTAAGATCGAAAAAATTCCTTGAAAAAGCAGAAAGGTTCACTTTTCTGCTTTTTTATTTTATAAGCATTGTAATTTTGTGATGTGAATATACTACAACAACATATACATAGTGCTGAAGAAATATGGCTTTCACCGCTGTTCAATTATTGCAGTGAACTTTTTGGTAATGTTCAGATACCTTCGCACGATCATACGCATCATTTAAGAGTGTGGCAATTTGCTAAAGAAATTTTATTTGCTATCTCTGATCGATTTGAAATAACCTATGCTAAAGTTGAAGCCTGCTTAATAGCAAGTCTTTTTCATGATACAGGTCTTACGAAAACCATCAACGAAAATCACGGTGAGGAAAGTAAGCAAATATGTATTCAATATTTCGAAGAGCATAACTTAACAAAACCAGCTAATTTTAACGAAATACTTTCTGCCATAGAAAAACATGATGATAAAGACTACACTCTAAGTAGCATAGCACCAGATGATATTTTATCAATTATTTGTAATGCAGATGATCTTGATGCTTTTGGCCATATCGGTGTGGTAAGATATACCGAGATTTATCTCTTAAGAGGAAACAGTTTAAATGAGCTTCCGGACCTTGTTCTAAAAAATCTCGTTCAACGTTTTTCAAATTTTGAAAGAACCTATAAAGTTTTTTCTTCTTTATACCAAAAGCACAAAGAAAACTATTTAATTACAAAACGTTTTTTCGAGAATCTTAAAAAAGAAATTATTTAACCACAAAATCGAGCATTTTCTGATCTTCGATATAGGCTGTAAGCCTGTCTCCTATTTTTACCGGTCCTACTCCGGATGGTGTGCCAGTAAATAAAAAGTCACCAATTTTTATCGTCATAAATTGCGTAACATGTTCAATTAATTCATCCACCTTAAAAATCATTGCGCCGGTATTTCCCTGTTGGACAATTTTGCCGTTTAATTCTAACCTAAAATTGATGTTATTGATATCACCACCAAGCTTATCCAGAGCAATAAAGTTACTTATCGGTGCAGCACCATCGAAACATTTGGATATTTCCCAGGGTAATCCCTTTTCTTTGCATTTCTTTTGAAGATCACGTGCCGTAAAATCAATTCCAATACCTATTTCACTGTAATAACGATGTGCAAATTTAGCTGCTACATTCTTGCCTAAACGGTTTAATTTAACAACAATCTCTACTTCGTAATGAATATCTTGCGAAAAATCGGGATAGAAAAAAGGTTGATTATTGCGCAGCAGTGCCGAATCAGGCATTAGAAAGAATATGGGTTCTTTCGGAACCGGATTATCTAGCTCTTTTGCATGATCAATGTAGTTACGACCTATGGCTATTATTTTCATTTTTTAATTAGACCTAACAGGTTTTGAAAACCTGCTAGATCTAGGCATTATGAATTAAACTTCCTTAATTTAATTGCTGTTAAAACCTTTTTGGTATACAACGGGAAATCACTATTCAACATCCAACCAAAATATCCCTGATCTTTCTCCAAAACCGATTCAACAGTTTGTCCCTTATATTTGCCAAAATTGAAAACTTCTTCTCCTTTGTCATTTAATACAATTCGTCCGGCAAAATCGACATTTTTATTATGCGACGAAAATTTGGATATCTCATCAATATCATTTTGCAAGTCGTTGTATCGATCTAATTGTGCTTTAAGGATTTCATAGGTAGCTTTTGTATCTGCTTCGGCACTATGCGCATCATCCAGAGTCTTTTGGCAATAAAACTTATAAGCCGCACTTAATGTACGTTGCTCCATTTTATGGAAAATAACCTGTACATCAACAAAGCGGTGCTTTTTAAGATCAATATCTACACCAACTCGTAAAAACTCCTCGGCCAGTAATGGAATATCAAATTTATTCGAATTGTATCCTCCAAGGTCGCAACCTTCAATAAATTTAGCGATATCTTTTGCTACAATATTAAATGTTGGTTCATTTATAACATCTTCGTCAGTTATTCCGTGCACTGCGGTTGACTGAATCGGGATAGGCATTTCAGGGTTTATTCTCATGGTTCTGGTCTCTTCTGTTCCATCCTGATTCACCTTAAGCAAGGAGATTTCAACAATTCTATCGTTTACTATATCAATTCCGGTTGTTTCTAAATCGAAAAATACAATTGGTTTTTTTAAATCTAATTCCATTATACTGTTTTTATCATTCTATCTGAAAAAAAAAGAGTTTCGCTTGAAACTCTTTTCATCTATCTATTTATTATTTTTTATGCATTAATCATCATTGGCATTAATAACATCAATACATCCTCATCGTCGTTCTCTTTTTCTGCAGGGAATAGTATTCCGGCACGCGATGGATCAGAAAGTTCTACCAATACATCTGTTGATGCAATATTGGATAAAATTTCAATCAAGAATGATGATTTAAATCCAATTTCCATATCATCTCCTTCATACTGACAATTTAATCGTTCGTTTGCAGAAATTGAAAAATCGATATCCTGTGCAGAAACATTCAGCTGATTTCCTTTCAATTCCAGTTTTACCAGATTACTAGCCTGATTAGAGAATAAGGCTACACGTTTCAATGCATTGTATAGTTCTAATCGGTCAATCGTAAGTTTATTAGGATTATTTGTCGGAATTACTGAATTGTAACTTGGGTAATTTCCTTCAACCAATCGGGAAACTAACTTATAATTTGATAAGGTGAAAAATGCATTTTTATCGTCAAACTCTACCATTACCTCGTTTTCTTCTTTTGGAAGAATTGCTTTTAATAACGAAGCAGGTTTTTTTGGTAAGATAAACGATGATTCTTGTTCAGCTTTAACATCTAATCTTCTGTAGCGAACCAACTTATGTGCATCGGAAGCTACAAATGTCATATTATCGGGACTCAGTTCGATAAATACACCATTCATCACCGGACGTAATTCATCATCGGCTGTAGCAAATAAAGTTTTTGTTATACCGCTTAGTAATACATCGGCACCCAGCTGGATCGATGTTTTTTGATCATCTTTGATTACCGGCAGTTGCGGGAAATCTTCACCATTTTGTCCAACAATATTATACTTACCATTTTCGGTGGTTATCACAACACCAAATGTTTCGTTATTAATATCAAAAGTTAATGGCTGATCAGGAAACTCTTTTAAAGTATCCGTTAATATCCTGGCAGGAATAGCAATACTACCTTCGTCTGTTGCATTTTCCAACTGAATGGTTGTAATTAAGGTAGTTTCTAAATCCGAAGCCGTAATTTTCAGTTCGTTTTCGGCCAACTGAAATAGAAAATTATCAAGAATAGGCAATGTGTTTTTATTACTAATCACCCTGCTAATTGCCTGCAGATGACTTAATAATTCTGTACTGGAAATAACAAACTTCATCTGTATCTAGTTTAAAATTTTAATGATTTCAATTATCTAATCTTTCTCTAATTCAATTATCAATAATACGAAAAAAAAATCAAGTAGCCAATAAGGCTGCGTGAATTTATTGTTAGCGAAAATAATCAATTTCTTTGAATAAAGGATCAAAAATATAATATTGAATGATGATTAATTCTTTATTCTGATTAAATGAAGCGTATGCTCTGTCGTAATCAAATTTTAGCTCCTGCCCGAACTCATCGTATTTTTTTTCGGATGGCTTGCGGTAAATAGTAATCTTATTCTCCTCGTCTGAATCATCTTTAACTGTAATAATACAATATGGTGTTGCTTTTAATACAGAATCAATTTTACCTTGTGATAAATCACGAACCACATCTTCAAAAACAATTCGCTGATAATAGGTAAAATATCGTGCTACTTTTTCTACATCAAAATCTTCAATAAATTTCGTTTCAACAAGATTTTGAACGGCAAACGTTCCATCATTGTAATTGTTAACCTGAAAGGATTTTATCTGCTCTTCTGGATATTCGACTCTTATACTTTTAATATTTTGCGGTTCGTAATCAAAAATGGTTTTGTTACGCCAGTAGTTTTCGTCCGTTATAAAAAGATCTGCCAATAATCCTCTAAAAGCCGGAATACTAACAATAAATGGTTCTGATGATTTTTTCATCATCATATAGGTCTTCTCCTGATTCATTGAAGGTTTGCTCACATAAAATTCTTTAACCGTTCTTCTGTTTTTATACACTTTTACAAGCATTCCATCGGCTTTTAAAATAGAAGCCACCTGCTCCTTTTCAGCTTTTGAAACCGGTGATAAAATCGTTAACCTGTTTAAAGCTAAAAGCAGATTCTTAACATATTTTTCTGTTGCCCAATATTTGTCGTTAACTTTCCACTGGTTATTTGTTAATTCAAGTTTTAACTTTTCTTGAGGTGAAATAATCTCTATTTTTGTAATATCCTGGTATTGATCAACAGAAAAGTCGGCAACACGAAGATTTAGCGTTCCCTTATTGTTTGAAAAATAGAATATTCCTGCTATTATAATTAAAACAGCCAGAATGAGATAAAGTTTCAAGTTTTTCATGTTGTTATGCATACATTTGTTAACTGATTCATCGCTGATTATCCTGTGTACTTTTTCTTTCGCAAATATGATACTAGGACTGCAAAAATCAGTATAAATACTACAGGAAAAACAACATTTATAAGTTTCCATTTGGTTCGTTCTTCCAGAATTTTAGATTTATCGAGTAATCTGAGTTTAAATTCTCGCGAACGAATATCGAGTATACCACTTTCATCAATTAAATAATGAACAGCATTCATCACAAATTCTTTATTACCATATGTTTGCTTGGTATACCGATCATAACCAAGTGGTGTAATAAATATACCGTCTGCTCTTCTGCGAATATCATTGCGAATGATGTCAGCATCAGAAACTACAATCATTTTGGTTGGTTCGCTCTTTTCTTTAAACTCCAGTTGCTGTCCATTCAGGTATTGATTTATTAACCGGTTTTTAAATACCGATTCGAAACTACCTTCAAGAACTACTGCAATAGGATTACCAGGTTGATTAAACATGCGAGGATCTAATTGTTCCTTCACTTCCTGCAAGCTCACGAGCAATGGGACATTTAAAACTCTTGAATTAGCAGATGATGAAAGAATAACCTTTTTATGAATTTCTGAATTTCCAACCAGATCAATAACACTCGGAAACTCTGCCTTAATCATATTTAAGTTTTTGGTAATGGGATTATTATCCGGAGCAACCAACAAAGGAAAATATAACCATGGTGCCGGAGCAAATTTAGGCTGAGAACCCCTTACGGCTGTATTCACAGGAATTACAGCACACTGCACATCCTGAATAACATTTGGATTAACACGAACTCCATACTTGAAAAGTTGATCACGGAGATTTACATCGTTCATTAAAGCAAAGGTAGAACTGCGTGTCGATAAGCTATCCATACTCACTTTTACTGACTCTAAGAACCATAACACCTTACCTCCGTTCATAATATACTGATCGACAATAAACTTGCTTTTTTCGGTATATTCCTGTGTTGGACCAGCTATAATAATCGCATCATAAAGTTCCAGGATATTAACATACTCTTTTATCGTAACGCGGTCTATGTCATAATATTCATTTAAAGCTCTTGTGATATCACCCGTGTAATATTCATCCAGTTCGCCCTGCCCCTCAATAAAAGCAATTCGTTTTCTTTTCTTCGTTGTAATTTTTCGAATAGCGTCAACAAATTCATATTCCAGTGCCTGAATTGAGTTATTCAAATTTTGCTCTGCCGAAAATGCAGGATTATTTACCAGTAAATTAACAGGCGTTTCTTTTTCTTTATATGTAATTATGGCTCCCGGAAATAGCATCTTTTCAGCCACGCCACCTTCTTCATCGCGATCTTTTACATTGGTTGGATTTAAGCCCCGCTCATACAGTTCCTGATACATGGCATTTCTTTCAGACTCACTGCTAGATTCCGAAGGATTTATAAACTGATATTGAATATTACTTCCTGCAATAACCCGGAATTCATCCATTAATTCATAGATCGATTTTTGCATTCGTTGAAAACCAATGGGCATATCGCCATCCAGATAAATTTTCACATACACAATATCATCCAATGAATCCAGCACCTCATGTGTCGCTTCTGATAATGTATATCGTTTATCAGATGTAAGATCTAAACGAAAATAGGTATTGGATGAAATATAATTAACAAGCAGTATTATCAGAAGAGCGATAATTAGCTGAACAATATTCTGACTTTTTAGGTTTTTCTTCATTTTTTCCGGTTTTACCATTTTCGACTCTGCAATATGGTTTTGGTAATTAAAAGAAAAAAAGCAATTGCACTAATAAAATAAATCATATCCCGGCTATCAATCACACCGCGGCTCATTGATTTATAGTGTTCGTTTATTCCCAGATTTATAATAAAACCATCGATGTTTTTAAAAATTAACAATTCGCTCAGATAATCGAATCCGATATAAAGCATAAAACTTAGAAGCACTCCAATAATAAATGCAACAATCTGATTTTCTGTAAACGAAGAGGCTAAAACTCCAATAGCTACATAAATAGCAGCAAGAAAAAACAGTCCGATGTATGAACCCCAGGTTCCTCCCGTATCAATATTTCCAACAGGATTTCCCAATTGATAAACTGAATAAAAATAGATAAGCGTTGGTAACAAAGAGAACAATACAAGAACTAATCCTGCCAGATATTTTGCAAAAATGATCTGAAAATCTGATAACGGACGTGTAAGCAAAAGCTCCATTGTTCCCGATCTTTTTTCGTCAGCAAACATGCGCATAGTTACTGCAGGCGCTAAAAACAGAAACACCCAGGGAGCAATAGTAAACAATGTATCAAGAGTTGCATATCCGGCGTCTAATACATTGTTAGCGCCAGAAAATACCCACATAAAAAGACTGTTTATAATCAAAAATACAATGATTACAATGTAACCTGTAAGAGTGCTAAAAAACCCGCTAATTTCTTTTTTTAAAAGCGTATACATGATTTTTCCTTTATTTGAACACAAATTTAGCTTTTAAATTTTTTAATCAAAATCAAGTGTTAATTTTGTATTTCATTTTCCAAATCCATTAAATGAAACTAAAACGATATATCATTCTTTTCATTGTTCTGTTGTCATCTTATCATGCAAAGAGTCAACTTTTTTCTAGTTTAACATCTGATGGTTTTGGAATAGAAACGGATATTGGTTATGGTTTTGTAATGCCACACCATAAATCTATTGAATATACTTTGGAAGATCATATACGCACCTTCGATATCAAAATAACCAAACCAACCTATGGAAAAAATTATTGGAATCAACTGTATCGATACCCTTATTATGGTTTAGGTTACTATAGATCGAACCTGGGTAACAATGAAGTGTTTGGTTATGCAAATGCTTTATACACCTATGTAAAAGTTCCAGTTTTAGGCCAATCTAACAAAGCAAATGTAAGCTGGCAATTTGCCTTTGGTGCATCTTATATTACAGAAACTTTCGACATTAGCGAAAACCCTCAGAATCTGGCCATTGGTTCTAAATTTAATATTTTCCTCGACTTTAGTTTGCAATCCAGGATTCCGCTATCAAAAAGATTATCATTAATGAATAGTGTTCGTTTTACACATATGTCAAACGGAAAAATAACATCTCCCAATAAAGGTTTAAACATATTATCCGGTTCGGTTGGATTATTTTATGAACTAAACCTCCCTCCTGAAGCTAATCAGGTTGAGTTACCGGATATAAATAAAAAAAATGAATATACGCTAATATATGCCGGAGGCATAAAGACAAAATCGAGATATCAGCCGGGATACTATTATGCCTCTTCGTTAATTTTCGATTTTAATCGGAACTATTCACTTAAAGGAAGATGGAATATAGGAACTGACATCTTTTTTGATGGAACAAACAGGCAGTTTTCTGATCATAATGATAAAGCTGATATTATAAATACTGATCTATATCAAGTTGGCTTACATGCCGGTCATGATATCGTTTTAGGTAATATTTCGATGGTAATTAATGTTGGAGGATATATTTATGCGCCTGTTGAAGTGCTGGCACCAATATATAGCCGGATTGGTTTACGCTACAGGTTCAATAACTTTGTAATTAATTATACGTTAAAATCGCACTGGGCCAAGGCAAGCTTTATTGAATGGGGAATTGGTTATGTTTTTTAATGATTAAAAGGTAAAATGATTATATGATCACAATGCTATAATTAGAATTTAATGAAAAACTGGATTTACATAGTGCTTTTATTTTCTGTTTTATCGTGCGATGATGCGCTGTTTAATGCTGGAGATATTATAACAAAAGATATTGAGATTAATGAGTTCGACCGCATTTATGTTGAAGACATTTTTGAAATATTTCTTTTGCAGGATACCCTATGTAAAATTAAGGTTGAAGGTGGAAGTAATCTTATTCCTAATTTACAATTCACACTTGATAATGATAAAAACCTAACCATTAACAACTCCAATTCTGCTCGATGGTCAAGAGATTACGATAGAATTAAACTCTACATTTCTATTGATACCCTGCAACGATTTGAATTAAGAGCACCGTGCAAAGTTTCTTGTCTGGATACCCTGTTCTCACCATACATCTATTTTCTCGCTATTGATGATTATTCAGAGATGAATATATTGCTAAATAGCCATTACTGTTACGTTGTAAATTCAGGCACTTCAGGAGGCACTTTTTCAATCCAGGGAAATACCGATACATTTAAATTTTGGGCACGGGCATCATACACTATTAATGCGCAGGAATATAAAGCAAACCACGTTATTGTAAAATCTGAAACCATGGGAGATTGCTTTATCTATAGTAAAGAATCTATAAATGCAGAAATTTTAAGAGATGGTAATGTTTTCTATAAAGGTACGCCCGAAACTATTGAATATGTTAATGAAAGAGCAAAAGAACAACTCATAAAGCTAGATTAGCTTTTAAGATAATCAAAAATCAATTTTGCTACACGTTCTGATGCTCCTGTACCTCCCAACACTTCCCTAAGTCTTTGATAATCATTTAACATGCGTTCTCTATTGGATGTATCAAAAAGTACTTTATCCAATTCCTTCTTAACCATTTTTGGATTCATATCAAATTGTATTAGTTCTTTAACCACCTCGGAATCCATGATTAGGTTCACTAAGGAAATGTATTCGAGTTTAACAAATTGCTTAGCAATAAAATAAGAAAGGTTTCCGGCACGATAACAAACAACCTGCGGGACATTAAACAGAGCCGTTTCCAATGTTGCCGTACCTGATGTTACCAATGCAGCCGTAGAATGCTTTAGCGTTTCGTACGTTTGGTTAAAAACTACTTTTACATTATGTCCTTCTACAAACCTGGTATAATAATCCGGCTCAATGGAAGGTGCCGCAGCAATTACAAACTGATAATCTTTATAGTGAGGAATTATTTCTAACATAATTCCCAGATTTCTATCAATTTCCTGTTTTCTGCTACCGGCAAGAATTCCAATTACCGGTTTATTCTCCAGGTTATTTAGTCTAATAAAATCTTCGAAACTACCTTTTTCATCGATCTTCTCCTGTACAGCATCCAAGAGTGGGTTTCCTGCGTAATCAACCGGGTAATTATGCTTTTTGAAGTAATCTACCTCAAACGGAAAAATCACAAACATTTTATCGACAAATGCCTTGATTTTTTTGATTCTGGACTCTTTCCATGCCCAAATTTTTGGCGAAATATAGTAGTACGTTTTCAATCCAATCGCTTTGGCAAATTCTGCCATGCGAAGGTTAAATCCGGGATAATCAATTAATATTAATACATCGGGTTGGTATGATGTAATATCTGCTTTACACTCTTTAAAAAATCCTTTGATCTTGCCTAAATTCATTAAAACCTCGGCAAATCCCATAATTGCAGTTTCTTTATAATGCTTAACCAATTTACCACCTTGTTTTTGCATTAAATCGCCACCCCAAAATCGAAAATCGGCTTCGGAGTCAACCATTTTTAATCCTTTCATCAGGTTTGATCCATGCAAATCGCCGGAAGCTTCGCCTGCAATTATGTAATATTTCATTTATAAAACAAATTTGGTTACGAAAACAAATATGGCAAATAGAATGGTTGCTAATAATACACCTCTTGCCGATTTGTACAGGTATTTATTCAGAAAGAAGAAAAAAAGTGCAAGGTTGGGAATAACACACAAACTTACAATTTTGGTAAATACCTTCTTTTTTACTAAGAAATCAATTAATTCTGAAAAGTGATAATTGGTAAACTTGGCAAAATAAATAATTACCATCGTTAAAACAGGAGCCAGAATTCCCAGAATTAATCCCAGCTGAAGTTTATCATATTTAGATTTCATAATTCCACTTTTTAAAGTGATTCATTTTATCATAAGCCGTAAAATCTACTTCAACCGGAACAATGGAAATATAATTATTACTCAGTGCCCATTCATCTGTATCGGTCGAACCATTTTCACGGTTTTCAAAATATCCGGTAAGCCAAAAATATTCGCCACTGCGTGGATCAATGCGTTTATCGAACTCTTCTTTCCACATTCCTTTTGCCTGGCGACAAAGCTTTACTCCTTTTATCTCTTCTTTTTTTACGGCGGGAAAATTCACATTCAGACATGTTTCTTCCGGCAAACCATTTTCAATAACATTAGAAACAATTTTTCTACCATGATCCACAATTTGCGAAAAATCAGCATCGCTCGCATAATCGAGCAATGAAAAACCAACCGATTGTATTTCATTCACACAACCCTCAATAACAGCTCCCATTGTTCCCGAATATATTATACTTATCGATGCATTAGATCCATGATTAATGCCAGAAACCAGAACATCAGGTTTTCTGTGCAGCACCTCACTTACGGCCAACTTCACACAATCAACCGGAGTTCCATTACAACCATAAACCACTAAATTTTCCTCTTCGCGCAACTTTTTATACCGTAAAGGAACCTTAACTGTTATTGCATGAGACATACCTGAGTTACCATGAAATGGCGCCATAACAACTACTTCGCCTAAAGGTTTGACAATGTCCATCAACGCACCAATTCCTTTGGCATTTATTCCATCATCGTTTGTTACTAAAATTAACGGTTTACTCATCTTTTCTTCTCCAATAAATTAATGAACAAAGATACCTAAATCTCTTGAAGATTCCATAATTTATATTATCCCTATTTGTTTTGCATAAACAATAGCTTCGTGTGTATTTTCCACTTTCATTTTTTCGATAATCTTTTGCCTGTGATTGTTCACCGTATTCACACTTATAAAGAGTTTATCAGAAATTTCCTTACTTTGTAATCCCTGTGATAGCAAACCTAATACCTCCATCTCTCTTTGAGAAAGCAATTTACTGGAGCTCTTTTCTGTATCATCATGAAACAGGCAAATTTTACCTGTTGGGATATGAATCAATTTTCGAAACAGCAAGTCATCTGAAGCGCGATTTGGAATTAAATCATTCAGTATAAGAACTAACCATATTTTGCCATTTCTGTCCTGTTCCAAAACTACACATTGTTGTATAAATCGAAACAGATTTCCTGCCGGATCCGAAAGTCTGAATTCGAATATTAATTTGTACTCTTTTCTAGCTTGGGCGGCTAAATCATGAAGAAACTCCATTCCTCTCTTCATGGTATCTAATGTAAATTTTAAATCTTCTACAGGCATCAGGTTTAGAAAATACTCAGGTCCTTTTTTATATGCCTCATTCATTGGATATAAAAGCTGATTATCGAATTTAGTTTTAACCAGCGCATAATTCCTTTTGTTAATATCATATACAGCTAATGCACTATTTTCAACTTCAGCAATTCGTAAAAGCAACTCTTTGGTCTTATTAAAAGAATTATAATCAGATTCATCGGCACTGCACGTTAAGGTTGCCAAATACTTCTGATAATCTTGAATTAATTGTTGAACTTCTCGTGACATAAAAAATGATGATTGATCACTATTTTACAATATTACTGTAAATCCGACATTTGTATCAAAACAAAACATTAAAATTATGGAAAATAATCTTAAAACATTACAATTATTCTATGCATCGGTAATGGCAGATGCAGTAAAAGAATTTCATAAAGCCGGCATTCTTGATCAGGTAACAGAAAACAAACGCATTCAGCAAAGTTTAACCGCACCTGCTCAATTAAACCAATTGAATATTAGCACTCCTAAAGAGTTGTTTGAAAAATTTTCTGAATTATTTGGTTGTATTCAGTGGGATGTAAAGGAAAATACGGATGAATTTAAGGCAACAGGCGAAAGATGCCTCCTATGTGCACTGGCAAAAAAAATGCAGACAACTGCACCTTGCCGCATCTATTGTATAAATCCATTAAAAAGTTTATTAAAAGCCATGAATCCTTCCTATGAACTTTTTATTGAAGAAACTCTGTGGAATGGCAATGCATGTATATTTAAAGCAGTAAGCAGTTAATGTTATAAAACTTGTTGATTCATTTTTTCTAACTACTACTATTTTTCCCTCTTACTTTCTTTAGCTGCTTTATAAATCCTTTCTCTAAAAAGCTGTTTTTATCCAGTTTACAAAGATTTGCGAACATGGGTTTTGTAACCGTAAAAGCCAGTATTTCAGGTGGCAGAAATTTTCTCATGGCCATATCAGTTGCTCCTATAATGGCCTGTGGCACATCCAAATTTTTAAATAACGAAACAGATTGCATACAACCCGAACCAAAAGGTGCTATTACAGGTTCAGGATCAGTTGTTTTAGCATAATATTGCGCTCCAATCATAAGCATACTTAACTGGTCGGGATTAACCAAAAAAGTTATTGTTTTTGCATAGTCATAAACTTCTGCTTTTAGAGGACCGTATAAAATATATCATGTTCAGGCTTGTAAGATTGTGAGGCATTTACCCACTCGTCCATTAATTCATGATTTGCTTTTAATCCTTCGTCATCAGCCAAAAAAGAAACAAACTCCTCATGTGATCGCATCGGTTGATTAAAAAGATGATTAGCAGCTCCGCCACATCCAAAATTATCCCTGGTAAGAATTACAGTTTCGCCTTTTAACCATTTTTTGTAAAAGGAGTACATGCAAGCATGGCCTTGTTTATTTGGTTTAATTGTTGGTTCAAACAACTTTGTTTCCGGAGCATCATAAAATGCTATTAATGGTAATTTTATTTCTGTTCTTTCCAATAAATAAGATGAGTCTGGTAACATAATACTAATAATTAAAGTTTGTGTTTAAAGTTACCAATAGTTTTGAATTATTAAAACCTGACCACAACTTATTCTAACCAATCAATTACGATTTCCTGCCCAATTTTTTATATTTTTGCATTTCGTTATAAATGTATAAGATAAAACAGTTAAATAATGAAGATTTCATACAATTGGCTTAAAGATTATATTCAAACAGATTTATCGGTTAATCAAATCGCTGAAATATTAACCGATACAGGATTAGAAGTTGAAGGAGTTGAAGAGTTTGAAAGTGTAAAAGGAGGGTTAGAAGGATTAGTTATTGGAAAAGTTACGTCATGCAAAAAGCATCCTAATGCCGATAAACTATCTGTTACAACAGTTGATGTAGGAACCGGAAATGAATTGCCAATTGTTTGCGGAGCACCGAATGTTGCCGAAGGACAAAAAGTAGTTGTTGCAACTGTAGGAACAACACTTTACTCCGGCGATGAAAGTTTTAAGATTAAAAAAGCTAAGATGCGCGGCGAACCTTCAGAAGGAATGATTTGTGCCGAAGATGAAATCGGACTGGGAACCTCGCATGATGGTATTATGGTTCTTGACGACAGTGCTCAGGTTGGAATGCCTGCACGAGAATACTTTAAAATAGAGAAAGATACTGTTTTTGAAATTGGATTGACACCAAATCGAATTGATGGTGCTTCTCATATTGGAACGGCCAGAGATTTGGCAGCATTTTTAAAAACAAACCTAATTAAACCTTCTGTTGAAGATTTTAAAGTAGATAATACAAACTTACATATTGATATTGAAATTGAAGATAAAAAAGCATGCCCGAGATATACTGGTGTTACGGTTACGAATGTAAAAGTTGGCCAATCACCAGAATGGTTGCAAAACAGGTTAAAAGCTATTGGCTTAAATCCTATTAATAATTTAGTAGATATTTCAAACTTTGTGTTGCATGAAACGGGCCAGCCGTTGCACTTTTTCGATGCAGATAAAATTGAAGGGAACAAAGTAATTATTAAAACATTATCCGAAGGAACCCCTTTTATTACGCTCGATGAGCAAGAAAGAAAACTTTCATCGGAAGATTTAATGATTTGCAATATAAAAGATGCCATGTGTATTGCAGGTGTTTTTGGAGGAATTAAATCGGGCGTTACCGAAAGGACAAAAAATGTTTTTATTGAAAGTGCTCATTTTAACCCGGTTTATGTTCGAAAAACAGCTAAACGACACGATTTACACACAGATGCTTCGTTCCGTTTTGAGCGTGGTTCTGATCCAAATATTACGGTTTATGCTTTAAAAAGAGCAGCATTACTAATAAAAGAGTTAGCAGGCGGAGAAATTTCATCGGAAATTGTTGATGTTTATCCGGAACCTGTTCAGGATTACAAAGTGGATCTTACCTTCAGAAATCTTAAAAGATTAATTGGTAAAGAAATTGCAAAGGATCAGGTTAAAAGCATTCTCGCATCGCTAGATATTAAAATCATTCAAGAAGATGATGAAAAGTTTAGCCTCGAAGTACCAACCTACCGCGTTGATGTACAACGAGAAGCAGATGTTATTGAAGAAGTATTACGTATTTACGGGTACAATAATGTTGAAATATCAGAGCATGTAAATTCTAGTTTATCTTACTCTCAAAAACCGGATAAAGAGCAAATACAAAATACTATTTCAGATATTCTATCGGCCAATGGTTTTCATGAAATTATGTGCAACTCGCTAACCAAAGCTGATTATTACAATGGTTTAGAAAAATATTCACCCGATAATCTGGTTAAGATTTATAATCCGCTAAGTAACGACCTCAATGTAATGCGTCAAACCTTACTTTTTGGTGGTTTAGAATCGGTAATGTATAACAGAAATCGTAGAAACCCTGATTTAAAACTTTACGAGTTTGGAAACTGCTATTATCTAAATAAAACAGACGATGAAAATCCGTTAAATAAATATGATCAGGAGAAACATCTAGCTCTGTTTTTAACAGGAAACAAAACAGACGAAAGTTGGACAACACAGCAAGAACCTACAACATTCTTCATGTTAAAATCATATATCGAAAATGTTTTAACAAAATTGGGCATTGATACCAATAAAATAGAAAGTAGTGATCACTCGTCCGATATATTATCCGAAGGATTAAACTATTCTTACAACACCAAAGATTTGGTTTATTTCGGTACGTTATCTAAGAAAATTTTAAAATCTTTTGATATTGATACACCGGTTTATTATGCCGAGTTCAATTGGGACCATGTGGTTAAACAATCGGCAAAGAGCAGTATACGCTTTACCGAAATTCCAAAGTATCCTGAAGTAAGAAGAGATTTAGCTTTATTGCTTGATAAATCGGTTACATTTAAACAAATTCAAGAGCTTGCTACAAAAACAGAAAAGAAACTGCTTAAAAAAGTATCTCTGTTTGATGTTTTCGAGGGAGATCAGTTAGGCGAGAATAAAAAATCGTATGCGGTAAGTTTTATTTTACAGGATGAAAATAAAACACTTACCGATAAGCAGATTGATAAGATAATGAATAAATTTATACAGGTTTTTGAAAAAGAGTTGAACGCACAAATAAGATAATATGCCACAAATAGAACTGGTAAAAGGTGATATAACGAAAATGGAAGTGGATGCAATAGTCAATGCTGCCAACAAATCATTATTAGGTGGAGGTGGCGTTGATGGCGCTATTCACCGGGCCGCAGGACCAGAACTATTGGAAGAATGCCGATCATTAAATGGTTGTGAAACCGGCCAAGCGAAAATAACCCGTTCATATCTTTTACCTTCAAAATATGTGATACACACTGTCGGACCGGTTTGGCATGGTGGAGAACAAAATGAACCAGAATTATTAGCCAATTGTTATAAAAATAGTTTACAAATTGCTGTAAAGAAAAAGCTGAGCACAATTGCCTTTCCTAACATTAGCACCGGTGTTTACCGATTCCCGAAAACAATGGCTGCAGGAATTGCAATTCGGACAGTGAATAAATTTTTACAGGAAAACAAAAAACTAAAAACCGTTTTTTTTGTTTGCTTTGATGAAGAAAACTATGATATCTACAAAGAAAAGTTAATTCAATTATCGCTGGAGTAGAATATACAGGCTAATAACAGATTAATTCGGAATGATAAAAAAAGTAAAGAACTACCTTTCACTAGTAAAATTCAGCCATACCATTTTTGCAATGCCTTTTGCTTTAATAGGTTATTTTTTGGCTTTACATCAAACCCGCCTGCCGGACGGGCAGGCCAAAGCAGAATTTGATTGGAAACTCTTTTTATTTGTAATCCTGTGTATGGTTTTTGCCCGAAATGCAGCAATGGCTTTTAATCGCTTTATCGATCGGAATATAGATATTAAAAACCCCAGAACTGCTATTCGCGAGATTCCTGCGGGTATTATCAAAGCAAATTCGGCTCTTTTGTTTGTTATTATTAACTCATTACTATTTATTGCTACAACCTACTTTATTAATAGCTTAACGTTTAAATTATCGCCGATTGCATTGTTAATTGTACTGGGATATAGTGTTACCAAAAAATTTACTGCGTTGTGTCATTTAATTTTAGGTTTAGGATTATCGTTAGCTCCAATTGGCGCATATCTTGCAGTTACAGGAGAATTTGCTTTGATTCCTATTCTTTATTCATTCGTTGTTTTACTTTGGGTAAGTGGTTTTGATATTATCTATGCTTTACAGGATTTAGATTTTGACAAAGAAGAAGAGCTCAAATCGTTTCCTGTATTTTTTGGTAAAAAAGGAGCATTAAATGCATCTACATTACTTCATGTTTTATCAGCTCTCCTTACGCTTACAGCTGGCTATTTGGGAGAATTTGGTTTGATCTACTGGATAGGTTCAACTATTTTTATTGGACTTTTGTTTTATCAACATACGCTTGTAAAACCAAATGATTTAAGCAGAGTTAATGTCGCTTTTTTTACAACCAACGGTATCGCCAGTGTAATTTTTGCAGTTTTTACTATTACCGAACTTATTATTGATATTTGGTTTTAATCATCCACGACATTTTGTCATAACAACCTAAACAATAGCATATTGGTATATATTTTGTGTTACACTGTGTAAATATCATCTTACAAATTATATATCATCAGATTTTGTTTAACCAATAAAATCGAATTGTTATGTCAACACAAGAAATATTTTTTAAACCAACTCACAATTTATTAAGCGGATATTACATTCCGGTGCGGAATGATTGGAATTATCATATTCAGAAAAGACATATTACCGAAAAAGAAAAAAATATTTACCAGGAACAGTTTGGAGAAGAAATTATTTCCGATAAGGAGTTTTTTACTTGGTGGAAAAAAGTAAATAATATCGATCAATAAAGGAGAATTAACAAACTTAAAACATAACATAAAGTCTTCAGGTTATTTCATTTTATAACATAACTGTTTAACATTTATCATTTTTTTTATTCATTTCAAAACCATTTATTAACATCTCATCATATTTAATGAAGACAATATGTGTAAATAGTTGATAATTATTATCTTTAAAATTTGGTATTTTAAGGCTATTTATAGTAGTTTTGATTTATAAGGTATTCGCTGCAATTAATGAGATTAGAAAAAATGAGAAAGATTGTATTCGTTATATTTTGTTTGCTAATATTTAAATTTTCATTTGCAATTGAACCAAACAGTTCAAGCACATTATTATTTAACACGAATAATACTTCGGAAATTAAGCTCAACAACAATTATCAACAATTTAAATATCAGGTGATCAACTTCAACTCACAAACTGATATTGATTATGCGTATTTAAAGCGACGCAGAAAAAAGAATGATAATTTAATGCTATACGTAGCAGGAGGATTAGCCGTTGCAACAGCTACATTAATTCTGGTAAACGATCCTAATAATTTTACAAGCAATAGTGCTAGCAGTGTAAATCTTGGAATAGCCGTAGGAGGAACATTGGCCTGCGGAATGATTGTAGCCAAATACTTCATCGACAAAGGAAGATAATTACAAGATGTAATTTTATGATATATTCCGGTAAACTTAGAAACTTTTTTCTGGTCCTGTTTGCTTTTGTAACTATCCAAACTTTAGCGCAGGAAGACGAATCACTAGTTACAACCTTAAAAGAACATACCGACCAGGTGCATTCTGTTGCTTTTAGTCCGGATGGGAAACAGTTCATTAGCGGTTCGAAAGATGAAAAGATCATCCTCTGGAATTTTGAAACGTTTGAGCCAGTAAAAACTATTCAACGACATTACGCTACGATTTATGAACTTGAATACTCAACTGCTGGGGATCTGTTCTTTAGTGGTGGGGATAAAACTGTAAATGTTTGGCAAAACGACGGAACTTATATAAAATCTTTATCCGGCCATACAACAGCCGTGTGGTCAATCGGTTTATCAGCAGATGCAAAATTTATGGTTAGCGGATCGTTCGATAATGATTTCAGACTCTGGGATGTAGCAGAAGGCAGCACCATACATATTTTCGAGAATAACAGAAAAAGTGTTATGGCCACTGCTTATTCCAAAGCAACAAATTTAATTGCCAGTGGATCGCAAAATGGATACATAGATATTTACACGTTCGATAATTTTGAATTAATACATACTTTCCCGGCACATAGCGGAAATGTTTACGCGCTGGCATTTAGCCATAATGGCAAGTATCTGGCCAGTGCTTCACGTGAGGGAACCATAAAAATATGGGATTTAAATACAATGAATATTATTCACGTTTTAACAAACCACGAACGAAGCGTGATGAGTATTCAATTTAGTTCGAACGACAAACTTCTTGTTTCCGGATCATACGATGCCACAGTTAAACTCTGGGATGTTGTGAGTGGTAAAGAAATCCATACCTATGTCGGACATACTATGCCGGTAAATGATGTTGCCATTCGCAACGATAACAAATATATTTTAAGTGCTTCGAGCGATAAAACCATTAAGGTGTGGAAACTAAAACCCGAACTTCTTGTTAATTTCTATTTCAAAGATGAATATCAGCAAGAACTTGAACAATCCGATTTATTTGATCCTAAAAGACCTTCCGAATCACGATCTGATTATAAAGAGCGCCAACTCAAAGCTGATGCACATAAGCAAATTCTTCTTCAAAAATATGTAGATCGATTAAACAATACTAACTAGTTCTAAATCATTTTTAGTAAATTCGCAGCCCAATTCCTTAAAAAATGCAGTACTTAGTTTATATCATATTTCTAGCTTCTATTTATTTTATTGCTATTATTCCGTTTTGGATACTCTACCCCTTTTCAGATTTCTTATCATTTTTATTTTATCGTGTATTTAAATACAGGAAAAGTGTAGTTATACAGAACTTAAAAAAATCATTTCCGGAAAAATCTAAGAAAGAGATAAACTCAATTGCAAAAAAAACATACCGAAACCTTACCGACATTATTGTAGAAAGTATTAAAACATTTACCATATCAACAAAACAGGTTAAAAAGAGATTTAAAATTATTAATCCTGAAATTTTAGATGAGTATCATAAGCAAGGGCAAAGTGTTATAGGTGTAACCGGACACTATGGCAACTGGGAATGGGGAGCATTAGCAGGAAGTCTGCAAATAAAACATCGTGCTATTGCTATTTATAAACCACTCTCAAATAAATATATCGACAATTTTGTAAAAAGAACACGAGCCGAAAACGGAACACTTTTAAAATCGATCTATAAGACCAGTGAAACATTCGAAAATTTTAAAAATCAAACCTGTATTTTTTTATTAGTTGCCGATCAGAGTCCATCATCAACAAAAAAAGCAATTTGGGTTAATTTTATGAATCAGGATACTGCATGCCTGCACGGACCCGAGAAATACGCAAAAAATTACAACTATCCTTTAATTTATTTGGATATACAGCGCATTAAACGCGGGTATTATCAACTTACTGCAGAAAAGTTACTTGAAAACCCTGCAACGCTTGAAGAAGGTGCGGTTACAAAAACATACATGAATAGGCTTGAAGAAGTTATTCGAAAAAAACCGGAAGACTGGCTATGGTCACATAAGCGCTGGAAAAGAAAACGCGTAGATATACCAAAAGATTAAAAACTGTACGTAAATCCTATTCCAAAGAGTTCTTTAAACTGGGCTTTTTTAGTTATGCCAACTTGTACTCCATCTTCAAATACCGGTATATCCACATCATCATCATAAATAAAATGCGTATTTACCGACATTGTGATGTAATCCGTTAATTGCACACCCAGATTCAATTCCCAGTCAACATCTACGTTTTGAGGATTTTTACTGTAATTGGTAAAGAAATTTAGTTTGTTTTCCAGCTTAATATTATTACTAAACTTTAATTTAGAAATTATTTTAACATAAGCACCAAGCTCCTTCCTGATCATTTCATCTTTATCTAAACCAAACCGGGTTTGATCATATGATACTGTATCTGCTACAATTGTAAATTTTGAAGTTAAAGGCGAAATAAGTACTGTTAATTTGTTGGTGGGTTTATAATCCAAACCTAGCGAAAATACAACATACGCCGGAGATAAAAATTCAGAAACAATATTCACAGTACTATCGTTAACATACTCTTTTCCCTCAAAAAACTGCGTTTTAAAGTTTAACAATCCACTATAATACCAATTATTAAAAGCCTGTTTACCATATTTTACATTTAGTTCAAATTTGTCGTCATTCTTTTGCATTTCGTTATCTCCGGCTTTTAAATAGCCTAATCGATATTCTACATCAGTGTCTAAATTTCGCATCTTTCCATACGAGTAATCTGCACTATATTTTAAAATAGATAATGTGGATATACTACTTTCACCACCTTCTGCCCATGATTCCGAAACATACCCCTGATTAAACTTAATATCGGCTGAGCCTTCAAAATCCCAGATGGGTAATATTTTGTTTGGTATAGTAACTTTTTTCAATTCTGGAAATTCAAAGCCGGCATCTAATCGTGGATCTACAACCTTTTGCTGCCTTGCTTTTTCAATATAAATACCATCTTCCAAATAAAGATTAAAAACATCAATATCAGATTTCTCGATCCATAAAACCGCTTCCTCGCCCCTGTTATCATACAAATTTAACCGAACAGAATCGATTTCATCTTGTGCCGTATAAAAGAGTACAGAATCACGATCCATGTTCTTAAAGTAAAAGTAAACTGAATCCTCGGGTACACTTTCAATTAAAAAGCGAACCGCATTGAATAGAGAATCGCGGTATATTCTTATTGTAGAATCGGAATAATCTATTACTGAATCTTTTTTAATCTTAGTATTCAGATAATTAATCACACTATCGATATTCACTTTTTTCGAATATTCCATTAAACTGTAAATTGCTTGCTTTGTAGTATCATTAGCAATTATTGTATCGGAAGATAAAAGTTGATTGAGATTGTGCATAATGTAGTAAACTGTATCTGCCTGCTCAAAAAATAAGGAATCGCTGATAAAATCCATTACCTGCTCGTATGATTTAACAGCTAACTTTTCAGAATCAGGCATTTCTGTAGAATCTGCAACAACTTCTTCAATAAGTAATAATTCTGTAGAATCAATATGTGCTGTAACACTATCGGTTTGAAGCACCGGTATAATATCTGGTCTTTTTACTATTGAAATCGTATCCTTAACATGCAATGAATCAATACTAATCGAATCAATTTCATTTGTTTTTATTGTATTTGTAGAATCTGTTTTTTCAGTTTGAGCATTTACAATGAAGCTAAACCATGTAAATAAAATGATTAAAAAAGCTTTATATTGCATTAGAATATTGATTTTTAGAAAATTATGTAAGATGTATTATTATTAACCCTGCACAAAAATATTTAATTTTATGCAATTATTTTAGAATCTTGTATATTTGTATCTGAATAAAAAGTCTGCTGAATGAAGATATCAAAAAACATATTATTTTCAGCAAAGAATGTTTACCTGAACATTAAGAAGAGAGATTCTTTTCACTTCTAGTAACTCTATTTTCATAGAGTACATTATCTATTATCTATTTTCAATTAACACATATTTTAAAATCATAAAACAAATATATCATGGAACTTCCATTTGCAGAATCATATAAAATTAAGATGGTTGAAACCATTAAAAAAAGCACTCGTGAAGAACGCGAGAAATGGATTAAAGAAGCAAAATATAATTTATTTAATTTAAAAAGCGAACAAGTATTTATCGATCTGTTAACCGATTCAGGAACCGGCGCAATGAGCGACAAACAATGGTCGGCAATGATGCTTGGCGACGAAAGTTATGCCGGAGCATCATCTTATCATAAATTAAAGGATAAAGTAAAGGAATTACTGGGATTTGACTATTTTCTTCCAACTCACCAGGGTAGAGCTGCAGAAAATGTATTATTCTCTGCAACAGTTAAAGAAGGTGATATTATTCCGGGGAACTCGCATTTCGATACTACAAAAGGACACATCGAATTTCGTAAGGCAAAAGCCGTAGACTGCACAATTGACGAAGCTTTCGATACCGAAGTTGAGCATCCTTTTAAAGGAAATGTGGATTTAACTAAACTTGAAAATACAATCAAAGAGCACACCCCTGAAAAAATACCTTTTATAGTTTTAACAGTAACCTGTAACTCTTCCGGAGGGCAACCGGTTTCTATAGAAAACATGAAAGGAATACGAGCAATTGCTGATAAATATAATATTCCTATTTATTACGATTCTGCTCGATTTGCTGAAAATGCATATTTCATCAAACAACGCGAAAAAGGATACGAAAATAAAACCATCAAAGAGATTGTGAAGGAGATGTTCTCATATGCTGATGGAATGACCATGAGTAGTAAGAAAGATGCTATTGTGAATATGGGAGGTTTTATTGCATTAAAAAGTAAAGAAACCTTTAAAAAGGCAACTGTATTTAACATTGTTTTCGAAGGATTTATTACTTATGGTGGAATGTCGGGTAGAGACATGAATGCACTAGCGCAAGGTTTAGATGAAGGAACTGAATTCGATTATCTCGATACCAGGATTAAGCAAGTGGCCTATTTAGGTCAAAAACTTACAGATTATGGAATTCCAGTTCAAAAACCTTATGGTGGACATGCTATATTTGTGAATGCTAAAAAATTCTTGCCAAATGTTCCAAAAGAACAGTATATAGCACAAACATTAGCAGTAGAATTATACCTTGAAGCTGGGATAAGAGGTGTTGAAATAGGAACACTACTAGCTGACCGTGATCCGGAAACACGCGAGAATCGTTATCCTGCTCTTGAATTGCTTAGGTTAGCAATTCCAAGAAGAGTTTATACCAATAATCACATGGATGTTATTGCGGTTGCTCTAAAAAATGTTTTCGACCGAAGAGATCAAATAACGAAAGGATTCAAAATTATTGATGAAGCCCCAATAATGAGACACTTTACTGTGGAGCTCGACAAAGCATAAACAAATAATTATTTACAAAGCCTCGAATTTATTCGGGGCTTTTTTCTTTAATACATATACATAATCCGCACTAAAAAATAATTACAACAAAAAATACAGTGGTTGCAAAAAATTATAGACAAGTAAAAAACTCATTTGTAAGATTTTGGATTAACATGATGTATTAATTCTTACATTGAATCTTTCTATCAAGATTTAGATTTATTTGGATTTTAATCTATTTACACTATTTTTAAGAAGTAGTAATGTATTTTTTTATTATTTGTAGCTGCAAATAGCTTGATACAGAAGAATAAAACGACACAAAAAAGACTGTGAAATATTTAAATCCTGAACTATAATAGAGCAGGTTGCGGTAAGCCGAAAAGCATTTAGAGTAGGCAAAACTAACTAACAATTTTTTATGAAAAAAACACTTAAATTAATGGCAATGCTATTTGGAGCCATTGCAGTACTTGTAGGCTCCAGCTCTTGTAGTGATGATGATGACAAGGAATGCTGTACTTTAACTGAGACTTATGATTCGGTTACTTACACTTATGTAGCCTGTGATGACGGCACATTAACTTATACTGTTAATGGAGTAACTGAAACTGACAATTGGAATGACTATTTCGATAACTGGGCAGCAGTAAAAGCTATGGCTATTGAAGAAGGTGCTTCATGTGATTAAAAACATCTCAAGACTGTTCATAAATTAAGCTAATGAGCAGTCTTTTTTATTATTCTAAAAATGAATACAGAAAAGAATATAGAAAAGAATATAGAATACATTGGTTATGGAGCTTTATCCAATATACTTTTAAAAATTTTTAAAGTAATAAGCAGATTTGCAAGTAAATTTGCAAAACAGGCAGACAAGTTGCGCTTTGAGCAATATAAAATGATTTTTGGTGAGCGCGATGACGACATTTATATTGCATCTTATCCTAAGTCAGGCACCACGCTTATGCAAATGATACTTTATCAACTTACCACCGATGGTAAGATGAATTTTAAACACATTTATGAAGTTTCGCCATGGATACGAAATGCATCATTCAGAAAACAGAAACCTATTGAGTTACCTTCGCCTCGCTTAATTAAGACCCACGATTATTATAAGGATTTTTCGAAGAATACTAAAGGTAGAATAATATATGTATACCGAAACGGAATGGATGTGCTGACATCTCTATATCATCAGCAAAAAAATTATAATCATAGTGATCTGAAATTTGATAGTTTCATTAAAAAAAGTCTGAAAACAAAGTTTTGGTTTAAACACACCCAAGGATGGTTTAGAAATAAGAAAAAACTACCCGTACTTTACATCTGTTATGAAGATTTATTAAAAAACAAACGCAGAGAGATTGATAAAATAATTGAATTCTGCCAATTAACACCTAGCGAAGAAGCGATAGACAGAGCAATTAAATACAGTAGTTTTGACTATATGAAACGAAACGAACAAATGTTTGGAGATCAACCACCAGAAGACAAAAAAATATTTGATCAATTTATTAGAAAGGGAAAAGCAGGAGAAGGTGAAAAATTGTTTAATAATAAACAAAAGGAAGAATTTACAAAGCACTACAATAAAATGATAGAGCCATTATTAAAAAAAGTTAACAAGTAAAACAAAAACCAATGTTTTATGGACAAAAAAACTTTTAATGGAAAAACAATTCTTTTTATTATAATTATTGCAATAATTACTGTTCTTGTTATACTTAAGAATCAATACGAATCGGAAAAAGAGATTCAGAAGTCAATAAAAAAAAACGTTCAACCAAAAGTATTATCTTACTCAGATATTAAGCGTAACAACTTATTTCTTTTCGAAAAAAAATTTGACAGATCAAACATTACGGTAATATTTTTTGAATACAGATATAATAATGAAAAAGAAGCTTTAATTATCAGACAAGATAGTGTAACCTGCATTATCTCACAATTTAATACCCAAATGGTGAACTCATTTAATGATGATAGTGTTGCATTGTTATCTTTTGAGTTATTAGATATAATAGATAAACAAATAAGTAACCTGCCATTTCAAGAAACACAAAAGACTTTTATGAAAATTGAACCCAGAGGTATTAAGGTATCAATAAAAAACAATTATGGGCAGGTATTATCATTAAATATAAACCATCATAACAAAGATGAAACTATAAATAAAAAAATATCAAACCTCCTTATTAATTTGATTAATAAAATAAAGAAATCAGATATTACAATCGAAAACTTAATCGTTAATCCCCAAAGAAACAGATGAAAAATTTCACAAAAACACTTCTTATAATTGAAATAAATCTTATTCTAATATTGGTCATTTTTATCGTTTTAAAATTAAATAAACTAGATCGTAAGGTATACAATACAAATAAGTTTGTTTATGAAGTTATGATAGACAAAAGAATTGAAAATCTAAATACTATTAATAATTCTGATATTGTTATAGGAGATTTTGATGCACCAGTTACAATATTCCTATATTCCCGTTTTGATTGCTCAGCTTGTAATGATTTTTTTGAGAAGAACTATAATCGATTAAAAGATGAATTTATTGATAATGGTGCCGTAAAATTGGTCATAAGATATCTGGTACATTCTTCTAAAGAGGAATCTCTATATGCAACAAAATGTGCATATTATGCTTATGAAAATGGGGTTTTTGATTCTTATCTCGACCAAATGAATGCTCACTATCCAGATTTAGATACAGTGGTAATAAGAAATTCTATTGTGGATTTAACTGCAGCTGGCGGTGCTTTGGATAATTATCTGAAAAATAACACCATAGAGAATAGATTACTCAAAACTACCATTAGTATCCGTAATGCCGGTATTCATGCTACACCAACAATTTTCATTAATGACACTAAGTTAGTAGGAAACCGTCGATATGCAAAGATTAAGGAAATTATTTGGTCTGAATTAGAAAATGAGTCCTGCGACTAATCTGAGAATTACATTGATTTTACTTTCTTTATCAATATTTGTCTGATTCTTAAATCTATCCTATGAAATGTAATATTCTGATTTATATTAGCATTATTTCTATATTTGGAATTGCTTGTAATAACAACACAATGAAAAATAAATCATATTCCTATTTAGCACTAGGTGACTCATATACAATTGGTCAAAGTATTCCAACGAAAGAAAGCTTCCCAATTCAACTGGCAAATTCATTAAAACAAAATAATATTAGCATTTCCGAACCGCAAATCATAGCAAAAACAGGTTGGACAACAGATGAACTATCTATAGGAATTGATACTTCTAAAGTATTAGATCAATACGATTTAGTAACATTACTGATTGGAGTAAACAACCAGTATCGCGGTCGTAGTATAGAGAATTACAGAAAAGAATTTAATCAATTACTTAACAAGTCTATCAAGTTTGCCGGTAATGATCAAAATAAAGTGATAGTTATTTCAATTCCAGACTGGAGTGTAACTCCATTTGCCAAAGAAAGAGATGCTGCAACCATTTCCAAAGAGATTGAGGTTTTCAATACAGTGAATTTGGAAGAGAGTACGAAACTAGGAGTTCAATATGTTAATATAACGGATATATCGCGCAAAACTAAAACTGATTCAACTTTACTTGCCGAAGACGGACTTCATCCTTCAGCTAAAATGTATGCTTTATGGGTACAAGAAATCTTACCAAAAGCATTGTCAATCTTAACAAAAGAGGAATAATATGAATATTTTTTCTGAACAGTATGCACAGCAAATGGATCAAAATGATCCATTAAAAAAATATAGATCTCAGTTCAAATTGGATGACCCTAACTTAATTTATTTAGATGGAAATTCTTTGGGTGCTTTACCTACTGAAACTCCTGATAAAATTAATGATGTTATTCATAACGAGTGGGGAAATCAACTGATACGCAGCTGGAATCAAGGATGGTATACACGTTCTCAAGAAATATCTGCTAAAATTGCTAAACTAATTGGTGCACAACCCGATGAGGTCATTATTACAGATTCAACATCTGTAAATCTGTTTAAACTGGCGTATGGAGCACTAAAACTACAAAATGAGAAAACCGAAATTGTTAGTGATGAGTTAAATTTTCCTTCAGACATTTATTTGCTACAAGGATTAATTGAAATGTTTGGTAATAAACATAAACTAAATCTTGCTAAATCAACTGATGGAATTTCTGTATCTATGGCTGAGCTAAAAAACCAGATCAACAAAAATACTGCTTTGGTCACTTTATCTCATGTAGTTTTTAAAAGTGCTTTTATGTATGACATGCAAAAAGTAACACAGTTGGCACATGGCCATAATGCATTAACTTTATGGGATTTAAGTCATGCAGTTGGCGCTGTGCCTTTGGAACTGAATCAATGGAATGCTGATTTAGCTATTGGTTGTACCTATAAATATCTAAACGGTGGACCCGGATCATTAGCTTTTCTCTATGTAAGAAAAGATTTACAAGAAAAACTACAACAACCTATCTGGGGCTGGTTTGGTGAACACAATCCATTTGAGTTTGGATTGCAATACCGTCCTGCTGAAGGAATTCGAAAATTTCTGGCAGGCACACCACCTATGTTATCGCTATCTGCTATTGAACCTGCTGTTGATATTTTGCTAAATGCAAAAATGAAAAATATTCGCACAAAAAGTGTAGAACAAATTAATTATTTTATTGATTTGTTTGAACAAGAATTAGCACCATTAGGATACAAACTGGGAACACCTAAAAATGCCAAAAAAAGAGGTTCACATATTTCATTGAAACATCCCGAAGCGTATAGAATTTGTAAAGCTCTAATTGATCCTAACATAGAAAGTAAAGTTATTATTCCTGATTTTAGAGAACCGGATAATATCCGTTTTGGAATTACGCCTCTTTATACAACTTATACAGAAATATACGAAGCCGTTAAACAATTAAAAAACATCATTGTTAAAACCTATTATCTAAAATTTTCTGATCAAAAAGATGATGTAACCTAATGTTTTATTCTATTTAAGTAGTCACATTAGTATTTAAATTTTGATTATAAATTAAATTTAATCAGCTTTGCATGTCCTAAAAATTTTCAATGAGAGATTTAACAGAAGGAAAAGAAGGGAAATTAATTTTAAAGTTTGCGCTTCCGATGTTATTCGGAAATATATTTCAGCAACTTTATAATATTGTAGATAGCATAATTGTAGGAAATTTTATTGGCAAAGAAGCACTTGCAGCTGTTGGAGCATCCTTCCCTATAATATTTGCCTTTCTTTCATTAATCATTGGTATTGCATCGGGAAGTACAATTGTTATTTCGCAATACTTTGGTGCTAAAGAAATCGAAAAAGTAAAGAGAACCATTGATACACTTTTTATCTTTCTGTTTTTTGCATCAATCTTCATAAGTATTGTAGGTATCATTTTTAGTGAAGATATATTTAGGTTATTACAATTACCTGAAGAAATTATTCCCCAAGCTAAAACATATTTTAATATCTTTATCGGAGGCGTAATTGTATCGTTTGGATTTAATGGAACTAGTGCAATTCTAAGAGGTTTAGGTGATTCAAAAACACCATTGTATTTTTTAATCATATCAACCTTTTTTAATATTGGATTCGATCTTCTTTTTGTATTAGTTTTTAAATGGGGAATTGCCGGTGTGGCTATTGCTACAGTTTTAGCTCAAGCAGGTGCTTTTATCACAGCCATTATTTATCTAAATAAAACGCATAAAATTATTCAGTTTTCTTTTATCAATTTAATTTTTGATAAAAGTATTTTCAAAAAAAGCATCCGAATTGGATTACCAACTGGAATCCAGCAAACATTTGTTGCTATTGGTATGACCGCATTAATTAGTATCGTAAATACTTTTGGCACTAATGTAATTGCAGCCTACTCCGTAGTAATGCGAATAGGCTCATTAGCAACACTCCCGGCAATGAATTTTGGTGCCGCATTAAGCACATTTGTTGGACAGAATATAGGAGCCAAAAAAATGGAACGCGTCAGAACCGGATTTATTTCTACATTGAAGATGTCTTCCGGAGTATCCATTGTAATGTCAACTTTTATATTAATCGGAAGTAGTTTTCTGATGAATTTATTTACCAACGATGCTGATGTAATTCGAATAGGTAGAGAATATTTGCTAATTGTTGGTGGATTTTATGTTGTGTTCTCAGCAATGTTTACTATATCTGGTGTTATGCGTGGTGCTGGAGACACACTCATCCCAATGTTCTTTTCATTAATATCTCTTTGGGTTATTCGTATACCAAGTGCCTGGTTCTTATCAAAACATTTTGGCGAAGTTGGTATTTGGTGGTCGATGCCATTAGGATGGTTTGTCGGTTTAATACTGGCTTATTCCTACTACCTAACCGGCAACTGGAAAAAGAAAGCTGTGATCTAAATCATAATCATACCTATAAAAAACAGTAAAGGGAACTAATCGAGTTGATTAATTCCCTTTTACAATAGAAAAACCGAAGTTTTCCTTTGTATCAGATTACTGTTATTATGGTTGGCACAACAACTTAAGAGATTATCTTTTGCTGCAGGCCCTGAGCCTTTCAATCATTCCAACTAAGGTCTGATTGTTAGGCTGTTCGCTGGTTAAACTTTACAGTATAACTTCACGAACGAAGTGCATTTCGTAAGACATCAAATTGACTTTTCACAAATTTGTTTAAGCATTTCAGTATTCTTTGCAGAATAAATCGCTGTATAAACTATGTTTGTGCTAGTTTCAACTTTTGCAAACCTTTCTATAATCCGAAGATCATGTTTCGGTTTCAGCTTCATGGACCAACTTATACGATTGCTCGTAAAATTCTTGTTCATTTTGCTGCTTACTGCTCAATCTGTTAAAGAACGCTAGGCGTTTTCTCGAGATTGATCAAATCTTTCGGAACGAGTCTTTAGGATTTGAACTTCGGCTCTTGGAGTAAGCAATTCTTTCGAACTGGATGATCAGTTAAAAATACAACTAAGTATCTTCTTCTTCTCCTTACTCTTTTGAGCAACCTTTTATCTCTCACCTGATAAAACAAATATACGACGAGATTATATTTCCTTAAAATTTTTCAGCATGTATTAGTTAACTTGTTATTAACCAAGGTTTTTAACAATTTGTTAATTTCAGCAATCCCTTAATATATTTAGTTTTTATATAAAATTTTTAATTTGAATATCGGGATATTAACAATTAAAAAAGTTTAATAATCTTCTGTTATTAACAAGTTTATCGCAAAAATGAGTTGTTAATTTTTTATTAAAACGCATTTTTATCATTTAAAAACCCCAAACCGATAAAATATGTTTGCTTTAAGCAAAAACTCAAAACAATGAACTCATAACTAATAAACTATTTTTCTTACCTTTGCCTTTAAATACAACAATTTGAATAGGATACTATGATAAAATCTATGACCGGCTATGGAAAAGCCGAATGTGTATTAAAAGATCGAAAAGTTATTGTAGAAGTAAAATCTCTGAATAGTAAAAACTTTGACCTATACACCAAAATACCGGGAATCTATCGAGAAAAAGAATTGGAAATCAGAAATATTGTTTCGAAAAAATTATTGAGAGGAAAAGTTGAGTTTGTACTCTATTATGAGATCACAGATGATAACAGAGCAACCACAATTAATTCAAGTGTGGTTAAAAGTTATATAAACCAATTAAAAACATTAGCTACTGATCTGGGGCTTGAGAATGAGCAATTGTTGCAAATGGCTATCCGGATGCCTGATACTTTAAATACCGAGCGTGACGAAATTGATGAAAACGATTGGGAAGAAATTACCGAAACAATTAACGAAGCACTGAATCAGTTAGATCAGTTTAGAAATCAGGAAGGAAAATACTTAAAAGAAGATATCGAAAATCGAATTCATATTATTGAAACAACAAAAAACAAAATTGATCCTTACGAAAAGAAGCGAACGGAAAAAATTAAAGAAAGAATAAAAGAGAGTTTAAATAAAGTTGTTGATGAAAAAGATTTTGATAAAAACAGATTTGAACAAGAATTAATTTACTACCTTGAAAAATTAGATATCACAGAAGAAAAGGTGCGTCTTACAAATCATTGTAACTATTTTGTTGAGATGCTTAATGAACCTGAATCCAACGGTAAAAAGTTAGGATTTATCAGCCAGGAAATTGGTCGCGAAATTAATACTATTGGTTCTAAAGCGAATGATTCTGATATACAAAAGCTGGTTGTGTTAATGAAAGACGAACTAGAAAAAATAAAAGAGCAAATGCTTAATATCTTATAAAATGAGTAAAGAAGGTAAATTATTTATTTTTTCGGCTCCTTCAGGATCAGGCAAAACAACCATTGTAAGAAGCTTGCTTGAAAACTATTCGAACCTGGAATTTTCAATTTCGGCTACCAGTCGACCAAAACGCACAAACGAAGTTAACGGCAAGGATTACTATTTTCTTAGTGCTGAAACCTTTCAAGAAAAAATTGCTCATAACGAATTTGTTGAATGGGAAGAAGTGTATGAAAACCGTTATTATGGTACCTTAAAAAGCGAGTTGGAAAGAATATGGTCGCAGGGGAAACACGTTATTTTTGATGTTGATGTTGTTGGAGGTTTAAATATTAAAAAACAATATGCAGACAGAGCATTAGCCATTTTTGTAATGCCTCCAAGTATTGAAGAACTGGAAAAAAGACTCATCACAAGATCAACTGATAGTTCCGAAGATATTAAAACAAGAATTGAAAAAGCACAACAAGAGTTAAGTTATTCAGATCAGTTCGATGTGATTGTTATCAATGATAAGCTCGAAGATGCTATTGAGCAATCAGCAAAATTAATTGAACGTTTTATTCAAAAGTAAAGTTATGAAGGTTGGACTCTTTTTTGGTTCCTTTAACCCAATTCACATAGGTCATTTAGCCATTGCCAATTATATGGTTGAATTTAGCGATTTGGATGAAATATGGCTTATTATAAGTCCGCATAACCCTTTAAAGAAAAAGAAAACCTTACTGAACGAGTTTGACAGGTATAAGATGGTAGAGTTAGCTGTAGGTGATGATATACGAATAAAACCATCGAATATTGAGTTTAGCATGCCTAAACCAAGTTTCACCATTGATACGTTAACCTATTTGTCTGAAAAAAATCCAAATCACCAATTTGTTTTAATTGCCGGAACTGATAATTTTCAGTCGTTTCATAAATGGAAAAATTACGAGGAAATCCTTAAAAACTATAAACTTTATATTTATCCACGCCCCGGTTTTTACTTGGGCAAATACGAAAATCATGAAAGCATTTCGTTAATTAATGCACCTCAAATGGAAATATCATCAAGTTTTATACGTAATGCCATAAAAGAAAAAAAAGATATACGTTATTTCGTTCCGGATAAAGTGTACGATTACATTTTAAAAATGAATCTTTATACAAACTAAATTGATAAATTATAATTAGAAGTAATGGGATTATTAATTACATATCTTGTAGTAGCATTGTTCTTTTCGTTCTTATGTTCAGTTTTAGAGGCAGTTTTATTAAGTATTACACCAACATTTGTAGCATCAAAAGTTCGTGAGAATAAAAAATATGCATTAAGACTACAAAAATACAAAGACCATATTGATTTACCTTTAGCTGCTATATTAACACTAAATACGTTTGCACATACTATTGGTGCTGCCGGCGTAGGCGGACAGGTACAGATTATCTGGGGAAACGAATTCGTAAGCATTGCATCAGCAATACTTACACTGATTATTCTGTTCTTTTCCGAAATAATTCCGAAAACTCTTGGAGCAAACTACTGGAAACAATTAGCACCCTTTGCAGCTTCAATGTTAACCATAATGATCTACTCACCTTTATACCCGATAATATGGTTAAGTAAAATAATTACCAAGATATTAAGTAAAAATAAAGAGTCAAGTGTTTTAAGCCGTTCAGAGTTTCATGCCATGGCCGAGATTGGAGTTAAAGAAGGCATTTTTAGAAAAGAAGAGTCCAAGATATTACTCAATCTGATGGTATTTAATAAAATAGAAGTAAAATCAATATTGACCCCCCGAACGGTTGTGTTTGCTGCAGAACAAAGAACAACAATTAAAGATTTTATTAAGCGAGAAGATAAAATCCGTTTTTCCCGAATTCCTATTTTTAATAACGATATTGAAGATATTACAGGTTATGTGCTCAAAGATGACATATTACAATACATGATTGATAATAAGCATGACAAAAAACTGGAAAGTTTACGAAGGGAAATAAAAGTTGTAAACGAACAAATGCCTATTATCAAGCTATTCTATAAATTAATTGAAGAAAAAGAGCACATTGCAATGGTGGTTGGCGAATATGGCGAAATGGTTGGCATTGTTACCATGGAAGACATTATTGAAACCTTGCTTGGAGCAGAAATTATGGATGAATTCGATAGCGTTGAAGATATGCAGGTACTAGCAAAAAAAGTGTGGGAAAGAAAAGCGCGACGATTAGATATTAAATAAAAACTCACAAGGGCAGTACCCTTGTGAGCTAAAACATCTCTCAATCTTTCCATCTTACAATAACCTCAAAATAAATTAATCAATCATCAACCTTTGTCAACTTATTTCGTCAGACCGAGAGATGCTCAACTACAACAGCAATTTTTAAATATCATAATTACCCTAACAAACACCTAAAACTTTATCTTGCTGTTGTACTATTTTTTTTAGCAAAAGAGATTTTGATAATAGTGAGCATATATCTTAATGACTATCCTCTATCCGAAGTATTTAAACAATACATGTTTTTAAATGTTCATTTTATAAACAAACTTATTTAGTATGAAATTACATGTAAGCATTATATACGGCTCTGTACGCACTGAAAGACAGGGAATTAAAGCAGCACTATTTTTTCAAAAAAAACTGAAAGATTTAGATGTTGACTATACGCTAATTGACCCGTTAAAATCAAATTTACCATTATTAGATAAGATGCATAAGGAGTATGAACCAGGTGAAGCACCAGACCAGATGGAAGCCATTTCAAAAGTTCTGGAACAATCGGATGGTTTCTTGCTGATTAGTGGTGAGTATAATCATAGTATACCTCCTGCACTTAAGAATTTACTTGATCATTTTCAAAGAGAATATTTTTTTAAACCAAGCGCAATTGTTTCCTATTCAGCTGGTAATTATGGTGGTGTTCGTGCTGCTGTTCACTTGCGAGCAATACTTGCTGAACTTGGTACACCAAGTATATCATCAATGTTTCCAATTGCCCAGGTTCAAAATTCTTTTGATGATGCCGGAAATACAACCAACTCGTTTTATGAGGAGAGATCCAAACGATTTCTTGATGAATTTATGTGGTATATTCGGGCTTTAAAAGAAGCAAGAAATAAAGGTATTCCTTATTAATTCTTATCTTTGAAAAAAATTAAGAAAAGATGAATCTAAACCAAATAACCTCTCCCACACTGTTGGTTGATAAAAAAAAATGCGTAAATAATATTCGTCTAATGACAGAAAAGGCGAAAAAACAGCATGTAATTTTCAGACCACACTTTAAAACACATCAATCAAGAACTATTGGCCATTGGTTTAAGAAAATGGGTGTAAATAAAATAACTGTTTCATCAGTTCAGATGGCTTCTTATTTCGCCAACGACGACTGGAAAGATATCACCATTGCTTTTCCTGCTAATATTCGTGAAATAGATTTATTAAACGAATTAGCCGAAGAAGTTCAGTTAAATATAACTATAGAAAATACCGAAGCTGTCGATTATCTTAATAAGAAACTCCTGTTCGAAGTTGGATTTTTTATCAAGATTGACACCGGATATGGCAGAACAGGAATTACCTTTGATATTTTTCGTACAATAGATAATATCTTAAACCATGCCGATCAATCGGATAAATTAAAATTTAAAGGTTTCCTAACTCATGCAGGCCATACCTACCAGGCAAAAAATGCAAATGAAGTTCTTGATATTCACAAGGATTCCATGCACAAATTAGCATTACTGCGAAATCAGTATATCGAAAAATATCCAGATTTAATCATTAGTATTGGCGATACACCATCGAACAGTATTGCCAATGATTTCCCCGGAATTGATGAGATAAGACCCGGCAATTTCGTTTTTTATGATTTAATGCAGTTGCATATTGGCTCTTGCACATTTGACCAGGTAGCGGCAGTTATGGCTTGTCCTGTGGTAGCTAAGCATCCGCAGCGAAAAGAAATAATTATTCATGGCGGAGCAGTACACTTTTCAAAGGATTTTATCACAATTAATGACCAAAAAGTTTACGGTAAGCTCATTCAGTTGGATAAAAAAGGTTGGCAAGATATAGAAGAACCTAATTATCTTGTAAAACTTTCTCAAGAACATGGCACCTTAAAGGTTTCAGAAGAAATATTAGATAAAATAATGATTGGCGATTTAGTTGCAATTGTCCCGGTACACTCTTGTTTAACAGCCAATCTTATGAAAGAATATATTTCTGTTCATGATGAACTGATTGATCATTTATCAGGAAAAATAAAATAGAAGCCCGGGACTTTCCCGGGCCTTAGAAGCCGGTGGAACTTTCATCCACGTACTAGACGTACCCTGCGTGGCGACTCTTTTAAATTAAATATCTTTTGGGGATGCAAATATAGTTATTGCATTGTATTTAACAATATTATATGTACTACATTTTAACTAAATTACTATTTATTTTTAAAAGGTAAGTGCAAACTCCGTGCCCTCTCCTTTTATAGATTTTACATCAATTCTTCCATTGTGCAAAACCATTACTTGTCGTGCAAACGATAAACCAATTCCAGATCCTTGCTCTCGTGTCGAAAAGAACGGTACAAATATTTTATCCATAATTTCGGGGTCAATTCCATCGCCATTATCTCGTATAGAAATAATTAGCTTTTTATTAGTCGGATAAACAGCTTTAATTTCAATTATTTTATCAGACTGGTTAACAAAAGCTTTCATGGAATTCTGAATTAAATTAATGATAACTTGTGAGATGAGTTTTTCATCAGCAATAACAGATAAGTCATCTGATATTTTGCTTTTAAACTGAATATTTTGGTTTTCAAACTCTTCTTTAAACAGTTGATGAATATGATCTACCAGTTTTCGAACTAGAACTCTTTGGTAACTTGGCTTTTGTATCTGTGTTAAATTTTTGTACGATTCTACAAAATCGAGTAATCCTTTGCTCCTCTTTTCAATTGCTTGTAATCCTTTTTCCAGATTTTCATTTTTTATCTCCTGCTCATCATCTGCGTTAAGCATTTTTTGCATGCTATATGTTAATGATTTTATTGGAGTTACAGAGTTCATCATTTCATGTGTTAACACCTTAATAAGTTTTTGCCATGCCTCCAACTCGCTTTGTTCAAGCTGGGTTTTTATATCTTGTAGTGTTACTAACTTGAGTTTTTCTATACCTATTTTTAAATTAGAAGCTTTAGCCAGAATAGTTAACTGATCAATGGAAGTATCTTGTTTTATCAATTTACTTTCATTGGGTTTAAGACTGATTAATTTGTCGCCAATAGTATCCAGATCTCTTATATTTTCCAGTTTATCTACTCCAAGCAGATCTTTAGCTGTTTTATTAAATAATTCGATTTTCCCGTTTTCTTTAAAACTTAAAACTCCTACAGCTATATTTTCCAGAGTATACTGAAAATATTGATGTTCCTGTTCTTTCTCTATCCAGGCCTTTTTAAGCTGATCGGTAATTTTATGATACGTGCTATGCAACTGCTCAAAGGACAAATCGGACGAAGTACCACCTGATGAAACATTATCGAGATATTGGATGGATTCTAAAAACTGCACTAAATCGCGGTTGGTTCTGTTAATATAACGAAGCATAAATATAAAAAACAAAATAAAAGTAAGTGCAAAAACCAATCTTGTAATAATTAGCTGACTTGAGCTAAACGACCAAAAAAACGCGAAACCCGATGCCGATAAAACAACCAAGTATATAAATAATTTTAGGCTAAACTTATCCGATTTCATACTTCTTGATTTTATTGTACAATGTTTTCCGGGACACCCCTAATTCCTGTGCTGCCAGAGAATAATTCCCCTTATGTTTATCAATGGCCTTTTGAATTAATATTTTCTCATTTTCATTTAAATCCAGCGATTCTGCCGACAGAAGGTGATCTTTCCTCTTTTCAAATCCGAAATTGCTGACTGATAAATAATCATCATCACTTAATATGACAGCTTTTTCTACAGCATGTTGTAATTCTCTGATATTTCCGGGCCAATGATATTCATGAAGCTTTTTTAATGCTGAATCCTGAATTTTGAAATTTGCCTTATCGTATTTGGTTTCGTATTTCCTTTTAAAAAAATCAATAAGCAAAGGAATATCCTCTTTTCGATCCCGTAGTGGAGGTAACTCAATTTGAATAGTGTTTATCCGGTATAGTAAATCTTCTCGAAATTCACCTTTAGTTACCATCTCAGTTAAATTTTTATTTGTAGCACAAACCAATCTCACATCAATGGGAATTTTATAGGTTGCTCCCAAACGGTTTATCTCCCTGTTCTGCAATACAGTTAACAGTTTTGATTGTGCTGTTAGCGAAAGATTCCCAATCTCGTCTAAAAACAGCGTGCCACCTTCTGCAATTTCAAACCGACCTGGTTTATCTGTTTTTGCATCGGTAAAAGCACCTTTAACAAATCCAAACAATTCACTTTCAAATAGAGAATCGGGCAAGGCAGAGATATCAACGGTAACAAAGACTTCATCTGCCCGATTTGATTTTTTATGTACTTCGCGAGCAATAAGCTCTTTTCCCGTGCCATTTTCTCCGGTAATTAATACATTAGCATCTGTTTTGGCTACCTTTGTAATAGTACTAAACACTTCTTCCATCGGCTTTGACTGGCCAATGATCTCTGGAAACTGTTTAAAAATATCACCTAATAAATGCTTTTGCTTATCTCTTAATGTGGTGATTTCCTTTTTTGATTTTCTTAATTGATATGCATTTTGAATGGTTGTAATAAATTTCTCATCGTCCCAGGGTTTTGGAATAAAATCGGTTGCTCCCTCACGAATAGCTTTAACGGCAAGTTCCATATCACCATAAGCAGTAATAAAAACAACTACTGCTTCCGGATCAACTTGTAAAATCTGATTTAACCAATATATTCCTTCGTTACCTGTATTTATTCCAGCCTTAAAATTCATATCCAGTATAATTACATCATAAAGCTCCTTAGAAAGCATCGAAGGAAGTGTATTCGGGTTTTTAGAGGTAACAATTTTCTGAAAGTATGGATTTAGGAGCATCTCAACTGCGATTAAGATCTCCTCATTATCATCAACAACTAATAACTTACCTGTTTTTTGCATATTTATTTAAGATTTTATCAAAGCTACAAATAAATGTGTAAAATTTACACATAACATTGTAAAATTTACTCATCAACAAGATTATATATTTCTTTTAAATACTCAATATCTGAACTTTACAACTATGGCACAACCATTGACCTTCATCAAACAGATAAATTTTGAATAATAAATATTAAATTTAACATATCATGATCAAGAACTATTTAATTGTAGCTGTACGAAACCTGATAAGACAAAAAGGATACTTTGCAATCAATCTATTAGGATTAACCATAGGACTAACTGCATGTCTGTTAATTACTTTTTATGTAATTGATGAATTGAGTTACGATAAGTTCCACGAAAAAGGAGATCGTATTTACCGTGTTGGTTATAGTTATAAAATGCCATCGGGAGATGTTGTTGATTTTCCTGTTACAGAGTATAGGTTTAAAGAGGCATTTGAAAACTATTTTACCCAGATAGAATCGTTTGTACGAATTAGCCGATCGAGTGCTTTTTACTTACAATATGGAGAAAACAAATTTTACGAAGACGGTATATCTTTGGTTGATAACGATTTTTTTAATGTTTTTACGTATGATTGGTTAATGGGAGATCAGGAAACAGCTTTAAAAGAACCTTTTACAGCTGTAATAACGCAATCGACAGCAAAAAAATACTTTGGCGATTCAAATCCAATTGATAAAGAACTTGAAGTTTTCAGTGAAACCGGACGCGTTCAAATTCGCATTACAGGAGTTATAAAAGACATGCCTAAAAATGCACATTTTCATTTGAATATTATGGCCTCAATGGAAACCGGAAAATATATGTACAACGAAATGGTTCTTGAAAACTGGGGTGAAACATCGCAATACTCTTATATATTATTACCTGCAAATGTTTCTATTGAATCAATACAACAAGCATCGAAAGACTATTTTGTGCATGTGTTTGGAGAAGAAAGCCCGAGAGTTCAAAATGGAGATTTACTTTTTCAGCCTTTATATGATATTCATCTTCAGTCGAATACTCGTTATGAATTTGAACCCAACGGAAGCATGAGAAATGTTATTATCTTCTCGATTATTGCCACATTTATTCTTGTAATTGCTACTATCAATTATATGAACCTTGCAACGGCCAGATCTTCCAAAAGGTCAATGGAAGTTGGTATACGTAAAATATTAGGAGCTAAAAGACAGCATTTAATATTTCAATTTACAGGCGAAGCTGTTCTGATTTCATTTATTGCCATATGGATATCCATCGCTCTTTCAGATTTACTTCTACCTACTTTTAATCAACTGGCAGGCAAAGAAATTAATATAGAGTGGGTAAATAATCCTTGGATTATTCTATTAACAGTTGTAGTTGCATTGCTTATTGGAATTCTTTCCGGAAGCTATCCCGCTTTCTATTTAAGCTCCTTTAAACCATTAAAAGTACTTAAAGAAAGAAAGAAATTTTCCAGCTCAAACTCTTTAATGCGAAAAGTTTTAGTTGTATTTCAGTTTGCTATTTCCATAACATTAATCATTTCAACCTTAGTTGTATTTCTTCAGTGGCATTACATGCAAAATAAACCTCTGGGAATAAATCCTTCAAATATTGTAATATTTAGGAGCCCAAGCAATGAAAAATATAAAACCTTTAAACAAGAGTTATTACAAAACCCCAATATCGTTTCGGTAACAGCCTCAAACAAAAGACCTACCAATAAATTAACAAGTAATTTATCGTATAAAGCTGAAAACGTGGATAGTGAGAATAAATCGATAAAAATTGTTACGGTTGATTACGACTTTTTTAAAACCCTTGGAAATAAAATAGTAGAAGGAAGAAGTTTTTCGAAAGATATGAGCGAAGATGAAACCTCAACATTCATTATTAACGAGGCAGCAATGAAAGAATTTGGGTGGGAAAATGCTGTTGGTAAAACGTTTGAAACGAAAACGATTAATCCTGAAACAGACAATTGGATTCCAAGGAAAGGTCAAATTGTGGGAGTTGCGAAAGATTTTCATTTCGAATCGGTACATAATAAAATTGTTCCTGTTGTTTATTTTATTGATAACTACTGGAGATATTGGGTTTCGGTTAAAATTGGTAAAAATAACCAGAAAGAAACTTTACGTTATATTGAAGATACCTGGAACAAAATGAACTCCGACCGTCATTTCAATCCGGTTTTTTATGAAGAAAGCCTGGATAGTCTCTATCGTAATGAAAAAAGATTCTTTGTTTTATTTATTGTCTTTTCAATATTAGCTATTTCTATAGCCTGTTTAGGAATTTTCGGATTAGCTTCATTTACTGCAGAACAGAAGACCAAGGAGATTGGAATTCGCAAAGTAATGGGAGCTTCGGTTTCGAGTATTATTCAGTTAGTGAATAAAGAATTTTTAAAGCTGGTGTTAATTTCAAATATTATTGCCTGGCCTGTTGCATGGTATTTTATGAAGAACTGGTTACATAATTTTGTGTATAGAATAGATTTAACCGTATGGCCTTTCGTAATAAGCGGCATTGCAGCTTTAATTATAGCTATCGGAGCCGTAAGTTATCAGGCATTTAAAGCAAGTAGAACCAATCCGGTAAATGCATTACGGTACGAATAATTTTTACCTTTTAAAGTAATAGCTCTACGAGGGTTTGAAACCTTTGTAGAGCTATTTCTTTCATCTATATAAAAAATCTATCCCCAATTTTTTCTGATCCTCGCCCACTTTTTATCTCTTGCTGCTTCAATATGTTTAATCTGATCGTCGGTTAGATGTTTAAATCTCCCCTGTTTTTTAATATATTCAGGAATCGATTTGAATTCTTTTGGATTACGGTTTAATTTAAACTCTCCGTTCTCATATTCAGCTAAATACCACAATCCACAATCAACAGCCTCTTTAGCTATTTCAACAGAGGTTTCTGTTGGTGTTCCCCAACCTGTTGGGCAAGATGCATAAACATGAATAAACGATGTTCCGTCAACCTGTTTTGCTTTGTTTACTTTATTGATGAAATCGTTGATATAACCAATGCTTGCTGTTGCGGCATATTTAATATCGTGTGCTGCAACAATCTCAAAAAGATTTTTCTTTTCGGTTATCGATCCCGGAAGATTTTTACCTGCAGGAGTTGTGGTTGTTTTTGTTCCAAAGGGAGTTAAACCGCTCTTCTGAATACCAGTATTCATATATGCTTCGTTATCGTAACATATATATATCAGTTTATCATCGCGATCAATAGCACCGGAGAGTGCTTGCAGTCCAATATCTGCTGTTCCACCGTCACCGGCAAAAACAACGGTATGCGTATCTTCTACTCCTAAAGCTTTATTTCCGGCAGTTATTCCAGAAGCCATAGAAGCCGATCCCGGAAACATAGAAATTACTGCATTGCTATTAAATGCCATTTGAGGATATATGAATCCAACGGCTGCCATACATCCTGCCGGCAAAACGGAATAACTTCTATCTCCTAAAACTTTCAGTGCCTGACGAACAGCTAAACTTCCACCACAACCAGCGCAAGCCTTGTGCCCATAAAAATATTCCTTATCGGTAATATTCTTTGCGTTTATCTTTTTTATTGCTGTATTATCCATTGATCTCAACCCCCATATTTATAAATTTAACACGTTCGATTTCTTCTCCTTTTGCAGCATGTAATAAGTCCATAAACATCTCTTCGATATCTGCTTTGGAAACATCTCTTCCTCCCATTCCAGCTACAAAATTGTATGACTGTGGATGCGATTGCATTCTTACCAATGCTGAATTTACATTGGTATAAATGGTACCTTCAAAACCAAAAGAGATATCTTTATCCAATACGCCAATCACTTTTGCATTTTTAACAACTTCCTGAATTTCTTTTTCAGGGAACGGGCGCATATATCTTATCTTCAATAAACCAACTTTTAATCCTTTAGCTCTTAATGCATCCACTACAACTCTCGCTGTTCCTGTTACACTTCCCAAAGTCATTAAAATAACTTCTGCATCATCACATTGGTAGGTATCTATCATACCATTATAATATCGGCCAATCATATCACCATATTCTTGGTCTACTTCTTTTATAACAGCTATTGAATCCATCATTGCTTTATGTTGCTGAAACTTGAACTCCATATTATCAGCCGGACTTGTACTAAACCCCATATTCATTGGTTTTTCAATACTCATTTTGTTTGGAGTTTCAAAAGGAGGTAAAAATTGATCTACCATTTCCTGATCTGGAACCTCAACCTCCTCGTAGGTATGTGTCAAAACAAATCCGTCTAGATTTACCATAAAAGGAGTAAGTACTTTCTTGTGTTCAGCAATTTTATAAGCTTGAATCATCATATCTAAAGCCTCTTGTGCATCCTCAACATACACCTGAATCCATCCAGAATCTAATTGAGAAAGAGAGTCTCTTAAATCACCAAATATTGACCATGGTAAGGCAGTTGCTCTATTGGCATTCATCATAACGACAGGAAAACGTCCACCACTGGCATAATGCAAACCTTCAGCCATGTATAATAATCCTTGAGAAGATGTTGCAGTAAACGATCTTGCTCCTACTGAACTAACACCCATTGCGGCAGAAATAGCAGAGTGTTCTGATTCAACATGCATAAATTCTGCTTTTAACGAACCATCTTCTACCATTTCCGATAAACGCTCAACTACAATAGTTTGAGGAGTAATTGGGTAAGCTGAAATAACATGAGGCCTGGCTAATCGTGTTCCCAAAGCAACAGCCTCGTCTCCTGAAACAAAATATCTGTTCTTTTCGGTCATTATAATTCCTCCTTTACCATTTTAATTGCATTCACATTACAGCCATTGGCACAAACACCACAACCTTTGCAAAAGTCGTAGTCGATATCTACCTTATCGTCTGATTTATAAATTGTTCCATCAGGGCAGATCATGTAGCAAATTAAACAATTAACACATGCATCTTTATCAATTACAGGTCTGAATGTTCTCCAACCTGCGTTCTTATCAACTAAGTGTCCTCCCTGGAAACCAGGTCCTGTTGGATAATCATTAATATGCTTAGCTTTTTTAAATTCGGTTACTTTAGGTCTATTCATGATTTTCTCCTTTCACTTCATTATAAGCTCTTTTTAACACCTCAACATTCTTTTCTACCAAAGAAGGTTTTAATTCATTTTCGATTCCTTTTATGGCCGCTTCTAAACTTACAATTCCCGAAGCTGCTACTAATGCTCCCAACATTGCAGTATTTGTGATAGGTCTACCTAAAATCTCTAGTGCAATAGAAGTAGCATCAATCGAAATTTGATTAACACCGTTTAAATAATCGTATTTCTCAGGATGAGCTGTATTAATAACAATGGTTCCATTTTCTTTAATTCCATTTGTTATTTTCTCATTTATTAAGGTTTCATCTAATACAACTGCATAATCACAGGCCACAACCTCGCTGCGATCTGTTATTTTTTTATCGTCTATTTTAGTGAAGCCCAACACTGGAGCTCCTCTTCTTTCTGGTCCAAACGAGGGAAAAGCTAAAGCAGGTCTGTTTTCGAATAATGCAGCTGCTTTACCTAATAAGCGGGCAACTGTAAAACTTCCTTGTCCTCCTCGTCCGTGCCAACGTACTTCAATCATGTTAGTTATCCTCCAATTTTATAATTTTCAATTATCAAATCTTAAATTCCATAATATCAGCAATGAATTAAAGCATGCTTATACATGAAACTTAAAAGTTATTTAGTATCTGTTTTTGCGTTTTGATTTTGGTATTTAAATACTAAACTCTCGATCAATGGTCTGATCTAACGAAATAAATGTTTCTGTTCTTGCCACACCTGGGATATTCTGTAAGGTATTAACCAAAACATTCATTAAATGCTGATTATCTACACAATAAATTTTCAACAACAATGCCCATGTTCCTGTTGTGAAGTGACACTCTACAATTTCCGGAATCTTTTCAATTTCGCGAATAACATTTTTATAAATATGTGCTTTATCAAGAAGTACACCTACGAATGCACAGATATCAAAACCTACGGCCTTGGGTTTTACAATAAATTTTGACCCACTGATTATTCCGGCATCTTCCAATTTCCGGATACGCTGATGAATTGCAGCACCAGAAATACCGCATGACCGTGCAATCTCAAGAAAAGGTGTACGGGCATTTTTGATTAAGAAAGATAATATCTTTCGATCTGTTGCATCAATTTGTACTTTTTGTGCCATGATAGTAACATTTTGTAATTAATAGTGCAATTATAAATAACAAATTGTAATATTCAAACAACATTAAATGTTTTTTATAACATATTTGCTAATTTTTAGTTACAAATTGACAATTTAGAGCATAAAAAAAACATCCAAAGTTTAAAACTTTGGATGTTTAATTCAATGATAGTATGATGTAATCAGTTCAAAATCTGTATTTCCTGAACAATTTCTGTTCCTCTCTTAACAGCTTTTTCATTAACTGGTAGTAAATGATGATACCGTTCAGGTAGTGATTTTTTCAAACCAGCAATTACATTTTCCATTTTCACGATCGGCTTAATCTTCAGGAATCCACCTAAAACAATCATGTTGAATGTTTTGGTTGTTTCCATAGTAGCAGCCTCAGCAGCAGCATCAACACGATAAATATTGATATCCTTTCGTTCAGGATGACGAGTAATACCATTACCATCGTAAATTAATGTACCACCTGGTTTAACCATACTTTCAAATTTATCCATTGATTGTTGGTTAAGAATAATTGCTGTATCAAACTCATTAATGATTGGTGAGCTAATTCTTTCGTCGCTAATAATAACGGTAACATTAGCAGTACCACCTCTCATTTCTGGTCCGTATGATGGCATCCAGGTAACTTCTTGTCCTTGAACAATACCTGAGTAACACATTATTTTACCCATAGAAAGCACTCCCTGTCCACCAAATCCGGCTATAATTATTTCTTCAGTCATTTTTCTTAATTTTTAATTTTAAAATTAGAATTGTCCCTTATTTATCGAGATCAGGTCTATTCTTCTGGAACCTTAATATCGCCAAGTTCATAGAATGGAAACATATTGTCAACCATCCATTGATTTGCTTGGTTAGGTGTCATTTTCCAACCTGAATTACAATTCGAAACAATTTCAATAAAAGATAGACCTTTATTTAGTTTTTGGTTTTCGAAAGCTTTCTTAATTGCTTTTTTCGCTTTACGAACAGCAGCAGGAGTATGAACAGCTTGACGTGTTACATAGTATGTTCCTGGCAGTTGAGCTACCAATTCTGTAATCTTTAATGGGTTACCCATTGAAGCCACTTCTCGTCCGTAAGGAGATGTTGATGATCTCATTCCTGGAAGTGTTGTTGGTGCCATTTGTCCACCTGTCATACCATAAATTCCGTTATTTACGAAAATAATGGTGATATTTTCGCCACGGTTACATGCGTGAATCGTTTCAGCTGTTCCAATAGCAGCTAAATCACCATCACCTTGATATGTAAATACATATTTCTCAGGATATAAACGCTTAATTGCTGTTGCCAATGCCGGAGCTCTACCGTGCGCTGCTTGTTGCATATCTATATCCATAAATTCGTATGCTAAAACAGAACAACCAACAGGAGCGATACCTACAGTTTTATCTTGAGCTTCAAGTTCTTCAACAACTTCCATTACCAAACGGTGAGCAGTACCATGACCACAACCAGGACAGTAACTCAATGCTTTATCAGTAAGAAGATCGGTCTTTTTATATACCAAGTTTTCTTCTTTAACTATATCTTTATTTGTAATATTTTCAGCCATTTTTACCCTCCTTTAAAATTTTTGTTCTAATGCTTCAACAACTTCACCTGGTGATGGAATAATGCCTCCCATTCTTCCGAAGTGTTCTACAGGAACATTACAGTTAACAGCTAATTTGATATCCTCAATCATCTGTCCTGCACTCATTTCAACAGACAGAATTCCTTTTACCTGTTTACTTAATTCAGCAAGTCGCTTACTAGGGAATGGGAAAAGGGTGATTGGTCTTAACAATCCAACTTTTAATCCTTTTGCTCTTGCTAACTGAACAGATTTCTGACAAATACGTGAACTTGTACCATATGCTACAAATAAGTATTCTGCATCTTCCGTTTGAATTTCTTCGAAACGAACTTCTTTCTCTTCAATTTCTTTGTATTTATCCTGAAGCTTATGATTAAAAAGTTCTTGTTTATTAGGATCAAGATCTAACGATGTAATGATGTTTCTTTCACGATTTGCATCTTTACCTGTTGTAGCCCAAGGACATCTTTCTTTTACCTCAGCATCGGTTAGTCTTTTCTTTTGTTCACCGATTTCCACTTTTTCCATCATCTGGCCAATTGCACCATCAGAAAGAATAAGTGCAGGATTTCTGTATTTAAAAGCTAAATCAAAACTTAACTCAACAAAATCATACATTTCCTGTACTGAAGCAGGTGCTAACACGATTAATTTATAATCGCCATGACCACCACCTTTTACAGATTGAAAATAGTCAGATTGAGCAGGTTGGATCGTACCTAAACCTGGTCCTCCCCTAACAACATTTAAAATTAAACATGGAAGTTCTGCTCCTGCAATATAGGTAATACCCTCTTGCTTAAGCGAAATACCAGGGCTTGAAGATGATGTCATCACCATTTTACCAGCACCAGCACCACCATAAACCATATTTATAGCAGCAACTTCGCTTTCTGCCTGAAGAACAACCATACCTGTTCTCTCTTCAGGTTTTTCAAGCATTAGGTATTCAAGAACTTCTGATTGCGGAGTAATTGGATAACCAAAATACCCATCGACACCTGCGCGAATAGCAGCTTCTGCTATTGCTTCGTTGCCTTTCATTAATCTTAATTCTTTCATTATTTATAGTTCTTTAAAAATTTAATACTATTTGTCTACTTTTTTCTTGTAAACAGTAATAACACCATCCGGACAAACAATTGCGCAATTAGCACACCCGATACAAGCATCAGGATTTGCCATATAGGCATAATGGTAACCTTTACCATTTACTTCTTCAGCTAATTGGATAACATCTGTCGGACAAGCAGGCACGCAAACTTCGCAGCCTTTACATTTTTCGATGTCAACAACTATTGACCCTTTTACTTTTGCCATTATATTAATTTTTAGTTTTTATTGTAGTTTTAAAATGCACTCAAAGATAACATTTTTTACCCATTTTTTGTGGTAAAACCTCCATTCTGCTGGCTGTTATTCAACAGGTTTGCTGTGATGCGCTCTATTCACTATATTACATAAAAACCGGTAATAAATGATACCGGTTTTTTAATTTAACTATGATGTTTGTTAAATGCTTTTAGTCTGTATTCCAAATCGTCAAACTGATCTCTGCTTGTTTGCGATACGCATGCACGAATTCCTTCAGTCCTTTCACTACCTGTTGTTGCTAATGCTATAGCACTTACTCCATAGTACAGTAATTTTTCGAGTAACTCTACTCCATCCATTCCGGGATATGAGAAAGTAAAATAAAATCCATCTGCTAATGGTTCATTCTCGTCCATATCATAAACAATTTTAAAACCATTATCAGTAAATATCTTTTTCATGATTTTAGCTCTTTCACCATACTCCTTAACATCATCAATAAAATTATATTCACCATCGTTAACAGCTTTAAGAATAGCAGCTAAACCATATTGTGCAGAATGACTTGTTCCTGAAGATAAGGAATAGATGGCTCCATAAATCATTGAATATCCAAATTCATCGGTTTTATAAAACCTTTTTAAATCAGGAAATCTTCGTCTTGCCAATGTATCTGAAATTACCATCATACCAATTCGCTGACCAGCGTAACTAAACGACTTAGAACTCGAAATAAGTAAGATATAATTATCAGTATAATGAACAACAGACGGCTGATATGGTGGAACACCCGGCTTAGATAAATCTTTACGGAAATCCATAGCAAAATAGGCTAAATCTTCCATTACAACCACATCGTATTTGGTAGCTAACTCACCTATAATCTGCAATTCTTTCTCAGTAAAACAAATCCATGAAGGATTATTAGGGTTTGAATAAAGAATAGTAGAAATATTCCCTTTTGAAAGGTACTCTTCAAGTTTCGCTTTTAGTTTATCTCCACGATAGTTATATACATCAAAAGTTTCATACTTTAATCCCAATACGTTATGTTGCATTTTCTGTACCGGAAAACCCGGATCAATAAACAACGTTGTATCCTTTTTGATGTCTCTGCGGCAAGAAACCAGGAATGAAGCGAAACCTCCCTGCATTGAACCAACTGTTGGAATACAGTTTTTCTCATCAACATCGATATTGATAAAATTCTTTACAAAACGAGATATCTCCTTTTTGAGACAATCAACTCCTTCAATCATTGGATATTTTGAAGCAACTCCACTTTTTAATGCTTCTATTTCACCTTGAATTCCAACCTGTGCAGGAGGTAATCCTGGTACTCCCATTTCCATTCGGATATACTTTTCGCCGGTCTCTTTTTCAATTTCATTTACTAATCGAACCAACTCCCTTATTGAAGCTAATCCAACTTTTTCCAGTCCGCTCTGTTCAATTTTATTTTTAACAACAGAGTCATCAATTGGTGTATTTTTTATCAGTTTATCGCTCATCATTAATAAGTTTTAGGGCGATTAATAATTGATTTATTTTAGTTCTTTTTTTAGTGTCTCAACCCAATTATTCACTCTCTCATCAGTTAGTTCTGGCTCAAAATCTTCGTTTACAGGTAAACCAATAAACTTACCATCATATAGTGCTTCCGATTCTCTAAAATCATAACCATCTGTACTTACGGTTCCAACTATTTTTGCTCCTTTTGGAAGAATTTCTTCAGCAACAAGTCCCAATGCATCCACAAAATGAAGATCGTAAGTAACCTGATCTCCTAATCCAAACATTGCAATTACTTTATTCGAATAATCTATTTTTTCTAACTCAGGTAAAAACAGATCCCAATCGTTTGCTGGTTTATCAGCATCCCACGTTTCTTTACCAATAGTTGACATTCCGAAAATTACATTTTCGTATTTTTCAACATCAGAAGCTTTTGATTCTTTAATTGGAATCAAATCGACATTTTCGTTACCTAAAGCAGCTGCAACTTTTTTTGCAACTCTTTCTGTTGAACCACCCAAAGGGCCATAAAATAAACCTATTTTTTTCATTGTATCTTTTTTTAATATTTTTTTTCGATTCTTACAAATATACAATTATTTCGCACTTCTCAAACTTGCTATAGCGAGTAGAACGCCTAATATTATTCCCAATATTGCTGCAAATAAAACCTGATACTGAGGCGGCAATAAAAAGGTAATCGTATGAGCAGGGATCCAGAAAAACGGAATTGTTTTTTTAAACACAAAATTCCATTGCACTGACCAATCCATGTTAACCATGATCTCTCCAAATTTAATCTTTGTAAAAAATCCCGAAACAGTTCCTCCATTATTTATAATGTGTGTATCAGTGATTTTGTGCAGTGTCATCATTACCGGTGCATAAATTAAGTTCATTGTTGCACTGATTGAAAATGCAACTAACAATTTAATTCCTGAAAATGAACCTTTCATAGCTTCTACAGCATCAGTAAATCCTAGATAAGCTAAAAATTTAGGTGTGCCCGTTGCGAATATTACAAATGCAAGTTTAATAGTCAAACCTAACACCCCCCAAACAATTGCCCTGGGAATTAATCCAAAACCTTTCTGATTGTATACTCCATTTCGAATTCTTAAACCAATTGATTCTCCCAGAGTAGCCAGAATAGCAAATTTGATAAAACTCATGATCATTCCATGTTCCAGATTAAACTGTTTGTAAATCTCAAAAACAGTATCTGAAACAAAGAATGGCAGGAAAAAAAGTATAAAACAAATTATAAAAATAATATCTTGCTTTTTCATGTTATTATTTCATTAAAAAAAGTGAAAGAATGAAAACATAATTCTCGTGTTTGCAACCTCATGCGATTGGGTAAATTCTCCATACTGATTATCAACATCACCGTAGGCTGCAACAGTATATTCAACCTCCAAAGCCATCATGACATTTTTAATTTTATGTGATACCGTTGAAGCTACTCTGTAAATGTAATCTACATTCAATGCCATACCATAAGTATCTCCGACAATGGGTTCATTTGCACCCAGATTTTTTGTATAGCCGCCAAACAAACCCAATTTTGTTTGATCGCCATAGATGATATTTCCCCAGGTATAAAAATGATTGTATGGAGAGTATTTTTCATGTCCCGTTATACTGTCCAAAGAGCTCACTGCGTATCCTCCCGGCATAATACTTTCCGATAAGTTTTGACCATAAACAGCTTTGGCTTTAATCTCTAATTTAGATTTCTTGTATTTGAGATATCCCATATATGAAATGGAATTAACTTTTTCATCTGTTACAAATAAAGAATCATAATCTGAATCCTTATTAATTAATGATTCTGTTGTTAACCTTGGCATTATTGACTTATAATCAACTGCTGCACCTAAAAGAAAACTTCCAGGCCTATATTGTAATTGCAGATGTAAATTTGGGATATCAGCATTCTTAATATATTTTGCCGATTTTCCATCGGGTCCGGAACTAACATAATCACTTTGTGAAATTGCAGCACCAATAATCTTGAATTTCCCCATTTCATGCGACAACTTCAACATTGGACTACGATTAAAGGGTTGAAATGGAATTCCCGTATTCAGTGACATTACCGAAGGGTAACAATCTGTAACAAACATCGGATGCCATGTGCGTCCAAATAAAAGTTCAGTTTTTTCCCAGTTTAATTTCGAATATGCATGACGCAACCTAACCCGGCTTGTAAAATAGGTTCCTGTAATTCCTGTCCAGTCGATTTCAAAATGCCCCGCTAGCTTTGCACCTAAAATATCAGGACCGGTTATCTTCCCTGTTAACCTGGTAGAAATATCAACAATACCAAGAGAACTCTTTGCATTCATATCATTTCCATTCTCATCGTATGCTATATCTTTCGGGAAAATTAATAATAAACCTTCCAGCGCTTCTACATTTTGCCGAGAATCATAAAAAACATCACTTTTAATAAATCCGTAAAGTTCCAGGTTAATCTTCCTGTCATCCGATATAGTAGATTTTTCTTCACTTTCCTGCCCAAACAAATTATTTGCAAGCAACACAAACAACAGTACCCAGTATTTTGCTCTCATGCTCTTATTCTTCTACTTTCTCTGATTTTATAAATCCAAAACGCTCAAAACCTTTCACAAAACCTTCTTTTACCTGAGGCCATTTAAGGATTATCCCTGCAATTAACATAATAGCTAATGCCAGTAATAATTTTTCGTTAAATTTTAGATCCCTAAATTTTCTCATCTTTATTTTTCTATTCGAATTCTTGCATCTACAGCAACAACCTTATCTGCTTTTCCTAATAAAGGATTTAGGTCCATTTCAGCAATTTCAGGTGCTGCAGTTACTAATGCTCCAACGCGTGCAATAATTTCTGCAAACATCTCTTCGTTCACTCCTTCTTGTCCTCTTACACCCTCAATAATTTTATAACTGCGAAGATTTTTGATCATCTTAGCTGCTTCTTCTTTTGAAAGTGGTGCCAAACTTGCACTCACATCTTTTAATACTTCGATAAAGATTCCACCTAAACCGCACAATACCATGTGTCCAAATTTAGGTTCAGCTTTTGCTCCTACAAACAACTCTGTACCAGAAAGCATAGGCTGTAAAAGAATTGCTGTAGTATCTTTAATTTGAATCATACGCTCAAATTCTTTGGCAACCGTTTCTGTCTCCTTAACATTCAGTACTACACCACCAACATCCGATTTATGAACCGGACCAACAACCTTCATTACAACAGGCAAACCTAGTTCTTGTGCAGCTTTTACTGCATCTTCTTTAGATGTAACGACAGCTTCACCAGCCCTTGATATTCCAGCTGCATCCAATAATGCCTGCACTTTTTCAGGTGAAATATAACCATCCTCTGAATTTTCAATAATGTTGCGAATAGCTGAATGATCAACTTCCGGTACATCAATCTTTTCAGGAACCGGTTTTTCTGTATGATATACTTTTGCAAGTGCATTACCAAAAATTACTTCATCCGGAAAGTTTATTCTACCTTTTTTAATAAACGCGTCGATTTCATCTTTTACATTAATAACTGATGGTAAAATTGGATAAATAGGTTTTTTACACGTTTTCATCTTTTCATCCAACAAATCGTAAACATCGTAAACAGGGAAAAGTCCAGGGCTACCAAAAATCACTGCCATGGCATCAATATTGTCGAAATCATTCTCGCAAGCATCAATAATATGACCTAGCTGTTCGGCTGTTCCTGTAGCAAGAAAATCAATTGGGTTTGCTACAGATGAACCCGGATACAATTTCTCTAATAAGGCATCTGCTTTAGGTCCTTCAATATGTGGTATTTCTAATTTATTGTTCGATAAAGCATCTGTTAACATCACGGCTGGTCCTCCAGCATGTGTAATGATTGCAATATTCTTTCCTTGCAATTCCGGATGCATAAAAATTGATGCAACAGTTGCTAATTCATCACGACCAGCACAACGAACGATACCTGCTTTTTGGAACAAAGCATTAACCGCAACATCAGAACTTGCTAACGCTCCTGTATGTGATGATGCTGCACGACTACCCGCTTCTGAACCACCCGATTTGATTGCCGCTATTTTACATCCCTTTCGAATTAACGATGATGCATGTTTAAGCAGCATATCGGGCTTATCAATACTTTCTACATACAGTAGTTTTACCTTTGAGCTGGTTTCAGGATCAAAGGTTTCATCCATATATTTTACAATCTCTTCAACACCAACCTGGGCACTATTACCAACAGAATAAACACTTGAGAATTTCAATCCTTTTGGCATGGCCGATTCCATAATAAATACTGCTGTTGCACCCGAACCAGAAATAAAATCAACTCCCTGTGGGTCTAAGGTTGGTATCGGTGTAGTAAAAACACCATTATGATTTTGATTTAAAACTCCTACACAATTTGGACCAATTAAACATGCATCGTTGGCATTTACAATATCAACCACTTCCTGCTCTAACTTGGCTCCCTCCTCGTTTTCTTCACTAAATCCAGCAGAAAGAATAATAAAGGCTTTGGTATTTTTTTGCTCTGCTAATAAACGAACTGTATCAGGACAAAATTTAGCTGCAATGGCTAAAATTGCCATATCAACCTGTGGCAGATCATTGGGATTTTTGTAGCTTTTTATACCTTGCACCTCATCTTCCTTAGGATTTGCAACATATAAATCGCCTTTAAAATTACCGTCAATCAGGTTCTTTAAAACTTTACCTCCCGGTTTTTGAATATTATCCGAACCGCCTACTACTACAATACTTTTGGGATCTAGAAGCTGTTTCGTTATCATAATTATAATTTTTTACTAATTTTTGATTGTTGCACAAATTTAGTAAAAAGAAATCAGGTATTAAGTTATAATTTGTAAGCATATTTGTTGAAAATGTTCGAATATGAAACTAAGCCATAAGACGTACAGTTCTTTGCAAAACTTACATTGTTTAACATATTCTGCAACATATTAACATCAAAATGTTTTAGAAAATAAAAGACAAAAAAGTCTTTTATTAAACATTTATTATTCAAATGATGTTATTACTTTTGTGATCAAATTAACAATTCCGTTTATGAGCAATTTTGTGGAGGATATTTTAAAGCAACCAGCACTTTCAAAAGAAGATATAGTTCAGCTTTTACAAACCAATAAAGAAGAAAGAAATATACTTTTTAAACATGCTGCACAAATTAAAGAAGAGTACGTTGGTAAGAAAGTATATTACCGTGGATTAATTGAAATGTCGAACATATGTAGTAAGAATTGCTACTACTGTGGTATTCGAATGGATAATAAAAATGCTGAACGGTACGATATTTCTGATAAGGATATTCTGGATGCTGTGCGCTTTGCTTATGAAAGCAATTATGGCTCTGTTGTATTACAAGCCGGAGAAATATCTTCGCCAAAATTTACAAAACGAATAACAAACCTCTTAAAACAAATTAAAGAACTTTCAAATAACGAACTGGGTATTACCATTTCTTTAGGCGAACAACCTGAAGAAGTATATCAGGAATGGTTTGATGCCGGAGCACACAGATATCTGCTTCGTATAGAATCTTCAAACCCCGATTTGTATTATAAAATCCATCCTAATAACGAAAAACACGACTTTGAAACACGTTTAGCTTGCTTAAAGTCATTGCAAAAAGTAGGTTACCAAACAGGTACCGGAGTTATGATCGGATTGCCTTTTCAAACCTATGAAGATTTGGCAAATGATCTTTTCTTTATGAAAAATTTTGATATTGATATGTGCGGAATGGGACCTTATATTGAACATGTGGACACACCGCTTTACAAACATAAAGATTTGTTAATGCCTGTAGAAGATCGGTTTGTTTTAACACTTAAGATGATCTCACTTTTAAGAATTATCATGAAAGATATCAATATTGCCGCAGCTACTGCATTGCAGGCTATTGACCCGATCGGAAGAGAAAAAGCCATTAAAGTTGGTGCAAATATCATTATGCCAAACGTAACTCCAGGAATGTATCGTGATAATTACAAGTTATACGAAAACAAGCCTTGCACGGATGAAGAAGCAGAAGATTGCACCAACTGTTTGGAAATGCGTATTGGAATAACGGGTGATGACATCGGCTATGGTGAGTGGGGTGACTCCAAACATTATTATAAAAGAAGAAATCTCTCTGGTAATTAATATTTAAAATCTGCTATTTAACTTTAGCATTTAGATTCAGAAAACTTTATATTTGTATCAAATAGGGTTGATATGAATCCATTCTGTTCAAATAACTTATACCACAATTTTGGCAAAGGCCTTTTCGAGTGCTGGATTTGCTAATTCCTTTCATTTTATTATTCCAATCATTCTATAAGAGAACCAAATCCTGTTTTCATTTATCTATTGCTTTAATGATTTCTTAAAATGGAAGGAACAATTTTCGATATAAAACATTTTGCTGTGCACGATGGCCCGGGCATACGACAAACTATATTTTTTAAGGGATGCCCGTTAAGATGTTGGTGGTGTCACAATCCTGAGAGTCAAAATCCAAAACCTGAGAAGTATATTCGCACCAACAAGCTGGATGGCAAGGAATTTAAAAAAGAAACGGAGATCGGTTATAGAGTAACAATCGAAGAGCTTTTTCAAACCATTCAGGGTGATAAAATCTTTTTTGAAGAATCTGGCGGTGGTGTAACATTCTCTGGAGGTGAACCATTACTGCAAGCAGATTTTTTGTATAAAATTCTTGGTCTCTGTAAAAACGATGGTATTCATTCATGTGTTGATACAACCGGATTTGCATCACTTAGAACAATACAAAGGATAGCAGAATTAACAGATTGTTTTTTATACGATATTAAAATAACAGACAATAATTTACATGAAAAATTTACCGGAGTTCCGGTGCATGGAATCATTGAGAATTTGAAATGGCTCGATCAAAACAATAAAAATGTCATTTTAAGATTTCCAGTTATACCCGGAATAACGTATACTAAAAAAAACATCACTAAGATTAAGCTACTTCTTCAATCATTAAAAAATATTAACCAGATTGATTTGTTGCCCTATCATAACATTTCCAATGGAAAGTATAATCGATTTAAGATCGAAAATAAAATGAAAGATACCAAACCATTATCTGATGAAGAGATGCTTAAGATAAAAACAGAATTTGAATCTGTTGGATTTAAAGTTGGAATTGGTGGATAAACAATTGTCATTCACACACACATGCAAGAATCTATTAGTTAAGTAAAAGAGATTCCGGGTCTTCGCCGGAATGACAAAAGAAAAGAAAAATGAATAGCCGAATAAAAAAACTCAGAAACGAAAGCTTAACAGCTGTAAATAGATTATCAGCAGAGCGCGCAATGCTGGTTACTGAATTTTATAAAAGCGATATAGCAAATCAGGTTTCAATACCTGTAAAAAGAGCATTGACATTTAAAAACATTCTGGAAAACAAAAAGATTTGTATTAACGAAAATGAACTGATTGTTGGTGAACGCGGACCAGCACCCAAAGCTACTCCTACCTATCCTGAAGTTAGCTTGCACTCTTTACATGATTTAGAAGTATTAAATAACCGACCTAAAGTTTGGTTCCGTGTTGATGATGAAACAAAAAAGACATATAAAGAAGAGATCATACCTTTTTGGAAAGCAAACTCACAACGCGATAAAATGTTTGTGTTACTTCCAGATGACTGGAAAGCTGCCTACGAAGCAGGTATTTTTACCGAATTTCAGGAACAACGCGCTCCGGGGCACACAGTTGCCGGAAAAAAAATATTCCAGAATGGCATGCTAAACCTGAAAAAAGAGATTCAGGAATCAATAGAAAAGTATCAGAATTCAGATGATCCAAAAGCTCAAGATAAAATTGAAGAATTAAAAGCAATGAATATCGCTGCAGATGCAATAATACTTTTTGCTCATCGCCACGCTGAAGAATTGGATAAACTCGCAACTATTGAAAACGACTCAAACCGAAAAGCTGAACTACTTGAAATGGCAAGAATTTGTCGTAAAGTACCGGCCAATGCACCAGAAACTTTTCATGAAATGCTTCAGCACTACTGGTTTATTCATTTGGGTGTTATAACAGAAGTAAATCCTTGGGATTCGTTCAACCCAGGCAGACTAGATCAACACTTATATCCGCTCTATAAAAAAGAGGTTGAAAATGGCACATTAACCAAAGAATCTACCACTGAACTATTACAAGCATTCTGGATTAAATTCAACAATCACCCTGCCCCACCCAAAATGGGAGTAACCGCGTTGGAAAGTAATACCTACACTGACTTCTCATTAATTAACTTAGGTGGCGTAAAAGAAGACGGAACAGATGCAGTAAACGAACTAACCTACATTATTTTAGATGTTATTGAAGAAATGCGAATTCTTCAACCTAGTTCAATGGTACAACTGAGTAAAAAGAACCCGGATGACTTTATTCAACGAGCAATTAAAATTACCAAAACCGGATTTGGACAGCCTTCCATTTTTAATACAGACGCAATTGTTAAGGAATTAATTAACCAGGGGAAGGATATTGTTGATGCCCGAAATGGTGGTGCAAGTGGATGTGTTGAAACAGGAGCATTTGGTACTGAAAGCTACATCTTAACCGGTTATTTTAATTTAAATAAGATACTGGAAGTGACGCTCCATAATGGTATTGATCCAAAATCAGGAAAACAAATTGGAATTAAAACTGGCGATCCAAGAGAGTTTAAATCCATGGAGGATTTGCGACAAGCCTATAACAAGCAACTAAACTATTTCGCGGATATCAAACTCAATGGAAATAATATCATTGAAAAACTATATGCTGAGGAGTTGCCAGTTCCATTTTTGTCGCTAATTATTGAAGATTGCATTTCGAATGGTGTAGATTACAATGCAGGTGGAGCTCGTTATAATACCAGTTATGTTCAGGGAGTTGGACTAGGAAGTGTTACAGACAATTTAACATCTATACAATACAATGTTTTCGAGAAAGAAAACATTACAATGGATGAACTCTTAAAAGCAATGGAAGCTAATTTTGAAGGGTACGATCAATTGCGTCATGATTTAATTTATGAAACTCCAAAATACGGCAACGATGATGATTATGCGGATCAATATGCAGTAAAAGTTTTTGAAATGTTTTACGATGCTATCAATGACAAACCAACTTATCGTGTAGGAAAATTCAGAATTAATATGTTACCGACCACATCGCATGTGTACTTTGGCAGTGTAATGAAAGCAACACCCGACGGAAGAAAAGCTTTTGAACCATTATCAGAAGGCATAAGTCCTTTCCAGGGAGCCGATAAAAAAGGACCAACGGCAGTTCTTAAATCTGCTGCAAAAATAGATCACCTTAAAACTGGCGGCACCCTGTTGAATCAGAAATTCTCTCCAACATTTTTCAAAGATGAAAAAAGCATTGAAAAACTTGGACACCTGGTAAGAAGCTATTTCCGAATGGACGGACATCATATTCAGTTTAATGTGGTTAGTGCAAGAACCTTACGCGATGCACAAAAGCATCCTGAGAAATATACAGATTTAATTGTTCGTGTTGCAGGATATAGCGATTACTTCAATGATCTGGGAGAAGACCTACAAAATGAAATTATTCGGCGAACAGAACATGAAGAAATTTAGTATCTTGCCGGCAAAAGAAATTAATTATTAAATAAATAGATTCATTATGTTAAAAAAATCATTATCAATTCTCATTATTTTAATATTAGGATATCAGTTAAACTTAATGGCCTGCACTGTAATTGCAGTGGGTAAAAAAGCTACGGCCGACGGTTCAATTATTATTTCACATACCGATACAGGACCAGATTCCAGAATATTTGTGGTTCCGGCGCAAACCTTTAAGCCCGGAGAAAAAGCACCGGTTTACTGGGGAATACAAGACGCTTCACTCCCACTTAATAACGATGGAGAAATTTTAGGATATATTCCTCAGGTTGAAAAAACATATAAATACTTTCAATCGGCATATTCTCATGTTAATGAACACCAGTTAGGAATTGCAGAAAGCACTACTGCTCAACGCAAAGAGTTAATTTGCATGAAAGGTGAAGGAAAACAAATCATGACAATTGAGCAAGCTCAGATTTTTGCTTTACAACGATATAAAAATGCGCGTAAAGCAGTTCAGTTTATTGGCGATTTAATGACTACCTATGGTTTTATTCCATCCAGTGGCGATGGTTCAGAAACACTAGTAATTGCAGATACTGAAGAAATATGGGTTTTTGAAGTTTTTGGTGTAGGAAAAGGCTGGAATCCTGAAAGTGGAAAACCAGGAGCTATTTGGGCAGCGCAGCGATTACCAGAAGATGAAGCAACCATGATTCCCAACTGGAGTATCATAAAAGAGATTGATGCTGATGATACTCTTAATTTCATGGTTTCGGAAAATTATATGCAAGAAGCTATTGACCGCGGTTGGTACGATCCAAATTCAGGTGAACCGTTTATCTGGCAAAAAACATATGCGCCTGATGTATCGGTTGAATATGCTACAAGCCGATTTTGGTTGTTCCACCAAACCTTCGTTCCCAATTTAAGAGAATGGCCAAACCGTTTTCCCGAAGGAAATCCTTACAAAGGAATTCAGCCCTATTTTCAGTACGTTGAGCCATTATCGATTTATCCTTTCTCGGTTAAACCTGAGAAAAAAATCTCCGTTCAGGATGTAATTGCTTTTCAACGCTCAACGTATGAAGGAACTATTTATGATATGACCTATGATCCTAACTGGTTAGTTCCTGATGGAAAAGGTGGATATGAAAAAAGTCCTTTAGCTACTCCATTCCCAGGCAGCGATTTAAGAAAGCTCTTAAATATTACCTATCGTCGTCCGGTAGCGCGTCACAGAGGACATTATGGAATGGTATTACAGTTAAGAGATTGGTTACCTAACGAGATTGGCGGAGTGTATTGGGTATATTTGGATAATCCTTACTTTAGTCCATATGTTCCTATTTACGCTGGAAACTTATCTACGCATGAATCCTATCAAACTTATGATCCAAACAAATATAGCGAGGAATCAGCTCGCTGGGCAATCGATTTTGTGGATAACTTGGCAAACTTAAAGTTTCAACCTATAGCTGAGGATGTGAGAGAAGTGCGGACTCCATTTGAAGCAAAAATGTTTGAGAATCAGGAAAAAATTGAGCAGGAAGCATTAAAACTTTACAAAAAAGATCCTGAAAAAGCGCAGGAGTATTTAACCAATTATTCAAATGGTTTAATGCAAGATGTTACCCAAATGTTTCTGAATCTAAGAAATCAGATTATTACGGATTATACGAATAATCACGAGTAAATAGCATTCTACATTAGTTCAATCCCAGGCCAGACTTAAGTCAAGCCCGGGATTTTTTTGAAAAAATTTGACGATTAAAAAATAATATACAATTAAACCTCTTTCATTTCATACCATCTAACCTCTCATAACGATTGTTATTTAATTCACAAAAACGAACGATACTGTTCACTTTCGTTACAAAAAACCTAACCTGTAAAACCCAACAAAAAGCTGTACAACAAACAATTAAAGTTGTTGGCTTATTATTTGATTGGCGTTAAAAAAATCTAAATACAATTACATTATGATAAAAAATTACTTTATAACAGCATTCAGAAACTTATTGAAGAATAAACTCTTTTCGGTTATTAACATTGTTGGCCTTTCCATTGGGATTGCTTCATGTTTGCTTATAACAATTTATGTTAATTATGAAAAGGAATACGATCAGGATATAGAACATGTTGATCAGCTTTATCGTGTACTTTATGAGCGAGTATCAGAAACCGGTGAAAAGGTTCAGTTTGCATCAGCAAGTCCTAATGTAGGGCCTGCCATAACAGAAAAATTTCCGGAGGTAAAAAGTTTTGCCAGAGCAAATAAATTAGAAGGTGTATTATCAAAAAATAATATTTCATTTAGAGAAGATAAAATGTTGTGGGCAGAACCCAACTTTCTGGAACTTTTATCTTACGAAATTTTGGAACAGTCTGACGATAGTTTACTTTATGAACCAAACACGATGCTCTTATCGGAAAAAGCAGCTAGAAAGTATTTTGGAAAAGAAAACGCTCTGGGAAAAACATTAAGGCTTAATGGAACAGATGAGTTCAAAATCGTTGGAATTTTTAAAAACAAACCTTCGAATATGCATTATGATGCAGACTTTCTTCTTTCATATATAAATTTAGAAAATCAACTGGGTGAACGATTAAAACTCTACGGATGGATGTTTAGCGGCTTTTACACCTATGCACGACTTGATGAAAGTGCCGATTATCATAAGGTAAACGAAAAAATAGAAAATTTAATTGAAGAAGAACTGGGTGAATTTATGGAAACCTATAAACTAAAAATCGGTTATAAACTTCAACCTGTTCCTGATATTCACCTCACATCGCATTATATGCATGAATTTAAAGCAAACGGAAATAAAAATTCTGTAATCTTTTTGAATATCATTTCCTGGTTTATCATTTTAATAGCCTGGATAAATTTTGTTAACCTCTTAACCATAAGCTCCATTAAAAGATCATCGGAAATAAGTTTACGAAAAGTTTTGGGCGGAACATCCAGACAATTAATTAAACAGTTTTTGCTTGAGTCGCTGTTAATTAATTTGATTGCCTTGCTTATTGCTTTTGGTCTTATGGAAGCCCTCTATCCCATGTTTTCACGTTTAACAGATGTTCCGATGAATTATCCGGTTTGGAGTAAAATTTGGCTATGGCAAACTATAGGTATTATATTTTTTGTAGGTACTGTTCTGGCAGGATCATATCCAATCTGGGGAATTCTTTCCAAAAAAATTGTAGCCACCTTACGTTCAGGATTTACAGGATCGAAACGAGCCGTATTTCTTCGTAAAGCACTAGTAGTTTTTCAGTTTTTTATGGCCACCATACTAATTGCAGGAACTATCGCTGTTTTCCAGCAACTACAATTTTTAAAATCAAAAGAAGTTGGATTAAACAAATCTGACATTTTAGTAATAGAAACACCCAGAGTAGGCGATCATGATATTATTAACCAACGTAAAGCGTTCAAAGAAGAGCTTCAGAAATATCCTTTTGTTAAGAACGTTTCTTATTCATCGGTTATTCCCGGAATGCACAACATGTTTAATCGTGGAGGAGTACGAAGGGTTAGTGACGAACCAACTGCAGGTAAGAATTACAGGGTAACGGAAGTTGACCACAACTTTACCAATGTATATTCAAATATCTTTATTGCAGGTCGGAATTTTAAAGATGATTATAATGCAGACGGAAATTCTGTTATTATCAATCTTGCTGCATCTGAGTTATTAGGATTCGAGAAACCAGAAGATGCCATAAATGAAAAAATATACCTTCGTGGAGAAAATACTGTTGTTGGAGTAATCGAAAATTTCCATCAGGAATCGCCACGATTAGATTTTGAACCACAGATATTTAGATTAGCTCAACGATTTAATGGATACTTCTCTGTTAAGCTTTCTAATACAGATAACCTGAAAGAAATTCAAGAAACTATTAGAAGTCAATATACTAAATTCTTCCCGGGGAATCCATTTGATTATTTTTATCTGGAAGATTTTTACAAGAACCAGTACAAATCAGAAGTACGATTTGGTGAAGTTTTTGGAGTGTTTTCTGTTGTTGCACTTTTTATAACATCGTTGGGAATTTTAAGTTTATCTGCCTTTTCGGCAGCACAACGGAAAAAAGAAATTGGAATTAGAAAAGTTCTTGGTGCCAGCATTCATAAAATACTGGTTTTACTAACCAAAAACTATATCCTGTTACTAGCTCTTTCATTTATCCTTGCAATTCCTATAATTTACTATGCATTAAATAAATGGCTCGATAATTTTGCCAACCGAATGGAACTTACGGCATGGATATTTATTATACCTATCGTTGTAATTTCAGTTTTTAGTATCATCACTGTAATTTATCAATCGGCAAAAGCTGCCAGAGATAATCCGGCAAATTCATTGCGTTACGAATAGTTTCTATTTTAATTTAATACAAAAGGTCCGTTAACATTGTTAGCGGACTTTCTTTTTGTTGTAAAAACTCAAATTAGTATCTTCACACCAACAAGAATAATAAAAATGAACCTTAGAAAATATCTTAACCAACCATTCCCAAAAGCAGAAAATAAGTGGAAAATCATTATTTCCATTAGCCTATTTGTGGCTATATTCTTAATGATATTCCAACCATTTGATATAAATCTTTATAAAAGCAGTAATAAATTCATAGTTCTATCAGGATATGGATTAGTAACTTTTTTCATCTTGGTTTTTGATATGATTATTCTTGAAAATATTTTTAAGAGTTTCTATGATGATCGCAACTGGAAAATATGGAAAGAATTTGTTTCCTTAACCTGGGTAATATTTACTATAGGTTTAGGAAATGCTTTATATACTTCTATTGTTTTTGGTTTTTATTTCGAAGTTGGCTTGAAATTTTATATTAGCTTTCAGGTTATTACCTTGACTGTTGCGATTATTCCAATAACAGTTCTGATTGTTTCAAAACAAAAATATCTTTCAAAAAAACATTCACACTCGGCCAATGATGTGAATAAGAAATTAGCAAAAGAAAGCACCGAAACACATATTAATCAGAAAATTAAAATATTTGCTGATAATTTGAAAGATTTTATTGAGGTTGATATCAGTGACTTTCTGTTTATAGAATCATCTGGTAACTATATTGAAGTTCATTATCTGGAGAATGATAAAGATGTTCGTAAAACCTTAAGAAACACCATAAAAAATAGTTTGAATTTTTTTGAAGATATTCCCGAAGTACTTCAGTGCCACAGAGCATTTATAGTTAACATTGAAAAGGTTATAAATGCAAAAGGAAATTCGCAAGGCTTGCGTTTAGAGCTCAAAAACTGCGAATCTGAAGTGCCTGTTTCAAGAGGTTATGTTGAGACGATAAAAAACAAAATCTCAAATCTGGTATAATTACTTTCTCCACTATTTAAGTTTGAATAATCAGAACAAATGATCTAAAAAAAGTTCATTTATTGTCTGTATTCTTTTTTGTATTTCATCACCCTTTTTAGTATTTCATACCACAACCTATTCATACATCACAAAAGCTTGTCAAATATCCCAGATCTATTGGCAGGTCATATTTTCGATATATTCTTGCGTCGTCGAACAAGCAATTACAAATTCTAAAATCAATTAAAAATGAAACAAGTTATTTTAACAATTTTAATCAGCGCAAGTACAATTTTAATTTCTAAGGCACAATATGATGATAAGTTCTATTATCCTTCCAAAGAATGGAATACAATAGAAAACTTAGAATTTAACGAGTACAACTTTACCATTGATGATGATACATTAAACACGGTTCTTTTTAAACCAGAGAAAACTCCAAAAGCTACTATCCTGTTTTATCACGGTGCGGGTGGAAACATTTCTATGTATACCTCTTTAATAGAACCAATGGTTAAAGCTAACTACCAGGTTTTTGCAGTCGATTTCAGAGGATATGGACGATCAACCGGAAAACCAACACATCTGAACATTGCCAACGATGCTCAATTCATTTTTAATGAGATGATCAAAAAGGAAGAGTTTAAAAATCTACCAATTATAGTTTATGGCGCATCCATGGGAACTCAAATCGCAACAAAAATTGCAAAAGATAATCAGGATAAAATTTCAGGATTAATTCTTGACGGAACCATAAGTTCATTTACCGATATGGCTTTGCTTTCTGTTCCTGAAGAACAAAAAGCGATGATTAAACAATACGTTACTTCTCCTTATTCGGCCAAAGAAGTTATTAAAGAAATTAAAAATCTTCCTAAACTGTTTATTCACAGCAAAGAGGATACCTCTGTTCCATTTACACAAGGTGAAACTGTATATAATAATGCTACCGAACCAAAAGGGTTATGGATTTATGAAGGGAAACACCTTGAATCAGCAAGTAAATATACCGATGAATTTAAACAGAAAATCAACACATTAATAAAATAATCAGTAATTATAAATGTTTAACCTGCCTGTCATGCCGAGGGTAGATAAATCGGCAGACAGGTCTTAAAAAATTTAAAACAATGAAAAAGTATTGGCATTTAATCCTAGCAGCAATTTTAATCATTACAGGATTTATTTTAAACTACACCTATCAACCTATGTTTAGTGCAGGAGATTTTGCATTCAATTATTTTGCAGCAGGAGATTTCGCTCTTGGTGTATTTGCAGCTGGTAAGTTCTCGGCAGGAATTTTCACAATTGGAATTTTTTCAGTCGGAGTTTTTTCAATCAGCCTTTTCAACATTGCCATTTACTCTGTAGGAATTTTTGTTATTGCCTATAAAAAGCGTTTGCCAAAACTATTTAAGCAAGCTTTAGAACCTGATTCAGAAAAAAAAGAGTAAAAATGTAAGAGACGGTACAATAAATCTCTTTATTATCATCCCCAACCCTGTCTGCCGACAGGCAGGTTGCTTGGGGATTTTTTATTTATTGGTGTAGAAACAAAATTTTCATTCCTTTAAACCTTTTTGATAATATCCTTTCTAAATTTTATTAAGTTTATAGTTAAATTTATTGATAACAAAAACATAAAAACCATGAAAAGACTACTGCTATTTTTCTCTGTTGCAATTTTAAGTCTTAGCTGCTATGCTCAGAAAGGAAGCATAACGAATGATCAACTACAAATTATTAAAAAATCCTACAACAGCAACGATCCTTCAACCATTGCATTAACCAATGCACTAACCAATAATGATGTTAAGGAGATTACCTTAAATCGTAAAAATTTAGGTGAAGTAGAGCATCACTTTACTTACAAAGTAGATGTAACCGGAATCACAGACCAAAAAAGTTCCGGAAGGTGTTGGATGTTTACCAGCATGAACGTTCTTCGACCAATGGTTATTGATAAATACAAACTTTCCGATTTTCAGTTTTCGCAAAACTATTTGTACTTCTGGGATATTTTTGAAAAAGCAAACCTTAATCTTGAAGCACACATCAAGTATGCAGATAAACCCATGGATAATAAATATGTTGAGTATCTTTTTAAAAGTCCGGTTGGCGATGGTGGCGTTTGGAACTCTTTTACCAACCTGGCCGAAAAATATGGATTAGTGCCCAAAGAAATTATGCCGGAAACCAATTCAAGTGAAAATACTCGTTGGATGATTACAATGGTTCGACGTAAATTAAGAGAAGGCGGTCTTGAATTGAGAAAAATGGCTGATCAGAAAGCGGATTATAAGGAATTAGAACAAAAGAAAATAGAAATTTTAGGTGATGTTTACCGCATTTTAGCAATGAATTTAGGCGAACCACCAGCAGAATTCTCTTATCGATTCGTAAATAAGGATGAAGAAATTGCGGAAATGAAAAATTATACTCCTGCCAGTTTCATGAAAGAAGTTTTAGGAGATATTGATTTCAATCTATACGTTATGTTAATGAACGATCCTAACAGGGAGTACTACAAAATGTATGAAATTGAATATGACCGTAATGTTATGGAAGGTCGCAACTGGATCTATCTAAATTTACCTAATGATGAAATTAAGAAGTTTGCAATTAAAAGCATCAAAAATAATCAGGCAATGTATGCTTCTTGTGATGTAGGAAAACAATTAAATAACGACATCGGGTATGCAGATGTTGACAATTTTGATTTCGAATCATTGTATGGCGTGAAATTTGGCATGAATAAAGCAGAACGAATTAAAACCTTCGAAAGTGGATCTACTCATGGAATGGCATTAATTGCTGTTGATGTAGACCAAAATGAAAATCCAGTAAAATGGCAATTTGAAAACAGTTGGGGAAATGATGCAGGACATAATGGATATCTTACCTTTACTGATGAATGGTTCAACGAATATATGTTCAGAGTTGTTGTAAAAAAAGAATTCTTGGATGATGCAACAATCAAACTGTTAGATCAAAAGCCAACATTATTACCCCCTTGGGATCCGATGTTTAGCGAAGATCAATAATAAAATACCTAAGCTGTCTTAAAAGGCAGCTTTTTTCATACCTCACTGTACTAAGATATAAATTCATAATATAAAATAAGTTAAATAGATATTTTAAATTGATTTTAAATAACAAATAGTTTTCGACAGGAAATAAACAAAACTCGCAATAATAATCAGATTTTCAATATATTAAACCATCCCTTATTTAACCTCCGTTTACGTCACTCTCAACCCCCTATGTTACTTGAATAATTTTAGTATGTTTGTGAATTAACCTTAAAAATAACCTAAATTATGCCAAGCTTCGTAATAAACGAAAAGTGTGATGGTTGTAAAGCCCTTGACAAAACTGCCTGCCAGTTTATATGTCCGAACGATTTAATGGTATTGGATAAAGAAAAAAACAAAGCATATAACCGTGCTGTTGATATGTGCTGGGAATGTTACAGTTGTGTAAAAATATGTCCAACACAAGCTATAGAAATTCGCGGATATGCAGATTTTATGCCATTGGGCGCTGTAGTTCAACCACTTCGAAGTACAGATTCAATTATGTGGTCGGTTCGGTTCAGAAATAAAAAAATAAAACGATTTAAATTTCCGATCAGAACAATCCCTGAAGGAACGGCGGAACCTGATGCAGGAATGGAGACAGGAACTGATGATTTAAAAAGTCCACTGCTAAGAACAGAACCGGAATCACTTGGGACCGATTTATACGAGAAATAGAACCTAGTATCAAGAAACAAGATGCAAGATATAAACTTGAATCTTGAAACTTGCAACCTGAAACTTAAAAAACATGATAACAAACGACTTTGAAACCGTAATAGTTGAAACTGATTTACTAATACTTGGCGGCGGTATGGCAGCTTGCGGCGCTGCTTATGAAGCTTCACACTGGGCAAAAAAACACAATAAAAAAGTTACCGTTGTCGATAAAGCCGCTATGGAACGCAGCGGAGCTGTAGCCATGGGACTTTCAGCAATAAATCTTTACCTGGGTTTAAAAAACGGCAAAAACACCGTTGAAGATTATATTAACTATGTTAAGAACGACTTAATGGGAATTACTCGTGACGACTTGGTTGCAAACATTGCTCGTCACGTGGATTCATCGGTTCATTTATTCGAAAAATGGGGATTACCTATTTGGAAAGATGAAGAAGGAAATTACATCAACGAAGGTCGCTGGCAAATTATGATTCATGGTGAATCATACAAAAACATAGTTTCGGAAGCAGCTAAAAATGCATTGAAAGAACTAGGTGAGAATGGAGAATACTACGAACGTATTTTTATTACTGAGCCTATTATGGATGGTGATCGATGTGTGGGTGCTGCTGGTTTTAGTGTTCGCGAGAATAAATTTTACATTTTTAAAGCTCAGGCAGTTCTTGATGTGATGGGTGGTGCAGTTCATATTTTCCGTCCACGTTCTGTTGGTGAAGGATTAGGCCGCTCGTGGTATCCGCCATTTAACTCTGGTGCAAGTACTTATTTCACGCTAAAAGCCGGTGCAGAGATGACCTGTCAGGAAGTTCGTTTTGTTCCGGTGCGTTTTAAAGATTCATACGGACCTGTTGGTGCATGGTTCCTGTTATTCAAATCGAAAGCAACCAATGCCAAAGGTGAAGATTATATGGAAACCCGAAAAGATGAGCTGGAAAAATGGGCTCCTTACGGAACTTCACAACCAACGCCAGCAAACCTTAGAAACTATTTGATGCTTCAAGAATTAGAAGAAGGAAACGGACCAATCTATATGCGTACGGATGAAGCTATTAAACAATTAATGGCAGATATCGTTGACGAAAAAGAGGCAAAACGCAAAATGAAAGAATTGGAATCAGAAGCCTGGGAAGATTTCTTGGATATGACTGTTAGTCAGGCATTAAACTGGGCAGCACACAATATATCACCAGAAGAAAGTCCTTCTGAGATTTCTGCTTGCGAACCCTATTTCATTAGCTCACACTCCGGTGCTTCTGGTGCCTGGATTAGTGGACCAAAAGACTTATCGCCTTCAGATGAGTACCATTGGGGATACGATAACATGACAACCGTTAAAGGTTTGTTCGCAGCTGGTGATGCTTCAGGTGCTTCATCGCATAAATTCTCTTCAGGTTCGTTTACTGAAGGTCGTATTGCAGCAAAAGCTGCATTAGCATTTATTGTTGATAATGAATCTGCAGTTAATATTGATGAAGAAAAAATAAATGAACTGAAAGAAAGAGTTCTGCAGCCAATGGCTGTATTCGAAGAGCATAAAGATTATGCAAACGATGAAGATGTAAATCCTAATTTCATTAAGCCTAAGATATTCATGTTCCGTTTACAAAAAATAATGGATGAATACGCTGGTGGTGCTTCTGTAGGGTTTAAAACATCGAAAGCATTATTGGAAAAGGGACTCGAATTCCTTGAATTCATGAAAGAAGATGCTGAAAAACTAGCCGCATCAGATTTAAATGAATTAATGCGTGCATGGGAAAATGTTCATAGATTATGGCAAGCCGAGTCGCATATTAGAACCATGCTATTCAGAGAAGAAACTCGTTGGCCGGGATATTATTTCAGAACAGATTATCCTACCATGAAAGAAGACTGGAAAGCATTTGCAAACTGTAAATGGAATCCGGAAACCAATGAGTGGGAAATGATTAAGAGAGATATTAAAGAACTTACTTAAATTATAATTCGTTACTGGTTACTGGTTGCTTGTAGCCGGTTAAAACAAGTAACTAGTAACACGTAACCAGAAACTTGATTTAAATGAATAAAACACAAAAACCTGTTCTGGTTATCGGAGGTGGTATAAGCGGTGTAACAACTGCTGTTGAAATTGCTGAAGTTGGTAAAGAAGTTATTTTGATTGAGAAAGAACCTTATTTAGGTGGAAATGTGGTTAAATTCAATAACTACTTCCCAAAACTATGCCCACCCACTTGCGGATTAGAAATCAACTTTCGTAGAATCAAACAAAATCCGAGAATCAATTATTTTACTTCGACTGAAGTATTGGAAATAGCAGGAGAAAAAGGAAACTTCAAAGCTAAACTTAAAACGGCTCCACAATACATTAAAAACAATTGTACAGCTTGCGGAAAATGTGCTAAAGTATGTCCTGAAGAACGCCCTAATGATTTTAATTATGGATTTACCAAAACAAAAGCAGCATACCTGCCACACGAAATGGCTTTTCCTTACAAATATGTTATCGATGATGAGTTTTGTAAAAAAGAAGCTTGCAACAAATGTGCAGAAGTTTGTGAGTATGATGCCATTAATTTATCTGCAAAAGAAGAGATCAAAGAACTTGAAGTAAGTTCAGTTGTGGTAGCAACAGGATGGAAAAACTACGATGCTTCAAAAATTGATAATCTGAATTATTCGTCATCAAAGAATATCATTACCAATGTTGAATTTGAGCGTTTTATTGCATCGAATGGTGTTGGTGAAAACAAATTATTAAGACTATCTGATAATACAGAACCTAAGAAAATAGCATTTGTACAATGTGCCGGCTCTCGTGACGAAAATCACCTTCCCTACTGTTCGGCAGTTTGCTGCTCTGCATCATTAAAGCATGCTTTAACCATTCAGGAACTTTATCCAAAATCAGAAATCAAGATTTTCTATATCGACTTAAGAGTTTCAGGACGCAATGAAGATTTCTTAGCAAAAGTTCAGACAAATAAAAATATTGAGTTGGTTAAAGGTAAAGTTGGTAAGATTACTGAAACTGAAAATAACAATTTAATTCTTGAAGCTGAAGATATTTTATCTGGCAAGAAGATAAAATACGAAGCTGAACTGGCTGTTTTGGCGACAGGTATTGTTCCATCAAATATCAATATAAAGCTGAATAAAGATTCTAATCAATTTATGACTGATGCACAAACAGAAGGAATTATTCCGGTTGCGTGTAGTCGAAAACCAATGGATGTTTCAACATCATTGAAAGATGCAACAGGAGCAGCTCTAAAAGCGATACAATAAAATTAAGAGATAAAAATTAACCACAATGAACACAATGATTTACACAAAGCACTCTAAGATTAGTACTTTGTGATCTTTGTGCCTACTTTGAGAACTTTGTGGTAAAAACATATATTAAATATGAATAAAAAAGTAGGAGTATATATCTGTTCAGGATGTGAGATCGGTAAAGCTTTAGATACCGAAAAACTTTGCCAGTTAGCATCTTCAGAACAAAATGTAGCAGTTTGCAAATCACACAAATCACTTTGCTCGATTGAAGGTTTTGATATCATTAATAATGATATTCAAAATGAAGAAATTGAAAAAGTAGTGATTGCAGCATGCTCACCGCGCGCAAAAACTGAAGTATTTGATTTTCCTGAAAACATTTTACTTGAACGCACAAATATTCGCGAACAAGTAGCGTGGTGCATGGAACCCGGCGAGGAAGATACCCAAATGGCTGCAGAAGATTACCTTCGCATGGCTATTACAAAAGTCAATAATATCAATGTTCCAACCCCGTTTATTGCAGATAAAATTAGTTCAGATATCTTGGTTGTTGGTGGTGGAATAACAGGAATAACGGCTGCGTTAAACGGGGCAAGAACCGGCTATAAGGTTCATTTGATTGAAAAAGAAGAAAAGCTGGGTGGCTGGTTAAACAAGCTTTATAAACAAATTCCTTCTTCGGCGCCTTACAATCAATTAAAAGAAATTGAGATAAAGGAAAAAATAGCTGAAATAGAATCGAATGAATTAATAGAAGTACATACATCAACTATCATAAAAGAGATCTCAGGTCAACCCGGCCAGTTTCAGGTAAGTTTATTAAACGGTTCTGCTGAAACAATAACAGTTGGTTCTATTGTTACAGCAACGGGTTGGCAACCTTACGATGCGAACAAGTTACCACATTTAGGTTATGGAAAACCAAATGTTTTAACCAATGTTGAGTTTGAAGAATTTGTAAAAAACAATCCAAAAGCTGAATTACCAAAAAATATTCTATTTATACAATGTGCAGGTTCTCGTGATAAGGATCATCTACCCTATTGCTCAGGATTCTGTTGTGGAACCAGTCTAAAACAAGCCACCTATATTCGTGAGTTGAGTCCCGAATCAAATGTATTTATTGTTTACAAAGACATCAGAACTTTAGGGCTTTACGAAGAATTTTATAAAGAAGTGCAGAAGGATGATCAAATCTTTTTTACGAAAGGCGAAATTCAGGAAATAACAGAAGAAGGTTCCAATCTAAAAGTTGGTGTTAAAGATACTTTGATTGGAGATGATATTTCTCTGCAGGTTGACATGATTGTTTTAGCAACCGGAATGGTTCCAAACGGTACGGAAGATCTAAATCTGAAATACCGATTAGGAAAAGGTTTACCAGAATTAAAATATAACTTTTCTGATTCGCATTTTATCTGTTTTCCATACGAAACAAGGCGAACAGGAATTTATGCTGCAGGAAGTTTAAGAGCTCCAATGGATATTGCTTCGAGTAAAGATGATGCTGCAGGTGCTATGCTTAAAGCAATTCAAACCATTGAAGCAACTAAACGAGGTGAAGCAGTTCATCCCCGATCAGGAGATAAATCCTATGTTGATCTCTATTTTGATCGTTGTACCGATTGCAAGAGATGTACTGAGGAATGCCCATTTGGAGCATACGACGAGAATGAAAAAGGAACACCTATTCCAAATCTTAATCGCTGTCGGCGTTGCGGTATTTGTTTAGGCTCCTGCCCAGAACGAGTAATCGGTTTTGCAGATTATTCCATTAATAGTATCTCGTCGATGATCAAATCCATAGATATTCCAGATGAATTTGAAGAAAAACCAAGAATACTTGCTTTTGTATGTGAGAATGATGCATACCCTGCATTGGATATGGCCGGACAAAAAGGTTTAAAATATAGTCCTTATGTCCGGATTATTCCTGTGCGTTGTATAGGATCTGTAAACAAAGTCTGGATTTCGGATGCGCTTTCGAAAGGTTACGACGGAATTCTGCAAATTGGCTGTAAACCGGGTGATGATTATCAATGCCATTTTATTCACGGAAGTGAACTAACCCAAACACGCGGAGAGAATATCCAGGAAACATTAGAAACCATGATGTTAGAACCAGAAAGAATCAGAACTGAATTCATTGAAATAACAGATTATGATAAAATCCCACAGATTATTAACGATTATGTGGAAGAAATAGAATTGATAGGGCCAAATCCGTTTAAGGATATGTAAAAAGTTAGCTCAAGTTTATAGTTCAAAGTTCCAAGTTATGACTATTTGAAAAACCAGTAACAAGAAACTAGAAACCAAAGATATGATCAATATACAACCAGATATAAAATTCAAAAAGCAGCTTAAGCAAATAAGCAAAAGTTCGTTAAATGAATGTATGCAATGTGGTAACTGTTCTGTGGTATGTTCGCTTGCACCAGAAAATAAACCTTTCCCAAGAAAAGAGATGATTTGGGCCGGCTGGGGAATGAAAGACAAATTGATTGGAAACCCAGATGTTTGGTTGTGTCACCAGTGTGGCGATTGCTCAACATATTGTCCGCGTGGAGTAAAACCTGCTGATATACTTTCGGCAGTTCGTGAAGTATCGTATCAACATTATGCTAAGCCTAAATTCTTAGGTAAAATATTAAGCAGTCCGAAATGGTTACCTGCAGCCATACTAATTCCTGTTATTATTATTTCGGCCATTTTATATTTGGCAGGCACTTTACAAATTCCAGAAGGACCTGTTAACTACTCTAAGTTTTTCCCACATGCATGGTTGAATAGCTCATTTACAATATTGTGGTTCCTAACCATTGGATTGGGTGTTCTCGGATTAAGAAACTTTTGGAATGATATGAAAAAGCAGAATCCTGAATTAAAAATAACCGGAAGCTTTTTTAAGAATCTGTTTTCCAATTTTAAGGAAATAATGCAGCATTCAAATTTCAGCAAGTGCTCTAATCAAAAATCAAGAAAGATAGCACACGTATTAGTTTTCTACGGTTTCATATTATTACTAATTGTTACAGCATTTGCCATTTATGCAGCAGTTACACATCAATATCCTTTAGGCTTATTCAATCCATTTAAAGTTTTAGGTAATGTAGCAGCAGTAATGCTATTTATAGGACTAACTGTTATGATTATTAAAAGAGTAACAGATAAGGAAAACTATGGTAATAGTTCATATGCCGATTGGTTATTTTTGATATCTATGTTTCTGTTAACCATTTCTGGTGTAATTGTTGAGACTGCCAGATTCTTAAACTGGAGTATTGCATATCACCTTTACTTTTTCCACTTAATTTGTGTTTGGTTTATTATTATCTATTTACCCTACACAAAATTTGGTCACTTATTATACCGTGCAGTGGCTATGACTTTTGATAAATCTGTGAATCGAGATTATAGCAAAAAAAATGAGGATTAACTTACTTACTCCTCATCGTCATATTCCACATAATTTGTTTTCGTACGTCTTAAGTTGTGTTGAATAACTTCGCCGAATTCTAGCATGTCCGGATCATCAATTTCGTAATACCAGTTCATTTTAACATGCTTAATTTTTGAATTGTTATCAATCTTCTTTAATAATTCAATTATTCTTTTCGATGACGAAGTATTCACATATTCCAGTTGAACCTGAATATCAACATTGTCGGTATTAAGTTCCTCTACCCACTTAAATAATGGATTGTAAAACCTTTTAGGGTCTTCAGGTAATGATTTCCCACGAATACTCAAATTACCTGATTTCTCAAATTTTATTTCAGGAGTTGAGGGAGTATTATCAATATATAGATCATCCATATTATACATAACTTAAACTTTGTTTATTAAACAAAGAAATACCATGAAGGTTTAATTCTCACTTAGATTAAAGACAAGTTAATTATTATAAGTGGTTTATCAAAAATGCTTTGATTATTTTTGATAAAAAAAGCGCGAATTACTAGAATCCGCGCTTTTCTCTTTCAATACCCCTAAAATTTAATCCACAAAAATCATCTTCTGTGTTTGAGTGCCTTCAATAGCAATCAATTCTTTTTCCAGTTTTTCCATCTCGGAAATATCACCGGTTAATTCAAGCAACAATAATCCGCTTGTATTGCAAACATCATCTGTTGCTTCGTGCAAACCCAAACGGGTTTTAATTGAGCATCCGTATTTGGTCAGTACTTGTTGTACTTTTCCTGCTTCTTTTTTTCTGTCGGTAATTAATACTCCTAAAATTCGGGTTTCTTTTCCCATAATCAAATTAAATTTTAGCTTAACAAGTTACAAAAATTATTTACTCAAGTCAAAGGACATTTTCTGAATATTTATGCCTCCGATTTTATTTAACTCATTCTCAAGGCTATCCCATTCAGATTTTTTTCCGGTAAGTTCTAAAATAATAAAACCATTTCTACTACACACATCTTCCGAGAGTTCGTGAAAACCCAAACGAGTTTTTACAGATGTAGCGTATTTGCTTAAAACATGTTGTGTTCTTCCTGCCTCTTTTATTCGGTCCAGCACATTTATGCCTATAATTCTTTTTTCATTCATATTTAAGTGAATTAGTTAATTGGTTAACTATTCTTAATTATCCAATTATCGTTTTACTTTTTTACTAATTTACGATTTTACTTCTTTATATTTAAAAATATAAGTCGCGCTCTCCCTCTTTTATTTTCTCTACACGTTCTCGAACCTGACTTGCTACTTTATCATCATCCAATCCATTGATCTCTTTATCGATTACCTTCCATGCCTTTTCTGCTGTTTCCGGCTTAGCATAATCAACCAGATACTCTGATAAGGTAAGAATGGCATTCGGTGTGCAAAATCGTTTAATAAATCCGGGAACTGAAAATTCCATAAAATGCTCACCTGTGCGACCTAATCTATAACATGCTGTGCAAAATGATGGTAGATACTCGTTCTCAACTAACTCATCAATAATTTCACCCAACGATCTATTATCGTTTATAGCAAATTGTTCACGATTTAGGTTTTGCTCTTCGTTGCGACTCGCATGGTATGCTCCAAGCTCTAATTTGGTTCCTCCGTCGATCTGTGAAACACCAAATTCCATTACTTCACTGCGAACCTTAGCTGATTCACGAGCAGTTAAAATCATTCCGGTATACGGAACAGCTAAACGAAGAATAGCAATAAGTTTTACAAACTCTTCATCATTAACCATATATTTAGGATCAACATCAATTGCTGATGCATCCTGTATTCTTGGGAATGATAACGTATGTGGACCAACATTGTAGCAGGCTTCAAAATGATTGGTATGACGAACCATTGCCAGCACTTCGTATCTCCAATCGTACAACCCAAACAATGCACCAATTCCAACATCATCTAAACCAGCCTCTTGCGCTCTGTCTAAAGAAGTTAATCTATAGTCAAAATCTTTCTTTTTACCACCTAAGTGATATTTCTTATACTCTTCGGGATGATACGTTTCCTGGAATACCTGGTAAGTTCCTATTCCTGCCTCTTTTACTGTCCTGAAACCATCTATATCCAGAGGTGCCGCATTAATATTAACACGACGAATTTCGCCATTACCCTTTTTAACATTGTAAACTGTACGCACATTATCGGCAATAAATTCCGGTGAATAATCGCGGTGCTCACCATACACCAGAATTAATCGTTTTTGCCCATTATCTTCCAATGCTTCTACTTCATGAACAAGTTCCTGATCGGATAAAGTTTTTCTTTCTGCCTCTTTATTTGTTGAACGAAATCCACAATACTTACAATTATTCATGCATCGGTTACCAACATAAAGTGGTGCAAAAAGCACGATACGATTACCATATACCTTTTCTTTCAATGTTTTTGCTCCCTGCTTTATTTCTTCAATTAATTCAGGATCTTTAGCATTAATTAATACGGCTGTTTCTTCAAGGTTTAATCGCTCTTTATTTAACGATTTTGCAATAACCTCGCGAACTCGTTCCGGTGTCGATTCTGTTTTATTGATGTAATCCCAAATTTCTTCCGGATCGATAAAAGGTTTCATTCGTTGATCCTTTATCCTGTATTGCTCTGGTTTAAATTTCATATATCTTGCTTTTTATATTTTTTAATTGATTCAATTCGTTTAAAACAACACTCTCATTTTTATATAAAAATTCCTTCCAGGTTCAATAGTTATAGAACCTCTGTTGGTTGCCAGGTGATTACTGTATGCTCTATCTCCTATATTCTCGATACCTCCAAAAAATTTAACTTGGGCAAAATCAATATTAATAAATGATGAATAAATTCGTAAATCAAATCTTGCATATCCTTTTGTTTCCAACTCTCCTTCTGCCACTTTATCCTGATCGGCAAAACCAATTGCTTGTAAATCAACACCACCATATTTTTGGATATTGTATCGTAACCCTAAACTACCATTCATTGGAGGTATTAACGGTAAATTGGTATCATTCTGCGTATCTTCTCCACGCACGTATGATCCTGTGCCATGCAAAACAAAATTTCTATAAAAATTATACTGGAAGTTGAAATCAACTCCGTATAATCTTGCTTTATCTACATTACGGTTAATTAAAGCCGGAATAGTATCTGCAACACCAGTCGTATATGAATAAATGAACTCTCCCGATTCCTCAACAATCATATCTGAAAGCCAGTTTACAAATCCATCAATTTTTAAATGAAACTTCGGTTTCCAGATTCGTAATCCTAAATCCATGGAATAGCCTTGTTCGGGATCGAGGTTCGGATCACCTATACGAACCATATTACCTAAATCGATATACTTAAAACTCTCCTCAAGAGAAGGTGCTCTGAATGATCTGCCAGCATTAAAGCTGATGTCAAGATCTTCCACTACAGCATAAAGTAATCCAAGATTAGCACTCCAGGATAGTTTATACTCTTCGTTTTCTTCAAAAGTAATTCGCTGGTTTGGTGGCGTATCGTTTCGTATGCCATTTACAATCAAATAGTCATAATCCAAAGCCTGCTCATTGGCAATTCTAATTCCGTCTAAACGACCACCTAAAATAAATTTGAGATCATCATTTAATAGCTTCTGTTCATTTTGGAAATAGACTCCAGCACTTCCAAAACATGATTCAGGAATTGGTGTTTCTCCACGTACAATATTATTTGTAACTAATACATTTCCAGTTGGATCTAAAACTTCCATTTGAATGTATTTTTCGCGACTGGTTTCTACCTTTCGTCTCCAAACATCTAATCCGAGAATAAAACTGTTGTTTTGCCCAAAACTCCAATCAGTTTGCAGTTGCCCTCCATCTGTGGTATGCGCTCCACTTGGTGTAAATAATTGTGGTGTTGTTCTTTGGGTACTATCCGCATTATAACTTACAACATTTGGACTTAGGTTAACATTACGAATAATATATTGATGATAATATCTCAAATTAAATTTCTTCAATTGATCCGAAATATTCGTGATTTCATAATTGGCAGATATCATCCACCGTTTCGCATCTGAATAAGTTGCTGTTGCCGGACCTGGAAAAGCATCACCTCCGGGAATTCCTACATCATCGGCATCGAAATATTGGTATTTTAATTCAAAAACCTGATTTTCTTTTACTTTGTATCCAACATTAGCAGAAATGCTGATATCGCTAAACTGACTGTTTGGAATTTCACCTTCCGGTGTATTTATATTGTTGGCATCTCGGGTTGAACCACTTACAGAAGCATACCACTTTTCTGAACCAGAGTTGAATGTAAGTTTATTGGTAAACAATTCGTTTACTGTGCTATAACCACCATTTAAACTTCCATTAAAATAGGTTGAAGAGTTAAATGTTGGATGACTGGTAATTACATTGACAATACCACCCATGGCTCCTGTTCCATAAAGCGATGATGAAGCTCCTTTAATCACTTCAATACGTTCAATATCATCCATATCGAAAAATGACATAGATGCCATCAAATCAGTTGCTGTTTCAATTCTGTTTCCGTCAACCAACATTACGATGCGCTGCTGGCTTAACCCGCGAATATTAATTCCTGTAGCCCAAACACCATCACGTGCTAATGAAATACCTGGTTCTCCTGCCAAAATATCAGAAGCGGTAAACGATGACGCTAATTCTATCTGTTCTTTAGTTACAATTTCCAAAGGAGCAGAAACCGCTTTAATTTTTTGTTGCTGTTTCATGCTGCTCACCATTACCTCACCCAAATTGATCAACTCTTTTTCTAATAGTACATCTAAACGCTTATCCGCATTTATCTCTTGGATTTGATTGTAGTCTTTATAGCCAACATATGAAGTTATGACTTGGTATGAACCCTTTTCTACCTTCAAAGAGTATTCTCCATTCAAATTAGAAATAGTGTTGTAATTAATTCCCTGATTTTGATTAATTAACTGGATGTGAACCCCTCCAAGTTCTTCCTCTGATTCAGAATCTTTAATAGTTCCATTCAATTCAAACTGTTGAGAGAATGCATTCATTGAGATCAATAAGAAAAATACGAGTTTAATTGTTTTCATTAGTCCTGTTCTTTAATAATACTGATTTTATCTGGATGCCATTTAAGCGCCCCAGCTGACCGGTTAAAGAACCAATCTCATCAGTAGTACCTTCGAGAACAAGAGAAATAATATTTTGGCCATTGCTTCGTGGCAAACCTTGACGACCAATAATAATGTTGGAATGTTTGAACGCGATTTCGTTCATTTGCTGAACTACATCGGTGTTTTCGATTAGAATAAGTGCGGTTCCAATTCTCTTTTCCATCAGATTTCCTCCGGATTAGATTTATTCTTTAACCTTGAAACAGAAACGTATCCGTTTCTCAGTAAGAGTAAATAGTTTTTACTGTTAATTATTTAACAAAAGTACAAAGTATTTGTTTAACAAAAAAATGATATTTAACATATCCGAGATAAAATCAGAAAAATAAAACTCGAACAAAAAAAGTTCCTTAGCTTTGTTGAAAACATTCCAGATCATGAAAAAAATCGTAATTGTTTTATCTCTATTTTTTGTATTCACTAGTTGTCAACAAAATACGAAAAAAGATACCATAAAAATAGCAACCCTTAAAGGGCCTTCGGCCATGGGAATGGTAAAAATGATCGATAGTTTAAATCTGTTAACCAATCCTGGTATTGAAATTAAGGTTCATAATGAACCTATCCAGGTTAGAAAATTTATGCTCGAAAACGAAGTGGATTTAGCAGTTGTTCCTACTACTATGGGAGCAATACTATACAATAAAGAACTTCCATATAAAATAGCGGCAGTGCCTGTTTGGGGAACGTTGTACCTTTTTGGACAAGACACAACCATACAATCGTGGGACGATTTGCGCGGGAAAAGAGTTCATGTAATGGCTAAAGGAATGACACCCGATGTATTGTTTAAACATCTATTACTAAAAAACGGAATAAATCCTGATAAAGACATTACACTAGATTATTCATTCCCTACTCACATTGATTTAGCCAATGCTGTTGCAGCCGGGCAAGCTAAACTTGGTGTAATATCGGAACCGTTAGTTAGTCTTGTCATGCAGAAAAACAGTGCTGTTCATCCTTTATTTGATTTGAACAAAGAGTGGCAAAAAGTACATGAAGAAACCCCGATAGCACAAACTGCCCTGATGGTAAATTCGGATTTTGCACTCAATCATGCAAAAGAGCTACAAAAAATTCTGAATAGTTACAGGCATTCATCGGATTGGGTGAATAATAACCAAAAAGAAGCAGCTAATCTGATTGTTCAATATGATATTTTACCTAATAAAGAGGTTGCTTTTCAATCTATTCCACGGTCAAATCTCGATTTTAAAGAAGCGAAAGACATTATCCCTCAGATCAATGCATATCTTCAGGTTTTCTATGAACTAAATGCTGACATTATTGGGGGCACGATTCCCGATGATAATTTCTATTTGAAGTAGTGTTCAATAAGAAATATTTTATTAAATTTAATTTTAATTTAACATTTTATCAGATTTACCGTATATACATAAATAAAAAAACATTACATGGATTCTTCTAGAAACTACGACTGGAGTAATAAAAGTATTTTAATTGCCGATGATGAATTACACAACTTCATCATTTTAGAAAAAGCAATGAAAAAAACCAATATTAATATATTTCATGCCGAGAATGGTGAAGAAGCCGTTAAGATATTTAAGGAGAATCCACATATAGATGTTATTCTAATGGATATCAGGATGCCCGAAATGGGCGGACTGGAAGCAACAAAATATATCCGCAGTGTAAACAGAAATATACCGATTATTGCCTTTACAGCCTTTGCTCTTTCAGATGATGAAGCCATTGCACTAGAGTTTGGCTGTGACGATTATATCTCAAAACCCGTTAGGCCCGATTTCCTTCTGAAGAAAATAAACGAACACCTAACAAAGTAAACTCAACACCAAAACACCTTATTTTATTAATCGTAATTAATTCGTAATTTTCGATCAACTAATCGGATGATCTAATGAAAAGACTTTTATCCAAAACAAAAATTATCTCTGCTATTTCTGTTCTACTCCTTTTGTGTTTGTGGAAAGTTGCTTCTTTAATATACAATTCCGACTTGATATTACCATCACCAGAATCAACTATTCTTACTACACTGAAATTACTATTCTCGAAGAATTTTTTACTTGTAGTTGGTGCTACCATGTTACGAGGCATTCTTGGTTTTGTAATATCGTTTATATTGGGTATACTGCTTGGTATACTTGCAGGAACAAACAGATCATTTGAAGCATTTTTAAATCCCATATTAGTTACCATTCGGTCAACCCCGGTTATTTCGCTTATATTGCTAGCCTTGATTTGGTTTAAGGTTGATTTTGTAGCTATTTTCATTGCTTTTTTAACCATGTTTCCATTTATCTGCACCAATGTAATTGATGGAATAAAAAATGCTGACCGGGATTTAATCGAAATGGCTAAGGTATATAAGGTAAATCATACCAAAATAATTAAAGAGGTATATCTACCAGCGATTACACCCTTCATATTCTCGGGAGCATCGAGTGCCATGGGTTTTGGCTGGAGAGCTATAATTATTGGTGAAGTATTGAGTCAGCCTCAGTTTGGAATAGGAACCTTAATGCAGTCGGCGCAAACCTACTTATTGGTTAAAGAAGTAATTGCCTGGACCATAATTGCTATTTTAATAAGTTCGGTTTTTGAATTAATCATCAGGAAAATAGAAAAAGCTGTCATAATCTGGAAATAATATGTCGTTTAAGATAGAAGGACTAAATAAATCGTATGATAACATTAAACTTTTCGATAATTTCAATATCGAGATCCAGGAAAATACAATCACCTGTATTTTAGGTCCATCGGGATGTGGAAAAACAACGCTCCTGAATATGATATCGGATACTGCCCAAGCCAATGAAGGGTCATTCATTAATTTTGAAGATAAAATTATTTCCTACATTTTTCAGGAGCCTCGACTGCTTCCCTGGAAAACAGTTAAAGAAAATATTGCTTTTGTTTTGAATTCGGATATACCCAAAGAAGAAAGATTGAAGATTGCAGAAAAATATATTCAATTGGTTGAGTTAAATGGTTTTGAAGATTACTTTCCTTCTAAATTAAGTGGCGGAATGAAGCAACGTGTAGCCATTGCCCGGGCTTTCTCTTATCCTTCCGACTTGATTCTTATGGACGAACCCTTAAAAGCTCTTGATCTGAAGTTGAAATTAAATTTAATGAGAGCGTTCAGGAGATTATGGCAAACCGATAAACGAACTGTTTTGTTTGTTACGCATGATATTGATGAAGCATTGCTTTTGGGTAACAGGATTGTGGTTTTTAGCAAAGCTCCGGTTAACATTAAGCAAGAATTTTCAATCCAGAAAAAAGAACGTTCCTTAACCGATCCTGAAATTATTGAATATAAAAATAAGATTTGGGAGGTGATGGATTAATTTTTGGGTTGCAGGATAAAGGTTTCTAGTTTCAGGTTCTATTTAACAGACTTTCAATATGGCGTTCACTTAATTATCTTAAAATCAGCACAAGTAATATAGTTATAGCGTTTACTAAAATGTGAAAAATTACTCCATGAACAAATCCGTTCTTTAAACGCAAATAACCGGTAATTAATCCCATAGCTATTTGAGGCATTGTTATTACAGGAAATAAAATAAATGTTAAGTAATTGGGATCATTAAAATTAAAAATATGCAAAAACCCAAAAGCTATAGCTGAAAAATAAAATGTAAACTTAAAATGCTTTTGTGAATCGATTTTAAAAATTTCTTCTGAATAATAAATTAATGTAACAACAACATAAGTTATAATTAGAATTATTGCTGAACTATAGTGCCAGCTATTTTTAAACATAGCAAACAAACTATACATTAATGTAACCGTCAAACTAATTACTAAATTTAATTTACTCGTTTTTAAATTAAGCCTAAAAATTGTTTCTTCTGCAATAGGTGCCACAATTGCTCCAAATAAAAACAACTTCAATGGACTATATTCCTTTAGTAAAAGCTCAATATTATTGGAAGGAATAACCTTGTTAAAAATTAAAAGTTTTGTAATTACATTTGGTATTAGGGCAACTAAGTATAAAATCCCTAATAATTTTAAAAATGTTTTTGGAACTATTCTTTCATATTTTTCAGGCAAGTAAGGGTTCTTTACAAATTGGAAAAAATGAATCTTTCTAGTAAATTAATTCTTCAATTTCTTCTTTATCTTTTTCCAGTTGCAATTTAAGACCTAGCGTACTTCCTAACCGAAGTTCGTCGCGCATTCTCTTGTGGAATGTTATGGTAGCTTCCTTTCCCCTTAAATTAAAATTAGAATCATAATCGAATAAATGAACCTGAACACTTGGTACTTGCGACTCTTTAAATGCTTTAATGTTTAACATTCCCCGGTATCTTTTACCATCGACGGTTAAACTAACCGCATACACCCCTTCCGGAGGCACCAGTTTTACATCCTCTTCGATAATCATTTCTAATGTTGGGAACCCAACTTCCATACATTTTAGATGACCATCCTTCAGTTTACCGGTTATAATAAAGAAATGATCTAAATATGCGTTAGCACGTTGTATTCTTCCTTCTAATAGTGCTTTTCGGATAATTGTTGAACTTACTGTTTCGTTTTCCAAATCCTGCTCAGGGATTTCCTCTACTTTAAAATCCCTGGTTTTTGTCAGTTCATATAGGTATGAATAGTCTCCTTCCCTGTTATGACCAAAGTGATGATTAAAGCCTACAATAATTATTTTGGCATGCAGTTTTCCTAATAAAATATCCTGAACAAACTCCTGTGAAGTAGTTTCAGCAAATTCCTTGGTGAAATTTATGATAACCAGATGATCCAGTCCTGCCTTATCCAGCAAATGTATTTTTTCTTGTTGCGAGTTAATTAACTTTAATCCCTTCCCTGCCGTTTCGGGATATAACACTCTTCTTGGATGCGGATGGAATGTAATTAAAACCGATTCGCCTTGAATACTCGTAGCCAATGCATTTAACCTGTCAATAATTACCTTATGACCTAAATGCACACCATCGAATGTACCTGTGGTTACTACAGGGTTATTTATGGTGCTGAGCGTATCAAAACTTCTGTGAACCTGCATAAATTAAAAACACTTAATCCGGTTATTTATAAACTAAATATTTTTCTCTTTTACAAAATATGCAACCTTTTCAATGGAGGTTATCATATCATATTCTTCGAGGTAAACATTTGGAGAAACATTTAAAGGTGTTGATGTATAATTTAGTATTCCTTTAATTCCTGCCATGATTAATGTTTCCGCAACATCAGCAGCATTTTCCGGTGGAACGGTTAAAATACCAATAGAGATGTCCTGATCTTTTATGATTTTTTCCAACTCGCTCATCGGATAACATTTCACGCCTGAAATTACGCGGTTTGTTTTATCCGGATCGGTATCAAAGGTAGCTGCAATTCGCAGTTTTGTTCTTTTTCCATTAAAATACGTTGTAATTGCTCGTCCAAGATTACCAATACCAATTACCGCTGCATTTAATCCCTGTTCGGTATCAATAATATCACCAATCACATCAATTAGTGCTTTTACATCGTATCCTTTTTTTAACGTTGTAGAGTATCCTATTAACATAATATCACGACGCACCTGAACTGCAGTTATATTATGTAAGTTAGCTAATTCATGTGAATATATATGTGTTTTGCCATCGGCCAAACAATTGAGTAGCGTTCTTCGATATTCACTTAATCTTCCTATGGTTTTTTCCGGAAGTTTATTCATATGTTCGAGATTAAATTAACTTTTCAATTTACAAAAAATATTTACATCGGCAATATTACAGAAAAAGTTGAACCTTTACCAACTTCACTATCAACTTGAATTTTGCCGTTATAAAGATCTACAATATTTTTTACAATAGGTAATCCTAATCCACTTCCTGATATATTCTTAGTTTGCTCCTTTTTAACTCTGTAAAACTCGTTAAACAAACTCTCAATTTCATCAGCAGCCATACCAATTCCTGTATCAGTTACAGCAATTGAAAGATTGCGATCTTCTTTCTTTAAACGAACGGTAACTTTTCCACCATCGTTGTTATATTTCACGGCATTTGAAATCAGGTTATTAAATAATATCTCCATATCTCCGGGATCGGCATTCATTTCAACTTGCTGTTCATCATCCAGTTCAATTTGCACATCTTTTTGTATCGCATATGGGTTGATAGCTTCGATAGCGTTTTGTGCAATATCACTTAACTTTACCTGTGTAATTTTATCTTCTTTCTTCTCCAACTTGATTTTGGTCAAATCTAACAAATCCATAATCAGGTTACGCATACCTTTAATACGATGCAATGATCTATCAATCATTTGCTCATAATCGGCAATGTTTTCGCCCGCTTCTTTATCTTGCATCATTCTTAAATATCCTTCAATAGCATTTAACGGAGATTTAAGCTCATGCGACAATACAGATAAAAACTGATACCTGATTTCTTTTCCTTCTTTATTCAGTTTTTTGGTCATTCCCCGCAAGAAAATATGCTTCGATACATTTTCTATGGAAGATTTCAGTTCCTGTGGAGTAAACGGTTTGGGTATAAAATCATGCGCCCCGTTATTTGTTGCTTTAACCGCCAGCTCAAGCGAAGCATACGAAGTAATCATCATAACCAGAATTTCAGGTTTATTTTTGTTAATAAATTCAAGAACTTCGGTTCCCTGAATTCCCGGTAATTTATTATCTAGCAGAACAATGTCGATAGGTTCCGATTTTACCTTTTCAATGGCCTCTTCACCGCTTCCCACCTCCAGAATATCAAACCCGATGTCGTCATCCATAAATGGATAACTAACCGAATAATTACTTAAAATACGGCTTACACCTGAACGTATTCCAGGTTCGTCATCCACTACCATTATTTTTAAATTCTTCATGCTCAGTTAGTCTTAAGACCTCTAGCGTAAATAAAACGTTAACAGGTCAAATTACTATATCTTTAATAATTTATTGATTTCGCGATGTAACTGATCTTTTCGTATTCCTTTTTCCAGATACAAATCAGCTTTTATCCATTGTTTTGTTTCGTCGTTAACACCAAAAGAAATTCCTGTTTCTGATGCAACTGCTGTTGCCAAGATAATAGGCACATCAGGATGTTTGCGTTTCATTTTGTAACACAAAATAAAACCGCTGTCATCATTTTCCATCATTAAATCAAAGATAGCCAAATCAGGTTTGGTATTCTCAATAAGCACCTCTGCTTCTTTCTGACTTTGAGCTTTTAAAACTTCAAACCCGAAACTCTTGATGTAATGTTCCATCTGAAATAGATAATCCTCATCATCATCAGCAATTAAAATCACTTTGTTGTTTGTCATAACTTTCGGTTTTTATTGATAACGTGGTATTGAGATTCTAAATTCTGTTCCTGTTTGACCCTCTTTCTCATCTGTATTAGAAAATACCGTTATTTTCCCTTTATGCATTTTTACAATTCCATATGCAGTTGCAAGTCCTAATCCTGTTCCTTCGCCAATTCCTTTGGTTGTATAAAATGGTTCAAAGATTTTATCCAGTGCCTCTTTCTCTATTCCAACACCCGTATCCTTTACCTTAAAAATTACATGATCGTTTTCCTCTTCAAGTTTAACATCAATATTTCCACCATCCGGCATAGCATCTATAGCATTTTTTATAAGATTAGTAAGAACCTGGGTCATTTGCTCATGATCGATCATCGCATATGCATCAGTTATCTGCTCCGAATCGACCTTAACGTTAATTTCCTTTGGAATAACAACTGCCTGTAAACTTTGCTCAGCAAGATTTACCACATTTATTTTTTCAGAGTTAACCTGATTTTTACGTGCAAAGTTAAGTAATCCGCCTACAATTTTTTTGCATCGGTTGGTTTGATCAACAATAAGTTTTAAATCTTTATGAATTGGTGAATCTTTAGGTGCCTCATCTAATAAAATATTTGCGTACATTACCACTACCCCCAGTGGGTTATTTAGTTCGTGAGCAATACCTGCTGACAATTGGCCCATACTTGCCATCTTCTCTGACTGTTTCAGTGCTTGCTTTATGGAACTTAATTTCTCGTTGGTTACTGCCAGTTCGTTAACCGAATTGTGGAGTTTCTCAATGGTATACGGCAAACACATTTCGTTTTCGGCCAGCCCCTGTACTATGGCCATAGCATGCTCTTCGCACGACTCATAACCACAGGCACCACAATTCAAATGATCTTTTGGATCGGTTTTTCCCATTGACTCTAATACCTTCTCAACTTCTTTCCAATCGGGAAATTTAAGCGATTTGTGTTTAGGTTTAAACTTAGCCTCCAGATTTATATCAATGTATTTATCAATCTCCTTTTCCCAGTCTTTTTGATTGAGGCTATTTATTTTCTTTTGCACATAATTATTAACCAAAATCCGACGTGTATAATGCTTTCCTTTGCTCGACATTCCAGGCCCCATAATACACCCATCGCAACTTAGTAATTCGAGATGCTGAGAACGTAATAATCCATCTTCAAATTCTTTAATAGCTTCCTGGAAGTTATTTCTGCCTTCGGCCACAATTATATTACCATCAAAAACATCGTCTGTGATTCCTGCTGTCTGCAATAAACCTCTGCTCACAGGAAATATTGCTCCTTTACCTCCCAATGGAGGATCAAATTCGGTAGGCTGAACCGTTTTTTGTGTTATAGCTTTTTCCTCAAACACATCGCGTAATTCAGTAAAAGTTATCATTTCGTCAACCTCGTTGGTTTCTGCTTTTTTTGCCACACAAGGACCTATAAAAATGATATTTATATCATCGCCATATTTTCTTTTCATTACTCTCGACATGGCTACCATAGGCGATGCAATTGGTGCTAAATCTTTTACTAAAGCCGAATGGTAATGTTCAATATAGGAAACTACTGCCGGACAATCTGAAGAGATATAAAGTTTTCCTGCTTCATTATCAATAAGTTCTCTGTACTTTTTTGCAACCAGATCAGCACCAAAAGCGACCTCAGAAACTACGTCGAAGCCAATAGATCTGACCATGGAAACAAAGATTTTATAATTTGATATTTCTTTAAATTCTGCTGGAAAACTGGGTGCTACGATAGCCACATTTTTTCGTCCGTTTTTTAATAAAGAATATACCCGATCGACTGTATTAAGATACACCTTAGCACCCTGACTACAAACTTTCGTGCAGTTTCCGCAAACAATACAGCGTTCATTAAGTACCTCAGCTTGTCCGTTAATAATTTTAATAGCTTTCGCCGGACACTCCCTTACGCAGGTGTAACAAACTCTACACCTGTTCTTTACTGTATAAACCAGATCTCTTCCTCTATTTGACATAAATCCATCGAATTAAAGTAATACGTCCCGTTTACTATATTTTGTATGAAGCAATTTGGTAGCTTTCTCACCCAGTGGATCTCCTATAAAATCTTTATATAAGTTAACCAGTCCTGAATTTTTATGGGCTACTTTTATTGCTTCTTTTTGATCCAAATCATAAATTGTTTTGGACTTATTCCTCAATACTTTTTCATCATTACAAAATGGCTGCCCTCCTCCATTAATGCAACCACCCGGACAAGCCATAACTTCAATAAAATGTACTTTGCTTTTCCCGTCGCGGATTTCTTCAATCAGCTTATTCGCATTTTTTAATCCACTAACCACTGCAATTCCTATTTCCTGTCCGCCAACTTTAACATATACCTCTTTTCTATCCTTTAATCCTCGAAGTTTAGTTATTTTTAAGTTACCTAACTCTTTTCCCGTTAAATGATAGCTTAAGGTACGAACAATTCCTTCCGATAACCCACCAGTTACCGAAACAAGCTTCGCTGCAGAACTTCTGGTATTAAAAGGAGCATCCGTTAGCTCTTCGGCCACTGAATGAATATCTATACCATATAATTTTATCAGATTTAACAATTCACGTGTTGTTATCACTGCATCAATATCAGATACTCCTTTATGTGTCATCTCTTCGCGTTGGGCTTCAAATTTCTTGGCAGTGCACGGCATTACGGATACAGAAAAGATATTTTCAGGAGCAAACTCTTCTTTTTCTGTTAAATAACTCTTTATTAATGTACCCATGATTTGCTGAGGCGATTTTGTAGTAGAAACAAAATCGATCATATCGGGATGTGATTGTTCCATGTGTTTTATCCACCCAGGACAGCAGCTACTTAACATGGGTAAATTTTCTTCATGCTTAATTCTGTCTGCCAGTTCTGCAGATTGCTCATACAAAGCAACATCTGCCGCAAAGGATGAATCAAAAACTTTATCAAAGCCTATTTTTCGTAATATAGCATTTAACACCTGGTTCACATCTTTATTTGATCGATATCCTAACTCTTCAGCAATTGAAGCTGCAATTGTTGGAGAATACTGAACCACTACTTTTGTATCATCATGACTAAGCATTTGATTCACAATATCGATACTCGTTTTTTCGTGTAATGAACCTGTCGGGCATACCAACAAACACTGACCGCAATGAATACAATTTGAAAAGTTCAAATCCTTATTCATGCTGGTGGTAATTGCCGTTTTGTTTCCACGCTTATAAAAGTCGAAAGTTGAAACTCCCAGTATCTCTTCGCATACTCTTACACAACGGCCACATAAAATACATTTTGCCGGATCTCTAACAATTCCCGGACTCGACTGATCTATGTTGGCTTTTGTTTTTTCGCCGGAAATTCTGCGTTCGCGAATGTTCAGCTCAACAGCCATATCCTGCAATTCACAATTTCCATTGCTGGCACAATATAAGCAGTCATCAGGATGGTTAGAAAGTAAAAGTTCCACAAGCATTTTTCGTGCTTTCAAAACCCGCGGTGAATGCGTTTTTATCTTAAGAGATTCCTCCACAGGATAAGAGCATGAAGGTATTAATCCGGATTTTCCTTCTACCTCAACAACACACATCCGGCAAGCTCCTGTGGGTGTAAAATTTTCCATTCGGCATAAGGTAGGAACTTTTATTCCATTACGACTTAGAGTTTCTAAAATCGTTTCACCCTTTTTGGCTTGTATCTTTTTATTATTTACTTGAATATCAATCAGCATAATAACTTTTATTTGCTTATGACGGCTGAAAATTTGCAAGTATCAAAACAAATTCCGCAACCAATACATTTATCCTGCACAATAAAATGTGCATTTTTTGCTGTTCCGACAATAGCACCGGTCGGACATTTTTTAGCACACAGTGTGCATCCGGTACAAGCATCCACATCGATTTCGAATGAACGTAATTCCTGACAAATGCCGGCGCTACATTTTCGCTCAAAAATATGATCTTCATACTCATCGCGAAACCATTTTAAGGTACTTAACACCGGATTAGAAGCTTTTTTTCCCAATCCACACATTGAAGTGTCTTTTAAAACTTCAGCTAAACTTTCCAGTTGAGTAACACCTTTAAATCGTTGCAAGGTTGTATGTCCATTTTCATCTTTAGGTTTCTTCGTGATGTTTTCCAAAATTTCATGCATCCGTCGGGTTCCTTCACGACATGGAATACATATTCCACAGCTCTCTTTTTGCATAAAACTCATAAAATATTTAACCATATCGATTATACAGTTATCTTCGTCGAGCACAACCATTCCTGCCGAACCTAATGAAACACCTGTAAGCATAACTGATTCGTAATCAATTACCGTATCGAGATGTTTTTCCGTTAAGCTGCCACCAGAAGGACCTCCTATATGTACAGCTTTAAAACGCTTTCCATTTTTAATACCGCCAGCTACTCGATAAATTACGTCGCGTAATTTTGTGCCCATCTCTACTTCCGCTAAACAGGTAAAATCAACTTTCCCCGATACTGAGAAAACCTTTGTCCCTTTGCTATCTTCAGTACCAATTGACTTATACCAATCAATTCCTTTTTCCAAAATAACTGGAACATTTACCAAAGTTTCTACGTTATTAACTACTGTTGGTTGCCTATTCAACCCTTTTGTGGCAGGATATGGTGGCTTTGAATTTGGTTTACCTCGCTTTCCCTCTAAACTGCTTATTAAAGCTGTTTCTTCGCCACACACGTAGGCACCTGCTCCACGCTTTACAATAATATCCAGATTATATCCTGTTTCCAGGATATCATGTCCTAGAAAGCCAAAATCTTTTGCTTGCTGAATGGCTTTCTTTATTCTTTGCACAGCAATTTCGTATTCGGATTCAATATAAATATATGCTTTCTGAGCACCAATGGCATAAGCTGAAATAGCAACACCTTCAACTACTTTATGAGGATCACTTTCCATGAGCAATCGCTCCATAAAACCTCCCGGATCACTTTCTCCAGCGTTACAAATTAAATATTTTTGATCGCTTGGTGTTTCCCGTGCAATCTGCCATTTTTTACCTGTGGGAAAGCCCTCTCCTCCTCTTCCTCGTAATTTACTTTCTGTAATAATGTTGCAAACTTCCTCAGGTGTATGAAAATTAATTGCTTTATAGAATGATTTATAACCACCAAAGGCAACGTACTCTTCAACCGATTCGGGATTTATAAATCCGCAGTTTTTTAAAATTAGTCGTTGCTGATTTTTAAAATATGCTAATTCCTGCAGATACGGTACTTTTTCCCAGGGATCGTGAAGGTCATCTTTTAACTGACCCAAGACATTTTCTTCCTGAATAAAATTATTAAAGGTACCATCTAATATAGAGATGATATTCTTAAGCGTAACTTTCTGATAAAACAATCTGCATTTACCTGGTAATTGTACCGATATAATTGTTTCCAGTGAAGTTATACCTAAGCTCCCCACAGTAATTATTTTGGCATCAATATTTCGTTCAACCAGATATTCGTTAATTTTTTCTTTTACCTTATGTGCTCCAACAACAACCGATGAAGAGTTTATACTAACCGTAATAACCGGTTTCTCAATACTTTTTTGCTTAATATGGTTTATAACTGCTAAATCTTTAGGATCACTGATGATCTCCTGTTTTTTGAGAACCTTATCAATTAAAAACTCTTGATATGCATATTTTTTATTTTCAGGCATAATCCTATTCTTCTAACCGTTTATACGAATCTATAATTTCCTTAACTTTTTCTATTGTCAGATCAGGGTAGAATTCATCATTAATACTCATTACCGGGCCGTTTCCACAAGCAGCCATACAAGATGTCTCTTCAATACTAAATAAGCCATCTTTGGTCACCTCTTCGTTTTTTATTCCTACTAGTTTTTCAATCTTCTGTATAATTAATGTATTTAGTCTGGCATGGCAAGAAGTTCCATTACAAACTTTTATATGATATTTTCCTTTTGTATTAAACCTAAAATGATGATAAAAACTAGCTAATCCATATATTTTTGCTGTTGGCATCTTAAGATACCTCCCAACCTTCACAATAGCTTCTTCCGACAGGTATCCATAATTATCCTGAATTTCCTGTAGAATTGGTATCAGATTATCGCGTTGAACAAACGGATACTGTTCTAATATCTTTTCCAAATCAGCCATAAATACTTTTTTAATATCAAATTAAGTTATTTCACAAATATACGAATTTTATTGTTATTTTCTAAACATTGTTATTTAATTAACAGTACTACTTAATGCTTACACACAATTAATATATTTCTGATTCAATGCACGTTATACAGTTCATACCATAAACCAATCAACATCAACAATTTATATATCCATTATTAAATGCAATCATATCAATAAAAATGGCTATCTTGCACTAATTTTTATGCATTATGATTAAAATCTTTTGATTAAAACCAGGTTATTATTCATGAAAAAAGAAATAGTAATTTGTTTAGGAAGCTCATGTTTTTCAAGAGGTAATAAACAAACTGTTCAGATCATAAAAGAATATTTAAAAACAAATCAGTTAGAAGATCAGGTATATTTTCACGGAAATCATTGTTATGGAAACTGTGAAAACGGACCTATTCTTACGATTGATGGAAAAGAGTATCAAAATATATCGCCAGATAATATTCGTTATTTATTAGACAAGCTATTTAACACGGATTAAAAGCCAGGAATTTGATTTGAAATCTAGATTTATGAAACCGATTGTTGAAATTTTAGAAGATAAATGTAATTTAAGTTATTCATGCGTTAGGGTTTGTCCCGTTAATGCTATAGAGGTAAAAGCCAACCGGGACTATGCACGTATAATCCCTGATCGATGTATTGGTTGCGGCAGTTGTACCTCGGTATGTCCGGAAAATGCAATTGTGTACCGTGATTCGACACCCCAAACTAAAGAGCTTCTTAAAGCAAAAGAAAAAAAGATAGCCATAGTAGCACCAAGTATTTCGGGTGAATTTCACGATATTACAGATTATCGAAAATTCGTTCAGATGATCAAACAACTGGGTTTCGATTATGTGAACGAAGTATCATTTGGTGCAGATATTATTGCATTAAAATATGCCGAACTATTCAAAAATTTTAAGGGCAAGTATTATATAACCAGTGCATGCCCGGTAGTTGTTTCTCATATTGAAAAATTTCAACCGGAAATAATTGACAATCTTGCTCCTCTTGTTTCACCCATGGTAGCAACAGCAAAGATAGTGCGAAAGCTTTATGGCGATGATATTAAAGTCGTTTACATAGGACCTTGCATTGACAGTAAAGATGAGGCTAACCTATTTGATGGTGATGGAAGAATTGATTCCGTGTTAACATTTCATGAATTAAGAAAGTTATTTGATGAATTTAAAATTAAAGAGAGCAAGCTGGAATTTGCCGAATTTGATGCCCCTATAGGTTACAAAGGTTCATTATTTCCAATTGTAAATGGTTTATTACAAGCTGCTGATATAAATGAAGATTTACTTACCGGCAATGTAATTAGTGCCGAGGGTAAAATGAATATGCTCAATGCAACCCGACAGTTTACAAAAGATATTGATACCATTAAGAAACACTTCAATCTTTATTACTGTGAAGGTTGTTTAATGGGGCCTGGAACAACATCAGGAGGTGAAAAATTTATCCGAAGAACCAGAGTTACAAATTACGCCAACAAGCGTCTAAAAAATTTTGATAAGAAAAAATGGGAAAAAGAGGTTGAGAAATATTGGAACCTTGACTATACCAGAACCTTTAAAAGTGATAATCAGCGCATTGAAATGCCTTCTGAAGAGCGAATTAATGAGATTTTAAAAGCTATCGGAAAAGAGGGTAAAAATCCTGATTTAGGATGTAATGCCTGTGGCTACAATACCTGTAGAGATTTTGCCATTGCGGTGGCTAAAGGGTTAGCTAAAGTGGATATGTGTTTAACATTTTCGTTAAGAAACCGACATGATTATATTAAAGCATTAAAATCTACCAACGAAAAACTGGCTCAAACACAACAAGCATTGCAAGAATCAGAAAAGATTGCACAAAAAGAAAAACAATCTGCAAAAGAAGCGTCAGAAACTATTGGCAGGATGTTACAAAAGCTACCTTCGGGTGTAGTTATTATTAATCAGGACCTGAAAATTGTGCATTCGAATAACAGCTTTATCGAAATGCTTGGTGAAGAAGCAAAATCAATTGATGAAGTTATTCCGGGTTTAATTGGTGCAGATCTGAAAACGTTGCTGCCATTCAATATTTATAACATGTTCTCACATGTCTTCTCAACAGGAGAAAGTATTTTAAACAGAGATATCCATATCGAAAATAATTTATTCAACTTATCGGTATTTACCATTCGTAAGAATAAAATTGTTGGAGCGGTATTTAGAGATATGTATTCGCCAGAAGTACGTAAAGAAGAGGTAATTAAGCGAGTAACCGAAGTAATTGATAAAAATTTATCCATGGTACAAAAAATCGGTTTCTTATTGGGCGAGGGTGCTTCAGAAACAGAACAGATGCTGAATTCCATCATGGAACTTTACAAAATGAGTAAAAAAGAAAAATAGATTAAATTAAGTGGACAACAAATTTTATATAGAAGTTGATTGTATTCAGAAAAACCAGGATGGTGAACGAATTTGTGGTGATGTTTTTCTAACAGAGCGCATTAAAACTGAAGAACGAACTATTATTGTTCTGTCCGACGGTATGGGGCACGGTGTAAAAGCAAACATGCTGGCCACCTTAACATCTACCATGGCCCTTAATTTTACAAAAGAGCATAAAGATGTTAACCGGATTGCCGAAATAATTATGAACACCCTGCCTGTTTGTAGTAAACGTCAGATAAGCTATTCAACATTTACCATTATTGATATTGAAGAAGATGGTAAAACAACAATTTTAGAATACGATAATCCTGAAACTATAATAGTTCGAGATAGTAAACCATTTAATCCCGGGTGGCAATGTATAATGCTTGAAAGTGAAAAAAATGCGGGCAAAGTACTAAAGAACTGTACATTTCAAGCACAAAAAGAAGATCGTATTATTTTCTGCAGCGATGGAATTACCCAATCGGGAATGGGAAGTGATAAATACCCTTTTGGCTGGGGACATGATAACCTGGAAAGTTTTGTACAACGGTTAATTACAAACAATCCGGATATGTCGGCAAACAAACTGGCTGTTAAAGTTGTAAATATGGCTTTTCAGAACGATGGTTATATTGCTAAAGATGACACCAGCTGTGCGGCAATTTATTTCAGAGAACCCCGAAAATTATTGATTTGCACAGGCCCTCCTTACGAAGAAGAAAACGATAAAAAATTAGCCGATGTTGTTAAAAATTTTAACGGGAAAAAGATACTTTCCGGCGCCACAACTGCCGATATTATCTCTCGAGAACTAAAACTGGAAATTGAAGATAGCTTTGAATTCCACGATCCGGATCTGCCTCCTGTTGCTTACATGGAAGGTATTGACCTTGTAACAGAAGGGATTCTTACATTAAGCAAAGTTGCAAAAATATTAAAAGTGTATAATAACAATTACATTCTTGGAAAAGGTCCTGCCGACCAGATCGTAAAACTGCTAAAAGAGAGCGATGAAATTCAGTTTGTAATTGGGACACGAGTTAATATAGCCCATCAAGATCCTAACTTACCTGTAGAACTTGAAATAAGACGCACTGTTGTTCGGCGTATTGCGGAGACTTTGGAAGATAAGTTCTTGAAAGAGGTAAGTATGAAGTTTATTTAAACCAAATAGATGGATTCTATTTTTCTTCTAAAAGTTGTTTCTTCATTTGTAATTGCAGGATCCTGGATAGCATTATCTACAATGATTGCAGAAAGAATGGGAAGTAAAATTGGAGGTTTAATTTCAAACTTACCTTCCAACATCTTGGTTAGTTTAATTTTTATTGCCCTTGTTAATGATGTTTCTTACGTTTCTAATGCGGCAATATCAATACCTTTAGGAATTTCTATCTGCACCTTATTTTTAGTTGTATTTATTCTGTTTCTGAAATTCAGTTTGTTAATTGCCATAATTTTTTCTCTGCTATTCTGGCTCTTATCTGCTTTTTTATCATCAAGACTCAACCTGGATAATTTTTACATCAACATTATAATTTCATTGGTTACCATATTTTTGTCAGCATTATTTCTGGAGAAAATATTAAAAACTCCCAGCGTTAAAAACAACAAACGAAGACTGAATTTCTCTCAATTTGTTAGTCGCATCTTGTTTTCAGGTAGCATCGTTGCCGGAGTTGTTGTTATCTCCAGATTCAGCACTCCGTATTTTGTGGGAATATTTGCTACCTTTCCAGCCATGCTTTTATCAACTATGGTTATACTTACTGTAAATCAAGGAAAAAAATTTGCTCAAGGGACAGGAAAAATTCTGGCACTCTCACTATCCAATACAGTAGTTTATATTATTGCAGTTTATATAACTTACCCTAGTCTTGGTATACTTTGGGGAACTCTAATTTCTTATTCACTTTCAGCAATGTGGATCACATTTTTATATCCATTGGTAAAGAAGCTCATATAAGTGCAGTTACAACCTAATTATCCCAAAAGTATTGAAACTCAATATTTCTTCCGTCAGGATCTTTAGCAAAGAAATGATAGATCCTATAATCAGGATTATCTTTGGGTTTATCAACAGCAATAGTTTTAAACTTTTGATACATTATATCCACCGCATCACGCGATGAATAGTAGAAGGTAATCATTCCCTTATCATCAACTTGATCTCGCTGGCAAAATCCAAACAACATATTTTCAAACTGAAATATCTGACACCCTCCCTGATCCAGCCACAGTTTACAACCAACCTGATTAATATAAAAATCTGCTAACTCATCTATTTTTTTCGTTTGAAAAAATATGATTCCTCCGGTTTGCTGTTTCTCGACTTTCATGATTTCAGATAATTATTTATGAATACAACTCCTTGGCTATACGATAGGTATTGCAATGCGCATCAACAATATCGTCAATATTATCGGCATACCCACCACCCATTGAGGCTGTTAACGGAATACCATGTTTTATTGCTGTTTCTAAAACAAATCGATCTCGTTTGGCACATCCATCTTTGGTTACATTGAGTAATCCCAGTTTATCATTGGTTAAGATATCTACACCCGACTGATAAAAAATAAAATCTGGTTTAACCGTTTCAATTAACTTTGGTAATTCATTGGTTAAATGTGTGAGATATTCTTCATCGTTGGTCATGTGATCCAAAGGAATATCCAGATCGGATTTTGATTTACGTAACGGAAAATTATTTTCGCAATGCATGCTAAACGTAAACACCTTGTCTTCATTGGCAAAAATACTAGCTGTTCCATTTCCCTGGTGAACATCTAAATCGACAACCAATATTTTTTTTGCTTCTTGATGATTTAATAAATATTGCGCTGCAACAGCAATATCGTTAAATAAACAGTATCCTTCACCAAAATCGCGATGTGCATGATGTGTGCCACCTGCAACATTGAACGAAACGCCATTTTCCAAAGCCAACAAGGCAGCCTGTGTATTTCCGATACAGATTAATTTTTCGCGTTTTACCAAACCTTCACTTAAAGGAAATCCTATTCTTCGCTCCTCTTTCTTTGTTAATTTTTTTGAGTTCAGTTTTTGAATATATTCGTTGGAATGTACAAGAGATATAAAATCATCTCCGGTAAGTTTGGGCTCAAAAAAGTTTTGTTTACTAAATGTTCCTTCCCTTATTAACTGTTGTCGTATTTTTGTGTATTTATCCATTGGAAACCTATGCCCTTCAGGTAAAGGATGGTGGTAATAAGGTGAAAATGCAATGTAAATCATAAATCAATCTCTCATTCGATTCGGTATGGAACAAAAATAGCACGATTTAATTAAATTCAAACATTTTTACATTTTAGTCTAAAAATAAAAAAGCTGCTCAAAAATTGAACAGCTTTTAAATTAACCTAAGTGTTTAGTTATTCCTTTATAATCTTAATACCGTAATTCGCTTGATCAATCGGTGGATCATCGTTCCAATCTCTGTATGAGTGAGAGCCATCACTTTCATAATACACTCTGTAATTTCCTTTTTCCAACAGTATAAAATTATTAAACATTCGGTTTTTATGCGCTCCACCAGCATGCTCAGAAGTTCGATAGGTCATTTCCCAAACAATTTTACCGGTATCCATATTCTTTATCCAACCCGTATCGTACATGTATCCGTCGTCTCCTTCGCCAATAGCATACACCCGTACTTTCATTTCCTTATCTATTGCAAAGTTTTTATACTCCTTTTCATTATCTCGTACACGGGTTATCTGAACAATAACATTTTCATTGCTAAGCTCTTCTTCATCAAATATTTTTATGTTGGATTGATCATTATCATGTATAGTCCACAAGCTTAATCCCCATAAATCCTGATCGTATGGAGGTGCAGCATTCCAGTCGCGATAAGAATGTGAACCGTCTGATGTGTAATAGGCTATATATTTACCCTTTGGTAAGGAAATTACTTCATTAACCATTCTGTTTTTTTCGTCGCCACCAGCATATTCCGATTTTGTTTTCGAAAATTTCCAAACTGTTTCACGAGTTTTCGCATCCATAATCCAACCATAATCGTCAGGATCGCCTCCAGCAATTTCACCGAGGCAAATCACCCGAATATCCATTGGTTTAATCAATTCAAACCCTTTTGAAACATATTCACGATCACGAATTTTAGTTAAATCAACTACAGGTTCATATACCGAAACGTTTTCCGAGACATTCTTCATATCTTTTCTATCGCACCAAACGGTAATACCCCAAAACTGAGGATCATTCGGTGGCATTACATTCCATCGATCAAACGAATGCGAACCGTCGGTTATATATTTTACTTCATAATCTCCGGCAGGGAGCGTTATTTCCTGAAATACAGTAAAGTTTTTTCTTCCTCCACCTGCTAAATCAAAATCGGTTGAATTATTAGGCCAAACTTTTTCGCGGGTTTTTAAATTGTAAATTCGGGCAAAATCATAAAATTCTCTTCCATCTCTTTCTCCCAAACTGTAAATATTAATTGTAGTTTCTTCTTTCAAAACAAATGATTTACTTTTCGTTTCATGATCGCCGGTTCGCACAAACGAAGCAATAGCCTGCTCTGCCAACTTATTGACATGCTCTTTTCCATCATTAACTTTAAAGTCCGAATCATCCGAACTCATGGTAAGAAAATATTTTTCTCTTTTATAATAGGGATAATCATCTTCTTCGACAATAGCTCTAATCACCTCTTGCACCAGGTCGGCAAAATCATTTTTATAATAAGTATATCCTGATCGATCAAACATGGCTGTATAATATATTTCATACGAACCTTTTTTAAGATTCAGGTCGGCTGAAAAATCAAATGATCCTTCGCCATGAAAGTATTCTCGATCATATTCGTCTAAAAGGTTCCATACCACTTCTCTTGATTTGCTATTTACAATCCATCCATAAAACACCAGGTTATTTCCCCACTTTTCGAACGAAGCTCCTGTTCCTTCTATATGAATCTTTCCATCTTTAGCTAATTCAAATCCAGCAAAATCAATTTCTCCCGGTGCAATTCTACCAATACTTATTTCAGATTGAGCTATAGCTGCAGTGCTAATTACTAATACACCTAACAGAACAGCAAATAATTTTGTTTTTTGTTTAAACATGATTATTAAGGGTTTAATAGTTTATTAGTATTCATTATAATACAATCCACATAGCAATAATTATTCCAGCAATTCTATTCGTTTAGAAACTAACGAATAAGCAAAAAACACCTCACCACGTAAGTAGATAATTTTGTTCGAATTTGAAACAACTACGTACGATATTAGACACTATTTAAAATGGATATCCTATACTTACATACCAACGTATTTGGCCATCCACATCATTATCGCCATACATAATATTAATTGGCCCTGCAACCGTATTGACTCTTATTCCCAAACAAAATCCTTTGATATAAGCATCTAGCGGACTGTATTTTATGTAATCCAGGTAATCATCAACAGACTCTGTATAAAATCCTATATTTGCTCGTGATGAGATATACACACGCGGGACTATTTGAAAATCAAATGAAGCTTGTACAAGTCCATAATTAGGTACAATAGCTTCCGCTATATTTAATCCTGCGAATGGCACAAAACTTATGCGTCGACTCTTGTCATCATATCCACCTAAAACATAATTACTTAACTCAGGAGAAGCATCTGATGTTATTCCTGCCGAAATACCAATATTGAAAATAACCTTTTTATAAATATTTGCGTACACATCGAAGTCAAAATTTGCTGAATAATAGTCAGTTACCGATTCGGTAAATAATCCATTTTGCAATAGAGTTACTTTATCTGTATTATCGACTTTTATCTTAACTGAAGGTTCAAAATTATATTTGTATGCAGCATTCAAGTTGATCCCTCTGGTAGGAAAGAAATTATCATCGGTTGTATTCACTTTATAAAATAACTCATATGCAAATCCATCATATCCATAATTTTCAAATGATGGAACATTAAAATAATTTCTCAGGTTATCCTGAGGGTATAATTTATTTATCTCATAAAATCCTAATACACCAATTTGTTGATTATAGCTAATTGAATATTTAGTTCCAATACCCATATTCAGGTAAGAAAAACGATAAGTTCCCATCTCCATAGCATTTTCGAATAATCCATTCTCATTTTGATTCCAATTAAGAAAAATATTATCCATGATACGCTGGTTTTTTCCCCAGTATTTATTGATATCGACTCTTGCTCCCGGGTTTTCTGCTATATTTAACGTAACCGTTGCCCTCGATTCTGTGGTTAAATAATTTCGTAAGGTAAGATTAGTAATAATACCAGGTCCGTATTGATTATCGTAGTGTGCTGCAAAATTTAAAAACGCTCGTGTACTCTCTTTTACTTTGAAATAAAGCCTAAAAGTATCATCTTCCAGTTTTTCTAATGAATATGTTACTTTTCTAAAGTACTGCGTACCATAAATATTATCCATAGCTTGCAACAAATCATTCTTTGAAACATAACTACCTTCTTTTATTTTTGAACGCTTAATGATAAAACGATCAGCAACAAACGGACGATCATTAATTACTTTTATCTCTTTGATAAATATTTTTTCAGGCTGATCAATTTTCCTTATCGTCCTTTTTTTCAGGTTCAAGCTATCGGCTAATCGATATAACTCATCCTGAATTTCGAGAGCAGATACCTCACCAAGAACTTCGATACGTTTATTTTTGGTAAAATCAGTAGCTCCTAACCCATGTAAATTGGGTTGAATAAGGAGATCTGTCTTTTGCATTTGCCTCTTAGAATCAAAAATACCATAAAACACTGTAGCTCTGGAAAGCACATCAGATAAGGAGAATAAATCTTCTTTGGTTACCTTTTCGTCAAAACCAACATAAACTCCAATTACATAATCGGCTCCCATGTTTTTAACCTCATCGACCGGAAAATTACGAAACACACCACCATCTACAAAAAGCATGGTATCTATACTCTCAGGAGCAAAAATACTTGGAATAGACATGCTGGCTCTAATGCTTTCTGCCATATTACCTGACTGAAACTCAATCGTTTTACCACTAATAAGATCTACTCCCATACAATGAAACGGAATGGGCAAGCTATCATAACTTTCCTGCTCAGGCAAAGGCCACATTAAACCGGCAAAGAATCGTTCGAGCTGCTGTCCTTCAATCACTCCCGAGGGTAGCTTAAATTCGTAATTTCGAATTGGTATACCAACAATATATCGCTTATATTCTGATTTTTCTTCAAATACCACTTCATTTAACGGAATACGATCGGACAACAGCATTTCCCAATCGGCTTGTGCGTTTAGCTCTGATATCTCCTGGGCAGAATAACCGAGTGCATATAACCCACCAACTACAGCCCCCATACTTGTTCCGGTTATATAATCGGGTGTAATGCCTATTTCCTCTAATACTTTAAGCACGCCTATATGAGCAATTCCCTTTGCTGCTCCACCACTTAATACCAGTCCTATTTTAGGGTGAGAAAGCGTGTCGGCTTCTTGAGCAAAAATAAGATTAACCCCAAAGCATAACATTACTACTACCAATAATCGAGTTTTCATTAATTTATTTGGTTTAAAATGGAATAAATTTACGAATCTGTTTTGATTTGTAAAATGATTTATACAACCTTAACAAAGAAATTAAAAAATAGTAAGATATTTTTTCAAAAATAACCTGAAGCGACTTATTTAGAGTCTGAAAATATTAAAAATAAGAGTAAACCGATAAGATTATACAAATCTTATAAATTCAGGGTAATTGCTTTCGAAAACCTTAATTAAACTTGATTCACCGGTAATAAATGAAAAATCGTTAAAATCAAAACCGGGAGCAACAGAACACCCCACCAGCGAATATTCACCGATTGATTCAGCTGCTTGATACACCCCTCCTTTTATCACTTTAAAATAATCACCTTCGCCAATAATCGTCTCCTGAATTCTATTTCCATCAAACTCAATAAGTTTTAATGGAGAACCCTCATAAAAATTCCAAATTTCGTCGTGCAGAACTTTATGAAAACGGCTAATTTGTCCATTTGCAAGTAAAAAGTAAATGTGTGTAACAGCATTTCTCTGTTGGCCATTAATAGGAGAGTTAAGAATCTGTTCGGATCTGTATACTTCACGAAAATAACCTCCCTCAGGATGAGGTTGAAGTTGATACTTTGCTATAATTTCCTGAATCTTTTTCATTGCTTTAAATTATTAAACGCATAAAAGCGCTGCAGAGCACAGCGCTTTTTAATTTAGGGTTAATTGTTAGCGGGATTGGTAATTGATCTACAATATACCTACACCCTTTCGATTAAATAACCCTTCTTAAAGTGCAATATGAAGTTAATTATTTTTTAGATAAATAAAAACTTATACAAAAAAATGTTCACTCCAATTTAGAAATGAACATTTTATGTATAAAAAAGCTAAAAGCTAATTAACTTGCTGTATGGTATCCTTTATTGTATTATCTGCATATGCCGGACACATATTGGAACCAGAACATGAACTTAATATTACGATTGCTAATACACCAAGGATTATAAGTACTTTTTTTTTCATTTTTATTAGTTTTTTGTTGTTTTCCGAATTCTCCTTACGAGTGAAAATCGATCAGGTTACAATTTGCTGTAGGTTAACTTTATATTTAAAGGTGAGCACTTTAGAAAGAATGCACATTCTATCAACTCATATAGAGAAACTTAAATTAATTTCATTCTTAAATTTCGACAGAACTATGCTATCAAACATAAACCTGTTAAAATGAAGAGCTCTACTCTCCATAGTTAGTGAAGGTTCCTAAATAAAAACTATATTAAAAATAATAACTTAACCCTACATCTACTTTAATATCAAAAAAGCGTTGCTCTTCCTCATCATCAGGCCATTTTTCGTTAAAAACGCTATTCAGATTATATACAAATCCAGGTTCAATTATCACTGCCCATTTTTCGTTAATCTTTCTTGAAACTCCTATAGATGAAAATATGCTTACGATGTTATCAGTAGCATACTCATCATAATTTCCGGATAAACTTGTCACATTATTCTCATCATATGCTGTTGATTCATAGGCAATAGATTGCAACCAGCTAACCTGCAAACCCAGATTCTGATAGATGCTGAGTTTTGATCGATTAAAATACTTGATTTTAAAAGATACCGGCAATGCATAAAATTCGTAGGAATATTTCGTAGTGGTTCGTTCAGGAAGATAGATAGTAGTTTCCTCAACATCCTGGTAATTTACTGTATACTCATTGTTTCTGCGTTCATAGTTAAATCCAATATTGATTCCAAGATATTTATCCAGGTTAAACTCCGCTCTTAATCCCAAGCTATATCCTAACCTGGGAGTTTCAACACCTTCTCGTGGTCGTGCTGAATCCTCATTTTTGATATTTAAATAGGAAAGCATCGGAGATATCTTAAATGTGATTCTAGCATTATGTTGTGCTTTTGCACCAATAGCTACAAGTGTAAAAAGCAAAATGATAAAAAATCTGTGTGTTAGTTTTCGAAAATTGAACATACTTTAACAATTTTAATTAACAAAATTTAATTCAGTTATAAATACCTTACTCTCTTTCTAAAAAAGTACGTTCCTTACCCGCAAGTGGCACGCAGGCTAAAAGTGTAATGTGAAAGTAGTTATTTTTTTATGATTTTACAACTATATAAAAAAAGCACCTCCTGCCGTTATATCGGAAGAGGTGCTTTAACTACTGGACACTTTTGATAAGTAAAAACTATTACTTAACCACTAACCTGTTGGCTAACAGGCCAAAATTTAATTGAACAATTTACACTATTTCAATCCTGAACCCTAAACTATAGTATTTTTAAAGGGAATTCTTTCGTAATGAAAGAATTCCTTTCTTAAACTAATCTTTATATTGTTCTAATATTTCTTTAACTCCATCAGGTGAAACTCTTCCAAACGTTTTGTCACCCACTAAAACAACAGGAGCTAAACCACAAGCACCCACACAGCGTAAGCAGCTTAGTGAGAATTTACCGTCTTTGGTAGTTTCTCCAACTTCTATATCCAGCTGGCGCTTAAACTCTTGTAATACATTATCGGCACCACGAACATAGCAAGCTGTCCCTGTACAAATTGAAATGGGATGCTTACCTTTTGGGAGCATTGTAAAGAATGAGTAAAATGTTACTACACCATACACTTTTGCTACGGACATTTTTAATTCCTGTGCAACTGCTTCCTGAACTTCAGCAGGCAGGTAACCAAAATGTTCCTGGGTCTTGTGTAAAACATTTATTAACTCACCTTCCTTGTTATCAAAAGACTTACATATTTCTTTGATTTTATTTAAGTCTGCTTCTTTTAATTTAACTTTTATACTTGACATTGATTTTTCCTCCAATTTTTAATTAATCTCTTTACTAGCTGATCTCAATCTTTTTACTTTTATCGAAATAAGCAGTATGTAATAAATGATGCGCTTTTTCGCTCATCGGTTTACCTAAGAACTCTTCATACAATTTTATGATGTAAGGATTCTCATGAGATTTACGGATTGGTTTTCCGGCATCTTCAGCATAAATAGCTTTTGTACGCGCTTTTAGTATACTTGAATCGCCGTGATGTATTGGTTGACCACCGCCACCGATACAACCTCCGGGGCATGACATAATTTCAATAGCGTGGAATTGTGATTTTCCAGCTTTGATGTCTTCCAATAATTTACGGGCATTACCTAATCCGTGTGCAATTCCAATGTTAATTGGAGTGCCATCAAAATCGATTGTTGCACTTCTGATTCCATCTAAACCACGCAACTCTTCAAAATCAAGTTTTTCAAGTTTTTTATTGGTATGTATTTCATATGCTGTACGTGTTGCAGCCTCAATAACACCACCTGTTGCACCAAAAATAACACCTGCACCAGAAGATTCTCCAAGTGGCTTATCAAAATCTTCAACAGGTAAGGTATTTAAGTCTAAGTTTGCTTCTTTAATAAGATGTGCTAACTCACGAGTCGATATTGAGAAATCAACATCAGGATTTCCATCAAGCTTAAACTCATCACGCTGTGCTTCATATTTTTTAGCTAAACATGGCATAATAGAAACAACAACCAAATCTTCTCGTTTTACACTAATCTTATCAGCAAAATATGTTTTTGCAATAGCACCAAACATTTGCTGTGGTGATCGAGCTGATGATGGAACATCTTTCATTTCTGGAAAATTATGCTCGAAAAACTGAACCCATGCAGGACAACAAGATGTTAAAATAGGCAGTTTAACTTCTTTATCACCATTTAAGTGCTTAGTCAAACGATCTAACAACTCGGTACCTTCTTCCATAATGGTTAAGTCTGCTGCGAAATCGGTATCAAAAACATAATCGAAACCTAAACGACGTAATGCAGAAACCATTTGTCCTGTTACGGATGTTCCCGGTTCCATTCCAAACTCTTCGCCTAACGCTGCTCGAACAGCAGGAGCAGTTTGAACGATCACTTTTTTAGTAGGATCAGACAATGCGTTAATTACATCTCTGGTATGGTCTTTTTCTGTTAGTGCTCCGGTTGGGCAAACAGCAACACACTGACCACAATAGGTACATGGCGAGTGTTCCAAATCCATTTCAAATGCTGGTCCTACAGCTGCTTCGAATCCACGGTGGAATGCTGAAAGTGCACCAACCGTTTGGAATTCATTACACATCATCTCACAACGACGACACATGATACATTTATCCAAATCGCGAATAATTGAAGGCGAAAAGTCTACTTTATATTCCGACATTTCTGCATATTCCTGACCAGGTATCTCTCTGATTCCTAACTTCACAGCCATATCCTGCAACTCACAGTTACCCGATTTAGCACATGTTAAACAATCTTTTGGGTGATCGGAAAGAATAAATTCCATTACAGTGCGACGTGCGTTAATCACTCGCATGGTATGCGTATGTACAACCATTCCTTCCCATACTTCGGTTGAACATGAAGGTGCAAGGTTATTTCTGCCTTCTACTTCAACAACACAAATTCTGCATCCTCCGGGTTTATTTTCGATACCCAAATCTTCCAGGTTCATATAACACAATACCGGGATCTCAATATCTAATTTTTTGGCAGCTTGATAGATGGTAGTCCCTTTTTCTACCTCTATTTGCTTGTTATCTATAGTTAATTTTACTTTATCCATCGTTCTAACATTTTTTTATTTAACAATGATTGCATCAAACTTACATCTCTCTATACACGCACCACACTTAATACAAATTTCAGGGTCGATATTATGAACTTGTTTTTTCTCACCGCTGATTGCTCCAACAGGACATACCCGTGCACAAGCTGTACAACCCACACAATTTTCTTCTATAATTGTGTATGTCATTAAATCTTTACACTGACCTGCAGGACATTTTTTATCTGTAACGTGTGCCACATATTCATCATAGAAATTATCCAGAGTTGACAATACTGGGTTTGGAGAAGTTTGACCTAATCCGCAAAGTGAAGTATCTTTAATTACCTGACTCATGTTTCTTAATCGCTGTAGATCTTCCATCTCACCTTTCCCCTGAGTAATTCTATCGAGCAACTCATACAATCGTTTGTTACCAATACGACAAGGAGAACACTTACCACATGATTCTTCAACGGTAAAATCGAGATAGAATTTAGCCATCGACACCATGCAGTCATCTTCGTCCATAACGATCATACCTCCGGATCCCATCATTGAGCCTGCTTGAACCAAGTTATCAAAATCGATTGGTGTATCTAGGTGCTCTTCCGTTAAACAACCTCCAGATGGTCCACCAGTTTGTACTGCTTTAAATTTCTTACCATCTTTTATTCCACCGCCAATTTCGAATATAACTTCGCGAAGAGTTGTTCCCATAGGAACTTCGATTAATCCAACATTGTTAATTTTTCCTGCTAAGGCAAATACTTTAGTTCCTTTTGATTTTTCAGTACCAATTTTATTAAACCAATTAGCACCTTTATTTATAATTACAGGAATGTTGGCATACGTTTCCACGTTATTTACGTTGGTTGGTTTTCCAAGATATCCTGATTCTGCCGGATACGGAGGTTTAATAGTTGGCTCACCACGTAAGCCTTCCATAGAGTGAATCAATGAGGTCTCTTCACCACAAACAAATGCTCCGGCACCATATCTTAATTCAATATCAAATTCGAAATCGGTTCCGAAAATATTTTTTCCTAACAAACCATATTCGCGAGCCTGGTCAATGGCTATTTTTAATCGCTTAATAGCAAGCGGATACTCTGCACGAATATAAATAAGACCTTTTGTTGCATTGGTTGAGTAACCACAAATTGCCATAGCTTCTAACACAGCGTGAGGATCACCTTCGAGGATCGAACGATCCATGAAAGCACCAGGGTCTCCTTCGTCGGCATTACATACTACATATTTTTGGTCGGCATCGTTCTTTGCAGCAATTTCCCATTTAATACCAGTTGGGAAACCTCCTCCTCCACGACCTCTCAAGCCTGATTCCTTAATTTCGTTGATTACATCTTGTGGTTTTAGTTCGGTTAAACATCTACCTAAAGCCATGTAACCATCCCGAGCAATATATTCATCTAAATTTTCCGGATCGATAAATCCACAATTTCTTAAAGCAATACGGATTTGCTTTTTATAGAAATCCATATGTTTAGAATCAGATACTGTTTCTTTTTTCTCCGGATCTTTATATAATAATCGATTAACCTGACGTCCTTTTACAACGTGCTCTGCTACAATTTCAGCAGCATCTTCAGGTTTTACCTGTGTATAAAACGTATTATCAGGTGATACTTTTACAATCGGTCCTTTTTCACAAAAACCAAAACAACCTGTCATTACTACCTGTACCTGATCTTGCAGTCCATTTTTCTCTAGTTCCTGTTGTAAGTTTGTAACGATAGCATCACTTTCTGCTGCTCTACAACCTGTACCACCACAAACTAACAAATGCATTTTATATTTTGCCATATTTTTATTCCTCCTAGTTTTTATTTGTCATCATCAATTACCTGATAATTAACCGGTATAATTCCATCAACCAATTCGCCTAACTTAATATACTTTTCAATAATTTCATCTGCTTTTTTGGTATCTACATAACCAAAAACAATAGGCTCTTCACCAGGTTTCTTAACCTCAATGGTTGGCTCTGCATAACTATACCCCATATCGCCAGTTTGTGTAACAACGGCCTCAATGTTTCTTTTCTCGAGAGCTTCAATCAAAAAGTCCATTACCTCTTTTGCACCAGAAGCAATTCCGCTGGTTGCCATACCAACTTTTATTTGAACGTAGTTTTCAGGTGTGTCCGCTTTTTCCCTGATATCTACTTTTGTCCGCATATCTTCTTTCATTTTCTTAAGATCTGCTAAAGTTTTGATTTTTGCCATATTTGCTTATTAATTTTAAAGTGTTATTAGCATTATTGTTTTACAAAGTTATTGTTTCAAGTGTTAAGAATCATCTTAAATTAGATATCCTATAACATGAATATTATACAACATATATTTCGTTTAAATTCTCGCTTATCATTTCCTTAAGCATACCCCTAATTTTAGGGTTACTTATTTTTACATCGTCTAAAACCTCTTTTACCTCACGGGTATCGAAGGTGTACGATTTATCATTTACCGAATGAATATATTTGAAATCAATTTCAGGATTCGCTGATGCCAAAAGAACAATAGTTCCTGCACAATCTCCCAATGGAGGACGATCCATATGATCGTGCTGAAAAGTTGCGAGAATGGTTGTTCCAATATTTTGCTCCGAATGCACCTTTATATACCCATTAGCCTGCTCTGCACTATGCTTTAAAAGAGGTATACCCAAACCAACCTTTCGGGTGGTTCGGGTGGTTATATATGGATCTGCAACATGAGTCAGTAATTCATTGTCCATCCCTTTGCCATTATCTTTGAGTAAAACTTCAAAAACATTTCTCTTCAGGTCTTCTGTAATGCGAATTTCAATCAGGCTTGCTTGTGCACGAATTGCATTCTGTACAATATCTAATATATGCATTGAAATATTATTCACGATACTATGGTTTTTCTTCCGTTTACAGATTTTAAAGCCATTCTTATTTCATCAAACGACCGTTTTTTGAGCTGAAAGGTAATGTGGATATCTCCGATGTTCTCGGTAAAATGTGCATCAGAGCTTTGTATAAAAGAATAATCTGCCAGATAATTATTCTTGTTTATAAAATCCTCTTTTGACACAAATTTTGATAATTCCAATGCATCTACTTTCAGGTCGGCAGGAACAAACCCCAGCTGACTTATTACTGAGTATCTCTCCCTATCGATGTGTGCAGGAATAAACAAACCATGTAATTCGTGCACTTTTTGCTCAATTTCGGTTATACTCACATCAAGCGCCGAAATTAAAAGCGGTTCAACCTGATCCAGAATATTGTCATCCTCATCGACAACAACCTGATATCCAAACTTCTTGGTATCATTCATTACTTTTGGAAGATGCTTATCCAGATAGTTTTGAAAATCAAATAATTCATCATCAGTTTCAAAGAACGTTAAACAATGTATCTCTTCTTTCGAGTTAATTTCAGCTCCTTTAAGAACTAAAATATCGTTTTCATTTGCCAGTTTTTCCAGTACTTTACAGTTTCTGGTGTTATTATGATCTGTTATTCCTAATATCTCTATATTTTCCTCTTTTGCCCGCTTAATAATATTTCGCGGACTCATCTCCAGATCTCCACAAGGAGACAACACGGTATGTATGTGCAGGTCTGCCTTGTAATTCTTCATACTATTTTAATAGATCATAAAGTTTACCAGCTATTTCAAAAGTATTCTCTTTAGTTCCCAATACAGGAACTCCTTCAACTTCACTTTGTGCAGCCATATCATCATCAGGCTGGTAGCCTTTTACAAGAATAACTGCTGCCAAATCTTTTAGCGATGCAATAGCCATTACGTTTTTGTGTGTTTGTAATGTGCACCATACCTGTCCCTCTTTTGCGTGCCCCATAACATCACTCAATAAATCAGAAACATAACCACCTGTTACTTCCTTATGAATTCCTGAAACACCTGAATATACTGTTAATCCTAACTTTTTTACAATATCTGATACTTTCATAGCTTTACGTTTTAGCATTTTCTGTTTAATTTTTCTTCACCCCAAATTTCCTGCATAATTTTGCGTGACTCTTCCCAATCGATTATTCCTTTCTTCTCAAAAATCCGCTGGATAAATATGCAATGATTAATTACTGCACGCTCCTGAACAATATCTTCGGCCAATGCCTGACAGTTAGGTGCTCCACAAGCACCACAATCAACATCGGGTAAGCATTTTAAGATTTCCTTTACACGACGCATTTTTTTCATTGCCTCGGCCATATTCTCATCCAGTTTCATCATGGATCGAGGTTTTATTTTGCCGAGTGTAATTTTTGAGTTCAAATATTCGGAATAATTAAGTATATCTTTGTTATTGTAATCAGAGTAGTTACTCTTTATGTAGTCTGCTCTTTTTCTTAATCTTTCTACGGTTAAAAATCTGTTTTGCGCTGTAAGAACTCCTCCTGCACAACTTTCATCACAAGCTCTTAATTCAAGAAAATCAACATCTTTGATCTCTTCATTCTCTACTTTCTCCAAAAAGTCCATCACATTATGCACACCATCAATAGCTAAGCATCGTCCTTGCATAATATCGGCCTCGCCATTAGTAAGACTCCAAACAGTTCCCTCGGGAGAAAGTCTCTCTGCTTTTAGTTTTTGTACTTTATCATAATCGCCACGCTTAACACTGGTATACACCTTGTTATAAATGAAATCCATATTAATAACTCCGTTAATTGGAGATATTTCATCGCCAACCGGACTTTTAATAGCTGCAATTTTTGAAGCACATGGAGTTACATAAAATATACCGATATCCGATTCGTCGACTCCCTGGTTAACTAATTTTTGTTTATAATACACTGCAGCAATATCTAACGGTGGATGTTGAGGTATAATATGATCAACTAATGCCGGAAATTTTACCTGGATTAAACGTATAACGGCAGGACAAAATGATGAAATTAGCGGTTTATTCTGATCATGATTATCTGCATACGCTTTCATAGAGTTCTTTAGGATATCTACTCCATGTTCGGCTTCATACACATCGGTAAATCCCAAATCAATAAGTACATTATAGATTTGCGATGTTTTAATATCTTCAGGAAACTGCCCGATTAGAACTGCTGGTAATAGCGCAATGCGATGTTTATATTGAAAAATTTTATTAAAATCGTCCTGTTCTATAATAATTGCATTTACCGGACACACTCTAAAACATTCACCACAATCGATGCATCTGTTTTCGAAAAGATCAGCTTTACCATTCTTAACGCGAATAGCCTCGGTAGGACAAATGTTCATGCAATGCGAACATCCGATACAGCGATCTTTTTGAATTTTTAATGCGTGATGAAATATTTTTTGTTCCATAACTAAATTATTTCCAAATAAGCTATAATTTCCAACTGAGTGCCTACTCCAACTTCGCTTGTAATATTAAATTCGTCAGAGTTATTTTTAATGTTAGCCAATCCCATTCCTGCTCCAAATCCCATTTCCCTAACTTGTTCCGAAGCTGTAGAATACCCTTCTTCCATTGCCTGTTCAATATCTTCTATGCCAGGACCTTTGTCGTTTACTTTTATTTGAATTTTATCTGTATCAATATCTATAATTACTTTACCCGAATATGCATGAGCCACCACGTTAACTTCCGCCTCATATAGTGCAACAACCGTTTTTTTAACAACCTTATGATCAGTTACCAGTTGCTTAAGTATTCGTTTTAACTGACTTGATGCGAAACCAGCTTTGGAAAAATCCCCTCCTTCTATGTCGAACTCAAAATGCATCATTTAAAACACAGGTTTTATTCCGGCCTGGTATAGTTTACCGGCAGTTTTAAAAACAGAGCCGCAGCATTCAATTAAAACAATATTGCAGTCTTCAGCCAATTTTTTCATTTCATTGCTTACCTTCTTTTTTCTGGCAATTACGACACATGAAATGTCTGACATTTCTGCTGTTCGTATGGCCTGTAAATTAGCCAAACCAGTAATAAGCATAACATCATCAGTGTCGAGCGTAAGTACATCGCTCATAAGATCCGAAGCAAAACCTTTGTTCACTTCAGTATCTAACATGGCTTCTCCGCATATTACTTTACCACCAATTATGTTTACTATTTCGTTAATTTTCATTTTTACAATGAATTAAGCTTCTTTCAAATATTATCTTATATAAATCTGCTACAAATATAAAAACCTTTTTGTTATTTTTTTCACACTGTTATTCTGTTCACACTTAATATTATAAGATATACATTTATCACACGTATTTACATTCTGTTTTACAGATATTTATATCCGTTAAAACACAAATATGTTATACAGCCTATTTGCTTATTTAGAAACAATCTGATTAGTGATCCAGGTATACCATTTTTCCATACCCAGATTTTGAGTACACGAAACCTCAAAGAGCGGAACTTTTCCATTTACATTGTTCAGATCGGTATGAAAAGATGATTTATTAAAGTTTGTATATTGTATAAGATCAATTTTATTTAACAATATAGCCTTTGCTTCGCGAAACAACATGGGGTATTTAATGGGTTTATCATCTCCTTCTGTAGTACTCACAAGAGCCAACTTAAAAGATTCACCCAGATCAAAGTGTGAAGGACAAACCAGATTTCCTACATTTTCGACAAAAACAACATCAAGATTATCTAAGTCAAATTCGGGTAGCACCTTGGAAATACTATGAGAATCGAGATGGCAACCACCTTCGGTATTAATTACAACAATAGGAACTCCATGCCCTTTTAGTCGTTGAGCATCACGATCGGTTGTAATATCACCTTCTATTACTGCCAATTTAAATTTACTTTTAAGATTTTCCAGTGTTTTTTCGAGTAGTGTAGTTTTTCCTGCGCCGGGAGAACTAATCATATTCACCATGAGTACATTCTTTTCTTTTAACAGCGCCCTTACTTCGTTGGCTTTGTTCTTATTGCGGTCAAGAACATTTTTACGTATTTTGATTTCCATAACTATATAATTTCAGGTTTCAAATTTCAGGTTTCAGATTTCAAGTTTAACTCTTTTCATTCGTTGAGCTCGCTACTATTGTCGGAATAAACTCTGTCAGGTTATTGCCTATTCAACCATTTTACTATTTCACCAATTCACCAATGAACTATTTCTCTCCTTCTATACTTTCAATCACTGTTTCGCGACCTTGTATCAATTCCAGGTCGTTTGATCCACAGAGCGGACATACAAACAGCAAATCATCTATTTCGGTTTCTTCTCTGCACTTTTTGCACACAAATTTTACAGGAAGAATTTCAAGATGCAGTCTGGCATTTTTTGCAATCGTTCCTTTAACAGCTCCATCAAAAACAAAATGAAAAACATCGGGAACAATCATGATCATTTTGCCAAACTGAATATTCACCTTGGTTACTTTTTTAAGGTTTTCTTCTTCGGCAACCTGTTTGATTATTCCTATTAACTCTTCTGCAATTTTTAGTTCGTGCATAATTATATTTCAGATTCCAAATTTCAGATTAGCAAATTCGAGGTAATTGTTCCCCTCGCAACATGTTTATAATTCTTTTTCCACCTATCTCCGTTTTACCTACAACCATTTTTGGATGATCAGCTGTTATCTCCCCAATTATTTTACCTTCTTTTCCTAAAGATTGCTTTTTGAGAATTTCAATTGCTTTCTCAGCATCATCAGGATGAACAACCATTACAACTTTTCCTTCGTTAGCTAAATAGAGCGGATCAAATCCCAGAATTTCGCATAATCCGCTTACTGTTTCTCTTACCGGAATATCCTTTTCTTCCAGTTCAATTCCAGCGTTAACCATATCAGCCAGTTCATTTAAAACGGTTGCCATACCGCCACGAGTAACGTCACGCATAAATTTCACACTGATTCCTGCCTTTAAAACCGCTTGTATCAAATCATTTAAACAAGCACAGTCAGATTGCACATCAACCCTAAAGTCGAGGTCGTTTCGAGCACCCAGAACTGCTATTGCATGATCTCCCAAGAATCCATTGATTATAATTTTATCGCCTGTCTCCACTTTTTCTCCTGTACTTATAAACGAATAATCCTTCTGAAAAACACCAATTCCGGTTGTATTGATAAAGATCTTATCACATTTTCCTTTCTGAACTACTTTGGTATCGCCGGCCACTATGTTCACATCAGCAATTTTTGCCTGCTGCGCCATGGATTCAACAATCTTTTTGAGTTCATTTATTGCAAAACCTTCTTCTATAATAAATGATGCAGAAAGATATTTCGGAATAGCTCCTGAAACAGCCAAATCGTTGACCGTTCCGCAAATTGCAAGTTTCCCAATATCACCACCCGGGAAAAAAATCGGATCGATAACGAACGAATCCGTTGTAAAAGCCACTTGCTTATGAGGCAAACTCAGCACTGCAGAATCGGATAATATATAATTCTGATCTCCAAAAGATTTAATAAAAACATTCTGTATTAAATCCTGAGAGGCTCTGCCGCCACTGCCGTGATTCAATGTTATCAAATCATTCATATTTTCTGTATTTATAAAATGCCTGACAAGCTCCCTCGCTTGAAACCATGCATGCACCAATCGGATTATCGGGTGAACACACTTTACCAAATAACTTACAATCTTTGGGTGATTTTTGTCCTCGTAAAATTTGACCACAAATACATGCCGAGTGTTCTTTTACCTGTTCTATTTGAATATCAAACACTAACTCAGCATCTAAATCCTTGTATTTTTTTCTAAGTTTTAACCCACTATTGGGAATTTCTCCAATTCCGCGCCAGATATCATCTCGGGTTTCAAAAACCTCATTCATAATTTCCTGAGCTTTGGTATTTCCATCTTTGGTTACTGCTCGTGAATACTGAATTTCGACTTTGGGATCTTTGTCATGTATTTGTTTTGTTAACATATAAACCGACTGCATGATGTCGATTGGCTCAAATCCGGTAACTACACAAGCTATTTTGTATTTCTCGGGAATGAATTCATAAATTTTTGATCCTGTAATCGCACTCACATGTCCCGGACAGATAAATCCATGAATCTTAACTTTCTCGTTTAGCAATGCTTGCATTACCGGGGGCATGATTTTATGAGCAGTAAGCAGATAAAAATTAGAAATATTATCCTCATAAGCTTTCTGAATGGCTACTGCCGTTGCCGGAGCAGTAGTTTCAAAACCAATTCCAAGGAATACAACTTTCTTATCCTGATTATGCTTTGCAATTTCTAATGCCTCCAATGTTGAATAAACAATCCGAATATCAGCATCTTTAGATTTCTCTTTTTCTAAACTACTTTTCGATCCCCGAACACGAATTAAATCGCCATATGTAGTAATAATTACATTCTTTTTACCTGACAATGCTATCGCTTTATCAATAAATTCGATACCCGACACGCAAACAGGACAACCCGGACCAGAAATCAGTTTAATATTATTGGGTAATAAAGATGGAATTCCAAAACGATGGATAGCCATGGTATGTCCGCCACAAACTTCCATTAATGAAATCTCTTTTTGACTAATGGTTTTGATTTTTTTAACCAAATCCATTACGATTTCTGAGTTTCTATATTCATCAATGAATTTCATGAAATTTGTTACTTGTTACTTGTTATAAACTTCACCAATGCTCCTTAAAAGCCAACTAAACCTTAATTATTCATTCATTTCTCGAAATAATTTTAAAGTTTCGAGTGCTTCTTTTTCGTTAATCTTTTGCAAAGCAAAACCAGCATGCACTAATACAAAATCGCCTTCTTTCACACGATCGACCATTTGCATACCTACTTTTACAATGGTTCCACCAACAGATACGTCTGCTGTATCACCTTTAATTTCTATAACCTTTCCGGGAATACTTAAACACATATTACAAATAATTTGATGCTATTACTAATTGTCCTAAAGCAATCCCGCCATCGTTTGGGGGTACTAAGTGGTTTGTGAATGTTGTAAATTGATTATTTTCCAGATTCTCTATTGATTTTTCGAGTAAGTAGCTGTTTTGAAAAACTCCACCAGATAAAACAACTTTGTTTATACCGGTTTCTGATCTTATTTTTTTTGCTACGTTACAAATTATTTCAACCATGGTATTGTGAAACTTAGCCGAAATCCTGGATGGTGATAGTTGATCCAAATCGGCAATAAGTTTACGAAACATTTTTTCCAGCACTATTACACCATCATTTAAAGAAAATGAATACGCATCCGTTTCAGCTTTATCTGCAATTGATTCCAAACGCATAGGCCCTTCGGCATCGAAAGAATTTATGGCAACCTTGTTAACTAAAAAGGATACGGCATCAAATAATCTACCCACACTCGAAGTGATAGGTGAATTAATTCCGGTTCGTATCATTTCACTCACAACGGCCAATTTGTTTTGGTCGATACCACAAAAAATATCAGGTTTATTTATACTATATTGATTAAAATAAGACAATACCATTCTCCATGGTTCATCTGCTGCTAAATCGCCACCTGGCATGCTTGCATAATCGAAATGAGCAATACGGTCGAAAGATTTGGTATCACATATTAAAAATTCCCCTCCCCAAATATTTCCATCAGTTCCGTATCCTGTGCCATCGAAACTCACACCAATAACCTTATCTTGTATTAGGTTTTCGGCCATACATGACACAATATGTGCATGATGGTGTTGTACTTTGATTATTGGAATCTGACCTCCATTTAGCTTACCTTGATTCAAATTCTCTGAAAACTGAGCAGATAAATAATCCGGATGCAAATCACAAGCTATAATTTGAGGTTTGAATTTAAATAATCTAAAAAACTGACTTACTGTTTTCTTATAAAAAGTGTAGGTCTCCAAATTCTTTAAGTCACCTATGTATTGACTTAAAATAGCTTGCTGGCCTTTTCCAATGGCAAAACTGTTTTTTAATTCTGCACCTGCAGCAAATATGCCATCAACTCTACTTTTTATAGGTATTGGATTTGGCACAAATCCTCTTGCCCGGCGAATAATCTGTGTTTTTTGTTGTACAATTTTCACAACCGAATCGTCAATGGGATTGTATATTTCCCGATTATGACTTACCAACGCATCGACCTTTTTACTTAACGTTTCAGAAGCGAATTGATCATCTGAGATAATTGGTTCACCCGAATTATTGGCACTCGTATAAACTATGGCTGAGATTGATAGCTTTCTGAACAACATATAATGAAAGGGCAAGTATGGCAATAAGGCACCAATACTTCCCAAGCCGTTATTAACTGATTCACAAAGCCTTCTTCGCTGTTTTAAGATCAGAATCGGGCGTCTCCATGAGGTAATCATTTTTTGCTCAAATTCGTTCATATAGCAATACCCATTTGCTGTGTGCAACTCGTTAAACATTATGGCAAACGGCTTTGCATCGCGCCCCTTAATTTTCCTCAACCTTTTTACTGCTAAGTTATTTTGGGCATCGCAGATCAAATTATATCCTCCCAGACCTTTCACAGCTACAATCTCACCCTGCTGAATTTTTATAACCAATTCATTTAATATCTTATTAAAATTGCGTTTGTCATTATATATATAAACCGGACCACAATGATTACAAGCTACGGGCTGCGCATGGAATCTTCGATCTAAAACATGGTGGTATTCCTCTGAACATTTTTCACACATCTGAAATTGATGCATGGTGGTATTTATCCTGTCGTAAGGCAGTTTCTTAACGATAGAGAAACGAGGTCCGCAATTGGTGCAATTAATAAAAGGATAATTTTTGCGGTGTTCCTGTTTTTTTAAATCAGCAAGACAATCACTGCAAACAGCAATATCAGGACTTATTTCTGTAATTTGATCCTGTATTGCCTGACTCGAAAGTATAACAAAATCATCTTTCAATAGATCACTACACGTATTCTGAGATATATTCCTTATATAAGCAGCAGGTGGCGCAAGCGTTTCAATTTCGTTAATAAAAAGATCAATAACACCTTCTTCTCCATTAACATTTACAAGTACTCCATCCGTTCGATTAGTAACATTGCCTGCTAACTGATGTTTTTTAGCCAATCGATATATGAAGGGACGAAATCCAACGCCCTGAACAAGTCCTTCAACCAATATGGAAACAGACTTTTTGATAGCAAGAGGTTTTATAATTCAAAATGTAAATCACATAACCTTTTGAGTGTAATAAATCACACTCTCCAGCTCATCTCCGATATTAATATTATTTACAATAACATCTTCCGGAGCTTTAAGAATAACCGGCGCAAAATTCAAAATTCCCTTGATGCCTAAATCGATTAAACGATTTGCTACATCTTGAGCAGAAATAGCCGGTACAGCAAGAATTGCAACGTGAACATGAAACTTTTTTATGATATCTTCCAACATCTCCAACGGAAGAACCGGAACACCAAATCGTTTGGACTGCTTCGACGGATCAATATCGAAAGAGGCAACAATGATCATTTTTCGTAGTTTAAACGTTTTGTATTGAACCAATGCTCTTCCAATATTTCCCATTCCAACCAAAATCATATACTGTTCATCCTGATGTTTGATCACATCATCTATTGACCGTAAGAGATCATCAATCTTGTAGCCTCCTTTTTTATTGCCTTTTATTTTATAATTTGAGAAATCTTTTCGCACCTGGTCTGCGCTTACACCGGCCTCTTCACCTAATGTATAAGAGTATAACCGATCAAATCCTTTTCGTTTAAATCCAATCAGACATAAACGATAAGTAAATAATCTTTTAAGATCGTTTCGAATAATATGTTTTGTGATGTATTTCACAATAAAAAATTCGACTAATGCTATTTTAAGCAAGTTATACAAGTTTTTTTGAAATAAAAAATATATTCTTTTTTATTTTATTTTCAGATAGTTATGTGTATTGTTAATATGTTTTATAGCATTTTTTTGACAAAATACTTGACTTTTGATTTTTCGACCGGGTAATTTTATATGTGAATGATGTCACAGATATGAAAAATTATTATTCATTATTAATCTCTGATTGGGAAAAGGCTATCGCACAGCTTTTAGAAGATTATAGCATTTATGCTCCAATAGAGAATAGTGATTCTATTGACTATGAATTCATAGATACAGAGCATATCCCGGAAATTATTTATAATATACCTAAACCTACAACTCCACTTAAAACTTTCTTCTTACCTGTTAAAGAAAACTTAACATCCCAGGGAAAATTAAACAGTAAGCGAATAATTATAGGAACGCCGAATTGCGATATTCAAGGCTTAGGAATTCTCGACGAAATTTATCTGGACAAAGATTATATTGATCACGCGTATAAAACTAAACGAGATAAGACAATCCTAATATCCTCATCGTGTTTTGAAACGCAGGAACATTGTCACTGCATGATTTATGGTATTAATCCATATGCAAAAACCATAGCCGATATCTCGTTGTCGCGTGTTGATCAAAAGGTCCATTTAGAAGTGTTATCTGATAAGGGAGAATATTTTATTCAGCAGTTAAAGGATAAAACTGCTATATCTAATTCTCCTGAATCTGAAATAAAGGATATTGAACTAAAGCAAAGTAAAATAGAGAACCAAATCATAGCCGACAATCCGGGATTACCAGATTATAAAAAAACAGGCAAAATTGTTGAAAAAGCCAGCGATGAGATATGGAAAAAGTATTCATCAACCTGCGTATCATGTGGTGCCTGTGCAACCATTTGCCCAACGTGTACCTGTTTTTTACTGGTTGATAAACCCAATTTTGAAAAGGTTCGTCAATTAGATGCTTGTCAATATCCCGGATTTGAGCGTGTTGCAGGTGGAGAAGATGCATTGGGTGCATTACCCCGAAGATTTCAGAACCGCTATTTCTGTAAATATGTTTGGAAACCACAGAAATTTAAATCTCTGGCTTGCACCGGTTGTGGAAGATGCATAGAAGCTTGTATTGGTAAAATCAATAAAAATGAATTATTCAGGGAGGTAGCTAATTAATATAATGTCAGAAACGAAAAACATATACAAGCCAATCAGGGCAAAATTGTTGGAAGTGATCACAGAATCTCCCACAATCAAAACTTTTGTAATGGAACCCGAAGAAGCGTTCTCGTTCAAAACCGGCGAATTTATTGAATTAACAGTTGACGGAATTGGAGAAGCACCTTTTACTCCTTCATCATCACCTCTTGAAACGAAACAAATTGAAGTTACCGTAATGAAAACCGGATATGTAACCGAATATCTTCATAACATGAAAGCCGGTGAAACACTGGGAATTCGTGGTCCATTCGGACGTGGATATCCGGTTGAAAGATTCTACGATAAAGAGGTTTTAATTCTTGGCGGAGGATGTGGTTTTGCACCTATACGATCGCTGCTCTACAATTTAGCAGCCATATCCGACAAACTCAAAAAAGTTACATTGTGTTACGGAGCAAAAACGCCTGATGAATGTATTTACAGGCCATATGTAGACCAACTAAGAAACACACCGAAATTTGAAGTACATAGAACAGTTGATGATCCTGATGAAACCTGGACGGAAAATGTAGGTGTTGCAACCGTTTTGTTAGATAAAATCAACATAAATATTAAGGACTCGATAGCTGTATGTTGTGGTCCTCCAATTATGATGAAGTTCGGAACCCAAAAATTATTAGAAATGGGATATCCTGATCACGACATTTACCTGTCGATGGAAAAAAATATGTCGTGCGGATTAGGAAAATGCGGACACTGTATGATGGGTAAATACTTTGTTTGTAAAGAAGGGCCTGTTTTTACTTATGATGAAATTAAAGATCAACCAGATATCTGGAGTTAAGATATGGACAAAAAGCTATTAATAGATTTGAGTAAATTCAGAGATTGTGGCAACAAAAGCTGCGACATAACTCCTCCGGAGGGATTTTTTAGTCATTTAACAACAACGAACGGACTAAAATCGATTCGGGAGTTAGCAGTTTTTAGTTTTACATGCCGGCGTTGCGAAGATGCTCCTTGTATCAATGTATGTCCTACTGAAGCTTTGGAAAAAAATGATGATGGAATGATTGAACGACATATCAATTTATGTATCTCCTGTAAATCATGTGTTACCATTTGTCCGTTCGGGACTATGATGAGTGATTTTTTTGATCATCATCGTAAAAAGGATTTGTACTTTGATTTATCCAATGATCACGAAATAAAAGAATTTATAAAAGCCTGTCCTATTGGGTCTGTAGAACTAGTTAAAATGGATGAAGATCCAGAAAAAGATATTTATAAATTGAATGATAAAATTTTAGTTAAAGAAAAAAATTGGAGTACTGATAAATCATAATATATCATGGCAGAACAATTATTTTACTTTTTAATTTTTCCAGGACTATTATTTGCAGCAATAGTTGGAGGGCTTTTATCATGGTATGATAGAAAAATTACTGCCTGGGTTCAATTTAGAAAAGGACCACCATTGTTCCAGCCATTTTATGATTTTTTAAAATTGCTTTTAGTAAAAGAAACTATTTTACCAAAACACGGATCAAAAGGTGTATTTCTTGCAGCACCAGTATTTGCCGTATTTGGGGCATCTATAGCAGGAGTATTTATTTTACTGCCATTACTTGGAATTGAAACCGGATTTAAAGGCGATATCATTGTTATATTTTATTTGTTAACTATTCCATCTTTAACATATATAATTGGAGCTTTGGCATCGGGTAATCCGCTCGCAGCAGTTGGTGGCTCTCGCGAAATGAAATTAATTTTAAGTTATGAATTAACATTCTTATTGGTTCTTGCTGGTATAATACAAAAAGCAGGAATGACGATAAGTTTTAACGAAATAATCTCTTTACAAACTATCAATGGAGCCTTTGCAGGTAGCATTTCTGGCATATTATTATTTATCGTATTTATTTTCTGTATACAAGCAAAGCTTGCATTGGTTCCTTTCGATATGCCCGAAGCTGAAACTGAAATCTCAGAAGGAATTATGATTGAATATTCGGGAACACCCTATGCCATGATTAAGATGGCAAAATATATTATGTTTTTTATCCTTCCGGCATTCTTAATAGGATTGCTTTGGGGAGGATTAAATTTTGAAGGAATCAACATACTCTGGTCGATATTAAAAATATTATTTGTAGTGCTCTTGCTGACACTTATCAGGAACACTAATCCGAGAGTAAAAATTAAACAAGCTATCAGGTACTTCCTGGTTTGGATGAATCTGTTAGCTATCATTGCAATTGTGCTATCATATTTTGGATTATAAAAATTTAAAAAACGTGGGATTTAAAGAATTCTGTTTTAAAAAGTCTTTGTGGTTGTTCCATTTCGGTGGTGCATCGTGTAACAATTGCGATATTGAAATTCTCGATTGTTTAACACCACGATACGATGTTGAACGTTTTGGAATGTTACTCGTGGGAAGTATTCGTCATGCCGATGTATTGCTTGTAAATGGATCTATCAACCAAAGAGACAAAAGCAGATTATTAGAGCTTTACGAACAAGCTCCTAAACCAATTTTAGTCGTAGCTATTGGTGCTTGTGGTTGTACAGGAGGAATCTTTGCAGAAGGAAATACATTTGCCGGACCAGTTGATAAAATCATTCCGGTAGATGCTTATATCCCGGGTTGCCCACCAAAACCAGAAGCTATCTTAGCAGGAATTGTAAAACTTTTAAACAAGTAAAACATATTCGAGTATGAATACCGATGATATTTTAAATAGTGTAAAAAATAAATTTAGTGCTGATGTACTGGATGTTTTCAAAAAATCGGAAACAAGAGCCATCATTACCATTAAACCCGAATCTATTTTACCTGTTGCCGAGTATGTTTATAAAGATCTTGAGTTACGATTTATTATAGCAACTGCTAATCATACCCGAAAAGGATTTGAAATTTTATATCATTTTACGAAAGATAGCATAGGATCCATTGTCAATTTACATGTTGTGCTTCCTGTTGAAAAACCCGAAATCGAATCATTATCGAATATGTTTTCGGCTACCAACTGGATTGAACGCGAAATGCACGAATTATATGGTATCGTATTTAAAAATCACCCTGAGCCTGAAAAATTAATATCGGAAGGTAACTGGGCCGAAGGAGTTTATCCTTACAGAAGAGAATTCAAGTAAAAAGATTAAAAATGGTTAAAAAAACACTCATACCAATTGGACCATATCATCCGCTTCAGGAAGAACCTGAATTGTTTAAACTGTATTGCGAAGGAGAAATCGTAAAGGATATTAAGTGGGAAACAGGGTATAATCATCGTGGTATTGAGCAATTAAGTGAGAAAAAAACGTTCGATCAATCATTCTTCCTGGTAGAGCGTGTATGTGGAATTTGTTCTACTTCGCATCCTTTTGCCTTTGCTAATGCAGTTGAAGAAGCTGGAAATATTGAAATTACCAACCGGGCAAAATATATTCGAAGTATTGTTGGAGAACTAGAAAGAATTCATAGTCATTTATTATGGGTTGGATTAGCAGGCCATTTTTTAGGATATAATACCGTATTTATGTGGGCATGGAAATATCGCGAACCTATTTTGGACTTATTCGAAATGATATCTGGTAATAGAAATAGTTATGCCATGTTCAAAGTGGGTGGCGTTAGAAGAGATATTGAAAATAACAAAATACCTAAGATTAAAGAAACGCTTGATAAATTTAAGAAGAAGAATGACCTACTTGTTGGTGCAGTAATGGACGATCCAGTTATCCATGCACGAACCAAAGGAGTTGGAATCTTAACCAAACAAGATATCATTGATTATGCAGCGGTTGGACCTACAGCAAGGGCTTCCGGCGTTGCTATTGATGTTCGTAAAGACGATCCATATGCTGCATATCCATTGGTAAACTGGAAAGTGATTACAGCCGAAAAAGGCGATGTGTTTGCAAAAGCAGAAGTCCGTTTGCTAGAGATGTACGAATCTATCTCAATTATTGAGCAATGCCTGGAAGGATTAAAGAAAGAAAAGGAAGGAGAAATAGAAGTTAAAGTTAAAAATATTGCAGCCGGTTGGGGAACAGGACATGCCGAGGCTCCTCGTGGTGAGGTGTTCCATTATGTATTAACCGATGGCTCTAACTCTCCTGCACGTCATAAGATCCGTGCTCCAAGTTATACCAATATTGCAACCTTTAAGAAATCATGCATTGGCCAGACAATTTCCGATGCAACCATTTCTTTAGCGGCTGTTGATCCATGTTATTGTTGTACGGAAAGAATGGCAGTAGCATACGACTGGAAAACAGGAGAAAGGATTTTGAATGGTAACGAACTCATTGCTTTATCTGCTGAAAAAACAAGCAAACTAAAAAATAAATAATTGATAACCATGGAAGAACTTTTATACATCATAATCATTCCTATACTGGTTGGTCTGGCACTATTTATAATACCAGGTAAACTCAATATTTTAAAAGGAGTTCTTGCCATCATAACTTCCATGATTTGTTTGTTTTATGCAGCAACAATATTTACAGGTAAAGAGTTTTTTTATACTCCGTATACTTTTTTAAACCAATCAAATTCTAATTTAATACAATCGATCAATTTTGATTTAATAAAATACTCAGCTTTTAATATTGATGCACTGAATCAACTCATATTATTATTCATTGGCATTTTTGCATTCCTGATTTTATTGTATTCAGTAATCTATATTACCAAAGAAAAAAACTTCAGTAACTATTATGAATATTTCCTCATAACCCTTGGATGTTCCTTCGGTGCTGCAGCAGCAGATAACATGCTTTTATTCCTAATTTTCTGGGGTTTACTTGGGTTAACACTTTATAAATTAATAAAAGCATACAACGAAGATAGCTCAGCTGCTGCAAAAAAAACGTTGATTATTGTTGGTGCCTCTGATGGAATCATGATTCTTGGAATTGCAATTCTGTGGCGAGTTACAGGAACACTGAATATGAGTGAAATAACCTTAAACACAACTAGTCCTCTGATTACTTCTGCCTTTTTTGCGCTACTCATTGGTGCGTTTACAAAAGCCGGAGCATTTCCTTTCCATTCATGGATTCCTGATTATACTAAAAATGCACCTGCATCGTCATCTGCATTTTTACCTGCATCCTTAGATAAACTCCTGGGTATATATTTCTTAGCACGTATTTGTAATTACATATTCATTCTTAATGATGGCTTACGGGTAATTATGTTATCCTTAGGAGTTATTACCATTATAACAGCTGTTATGATGGCTCTGGTTCAACATGACTACAAAAAACTACTTGGATTCCATGCTGTTTCGCAGGTTGGTTATATGGTTATTGGTTTCGGTTTAGGAACCATGATTGGTGTTGCAGCCGGATTATTCCATATGATAAATCACGCATTGTATAAAAGTGGATTACTCCTATCTGCTGGTTGTGTTGAACATAGAACAGGTAAAAACAATATAGAAGAAGTTGGTGGATTATCTAAGGCTATGCCAATAACCTTTATTGCTGCATTGGTTTTTGCATTATCTATTTCAGGTATTCCGCCATTGAACGGATTTGCTTCGAAATGGATGATTTATCAAGGCATTATTGATTTTGGTGCGGGATCAGGAATTGCCAATCAGTTGTGGATTGTATGGTTAGCATTAGCAGTTCTGGGCTCAGCTCTTACCTTAGCCAGTTTCATTAAGTTTATTGGAGGGATTTTCTTAGGTCGCAAAAAAGAGGAGTTTAAAGAAGTAAAAGAAGTCTCATTCTTCATGTGGCTACCTCTTATTATACTTGCCTTCTTCTGTATAGGGTTCGGTGTATTTGCCTCTGGTTATGTTGTACCCAAACTATTTTATCCAATTACCGGAAGCTTCAGTTTTGTAGGGATTTGGCAATCAGAAACAGTATCAATACTCATTTTAGCCTCTATCGTAATTGGATTAATTATCTATTTTATTGGAAATATTAAAAATTACCGAACAGCAGATAGTTTCGTTGGTGGAGGAGAAAAAATGTATGAAAAAGCTGATTATAACGCAGTTGAATTTTACAAAACCATCTCAGAGTTTAAACTATTTAATTATCTCTATAAAAAAGCAGAGGAGAAATGGTTTGACATTTACGATTTGTCAAAACGATGCATATTATGGTTTAGTCACTTATTTAGTGATACACATAATGGCATTTTAAGCAATTACGCTATCTGGATTTTTGCCGGATTAATTATAATGTTATTAATCATGATTTAAAAGCGAAACAATGGAATTAACGCTTTCTATATTGATTGGATTTATGATTCTTGGTGCGATATTCGCCATACACGCAAAAGATTTACTCTCAGCTGTTATTACAACAGGAATTGTCGGCTACAGTTTGGTAATAGCCTTCTTATTACTTAAAGCTCCCGATTTGGCAATTGTTCAAATAGTAATTGAGACGATTACTTTAATTATAATGGTTGCAGTTGTTTTAGACAGTACACGAGAAGAATTAAAAGTTAAACCTGATTTTAAATCGTATTCTAACATTGTCTTGTCTATTATTTTTGCTGCAGTTCTCTTGTTTTTCTTTGTTCAAGCCACCGCCGAACTCAATCTATTTGGAGACCACACCCTAAGAATGGCTGAAGCTTATGTTGATCAAGCAGCTGAAAAAACGGGCAGTATTAACTTAGTTACAGGTATATTATTTGATTTCAGAGGATATGATACACTGGGAGAAGCAACCATTTTATTTGCTGCTGCCCTGGGTGTTTTAACCGTTTTAAGAATTAAAGGCAAAAAGTAAGCAATATGAAAGGAATGTCGATCATAGTAAAAAAAGTAGCGCAATTAATATCAGGATTAATATTCCTTTATGGTATTTATATCATAACACACGGGCATTTAACTCCGGGAGGAGGATTTGCCGGCGGTGCCATAATTGCAGGAGCTTATATCTTAAACATTCTTGCCTTTGGTTCAGATGCGATGAACCTTAAAAACAAAGAGCAAGGATCTTCATTATCTGAAAGTCTGGCAATATTTATTGTTCTAATGCTGGCTGTTTTTGCTCTATTCATAGGTTCAAAGATATTCTTTGCAAACTATTTACCTAAAGGTCAGTTGGGAGAAATTATAAGTGCCGGTGCCATTCCACTGTATAATATTTTCATTGGAATAGAAGTGGCAGCAGCTATTATTACCATATTTCTTGCATTAGTTATTTTTAAAGAAGAGGTAAAAAAATGATTGTATATATTCTATGTTTTATATTATTTCTGGTTGGACTTTATGGTCTGATTACACGAAGGAACCTGATTAAGATTGTGATTTCTTTATCTATCATGGAATTTAGTGTGTTTCTGTTCCTTGTAATTATAGGCTACATCGATGCAGGTGTGGCTCCTATTGTTGAGCTAAGTAATCAAAATGTTATTTATGTTGATCCTCTTCCACAGGCAATGGTTTTAACAGCAATAGTAATTGGATTGGCAACAACAGCAATGCTACTTGCCATTGCAATTAGGCTTTACCGAAAATATAAAACATTCGACATTAGAGAAATTAATAATTTAAGAGGTTAAAAAATGAATTCATTAATACCATTATTTGTTATAGTACCTTTAGCAACATCATTTCTCATAATGATTCTGGGGAAATTTATTAATGGATTTCAAAAAACAATTACGCCATTAGTTCTTCTTTTCCTAACAGTATTAAGTTTCTATTGCTTATTGAATAATCACTCGAATTCATACACTTATGCCATTGGCGGTTGGGAACCTATCGATAATATTCCTATTGCAATTTACTTTGTAATGGATGGATTTTCGTTAATTCTACTTTGTATTATTAGTTTAATAGGATTTCTGGCATCGGTATATTCAATCTCTTATATTGCAAAATTTACTTCGGAAAATAACTTCTATTCGTTACTCTGTTTAATGATAACCGGAATGAGTGGTGTGGTTTTAAGTGGCGATTTATTTAATCTATTCGTTTTCCTTGAAATTTCAGTGATTTCATCCTATGCATTAGTAGCATTTGGAACAGAAAAAGAAGAACTGGAAGCATCTTTCAAATATCAGGTATTGGGAGGAATTGCATCATTTATCATTCTTTTTGCTATTGGATTAATTTACTGGAGAACTAAAACCCTTAATATTGCAGATATATCAGCGCTTTTCCACTCTCACGAAACCAGTACATTTGATCTGTTTATTCAAATTCTATTGATTTCAGGTTTTGGTTTAAAAGCAGCCATGATGCCATTCCATGCGTGGTTGCCAGATGCGCACTCCTCAGCACCATCGCCAATTTCTGCAATGCTGTCAGGAGTTCTTATTAAAGCTGTCGGTATTTATGTAATTATACGTTTGTTCTTTACTATGTTTATAGTTTCTGAAGAGATCTCACTACTCATCACAACACTAGGAACAATATCAATGGTTATCGGAGTTCTTTTAGCTATTGGGCAGTGGGATATCAAGAGACTTTTAGCATACCATAGTATTAGTCAGATGGGGTATGTTGTACTAAGTATTGGTATAGGCTTGGTATTATTAGCCCGCGGAGTTAAACCAACTGTAGCAACCTTAGCTATAGCCGGAGGATTGTTTCACATGGTTAATCATGCTGTATTTAAAGGATTGCTCTTTTTAAATGCCGGAGCCATAGAACACCGAATTAATACCAGGAACTTAAAAGAAATGGGAGGCTTAAGCAAACATATGCCCGTAACATCCGGAACATCATTTATTGCATCCATGGCTATTTCCGGAATTCCTCCTTTCAATGGATTTTTTAGCAAACTAATCATAATTATTGCAGCCGTTCAGGCAAAATTCTATTTGGTGGCATTTTTAGCTGTTTTTGTAAGCGTCATAACACTTGCATCATTTCTTAAGTTTCAGCGTTATGCATTTTATAATAAATCAGAACATCGTTCAACATCAAAAATTAAGGAAGTTCCATTCCCAATGCTCTTTAGTATGATTGTTATGGGAATCTTATGTCTTGCTTTTAGTCTTTTGGCTTTCCCCGGAATTCGTGAACAGATTCTAGGTCCGGCCATTGATGTTTTAACAAATCCGAATCAATATGTACAAACTATAATAGGTATTTGATGATGAAATACATTGCTATATTTATATTATCATTCATATTCTGGATTCTGCTAACCTTTAGTTTCAGTATATCAAATATTGTCGTTGGCATTGCAGCAGCTTTGGTTACATCTTTTGTTTTCGGGAAATACTTTCTTAAACACGTAAGACCCTTTTTACAGATCCAACGATATTACTGGTTAATCATTTACCTGTTCATTTTCACCTGGGAATGTATAAAAGCCAACTTTGATGTTGCGTACAGAGTATTGCATCCGGCAATGCCAATTAAACCGGGAATAGTAAAAGTTAAATTGGGATTAAAAACCAATATCGCTAAAACTATCTTGGCAAACTCAATTACGATGACACCGGGAACCATATCTGTTGATATTGTTGGTGACGAAATATATGTGCATTGGATTTATATTTCGACAGATAATGTTGAAGAGTACAGTCAAAAAATAGCTGGCAGATTTGAAAAATATATAAAAAAAATATTCGAATGATCGATTATCTTAACATCTTGCTTTATGTGCAAATTGCACTATGCGTATTCTGCCTATTCAGGATTATACGGGGGCCATCCATTGCCGATAGAATGGTAGGAATAGATATTTTCGGGATTCTTGTTGTTGGAATTTGTGCGATCTTATCCATTATTACCAAAAGATCATATATTCTAGACATCGGAATAGCATGGATAATTTTAAGTTTTATAGGCACCTTAACATTGGCTAAATATTTAAGTGGTAAAAAACTCAACGAATAAAATGGAAATTATAGGATTTATATTTATCTGTATTGGAATATTGTTTAATCTCTTTGGATGTATTGGATTAATCCGATTACCAGATGTATACAACCGTTTGCAATCAGCTACCAAGTGTGTGACCTTAGGCACTTGCAGCATATTAATTGGCGTTGTATTTTATTATGGATTTACTAATGGCGGAATAAAAGCTATAGTTGCTATTCCAATATTATTCTTTGCAGCCACCGTTGCTGCTCATGCATTGGTAAAAGGTGCATACATATTTGGAATAAAATTAGGAGACAAAAGCGTTAAGGATGATTACAAAGACGTTCATAAAAGTTAAAAGTCTGATCTAAAATGAAATATCCAAAAATACGAGAAGTAAAAGAAGCTTTAGTATCACTGTTTACTCCGGCTTACACAACAAAGTTCCCAAAGGAACCACATGTTCCGTTCGAGAATTTTAGAGGGAAACCCGAGGTAGATGAGAAGAATTGTGTGGGTTGCGAAACGTGTTCCAATGTTTGTCCATCGCATGCTATAACATTCGAAGATGATAAAGAAAAAGGTATTCGGACAATTAAACGAGATTATGGAAAATGCATTTTCTGTGGACAGTGTCAAGAACATTGCATAACACAAAAGGGAGTTAAATTGTCAGATAAAATATTTGACATTGCTAATTTTGACCGAAGCCAGGCTATTGAATACCAAGAAAGAGAACTCATTATTTGTAAAAATTGCAATGCAGTGATTACTACTAAAGATCATCTGGTATATATGCACAAGAAGCTGGGACCAAAAGCTTTTGCTTCCATTCAGAACCTAAATATATTAAATGAAAAACTCCGTTTGGCATCGAAACAAAGTTCTGAATCGAATATTAAAGATGGCCTGAAACGAAAAGACATGTTTAATGTTCTTTGTCCCAACTGTTTAAGAGAAGTTTTAATTAAATATACCTTTGAGTGACTTTAACGTTAGACTTTTTAATCAATAAAACAGACCAAAAAATACTATTTGTAGGAATTGGTAATGTATTAAAAAGTGATGATGGTGTTGGTGTGTTCATCAGTAACAGAATAAAAGAAAAATCAACCATTCAAAAATTAACTGTTGAAGTAAGTATAGAAAATTATATCGGTAAAATTAATGCTATAAATCCTGATGTTCTTATTCTTATTGATTGTGTAGATTTTGGCAAGAAACCGGGATATTATAATTTAATTCCTGCCAATGAACTTAAAGATTATACGCTAAATACACACAATATTTCATTAAAACGAATATCAGAGTTATTTAAAATGCCGGTGTATATTTTGGGGATTCAGCCCAAAAGTATCGACTTTGGAGAAGAATTATCAGAAACTGTATTAAACGCTGTACACGAAATATTAGAAATTACAAACCATTAAAACCCAAACACTATGGCAAAAGATTATTACTGTCCGATCTGCAAAGGACAATTGAGAGTTAAGAACTCCATTTTGTTGTCGGCAAAATCGGCAAAGAATGAAAAGGGTTTAATTTTTCTAAACTCTGAAATAGGTGACTACTCTATAACTACTCATCCAACCTTTGAAATTCACGAAGGAGAAGAATATACCTTCTACTGCCCTATTTGCCATGCAACACTTAACAGAGAAGAAAACCCAAACTTGGTAAAAATTTATTTAAAAGATGGCGATGAAGAATTTGAAGTTTATTTTTCAAGTTTAGCAGGTGAAAAATGCACCTATAAAATAAGTGATAAAAGTATTGAGCAAATAGGCCCTGATGCGATCCGGTACAAACAATATTTTGATGTTCCTGAAGAAGATAAAAAATATCTATAGTATTTCAAAATACAATTGTTTTTTGTAATTTGAAATTAAAAAAGTTGTAATGCAAATAGATTCAAGTGTTCTTTACCTGACAGCTGCCTCAATAGGGTTTTTCCATACTCTTTTGGGGCCTGATCATTATTTACCCTTTATTGTTATTTCGAAAGCCCGCAAGTGGTCTTTACTGAAAACAAATCTAATTACGTTGATCTGTGGAATAGGTCATGTAGGCTCCTCTGTTATGATTGGGTTTATTGGAATTTTACTAGGAATTGCTGTTAACCAACTTACACCAATTGAAGCTACCCGGGGTTCTGTAGCTGCCTGGTTAATGATTGCTTTTGGTTTGGTCTATTTTATTTGGGGAATGAGAAAAGCCTATAAGCAAAAAGAACATACCCATAAACATGTGCACCATGATGGTACTATTCACGTGCATAAACACGCACACATTAAAGAACATTCGCATATACATGATAAGAGAAGCATTAAAGAATTAACTCCCTGGATCTTATTTACCATTTTTATTTTTGGTCCTTGTGAACCTTTTATTCCGATTTTACTTTATCCCGCTGCGCAAAATAATATTTTGGCAATGGTTATGGTTACGATTATTTTCAGTGTGGTAACCGTCGGAACTATGATGCTAATTGTAACCAGCTCATATCTTGGTTTTAAATTTCTGCCAAAAGTTAATGTTGAACGATTTATGCATGCTATTGCCGGAGCCACCATCTTTTTATGTGGTGCTAGTATTCAGTTTTTAGGATTGTAATAAAAATCTCATTAATTATGAGCCTATCGGCAGACAGCCTTCATCCTTTTTGCTCGTTTTGCTTATAGGTATACTTAATGTTCTTTTACTATTATTTTTTTCTTCCAGTGTGCAAACAATGAAAGTGTAACTATTAAAACCACACTTAAATACACAAAATTAGGTACAGGAATCGAGTCACCACCAGCATAAGAATGTAATCCGGTTAAGTAATAATTTACTCCAAAGTAGGTCATTAAAACAGATGAAAACCCGAATAATGCCATCAAATTAAAACTGTAATAACCTTTTAATCCCGGAATCATTCTTGAATGAATTATAAAACTATAAACAATGATGGTTATTAACGACCAGGTTTCTTTTGGGTCCCATCCCCAGTATCTTCCCCAACTTTCGTTGGCCCAGATGGCTCCTAAAAAGGTTCCGATGGTTAGAAGATACAATCCGATGGTTAATGATTTATAATTAATAATAGTTAACTCTTCGATGGTTGAATGTATGCTGGATTTATTTCCAACTGAAATTAATGAATAAAGTATTAAAACAATAATTGCCAGAATTGCTCCCAGACCTAGAAATCCGTAACTGCTTGTAATAACTGACACATGCAGGGTTAACCAATACGATTGCAGTACAGGAACTAAATTTGTAATTTCAGGATCCATAAAACTCAAATGAGCTACCATTAACGTAAAACCTCCTAAGACAGAAGTCGCAGCCAATACCAGCGCCGATCGTTTACTGAAAATAAACCCTGCCAAGATTGTTACCCAGGAAATAAAAATCATCGATTCGTATCCATTACTCATAGGAGCATGGCCCGAAACATACCACCGTATAGCAAGTCCCAGTGTATGAAACAAAAAACCAATTATTAATAACACTTTAAATATGATTAAAGTTTTTCTAAAATTCTTTTTCTGAGCTACGATTTCAAAAATTAAAATTACAAGTAGGATAAATCCTAGCGCAGTATAATAAGGAAACAAACGTTCATATATTTTTGATTTGTAATAAAAGATCTCTGCATTAATTTTACTCTCCGAAGGTAAATCATACTGAGCAAATTTTCTTTGATAGTTAATGATTGAATTTAGATACTCACCGGATTTGTTGTTTTCATCATTCAAAATAGTTTGATGATTAAGAATCATTATATTTTTCAGGTAAAGAGAATCATCAGCATTTTTAGCGAATTGGTATGCATCTTTCGGTGAATACCATTTATTATTCGGATCGTGTACCGGAAAAATCTTCATGAACTCACCAATGTGTATCATGTAACAAATATTAATACGCTCATCAACTTTAATGATTTCTTTATCGAACTTGTTTCTGGCACCTGAAGGTTTGGAATATGCAGCATCCAGATATGGCTTTAGTTTATATGTATTGTCTTTTAAATTAACAATATCGGAAAACGCTGCATGGTTTCCAGCTATTCCTAATATTCTCTTTAACTGTTTGTTTGATACTTTTATTAATGCTTCGTTTTGCCAGTTTTCAAAATCAAAATAAAAGCCTAAGAAAACCTGCATCGGGTTATACCCGTTGTATTCTACACTTCTGCTAACTTTTCGTAAAATATCATGACTTAGGGTATAAACCGGTTCTGTTCTTCCTTTTTGATCCTGAACAAGCACTTTACCAAATTGATTTGCTGTTTCTTTATTTACAACCAACTTTTGGTTTTGAGCTTGGGCTAAAAATGATGCGCCTACCAGCATTAATAACATAACCAACATCTTACCGGCTTTCGAACTAAAATAGTTTTTGCCGACCTTTCTAAAATTCGAGTTTTTATTCAGTACAGAAAGAATGATAAACAAGAAAAGTAAAAAATATCCGGTATAAGTAATTGCCATTCCCCAGAAATCCTTATTAACGGATAGAGTAGTTCCTTTCTCATCCTGATCATAAGATGATTGATAAAATCTCCAGCCTTTATATTTTAAAATGTGATTCATATAAATCGAATAAGGCTTTTTTATATTGTTCTGATCATCTATTAAAACTACTTTGCTCTTATATGACGAAGGACTGCTTGATCCGGGATATCGATCTAAAATAAAGTCTTCCAGTTTAATTTTAAAAGGAAGCTCAATTTCTTTAGGTGCATAGCTTAACTTAAATATGTATTTATCAGTTATATATATTGCTTCATGAGGTATTCCTTCTCCTGTCCACACATATAAATCGGTACTTTTCACATCATCTGATAACTCGAATACCAGAACCGATTTGTTTGTTAGTTGTATGTTGTAATTCATTTGAATCGGTTGTATTTCTCCGCTTGTAGTAAAGTTTTGAGCAACAATTGAAAGATTCTCTATTTCATAAAGTTTCATCCGTTCTAACGACATTGTATTCTTATTTGGGGCATCTTTGCTATTACTCACTCCCATACTTGCTCGTTGAATTCCGTGATCTGATTGAATCTGAAATGAGTTGTTTTGGTATGTTATATTAACATCTGCAGATTCCATTTTTCCAAATCCAATTATAATACCTTTTACATTCTTTATATCACCTTCTGATAGCAGGACACTTTCTCTTTCCATCATTTTATTGGAAATAATTAGTGCCACTGATGGTTTACCATTCTCAACATCTATCAAGGTTTCCGTTACATTAGGAATGTGCTTCTTAAATTCTAAACGATATTTCTTTTCTTCCACGAGAAAACTATTCTTATATCTGTCTGATTTAACATGTGTAACCATCATTTTTTGGTCATCAGAAAACAGCAGTTTCTCTTGCGTATTCAAGACATTAACTTTAACGTAATTTTCCTTCGACTTACATATATTTTGCTCCTGACCTTCGCGAATATGAATAGTGCCTTCAAATCCAAGATATCGTGTCATTCCGGCTCCAATAATCATCATAACAAGTGCCAGGTGAAATATAAGTATCGTAAGTTTTTTTCGATGGTAAAGCTTAAAATAAAATATCTGCCCTATGAAGTTAATAACCAGCAGCAACATAATTAATTCAAACCATTTTGACTCATAAACCAAAATTCGTGCTACCTGAGCACCATAATCATTCTCAAAAAATGTAGCAAAAGCCATGGCAAGAGCAAATAATATGAACAGAACACCCATAAACCAGGGACTAAAAAGAAATACTTTCTTTACTTTTTGCATAATAAAAGAGTTAAATGTCTGTAATGTGAAAATACAATTAATTAGAGTAAAAAAAAAGGACAGCAAAAATGCTGTCCTCTTCTAATCTATATAACTTTATATTATACTCTTTTTCTCTCGTGATAGTGAGTATGCAATAGTTCGTGCGATTTATGTCCAAGAGGTTCTCCTAAGAAATCTTTATAAATCTGCTGAACTTCCGGGTTTTCATGAGATTTACGGATTGGTAATCCTTCATCCTCAGCATAGATCGCTTCAGCACGTTTCTGACGAATTTCTGGAGTAGTTGGAATAGGTTGGCCTCCACCACCTAAACATCCACCTGGACAAGCCATAATCTCAATAAAATGCCAGTCGGCTTTACCATCTTTAACAGCTTGCATTACTTTCTTAGCATTTGTTAAACCGTGAGCAACAACTGTTTTAAGCTCAACACCTTCAAGGAAACTCCATTCAGGTAATACATTTTCGATTTTTACAGCTGCTTCACGAACACCCTCCATACCGCGAACTGCAGTGATGTTTAGGTTTTCGAAAGGAACTTCTCTTCCTGTAACTAATTCGTATGCAGTACGCAATGCTGCTTCCATAACTCCACCAGTTGCTCCGAAAATAACAGCAGCACCTGTTGAATCACCCATAATACTATCATACTTATCATCTGGTAATGTTAAGAAATCAAGACCAGCTTGTTTAATCATAATAGCCAACTCTCTGGTTGTTAATACGTAATCAACATCTTGATATCCGCTATCTCGCATTTCAGGACGATTTGCTTCAAATTTCTTCGCTGTACAAGGCATAATAGAAACAGAAACAATATTTTCAGGATTAATATTACGCTTCTGAGCATAGTATGTTTTTGCTAATGCACCAAACATTTGCTGTGGTGATTTACAAGTAGAAACATTTTCTAAATACTCAGGGAAAGTATGCTCGATAAATTTAATCCATCCTGGAGAACAAGATGTAGTCATTGGTAATTTAACACTTGTATCTTTATCAACCAATGCTTTCTTTAATCTTGTTAATAACTCAGTACCTTCTTCCATAATGGTTAAGTCGGCAGTAAAGTCGGTATCTAATACTGAATCGAATCCAATTCGTTTAAGAGCAGTTACCATTTTACCGGTTACTCTTTCTCCAACATCAAAACCTAAATCTTCGCCAAGTGCAATACGAACAGCAGGTGCAGTTTGAACAACAACGTGCTTGTTTTCATCGTAAATTGCATCCCAAACTTCATCAACATAGTTTTTCTCGATTAAAGCACCTGTAGGACAACGGTTCACACACTGACCGCAATTTGTACAAACTACGTCGTACATTGGGTTTTCGAAGAATGTTGAAATCTTCATATGATCACCTTTGTATGCTACACCAAGCGCACTTACATGCTGTAACTCAGTACAAGTTCTTACACAACGCTGGCAACGAATACATTTGCTATCATCTTTAATGATTGATGGAGACATCATATCAACCGTATAGTTCTTATCAGGAACAAGATCGATGAACATATGATCGCCCATTACCATTTCGTTAGCCAATGATTGTAACTCACATTTTGTGTTTTTGTAACACTTTGTACAATCAGCATTATGCTCAGAAAGTAATAATTCTACTACATGTCTGCGTGCATTTCTAACTTTATGTGTATTTGTTTGGATAACCATTCCTTCTTGAGCAGGCATTGCACATGAAGCAACAAGGTTTTTAACACCTTCTTGTTCAACAACACATACTCTACAGTTACCGGCAACACACAAATCTTCGTGATGACAAAGCGTTGGAATATGTATATTTAGTTTCTTCGCAGCATCAAGAACAGTTTTACCTTCCTCAACGCTAACATCGATTCCGTCTATTTTTAAATTTACTGTATTAGCCATGTTTTATCTTAATTTTATTTTTTACAACCTTAATTTTTTAGTAAATCATTTCTTCTTTAAAGTTATCAACGATTGAAGAGAATGAGTTCGCAACAGATTGACCTAAACCGCATTTTGAAGTTACCTTCATAGTTTCTGCCAATTTTTGAAGTGTTTCAAGGTAATGTGCAGATTTATCACCTTTCTTAACAGCTTCAATACCTTTTTTAAGTTGCTGACAACCTACACGGCAAGGAGTACACTGACCGCATGATTCTTCTTCGAAAAACTCAACATAGTTCTTTAGTACGTTGTACATTGAACGCGAACTATTGAAAAGCATCATAGATCCTCCGGTTGGAACACCTTCGAAACCAATGATTGTATCTTTGAATTTTTTTCTAGGTACACAGAAGCCTGCAGCTCCTCCAACCTGAACTGCTTTTGTATCGCCATCGCCAAACTCTTCAACAAAATCTTCTAATGACATACCAAGCTCAAGCTCGTAAATACCAGCTATTGGAGTATCTCCTGAAATTGAGAAAACTTTAGAACCTCTTGAATCGGCAGTTCCTAATTCCTGGAATTTCTTAGCTCCAATTCTGCAGATCATGAATGAATATACTAATGTTTCAACATTATTGATAACAGTTGGCTTGCTTCTAAAACCTGCAATTGTTGGATATGGAGGTTTATTTCTTGGCTCACCTCGTTTACCTTCCATTGATTCGAATAAAGCACTTTCTTCACCACAAATATAGGCGCCTGATCCCATTAGAATATGAATTTGGAAATCAAAACCTGATTCTTTAAGTGAAGCATGGAACTCATCCAAAGCTTTTTCTAAGTCAGCTTTTAGGAATTGATATTCACCACGTAAGTAAATATAACCATGTTTTGCACCAATAACTTTACCACAAACGGCCATACCACCAAAAACTTTTAATGGTACACGTGATAATATTTCTCTATCTTTAAATGTTCCAGGTTCACCTTCGTCGGCATTACAAACAACATATTTTTCATCGCCTGGTTCCTGAGAAGTAAATTTCCACTTTAGTCCTGTAGGGAAACCAGCACCACCACGGCCTCTTAATCCCGAATCTAAGATTTCCTGAAGTATTTTTTCATTAGACATTTTTAAACTCTCAGCCAAAACATCTTTATAACCACAGTCTTCGCTGAAAATAAGGTCTACTCTTTTTAGTTTTTTATCTGGCATAATTATAATCTCCTTTAACTAATTAACAATTATTTATTTTTCATATAATCACCGATAATCTCACTAACTTTCTCTTCTGTTAGTTCGGTGTATGCTTCATCATTTATTAGCATAGCCGGGCCTTTATGGCACCAACCCAGACAATTTGTTTCTAATAAAGTAAACTTATTGTCTTTTGTAGTTTCACCCACGTTAACTTTCAGCAAATCCTCTAAGGTTTTTACAATTTGCTTTTTACCTTTCATGTCGCAAGTAATGGTTCTACAAACGCGAATTACATACTTGCCTCTTGGCTTAGTATCAAGGAAAGAATAGAAAGTAGCTGTACCATATACTAGTGCAGCAGACATATCTAACTCTCTTGCAACTTCTGTCATAGCAGCATCTGAGATAAATCTCTCCTCAGAAATGATGCCTTGCAAAATTGGAAGTAAACTCTCTCTTGTTCTTCCATGCTTATCAGCTAAACCTTTAACTAATTCTTTAATTTCTGGCATTTTAATTAAGTTTTATTTAGTTATTGTTAATTTTTTAACAGTGTTAATTTAGTAACACTTAAAATTGTTTTAACCGTATGATTTTCAGAACTAAATATAGAATTGTATACCAGCCAAGAACATGATATTTATTATTTACAAATATGACAAATGTCATGTTTGTGGTTTAGCTTGGTGTTTATGTGTTTGTTTTTAAAGTAGTTATTAATTCCATATGTTGACTAACATATGGAACATAAAACCGGATATGAGATGGTGCATTACGGATATTCTTTTCTATCCAATTGATTAACTCAGAATCATTTAAAATCCTGGATTCATAATGTTTTTCATCTTCGCTCCCACTATAATGTATAAAAGCAACTTTTTGGGGTTTTATGGCATTGATAAAAGATTCTGCTGTAAAATGGAATGCTTTAGGATGATACTCACTATTTAAAAAATAATCAAAACACCGACTGTAGCTTTCAAAACTTATATGCTTAAGGTGAGGAGATAATAATGTCCCTATGCTGCTTTCATTTATAAAACCTTGTAAAAATTTGGATTGCTGACCAGACTTACCGTCTGTTATACTCCAGTGATTACTTTTGGGATAAGGAAATCGATTATTTGCGTCGCAAACTAACAGATCAATATTTTGTATATTGGCATAATCTTCCTTGCGAAGTAAAGGACACAAAACATCGCCTGTAAATAACGCTTTTACACTTTTGTTTTTCTCCTCAATCTCAAATAGCAGCATAGAAGCACCAATAGCACTATTACCATGATATACAGGATAAGCAGTAACCGTTGAACCTTCTACTTCATTAACTTTTCTTGTTTGGAATGGTACTAAGTCCCTAAAATCAATAAGCTCTTCAAGTTGTGGAAATGTACTTTTTGTTATCTCCCAACATGGACTAGTTGCATAAACCGGGTATTTCTTTTTATATAGTTTAAAATAGCTCTGAACAATCCAATCCATTCCCAAAGTATGATCGATATGAGGATGTGTAATAAAAAGAGCTTCAGGTATTCTGTTGCAGTTTTTTAACAGGTATTGAACAGCTCCATGTCCGGCATCTATCATTAACTCCCATTGTATTTCATTCGTTTTTGGATTTACCTCATCCGATTTAATAACAGAACAGGAAGCATTCGCCAAATCCTGGATATTATTTCGATCATAGAAAGGGTGATCCTGACCTAATAGCACTGGCCAGGCATTACCTCTTCCGTTTATTCTAACTAGTATATTGCTCATAAAAAAGACGCTCCCAATAGTTATATCAGGAGCGCCATTTAATTATTCAATTATTTTCATTTCTTCGATAAGATGATCAGCGCCGGCAAACTTATCTATTATAAATAATACATATCTGATATCTAAGGTAATATTGCGGCTATGAGCAGGATCAAAAACCATATCGCTCATAATTCCTTCCCACATACGATCAAAATTTAATCCGATTAAATTACCTTCGGCATCAAGAACCGGGCTTCCTGAATTACCTCCTGTTGTATGGTTTGTAGCGATAAAACAAACCGGAACTGTTCCATCAACCTCATATCTACCATAATCTTTGGATTCGTATAGTTCCTTTAATCGATCCGGAACATCATAATCATAGATCTTAGGATTATCCTTTTCAATTACTCCGTCGAGGGTTGTATAGTACTTATAAATTATACCATCTCTTGGATATGATCCTTTCACTTCTCCATAAGAAACCCGCATGGTGAAGTTTGCATCGGGGAATAAGATTTTATCATCTTGCATTTCCATCAATCCTTTCATATACAATCTGTATAGCTGATTTGCTTTCAAATCTAACGAGTCGTAGACTGGATATACCTCTTCTTTAACCACATCACTAAATTCTGAAAATAATTTATACGCCGGATCTTCAGACAGAGCTTTCACATCCTCTTTACTACCGTTTAATGCTTCAAGTACTTTATCTTTATCGGTAAAAATTGTTGATTGGTAAATTGAATTAACGTACTCTTTATAATTATCATTTAAGCCTTTTATTTCAGGCTGAAATTCTTCATCTACATTATTAAAATACATAGGCAATAGTTGCTCAAATATTTCCTGATCGATCTTCACAACATAATCTTTAAAGAATCTTTCTGTCTGTTTTTCCAGTTCTTCTATTTCAGACTCCCAATTATCATTTTGCTCATCGCTTTGTGCCATCTCAATTAAATCCCTAAATCGTGCTGCAAAACGAATTACTTCAACAGAGCGAATAGCCTCCCAATAATAATCCATAGCTACAGCGTACTCTTCTATATTATCGTATATTTTTCCCAGTTCTGGAAGAACACCTTTATATTCTTTATTCTTTTTTGCCCAATTCATAAAATCTTGTTCCAGTTTCTCTTTCTTTTCGATTGCATTTAATCGCTCTAATCCAACAATCTCACCTTTCCATCGTTTCCATGAATTACTTGCTCCTGCATTTTTGCTTGCATACTTAATTCGTATGGTATCGTTCGCATCCATATACTTATTCATTACTTCTATGCGCTTATCTCGCACAGCTACGCGATTTGGATTCCGTACTTCTTTTATTAAGCGAATCGCATCAGAGGTTATATACTGTGATGTTCCTCCTGGATAACCTAAAACCCACGTAAAATCACCTTCGTCAATTCCTTTTAGTGAAATTGGTAAAAACTTTTTAGGTTTGTACGGTACATTATCAGGTGAATATTCGGCCGGATTATTGTCTTTATCTGCATAAATTCTGAATACGGAAAAATCTCCGGTATGTCGAGGCCAAACCCAATTATCAGTATCACCACCAAACTTACCTATTGCAGAAGGTGGTGCTCCAACTAAACGCACATCTTTATACTGCTTGTAAATAAATAAAAAGTACTGATTACCATAATAAAAAGATCTTACACTTGCTGTTAGATCAGGTGCTTCTACAGCTTCAGATTCGATTTTTTCAGCATTTTTTTCTATAATTTCTTTTCTCTCTGCTTCTGTATGCTTTTTCTTTACTCCATCTAAAACTTGATCTGTCACATCTTCAATTCGCTCTAAAAAGGTTACCGTAAGTTCCGGATTTGGTAACTCTTCTTGTTTACTCATTGCCCAAAAACCATCAGTCAGATAATCGTTTTCAATAGAACTGTGTCGCTGAATGGCTCCATATCCACAATGGTGGTTTGTTAATATCAGTCCCTGATCAGAAACTAATTCTCCGGTACAACCACGACCAAAAATTACAATAGCATCTTTAATACATGCCTGATTTATGCTGTAGATATCTTCTGCAGAAAGTTTAAAACCTTTAGCTTGCATATCTTCAATATTAAACTTTTCAATCAATAAAGGAATCCACATTCCTTCATCGGCCCTTAACTGGCTAGTTAGCAGAATAAAAATACTTAATACCGTTAATACTATTCTTTTCATAATTAATCTATTTATCCGTTTATAAAATCATCTAATTCTGTATATAATTTCTGAATGGGTAATCCCATGACATTAAAAAACGATCCGTTAATTTTTTCCACCCCGATATACCCTATCCACTCTTGAATACCATAGGCTCCAGCTTTATCGAAGGGTTGAAAATGGTTTATATAGTAATCTATTTCAGCATAGGTAAGTTTTTTGAAGTAAACATCGGTACAAGCAGAAAATACTAGTTCTTTCTCTGTTGATTTGATGCAAACCCCCGTGTAAACCTGATGACATTCACCTGAGAGTTCCTTTAGGATTCTTATTGCATCGTCGGCATCGGTAGGTTTTTGAAGCACTTTATTATTTAACCAAACAATGGTATCTGCTGTAATTAAAATTTCTTTTTCCTGGAGTACCCCAAAAGCATCTGCTTTTTTCTTTGCAATAAATACAGGGATTTCCTCTTTTACAAGATGATCAGGGTAACTTTCATCGATAAACTGTTTTTGCTTAATTTCAAATTCCAACCCAATTTCTTTTAACAGATAATGTCGCCTGGGCGATTGGGAAGCTAGAATACATTTATAATCATCGATGTTAGGAATAAACATAAGAATACATTAGAAATTTTGAACAATAATATAATTCGCCACAATAGCATAGAAAATACCAGCCAACATAATCAATTTTGATAAGTTACTTGCCCAGCGATAATCTTTCTTTTTATTGGATTTAATTAATTTATAGCCTAATATGATGAGAGGCATAACTAAAAATACGCCAAAATAAACCAGTGTAATGGAGTCATTTAAAAATCTTACATATAAATATATCAGAGATAACAATGTAAAAATGCTTAATCCGATCACAACAATTTTGGTATTAATAATACCCAGTACTATCGGAAGCGTATTTCGACCATATGCCTGATCTCCCTCAAAATCTTCCATATCCTTAATTATTTCGCGAATAAGCGTAAGTAAAAAAGCAAAAACAGCAAACATTCCAACCCATAATATAATATGCGTAAAATTAATATGCATTTCTTTTAACAACAAGCCATACTCTTCATTAAGCAAAGGTATTTCAAAAAGAATAACCATTAAAGGAACAAGTGCTGTTAATAATGCTACCGTTAAATTGCCAACCAAAAACTGTCGCTTGTATGTTGTCGAATAGAACCACAAAATTCCGGTAATTAAAACAAAAACCAGGGTTAAAATCGGTACTCCAATGTAAAATGAAATATATGCTCCTAAACCTATGCCAATGGTATTGAATACAATATGTAAAATAATTGCCCAACGCCTGTTTAACTGTCTGCCTAAAATTACCTTTTCAGGTTTATTTACAAGATCTGTTTTGGTATCAAAATAGTCGTTAATTACATAACCTGCTGCAGTTATAAATACCGTTGCCATAACAAGGAAGAAAAAATTAAGTTCTGAAAACTGCAGTTTAAAGCCATATACTTCAAGAATTGGTTTAATAACACTCCAACGCATCAAGTATTGCGTTAAAATTATAATGAGCAGATTTTTATATCGTATTAGTCGTAAAAAACTCAACATAATCTTACTGTTTAAGGCTTAAACATTTTTTCCACTTTCCTTGTAACCTTAACACTTGCTCAATTACATCACGCACACAACCTCTTCCCCCTGGAAATGTTGAAATATATTTGGAAACAGCTTTAATTTCCTCGGCTGCATCGGAAGGACAAGTAGACAAACCGGCAATTTGCATTACCTCATAATCGGGCAGGTCATCACCCATATAAAGAATCTCTTCGGGTTTTAATCCATACTTAAAATAAAAATCTTCAAAATCGTTCACCTTATCTCTCGAATTCATATAAATATCCGTTATTCCAAGATATTGAAATCGCTTTTTTGTAGCCTCTGAGCTACCTCCGGATATGATACCAATAATATACCCTTGCTTTAAGGCATATGCCACTGCATATCCGTCTTTCATATTTACCGAACGAACAAATTCACCACTTGGATCAAGATATATCTGACCATCGGTAAATACACCGTCGACATCAAACACAAAGGCTTTAATATTTTGAAGTTCTTCTTTAAAGTTTGCCATTTTTTACTTTTCTTTCTTTTGCTTTAGCTTAAAAATACTATCACTCACAAATCTATATATTTTCTCATAATCTTCATTATCATTTAACATCTCAATATGCTTTTGTATAACATATTGATCATTACGTAAAGCCGGACCTGTTTGTGCATCCAAAGGGTTACCGGCTATAGCTTTTCGTGTAGTTTCTTTTATTAATGGTTTAAGTACATCAAATGACACATCTGCCTGATCAATAATTTCAGATGCGATAGAATACATGTGATTTGAGAAATTGCATGCGAATACTGCTGCCAGATGCAAAAATGTCCTCTTTTCCGAACTCATTACTTTCACTGAGTTACTTATTTTTTTTGCCAGCACTAGTAGGTCATTTTCCAACTTTTGATCATTGGCCTCAATAAATATAGGTATCTCAGAAAAATCAACATCTTCACTAACAGAGAATGTTTGTAGCGGATACAATACACCATACGTTGAATAGATATCCTGAAATAAGTTCATGGATACACTGCCGGCTGTATGCACTACAGCACCATTTTTAATTTGTAATTTTCGTATAATATCAATAATCACTTCATCTTTAACGGCAATAATATATAAATCCGCATCTTTAGGAATATCATCAATAGTAGTAGTGAAGTTTGTATCAATTTTTGAAGCAAGTGATTTAGCAGATTGAGCGGTTTTACTATAAATGGTACGAATGTTAATATTGGATTTTTTTAAAGCTAACGATAAATGAGTAGCTACATTTCCTGCACCAAGAATTACAATACCATTTTGAAATGTTTTACCTAAACTCATTATTTATTTTTTAAGTTCAGTAAATTTAATTGAAATTCTTCAGGTTTCAAACCTTATAAAACAAAATACCCCGGAACCAAAGGAACCGGGGCAGTAAGTATTTAGAAAAAATCTTAGAAACAGTACTTGTTCTCTTCAATTAATTTATCAGCAATTCGTCTGCGAGCATCTTTTGTATTTACTCCAGCTACGTTTGTATAAACACGTACTGCATTTAATAGCTTTTCAGTCATTGTTTCATCTTCAATTGAATGAATAGCATCTAATGCATGTTTAGAAATTACCGATGCAGCTTCGAAAATATATACATCAAGCATATCTTTGTATAAAGCACACATATCGGCTGGTTTAATAGCTTCCAGCTTCTGAACACGCAACATAGTTGACTCAGCAACATACACATTCATTAATATATCAGCTATGCTATTTAAAACCTCTTGTTCGTGAACTAATTTGCGTTCGAACTTATTGGTTGCAACTTCCATTAACATTAAAGCTACTTTCTTGAAGTTCTCTACATAATGTCTTTTATCTTCGTAATATCCCTGCGATTTATAATCATCTTTCAGGTTATCCAATTCGGCGATCACTTCTTTTGCCTTTTCAAAAAGTGCAATATGATTTTTAGCACCACGCTTAACAATTGTATCTGTTACTAAGATACGATTGATTTCGTTTGTTCCTTCAAAGATTCTATTAATACGAGAGTCTCTATAGTTTCTGTCTGCAGGCATTTCAGCAGAGAATCCCATACCTCCCATAATCTGAACTTCTTCATCAACAATATAATCTAATGCTTCAGAAGCAAATACTTTCATAATAGCTGCTTCAGAACCAAATTGTCCGTAGGCATCCATAGTAGCACGACCTAAATCACAACCTTCCATATTTTTATATACCTCATAAGCTTCGTCGATATTTCTACTTACTCTGTACACTGCAGATTCGGATGTAAAGGTTTTAATCGCTTGTTGCGCTAATTTATGCTTTATTGAACCAAAGCTAGAAATTAACTGACCAAATTGTTTACGTTCGTTTGAATAATTAACCGACTGATCAACAGCTCTTTTTGCTGCACCAAGAACGTTACCACCTAATTTGATACGTCCCATATGCAGAATATTCAACGCGATTCTGAATCCTTCACCTCTTTTTCCTAATAAATTGTCTACAGGAACTTTCACATCATTATAGAAAATCTGACGAGTAGAAGAACCTTTAATACCCATTTTCTTTTCTTCCGGATTAAAAGTAATTCCATCCCACTTGCTTTCTACGATAAAAGCACTGTAAACACGGTCATTATCTATTTTAGCAAAAACCGTCTGAACATCAGCAAAACCACCATTGGTAATCCACATTTTTTGTCCGTTCAAAATGTAATGTTTTCCATCTTCTGATAGAACTGCTTTTGTTTTACCTGAGTTCGCATCAGAACCAGATCCAGGTTCGGTTAAGCAATATGCACCAGTTAATTCACCAGTAGCTAGTTTTGATAAATATTTTTGTTTTTGCTCGTGATTTCCGTAATAAGCAATAGGACAAGAACCAATACCTGTGTGAGCAGAATAAGCAACTGCAAATGAATTACCAGCACCCATTCTTTCACTTGCTAGCATTGATGTAACAAATGATTGTCCAAATCCATCATATTCTTCAGGAACGGAAATTCCTAATAAACCTAATTCACCAGCTTTTTTTACAATTTCTTCCATTAAACCCTCTTCCTGAGCATCAATTCTCTCAAGATTTGGAAATACTTCAGTTTCTAAAAAATCGTCGCACGATTGTGCGATCATCTGTTGTTCTTCATCAAACTCTTCCGGGATAAAAATCTCGTTGGCTTCCGTTTGTTTAATCAGGAATTCACCACCTTTTATGGTTAATTTTTCTTCCATTTTATTTACGTTTAAATTATAATTCTAAGGTTTGTTCTATTAATTCAGCAATATCGTAATTTTTTATTTCTTCTTCTTTGTTTTTGTACTTTAACCCGTCGGTCATCATAACCATACAGTAAGGGCAAGCAGTAACCACAATATTTGCGTTAGTTGCTAAAGCATCTTCAATTCTTTCGATAAAAACTTCCTTATCTCCCTCTTCCGCTTCTTTAAACATCTGTCCGCCACCAGCACCACAACATAAAGCATTACTCTTGTTACGTTTCATTTCTACCTTTTTAGAAGAAATTGCTTCTAATACCTCTCTTGGTGCATCGTACTCGCCATTCGCACGCCCAAGATAACAAGGATCATGATATGTTAAGGTTTTATCCTTAAACTTATCGCTATCAATTTTCAAGGTGCCATCGGCAATTAACTGACGTAAAAATTGTGTATGATGAATTACCTCAAAGTTTCCTTCTAAATCGGGATATTCATTTTTGAATGTATTGAATGCATGCGGATCGCAAGTAAGAATTTTCTTTACTTCATATCCATTCAAAATTTCAATATTTGTTAGCGCCTGCATCTGGTACAACATTTCGTTTCCGGCGCGACGAGCAACATCTCCACTTGATGATTCTTCAACACCTAAAACTGCATAGCTAATCTTTAAGTGTTCTAAGATTTTAACAAATGCACGCGTTACTTTTTTATATCTATCATCGAATGCACCTGCGCTACCAACCCAAAGCAGATATTCAGGTTTTTCGCCTTTTGCAAAAACATCGGCCATTACAGGAACTTCGACTTTTCTTTTATTTTCAGACATAATATTTTCTATTCGTTATCTTCTAAAATTATTTCTCGTTAATATAAAGCTCATCAGCCCATAGCATTCTATCATCCTGTGAGAATTGCCACGGTGCTCCGTTATTTTCGATGTTATTGAAAATAGCATTCAGCTCACCAGGAGATGCAGCTTGTTCCATAACAATATATCTTCGTAACTCAAGAATTAAGGATACATGGTCGATATTTACCGGACATGCATTTGTACAAGCATTACATGTTGTGCATGCCCACAATTCTTCATTGGTGATATATTCAAATAAAGATTTATCATCAACATAATCTTTACCATGCTTATCGATATTTTTCCCTGTAACCTCTAAACGATCACGAACATCCATAATTAATTTCCGTGGAGATAATTTTTTACCTGTTATGTTTGCAGGGCAAACTCTTGTACAACGACCACACTCGGTACATGTATATGAATCCATTAAGTGTTTCCATGTAAGTTGTTTTACATCACTAGCACCAAAAGAAACCTCTTCTCCTTCTTCTTCCATTGGAGGCTCTTCTCCTGTAAGCATACTTTTTACTTCTTTAGTAATTGAAGGCATGTTGTCTACTTTTCCAGCAGGAGCTAATTTCGAGTAAAATACGTTTACGAATGATAAGAATACATGGAAATGTTTTGAATATGGAATATAGTTTAAGAACACCATGATCCCTACAATATGCAACCACCAACATGTTCTTTCAATAATGTGTAATGTTTCTGATGGTAAATTCTGAAGCATTGGAACAAAGAATGAACTTAAGAAAAATGATCCAACTTCTTTATAATGCTCAACACCTCTTGTTTGAAGAATGTAATCCGAAGCATTCATAAAAAAGATTGAAAACATCAATACAACTTCAGTTATAAGAATGATGTTTGCATCTAATCGAGGCCACCACTTCATTTCAGGTTTCCAGAAACGATCTAAACGTAGAATATTTCTACGAATAAGGAATACCACACAGCCAATTATTACCAGCAAAGCAAAAAACTCAAAAGCACTAATGGCAATAGGATATAAAAATCCAAAAATATCTGCCAAAGCCCTGTGAGTTCCTGCAACACCATCGACCATTACTTCAAGCATTTCAATGTTTACCAGAATAAATCCGGCATAAACAAATACATGTAAAATACCTGAAATGGGTAACCCAAACATCTTTGATTGCCCAACTGCAACTTTCATTACCAGGCCCCAACGTTTTTTCTTATTGTCTTTAATGTCAACATCCTTCCCAAGTTTTATATTTCTTGAGATCTTTTTAACATTCCAGGTAAAGAAAGCAATTGCAGCTATCCATAACAGAATAAAAATTATACTATTTATCATAGTTTTAAAGTTTTAAAGAAGTATCTAAAATCGATAAAATGCCTAAGTTTTGAATCACATTAGGCATTTTACATCTAGATCATATTAATTTCTGATTCATTATTTAACGTCTTTAACTGCCTGAATTAGTTCCGGTAAAACTTTTGAAGCATCACCAACTATACCATAATCTGCAGCTTCGAAAATTGGAGCATCTTTATCTGTATTAATCGCAACAATACATTTCGATCCGCTAATACCTGCCAAATGCTGAATTGCACCTGAAATACCTAAAGCAATGTATAAATTTGGAGCGATAATTTTACCTGTTTGTCCGGTATGCTCTCCGTGAGGCCTCCAACCTTCGTCGGAAACCGGACGAGAACAAGCTGTAGCTGCACCAAGAACACCTGCCAATTCTTCTATTGGACCCCAGTTATCTGGCGATTTCATTCCACGTCCACCTGAAACTACAATTTCAGCGTCTGTTAACAATAATTGTCCTGATTGTTTTTCAACCTCTTCAACATTTGTTTTAATTTCACCAATTGTTGGCTCAAATGTTTCTATTGCAGGTGATTTTGGATTTTCTTCAAACTCAAAAGAGTTTTGAGCTAAAGTTAAAATCTTAACATCAGACTTGATAACTACATTTGAATATGCTTTTCCCGAATATACCTTTTTAAAGATTGTAAAAGGCTCAACACTTGAAGGTAACTTACTAACACCTGCACCTAAACCAGCTTTTAACTTAACCGATAAGCGAGGAGCCAATGCTTTACCCATATTGTTTTGAGCAATAACAACAACTTTAGCATCTTCTTTTTCGGCAACCTGTGCTATAACGGAAGTATATGCCTGGTTATCTAAAATATTTAGTTTCTCGTTGTTTACAGATACAATTTTATCTGCACCATATTTTCCAAGAGAATTTAATTCATCATCCTGAACGTTACCAATTGAAAGGGCAACAGTTTGGGTATTTAACATTTCAGCAATCTTACTTGCATAGGAAACTAATTCAAAAGATACTTTCTTGAATTTTCCATCCCAATTTTCTGTAAATACTAATACTGACATATCTAATTTTATTAAGTTCTTAATTAATATTGTTTAAAGATCCTTGAATTATAAAACTTTAGCTTCGTTTTGAAGTAAGTCTACCAATTCTTTTACGTTTTCAGGATCAACCATTTTACAAGGTGGTTTAGGTTGTGGCATTTCATAATTTACCACTTCGGTTAACGCTTCAACCTCAACCGGAGCAACTACATTTAAAGGCTTTTTACGAGCCATCATAATACCACGCATAGCAGCAATCATAGGCTCTTTTGCAATACCTTTCTGAACAATGGTTAAAACCGGCAATTCTGCCGTAACCTGTTCGTTACCACCATCAATATCTCTTGTTATTTTTACTTGTCCATTTTCAATATTTACACCTGAAACTGCTGAAACCGATGGAATATCAAGGAATTCTGAAACCATTCCACCAACTGCAGAACCATTATGATCTGCTGATTCAATTCCACTAAAAATCAAATCGAAAGGATTATTTTTAACATATTCTGCTATTTGAGCAGCCACAAAATAGGCATCTTTTGGTTCTGCATCAATTCTTACTGCATCATCAGCACCAATAGCTAATGCTTTTCTTATGGTAGGTTCAGCATCTTTTGCACCTACTGTTATTACTGTAATGTTTTCAATTGAATTTGCAGCGTCTGACTTAAGTTCAATCGCTCTTGTTAATGCAAGTTCATCCCAAGGATTAATAATCCACTGAACTCCGGTTGTATCAAAAGCAGTGTTATCGTTTACAAATTTTGCTTTTGTTGTAGTGTCCGGCACATTACTTATGCAAACTAGAATTTTCATTTAATTTTTATTTAAGTTAATAATTAAATTCTTACTTCAACTGGTTGTTTCGTTCGAAAAAAAACAAACTCAACAATAATTATAAATTTTTCTTTTTTAAGACCTTACGATATGCTATTACCTAAATAACTAATTTGGTCTAAAAATTTTCTTTTTACAGGTTGGCAAATATAGTTATAAGTGCCTAAGAAAACAAGAATCCAAACTTACTAATAATTATATAAATATCTACATATTAACGCATTGTTAATAGTCAACAATCTGCTTTTTGGAATTATTCTAAAAAAGAAATTCAAACATACTAATTTTACATACTTTTGAATCAATAAATACGAATCAATTTCAACAATATTCATTATTTTATTAACAGGTTGATAATATTTAAGTATTCTTTTTCAAAACCAATTAACTCTTTTAAATTTGCTTTTTTAAAATTACCACAATGAATTTAAAAGGATTATTAAAATCACTAGGTCCGGGCTTACTATGGGCTGGTGCTGCAATTGGTGTTTCTCACCTGGTTCAATCTACACGTGCAGGTGCAATCTATGGTTTTCAACTTGTTGGAATTATTTTATTAATTAACCTTTTCAAATATCCATTCTTTGAATTTGGTCCAAGATATGCTTCATCAACCGGCGAAAGTCTGTTGCATGGTTACAAACGGTTAGGTAAAGGAGCTCTAATTCTGTATCTGATTTTAACAATTGCCACCATGTTTACCTTGCAAGCTGCAATTACAGTTGTTACAGCCGGTTTGTTCTCATTTGTTTTTCCTAATTCATTTGGTATTGTGTTTTGGGCTATACTAATCTTAGGGATTGCAACACTAATTGTAACGTTTGGTAAATATTCATTTTTAGATAAGATCATTAAGTTCATTATAGTAATCCTTGCTCTTTCAACCATAATAGCTGTTGTATCAGCATCTGCAAAAGGATTTAATCCCAATCCGGAGTTTACAAGGATCTTTAACTGGGACTTTGGCGATGTTGCTCTGCTGATTGCATTCGCAGGTTGGATGCCATCAGCTATAGATATCTCGGTTTGGCATTCGTTTTGGTCTGTTGCAAAAACAAAAGAAGGCAAGCACATTCCTTCGGTTAAAGAATCACTTTTCGACTTTAATGTTGGTTATATAGGTACTGCAATTCTTTCCATCGGATTCTTATCTTTAGGAGCACTTGTAATGTATGGTTCAGGTGAATCTTTCTCAAGCAGCGGAACAGTGTTTGCAGGACAACTCATCAATCTTTTTACCGAGAACTTAGGTAGCTGGGCATATCCATTTATTGCAATTGCTGCATTAACAACTATGTCGAGTACTACGTTAACTTGTTTAGATGCTTATCCGAGAGTTTTAAAACCGGCAACTGAGCTTCTATTTCCGTCATTAAAAAAGAATGATAGTGATAACTGGAACTGGTTATCGTGGTTATGGCTTACTGTATTATTATCAGGCACACTGCTAATTATTGCATTCTTTTTAAAAGGTATGAGCTTTCTTGTTGATTTGGCCACTACACTCTCATTTTTAACAGCACCTATCCTGGGATATCTTAATCTAAGAGTTGTAATGGGTAAGAATGTTTCAAAAGAAAACCAACCCAAACTATGGTTGAGAGTTCTCTCCTGGATTGGATTAATCGTTTTAACCGGAGTTGGTATATATTATCTTATTTGGAGATTATTTTTATAAGAAACTAATCTCTACGAGGGTTTGATAATATTTAACATATAAAACCTTATTATTTTCGGTTTGAATTGATAGCTATTTTAAATAAATTTAGGTTTTCATAATATCCAGGTTTATGAACTACTTTTTATTTATGCTGGCAAACGTTAAAATAATTAGCGAAATAGCTTTATTAATAGTATTTATTGCTTCTTTTATTGTTGCCATTTTTGTTCTACTTGAAAACAGGAATCCAATACGAGCCTCAGCTTTAATATTATTGCTTTTTACCTTACCCGGAGTTGGTTTAATTATATATTTCTACATCGGAAGAAATTACCGCAAAAAAAGAATGTTTGAGATAAAAAAGGATTCTGACCGAAATTTCATCGAACAGCTTTTGCAACAAATAAGAAGAAACTCAGAAAATCTTATCAGAGAAAACCAAGATTTATTAGGCAATAAATCATTGTTGGCCAAAATGCTTCTTAACGACAACTACTTTGGCCTTTCCGATCAAAATAGCGTAAAATTATTAGTAAATGGAGAAGAGAAGTTCCCCGAACTTTTTCATGATCTCGAAAATGCGAAGCATCATATACATATAGAATATTTCATTATAGAAAACGGATTACTCTTTGAACAGCTTAAAGAAATTCTTTCAAGAAAGAGCAAAGAGGGTGTTTCGGTACGAATTATTTATGATGATTTTGGTTCGAGGCGTTTAAAAAATAAAAGCATTAAATCCCTTCAGAATGCAGGTATTGAGATTCTCCCCTTCTATAAAACCTATTTTCCCTCACTAGCTAACAGGATAAATTACAGGAATCACAGAAAAATAGTCATAATTGATGGAAAAACAGGCTATACTGGTGGTTTAAATATGAGTGATAAATACACGAATGATTTTCCCAAGAAGAATAACTTATTTTGGAGAGATACTCATCTTAAAATTAAGGGAACCGCAATTAGATATCTTCAGTATACCTTTTTACTTGACTGGCAGTTTTGTTCAGATCAAACATTATATTTTAATACTGACTTCTTTCCTAGCGTAGAATCTAACGATTCGAATAAACTCGTGCAAATTATTTCCGGAGGACCAGATCTGTTGCGAGAAACCGTAATGATGACCTATTTTAAAGCCATTGTTGATGCAGAAAAGGAATGTTTCATTACAACTCCTTATTTAATTCCTAACCAGGGGATTATAACAGCACTAAAACAGGCAGCATTGGGAGGGGTCGATGTACGTATTTTGATTCCCGGAATATCTGACTCATGGCTACTAAACTCTGCAACAAATACTTTCTTGTATGATCTATTATTCTCTGGTGTGAAAATATATCAATACCAAAAAGGATTTATACACGCCAAAACAATATCCATAGATCAAAACTTAAGTATTATTGGTTCTGCCAACATGGACTATCGCAGTTTCGATTATAATTTCGAAGCCAACGCTATTGTCTACGACAGAGATTTTAACAATACACTAAAAGAACAGTTTTTAAAAGATCTTGAAGAAAGTACACAAATATCAATTGAAGATTGGATAAAAAGACCTTTACGCAAAAGGTTAATCGAATCGGTGGTTCGATTATTGTCACCTGTGCTATAACCCTTAATACGCTATACAGTGGAAATAAAAAAAGCGTGAACAATAAATTGTTCACGCTCTTTTCTATTATAAATTATCTTAAGCTTGAGCAGTCGGACCACCAAAATTCATTGGCATCATAGGACCACCACCTTCGGATTTTTTAATTGGGCCATGCATTTTCTCATATTTTTCTACATTATCTGCTAATGCATTTAATAAACGTTTTGCATGTTCCGGAGTTAGAATAATTCTTGATTTAACTTCTGCTTTTGGGACTCCTGGCATAACTCTTACAAAATCGAGAACAAACTCTGCACTTGAATGAGTAATTACTGCTAAATTAGAGTATATACCCTGTGCAACATCCTCTTTTAAATCAATATTAATTTGACCTTTTCTTTGTTTTTTTTCGTCTTCCATGATATAGTCCTTTTAAAATTTATTCCTCTTTAGAAGCCATCAAGTTATCGTACTCCTCTTTTGATCCAACAATAATCTTGTCGTATTCACGCAATCCGGTACCAGCAGGAATCTTATGTCCAACAATAACATTCTCTTTCAGTCCTTCAAGTCCATCAACTTTACCGTGAATTGCTGCTTCGTTCAATACTTTGGTTGTTTCCTGGAATGAAGCCGCAGACATAAAGCTCTTCGTTTGAAGTGCTGCCTTCGTAATACCTTGTAGCACCTGACTAGAAGTTGCAGGTACTGCATCTCTTGCTTCAACCAATTTCAGGTCTTTACGCTTAAGTATTGAATTCTCCTCTCTTAATTTTCGTGCTGTAACGATTTGTCCTGCTCTGAATATTTGAGAATCACCTGGTTCAACAATAACTTTCTTATCGTAAATCCAGTCGTTTTCGTCCATAAATTCCCATTTATCAACAACTTGTTTCTCAAGGAATTTAGTATCTCCCGGATCTTCAATAACTACTTTACGCATCATTTGTCGAACAATTACTTCAAAGTGCTTATCATTAATTTTCACACCTTGCAGACGATATACCTCTTGAACCTCATTAACAATATATTCCTGAACTTTTGTAGGACCTTTAATTGCTAATATATCAGAAGGTGTAATAGCACCATCAGATAATGGAATACCAGCTCTTACGTAATCGTTTTCCTGAACTAATATTTGTTTTGAAAGTGGAACTAAGTATTTCTTTACTTCACCAGTTTTTGAAGTAATGATAATCTCTCTGTTACCACGTTTAATCTTTCCAAAAGCAACCTCACCGTCGATTTCAGAAACGACTGCTGGATTCGATGGGTTTCTTGCTTCGAATAATTCTGTTACTCGAGGCAGACCACCAGTGATATCACCTGATTTACCAACGGCTCTAGGAATCTTAGCTAAGATCTCACCAGATTTAACTTCTTGCCCATCCTCAATACTCATGTGAGCTCCTACAGGCAGGTTATAAGTTTTAATAATTTCTCCATCTTTACCAACTAATTTGGCATTTGGATTTTTCTTCTTATCTCTGGTTTCGATAATAACTTTTTCCTTGAATCCTGTTTGTTCATCAGATTCTTCCTTATATGTAACACCTTCGATTACATTATCGAATACCAACTTACCACCAGCTTCCGATATAATTAAAGCATTATATGGATCCCACTCACAAACAGTAGTATTCTTTTTAACCTCATCACCCGGTTTAACATATAATCTAGAACCATAAGGTATAGTATGCGTTGAAAGCACAATACCGGTGTTCTTATCGATGACACGCATCTCTGCCAAACGACCAATAACAATATTTACCTTATTACCATCATCTTCTGTTTTTTCAACAGTACGTAATTCATCAATTTCAACAACACCATCATACTTCACAATTACGCTAGAATCTGCAGCAATATTAGATGCAGTACCCCCAACGTGGAATGTTCTAAGTGTTAACTGTGTACCCGGCTCACCGATCGACTGTGCTGCAATAACACCAACAGCTTCACCTTTCTGAACCATTTTACCGGTTGCTAAGTTTCTACCATAACATTTGGTACAAACTCCAACTTTAGATTCACAAGTTAATACCGAACGTATTTCTACCTGCTCGATTGGTGAATCTTCAATCTTTCTTCCAATTTCTTCTGAAATCTCTTCACCAGCACCAATGATTAACTCACCTGTTAGTGGGTGATAAACATCGTGTACAGTTGTTCGACCAAGAATTCTTTCGAACAGTGTCTCAACAACTTCCTCATTCTTTTTAATTGCTGTTGCAACCAGTCCTCTTAACGTACCACAATCTTCTTCCTGGATAATTACATCCTGCGATACATCCACTAATCGACGTGTTAAGTAACCAGCATCAGCAGTTTTCAATGCTGTATCGGCCAAACCTTTCCGAGCACCGTGAGTAGAAATAAAGTACTCAAGTACTGACAACCCTTCTTTAAAGTTTGAAAGAATTGGGTTTTCAATAATTTCAGAACCGGTAGTTCCTGATTTTTGCGGTTTCGCCATCAAACCCCTCATACCTGACAACTGACGAATCTGCTCTTTAGAACCCCTTGCTCCTGAATCTAACATCATATATACCGAATTAAACCCTTGATTATCGGTTGATAATTTCTTCATCAACGTTTGAGTTAATCTGGCATTAATATGTGTCCAAATATCAATAATCTGGTTATAACGCTCATTATTTGTAATGAATCCCATGTTATAGTTATTCAATACCTCTTCAACTTGCGCATAACCATCGTTTACTAATTCCTCTTTTTCTTTTGGAATAATAACATCGTCAAGGTTAAATGATAATCCACCTTTGAATGCCATTTGGTAACCAAGATGTTTGATATCATCAAGGAATTTAGCTGTAACATCGGTTCCTGTTTTCTTCAAAACATTTCCGATAATATCTCGCAATGATTTCTTGGTTAATACCTCATTGATATAACCAACATGTTTAGGTACAAATTCATTGAAAATTACACGACCTACAGTAGTTTCAATCATGTGATTTACATCCTTACCATCAACAACATCATTGATTTTTACTTTAATTTTTGCATGTAATGCAACAGCACCTTCATTATAAGCTATGGTTACTTCTTCAGGAGAGTAGAAAGTTAATCCTTCACCTTTAACACCATCTCTTTGTTTAGTAATGTAGTATAAACCAAGTACCATATCCTGCGATGGAACCGCAATTGGCGCACCATTAGCAGGGTTTAAAATATTGTGTGCTGCAAGCATTAACATCTGTGCTTCCAAGATAGCCGCATTACCTAAAGGTAAGTGAACCGCCATCTGGTCACCATCAAAGTCGGCATTAAATGCAGTACATACTAATGGATGTAACTGAATTGCTTTTCCTTCAATTAATTTTGGCTGGAATGCCTGAATACCTAAACGGTGCAGTGTAGGAGCACGGTTAAGTAATACCGGATGTCCCTTTAATACATTTTCTAGGATATCCCATACTACAGGATCTTTTCTGTCAACAATTTTCTTGGCTGATTTTACCGTTTTTACAATCCCTCTTTCAATCAGTTTTCTGATAATAAATGGTTTGTAAAGCTCTGCAGCCATATCTTTTGGTAATCCGCATTCGTGTAATCCCATTTCCGGACCTACAACAATAACCGAACGAGCCGAATAGTCAACACGTTTACCTAAAAGATTCTGACGGAAACGTCCTTGTTTACCTTTTAAACTGTCGCTTAAAGATTTTAAAGCTCTGTTTGAATCTGTTTTAACCGCATTTGATTTTCTTGAATTATCAAATAGCGAATCCACAGCCTCTTGTAACATACGTTTTTCGTTACGTAAGATTACTTCAGGAGCTTTAATTTCAATTAATCGCTTTAAACGATTATTTCGTATAATAACTCTTCTGTATAGATCATTCAAATCGGATGTTGCAAAACGTCCTCCATCCAATGGAACTAATGGTCTTAATTCTGGTGGAATAACAGGAACAACTTTAACAACCATCCATTCTGGTCTGTTAACACCTTTCGATGCTCTAAATGCCTCAACAACCTGTAAGCGTTTTAACGCTTCGTTTTTACGTTGCTGAGATGTTTCAGTATTTGCTTTATGACGAAGTGAGAAAGATAATTCATCCAAATCAATTCTTTCAAGCAGTTTATAAAGAGCCTCAGCTCCCATTTCCGCAATAAATTTGTTAGGATCCGTATCGTCTAAGTACTGATTCTCTTTTGGTAATGTCTCTAATATATCAAGATATTCCTCTTCAGTTAAAAAATCTAAATATTTAACGCCATCTTCAGCCTTAATACCCGGATTAATAACTACATATCTTTCATAGTAAATAATCGAATCTAACTTTTTGGTTGGCAGACCTAAAAGATATCCTATTTTATTTGGTAGTGATTTAAAATACCAAATATGAGCAACAGGAACTACTAATGAGATATGTCCCATTCTTTCACGACGTACCTTTTTCTCTGTAACTTCAACTCCACAACGGTCGCAAACAATTCCTTTATATCTGATTCGTTTGTATTTACCGCAATGACATTCATAATCTTTTACAGGACCAAAAATCCTTTCACAGAACAAACCATCTCTTTCTGGTTTATATGTTCTGTAGTTTATTGTCTCAGGTTTTAATACCTCACCACTTGAACGTTCAAGTATTTCTTCCGGCGAAGCTAAACCTATAGAGATTTTTGTAAAATTACTCTTTACCTTATTATCTCTTCTGAATGACATATTGTTGTATATTAAATATGTAAGTAAATATTAAAATCGTAAGGGATGTCGCCTTATAAGCGACATCCCGTTATATCAGTTAGTCTAGATTTACACTTAATCCTAAACCTCTTAGCTCGTGTAATAACACATTTAGCGATTCAGGAATACCAGGCATAGGCATGGCTTCACCCTTAACTATTGCTTCATAAGCTCTAGCTCTACCATTAACATCATCCGATTTAACGGTAAGAATCTCTTGTAAGATATTAGATGCACCAAATGCTTCTAGTGCCCAAACCTCCATCTCACCAAAACGCTGACCACCAAATTGTGCTTTACCACCTAATGGTTGCTGTGTAATTAATGAATATGGTCCGATTGAACGAGCATGCATCTTATCTTCAACCATGTGTCCTAATTTAAGCATGTAGATAACACCTACTGTAGCTGGCTGGTGGAATTTTTCACCTGTACCACCATCATATAAATATGTTTTACCATACGCAGGTAATTCTGCTTTATCTGTATATTCAGTAATCTGCTCTAATGAAGCTCCGTCGAAAATAGGAGTTGCAAATTTAACACCCAGTTTTTGACCAGCCCAACCCAAAACAGATTCATAAATCTGACCAAGGTTCATCCTTGAAGGTACACCTAGAGGATTCAATACGATATCTACAGGTGTTCCGTCTTCTAAGAATGGCATATCTTCTGCACGAACGATTTTAGCAACAATACCTTTGTTACCGTGTCGACCTGCCATTTTATCACCAACAGTAACTTTTCTTTTCTTAGCAACATAAACTTTTGCCATCTGAATAATACCTGTTGGAAGCTCATCACCAATTGTTACATTATATTTTTTACGCTTTAAGTGAGCATCAAGCTCTTTACGTTTAATAATATAATTATGCAACAATTTCTTAATGATTTCATTCTTAGATTTATCGGTAGTCCACTTGCCAGGATTTACATTTAAGAAATCTAGTTCCTGTAACATTTTAATAGTGAACTTAGTACCTTTTGGAATCACATCAACGTTATAATAATCCTTAACACCTTGTGAAGTTTTACCATTAACAAGAATGAATAATTTATCGATCAATTTTTGTGTTAACTGATCAATTTTTAATTCAAACTCTTTATCGATAGCTTCTAACTCAATTTTATCGGTGTTTTTAGATTTTTTATCTTTTAATGCTCTTGAGAATAACTTCTTATCAATAACGACTCCTGACAGTGATGGAGATGCTTTTAATGATGCATCTTTCACATCTCCGGCTTTATCGCCGAATATTGCACGCAGAAGTTTCTCTTCCGGTGAAGGATCAGATTCTCCTTTTGGAGTAATTTTACCAATAAGAATATCACCTGGTTTAACATGAGCACCAATTCTGATCAATCCATTTTCGTCAAGATCTTTGGTAGCCTCTTCACTAACGTTTGGAATATCAGCTGTAAGCTCCTCTAAACCACGTTTTGTATCACGAACCTCAAGTAAATACTCATCGATATGAATCGACGTAAATACATCATTCTTAACAACGTTCTCAGATATTACGATAGCATCCTCAAAGTTATAACCTTTCCAAGGCATGAAAGCCACTTTAAGGTTACGTCCTAATCCTAATTCACCGTCCTCTGTTCCGTATCCATCTGTCAATATCTGACCTTTTACAACCTCGTCACCTTTCTTTACAATTGGCTTAAGGTTAATACAGGTATTTTGGTTCGTTTTTGCAAACTTAGGTAATCTATAACGCTTGATATCGTCGTCGAAGCTAATGAATTTCTCTTCTTCGCTTCGTTCATATCTGATAACAATTTCTTCAGCATCAACGTACTCAACCACTCCTGTTCCTTCTGCAACAATTTGTATTCGAGCATCTTTAATTACATGCTCTTCCAAACCCGTTCCAACAATAGGAGCTTGTGGTTGTAATAATGGTACCGCCTGACGCATCATATTCGATCCCATCAATGCACGGTTAGCATCGTCATGCTCCAAGAATGGAATTAACGAAGCTGCTATTGATGCAATCTGATTTGGTGCCACGTCCATTAATTCAACCTCTTCGGGTGTTGCTAGCGGATAGTCAGCATCTAATCTTGTTTTAATTCGCTGATTTAAGAATTTACCTTCCTCATCAATTGGGGCATTTGCTTGCGCAATTGTTATTCCTTCTTCTTCTTCGGCGCTTAAGAATGTAACCGACTCTTCATTTAAACCTACTTGCCCGTTTTCTACTTTACGATAAGGAGTTTCAATAAATCCTAACTTATTTATTTTTGCATATACACATAACGATGAAATAAGACCGATATTCGGACCTTCCGGTGTTTCAATCGGACATAATCGACCATAGTGTGTATAGTGAACATCACGTACTTCGAAACCAGCTCTTTCTCTTGATAAACCTCCAGGTCCTAACGCCGACATACGACGTTTGTGAGTCATTTCACCCAACGGATTCGTTTGGTCCATGAACTGAGATAACTGGTTTGTACCAAAGAATGAATTTATTACAGACGATAATGTTTTTGAGTTGATCAAATCGATTGGCGTGAAAACCTCATTATCGCGAACATTCATTCGTTCACGAATTGTTCTGGCCATACGTGCTAATCCAACTCCAAACTGATTTGATAACTGTTCACCAACTGTACGAACACGACGGTTACTCAAGTGGTCAATATCATCAACATCGGTTTTTGAGTTGATTAATTCGATCAGATATTTTATAATCTGAATGATATCATCTTTAGTTAATACTTTGGTATCCATTGGTGTATCCAACTCAAGCTTTTTATTCAGCCTGTAACGACCAACATCACCAAGATCGTACCGTTTGTCTGAGAAGAATAACTTATCGATAACGTCACGAGCGGTAGCCTCATCTGGTGGCTCCGAGTTACGTAACTGTCGGTAAATATGTAAAACAGCTTCTTTTTCGGAGTTACATGGATCTTTTTGTAAAGTATTGTAGATAATAGCAAAGTCGCTTAAACTTTGATCTTCTTTGTGAAGAAGGATCGTTTTAGTACCTGAATCTACAATCTGATCAACATGCTCATTCTCGATAACTGTTTCACGATCGATAATTACTTCGTTTCTTTCGATAGAAACAACTTCTCCGGTATCTTCGTCAACGAAATCTTCAACCCACGATTTAAGCACACGTGCAGCTAGTTTTCGTCCAACGTATTTTTTTAATCCGGTTTTTGATACCTTAATTTCATCCGCCAAATTAAATATTTCAAGAATGTCTTTATCACTCTCGTACCCTATTGCCCTTAAAAGTGTGGTTACTGGAAGTTTCTTTTTACGATCGATGTATGCATACATAACACTGTTAATGTCGGTAGCAAATTCGATCCATGAACCACGGAAAGGAATAATTCTTGCCGAATATAATTTTGTTCCATTAGCATGTAAACTCTGACCAAAGAAAACACCTGGCGAACGGTGTAATTGCGATACAATAACACGTTCTGCTCCGTTAATTACGAAGGTTCCTCTGTCGGTCATGTATGGAACTGTTCCAAGATAAACATCCTGGATCACTGTATCGAAATCCTCATGTTCCGGATCTGTACAATACAGTTTAAGTTTCGCTTTTAAAGGTACACTAAATGTTAAACCTCTTTCAATACACTCTTCGATCGAATATCTTGGAGGATCAATGTAATAATCTAAAAATTCTAATACGAAATTATTACGTGTATCGGTAATAGGAAAATTTTCACTAAAAACCTGATACAATCCTTCCTGTTTACGTTCTTCAGTTGTAGAATTTTGTTGAAAAAATTCTTGAAAAGATTTTAACTGTACTTCAAGAAAATCAGGATAATCTAACTGATTTTTTGCTGAAGCGA
>JAHLLG010000007.1 GCA_020444275.1 Bacteroidota bacterium | reverse complement strand
AGTAGGTCGCCGCCGACTTTTTTTTAAGCCTCAATCAAAACGATTGAGGCTTTTTAATTAAAACTACAATTTTGAAAAACGTATTTGTTATACATCTCTTCTGATTTTGTTAAAATAATGATTCTACAAAATCATTGTAACAAAAAATAATACTACACGTAAATTTATTTGCCAAACCAAAACAATTTATTTTGAAAGAATTTACAAAAATTCTAAAATTTCCCTTACTACTTATCTTATTACTTATTGTATTTAATACTTGCAAACAAAAGGAAAAAGAGTCGTTTGTAAATTTAAATTCAATTGAAAAGATCAAAAAAAAGGGTAAGTTGGTTGCAGTAATGGACTTTAACTCAACAAATTACTTTATCTATAGAGGTGAGCCTATGGGATATCAGTATGAATTACTGCAAATTTTAGCTAAAGAGTTAGGTGTAAAGCTAGAGGTTAAAGTTGAAAATGATATTGACGAAAACTTCAGAATGCTTAAAAGTGGAGAATGTGATATTATTGCCATTAATCTAACTGTAACTAAAGAGCGATCTAAACAAATAGATTTTACAGCTCCACATAGTACTACAAGACAGGTATTAGTGCAGAGAAAACCAAATAATTGGAAGAAATTATCGAAAGAGGAGATAGAGGGAAGTCTCATAAGGAATCAATTGGATTTAGCCGGGAAGGTTGTATTTGTGCAGAAAGGTTCGTCATTTGCACAACGAATGAAAAATCTTTCTGACGAAATTGGAGATAGTATACGTTTAATTGAAAAATCTGACTATGAGGTTGAAGAGCTTATTGAGCTTGTGGCGAACGGAGAAATTGATTATACTGTTGCTGATGAAAATGTTGCTATGGTAAATCAAATTTATTATCCAAATTTAGATATTGAAACAGCGGTTAGTTTTCCTCAAAAATTAGCATGGGGTTTACGTAAGGGCGACGATAAGTTAAAGCAAGAAATTGATCAATGGTTAACAGACTTTAAAAATACAACCCAGTACGCTCTAATCTATAATAAGTATTTTAGAAACCCCAGATCTCAAAGGATAGTAGAAAGTGACTATTATGCCATAAATAGTGGCAAAATGTCCAATTATGATGAGTATATAAAGAAATACAGTAAGAAAATAGATTGGGACTGGAGATTATTAGCGTCATTAATTTATCAGGAATCGAGGTTTAAACCAAATGTGCAATCTTGGGCTGGTGCCTATGGTTTAATGCAATTAATGCCAACTACAGCACGAAGATTTGGAGTTAACCGAAATTCACCACCAGAAAAGCAGATTGAAGCAGGTACGGAGTTTATAAAATGGTTGGATAAACGATTCGAAAACAGAGGAATTACTGAAGAAGATCAGAAGATTAAATTTATTTTAGCTTCATACAATGTAGGTTTAGGTCATATATTAGATGCTAGAAGATTAGCTGAAAAAGAAGGTAAGGACCCAGATATCTGGGAAAATAATGTTGATGAGTATATTCTAAAAAAATCGAATCCAAAATATTATAATGATCCTGTGGTTAAGTATGGTTACTGCAGGGGATCAGAAACTTACGATTATGTTTATCAGATTTTAGATCGTTACGAACATTATAAAAATATTATTCCCGAAACATAGAATAATTGTTGCGAACAATTTCTAAGAATTCGGACAGAATCATGGCTGTCGCACCCCAAATGGTTATTTTATCAGGATTATAGATTGGCGCAACAAAGGATAAATCACCATATTTAAATTCTTTCGTAGCACAATTCTTAGAATTAAGTAAATCCAATAACTTTACCTCAATTACATATTTTACTTCATTTGGATCAATAATAAATTCAGGGGTGCTATTGTAAATTCCAATAACCGGATAAACTGTAAAATTACTTACCGGAATATGCAGTGGTGTTAGTTGTCCATAAATTTCTACACAGTTTGGGTCTATACCAATTTCTTCATTGCTTTCGCGCAGTGCTGTTTCAATAATATTGTGATCTTCTTCTTCTGATTTTCCCCCCGGAAAAGAAATTTGTCCGCTGTGTGGTCCATTATATTCTGTGCGCTTAATAAATGCAATAAATAGCTCATCGTTTTTTTGATAAAGAAGAATTAATACTCCTGCTTTTCGTGGTTTTTCTTTCGATTTAAAATGACTACGAACAGCAGGAGCCATTTTTATTTGTGCTTTTTCTCCTGGCAGATCCTTTTTTAATTCACTTTTTAATATCTCAAAAAAATCTGAAAACATTTATTTTCTGAACTTTTTAATAAATTCTTCAACCTCAGGAACTCCACCCTGGTAAACCAGATAACCATTATAAGGTTCTCGTGATGTAATTTCATCATTAATCGGTGTAAGCATTATCTTTTTAACCTCTTCAGGATCTTCAGTTTGACCTAATGCCCAACCCAGCTTTATAAAGGCTACTTCAGGTAACATATTTCCGGCAGGAATGATACCCTTAGCCATCATATCTCTTCCGGTATCATAAACAAACATATGCACGTATCCCCAGAGTGTTTGTAGTGTCATATACATTACTACTCCTTTTTTGTTGGCTCGTTCAATTGCCGGATAAAGCTCTTTATTTACGTGACCTAATCCTGTTCCAACTATTACAATTCCTTTATAACCATTATCTACCAGCGCATCAATTGTATCGGGTTTCATTCCCGGGTAGTAATACAACATGGTAACTTTATCGGAGAAATATGGCAGGATATCTACATTTCTGTCTTTTCGTCGTGGATTGTAATTGGTCTTTATTGGTGTGATTTTATCTCTGCTAACAGTTGCTAAAGGAGTATCTCCAATGGTTCTGAAAGTTGATCTATAAGACGAATGCATTTTTCGAACTCTTGTTCCTTTATGCAGCAAACCATATTCATCTGATGTTGGTCCGAACATACATACCATAACTTCTGCAATATCGGAATGGCCTGCCGTTTTCATAGCATGCATTAAATTTAAAGCTGCATCGGAGCTGGGTCGGTCTGATGATCGCTGTGATCCAACTAAAACAATGGGTACAGGTGAATTCTGAACCATAAATGTTAAAGCTGCACCGGTGTGATGTAAAGTGTCTGTTCCATGACCAATTACGATTCCATCAATTCCGTTTTTAATTTCTTCTCCAATTGCTTTTGCCAAGGCAATGTATTGCTTTGGACCCATGTTTTCGCTAAATACAGCAAATACCTTTTCTGTAGTAAGGTTACAAATATCTGCTAATTCGGGTACCGCACCATAAAGTTCACCGGGTGAGAAAGCCGGAATAACCGCACCGGTCCTGTAATCCAAACGTGATGCAATTGTACCTCCCGTACCAAATAATTTAACATTCGGTAACCCTTCTGTTATTGGGAACTCTTTTTCGGGTATTTTATAGTTGGCTTTTTTATAGCCTGTTTCCTTCATATCTTTTATGGTACCAATATCAATTCCGATATTATATCCTGTAGCAATTTTTAAAACAATATGGATATCATCATCGTTTTCGGCACGTGGTAATACTGTTCCTTCAAAATTTCCTCGGGTGGTTTGGATTTTAGCCTGACCCCAAACCCGTACATTATATTTTTTTAATATTTCTAGTGCTTTGCCTTTATATCCTTGAAAAATATCTTCGCTCATTACGTTTATATTTGAAATTAAAATCTTAGTTTTCTTCTATTGCTTTTGCTAACTGCTCAGGATCAATATTACCCATGGCAGTTTTTTGTAGTTCACCCATAATCCAATCTTTGGCCCCTGAATTATTTTTGGAAATTTTAATTTCAGAAAATTTTTGCCGTAAGAATGGAATTTTTGATAATATTTCCTCTTTGGGTACTTTTTTAAAGTCGATACTTGTTAAAATGGAGTCAAAATCCATTTTTGGATGTTCGTAAAAAATCGGGAGCATTTTCTTGCTTAGTTGAATATCTAATTTATTATCGATTAAAAATTTAAAGAGATCATAAATTTTTGCGTATTCGAATTTTTCAGCCGTTGCGTAATGGCCTTCTATAAATTTTAATCTATGCCCAATAAATGTTCCTATAAATACAGGATCAATTTTTAATTTCTCAATGATTTTCTTAATTAGCGGAAACAGATTATTCCTGAAAATGTAAGTGTAGGTGTCTTCGGGAATGTTCCATTTCTTTAACTGATTGTATCGGTCAATTACTTCCGTAGGCAGGTTTTTGCTTAGTTTATCAATATAGCTGTTTTCCAAAGGAATTGGAGCCGAATCGGTGTCAGGATACATTCTGTCTGCTCCCGGAAGCACTCTCTCAAATATGGTGGTTCCATCAGTGAATGATTTTCTGGTTTCCTGTGGGACACCTTCAAAAGCCATTTGACATCGTTCTTCGATTGTTTCAAGAGCTGTAGGAATATCTTCGTCCGGAGCCCAGAAAATAATCTGTGCATCGTTTTCTCCCGCATCTAATAGTTCTCTTATTTTGATAAAATTATCTTCAATAACTTTGGGTTCTAACTCTTCCGAATGAACCATGTTAGGTTTTTCCAGACATGCAATAACTTTTAAACGATCGGTTATTTCGTTGGCAAATACCTTACCCGGTTGTGTAAAATGAGAAAGTATGCCTTTAAAATGAGGCAGATTTACCGCAATAATTCTGTACTTGTCTATCAAACCGTTGGTAATAGGTTCGTATTTAAGATCGTAATCACGATAGTCTATTTCTTTATGCTTTATTTCCCATTTTTTAGGTTCTTTTACTCTTTCTTTAAGTTTTGATCGGATATTTAATAAAGCCCATTGTCTGAATGCTTCGTTATGCGATAATTCTGGGATTAATTTGTTGTATGAAACACCTTTGATTTCAACGCGTGTTCCTCCCTTGCAACTAACATTAACATCTTCTCTTCCAGCACCACTTCCAACTCTAACTTTTCCTGTACTTCTGTTTAAGAAACGAATGTATTCAGCTGCTTCTTTTAGCTCATCCGGAGTAAACATATCGGGGTATGTAACCGTTTCAATGAGAGGCATTCCTAATCGATCTGTTTTGTAAACTCTTGTGTGGCGAATATCAGAAATTTCTCTGCAAGAATCTTCCTCAATACTCAGTTGAATTAATCTCACCTTTTTATTTTTCAAAGGAATTTCACCTTCAACGCCCAGTATGGCAGTACGCTGAAAACCGGTTGGAATGCTACCATCCAGGTATTGTTTTCGGGTGATATGAACCTCACCGACAATGTTTAATTTGCACAGAAGTGAAATTTCTAAGGCATATTCTAATGCTTCACGATCAATTTTAAACGGCGGAGTATCATCAATTTCGTATGTACAGGCTGTTTTATTATTTATCCGGTAGATGATCTCCTTTTTTGTTTTGTATTCCATTAAAGCCGTTCCGTCATATTCGCCAAGCTCACTAAGTGTTGGTCTCATATGGCGAATTACTTCAGCATCATAATTATCATGATCGTGATAAATACCAGCCGGACAATGACAAAAAAGTTTTTCTTTGGTTTTTAGTTGTTGATGAACTTCTAAACCAGACATAAATCCTATTCGTTCGTAATCAGCTTTTTTGGCTTTTTTTCTGGGAACGTATCCTATTTCTTGTCGGGTTTGTTCATAGTTTTTTTGAGGGGTGAATTCTTTACTTTCAGGAGATTTATTTTTTTTCATGTTAATATTACTTGTGTTTAACAGTATTTACATCATAAAAAAGCAAAGTAAATTGCTTTGAAAGAGCGTTAAATTAGTAAAAAAAAAGTACGATAAGAAATCTAAAGAAGGTACAGTTTAGAAATAGTGTTGTAAAAAATGTTTTGGATCAGGTTAATTAAAACGAATGGTCTTTTCCGGACTAAGTCGGGAAATAATATATGAAGGAACAATTAACATTACAATAGTAATTGCTAAGGTGCCTGAATTAAGCGCCAGTATATGCCAAATTTTAAGGTTAATAGGTACCGCATCCAAATAATAGGAAGTAGGATCCAGCTTAAAAATTTGAAATTTTATTTGTACGAAGCAGATCAGAATTCCTATAATATTTCCCCATAAAAGCCCTTTTGATATTAAAAATGCCGATTGATATAAAAATATTTTTCGAATAGACCAGTTTTTGGTTCCCATTGCTTTAAGAATTCCAATCATGTTGGTACGTTCTAAAATGAGAATTAGTAAACCCGAAACCATATTAAATCCGGCAACAGCAATCATTAAGGCAAGAATAATATATACGTTCATGTCGGTTAAATCGAGCCAATCGAACATTTGTGGGTACTTTTCTCTGATGCTTACTACCTTAAGTTTGGTTCCATCCGGATTAAAATGAAACCCAACAATATCATGAACATCCTGACTCATTTTATCCAGTTCAGAAAAATCATCAAGTAAAATCTCAAAACCACTAATCTGGTTATCATCCCAGTTATTCAATTTTTGAATATGCTTGATATCAATTAATGCAAATTTTTCGTCGAATTCGGCAAGGCTTGTTTCGTAGATTCCTTTAATTTGAAAAGGGCGCATTCGTGGAGGGTCCTGAATAAAATAGGTTGCAATGCGGTCTCCAACATTTAATTTTAAAAGTTTGGCAACATAATTTGAGATAACAATATCGTTGGTTTTAGCAGTATCATTTACCCGGAATGTTTCTCCGGCAACCATATTCTGATCAAAAAAGGACCAGTCAAAACTACCATCCACTCCTTTAAGAACTATACCCTGAATATCCTCCTGTGTTTTTATTATTCCGGCTTTTATGGCAAAAGGTTGTATATTTTTTATTCCTTTTAAATTATTTAGATCATCATAAAAGCTTTGCTGCTTATTTATGGGGGCTGTCTCAAAAGAAAGATTGGAGTCGTAATTTAAAATCTGAATATGCGAACCAAATCCAATAACTTTATTACTGATTTCTGATTTAAAACCGGTAACAATAGCCACAGAAAGAATCATTACAGCTAATCCCAAAGCAATGCCAATAACAGCAATAGTTACAATCGGTTGTGAAATGCCTTTTTTTACTGTTTTATCAGAAAAAATTCGCTTTGCTATGAATAATTCTGTGTTCAATTTTCAAGTTTGCTTTTGAGATTTCCACAAAGGTAGCAAAAATAAAACAGTGTATTGTTAGAAAAATTGTTGGTATAAAGCAGTAATTATGAATAAACTGTTCTTTTGTTGTAAAGAAAATTATTAATTTAGGAGTTTTTATAATTCAATAGTAATGAAATCAATAAACTATATTATACTATTAACTCTGATTACTTATGTTGGCTGTAAGATTCAGTTAGCTAAAAATGAACCACAGCATATATTAACGGGCGCAGAGCAAATCGAGAAATATGTTCCTTTGCTTAAAGACAAAAAAGTTGCTGTTGTTGCAAATCATACAACCAATATTAATGGATCGCACCTGGTTGATTCGTTGTTAAGTTTGGGAGTTAATATTGAAAAAATATTCAGCCCTGAACACGGATTTCGTGGAACTGCTGATGCCGGAGAGCATGTGAAAAATTATATAGATAAAAAAACAGGATTGCCTGTAATATCTCTGTATGGGAGTAGTAAAAAGCCAAATCTTAGCGATTTAGATTATATTGATGTAGTTGTATTTGACCTGCAAGATGTAGGAGTACGTTTTTACACCTATATTTCAACTATGCATTATGTGATGGAAGCGTGTGCTGAAAAAAATGTGGAGCTATTAATCCTCGACAGGCCCAATCCAAATGGTTTTTATGTTGATGGACCAATATTAGACACAACATTTTCATCGTTTGTGGGTATGCACCCTGTGCCTATCGTGCATGGAATGACCATTGCCGAATATGCGCAAATGATTAATGGTGAAGGGTGGTTGAAAGATGCGTTGCAATGCAAACTTTCGATTGTTTCTTGTGCAAATTATGCGCATGATTCTTTATATCAACTTTCTGTGAATCCATCTCCCAATTTGCAGAATATGCTTTCTGTTTATTTATATCCATCGTTAGGGTTTTTCGAAGGAACTAGTTTAAGTGTTGGACGTGGAACTAATTTCCCATTTCAGGTATTCGGTGGTCCTGATTTGCAAAACGTTGAGTTTACATTTACCCCCCGAAGTATTGATGGAGCAAGTAAATATCCAAAACATGAAAACAAAACATGTTATGGCGTGGATTTAAGAGATATTGATACTAAACAATTAATTTTAAATAGAAGAATAAACCTCGAGTGGCTTCTGTTTGGTTATAAAAATGTGAGTAATAAGGAAAACTTTTTTAATTCCTTCTTTTATAATATTGCCGGGAATAAAACTTTGAAAGATCAAATTATTGAAGGAAAAACTGCCGAAGAAATTAGAGAGAGTTGGCATTCAGATTTAAACGAATTTAAATCAATCCGAAAAAAGTATTTGATTTATAAGGATTTTCAGTAAAAGTACAAGACACATTTTTAACGGCCGAAGGCATGTCTTGTGCGCCGAAATAAAATAGTAGATAAAAAAACATCCGAAATTTTAAAGTTTCGGATGTTTCATTTATACTGGGATTATAATTTAAATAGTTCTACCAGGATAAGCTTTCAATGCAGCTTCCAATGTTTCCATTGCTTTTGCTAAATCTTCCTTTTTTAATACATATGCAATTCGCACCTCATTTTTACCCAACCCTGGTGTAGCGTAAAAACCAGACGCAGGAGCCATCATAACGGTTTGTTTGTTATAATCAAACTCGCTTAATATCCATTGTGCAAACTTGTCGGTATCATCAACTGGAAGTTTTACAACGGTATAAAATGCACCTTTTGGTTTTGGGCAATATACACCCTCTATCTTGTTAAGTGCATCAACCATAAAGTTTCTTCTGTCGATATATTCGTTGTAAACTTCTTCGAAATAATCGTTACCCGTTTCAAGTGCAGCTTCACTTGCCCACTGACCAAATGATGGAGGACATAACCGTGCTTGCGCAAATTTCATAGCTGCATTAATAACATCTTTGTTTTTTGTTACCATAGCTCCAACACGAACTCCACACATACTGTAACGCTTCGAAACAGAATCCATCATAATAACATTCTGCTCAATACCTTTTAAGTGCATGGCAGAAAAATGAGTATTTCCGTCATAACAAAACTCACGGTAAACTTCGTCGGAGTATAAGTACAGATCGTATTTCTCAATTAACGATTTTAATTGCTGCAGTTCCGCTTCAGAATATAAATAACCAGTTGGATTATTCGGATTACAAATAACAATACCTTTGGTTTTATCTGTAATTAATTTCTCAAATTCTTCGATTGGAGGTAAAGCAAAATCATTCTCAATGCTCGAAGTAATTGGTTTTACAACCACACCTGCCGAAACTGCAAATCCGTTATAGTTTGCATAAAATGGTTCCGGAATAATTACTTCATCACCTGGATTTAATGTTGATAAAAAAGCAAATGTAATGGCTTCTGATCCACCTGTTGTAATTAACATTTCGGTATGATCAACATCTATATTTACTCCCTGGTAATATTTAGCCAAACCTTTTCTATACGATTCATTTCCTGCGGAATGGCTGTATTCAATAACTTTTTCTGTAATGTTTTTCACAGCCTCTAAAGCTACCTCCGGAGTTGGAATATCTGGTTGTCCAATATTTAAATGGTAAACTTTATGTCCTTTCTTTTTTGCTTCTTCTGCATAAGGCACCAATTTTCTAATTGGCGAAGCTGGCATCATTTGTCCTTTTTGTGATATTTGTGGCATGATTATATTAAATTTTTATAATTAATTTTTTGCTGTTGTATCTGGTTTTTCAACAGTTCCTGTTATTCTAAGAGTTACTGGTGATGTTTTAGCATTAGAATACACCCGTATAGTTTTTGTAAACGAACCAATAATTCTTGTATTGTATTTTACTACTATAGTTCCTTTTTTACCTTTTTTAATCGGGCTTTTTGGCCAGGTAGGAGTTGTGCAACCACACGAAGCTTTTACATTGGTTAATAACAAAGGCTCTTTCCCTGTATTTTTAAATGTAAATTCACATGTCCCATCACCTTTATATTCTATTGTTCCGTAATCATGTGTTGTGTTTTCAAAGTAAATTTCAGGATGATCTTTCGTGTCTTGATTTGTATTTATCTCTTCCTGACTAAATGCACTGAATGCAACAAAACATAAAAATAAAAGGCCTGTAACTATTTTTTTCATATCCTATTAGTTTTTAATTTGATGTACAAAGTTAGTTTTTATTCATAAAATTAAATATGTTCTTAAATATTTCTCATAATTTAAAGCTGATTATCATTTAATAAAAAAGGATTTTGGGAATAAATTTATATTTTTACAAACTTTTCAAATTAAAATGTAAGTAGAATAAAAACTGAAGAATAGTAAAATGGAAATTCCTGCAAAGTACGATCCGTCAAAAACTGAAGATAAGTGGTATAAATACTGGATGGATAACGGGTTCTTTCACTCAGAACCAGATGATCGTGAGCCTTATACAATTGTAATTCCACCACCAAACGTAACAGGTGTTTTACATATGGGGCACATGTTGAATAATACAATTCAGGATATTCTGGTCCGTCGTGCACGAATGCAAGGGAAAAATGCATGTTGGGTTCCTGGTACCGATCATGCTTCAATTGCTACGGAAGCAAAAGTAGTTGCCAAGTTGAAAGATGAAGGAATTGATAAAAATAAATTGTCGAGAGATGAGTTTTTGGAGCACGCCTGGGAGTGGAAAGAGAAACATGGGGGAATTATTCTTGAACAGTTGAAAAAACTTGGAGCTTCATGCGATTGGGAACGTACCAAGTTTACCATGGACGAAGACATGTCGAAAAGTGTAATTAAGGTTTTTGTTGACTTATTTAACAAAGGTTTGATATACAGAGGTGTTCGAATGGTAAATTGGGATCCTCAGGCAAAAACTGCGGTTTCCGACGAAGAAGTAAATTATAAAGAGGTTCAGTCGAAATTATATTATGTTCGTTATCAGGTTGAAGGCGAAGATGATTTTGTAACCATTGCCACCACGCGCCCTGAAACTATTTTAGGTGATACAGCAGTTTGTGTTCATCCGGAAGATGAGCGCTTTAAGCATTTGCATGGTAAAAAAGTTATTGTTCCATTGGTAAACCGACCTGTGCCTATTATTCAGGATGAATATGTAGATCGTGAGTTTGGTACCGGAGCATTGAAAATTACTCCTGCGCATGATCTTAACGATTATGAAATTGGAGATAAGCATAATTTGGAATCCATCGATATTTTTAATGATGATGGTACCATGAATGAAAGTGCTCAGTTATATATTGGTGAAGATCGCTTTGAGACACGCAAGCTAATTGTTAAAGATCTTGATGAAGCCAAGCATATTGTAAAAATTGAAGATTATGTAAATAAAGTTGGATATTCAGAGAGAACGGAGGCTGTTATAGAACCTAAACTTTCTATGCAGTGGTTTTTAAAAATGGAAGATCTTGCAAAACCTGCATTAGATAATGTGATGAATGACAATGTTCAGTTTCATCCACCGAAATTTAAAAACACATATAAACACTGGATGGAGAATGTAAAGGATTGGTGTGTTTCTCGTCAGTTATGGTGGGGACATCGAATTCCTGCATACTATTTACCAGAAGGAGGTTATGTTGTTGCTGAGACAGAAGAGGAAGCGGTTAAGATAGCACAAGAAAAATCCGGAAATAAAAATCTAACCATAAATGATCTACGCCAGGATGAAGATGTGTTGGATACCTGGTTTTCATCGTGGTTATGGCCAATTTCTGTTTTTGATGGAATAAACGAGCCCGACAATGAGGATTACAATTATTATTATCCGACCAATGATTTGGTAACTGCACCGGAAATCCTTTTTTTCTGGGTAGCACGCATGATTATGGCTGGTTATGAGTATAAAGAAGAAAAGCCATTTAAAAACGTATATCTTACAGGGATTGTACGTGATCATTTGCGTCGTAAAATGTCTAAGTCTTTAGGTAACTCTCCTGATCCAATCGGATTAATGAAAAAATATGGTGCCGATGGCGTTCGTGTTGGAATGTTATTGTGTTCTCCTGCAGGTGGCGATTTGCTATTTGATGAGAGTTTAACAGAACAAGGACGTAATTTTGGTAATAAAATCTGGAATGCATTCCGATTGGTAAAAAACTGGAATATTGATGAGAGTATAGAACAACCTGAATCTGCTAAACAGGCTATTGATTGGTTTAAAAACAGATTAAATAGTGAAATAGAACAAATCAACGATTTATACGAAAAATTTAGACTATCGGATGCTCTAATGTCAGTTTATAAGCTTTTCTGGGACGAGTTTTCTTCCTGGTATCTGGAACTGGTAAAGCCTGCTTATCAAAAACCAATTGATAAAGCAACATTTGAAGCGACGATGTCATTTTTCGATATTATGGTTAAACTGCTTCATCCGTTTATGCCTTTTATCACCGAAGAGATTTGGCAGTTAATGGGAGATAGAAAAGATAGTGAAAGCCTGATGATTGAAAAAATGCCTGAATCTGAAAAATACGATGAAGAAATTATTGAAGCGTTTGAATTTGTGAAAGAGGTTATTTCAGGAGTAAGAAATATTCGTAATGAAAATAATATTGCACAGAAAGAACAAATCTCTTTAAAAATTAAAGGTGATTATGAAAATCAATATGATGCTTGTATTGTAAAGATGGCTAATCTTTCTGATATTGAATCAACCGAGACAAAAATTGAAGGGGCGGTAACATTTATGGTTAAATCTGCCGAGTTTTATATTGAGCTGGGCGATTTAGTTGATGTTGAAGAGGAGCTTAAAAAGCTTCAAGAAGAGCTTGATTATAATAAAGGGTTCTTAAATTCGGTAATGAAAAAGCTAAGTAATGAGCGATTTGTTAACAACGCACCAGAAAAAGTTGTAAATGTTGAGAAGAAGAAAAAGGAAGATGCTGAGGCTAAAATAAAAGTGTTGGAGGAGAGAATAACCAGCCTGAAAAAATAAATATTATAACTGATTTTCAGTTGGTAAAAAAACATATTTAGAAACATATATAAAAAGGGACTACAAGCTATTGACTTTTAAAGTTTTCTCACTAGTTTAGTAGTCCTTTTTTGTTAAATAAAACTACATGATATGAAAGAGTTAGAAATACGATTAAACCCGAATCCGCTGGTTCAGTTTTTAAAGAAACCTGCAGCAGAGTTTACACGTCAGGATATTATTTATTTCATTGAAGAGAATGAAATTGAAATGATCAATTTCCGTTATGTTGGTGAAGACGGAAAACTAAAATCGTTAAATTTTGTTTTAAACAGCAAACAACATTTAGAAGATCTACTTTCAACAGGTGAACGTGTTGACGGATCAAGTTTGTTTTCATATATAGAAGCTGGTTCCAGCGATCTGTATGTTATCCCACGTTTTAAAACTGCTTTTGTAAATCCATTTTCGGAGTATCCAACATTAGATATTTTATGCAGCTTTTATAATCGCGATGGAGAACCATTGGAAAGTGCACCAGAACATATTTTAAGAAAAGCAATTGAAGAATTCCGCAAATCAACCGGATATGATTTTAAAGCAATGGGAGAGTTGGAATACTATGTGGTAAGCGAAAGAGAAGAAATGTATCCGGGAGTTGATCAAAAAGGATATCACGAATCTCCACCATTTACTAAAAACGGACATATCAGAAAAGAAGCCATGAGCTTAATCGCTCAATGTGGTGGACAGATTAAGTATGGACACTCCGAAGTTGGAAATTTTGAAACCGAAGATGAATTATACGAACAACAAGAGATAGAATTTTTACCTGTAGATCCGCAAGATGCCGTTGATCAACTGGTTATTGCTAAGTGGATTTTACGTATGCTTGGCGATGAATATGGTGTAAATATTAGTTTTGCTCCAAAAATTACAGTTGGTAAAGCAGGTAGCGGAATGCATATTCACATGTTGCTTGAAAAGGATGGTGATAATATCATGGTTAAAGATGGTAAGTTAAGTGACGAAGCCAGAAAAATGATTTCCGGTATTCTGGATTTAGCAGCACCATTAACTGCATTTGGTAATACAATTCCAACTTCATACTTGCGCCTGGTACCACATCAGGAGGCACCAACCAATATCTGCTGGGGCGATAGTAACCGTTCAGTACTGGTTCGTGTTCCACTGGGTTGGATTGCCGATACAAGCATGATTAAAGATGCTAACCCACAAGAAACAGGAAGAATTCCTTATGTTCCAGGAAAACAAACTGTTGAGTTGCGTTCCGGAGATGGATCTGCAAATTTATATTTGTATATGGCGGGTATTATTTTGGCAGCTCAACATGGCCTGGAAATGCCAAATGCTTTAGAATTAGCAGAAAAGCTTTATATGGATGTAAATATTTTTGATGAAGAGCATAAAGATAAACTCGAAAAATTAGAATATTTACCACAATCATGCTGGGAGTCGGCTGATAAATTACTTGAAAAACGCGAGTTTTTTGAGAATAACGGAATCTTTCCTGCTGGTTTAATTGATCAAATAGTCGAAAAGTTAAAATCATTTAACGATAAAGATTTAAGCGAAAGGTTATATGGTAAGGAAGAAGAACTAAGAAAATTGGTAAATAAATATCTACATTGTCAGTAGAATTCAAAGATTTTAACTTAAAAGCACATCCTGAAAGATGTGCTTTTTTTAGCTGAGTACATCCTTAAATTCAATATCTTGCGATGCAAGCACAAAAATTTTCTTTTTGATACTTTTGGTGTTTTGTTTCAATCTGTCAAAATAATCTCCAAAATTATCATCCGGTGCTTTTAATCCAAGCATTACCAGATCGCTGCTTGCCGACTCGATTTTTAAAATTTCCCAAAATGACTGTTTTTTCGAAACGATAACTTTTGTGTTAAAGTTAACGCGCATTCCTGATAAAAGCTGTGTAAGGTTTTTACGAGCGATAACAGCTGCTTCCTCTGTTTTAACCAACATCTTAATATTTATCTGGATATCTCTCCAGTATGGGCTGTTGTACATTAAATATCCTAAAATCATCATTAATCCGCCATTGCCTTTTAAACCGCCCCACCAGATGTCAACAGATTTTTTATTTCTAAAATCATCTGAAATAAAATCTTGCATAATTACAACATTTCTTTTCGATTTATAGAAATGCCTGATCATGTTTGCATATTCCTCTTTATGATCTGCAACTTTAGATTCACCGAGCAATATGGTGTTAGGTACCAGCAATCCTAATCCGTAAGAATTAACCATTTGGATGGCACCCTGAAAAATCTTTTCTGCGCGTGTAACTCTAACTAATGCTCTTATTTTTTTATTATTTAAATAATCGGTAAGCTGCTTTTCAAAATTAGTAACTTTTTCCTGTGGTGTTTCTTTTTCCGATAATATAGTTGTAATCGTAAACAGGCCTTTCTCCTGGGTTATTCCATTGGCAAATTCAATTAAATGCCATCGTTTTGATAATGATCCTGATAGTACCAGGATATTTGGGCGCCAGCTTTTTGGACTGGCATCTTTTTCCAATCTTAATAAAGCATAACGTATGATTTGCAATAACATCCCGCTTCGCACATCGCCCCATGTTGCTTTTAAATTGCGTCGGCTTAACCATATATAAACAATTATAATAAAAACAATTGCTAGAATAGTTGCTAAAGGATTTATTAAGAACATCACAGCAACACAACCCACAGTTCCTAGTAAAGAGAAAAACCAGTGAACTTTAAATTTAGGTCTGAACGATGGACTTTCAACTAACTTTTCAATGGCTGCGGTAATATTTAATATACCATAGGTTGTTAAGAAAAACATGGTAAGTATAGGAGCAATGGTATTTAAATTTCCAAGATAAACTAAAACCAGAGTAAGTATAATAGTAAATATGGTTGCTGCTCTAGGTATTTGTTCTTTCCCTGATCCTTTACCTAAAAATGATAATGGACGTGGAATTACCTTATCGTTGGTTAAGGCCTGTAAAACTCTTGGTGCGCCTAATAAACTTCCTACTGCACTTGATAATGTAGCTCCCCAGATTCCGAGTAATATTGCTCCGCCCCAGAATGCAATTTGCTGCATTATTAAAGGATTTTCAACAAGCGTTTTTGCATCGGCTCTGCTGGCTAAGACTAAAGGTAATGTCATATAAATAATATAACCAACAGCTACAGCAAGAAATGTTCCTTTAGGAATGGAGCGAGCAGGATCTTTTAAGTCGCCCGACATATTAACACCTGCCATAATTCCTGTTACTGCAGGGAAGAATACAGCAAATACTTTCCAGAAATCTACGGATTTTTCGGCAGGTACTCCCCAAATTTCTATTTGTGAGTTTTCTATGGGACTGCCAAAAACAAGTGATAAAAGTGATACGGCAATCACTCCTAGAATAAAAAATTGCGCGCGAATTGCAGCTTTTGTTGAAAACAGTGCTAATATACCCAGAATTAAAGTGGTAACTATTCCAATCAATTTAATGTCTAATCCGGGGAATATGGATACAATACTCTCTGAAAATCCAATAACATAAAGCGCTATAGAAAATGCTTGTGCCAGGTATAAAGGAATTCCTATGGCCCCTCCAATTTCTATTCCCAGTGAGCGGCTTATCATGTAATATGCTCCACCACTTTTTATTGGCGCATTGGTAGCAATTGCAGCAATCGATAGTGCTGTTAAAAAGGTAATAGAGGTTGAAAGTGTTACTATGATTAGTGTTCCGGCAAGGCCAACGTTTCCCACAACCCAACCGAATCTTAGATACATGATAACACCTAAAATTGTGAGCAAAGAAGGTGTAAACACACCTCCAAAAGTGGTTAATTTTGGATTACTATTTTTTGTTTGATTATTGTCTGCCAATGGTTAATGTTTTAAGGAGCTAGTCGTCGTATTTTCCATTCGTTGTCATCCAGGTAATACTCAATTCGATCGTGCAAACGATTTGGTCTTCCTTGCCAAAATTCCATTTTATATGGTATTAATATATACCCACCCCAGTTATCAGGTTTCTTTGTGGGCTCGCCTGAAAATCTCTTTTCGAACTCTGCCTGTTTGTCTTCCAGATATTTTCTATTGGGTATTTCCTGGCTTTGCGGCGATGCCCAGGCTCCAATTCTTCTTTTTGCTGATCGAGTTAAATAGTATTCTTCGGAAATTTCCCTGGATGCCTTTTCAATTCTTCCTTCAATACGAATTTGTTTTTCAAGTTCAGCCCAATAAAAGAGTAAACTTCCAAACGGGTTTTCTGTTATTTGTTTACCCTTTTTACTGTCGTAATTAGAATAAAAAATAAAATTATCGTTTCTAATTTCTTTTAGAAGAACCATTCTGCTTGAAGGTTGCATATTTTTACCAACAGTAGCAAGCGACATAGCTGTTGGTTCTTTAATGCCGGCATCAATTGCCATGTCCATCCAATCAGTAAACTGCTTAAACGGATCGCGTTCGGCAATTTTTTTACCAAATGGCTTTTGCCGGTAATCATTTCTTATTTTGTCATATTTTTTATCCATAGCACAAAGGGTTTAATCAATACTATTCTCCAATTGCGCATTGTTTATACTAGCATTAAGTTCAAATCCCAGAATAAGCGCAAAAGAGTTAAAATATAACCACAATAGAACTACCATAATTGTTCCGATAGAACCGTATAATTTATTATATTGTCCAAAATTGTTTACAAAATACGAAAAACCTAGCGAAGTTAAAAGTGCTAAAAATGTAGCCAGTGTTGATCCTGCTGAAATGAATTTCCACTGTGTTTTTTTTGCCGGTGCATAATAGTATAAGAACGATATAGAGAAAAAGAATAATGCTACAATTACAATCCATTTTGTAGTGGCAATTAAATAATAAATAATGTTCATCTTAAGTATACCTGTGCTAACCAACTCCTGCAGAATAAACTGACCAAAAGTGATGAGCAATACCGAAGTGGCTATTAATATAAAAATCATAAATACCAGAAAGGTTGAAACGATTCGGATTGCTGTCCAGTTCCTTGTATCAATGGTATGGTATGTATTGTTAAATGACTGTATGAGAGCGTGTACTGCATTTGTTGAGAAAATTAAACTGGCAAATGCACCCAATGAAAAAACACCAATTTTTTTAACGGTAACCACAGAAACCAAAGTTGATTCGAAATACTGAAAGGCATTTTGAGGAAGAAAATCTTTGATTAACTGAAAAAGTTCTGTTTGCAGGTTTTTAACCGGGATAAATGGGATTAAGGTAAACAAAAACAACATGGTTGGAAATATGGCCAGAGCAAAGTTAAAGGCTATTGCTGAGGCACGGGTTGCCAAATAACCGTTTTTAGCTCCTGAAATAAAGAATTTCACAACATAATAAACAGGAACACCATCAAATCCTGGAATAGAAGCTTTTTTCGCTCTATCTTTAAACTGAATTATTTTTAATTTTAAGAAAGATGTTTTCGTTGAACTATCTGACATGTTTATTCTGAACTTTTAGCTATTAACTATACCGTAAATTAAATAGCTTTTAAGCTCATATCCAAACTTTTTATCTGATGAGTTAATGCGCCAACCGAAATGTAATCCACACCGCAAACTGCATAGTTTCTAATAGTATCCAGGGTAATACCACCCGAGGATTCTGTTTCGTACTTACCATTAATCAGTTGAACGGCCTCTCGTGTGTCATCATAAGTAAAATTATCGAGCATAATACGATTTATACTCCCAACTCGTAAAATTTCTTTTACTTCGTTAAGATTTCTTGCTTCTATTTCAATATGAATATTTTTTTTGTGTTTTTTCAGATACTCATTTGCTTTGGTAATTGCAGGTTCTATTCCTCCGGCAAAATCAATATGATTATCTTTTAACATAATCATATCGTATAATCCCATTCGATGATTTTCTCCACCACCAATTTTTACAGCAAGTTTCTCGAGATAACGCATGCCGGGAGTGGTTTTTCGGGTATCAAGAACTTTGGTATTCGTTCCAATTAATTTGTCAACATAAGCTTTGGTATTCGTAGCAATACCACTCATGCGCTGCATAATATTGAGTACCAGTCGCTCTGCTTGTAAAATAGAATGTACTTTACCTTCAACAATAAAAGCGCGGTCGCCTTTATGTATCTCATTACCATCGAATAGAAACTGCTCAAAGCTAAGCGTGGAATCAATAAGGTTAAATACTTTTTTTGCAATTTCCATTCCGGCTAAAATACCATCTTGCTTAATAAGTAACTGCGCTTTCCCGGTAGCAGTCTCAGGGATGCACGATAACGAGGAGTGATCACCATCGCCAATATCTTCTTGAATGGCATTTTGAATGAAATCCTTAAGGTGCTGATCAGTCATTTTCTGTTTCTATTCTGAGTTGGTGAATTAAAGGTTGTTCATTTTTATCCTTAATCAGAAGAGTAACCCTGAAAGTACCATTAAAAGTAACCAGTTTTCCTATCGCAAACTTTGATTCACCTTTTCCTCCCTGGTGAATAAACTCGAAACTTTTTGGGTAATGTTCAGCAAAAAAGTTGTCTATTATTTGTTGCGCTTGAATTTTGCTGTAAACATCTTCTGTGTCTAAAATGATTAATTCTATGGTATTATTAAAATATTTAGCAAGCTCTTCAGCGTTTCCCACCTTAAATGCAATAGCTATATCACGTGGTACTTCATCACTATAATTTGTAGCTCCAGAGCTAAAAACAAAGGAAAATACAATGATTAATGGTAACGCTTTTTTTAAGGTTTTCATTTCAATTCTTCTTAAGTTTGCGATATGTTGTCGCAAAAACTAAACCATAAATTATGCCAATATGAGTAATTTTGGTATTTATTTTGCGAAAATTATAAAAATTTACCGAACAAAAAAAACGGATTCATCTTATGAAAATTAAATTTTTGGTAATAGGTAAAACAGATACTGATTATTTAAAGAAAGGTATCGATGAATATATCAAGCGATTAAAGCATTATGTTCCTTTCGAGATGATCGTAATCCCTGATTTAAAAAATACCAAGAATTTAACAGAGGATATCCAAAAGCAAAAGGAGGGGGAATTAATATTAAATCAACTAGATCGTGCTGATTTTCTGGTTCTTCTCGACGAAAACGGTAAAAAGTATTCTTCAGTAAATTTTTCACAATTTATTGAAAAAAAGATGATTGCCGGATTAAAAACACTAATCTTTGTAGTCGGAGGGCCGTATGGTTTTTCAAGAGAGGTGTATCAAAAAGCAAATACAAAAATCTCTTTATCCGATATGACTTTTTCTCATCAAATGGTACGTTTAATATTTGTTGAGCAATTGTACAGGGCAATGACCATAATCAGAGGCGAACCATATCATCATAAATAGGTTATAATATGAATTTTAATTAGTACATTGTAAACGTTAATTTATTATTAGCTTTCAGGAAATCATGAAAATTATAGGGTTTATAAATCGTCTGAAGTTTTTAATAGCATTTGTTGTAGTGTTGTTAATGGCTATTGTGTTCGAAAATAATATACGTTTAAAACCCAGTGGGACTAAAGAGTTTGATTATGTTCAAAAGGTCATAGCGAATAAAACCCAAAAAGTTGATCAATTATTAGCTGATATTGAAGAAAAGCTCGATTCAACTTCTCTAGAGCAGCTAATGTATCAACTCAATTTCATTTCCAAAAATCTATTTCGTGAAGAGGGAATTGTAATTTTAGGATATTCATCGGATTCGTTAATATTTTGGTCAGATAACTCCGTTCCGGTTGAAAATTTTAAGATTGATAATCAGTTGTATAGCGACGTCGGGAAACTGAAAAATGGTTGGTTCATTGTTCGTCGTAATCATGTAAACGGAAACGAACTGTTCGGGTTAATTCTTATAAAACACGAATATTCATATCAAAATGAGTTTATTCAGAGTAATTTTTTTCATGAATATAATATTGATATTCCGGTATCTGTTCTTGTTGACCAATCAAAAGGTTATCCAATAACTGATCACCTGGGTAATTATCTGTTCTCATTCCAAATAGAGTCTAATTTTATTTACCACAAGGCAAATGTTCTTTTAGCAAGTCTTTTCTATTTTATAGCTATTCTTCTTTTTTTTCTTGTCATACGTAAGTCGCTCTCTTTGGTGCGTAAAGAAAACTTTAAAATTCTCTTTTTATTAATTCTGGCTGTTTTTCTTGTTTTATTAAGATATATCATGTTGGAGAATAATTTTCCAGCTGTATTTAAACAGCTAGAACTATTTAAACCACATTATTTTGCCATATCGAGCTGGGTGCCATCTTTGGGAGATCTCTTGTTACACTCCTTGTTTATTTTCTTCTTTTTTTCGCTATTTTATATTGAGTTTAGATTGATCTTTCCTAAACTGAGATGGTTAAAATATATTTTTCTGGGATTATCAGTAATCATAACGTTCGTTTTTTTTGGATTTATTCACTATTTCTTCGAAAGTATTATTTTACATTCGAGTATTGCATTTAATGTGTATCAATTCTTCAGTTTAAGTGTATATAGCGTTATTGGATTTATTATCATTGCGTTACTTTTGGCATCGCAATTCTTTTTTATCGATCGGTTATTAAGAATTATGGAATCCAATATACGATTTAAAGATTTTATAATTGCATTTATTCCGCTTTTGCTTATTCTTTCAGTTATTGTAAATCTTTTTTCATTTCAGTTAAAGATTTTTTCACTTGCCTTTTATGGAATTTTATTTATATACCTCGCCTATGTTAGGTTAGAAAAAAAATCATATACATATGCTGTTATAATTGCTCTGTTGCTAATGCTGGCATTGTACACTGTTGGTTTTATTACAGTTATAAGTGCACAAAAGGAGCATGAAACAAAAAAAGTACTCGCCTTAAATTTGGCAAATGAGCGTGATCAGATTGCTGAAATGTTGCTTGAAGGATTAGAAAAAGAAATTGAAAATGATACCATTGTCAGGGACTTGCTTACCTGGCATCTTCAAAACGAAGGCGCAATAAAAGAGCATTTGCAAATGAACTATTTTAGTGGATATTTTAGGAAATACGATCTGCAAATATCAACTTGTACTCCTCGTGATGATTTAACGATTCTTCTTGAAAACAGCACCGAAATTGTTCACTGCTATTCATTTTTCAATGACCTTTACGAAAATGAAGGGGTTAAGCTCCAAAACAGCCGGTTTTATTTTCTTGAGAACGAAGGAGGCAGGATCAGATACCTGGGGCAGTTTATTTTTAAAAAGAAAGATTGGAAAAATGAGGTTTCTCTGTTCGTATATATCGATTCCAAGTTGGTAAGCCAGGAACTGGGATACCCAGAATTACTGCTCGATAGTAAAATGAATGGTTCATCAGTATTAAACGACTATTCATATGCCAAATATCGCGATGGCGATTTAATAACACGTTCTGGAGAGTTTTCATACCAGCTAACAATTCCTGAGACCTGGAAATCAGAACAGGAATTCTTTTTTACTAACGATAATCGTTACGATCATTTGGTATATACATTTGATGAATCAACCCAAATTGTTATAACAAATAAAAAAGTTCGTTTCATAGATGTTTTGGCATCGTTCTCTTACATTTTTGTGTTTTATTACATCTTGTATACAATGGTTGTTTTTGGAATGAGGTTTCCACACAACCTTAGAGAATTTAATTATGATTTTAAGAATAAGATCAAATTCTCCATGATTGGCGTTTTGTTATTGTCGCTAATTATTGTAGGATTTGGAACCATATTCTATAATGTAAACCAGTTTGAGCGAAACCTCTATGAACGTATTGGAGAGAAAATTCAATCGGTACGAACTGAAATGGAACATAAGCTGGGTGGTGATTTTGAGCTAACTTCAGACGATTACGATTATCTAAATTATTTGCTGATTAAATTTTCCGGCGTTTTTAATATCGATATAAATCTGTACGATTTTGAGGGTAATCTTTTAGCTTCATCACAATCCCAAATCTTTGAGAAAGGATTGATGGGAAATAAAATGGATACCGAAGCTTACAGGCAGCTTGTGGCCAATAAAAAGGGCAAGTATATTCACAAAGAGTCTATTGGCGGATTAAGTTATTATTCTGCCTATGTTCCTTTTTTAAATGATGAAAACCAACTTTTAGCATACATCAACTTACCTTATTTTACCAAGCAAAGTGAGCTTAAGAAGGAAATATATACTGTTGTGGTAGCGGTAGTAAACATCTACTTTTTCTTAATTCTAATATCGGTAATTGTAGCGGTTTTTGTATCTAATAATATTACGAAACCATTGGAGTTAATTCAGGAGCGATTCAGGGCAATTGATCTGGGAAAGAAAAATGAACCTATTGCATATACCAGTCACGATGAGATAGGAAGTTTAATTAAAGAGTATAACCGAATGGTAAGTGAGCTAACCGAAAATGCAGAGAGACTGGCAAAATCGGAACGGGAGTCGGCATGGCGCGAGATGGCAAAACAAATTGCTCACGAAATTAAAAATCCGCTCACCCCAATGAAACTTTCGGTTCAGTATTTGCAAAAAGCCTGGAAAGACGGAATCCCTGATTTTGATCAACGTCTTGAAAAATTCTCCAATTCGCTAATCAGCCAAATAAATAATCTATCTAGTATTGCCACCGAGTTTTCGAATTTTGCTAAAATGCCAAGAGCACGAGCCGAAGAGGTGGATATTGTTGCTAAGCTGAACGAAACAATTAATTTATTTGAAAGCACAGAGAATGTTACATTTTATACCGATTTTGATGGAATTGAAGAGTTGTTCGTGTATGCCGACAAAGAGCAGGTTTTAATTGTATTTAGTAATTTAATTCAAAACGGTATTCAAGCCGTACCAAAAAACCGAAATACAGAAATAAAAATAGGTCTGAAATTAATCAAGGATCATGTTAAAATAAGTATTCGAGATAATGGTAAAGGAATCCCTGATGAGTTGAAAGAAAAACTTTTTATACCGAACTTTACAACTAAATCAAGCGGCATGGGCTTGGGCTTAGCCATTGTGAAAAATATTGTAGTGAATGCGGGCGGTGAAATCTGGTACGAAACACAAGTAGATCAACCTGAACAAAACACGGAAGGCGGAACAACGTTTTATGTTACCTTTCCGATTTATAAAACAACAGAGTAGATTATTATAACCTCTACAAAACATATTTATAGTATCTTTTAATGATTTCGGCATATTATTTTTTAGTTGATATACAATGCAACTTCTAACAGGGTATTATTCTTAAAAAGTTAGGTCATTCATACAAAATATTCATATATTTGTTATATATTGGACTTTTGAATTGAAAAAATAATTTTTTTGGGCTTTGAAAAGGGAGATTTTATTTACCATATCTTTTTTTATTTTACTACTGATTGCAAATTCAGGTTTTTCACAAACCTCCATTTCCGGTGTGGTGAATTTCTACTCTGCAGTAGATTCTATCTATCCAAGCAAAGATACCATTGAGGTTACCAACCCTTCTGTTTTTAGTGCCAACGATACGGTCATGATCTACCAGGCGAAAGGAGCAGAAGCTCGAACGATTACAGCTGCTCAACCTTTTAATTTTGGAGTGGTTTTATCAGCAAATAATGCTGGTCAGTATGAAATAATTTTAGTCAAAAAAGTTAGTGCAGATACTGTGTTTTTTAGTGTGCCTCTAAGATTTTCTTATGACGTAGAAGATTCGGTTCAATTAGTCAAAGTTCCGTCTTATAAAAATGTTTCAGTTGATGGAGAACTTACCTGCGATGCTTGGGACGGTGAAAAGGGCGGTATATTGGCGTTAATGGTTAGTGATACTCTTTTCTTAAATGCAAATATTGACGTTACAGGAAAAGGCTTCCGAGGTGCTGAACCTTTTTTATATGATAGTACAAGCTATGGCAACAATTGCGCTTTTAAAGATTCTGCATTGTATAGTTCATTATATTTTGAAGAATCAAATGATAATGCTAGTGCAGGTTTTAAAGGAGAAGGAGTTTCAAAGACCAGTTCAGTTTATAGAAAAGGGATAGGCAGATGGGCTAATGGAGGAGGCGGTGGAAATGCCAGATTCTCAGGAGGCGGAGGAGGTGGTAATTATGGAAATGGTGGATATGGAGGTGAAGAGGACACGGCTACATGCAGTTATACTCCAGCCTATGAAGATAATCCAGATTATTTTTATGACGGAAGTAGCCAGTGGAATTCACTAGGTGGATTTGACGGAGGAAGTATTACAAATAGCATAGAAGAAGATACAATTTTCTTTCTAGGAGGAGGTGGTGGATCAGGTACTTATACGGATATTTCAAGAAAAGCGACACGTGGAGGTAATGGTGGAGGTATTGTTGTTTTAATTGCTAAAAATGTTAAAGGAAATAGTAATGCGATAATTGCTGATGGAGAAAGTGTAACAGAAGTTGCAATAGCTTCTGGTGGTGGTGGTGGTGCAGGTGGATCAATTGTATTCGATGTAGATTCAATTCATGGAACTGTTGACTTTTCAGTTAAAGGTGGATCAGGAGGTTTAGTTAAAACTGACGGTATTGCAGGTCCAGGCGGAGGCGGAGGCGGAGGAGTTTTAATAGTAAAAAATCCTATTCCATTTTCGTTGACTGAACAGATCTTTTTGGGAGGTTCAAAAGGATTTGTAGAAGAGTATTTACCGTATGTTTTTGAGTCAAGAAAAGCAAGGAATGGTACTAAAGGTGGTTTGAATATTAATAGAAAAATACGTTTAACCGGTTTTTTATTTAATAATATTTCTTCTGATCAAGAGGTTTGTATGAATTCAGTTCCAGAATTAATTTCAGGATCGGAACCTCGAGGTGGAAATGGAACATATACTTATCAGTGGCAGGAAAGTCCTGATGGAGAAGTTAGTTCATGGACTAATATTACTGATGCTAATAGCAGAGACTTTCAACCACCAATTTTAAGCGATACAATTTTTTACAGAAGAGTAGTTACGTCTGGCACTATTACAGATTATGGAAACAGTGTAGAAATTATTATTCAAAACAACATAGTCAACAATCAGATTTTTGGTGACGACACTGTAATTTGCATTGGTAACGAGGCTGATACGATTACAGGAACAAGTGCAATTGTAACCGGTGGTAATTATAGCGATTACAATTATACCTGGCAATATAGTTTCGATGAACAAAGCTGGACAACAGACAATGCCCTTAACGATACAACGTATTTACATGGTACGGTTTCCGACACAACGCTTGTTCGTAGAATAGTTCAATCGGGTGCGTGTTACGATACAACAAGTTATGTAGAGATTGTTGGGTTGCCGCAGATTTCAAATAATGTCTTATCAGATGATCAGGAAATTTGTTATGGGCAAATACCCGATGTTATTATTGGGGAAGTACATGAGGGTGGTTTAGGTTTAGGTACCGATAGTATTAATTGGCAGAAAAAAACCGAAAGTGGGTCATGGGAATATATAGATTCGACAAGAAAAGATTTGGCACCTTCCAATTTAGTAGAAACCATGTATTATCGTCGCGTTATCATATCTGATGATTGTGAAGATTTTAGCGATCCGCATAAAGTGAATGTGCTGCCTTTAATTACTGATGATACGATTACTACAGAACCCGTAATTTATACTTGTTACGGAACACCTCCACAGCAAATTATTGCCTCTGAACCTACCGGAGGTGCTGGTGCTGGGTCGTACTCATATCAATGGCAGAAAAGTGCCGATGCAATTTCATGGACTGATATTTCTTCAAATGCAACTAGTAAAGATTACCAGCCGGTAGCGTTAACCGACACAACTTATTTTAGAAGAAAAGTTTTTTCAGGTTTGGATGATTGCTGTTCAAGCATCTCAGATACAGTACGTGTAAATATTTATGTATTACCTGTAGCTACTATTCAAAATTTGGAAGATTCTGTTTGTAGCGGAGAAGAAAAAACTTTGGATATAGATATTACCGAAGGTAAAATACCATACATTATAACGTATAATGATGGATTTAATGACTTTACATCCAATCCGATTAATGACACACAGTATAATCCCTTAGTTTCTCCAGAAACAACAAGTGAAAGTGAGATATATGATTATACAGTTATAGCTGTTACAGATGATAATGGCTGTGAAGCAACTGATATGACAGGCTTAACCAAAATCCATGTTTATGGTAATCCTGTTGCTGATGCAGGTAGTAGCCCCGATGAAAATTGTGAATTAAGTTATCAACTATCGGCAACGCCAACCTTAGGGACAGGTTATTGGTCGCAGGTGTCCACTCTTGGAAACTCAACATTTGATGATGTTAATGCATCCAATGCCATAGTAACTGTTGATACAGCTGCTCAATATAAATTTGAGTGGAAAGAGATTAACTGGCAGTGCGAAGATCAAGATACCGTTGATGTTGATTTTTACGAACGACCCTACAATATCTATGTAAATCCGCAAGATACGATCTTGTATTTTGTCGATTCAGTTACTTTAAAGGGCAGTTATATAAATCCTGATCAGTATGAACTTACCAGCTTGTGGGAAATGCTTTTAGGAGGAGGTAACTTTTCTGAAACAGAAAATAGTTTGGAAACAACCCTAACAGACTTAAACGATCAGGGACAAAATCAAATTTCGGTTACATGGACCATAAGTAAACGCGAATGTGAAGATACTACAGTTAATGTTTCCATCCGTTTACAGGAGTTATTTACTCCAACAGGATTTACACCTAATGGTGATGGAGTAAACGATTATCTTAAATTTAATGGAATCGAAAATTCGGATGAAAAGCAATTAATAATTTATAATCGTTGGGGAACAGAAGTTTATAATAAAAAGGGTGCTGAAGTTGAAATGGGTTGGGATGGTAAAAACGAAGATGAAAAAGACTTACCCGAAGATACTTACTATTATATACTAATTGTAACTGACGATGGTGTTGCCCAAACGCATAAAGGGTTTATTGTATTAAAAAGATATTAATGCTAAGAAATAAATACATACTACTTTTATTGATTGCATTAAATTCATTAATGCTTAAGGCCCAGGGAGTAGATCCAAACGTAAGTGAAGCAGATCCAAACTTAAAAATAGGACAACGCTACGAACCTATTTATAGTCAGTACTGGGTGAATGGCTTAGCTATAAATCCAGCGTATACAGGTAGCCGTGAGTGTTTTAGTAATATCATATTATACCGAAACCAATGGATGGGTTTTGAAGGAGCTCCGGTTACACAAACGTTGAGTAGTCATGCTCCATTTAAAGATGAGAAAAATGCTGCTGGATTGTTTATCTTCCATGAAGAGATAGGTGTTACCGACTATTTTGAAGTGTATGGAAATTATGCTTTCCGATTTCAATTAGGACAAGGTAGATTATCTTTAGGTTTAAGAGCTGGAGCAACATTTTTTCAAGGGAATTATTCAGATGTGGTAGCTGAACCAGAAGGAGCTACAGATGATTATTTAGTTGATGAATCTGAGGTTTTTCCGAATGCCGGAGTTGGTGTGTATTATTATACCGATCAGTTTTTTGCAGGACTATCGGTACCCAAGTTATTATCCTACGAAGTGAAGAATTCACAAAAAAATATGTCGGTTAGTCCTGAAAATTACGATTTTCTGTTTACAGCCGGATTTTTATATAGCTTTAGCGATAAAGTAAGAGTAAGGCCAACAGCGTTGTTTCGGTATCGATTAAATAATGGGTTACAATTTGATGCTGGTGCGCATTTTATCTTCTACGATGCGGTGTGGTTTGGTGGCACTTATCGCATGAGTAATGAATATTCATTTATGGCCGAATATCAGGCAACTGAACAAATAAGAGCAGGTGTTGCTTATGATATAGCAGGCGGAGATTTGGCAGGTCAACACAATGGCTCACTAGAAATAATTTTACGATACGAATTTAAATACAGAATTAGGGCGGTAAGTCCAAGGTATTTTTAATATGAAAATTAAAACAAACATATTACTTTGTTTTTTAGCTGTGGTATTGGTTTTTCCTACTTTTGCGCAGGATTATACTATTAGCCTGTTGCCTTTTAATACTACAAAATATGATGAGTTTGCTCCGGTATATTACCGAGGAGATATAGTGTTTTGTTCAAACCGAAAAAACGCGATTTTTATTAATTATTCTGATGAGAAAGAAAATCTTCCATTACTTGATATTTATTATGTTGAGGAAGGAAGAAGAAATACATGGGGAGATCCGGAGGTATTTTTAAAGGAATATATGACACCTTATAACGAAGGGCCTGCAACATTTAACGGACGAGGAACAGAAATATATTTCACACGCAATATCGATATTAAAAAGCGAATTGGGAATTCAATTAATAAAAATAATAAGTTAGGAATTTACTATTCTAAGTATAGCAGACGATCAGGTTGGAGTAATCCAACACCTTTTAAGTATAATAATAAAGCATATAATTTTGCACATCCATCATTAAGTGAAGATGAGCAATTTTTATATTTTGTTTCAGATATGGAGGGCGGTTACGGTGGTACTGATATTTATGTTTGTGAGCTTGAAAATGGAAATTGGGGACCACCTCAAAATCTAGGACCAAGTATAAATACATCAGGTAATGAGTTTTTTCCTTTTATACATAGTTCGGGTAGGTTATACTTTTCGTCTGATGAGCATGAAAGTATTGGCCGATTAGATATTTTTTATTCGGAAAAAGTGAATGGCGAATGGCATAAGCCAATACCTATGGATCCGCCAATAAATACGAGATATAATGATTTTGCTCTGATTATTGATGCGTTTAAAAAAACGGGAATGTTCTGTTCCGACAGAGAAAGAACCTCAGATGATATTTATACATTTTCACCATTGTATCCGATGTTTGAAAATTCGCAACGACAACAGGAAAACAACTATTGCTATGAACTTTATGAAGCCGGAGCTGTTAATCCTGATACATCGATGTTAGAATACGAATGGTCGTTTGGTGATGGAAATAAAGCCAGAGGATTGAGGGTTGATCATTGTTATAGCGGACCTGGAGATTACACACTTGAGCTAAATGTTATCGATAAGTTAACTGGAGAAACCTATTATACTCAGGCTACTTACGAGTTAGAAGTTGAGGATATTAAACAAGTTTACATCAATGGGCCCGATACCGTTGAGGTAGGTCAGGAAATTGTGTTTGACGGGCGAAAAACAAATATTACCGATTTTGAAATCTACCAGTACTACTGGGATTTTGGTGACGGACGAAAAACAAGAGGCATTGAGGTAAGTCATATCTACTCGACAGTTGGGAACTATATTGTGCAGTTGGGAGTTGTTAGCCGAAAAGACCGCGATGGAGAATCGGACAAAAAAGGTGTTTATAAAAACATTGTAGTAGTTGGAGCAAAAGGTCGAAGAGGAAGAAATTAGCAAAAATAAAATCAAGTATATGAAAAAACTGATAATCGTTTTAGTTATTATCTGGTATAGTGTAAGTGTTTTTTCACAACCAGTACCTGCAGAGGATGAAAATATTCCATATTTAATGACATTTGGTAAAAAAGCTGATATTTCGTGGGGCGATGATGATTTTTCGCAAACATTTTTTGTTCTAATACCTACAGAACATACCAGTCCAATATTTATTCGTGTTTTTGATCCCGATTGCGGAGGAGAACACGATGAAATTAATGGCTTTTGGGATACCAAAATGGAATATTCGATTTATGGTGGTGTTGGCAGTTATACCAACAAAGATGCACAGGGAATAGATCCTGTTGGTGAATATAAAAGTGGAAATCTTTTAGCTAAGAAAGTGTTTGGAGAAAACCCTAGGTATGATAAAGACTGGTATACATTTGGTCCGTTTAATCCAACCGAAGGAGAGTATTACGAAAAATACGGAGGCTACATCTTTAAAGTAATTTGCGAAGGAGTTGTCGGCGATGATGGAAATATGTATCGCTATTTTGTAAGTACATCGCAAAATGAAAATAAACGCATTGAAGGAGCGAATGCATTTGCCTACGAATATAGTTTCAGAATGCATAACGATCCCAATGAGGTATCCCACATCTATCCGTATATAGATGATAAAACCATTAAGGTGGTACAAAAAAACTTCGATTGGGATAACGATGGAATTATACGGGTTGTATCTGTAGGAAGAGCAGGTTTGCCGTGTAAAATTTCCGGTGATGACGGATGGACAGAAAGTGAGTTTGTTATTTTAGAAGAAGAGAAAAATACATCGCTCGATTTTCAGTTTATCAAAAGAAAAAATCCCCCGGTAAAGAATAATAATGTAGTTATCTCTGTAAAAAACCAGTATGGAGAGCTGCTACCATTCTACACAATTCCTATTGGTGGTGTGCCAAAGTACAAATATTCAATTGGTGTTAAAAAGAAAACAAATTAATAGCTTATGAAAAGCTTAAAAACAACTATTACCATAACAATAATCCTTCTATTCTTCGGACAAAATATCTTTGGTCAGGTATATCAGTTTAAAGAATATGGAATTGAAGAAGGTTTGAGTCATCCGTTTGTTTATACCATTGCTGAAGATCAAAATGGTTTTATTTGGATTGGCACGGGTGAAGGTTTATGCCGTTTCGATGGGTTTCAATTTAAAGTAAGCGAAGCCGATGATACACTTACTAATGGATTTGTTACATCAAGTTATCTCGATAAAAGTGGTATGCTCTGGTTTGGACATAATTCGGGACAGATTACTTACTATGATGGAATAGATTTTAAGCTTTTAAAAACCGGCGATGTTGTGAGTAGCAGCATTACTGATATTACAGAAGATCAAAAAGGAAATGTTATTATTGCTTCGCAGAATAATGGTTTAATTCGTGTAGATCAAAATAAGAAGATTGAGTTTTATACCGATGAATTTGAAGGTGAGCTAATTTATTCCACACTGGCTGTTGGAAATAGTCAATTCTTGATTGGAACCACTAGCGGTTTAGCCTTATTTGAACTTAAAGAAAACCGATTTATCAAAAAATATACTATTGAACAGTTAGATTATATATCGGTTCAATCTATTACTAAAGGGAATACTAAAAATGTATATTGGATTGGAACAGAAGATTCAGGATTTTTTCGGTTATTGGAAAAGGGCGAAAAATTTGAATCGTATGAGTTAATAAACATTGGTGAACAGCATGGGTTAAATTATGAAAATGTTCAATCGATCTTAGAAGACAATGAAAATATACTTTGGGTAAGCACTTTTGGCAAAGGTATTTTTAAGCTAATTCCCGCTGAAGATAAAGAAAATGGTTACTCCGAGGTAATTAATTACTCAACAAAGAATGGTTTAGCAAATAATTTTGTTAAAAGAGTATTTCAGGATTGGGAAGGCAATTACTGGATTGGAACTTACGGCAATGGTTTAGCTTTTTTGGTTGATGAAGCTTTTACCATGCACTTTCAAAATTTGGATAACTTTAATGGAAACATATTGGCCATTGAAGAATCGGAATCAGATCTTTGGCTTGGTGGGGAAAGTGTTTTAGTTAAGGTCAGCAAGGAAACCAATGATATTTCTATTCTTGGTACAAATTATGGCTTGCCAGATGATAACATTGTGGCATTATATTTTGGACCTGATAATACGCTTTACATTGGCTCTGAGGAAAATGGTATTTATAAGCTCGATGTGAATTCGAACCGTATTACTTCCTTTTACAAATCGAATAACTCGTTAGGAAATAAAATAAACACAATAACAGGAACCGATTCTAAAATTTATGCAGGTACTGAAAATGGTGTTTTAGAGTTTGATTTAAAAACAAACCAGAGTAAGCTTTATAACACCTCACAAGGGTTACCACATAATAATATCAAGTATATTTTTATCGATTCAGATAACCATGTTTGGATAGCTACAAAAAGCCAGGGGATATTTACGCTAGAAGGAGATCTGAACTTTGCTATTGAAAGTAACATAAATTTCGAATTTACATCGATTACAGAAGATATCAATGGTAATCTTTGGGCAGCTACGTATGGAGAAGGAGTTTTTAAATTCGAGCAAGATAGTATAAAATATTACTCTACCGATATTGGGTTAAAATCGAACTATTGTTATAGTATCGAAGCCGATGATGCAGGCAAAGTGTGGATTGGGCATCGTTTAGGAATGAGTAGTATTGATGTAAATAAAGGAACCATAAAAGTTTATGGTACTGAAACTGGTATTACCGGTGATTGCAATTATAACGCGGTACTAAAACAATCAAATGGAATTGTTCTTACAGGAACAACAGATGGATTGGTGATGTATGATCACACAAAAGAAAAGGCAAATAAATATCCTCCGAAATTAAACATTACAAATATTCTGTTTTCTGACGAACCTGTTGATTATAACCAACCAATACATTTACCTTATAAAATTTACAAGTTAAATATTGATTTTGTTGGATTAAGTTATAGAAATCCACAGGGTGTTTCGTATCAGTACAAGTTAGATGGGTATGATTTGGAATGGTCGGATATAACTAATAACCGGCAGGTATATTACCCTCGTATCGAAGATGGAAATTATACTTTTATCCTGAAAGCTTGCAATGCCGATGGATTCTGTGTTGAAAATCCTTTAGAGATTAAGATCAGCATAAAACCCCCATTCTGGAAAACATGGTGGTTTATAACATTATCCATTCTTATAGGAGCAGGTGCTATCTTTTTTATTATTAAGTATCGTGAACGTAAGCAGAAAGCAATGCAAGAGTATCTTGAAAATGAGTTGAATGCCCGAACTAAAGAGGTGGTAGAGCAAAAAGAACTTCTTGAGGTTAAGAATCGCGATATAACAGATAGTATTAATTATGCGCAGCGTATTCAGCAAAGTATTTTACCATCGGTAAATACTATTAATGAGAACTTTTCAGGTGCTTTTGTGTATTATAAGCCAAGAGATATTGTTAGTGGCGATTTCTATTGGTATGACAGAGTTAACAATGATAAGTTTTTAATTGTGTGTGCCGACTCAACCGGACATGGAGTGCCCGGAGCCTTTATGTCGATGATTGGTACAACATTGATTAAGGATATCTGCTTGCGTAACGATATCGATTCGCCGTCTGCAGTGTTACAGCAACTGGATAAAGAACTTCAAAGTACGCTTAACCAGAATATAGATGCCGAGCGTGCGCACGACGGAATGGATATAATAGTATGTGAAATAGATGTTAAAACACATTACATGCGTTTTTCATCAGCTATGCGACCTCTGATTCTTTACAAGGATAAAGAGTTGCAATATGTAAAAGGAACAAAAGCCTCGATTGGTGGAGATCCTAAAGCTGAAAAGCGCTTTGAAAATGTGGGATTTCAGCTTAAAGAAGGCGACATTATTTACATGTTTTCTGATGGATATCCTGATCAGTTTGGCGGACCAAGGGGTAAAAAGTTTAAGCTCGATCGTGTTAAAAATATGCTAGCCGATGTTTGCGATAAACCTATGGAAGTTCAAAACGAATATGTTTCGAGCACTTTTGAGGAATGGAGAGGAAGGTTACAACAAGTTGATGATGTTTTATTTATGGGAGTTAGAATTTAGGTTAGCTGCCCACTATCATTAATATCGATCAGTTTATTTAAAATTGCATAAATTGTTAAGCCCGGAACGGTTTTAATACCCAGTTTCCGGGTTATGTTTTTTCGGTGTGTTACTACAGTATGTGTGCTTATAAAAAGTTTATCGGCAATTTCTTTATTTGAATAACCCAGGGCAATATTTTTAAGTATATCGGCTTCGCGTTTACTTATTTCTTCGGGTAATTCACTTACCGAATCTTTCTGCGTTTTATTCCCAATCAGATCATTCAGCTTTTTAATAATTTGCTTTTGAGTGTCTTCGAGGTAAATATGTTCTGCCCAATTTATTTTAGCGCTTATCTTTGAACTTTTAGCAGTTAGCGAAATGAGTTGAGCGTTTTGTTTAAATTCTTTCGACAGGGATACAACCTGATCAGGACTACAAATTATAAAATCTACATCTGAATTTATTGATGCGTTTAGCTCTTCTGCAGTTTCAAATTGTTGCACAATTTGTGTAGTAGGAATTTTTTCGATAACGCTCGTTAAGCCTTTTCGAATAAGGTAAGATTTTTCTATGATGATAAATGTTACGTTGGTCATTCCTTATTTTGTTTGTGCAAATCCTTCTGTTATGATTTTTTCCATTTGCCTGATTTTGGGTACCAAAACCTTTTCTTCAATACGTGAATGATCATTTAAATCCTGTTCCAAATTAAAGAGCTCGAAAAGCAGTTTGTTGCATAGCTTAGAATTTTTGGGTTGAGGTAGGTACTTTATAATGATGTTTTTTAAGTCGAAAAGTTTTTCTTCTATGTTATCATGTTCGTTCTGGAATACATCAATAGAATACGTTTCCATAAGTTTCAATACCGATTGATCCGGCTTATCTGACAAGTATGCTTTCTCGATGGCTAAAGTATACGGAAAAACAACTTCCTCTTCACGCTTTGTGTGGTTCAGAAGCTCCTGTTTATAGTCATTAAAGAATTTTTTAAGCAATACAATTTTATCCTTTTGAGTATAACAGGAATTTACCATTTGCTCAATTAAAAATTCAATTTCCGGTACTTTATTCTGATGATAATCATCGTGTGTTTTTTGTAAATAGTTTGTAATTAATTTAACTGGAAAAGTTTGAAGATGCTTTTTAGGGAAGTAGTCTTTATCAACAAATGTATTTACGATCTCAAGAAAAAAATCCGCATCTACTTGGTACATTTTACAAACATCTTCAACCGACTTGTCTCCAAATCCTAATTCAATACCAAACCGGTTAAGTACAGTTAGCGTGAAATAATTCAAATGAATTACATCGGCCATTTTAATATTTCTTGTAATAAGCATAGTGTTTGAGTTCTGTTACAATTTAGAAGACAAATTATTTTTAGTATTGTTCTAGTAACTCTGAGTATACTATTTCTGGTGTAGTTTCCACGTTGCTTTTATTCGCATCCCGATCAATAATATAAAATTCGTAATAAACGGTATCGGGCGATAAAATAGTTCGTGGCAGATAGATATCAATTTTTCCTTTAAGGCTTTTTCTGTAAACTCCTTCTTGAAAATAAGGTAAATAAAACGGGTTACCTTCCTTTTCTACAAATACGCCATCTTTTTTATAATACTCTGTATAAACAAAATCGATAACATTATTCGATGTGTCAGGGTCAGTGTTTTCAACGTATCCAATGTTTCCGTCGCCATCAATAAAATCGAAAGTTAACACACCTTCTGAAACAATATATTCACCATCTCCGGGTAACACTTCAAACGCACGAAAATCAATTTCCGGTGTTTCCGGATAATCTTCCACTTTTTCGCATGAAAAAAGAAATAGTATTGATATTATGGGCAGAAATATTTTTTTCACCTTGTTATTTTTTTCTCATATAGATCTGAATAGGCGTACCCGTAAAATTAAAATGATCACGTAATTTGTTTTCCAGATATCTTTTATATGGTTCTTTAACATACTGCGGTAAGTTGCAGAAAAATGCAAAAGAAGGATAAAAGGTATTTAGCTGTGTAACATATTTAATTTTAACAAATTTTCCTTTTACCGATGGTGGAGGATAGGCAGCAATAGCTTCCTGCATCACCTCATTCAGCTTGGCAGTTGTAATTCTTCGTATTCGGTTTTCGTAAACATTTTTCGCTTCTTCGAGCACTTTATGAATACGCTGTTTATTTATAACCGAAGTAAATATGATAGGTACATCAACAAATGGTGCAATTTTATCTTGTATGGTTTTTGTGTAATCTTTGGAAGTATTCGTCTCTTTTTCAATCAAATCCCATTTGTTGACTAAAATAACAAGTCCTTTTTTATTTTTCTGGATTAGCTTGATGATATTCAAATCCTGTGATTCCATACCTTGTGTTGCATCAATCAAAAGCAAACATACATCGGCTTTTTCTAACGATCGAATAGAACGCAGTACCGAATAAAATTCAAGATTCTCGGTTACCTTTCCTTTTTTTCGGATTCCCGCGGTATCCACAAGGTAAAAATCGTGATCAAACTTGTTGTATCGTGTATAAATAGAGTCTCTTGTTGTACCCGATATTGGTGTTACAATATTTCTATCTTCTCCAATAAGTGCATTTATTAGCGATGATTTTCCAACATTTGGGCGACCTACAACCGTATATTTAGGAATATCTAACTCATCCTCGGCTTTATCGTCTTTTATGAACGTTACGATTTTATCCAGCAGTTCGCCTGTTCCGCTTCCGTTTATTGATGATATACATAAGGGTTCTCCTAATCCAAACTTATAGAATACGTGTGAATCTAGTATCCGCTGATTATTATCGACTTTATTTACCACCAGTACTACATCTTTATTTGCTTTTCGCAACATTTGTGCTACTGACTCATCCAGGTCGGTTATTCCGCTGGTTACATCAACAACAAATAGAATAAGATTTGCTTCGTCGATAGCAATTTTTACCTGCTTTCTAATTTCTTCTTCGAAAATATCATCTGAGTTTCGAATATATCCTCCTGTGTCAATAACAGAAAACTCTTTGCCCGACCAGTCTGATTTCCCATATAATCTATCTCTTGTTACACCGCTGGTTTCGTCTACAATTGCCTGTTTCGATTCTGTTAATCGATTAAAAAGCGTCGATTTCCCTACATTCGGTCTTCCTACTATTGCTACAATCATGGTTTATGGTTTAATAAATTAACTTACTTATAATATTTTCAAGCTTCTCCATAATGATTTGTGATTCACGAATCATTTTTTCTTTCTGCGTTACAATTTGCTCGTTTTGAATTCCTTCAATTGCACGAAGCAATTTAACTGCTTTTTTGGTTTCTGATAAACAAACTCTTAAGTTATTTGCAAAATCTTCGTTTTCTTTTGCCGAAACAGCATCCATAAATTTTAAGGAAACATTCCCGATCGTTTGTTTTAATTCTGAATTAACCAAATCCGGATATTCCTTCTCAAGACTTTTTACAAGCCCGATTCCATCTACAGAAAAATTATATGTTTGTACTTCTAATTCTTTCATTCTTTTTATTTCAGTTACAACTTTCAGATTCCAAATTACTATGCTCTTATTTTACTCTTTGTTATAATTTAAACGTTATATCCAAAACCTCTTAATTGACGGTCTTTATCGCGCCAATCTTTAGTTACTTTAACATACAATTCCAGAAATACTTTCTTGCCAAAAAAATCTTCAATATCTTTTCGGGCCTCGGTTCCTAATTTCTTTAGGGCCTGTCCTTTATGGCCAATAATTATTCCTTTTTGCGACGAACGAACAACGTGAATGGTAGCTCTGATTCGCAACAGTTTGTCGGTGTCTTTAAACTCTTCAACTTCTATTTCAACCGAATACGGAATCTCTTTTTGATAATTCAGTAAGACTTTTTCCCGAATGATCTCCGAAACAAAAAAGCGTTCTGTTTTATCGGTTAATGAATCTTTTGGGAAATAAGGTGGTCCTTCAGGCAAAAGATCAAGAATTCGTTTAAATACCTGATCGAGGTTAAAATTATTTATTGCAGAAACCGGAATAATTTCAGCTTTTGGTAATAGTTTTTTCCAAATGTCAACTAACTCTTCCAGTTTTTGCTGGTTTGATAAATCAATCTTATTTATAATCAATACAATGGGGGCATCTGTTTTGGAAAGGCGCTCAATGTACTGTTGGTTCTTATCCATAGTTTCTACCACATCGGTAATGTAAAGAATAATGTCAGCATCTTCTAAAGCCGTACTCACAAATCCCATCATTTTTTCCTGGAGTTTGTAGTTGGGCTTTAAAATACCGGGAGTATCAGAATATACAATTTGATAATTGTCTTCATTTACTATGCCCATTATTCGATGACGCGTAGTTTGCGATTTAGATGTAATGATAGAGAGTTTCTCACCTACCATTGCATTCATGATCGTTGATTTTCCAACATTTGGATTACCAATAATATTTACAAAACCTGATTTGTGTGACATTGATATTGTGATCTTGAAATTTCTTGCAAAGATAAGAGAAATTTTGGCTAAAACCCCTCAATATGTTTTTGTTATTTAACAGGGTGATAAATGTAATCCAGAGCAAGTATTCATTACTATTTAAAATATTTAGAAATCACGTGTTGTAATTCTTGTGAATCGATTGGTTTTGTAATGTAATCGTTACATCCGGCTTCAAGGGCCTTTTCACGATCGCCTTTCATGGCATAAGCTGTTTCGGCTATTATAATAACATCTTTATTAAATTTTCTGATTTCTTCGGTGGCAATATAGCCGTTTAATCCAGGTAATTTAATATCCATGAGTATCAGATCAAAATCGTCTCTTTTTTTGCAAAGTTCAACCGCATTCTTACCATCTTTTACGTGTAAAATTTCTTGTGCGATATGCTCTGTAAGAATAGAAAGATGCATATCCGAAGTTTCGTCATCTTCTACGATTAGTATTTTAAGTTTTTTTGTTCCCCGGGTTGGTTCAATTTTTTGATTGTTTTTATTTTCCGGTTTACTAGCTTGATGATTTGAATAAGGAAGTTTAAAGTAGAAGGTGCTTCCTTTTTCTTCTTCAGATTCGAGCCATATTTTTCCCCCGAGGATCTCAATATATGCTTTGGTAATTGCAAGTCCAAGTCCTGATCCTTGCTTTGCTCTTGAATCACTAAGATCAGCCTGCATGAATCGATCAAATATTACATCTTGCTTACTTTTGGGGATTCCCATTCCGGTATCTTTTACATAAAATTTTATTTCACCTTTGCTTTGCAGCGAATAACCAAATTCAATGCTTCCGGTTTCTGTAAATTTTATTGCATTTTTAATCAGGTTTGTAAGAATGGAATTAAACATGGATTTGTCGGTAGTAAAACTTGATTTTTGATGGGAAAGATCTGTTTTATAATTTAATTCTATTTCTTTTTTATCTGCTTCTGGTTTAAAAAACTCATAAAGATATTCAAGTTGCTCATTAATATTTATATTGTCTTTTATAGGAGCAATGTCTCCTGTTTCAATTTTTGAAATTTCAACAATATCGTTAATGGTTTCCAGCATTCGATTGCCACTTTGCTGGATTACACTAATATATTTTTGTTGTTTCTCATTGTTCAAATTTGGTTTCTTTAAAAGATCGGTAAAACCTAGTATACCATTCATGGGAGTGCGAATTTCATGACTCATATTGGCTAAAAATGCCGACTTTAAACGGTCGCTTTCTTCGGCTTTATCTTTGGCTCGTTGCAGCTCCTCTACAGTTTGTCGTAATTCCTCATTGAGGTTTTCATACTCCTCGTTTTGAGTTGTGAGCTCCTCGTTGATTTTTTGAATAGTTAATTCGTGTTTTTTCTGCAAGGTAATATCTCTGAATTCAACCACCCGAACTCTTTTACCTTTGTAGGGTATCATACGTGCTTCTAAACGTACAGGGTATATTTCTCCGTTTTTTCTTTGTCCAAGAGCTTCATATGGTTCTTCATATTCAGCAAGAATATTATTCATTACTTTCTCTCTTGTTTCTTCAGCAATAAGCAATAATCCATCCATTCCAATTAATTCATCATAAGTATAGCCTGTAATCTTAGATAAACCCTGGTTGCATTCCAAAATGATTCCTTTATCATGTATTGTAATACCACCAAACGACGCATTATGCAATGCTTTAAATCGTTCTTCGCTTTCTCGAATATTTTCTTTCGTAATTTCGAGTTCACTAACGGTTTGCTGCAACTCTTCATTTACAGACACATATTCTTCATTTTGTGCTGCAAGTTCTTCGTTAAGTTGCTTTAATTCTTGTTCTGCTTGTTTTTTATCAGTGATATCTTCGAATATTACACAGAATTTTTGTTTCGTATTAAAAGGCCTGTATACCTGGCAATGATACAATTTCTTTGTGGGATCATGATACAATTCAAATTCCTGGCTTTTGCCTGAAACGGCAACTTCACCATATCTTTTAATCCATTCAGGTTCTGTTTCCGGCCAAACATCGTGAACCGTTTTTCCTTTTACTTCTTCGTTTTTTACACCTGTAATTTCTTCATAGGCTTTATTAATAGATAAAAATCGATAACTTATAAATTGGCCGTTTTCATCAAAAACGGATTCAAATAGTACAAATGCATTCAACATTTTATCCAACATTTCGCTGGATTCAAGTTCCTTTTGTTTTATAGCATTTTCTATCTGTTTTCTTTGGGTTATATCCTGAAAAGATCCGTATAATTTTACTACTTTACCTTTCACATCTTTTTTTGCATATCCGCGTGCTACGCAATGTCTTATTTCACCATCGGGTCGGACAATATCCACATCAAGATCATAGGATTCTCCTTTTTCAATTGCTTTTTGCACTACCTCATCTAACTTTTTCATGCTTTCAGGAGTATATACTTTTGGGTGGTCAGCATATGAAACAGCTCCTTTTTTTGGGTCTTGCTTGAATATTCTAAAAAGTTCATCCGACCAGGTAACCTTATCTGTGGCTATGTCCCACTCCCAGCTTCCTACATGAGCAATTTCTTCGGTTCTTTTAAAAACCAGTTGTTGCTCTTTTAATTTTAATTCTGCGTTATACTGATCTGTTATGTCCTGGAATGTTCCGTTTAAGCGAACACATTTCCCATCTTTATGTACAGGTTTTCCATTAGTCTGTGTCCAAAGTTTTTTCCCTTTGGCGGTTTTAAATGGAACTACCATATTATATGGAACTCCCTTTTCTATTGCCTGTTGAACTGCATTTTCAATTTTATTTTTGGATTCTCCAGGAAAGAAATTTATGGCTTCTTCCAAGGTTGGAATGTAATCGTCTGGTACCTCATGAATTTGTCGTGTAGCTTTGGTCCATTCAACGGTATTGTCTTCTAAATTAATTTCCCAACCTCCCACTTTAGCCATAGAGCCGGTTGCATTTAACAGCTCTTCGCTTTTTTGTAATTTCTTTTTGGCATTGGAATTTTCAACAATTTGCCCGATTAATAAAGCCACTGATTTTAATCTTTTTTTCGCATTTTCTATAATAAAAGCAGGACGTGGCTTGTATTCTTTGGCACGTTTGAGTATTTCCTTCTTGTCAATATGATATTTTTCTGCAAGTTCAGCTAAGGTCTTGTCATCTTGTGGAGGATTTCCATAGCCCATGTTAATGCATCCAATAACTTTGCCTTCTGCTCTTATAGGTTCTCCATAAAGGTGAATTCCACCAACACACTCTATGTCTGTTGGTTTTCCTGTTTTCATAGCTTGCTTTGCTGAATCATGCCAGCAGTTTTCATGACACAACCATTTGCCACAATTCAGTGCCTCTTTTGCATCCTTTGTATTACATAATTTGAAAGATGAACTATCCATTAGTCGGCACCAGGTTGAATCGAATCTGCCAAAAGCATAATCTCCATTTTTTTCGTAAACAGCAATGGAGGTGTCGAGCAATTCCATAATGTCATCTGAAAGGGCATTTAATGTTTTTGGATCTACATTATCAATGATTGTCCTTTCTGTGTTGAACTTTGTTACGTTTTCATACTCAGGCTTATATTTTGGAGTCTTAAATTCCGTAGATGCGTCTGTTTTGTCTATTAACCATTCAAATTCCTTTAAACTGGAGTTCTTTTTTTTCATAATGGATGTTAAGAAAAGTTCGTTAGGTGATTAGTAAAGCCTTTCAATCCCTTTATAATCAAATAAAGATAGTAATAATTAATACATCAAGCAAGCTTAGCGAAAGATAGGTTGCTTAAAGCAGTTATAAAATATTATTATTTTAATGATAAACTGCTAAGGTTTTAGTGGAGGGGTAGATAAGGGTTTATCTCAACAATAGATAGTTTATTTAAACGATTTCCTTTTCAAAATAGAAATTTCTTGTGGTGTTAAAAACCGCCATTTACCCCGTGGTAAATTCTTTTTGGTTAATCCGGCAAAGTATACGCGGTCAAGCTTTTTAATTTTATATCCCAGCGATTCAAAAATTCTGCGCACTATCCTGTTTTGCCCTGAGTGAATTTCAATTCCGATTTGTGTTTTATCTTCTTCCTCAATATAACTGATTCCATCTACCTGGATGTAATCTTCATCTAACTTAAGTCCTTCAATTATTTTAAGCATATCACCTTTAATCAGGTCTTTATCTAACTGTACGTGATATATTTTCTTCTTATTATAACTGGGGTGAGTTAGCTGTTTGGTAAGTTCACCATCATTAGTTAGCAGCAATACACCGGTTGTATTTTTATCGAGCCTGCCTACAGGATAAACGCGCTCAGGACATGCATTTTTTACGATATCTATAACTGTTTTATCAGCATGTCGATCCTTAACAGTTGTAACATAATCCTTTGGTTTATTTAACAGAATATAAACATTCTTTTCTCTGCTTATTTTTTTTCCTTTATATCGGATATCATCTTTGGGTGATACTTTTACACCAAGTTCGCGCACAATTTCTCCGTTAACGGATATATCACCTGCTTTAATTAAATTGTCAGCCTCACGTCGAGAGCAAATACCGGCATTCGCTATATATTTATTTAGCCGTAATGGTTCGTTCCATTTTGCAATTTCAGGTTTAAATTCTCCTTTTACCCGTTCTTTTTTCTTAAATGATGGCTTCCCCTTTGAAGAACCTTGCTTTTTTCCTGTTTTTTTCTCTCGCTCCATGCTAACTTTCTTTTAATTAAAATATCTGATGCAAAGGTAATACATTAATTCTTGTGTCATGATATTATCAGATGATAACTGTTAAAAAATCAAAAATCATATTTCAAATGAACGGATTTATATATCTTTATTCGATTTTTAAACCAATAAATTCAAAATAAGTCTTAGTGATATGACATTAATTAAATCAATTTCAGGTATAAGAGGAACCATAGGAGGAAAAGCTGGAGACGGTTTAAGTCCGTTAGATACAGTTAAGTTCGTTTCAGCCTATGGTCAGTGGGTTAAAGATCGAAGCGATGTAAAAAAAGCAAAAGTTGTTGTTGGCCGTGATGCGCGCATTTCGGGCGAAATGGTGAATCAAATTGTAGTTGGAACCTTAATGGGAATGGGAATTGATGTGGTGAATATTGGTTTAGCAACTACTCCAACAACTGAAATTGCAGTACCTAAGGAAAATGCTCAGGGTGGTATTATATTAACTGCCAGCCACAATCCAAAACAATGGAATGCACTTAAATTACTAAATGAAAAGGGTGAGTTTTTGTCTGCAGATGAAGGTGCTAAAATACTTGAAATAGCAGAAAAAGAAGATTTTACATATGCCGAAGTTGATGATTTAGGAAATGTAAGTACTCGAAATGATTACCTGGATATTCATATTCAGCAAATTCTGGATTTACCTTTGGTTAATAAAGAGGTTATTCAAAGTGCCAAGTTTAAAATCGCAGTAGATGCAGTAAATTCTGTAGGTGGAATAGCAATTCCTAAATTGCTCAAAGCGCTTGGTGTTGATGAGGTAATTGAATTATACTGCGAACCCAATGGCATTTTTCCGCATAATCCGGAACCATTGCCTGAGCATCTTACAGAGATTTCAAGAATTGTACAACAGGAAAATGCCGATTTAGGATTTGTAGTTGATCCTGATGTTGATCGTTTGGCAATAGTTAACGAAGATGGTACCATGTTTGGCGAAGAGTATACTTTAGTTGCTGTTGCCGATTATATATTACAAAATAAGATCGGAAATACGGTGTCGAATTTATCTTCCTCAAGAGCATTAAGGGATGTTACCTTAAATTATGGTGGAAATTATTTTGCAGCGGCTGTTGGTGAAGTAAATGTTGTGGAAAGCATGAAAGCTAACCAGGCTGTTATTGGTGGCGAAGGTAATGGAGGAGTAATTTATCCCGAATTACATTATGGAAGAGATGCATTGGTTGGAATAGCCTTGTTCTTAACCAAACTGGCACAGTCGAAAATAAAATGTTCTGTGTTAAGATCCAGGTTTCCGGAGTATACCATTGCCAAGAAAAAGATGCAGTTAACACCTGAAATAGATGTAGATAAGGTACTTGAATCAATCAAAAATAAATTTCAGAATAAAGAAATTATTGATATTGATGGCGTTAAAATTGAATTTGATCACGGGTGGGTACATTTGCGAAAATCGAATACCGAACCTATAATTCGGATTTATGCTGAAAGCCGCGACTTAAACAGTGCAAACCAATTGGCAGATCAAATTATAGATGAGATAAAATCAGTATTATCATAAGTAATATGAAAAGGAAACATTACATTGCAATAGCCTCAGTACTTGCAATAATTATTTTAATTCTGATTTTTCGATCAGGAAAAACAGAATCGGAAGCTAAATTAATGACTAAAGTAGAACGGGGTGAGTTTGAGATTCTGGTTACAACAACAGGCGAATTGCAGGCAATTAGTTCAGTGGATATAAACGGCCCATCAGAATTAAGAAACAGTAGAGAGCTGAGAATACGTGAGATAAAAATTCAGGATTTGGTCCCGGAAGGCACATTGGTCGATTCCGGTGATTATGTAGGTACACTAGATAAAACAGAGTTAAGTACAAGCCAGAAAGATTTGGAAGATGAAGTAGAATCGGCAGAATCACAATACCTGAAAACGCAGTTGGATACTACCATGCAGCTTAGAGAACTTCGCGACCAGCTTGTGAATCTGAAATTTACCATGGAAGAGACGAAGATTGTTCTTGATCAGAGTAAATATGAACCCCCGGCAACAATTCGTCAAGCCAAGATTGATTTGGAAAAAGCACAACGGGCTTATGAGCAGGCACGAGATAATTATTCTTTAAAAGTGCAGCAAGCCCAGGCAAGTATGCGACAAGATTCTATTAACCTGAATCAACATAAACGTAAGGTTGCAAAAATCAAATCTGTGATCAATAAATTTACAATTTATGCACCGCAGGCAGGAATGGTAATTTATAAGAAGGAGTGGAGCGGGCAAAAAAGAAAAGTTGGATCAACAATTAGTCCGTGGGATTTAACTGTTGCTACATTGCCCGATCTTTCGGTTATGAACTCGAAAACGTATGTAAACGAGATTGATATAAGCAAGGTTAAACAGGGACAGGAGGTGAGAATAGGAGTTGATGCATTTCCCGAAAAGAAATATACCGGAGAGGTAGTTGAGGTAGCAAATATTGGTGAGCAACTACAAAATACCGATGCCAAGGTTTTTGAGGTGCTTATTCGGGTCGATCAATCGGATAGTATTATGCGTCCGGCAATGACAACCAGCAATCAGATCATAACCAATGTTTATGAAGATGTACTTTTTATTCCGCTTGAGGCTGTTCATAATGACGATAGTTTAAGTTTTGTTTATACCAAAAATGGTAAAAAACAAATTATTGTTCCGGGCGAAACCAATGAGAATTATATGATTATTGAACAAGGATTGGAAGAGGGGCAGGAGCTTTATCTATCGATTCCGGAAAATGAGGAAAAATTTAAACTTTCCGGTAAAGAGTTGATTGTTGTTCTGAAAGATCGGGAAGCGAAAAAGAAATTAGAGGAGCAGAGGAGGCAAGAGTTGCAAAATAATCAGGTGAGACGAGAAAAGCGTCCTAATGAAAACTGGCGAAAGCAGGGGTCAAATTAATATCTTATTATGTTTAGTCGATATTTTCATGATATTGAAATTGCCATAGAATCGTTGCTTGGTAATAAGCTAAAATCAATTTTAACGGCTTTAGGAATTATTTTTGGTACAGCTGCTGTAATCAGTATGCTGGCTATTGGTAATGGAGCACAGCAAGAGATTCTCGATCAGATTAAAATGGTTGGTGTTAATAACATTGTAATTGCTCCGGTTCAGGACTTAACCGGCAATGGCAATGACGAGAGTGAAGGTTCCGGTGATAATGGAGGAGAAAAAAGCCAGGAAAAATTTTCACCTGGTCTTACCATGAAAGATGTTGAAGCCATAAAAATAATTGTTCCTTCGGTAAAAAAGATTACACCTGAGGTGGTTGCAAACTCGTATGTGGTTCAAAATGGCCGGCGTGTTGCTGCAAAAGTAATTGGCGTAGATAATGATTACTTCGATCTCTATAATGTTCAGTTAGAAAAGGGACTTTTTTTTAACGATTACCAGGTAGAAAATGGAATTCCGGTTTGTGTTATTGGAGCAAATATTAGTTCAAAAGTATTCAGCGATACCGATCCTATAAATCAATACTTGAAATTTGGTCATGTTTGGTTAAAAGTAATTGGTGTACTGGAAAAAACGGATGTAAACCTTTCTGCAGCTGATAATGCCGGTGTTAATGTTGTCAACGATAATGTTTTTATACCGGTAGAAACCATGCTTTTAAGATATCAAAACAGAGCGTTGGTTAACTCTAAAAGTTTAAGCAGTGGAAATAGCTTTTACGGGGGGTGGTTTTTTTCATTTTCAGGAAGTAACCAAAAGTCAGCATTAGCAAATTATCATCAACTGGATAAAATTATAGTTCAGGTTGAAGAAACAGAGCAGTTAACAACCACAACCGAAATTTTAAGTCGAATGCTTTTACGCAGGCATATGAATGTAAAAGATTTTGAAATTACGGTTCCTGAGTTATTGCTCAAACAACAGCAGAGAACAAAAGATATATTCAATTTTGTGTTGGGTGCTATTGCCGGAATTTCTCTAATCGTTGGTGGTATAGGAATTATGAATATTATGTTTGCCACTGTTATGGAGCGTATAAAGGAAATTGGTATTCGTTTGGCCCTGGGAGCAAAAAAAGCCGATATTATAGCACAGTTCCTGGCAGAGGCAATTTTAATAAGTGTATCTGGTGGTTTAATAGGGGTATTTTTAGGTATCGCTTTTTCTAAAATGATCATGAAATTTGCGGGTATACTTACGATTATTTCTCCGGGATCAATTATCGTCGCCTTTAGCGTTAGTGCAATTATTGGTGTGATATTTGGAATTTCGCCGGCTAAAAGAGCTGCTGAAAAAGATCCGATAGAATCATTACGTTATGAATAATTTTCTGGCCAGGTTGTTTGATTGTTGTTAAATTTGCATGTATATTAGCTAAATATTATGTTTTTTAACTAATACATATACCATATATGATTAACCGAACATTAGAAGAAATAATAAAAAAACGTATTCAAAGCAAGGAAAAGGCTTTAATACTAGTTGGTCCTCGGCAAACTGGTAAAACTACGTTATTGACCAAAGTTGCATCCGAAACAGGAGATTTTTTATTGTTAGATTGTGATGAAATACTTGTAAGAGAAAAATTAGAAAATGCAAATCTTGAAAACTTAAAGCAACTCATTGGTAAACACAAAATAATATTTATTGATGAAGCACAACGCGTAAAAAATATTGGTTTAAGTCTTAAAATTATTACTGATCGAATAAAAGATGTACTCTTGCTTGTAAGTGGTTCATCAGCATTAGAATTGGCCACTGAAATAAATGAACCTTTAACCGGCAGAAAATGGGAATACTTATTATTACCTATTAGTTGGCAAGAATTGCATAATCATTATGGTTATTTGAAATCTTTACAGCAACTTGAACAACGGTTAATATATGGAATGTATCCTGATGTAATCAATCATCCGGGCGATGAGAAAGAGGTATTAAAACAGTTAAGCAATAGCTATTTGTATAAAGATTTGTTGGCTATTAAGTCTGTACGCAAACCGGATTTATTGCCAAAATTGCTGAGAGCACTGGCCTTGCAATTGGGAAATGAAGTATCTAACAATGAGTTGTCAAGTTTATTAAAGGTTAGTAAAGATACTGTGGCAACATATATTGATTTATTGGAGAAAGCTTTTATTATTTTTCGATTAGAACCATTTAGTAGAAATATTCGAAATGAAATTAGTACAAATAGGAAAATCTATTTTTATGATAATGGAATTCGAAATGCATTGATATCAAATTATAATCCGCTAAGCATGCGAGAAGATATTGGTGCTTTATGGGAAAACTTTTTAATAACCGAGCGGAAAAAATATTTGCTAAATAACCAGGAGCAGGCTAATGCATATTTTTGGCGTACTACACAACAGCAGGAAATTGATTATATAGAAGAAAAAGAAGGTAAAATTTTTGCTTTTGAATTTAAATGGAATGCCAAAAAGAAACCCAAAATATCCAAAACATTTATCAAAGCTTATAATCCCGAAATAAATATAATTAATAAAGAAAATTTCGAGCATTTTGTATTGAATAATTAAATAGTTATTGATTAGATGAAAAAAATAGGAGTACTCTGGATAATATTTGTTATCATAAGTTTACAACTGAAGGCTCAGCAAGGAGTTTTGGAAGAGTTAACCTTTGAGCAGGTAATTCAGTTAGCCCGTGAGCAATCGCCCGATGCGATTATGGCAAAGCACAGATACAGAGCAAACTACTGGCAGTTTAGAACCTATAGAGCTGAATTCAGACCGGGTGTAAAGTTTTATTCAACATTTCCTAATTTGAACAGAAGCTATAATGAGTTTTCCGATTCAACAGGTTCATATTATGTGAAGTTAAATAAAAACACAACACATCTGAACGTTGATATCGTTCAGAACGTACCGTTTACCGGTGGGCAGTTATCGCTGAGAACAGATCTGTCGCGCCTCGATAATTTAGAATCTGATGAATATTCGTACAGCTCAACACCATTTTCAATAACCTATTCGCAGCCGGTTCTCTTTTACAACGAGTTTAAATGGCAAAAGAAAATAGAGCCGTTAAAATACGAAGAAGCCAAAAGAGAATATATCTCATCATTGGAAGATGTTTCGTTAAAAGCTGTTGGTTACTTTTTTGATTTAGCACTGGCACAACAAAATTTGCAGGTTGCTGAAATAAATTATTCAAATGCCGATACCTTGTATCAGATTGCCACAGGCAGGTATAATATTGGAACCATAGCCGAAAATGAATTAATGCAGATGGAACTTAGTCTGCTTAATGCAGGCTCTTCGATGAATTCGGCAAAAGTTGACCTGGAGATTAAAAAGTTTCGCCTTCGCTCGTTTTTAGGTTTTAACGAAAAAGTAGATCTTAAATTAATAATTCCTAAAGATATTCCTGAGTTAACGGTTGATGTTGATCAGGCACTGGAAATTGCCCGTGCAAATAATCCGGATATTATTGCATATGAGCGTCAGTTGATCGAGGCAGAGCGTGATGTAGCTAAAGCCAGGTCGCAGAAAGGTTTGCAGGCAGATTTGTTTGCAAGTGTTGGTTATACCCAACAGGCCGATGAACTTTCCGATGTGTATATCGATCCTCAAAATCAGCAAACATTAACAGTAGGTTTAGAAATACCTTTATTGGATTGGGGATTAGGCAGAGGGCGTTATAAAATGGCTCAGTCTAGTCAGGAAGTGATAAAAACTACTGTTGATCAGGCCAGAACAGACTTTGTGCAAAATGTTTACCTGAATGTGATGCAGTTTAACTTACAAGATGATCAGTTGCTGATTGCAGCAAAATCGGATACGATTGCTCAAAAGCGTTATGATATGACCAAACAGCGTTTCCTTATCGGTAAGGTTGATGTATTGGATTTAAATGTAGCTTTATCTGAGAAAGATGCAGCAAAGAGTAATTATATTGCTGCACTGCGCAAATATTGGTCGAACTACTACAACTTAAGAAAAATTACGTTATACGATTTTGTTGCAGATCAACCACTGAATACAGATTATGAAAAACTAATTGAATAACTTATTCAATCAGAGTCTGAAAGAGAACATCCTTACCCGATTAGTTAAAGAAAAATAAAAAGTTAATATCCGTAAGTCAATCTTTTCAATCTTAATCCGTTGAAAAAGTGTGTTTCTAAAAAATAATTTTATCTTTGCACGACAATTTAACTTATTGTAATTTTTAATTATAATGAACAATTAAAAATATTACAATGGTTAATGCCGATATAGAGATTAAGGAGTACACAGTACGATATTAATTTCATTGTCGGTATGGATGAATAAGAAAATATATTAATAATATCAATAAAATAGTTTAACAAATGCAGATTAAAGGAGCTATTAGATTTTTGGCCATCATGTTGGCTGTGATATGTATTTATTACTTATCATTTACCTGGGTAACTACAGGGATTTACAAGGATGCGGAAAAATATGCAGAGCAGTATGTAGAAAATCATCCTGAAGAACAAGTAGCAGTTTCAGATCTTGAATATGAATATCTTGATTCAATTTCGAGTGAAGAAGTATACAACCTGGGATTTAGAAAATATACATTTAGAGAATGTCAGGAGAGAGAAATTAACCTAGGTCTTGACCTTAAAGGTGGTATGAACGTAATTCTTGAGATATCGGTTGAAGATATTATCAAGGCGATGTCGAATAATAATAAAGATACTACTTTCCAAAAGGCATTAACATTAGCAAGAGAGTATAGTAAAGATAGTCGTGAAGATTACGTAACATTGTTTGGAAGAGCATTTAACGAAATTGATCCAAATGCAAAATTAGCGGCTATTTTTAATACCATCGAATTAAAAGATAAGGTTGATTTTAACTCAACAAACGAGGAAGTATTAAAGGTTATTCGTGAAGAATCGAAAGATGCGATCGATAATTCATTTAATATTTTAAATACTCGTATCGACCGTTTCGGTGTTGTTCAGCCTAATATTCAAAGAATAGAAGGTAGTGCCGGTAGAATTATGGTTGAGTTGCCAGGGGTTAAAGATCAGGAACGTGTTCGTGATCTACTGCAAGGTACAGCAAATCTTGAATTCTGGGAAACATACAATAATACACAGGTGTACAATTACCTTCTACAAGCTAACGAGGTAATTTACAATATGGAGCAAGCTCAAAAGCAACTTGAAAAATCGGAAAAAGCTGATAAAGAGAAAGTAGATGAGGTTGCAAAGGCTGAAGGAGAAGAAGAAAGTGAATTATCATTAATTGATCAGATCGAGTCAGACTCAACAATGCAGGATTCAGCTGACTTAAGCAAGAATCAGATTGCTGAAAGGTATCCGTTATTTTCAGTGTTGCGTCCAAGTATCAACCCACAATCCGGACAACCAATGGAGGGATCGGTAATTGGAATGGCGCATTATGCCGACACTTCAAAAGTAAATGATTACCTCAACATGGAACAGGTTAAAAATGTGTTCCCTCGTGATATGGTATTTAAATGGCACGTGAAGCCTTACAAATATGACGATACAGAAAGTTTTTATGAGTTACACGCAATTAAAGTAACTGGTCGTGATGGTAAAGCACCACTTGACGGCGATGTAGTTACTGACGCAAGATCAGAATTTGATCAAAATACAGGTAATGCGGAAGTTTCTATGAGCATGAATGCCGACGGTGCAAAAACCTGGGCACGTTTAACCAAAAATAATGTAGGAAACTTTATTGCAATTGTTCTTGACGATTATGTATACTCAGCGCCAAGAGTTAACCAGGAAATTACTGGTGGTCGTTCATCTATTTCAGGAGACTTTACAGTAAACGAAGCAAAAGACTTAGCCAACATATTAAAATCTGGTAAATTACCAGCACCAGCAAGAATTATTCAGGAAGAAGTTGTAGGTCCATCGCTTGGTCAGGAAGCAATTAATGCCGGTTTAAACTCTTTCTTTATTGCCTTTATAGTAGTTATGGTTTATATGATTTTCTACTATAGCCGTAAAGCAGGTTTAGTTGCCGACTTAGCATTAATTGCAAATATGTTCTTTATCATGGGAGTTTTAGCATCGCTTGGTGCTGTACTTACCTTACCTGGTATTGCCGGTATTGTGTTAACAATTGGTATGTCGGTTGATGCAAACGTGCTTATTTATGAGCGTATTCGTGAAGAGCTGGCAGCTGGTAAAGGTGTAAAATTAGCGGTTAAAGATGGTTATAAGCATGCATATTCAGCAATTATTGATGCCAACGTAACAACATTGTTAACGGCGATCATTCTTTATGTGTTTGGTACTGGTCCGATTAAAGGTTTTGCAACCACATTGTTAATTGGTATCTTAACTTCATTATTTACTGCAATTTTCTTAACCCGATTAATATTTGAATGGTACTTAAAACGTAATAAAGAAATTACATATGCAACTAAACTTACCCAAGGTGCATTTAAAAATACAGCTATTAAATTCTTAGAAAAACGTAAAATTTTCTATGTAATATCTGCAATCGTAATTTTAGTTAGTTTAGGCTCTTTATTTACAAGAGGTCTTAATAAAGGTGTTGACTTTACTGGTGGTAGAACATACGTTGTTCGTTTCCAGGAAACTGTAAATACGCTTGATGTGGCAAAATCTCTTGAAGGAGTATATGGAGAAGCACCTGAAGTAAAAATATTTGGAGATGATAATCAGGTTAAGATCACTACTCAGTACAGAGTAGATGAAGATGATGTTGAAGTTGATAATGACGTAGAAACAAAATTATTTGATGGATTAAAACCATATTTTGGTCTGGATAATTTGTCGAAAGAAAATTTCTTAAAAGGATTTGTTGTTGAGCAGGATAATCAGATTAAAGAAGCTGGTACTTCAGACTTAGAACATGTATATGGAGTTAAGAGCTCACACAAAGTAGGAGCAACAATTGCCGATGATATTTTATACAAATCATTAGTAGTTATTGTACTTGCTATTGTGTTAATGTTCGTTTACATATTTATTCGATTTAGAAACTGGCAATATGGTTTAGGTGCTATTGTTGCATTGATGCACGATGTTCTAATCATTTTAGGAATATTCTCATTAACCTGGGGTATTTTACCGTTCTCGTTGGAGATTGACCAGGCATTTATTGCGGCAATATTAACGGTTGTAGGTTACTCTATTAACGATACCGTGGTTGTATTCGACCGTATCAGAGAGTACGTTACATTATATCCAAAACGTGAACGAAAAACAATTCTAAATGATGCATTAAATAGTACATTAAGCCGTACATTCAGTACATCGTTAAGTACGTTTGTTGTATTATTAACCATTTTCATCTTTGGTGGCGAAGTAATTCGTGGATTTGTATTTGCATTGCTTGTTGGTGTAGTAGTAGGTACATATTCATCGCTATTTATAGCTACTCCGGTTGTGTTCGATACAGTTCACAAAAAAGATGAAAAGAAAATAAAAGGAAAGAAAAATTAATCTTTCAAGATATAAATTTTAAAGGCTCCTTAATTCAAGGAGCCTTTTTTATTATTCAATATAATGTATATTTGTACAAACGAATAATATGACTACGCATTTTATTTTTATAAGCGGACAGGAAATATTTGTTATCCTTTTGGTAGTTTTGGTATTGTTTGGAGCCAATAAAATTCCTGAAATAGCAAAAGGTTTGGGGAAAGGTATGCGAGAGTTTAGAAAAGCTGCAGACGATATTAAAAGAGAAATGAACGATCATACAGGAGATATTAAAAAGGATCTGGAGGAGATGGATAAGGAAATTAAAGAAACAAAGGACGACTTGAAAGGATAATTAACTGCACATCAGTTTATGGATGTATTATTTCTACTACTTGGTTTGGTTTTATTAGCACTGGCAGGAGACTTTCTGGTTAGAGGGAGTGTTTCACTGGCAGGGCATTTTAAAGTTTCTAAATTGGTTATTGGTGTCGTTTTAGTTTCATTCGGCACTTCAGCACCCGAATTAGTTGTGAGTTTAGATGCCGCTATTGGCGGACATCCGGATATTGCAATTGGAAATGTTATCGGATCAAATATTGCAAACATTGCATTAGTATTAGGTCTTACGGCCATTATTCTTCCAGTTAAAGTAAAAAAAAGGGCTATCCATTTCGATTGGTCGATTATGATGCTCGTTAGCCTGCTGTTTTATATTTTTTGCTTAAACTTAACGTTGCAATTTATCGAAGGGCTGATTTTTGTAGTCATTCTTGGTGCATTTATTTTCAGGTCAATTCATAAATCAAGGAAAGAAAAGTTACAATCTCTGGAGGAATCCATTCCTCCTAAACACAATATGTTCGTATCCATTTTATTGGTTTCGATATCTGCATTAGGATTAATTTATGGTGCAGAGTTTTTAGTTCGGGGAGCATCTAATATTGCCTTAAAGTTAGGTGTTGAAGAGAGAATAATTTCTGTTACGGTAATAGCTTTAGGGACTAGTTTGCCTGAGCTGGCAACATCGGTTGCTGCTGCACTGCGAAAAGAGTTGGATATCTTTATTGGTAACATCATTGGATCAAACATCTTTAATATTCTAGCTATTTTGGGTATTACGAGTATGGTAAAATCAATTGACATACACCCGATGGTATTAAAATTTGATTTTTTCTGGATGTTGGGAATTGCTTTGTTACTTTTTCTATTTATATTACCAATCAGAAAAGCAGTGGTTACTCGTTGGAAAGGATTGATTTTTGTTAGCATTTATCTATTGTATATCTATTTGGCTTTTTCAACGGGTCAAATCTAAATCACAATGAAATGATTAAAGCAAAAAATATTACAAAATCGTATGGTGATGTAAAAGTTCTCAAGGGGATTGATTTAGAAATCAAAAAGGGAGAGATAATTTCAATTGTAGGACCTAGCGGTGCGGGGAAAACTACGTTTTTGCAAATCCTTGGAACATTAAGCAGGCCCGATTCAGGTCAGATATTATACGACGATAAGAATGTAAGTAAGTTTAAAGATAAGCAGCTTGCTGCATTTAGAAATAATAACATTGGTTTCGTTTTTCAGTTTCACCATTTGTTACCGGAATTTACTGCATTGGAGAATGTTTGTATACCAGCTTTTATTGGAAACATTCCAAAGGATCAGGCAGAAAAAAAGGCTAAGGAAATTCTTTCATTTTTAAAACTTGATCATAGAATAGACCATAAACCGAAAGAATTATCAGGTGGTGAGCAGCAGCGAGTTGCAGTAGCAAGAGCTTTGATAAACGAACCATCGGTTATTTTTGCCGATGAACCATCAGGAAATCTCGACACAGAAAATAGAAATGAATTGCACGAGCTATTTTTCTCGTTGCGCGATAAGTACAATCCATCCATAGTAATTGTTACTCACGATAATGAACTGGCTAATATGGCCGACAGAAAGCTAACCATGAAGGATGGTTTATTTCTTTCGTAGAATATGATTTTCCCCAAAGAATTAAGTGGAATAAAGGAGTTTCTGGATGAAAAGGCTGAAAAGTATAATCATCCGGATTTTATAAGTACTGATCCTGTTCAGATTCCTCATCAGTTTACAGATATTCATGATATAGAAATTGCCGGATTCCTAACTGCAACAATTGCCTGGGGGCAACGAGTTACAATTATTAAAAATATGCAGCGGTTAATTGCGCTTATGGATCATGCTCCTTATGAGTTTATCATGAATTTCTCAAATAAGGACCTGGAGAGATTTTCACATTTTAAGCACAGAACATTCAATGGAGAGGATGGTAAGTTTTTTATTCAATCACTTAAAAATATATACGTAAATTATAATGGATTAGGGGATTTAATCCAGAAAATATATCTTGAAGAGAAAAACATTTTTAATGTGTTAGTTGAGTTTCGAAAGATATTTTTTGAGATCGAATATCCAGCAAGAACACAGAAACATTTTTCGAATGTGCTTAAAGGGGCATCGGCAAAGAGGTTGAATATGTATTTCAGGTGGATGATCAGGAAAGATCATCAGGGAGTTGATTTCGGTCTATGGAATAAAATTCCTGCATCTTCGTTATATTTGCCTTTGGATGTTCATACGGGTAATGTAGCCAGAAAATTGGGTTTGCTTAAACGAAAACAAAACGACTGGAAAGCTGTAGAAGAAATCACAAATGTTTTAAGAAGTTTCGATCCGTTGGATCCAGTTAAATACGATTTTGCACTTTTTGGTTTAGGTATTTTTGAAAAATTTTAGCGATGTCAAACAATTATTTTAAATTCAAACAATTCACAATTTATCAGAACAGATGTGCCATGAAGGTTGGCACAGATGGAGTTTTGCTTGGTGCATGGACTGATTGCGAAAAGGCAGAAAAAGTATTAGATATTGGCACAGGAACAGGACTTATTGCTTTAATGATAGCGCAGCGTTCAAATGCCATGATTGATGCCATTGAAATTGATAGACAAGCTACAGAACAAGCCGTTGAAAATGTGAACAAATCTCCTTGGGCAGAAAGAGTAAACGTTGCGAACAAGTCTTTTCAGGACTTTGTAAAGTTAGAGAATGACCCATATGATTTAATTGTATCTAATCCTCCATATTTTCAGAACTCTATGTTTGCCCCCGATAGCAAAAGAACGGATGCTCGTCATAATTCAAACTTAAAGCTGGAAGATTTGATTAGCGGAGCAAAAAAACTTTTAAGTGAACAGGGTACATTAAGTATTATTTTACCCTATCTGGAAGGTAACATGTTTATTTTAAAAGCCTCAGAAGCGGGGTTTTATTGTGTGCGCCAAACCAAAATATTACCAAAACCTGGTCGCGATCCTAAACGATTACTCCTGGAGTTTCAGCAAACAAAAAAGCCGCTTGATGAACAAGAAATAATTATTGAACTCAACAAACGGCACGAATATTCTGAAGCCTATAAAAGCCTAACTAAAGATTTCTATTTAGCATTTTAGAATCTTTTGGGTTAAAGCTCTTAGATCTGAAAAAAGTAAACCCCGGGTTTAAGCCCGGGGTTAAATCAGAATAAAAAGGTTGGACTTTGGTCCTATATTAATCTAAATCCATTTCTTCTTCAATAAATACAATACCATATTCTTCTAATTCATTAAGAACAGGTTCATAAACATCTTTCATAGTAGGAACAATAACTCCTGCTTTTTTAATAACACCTGTTAAGAAAAGTTTAGTTGCTATGGCAACAGGTATTCCTACAGTTATCGACATGGCTGTGTGCACCTGATCTTTCCCTCTTACAACTAACGATGATAAAATACGTTTTGTTTTGCCATTCAATTTATAATCAAATTGATGTTGCATGGCAATCATATCTTTGTCTTCAGGACCAAGTGCCCATTTTTCTTCAAGTAACTTTTGTAATATTTGTGCTGGAGTGGCATTGGCTAATCCAATTTTATTTTCTTCAAAAATTCCCAGCCATTTTAAACGACTCATCATTTCAGATTCTATATCAATACCGACATAATCACACAATTTCTGCTCAATAGAATCCTTTGTATTGTAAGGAAGAAATAAGTTTATAAAATCCCTGTAGGTAAGATCTTCCGAGTTTTCAATAACAAAAGAATCATCGGTAACTCCCAGCTGAACGAAAACATTCCATGCTTTAGAATATCCGGGGCGTCGCAATGTTCCTCTTAAAAGAGTAGGGATATCTTCCAATCCGTAAGTTTTTCTGTAGCTTAATGAATCCCGGTTAGGATACATTTCAAATTCACCAACATCAAGAATTGATAATTTTTCAATACGTCTAAATAGCTGATGATAAGGAACAAACTTATACTTTCCATGATCAATATATTGTGCAACCGACTGACCAGCTACAACAACGTTTCTTGGATTCCATGTAAATTTGTAATTCCACGGGTTATTATCATATTCAGGTGCAACCAGTCCGCCTGTACTCGATTTGAAAGCTACCATTTCGCCACCTTTGGCTTTAATTTCATCGATAACTTTCATGGCAGACATGTGATCAATCCCCGGGTCAACACCTATTTCATTTAGCAATAATAAGCCTTTCTCTTTCGCTTCTTTATCTAGAGATTTAACCTCAGGCGAAACATATGAAGCAGTAACCATATGTTTTCCAAACTCAATACATTTTTCAGCAACTAAATGATGAAAACGCGCGGGTAACATCGAAATTACAACATCCGTGTTTTTAATTTCCTCAATTCGTTGCTGCTCATTAAACACATTAAATTCTAGGGCTTCACCATTTTCGTGGTTGTCGATTTTCTTTTTTGCTATATCTAACGACATATCACCAACTCTAACTTTCCAGTTGTGCTCTGTTGAGTGATCTAATAAATATTTTATCAAACTTGATGATGATAGTCCTGCTCCAAGTATTAATATTTTTTTCATAAAAAGAAATTTAATTTTAAATGATGGTGCTAATGTAAAATTATAATTGAATAAGAAAAATGGTTTTTGACAGTTTTTGAAAAAAGATTCAAAGATTCAGGTTTTTTTATGAAAACAGTCTTTTAAATCAGATCAAAAAAAAGCTGCCTACCTTATTAAATAGGTAGCACAAGGTAATCAATATTTAAATTTTTTTTGATCTGTTTTTTGTTTTTAAGAAAAAGTTGCTATTTTAGCCTCAGCGAAAAAATTAACCCCTAAAAATTTACCTTAAATGTTGAATTTATTAGTCCTTGTAAAAGCAAGGACTATTTTTTTATTCAGACTTTAAGAGTAATCTGACCATCAAATTAGCAAATGAAATTTATATGGGGTATGCAATAATTTGAATCTCATAATCTGTTAATAAATCAAATTCCTTATTTATTGAAATGTACTCGATTAGTTTTAATTTTGTCGGACTACTAAATAAACACTAAAAATTTTGGCTGAGAAAAAGAAATACGCAGAAACTCCTTTAATGAAGCAGTATTACCAGGTTAAAAGTAAACATCCTGATGCAATACTTTTATTTAGAGTGGGCGATTTTTATGAAACATTTGGAGAAGATGCCATAAAAGCAGCCGAAATTTTAGGTATTACCTTAACGAAACGAGCAAATGGAGCAGCTTCATTTGTAGAATTGGCAGGAGTTCCATATCATGCTTTGGATACATACTTGCCAAAACTTGTTAGAGCAGGACAACGCGTAGCTATTTGTGAGCAGCTGGAAGATCCCAAGAAAACCAAAAAAATAGTAAAGCGTGGTGTTACCGAAATGGTAACACCTGGGGTTTCCTTAAATGATAATGTTCTGGAAAATCGCGAAAATAATTTCTTAGCCTCGGTACACATTGAAAAAAGTCATGCTGGTGTAGCGTTTTTAGATATCTCAACTGGAGAGTTTCTAACAGCTGAGGGAGGGTTTGATTATATAGACAAACTATTAAATAGCTTTCAGCCGAAAGAGGTACTATTTGAACGAAGCAAACAGCAACGATTTAAGGAGCTATTTGGAGATAAGTTTTACACCTACAAACTAGACGATTGGGTTTATACTGAAGAAAATGCAACGGACAAATTACTGAAACGCTTTCAAACATCGTCTTTAAAAGGGTTTGGAGTGCAAAGCCTACAGAGTGGTATAATCGCTGCCGGATCCATATTACAGTACCTGGAAATTACTCAGCACGAGAAATTGCAACATGTTTCTACATTATCAAGAATAGAAGAAGATCGTTATGTTTGGTTGGATAAATTCACGATACGGAATCTTGAATTATTCTTTTCCATAAACGAAGGAGCCAAAACATTGGTTGATGTGATTGATAGAACCATTTCACCTATGGGTGCAAGGTTGCTAAAACGTTGGGTTGCGCTACCTCTAAAAGATGAGAATCCTATAAAGGAACGTCATGATGTCATCGATTTTCTACTTTCCAATGCCGATTTTAAAGAGTTACTGGCAGAGCATATCAAAGAGATTGGTGATCTGGAGCGTATAATCTCAAAGGTAGCAACTGGTCGTGTTAATCCTCGTGAGGTAGTCCAGTTAAAGAATGCGCTATTAGCTATTGAACCTATAAAAAAAGCTTGCCTGGAGTCTGATAATGAAGCGTTGAAAAAGATTGGTGATCAGCTCAATCCTTGCGTAACGATAAGAGATCGCATAGAAAAAGAGATCTTTCCTGATCCTCCGGCCTTGTTAAGTAAAGGAAATTATATTGCCGACGGTGTTTCTGACGATCTTGATGAATACAGAAAGTTAGCTTACTCAGGCAAAGATTACTTGTTGCAGCTTCAACAACGCGAAATAGAACGAACAGGTATTACCTCATTAAAAATTAGTTTTAACAATGTATTCGGATATTATATCGAAGTTCGCAATACACATAAAGATAAAGTTCCGGAAGAGTGGATTAGAAAGCAGACACTGGTTAGTGCCGAAAGATATATCACCGAAGAATTGAAGGAGTATGAGGTAAAGATATTGGGTGCTGAAGAAAAATCGTTGGAATTAGAGCAGAAACTATTCTTAGAACTGGTATCGAGTCTTGAAGAGTACATATCATCCATACAATTAAATGCATCATTAATTGCCAAGTTAGATTGCTTGTTATCTTTTACTTTTGTTGCAGAGGAGAATAAATATGTACGTCCGGAGATTAACGATTCAAATACCATAGATATTAAAGAAGGCCGACATCCGGTAATTGAGAAAATGCTTCCTATTGATGAATCTTATATTTCCAATGATGTTTATTTAGATAATGATCTGCAACAAATTATCGTAATTACGGGTCCTAATATGTCGGGTAAGTCGGCTCTTTTGAGACAAACAGCATTAATTGTGCTCTTAGCTCAGATAGGAAGTTTTGTTCCGGCTAAAGCTGCAAAAATTGGAATTGTAGATAAGATTTTTACACGTGTAGGTGCATCGGATAATATCTCACTTGGCGAATCAACGTTTATGGTTGAAATGCACGAAGCGGCCAGTATTTTAAATAATATTTCTTCACGTAGCTTGATTCTCCTTGATGAAATTGGCAGAGGAACAAGTACGTACGACGGAATTTCCATAGCATGGGCAATGGCAGAATATATTCATGAGCATCCAACAGCAAAAGCAAAAACACTATTTGCAACGCATTACCATGAATTGAACGAGATGGAGAAGTCTTTTAACCGTATTAAAAATTATAATATTTCGGTGAAAGAGTTGGACGATAAAGTGATTTTCCTGAGAAAACTAAAACGAGGAGGTAGTGAACACAGTTTTGGTATTCATGTGGCACAAATGGCAGGGATGCCAAAAAGTGTTGTGAACAGGGCTAACGATATTTTAAAGGATTTAGAGAAGTCAGAAAAAAAGGATGGATTATCAAAACCTGTCGGTGAAATTGCCGAACATCGGGAAGGAATGCAAACAACTATTTTTCAGTTAGATGATCCTGTGCTAAAACAGATTAGAGATGAGATTGCCAATTTAGATATTAATAATCTAACACCTGTTGAAGCGTTGAATAAGCTAAATGAGATAAAGCGTCATATTGGATTAAAATAATAAAAAAATATTCAAGATTTTTTCTTGATATTTTTTGAAGAACAAAAAAAATAGATATATTTGCATCCGCTAAACGCAAGTATAGCACAAGTTCATAAAAATAATGCGAAAATAGCTCAGCTCCGAAAAGCCTGAAATCTTTGATTTCATTGTTTTTCGAGAGTCCTCGAAATTTAGCTAAAATAAAATTTTATAAATTTCGGGATTGGTAGAGCAGAGTAGATAGTTTAAAAAAACTATATTGCACTAATATAAAATAGGCGAAAATAGCTCAGTTGGTAGAGCACGACCTTGCCAAGGTCGGGGTCGCGGGTTCGAGTCCCGTTTTTCGCTCCAAGCTGCCCAGATGGCGGAATTGGTAGACGCGCTGGACTTAAAATCCAGTGGCCATTATGGCTGTGCGGGTTCAAGTCCCGCTCTGGGTACAAAAGCCGAAGAGAAATCTTCGGCTTTTTTTATTAGAGCCCATCACTTTTTTTAATATTTTGTAAATTTTAATACCCTAATAAAGAACAAATCAGTTTCTTCAAAAGTCTAACAATTATTGTTATTGATAGATTATTTAGGCTGCTGGCAGAATACTTGCATAATTTTTATTAACTTCCGAATCAAAATACTATTTTGCAATTACGTTAATTATGACTGTGTGGTTCATATTTAGCATTTTAAATGAAAATGTATGAAATTAAAATTAACCACTTGTATTCTAATTGCTTTATTCTATGTTTTTGGATGTAAAGAAGAGTTCTTACTAAATAACTCATTATATAAAGCAGATTTAGTAGTAGATGGAACACTGACTAATGAACCCGGGCCATATAAAATTGAAATTACCGAGTCATCGCCGGTTAATAACTATGAGCTTATACCGATTGAACAATGTGTGGTTACCATAAGCGATAACCACGGGCATTCTGAAATTCTTAAAGAAGTAAAACCGGGAGTATATATCACAGATCAGGATGGTATACAAGGAAAAGTTGGAAACAGTTATATGCTTTCCATAAAAACACCAGAAGGAAAAGAATATGTTTCAAATTTCCAGGAATTAAAAGCACCTGTTGCGATTCAAGGTGTGCAAGCAGAATTAGAGAACAGAAATACGCAGGATTATCCATCAGGATTGCCAGGCTATCAATTTTATATTAGTACTGAAACGATTGATGAACCTGATACATATCTGATGTGGAAGATGGAGGAAACTTATGAATATACAGTTGACTTTGATTTGAAGGATATAATTTTTGGAGATCTCCGTTTGGATACTAATGAATTAATTCGAATCCCTATTGTAAATGATTACAAGAACAATTATTTTAGATGTTGGAGATCAGATGGTATAAATTATATATATACAGGGAAAACAACTGGATTAGCGATTTCTCAGATTGTAAATCACCCTTTGCTATTTGTCGGAACAGACAGTAAGAAACTTACTCATCGGTATAGTTTATTGGTTAAACAGTATAGTATAAATCAAAGTGCTTATAACTATTGGAATAGTATTGAAAAGCAATTTACTGATCAAAATTTCTTGGTTACAAGTCAACCGGCTAATATAATTGGCAATATATATAATAGTGAGAATCCGAATGATCTGGTTAAAGGCTATTTTACCGTAGCCTCTGTAACTAAAAGCAGAATATTTGTTGATAAACCGGAAGTCCCAGGTTTTCATTATGATAAATGCACTCTTGTAACAGAACCTGATTTGATTGATTTTCTAATAGTTAATGAATCCCCACCCTTTTATTTAGTTCCTTACGATAACTCTTTTGGATATGCTTTACTGAGATTTGAATACTGCGTAAAGTGCACTTTAGCGGGTGGAGAAAATACCAAACCTGATTTTTGGATTGATAAATAAATATTTGGATTGGTTTAATAAAATAAGATTCTTCTTGCACTTTTTTGTTCTCTAATATTTCATTAAATTGGGTCAGAAATTTTGTTTTAATGAAGTAAAATTATGTTTAGACTTCAATTTTTGATTATTGTGGCAATTACTATGATAAGTGCATATTCATGTCAGTATGAAAATGCCGAAGAACTTTATTATTCTACACCCAATAATCAACCTGTTGATACTACTCATAACGATAATGATACGATTACTATTGAACCGGCTCTGCTTTTAGATATTCCGTTTAATGAATCTATAGAGGATATCAGTGAAAATGATTTTACCATTATTACACACGGAGACTTAAGTTTAACAGCGGATCGTTATTGGGACGATAACCAAGCACTTTATCTTAATGGCGAAGACCAGTATATTGAAATTGATATCAATAATCAGGATTCTATGTCCGTATCATTTTGGTTTAACTGCAGCTCAGGACGCAGCAGCTTATCTTCACTATTCGATTATGGTAAAAACGCCATTAAAACAAATATTGATGGATATTCAGGTCCTACAACGTTTTATGTAACTACATTTTATAATAATCTGGATGAACTCAATGCCGATTACTATTTCCAGTATTTTACCTGGTATCATATTTATGTTACGAGTTGTGGTAGGCCTGCAATATATGTAAATGGTGAAAAAGCGGGTGATATCCAAAAGAATATTATGTTAAATATTGCCAACTCGAATTTGGTTTTTGGTAAATCAGTTCAGGAAAATGCAAACGACGAGAAATATTTTCATGGCGTGATTGATGATATAAAAATTTTCAATTATGCACTTACCAACCAGGAAATCGGGGAGCTTTTTAATGCTGCAAAACGAGTTAAAAAATGAAATTAACAAAGGCATATACATTGTTAATCATTAGTTGTATCACAGCAGTTACTTTTGCTCAGGATGATGACTGGGATAGTTTGTTGGATCAGCAATTGTCTGAACAAGAGGTGTTTATTTCAGCTGCATTTAAAACATCAAGAATATTGAACGGCCAGTCGGTTGAGTTGTTGCCCAAAAAAGGATTAGACCTTAGGGTGGCACATCGATTTGCCGAATTCAACACCGATGAAAGCAATTTCCTGGGCTTTGATGAGGCCAGTACTTATTTTGGATTATATTATGGAATTATTGATAGATTAAATGTTGGCTTGGCAAGGGCTACCTACAATCAAACAAATTATGGATTTTTAAAATATGCTGTCCTTCGTCAACAGCAGGAGAAAAATATGATGCCTGTAACGGTTGTTTTTAATTCATCAGTTGCATACACTTCGAAAAAATATTCGGATCAAATACGCGATGATGATTTTGTATCGCGATTCGATTATACATTCCAAATTTTAGTTAGTAGAAAGTTTTCTAAACGAATTTCTTTTCAGATAACCCCGACTCTGGTGCACCGAAATTTGGTTGAATCGATAGAAGAAAACAATGATCTGTTTTCCATAGGTTTTGGTGGAAGGTATTTACTAGTTAAACGAGTTGCCTTTAATGTAGAATACTTTTGGAACCTAAATAACTCAGGTAGATATGGATTTGAGTTTTATGATCCGTTTGCTGTTGGTTTTGATATTCAGCTTGGAAGCCATGTTTTTCAGCTCATGTTAACGAATGCTGCGGCAATGACCGAGAATAAATTTATTGGTGAAACATCTTCCGATTTTTTTAATGGCGATATTCGTTTTGGTTTTAATATATCACAGGTTTTTTCACTAGGAAAATAAATAGCATGAAAAAATATTTAATCATACCCTTTTTACTTATTCTTTATTTCTCGGGGTTTACTCAAAATGTCTTCTTCTCGAAATCAGGGCATGTTTATTTTTTATCGCATACTGATGCCATTGATATTGATGCCAATAATCATCAGTTGGTTAGTTTTTTCGATATTGAATCTGGCAAAATACAGTGTGCAGTACTTATCAAAAGCTTTGAATTTTCATTAGCTACAGCCAAAGAGCATTTCAACGAAAGTTATATGGAGTCGGGTACATATCCAAAAGCAGAGTTTAAAGGTCAGGTAAATGATTTAGAAAATATTGATTTAACTAAACCCGGGAGCTATGAAGTAAACATAATTGGAGATATCATAATCAGAAATAATAAAAAGCACCTGGAAACTAAAGCAGAACTTATTGTTGAAAAGAATAAAATTAATGCATCTACAGAATTTTATCTGAATATTTCGGATTTTAATATACTGGTTCCAAAACTTGTCGATCATCGGGTAGCAAAGGAAATTCTGGTAAAGGTTAGCATAGATTATTTACCCTATAAAAAATAGCATATATGTTATCAAGAAAATATTTACTGGTAATCATTTCGCTTATTGTTTTTAGTTTGGTTTTACTGTTTTTTTACAAGGTTTTCCAACCCACAAAAAGTTTGGTTAATGTAAAACCGGATTATGTTATTTCTGCCAGTGAGCTATTTGCTGATTTTGATGCAAACGAAAGTGTGGCAAATGCAAAGTATGTAGGTAAAGTTCTGGAAGTAAAAGGAAAAATTAAAGAGATCAATATAAGTTCCGAACAAACATCAATTATACTGGAAACCAATGATGTTTTCGGGGGAATAAATTGTTCTCTTGCAACAGAGAAGTTTGAACTTAAAGAAGCAACTCCCGGAGCTAATGCCGTTATTAAAGGCGAGTGCTCCGGGAAACTAATGGATATTATGCTTAATAACTGTTTTATAGTATCAATAGAAAATTAGACTAAATTTAAAATAGCAAAAGATCTACTATTCATTAATAATCTTCCAAAGATTTAGATAACTCAACTGAATAATTTCAACCATTTTGTTCCATCTTATATCGCTGGTTTCATCTTTAGGCGTGTGCAAAGTGCTTGGATAGCCGGCACAAAAATACATTACCGGAATATTTTTATCTTTAAATGAAGCATGATCACTCTGGTTGTGGCCAAATTTTGCAGGTGTATAGTTTACATCCAGGTTAAGATTGTACTCAGTAAGATGTTGTTTAGTTAATTCATCAATTTGAAGTTCATTATCTGTGTAAATCATTTCGATACGATTCTTCAAAGAATCTTCCTCGTATGCTTTACTAATCATATCGAAATTCAGGTAAAACTTAATTTTATTGACATCTTCACCATAAGGATGATTTGTAAAATATTCCGATCCATATAAACCTAACTCTTCACCTGACCAAGCCGCAAAAACGATCGTTTTCTTAGGTTTTATTCCAGACGCTTTAAAGGCTTTTGCCAGCATCCAAACTCCAACTGTTCCCGATGCGTTATCGTCTGCACCGTTCCATATGAAACCGTCGTTCATTCCAACATGGTCGTAGTGAGCTCCGATAACAACAATTTCATTCGGATTCTCGCCTTCAATAATACCTAAGATATTTCGTGTATGAATAAGTTCTGTATTTGTATTATAGTCAATATTTATTTTAATATCCTTTAATTCTTTGGATTGTGATTTTAAACTATTTGCAACTTGCTTCTCAAAATTTTCCAGGGTTATATTCTGCTGATCAAGAATCTTCTTAATGAATTGATTAGATGCATATATATTAAGAAGTTTTTCTGGAGTTTCAGTTGAAACTAGCTCAATTTTATGGTCGTATAAACTTGGTTTGGGAGTTTCATTAGCTGATTTGTCAAGGAAATCATTTTCTTTGGCCCAGTATTTTCTGATATCGCTTTGATAAATATTGATTACACCGATGGCTCCTTTTTCAAGAGCAATCGTGTTTTTATCTTGTTCCAGATAGTAGTTAAAATACCTGGTTTCCTGATGAAATTTCTTATATCCAACGGAGGTGGTATCCAAATGTCCGGGGTGCCCAAATAATCTTAAAATAATTTTGTTTTTAACATTAATTCCCTTGAAGTCATCGTATCCCGATTCTTCATCTTGAAATCCATAACCTACAAATACTATGGGGGAAGAAATATTTATGTTCATCGGATAGTCAGCGATAGAAAAATCTGTTTGTTCATTAAACGTTATGGTTTGCTGAGTTTCTTCATTAATGATTGATAATTTCGATTCAGATTCAAGGTGTTTGGTTAAATAGTAGTTTTGAAAGTATGACGTATATTTTTCCGGTCTTATTCCTTTTCTTCTATCTTCTCTTGAAACATCTGTCCATGCTTCATCTCCGGCAGGGTCAATATTCATAAACTGTAGCATGCTTGCTAAATAATCTCCAGCCAGGAATTCTCCTTGAGTCCCAGTTGCTCTTCCTTCCATCCAATCCGAAGCTAAGAACTCGAGCTGTGCTTTAACTGACTTCTTATTAATTGCCTTTAAACCTTTTTCAACCGGACCTTCTTGACTGTATACAGCTAAAGAAAGAACAAAGAAAATTGCGAATGTTAATAGATGAGTTATTTTTTTCATGATATAAGTATTATATTTATTAATTAGTTGGACATTTATTACGTTTAAAGGTTTAAAGGGTTGGATATGAAAATCTTATATAAAAACCTACACGAAGTGTTTATGGATGAGTGATAGAAGTAGTAAGTTTAATATCTTATATGATATATGTAGCCTTATAATGTTGATATCAACGTTAGATTGGGTACCGTAGAAACATAAAAAAAGGAATCTTTACAATAGCTTAAAATAAATATTTTAGCAACATTAAATTTAAAATTGAGTTATGAAATTTTTGAATACAATTATAAGGAGTACTGGCTCATATATACCAGAATATAAAATTGAGAACAAAGAATATATTTCAAATACTTTTTTTGAAAAGGACCAATCGGTTATTAGTGGAACAGGAGAGGAGATTGTTTCCAAGTTTAAGGATATAACTGGTATTTTTGAACGACGTTGGGTTAAAAGAAATCAAACGGCTTCGGAAATTGCAACAAGAGCAGCCAAGCAAGCAATTGATAAGGCGGATATTGATCCGGAAACAATCGATCATATTATTGTAGCAACCAATTTTGGAGACGTAATTGAAGGTACTATTCAAAGTGATTTTCTGCCAAGTATTGCTGCCAGAGTTAAGCATAATCTTGAAATCGTTAATCCAGCATGCGTTGCATACGATTTAGTTTTTGGTTGCCCAGGTTGGGTTCAGGGAGTAATACAGGCCGATTCCTTTATAAAAACCGGTTTAGCATCAAGAGTATTGGTTATTGGAGCAGAAACCTTGTCGCGTGTTGTAGATATTTACGACAGAGACACCATGATTTTTTCGGATGGAGCTGGAGCTGCTATTATTGAAGGTGTTAAATCGGATGTTAAGTCGGGTTTGTTGGCATCTGCTACCGTTACACATACTAAGGACGAGGCATTTTACCTGTACCTGGGGAAATCCAATAAACCTGAAAGCGATCCCGATATACGTTATATAAAGATGCATGGAAGGAAAATTTATGAGTATTCACTTTCTAATGTGCCAAACGCAATAAAAGCAGCCATGGATAAATCAGGAGTGCCCATTGAAGCAATCAAGAAAGTTATTATTCACCAGGCAAACGAGAAAATGGACGAAGCAATTGTGAAACGTTTTTTCAGGTTATACGGAATGAAGCCCGATATAAAAGAGGTTATGCCAATGAATATTGCCGAATTAGGGAATAGTTCTGTAGCAACGGTTCCAACATTATATGATATGATTTTAAATGGGCAAATTCCGAATCATTCCATACATGAAGGAGATATTATCATTTTCGCTTCAGTTGGAGCTGGAATGAGTATTAACGCTGTTGTATATAAGCAGTAAGCTTAACTTTATTTCTCTGTATTCCAAACCAAGGCTGCAGCTCCTAATATGGCTGCTTCATTTTCGGGTAATAATGATGATAGTAGTTTAACCTTATTTTTGTAAATAGGGAAATTGTATTCCTCCATATATTTTTTGGTAGGTTCAAAAATCAGTTTCCCTGCATTGGCTAATCCTCCAAAAAGGAAAATTGCTTCAGGGCTAACAATGGTAATGGCATCAGCAAGTTTCATTCCCAATATTTTACCGGTAAAATCAAACGCATCAATGGCCAGCTGATCACCATTCATGGCAGCTTTGTATATCTGTTCCGATGTAATGCTGTTGTACGAATAATCTCGCAAAACACTATCGATTCTTGCTTTAGATAACAATTTTACTACTGTTCTTTTTAATCCGGTAGCCGAAACATAAGTTTCCAGGCATCCTCTTTTTCCACAGCCACATTCACGTCCATCATGAAAAACAGTGGTGTGTCCAAATTCTCCTGCAAAACCATCATGACCCAGAATAATTTGTCCGTTTGCTACAAATCCACTTCCTAATCCTGTACCAAGGGTAATCATGATAAAGTTCTTCATGTTTTTAGCACCACCATAAGTCATTTCACCAATAGCTGCGGCATTGGCATCGTTGGTTAAATAAACAGGAATGTTAATCTTTTTAGTAAGTAAGTCAGCAAGTGGAACAATTCCACTCCATTTTAAATTCGGCGCGTGCTCTATGGTGCCATTATAATAATTACCATTGGGTGCGCCAATTCCAACTCCAATCAATTCATGATCTGACTGTAATCCTGCTAAAGAAAGTTTTATTCTTTCCGATAAATAATTCACAAATTGATCTACATCTGAAAAATCTTTCGTAGGAAATGATTCCTTAAGTTTTACTTCTCCGTTTTCGTGAACAACGCCATATTTAACCGATGTTCCGCCAATATCAATGCCAATAGCAAGTTTTTGCATAATCCTTATTGTTTTGGGAAAAGTAAAATAACATATTGATTATTAGTTTAGCAAACTTTACGCAAATAAATTTTAGCCGATGAGGAGATTAAAAATATGAGAAAGATATTCTGTTACCATTCGGACAGATGATAAACGCTTATTTTGATGCATGTAAAGGCAGCACAGTATCTGATCGAAACCGTTTGCGATTACTTTTTACGAATTAATGTTAAACCGTCGCGTAAAGGCAAAATTACCTTTTCAATGCGATCATCTTTTTTAATAAACTCATTAAACTCAAAGATTCCTTTGGTGTATTCATCATCTGGCGATTCCAATTCTATCACTTTACCACTCCAAAGAACATTATCAGCTAAAATAAATCCACCGGGTTTAACGAGATTAAATATAAGATGATAATAATCAAGGTATTGCCGCTTGTCAGCATCTATAAAAACAAGATCGAACTGTTCGTTTAGTTGAGGGATTATGGTTCGCGCATCACCAAAATGTAATTTAACTTTTGATTCCAGATTGGCTTTACGCAGATACTTTAAAATAAAATTTTCCAGTTCATCATTCAATTCAATGGTATGTAGCATGCCATTTTCCTTCAAACCCTTGGCCAGACAAATAGCAGAATATCCGGTATAAGTTCCTAATTCTAGAATCTTTTCAGGTTGAATCATTTTACTAATCATTTCAAGCACTTTTCCTTGCAAATGACCCGAAAGCATTCTGGGGCGAAGAATTTTTAAGTTAGTTTCTCTGTTTAACTCAGATAATATGGGATCTTCATCATCTGAGTGTTGCAATATGTATTCTTCTATGTTAAAATAAAAATCGGACATAAAACTTTCGTTGTGTCATCCCCGCGGCAGCGGGGATCTGTTAAAATGAGATTCCGGGTTTGTGCCCGGAATGACATACTGTTATTTTACTGATAAACCAACATCGACATTTTTTCAAAATCCAGCACTTCGTTGGCTATTTCTTGTATTTCTTCAACTGTAACTGCTTCAATTTTTTCTTTAATTTTTTGCAAATCATCAACCTTATTAAAAAGCATAAAGCTTTTGCCTATGGCAAGCATTAGATTGGCATTGTTCTCAGAATTTATGGCTATTTGTCCAAATAGTTGACGCTTGGCTTTCTTTAATTGAACTATTCCCAGTTTTTTTGTTTTAAACAATTCAAATTCTTTTTTGATCAGCTTCAAACACTTATTGAAATTTTCCTTATCGGTTCCAAAATATAGAGAAAAAACGCCAATATCAGAATAGGGAGAATAGTTTGATTCTACATGATATGCATACCCGTGTTTTTCGCGCAATAATAGGCTTAAACGCGAATTTAAAGCGGGTCCACCTAATATATTATCCAGTAAGGTCATGGCAACTTTTCGCTTATCGTGTGAGTTGTAAGCAATATTTCCTAAAATACAATGCGTTTGATATGTTTTTTTCTTTATTGTTTTTATTTGGGGAAGATAATTTCCAATTTTAGTTCGTTGTAAAACTCTGGGATTGGCAGGTATGTGTCCAAAATATTTTTCTGCAAGCTTTTTAAATTTCGTAAAGGAGATATCGCCAACCGAACATATCACCATTTCGTTGGTATGATAATTATCCCTGATAAATGCTTCAATATCTTTTTTTGTAAAACGGCGCAGGTCTTTTACATTGCCTAAGATATTCTTTCCCAATGGTTGATTCTGAAAAATAAGCTCTTCAAATTCATCAAATATTAACTCAGCCGGATCATCTTTATATGAATTAATCTCCTCGATTATTACTTCCTTCTCACGCGTAATCTCTTTACCCGGAAAAGTTGAGTTAAACGTAATATCAGCGATAAGCTCCATGGCCCGTTCATATTCGTTTTTGAGAAACGAAGTATGAATGGTTGTTTCTTCTTTTGTAGTGTATGCATTAATTTCTCCACCTACATCATCCATTCTGCTCAGAATATGATAAGCCTTACGTTTTTTAGTGCCTTTAAAAATAGCATGCTCAATAAAATGAGCCATTCCATGCTCATGATCTTTCTCATCGCGCGATCCGGCATTAATAATTAAACCACAATGCGCGACTGCTGAATTTGAATGTAAATGAATGATTCGTATTCCGTTCTCCAGTGTATAACTCTCGTAATCCATCACAAATTTGTATCTGCTGCAAAAGTATAAAAATCTAACAATCAAAATACTAAAATGTGTAAAGAAATACATCTTTTAAGATTTTTTAAAAATTGAGAAAAAATATTTTGTAAACGAAAATTTTCATTTATATTTGCAACCGCTAACGAGCACAAGGTACCATAGCTCAGTTGGTAGAGCAACGGACTGAAAATCCGTGTGTCCTTGGTTCGATTCCGAGTGGTACCACCCAAAGCCAGCAAATTTTTGCTGGCTTTTGTGTTTGGTGGATTTCTTCTCCACCTAATAGTTCAAGCGTTCCGTTATCATCCGTGTTATCCGCGTTCTATTAAAACCTTACTCTATTAAATTCTTCAACAATCTTCGAACATCCTCGGGAGTATTTACATTATATTTAGCCAATGTATTCTTTAATCCAACACGAATTGTGTAAGCTTTTGCCGGTAAATCCTGGAAAAGATATTCATCGGTCCAGTCGTCGCCCATACCCAAAATAAAATCGTAATGGGTATTATTAATTTTATGCAATGCTGCACGACCTTTATTGATGCCACTATTTTTTATTTCAATTACTTTATTTCCTTCCAGTATTTCAAGGTTGTGATTAGAGATTAAACCACTTAAATCAAATTTTAATTCATTGGCTCTGATATTACCTAACTCCGGATCTGCTTTTCGGTAATGCCAAACAAATGAATAATTTTTTTCTTCAATGAAAGACCCAGGTGTTCGGTCAACATAAAATTCGAAAACAGGTTTAATATTTTCTTTCCAGTCAATTTTCATTTGCTCAATAAGTCGCCAGTTTTCGTCCGGTTTTTTTATCCAAACACCATGCTCAACTATTAACGTGTAATTTCTATTGCCAAACCATTTGGTAAAGGTTTCTTTATCGCGGCCACTAATTAAGACAACTTCGTTTCTGGGATTTGTACTCAATTGATCCAGAATTTCATACAATTCTTTATCTGGTGCTGCATCAACCGGTTTATCTTTAAATCCAACCAGTGTTCCGTCATAATCCAGAAATAAAATTCTTTTTTCAGCTTTGTCGTAATTCGTTTTAATTTTTTTCTCAATGGAAGGATTCATCTTTTTAGCAATATACTTGGCCTTATCTTCTTGTACTTTGTTCAGTGAATTTAAGAAATCTGAAGCCCAACGATCAATATTGTACCTCTGTAAACGCTTTTGCATAATGGTGTTTCGTTCAATTTGCTCTTCTTCCGGCATCTGAATTGCCTTTTTTAGTGTATCTGCAATTTGCTCATAGTTTTGCGGATTAATAAGCAGTGCTTCGCTCATCTCTTTTACCGCCCCAGCCATTTCACTCAATATCAGAACACCTTTTTTATTAACTTTCGAAGCCACAAATTCTTTTGCTACCAGGTTCATTCCATCACGAATAGGTGTTAGCAGAGCAATTTCACATGAGGTGTAAAGATCAATCAGGTTATCGAAAGGAAATGATCTATAAAAATACCAGATCGGAGACCAGTTGATGGTTGAGAATTTACCATTAATTCGACCCACAAGCTCATCTATCTCGCTTTTCATCCGTTGGTACTGATCTACATTAGCACGTGAAGGAACGGCCAGCATAACCAACGAAGCTTTACCCTGAAATTCAGGATATTTCTCCAAAAAATATTCAAACGCATGCAGTCGTTTTGCAATTCCTTTGGTGTAATCCAGACGATCGATCGATAAGATTAATTTGATATCCGGAGTGTTTAAGATGTGTTTGTCCAATTGCTGCTGGATATCTGATTTATCTTGAATTGACTTGTTGTGATGCTGAATAGCTGCATTGTGGAATTTGTCGTAATCAATTCCCATAGGGAATGAATCTGCCTTAACAATACGCGTATTGATATTGATTTTATTAAAGTTTATTTCATATCCTAATAGTCTTCGAACCGAACTAAAAAAGTGACGCTCATAATCGTAGGTGTGAAAACCAATTAGGTCAGCACCGAGCATTCCTTCAATTAACTCTGTTCGCCAGGGTAAGATTCGAAAAACCTCGTAGGAAGGAAACGGAATGTGTAAGAAAAATCCAATGGAAACACCAGGGCATTTATCTTTAATCATCTTAGGTAATAAAAGTAACTGGTAATCGTGAATCCATATGGTATCTCCTTTTTTGCAATGCTTGGTTATTACATCAGCAAACTTCTGATTTACTTCGTAATAAGCATTCCAATGATCTTTTTTAAACTCGGCAAATTCGGTAAAGTAATGGAATAAAGGCCATATGGTTTTGTTGCTAAATCCAAAATAATATAAATCAACATCTTTATTTGTTAATGGAACGCCAATGCAATTTTCAGCATCAATGGCTAATTCTACTTTTTTCTTAACCACAGTAGAAAGATTATCCTCAGCTAATCCTGTCCAGCCAATCCACTTGCTGTCATAGGCATTATGAACCGAGCGCATGCCGGTTGCAAGGCCACCAACACTGGGTTCTATGTTCAATTCGTTATCTTCTATTTTAATGTTTAAAGGAAGTCTATTGGATACTATGATTATTTTATTCATAAGAAAATTATTTTTTTAGACTAGATATATAAGCGAAATTTATTAAAAATCAAATTAAATACTGAATTTTGTATGACAATAAAGTTATTAAAATGTTAAATGTATGAATAATTTAAACTACGGAGTAATAGGTAATTGTAAAAGTGCGGCGTTAATATCGCAGTCGGGATCTATGGATTGGTGTTGTTTACCCGAGTTCGATTCAACTTCGGTATTTGCGAAAATACTGGATAAGAATATTGGCGGGAGTTTTGAGATTATTGTTGATGAAAACTATGAGATCTCGCAATCATATATTTACAAAACCAACATTTTGGTAACTAAATTTAAACAAGGTGAGCATCAATTCGAGGTAGTTGATTTTATGCCAAGATACAAAACCGAAGACAACGGATATTATGCCCCACCCGATATAATTCGTTTTATTAAATATCTTTCCGGGGCTCCTGTTTTTAAGGTTAAATATGATCCAAAGCTTGAGTATGCAGCTTATCCTACAAAAACCATTATTCAAAAAGAGTATATAAAAAGTTATACTAAAAAAGGTCCGTATAATTCGGTTTATTTATATTCAAACCTCGACCTCAATAAAATTGCAAAATCTGATGAGATAAAACTTAAAGATGATGCATATTTTCTGCTAAGTTACAATCAGAAAATTCTTGAGCAGAATGTAGAGCGCGCCTATTTAAAACTTGAGCGAACAAAAGTGTACTGGTTAAACTGGTCGGAGCGAACTAAGCGCTTCAAAAAATATAACGATGAGGTATTAAGAAGTGCGTTGGTGCTAAAATTATTAAGTTACAACAAAACAGGAGCTGTGTTGGCGGCTATAACCACTTCATTGCCGGAAACTATTGGTGAGATCAGAAACTGGGATTATCGTTTTTGCTGGATTCGAGATGCATCGATGGTTATAAAAATTATGACCGAGTTAGGGCACAAGAATATGGCTCGCAGATACTTGGATTTTGTAATCGATATTATTCCTGAGAAAGATGAGAAAATCCAGATCATGTATGGCATTAACAGAGAGAAGAAATTAACCGAAAAAATTCTAAGTCATCTGGAAGGTTATGAAGAATCAGCGCCTGTTCGTATTGGTAACGATGCTTATCGGCAAAAACAGAACGATATTTACGGTATTTTGGTCGATGTTATTTATCAGCATTTTAGCTTATATGACACAACACTGGAAAACAGTGAAGAACTTTGGACTATCGTACGAAGTATTGTTAAAATTGTAAAAGATAACTGGGACAAACCCGATAGAGGTATTTGGGAGATAAGAACAGAACATAAACATTTTACTTTTTCTAAAGTACTTTGCTGGGTTGCTATCGACAGAGCTATCAAAATAGCAAAACTAGTGAATAAAAGAAATTATATTAAGGAGTGGAGTGAGCTTGCTGATAGAATAAAACAAGATACTTTATTAAAAGCATGGAACGAAAAGATTGGGGCATTTACGCAGTCGTATGATTCAGACGATTTGGATGCCTCAACATTACTTATGGAACCATATGGTTTTATCGAAGCTGATGATCCGAGGTATATGAGTACCGTGAAAGAAACGCAGAAACAGTTGTGTAAAAACGGATTAATGTATCGCTATAAAAATAAAGATGATTTTGGCCAACCCTCTTCATCATTTACCATTTGTACTTTCTGGATGATTAATAGTTTATATAAAATTGGAGATAAGGAACAGGCAACAAATGTGTTTAAACAGTTGCTTTCGTATAGCAATCATTTAGGGTTGTTTAGCGAAGATATTGATTTTAAATCAAAACGTTTGCTGGGAAATTTTCCACAGGCCTACTCTCATCTTGCTTTAATTGAAACTGCTATGAATATTTCAGGAGGTCGAATTACCAGAGAAGAAAAAATAATTGAATCAATGCGTTACTCTGGATAAGAAGAACCTTGTAAATTTTTTATTATTTCTTTTTTCTAATTAGTGTTCGATCATATAAGTACAACATAAAAACTGCAAAAATACCTACGCTGAATAAAACAATCCAGATTCGGTTCGGGTGGTGAGTTTCCCATAAATAATTGGTAAGTTGTTGCTGTGTTAAATCAAGTTTTGATGCGAGTGCATTTAGATAGTCATTTTTAGTAAATTGATCAGAAAGTTCAGGGATGTCAAAGCCTTGAATTTTAGCTTCTTTTTGGGCTATTGTAATGTTATCGGCCATTTTCTGATAAACAAAACCAGAGATGAAGCCTGCCAATAAGTTTCCTATAGCCATAGGGATATAAGAAAACCCCATGTATAGTCCCACTTTATCTTTTGGCGCTATTCGCCCAATATATTCGGTTATCTTCGGTGAACCAGCCATTTCACCTAAACCAAAAATTAGAAGAGATACTAAAATGAATATAGGATTTTGTGTTAATACAGTTAAAGACATTCCAATGGTGCAAACTAAAAAGCCGATTATCATGCTGCTTAAAGGCTTTAATCTCATTACTACTGCCGAAACCATAATCTGGAATATAATAATGTATAAAGCATCAAAGTTTGTTATAAATTCAGCCTGCATTTGATTTCCTTCTGTTCCATAAGTTTCTATAATCCAGGGCCAGTTTATTTCAAAGAATTTATACATACTTGATGTATCAACCCACTGGTCTATAAAAACAGTAAGCATAAAAAATAACTGATTATACATTGTCCAGAAACCGGCAATAATGAGTAGGAAAATTACAAATTTCTTATCCGAAAAGGCAATTTTAATATTGTTCGCAATAGTTCTTAATGATTGAGCTAATGATTCATCTTTTTTCTCCGACTCAGGTTCCTTATAAAAGAGCAGAACTAAAAAATTAAATGCTATGATTGCTGATGAGATATAAAAAACGGATTGAAAGGATAGTTTCTTAAGGTATAAAGCAAATAAAGGACCAACAAAAGCTCCAATGTTTACCATCATATAAAATATTCCAAAACCAATTGATGCTGTTTTGTCATCTGTTGTTTTGGCTACAGTTGCAGAGATAATTGGTTTAAATAATGCTGCTCCTAGAGCCAAATAGATATATGCAATAAATACTGATGAGAAACTCTTACATAAGGGCATAATCAGAAAAGCAGAAGTGTACACCATGAAAGCGATAAACAACATTCTTTTGAATCCATATTTATCTGCCAGTGCACCGGTAATTGTAGGTAACATATATAATAAAAAGGTGCCAACACCCATAATTATTCCTTTTTCAGTTTGGCTTAATCCCAGTGCTCCTAATTCAGACGATTGCGTTAAATAATTAGCAAAAAGCATGAAGAATCCATACCAGGCCCAACGTTCAAACAGTTCCATGGTATTTGCCAACCAGAAAGTTCTCGGAAACCTTTTAAATACACTTACTTTATCAGACATCTTACTTGAGTTAAAATAAATTCAAAGACAAATATGAGTTTTTTAAATTTAAAAACAACAACCATTGGACCTTTGCCAAAATGAAAAGTTTAATACTCTTGTAAGCCACACCTAATCAGTGTTTTTGAAATGTGTTGTAAATCATATAAAAAAAAGTAAAAAAATATTTGGAGATATTATTTTCTTGACTACTTTTGCACCCTCGTTTTAGGGTGTTAATTAGTTAGTCTTCACCTTGTTGAAGGTGTTGTAAAGCATAAAAATTAAGGGTTTAATAGAAATTTTAGTTAATAGTTTTTTAGGGTTAGTTTTTTCGTCTGCCGAGAGGCAGAAAGGTAAGTAAATTTTAGGGTTAGTGAAAAGAGAATAGCTTGGTAAGAGTTATTCTCTTTTTCATTTTTATAAACTTAATAATTTTATTTGGCTGTAAAAAAGAATAATTTTGTGTCAACTTTTTGTAAAAGTACTTGTTGTAAAATAATACAAAAAAAGAGAAAAAATGACTGATTATAAGAAGGTAATATTGTTAATTCTCGATGGTTGGGGAATAGGCGATAAATCAAAATCCGATGTAATATATAATGCGAACACACCTTATATGGATAGTTTATATACTAAATATCCAAATTCGAAATTACAAACTTCAGGATCTAATGTTGGTTTACCCGATGGACAGATGGGAAACTCTGAGGTAGGACACTTAAACATTGGTGCAGGCAGAGTAGTATATCAGGATTTGGTAAAGATCAATAAAGCAGTTGAAGATAACAGTATTGCATCGAACCAAACGTTGGTTAATGCATTTAACTATGCAAAAGAAAATAATGCCGGAGTTCATTTTATTGGTTTAGTTTCTGATGGTGGCGTGCATTCGTCCGATAAGCATTTATACAAATTATGTGATTTAACAAAAGATTACAATTTGGAGGAGGTTTATATTCACGCTTTAACTGATGGTCGTGATGTGGACCCTCGAAGTGGGAAAGGATTTATTCAAAATCTTCAAGATCACTTGCAAAGATCGAATGGTGAAATTGCCAGTATTATTGGTCGTTATTACGGTATGGACAGAGATAAACGCTGGGAGCGAATAAAAGAAGCGTATGAGCTTTTTGTATACGGAAAAGGAAAACCAACCACTGATCCTGTTCAAGCAGTGCAGAATTCATATGATGAAGGTATAACTGATGAGTTTATTAAACCAATTGTAAAGGTGGGTGAGGATGGCAATCCTGTTGGTAAAATTAAGCCTAATGATGTGGTTATTTGTTTCAACTTTAGAACCGATCGTTTGCGGGAAATGACCATTGCACTTACGCAAGAGGATATGCCGGATTATGATATGCAAACCATGCCGTTACATTATGTTACCATGACAAGGTATGATGAATCATTCAAAGGGGTTCATATTGCTTACGATAAGGAAAACTTAAATAACACGTTAGGTGAGATTTTATCAAAAAACAAAAAAAGGCAAATCCGAATTGCAGAAACAGAAAAGTATGCACATGTAACGTTCTTTTTCTCGGGTGGACGCGAAGAGGAGTTTGATTTGGAAGATCGTATTTTAATTCAATCACCGAAAGTTGCTACGTACGATTTGCAACCTGAAATGAGTGCCTATAAAGTTAAAGATGCTATTGTTAAAGAGCTCAAAAAGCAAGAGACTGATTTTGTGTGTTTAAATTTTGCGAATGGCGATATGGTAGGTCATACCGGTGTTTATAGTGCCATAACAAAAGCTGTTGAAGCGATAGATGAATGTGTGAGCGAAGTGGTAGAAACTGCAAGAGAAAATGATTACGAAGTAATTATTATTGCTGATCATGGAAATGCAGATAATGCAGTGAATAAAGATGGTTCTGAGAACACAGCTCACTCTTTAAATCCGGTTCCTTTTATTTTAGTTTCGGATCGTTTTAAGTCAGTTCAGGATGGTATATTAGCTGATGTGGCTCCAACTATTCTCTATTTAATGGGGTTGGAAACTTCAGAGGAGATGACCGGTAAAAATTTAGTAAAAGAATAACAATTAGGTAGATGAATTATATGATGCAGGTGGGCAATTGTATTGTAGGTACAGAATTGCTCGAAGAAGATTTTTTGTGTAACCTCGATAGTTGTAAAGGGCACTGCTGTGTTGAAGGTGAAGCAGGTGCTCCACTTGAGGAGGGTGAAGCTGAAGAAATTGAAAAATATTATCCCATATTTAAGAAATATTTGCGCGATGAAGCTATTGCAGAAATTGAAAAGCTGGGTTACTCCGTTATCGATAAGCGCGATGGTGAGCCTGTAACTCCATTGCGAAAAGGGAAAGAGTGTGTGTATACGATTTTTGAGCACGGTATTGCAAAATGTGGAATTGAAAAAGCATATCTAAAAGGTAAAATTCCTTTCAGAAAACCTATTTCGTGTCATCTGTATCCCATACGAATTAAAAAGCTGGGTGATGGAATGGATGCGCTAAACTATCATTTCTGGCATGTGTGCGATCCTGCAAGAAAATATGGTTGTAAGAAAAAAGTGAAAGCGTATGCGTTTTTAAAAGATGCACTAACCCGAAAGTACGGAGAGGCTTGGTACGAAGAATTACTGGAAGTGGTTGAGGCCTACAATAAAGAAATAGTGGCAAGTGAAAAAGATTCGGATTGTTAAAACAGAAACATCATTGTTTAAACAATTCAATTTTTATATTTTAGCCACGCTTAAAATGATATATTAATTAAAATTAAAATAAAATGGAAAAAGTAAAACAGTACATCGAAGAGAATAAGGATCGATTTTTGGAAGAATTATTCGAATTGATACGTATTCCTTCAATCAGTTCACTAAAAGATCATAAGCCTGATATGGAAAAGGCGGCAAATAAGCTGAAAGATTTATTGTTGTCATCAGGTTGCGATAAGGCTCAGGTAATGCCTTCTACAGGAAATCCTGTGGTTTATGCTGAAAAAATGATAGATCCTGCAAAACCTACTGTATTGGTATATGCACACTACGACGTCATGCCTGTTGATCCGGTTGATTTATGGGAGCAAGATGATCCATTTGAGCCTATTGTTAAGGATGGTAAAATCTGGGCTCGTGGTGCCGATGATGATAAAGGTCAGGGGATGATGCATATTAAGGCATTTGAATCAATGGTGAAAACGGATTCTTTACCTTGTAATGTGAAGTTTATGTTAGAAGGAGAAGAAGAGGTTGGATCTCCAAGTTTACCACAGTGGTGTGAAGAAAACAAAGATTTAGTTAAGGCAGATGTTATTCTGGTTTCTGATACCGGAATGATTGCTCCTGATATTCCATCAATAACCACAGGTTTACGTGGATTATCATATTGGGAAGTTGAAATGACTGGTCCTAATCGCGATCTTCACTCAGGATTATTCGGTGGTGCTGTAGCCAATCCAATTAATGTATTGGCTAAAATGATTTCGGATATGGTTGATGAAAATGGTCATATCACTATTCCTGGATTTTATGATGACGTTATCGAGGTTTCTGATAAGGAAAGAGCAAAAATGGCCGAAGCACCATTCTCAGAAGAAGAATATAAAAAAGCTATTGATGTAAAAGAATTGTACGGCGAAAAAGGTTATACTACCAACGAACGTACAGGTATCCGTCCATCATTCGATGTGTGTGGTATTTGGGGTGGATATACCGGCGAAGGAGCAAAAACAGTGCTTCCGTCGAAAGCATATGCTAAAATATCTTCACGATTAGTACCAAATCAGAATAACGAAAAGATAGCAAAACTTTTCAAAGAACACTTTGAGAAAATTGCTCCCGATTATGTAAAGGTAAATGTTAAGTTTTTACACGGTGGTCAGGCATATGTTTGTCCAATCGATTTGCCGGCTTATAAGGCAGCTGAAAAAGCGTATGAAGAGACGTATAACAGAACTCCGGTTCCTGTTCGCAGTGGAGGTAGTATTCCAATTATTTCAGAATTTGAGAAGATTCTAGGAATAAAATCTGTTCTTATGGGATTTGGTTTAGAGGCTGATGCAATTCACTCGCCAAATGAGAACTTCCCTTTAGAGCAATTTTATAATGGAATCAACACAATTCCTTATTTCTATAAGTATTATGCTGAGATAATGAAATAGTATATAAATATTTTATTGATGGCCCCGGCAGAAATGTCGGGGTTTTTTTATTTTAAATTCTTGGGTGTAATTTCCGAAGGGGGTGTGCGATAAAAAAAACATAAAAAATAGAATGATCATTAAAAAAATAAGGGTATATAATTTAGAAAAGATATAAATATAGAAAACAACCCTTCAAAAATAGGGGTGTAATAAAAAAATAATGTATTTTTGGATTGTTAGTTTAATTTTTAACCTTAATTCAAATCATTATGGCTACAATTCGATTTAAAGCAATTGAGGAGGTGCTTAACAGGAAACCTGTTGAGGTTGTTCTCCCATCGGCAAAAACATCAGATTACTTTGGTGAAAATGTTTTTGATAACTATAAAATGCAGGAGTATTTGTCGCAAGAGGCATATCAGAATGTTATTGAGTCAATTAACCAGGGAACCAGAATCGACCGTAAAATTGCTAATCAGGTAGCCATAGGAATGAAAGCTTGGGCAGTTGATCGAGGTGCTACGCATTATACACACTGGTTTCACCCGTTAAACGGATCGACAGCAGAAAAGCACGATGCCTTTTTTGAACCAGCAGATGGCGGAGGAGTAATTGAAAATTTTCAGGGAGATATGTTGGTTCAGCAAGAACCTGATGCATCAAGTTTTCCTAGCGGAGGAATAAGAAATACGTTTGAAGCACGCGGTTATACGGCTTGGGATCCTTCATCACCGGCATTTGTTTATGGAAATACCTTGTGTATTCCAACCATTTTTGTTGCGTACACCGGTGAGGCACTGGACTATAAAACACCTTTAATAAAATCCTTAAACTTTTTAGATAAGGTGGCAGTTGATGTGTGTCAGTATTTCGATAAGGATGTTGATAAAGTAAATGTTACTTTGGGCTGGGAGCAGGAATATTTTTTAATCGATAATGCATTGTTTAATGCTCGACCTGATCTTTATTTAACAGGCCGAACATTAATTGGTCATGCTTCGGCAAAAGATCAGCAGTTGAGTGATCATTATTTTGGATCAATTTCGGATCGTGTAAAGAATTTCATGGTGGAATTCGAGATTGAAGCATATAAGTTAGGTATACCTGTAAAAACAAGGCACAATGAGGTAGCTCCAAATCAGTTTGAATGTGCACCTATTTTCGAAGAAGCTAACCTGGCCGTTGATCATAACCAAATCATCATGACCTTAATGGATAAAGTAGCTCGAAAGCATGATTTCAGAGTGCTTTTTCACGAAAAACCATTTAAAGGAATTAATGGATCGGGTAAACATAACAATTGGTCGATGTTAACCAACACTGGAAGAAACTTATTGTCACCAGGAAAAACACCAAGAAACAATATGCAGTTTCTTACTTTTTTGGTGAATACCATTAAAGCAGTGCATGATTATGCCGATATTCTCAGAGCAAGCGTTGCTGTGGCTGGTAATGAACATCGATTGGGTGCACATGAAGCGCCACCGGCCATCATGTCTGTATTTATCGGAACACAGCTTACCAATATGTTAGATCAGTTAGAAAAAAGAGTTACTAATAAAAAGATGACTCCCGACGAAAAAACGGAACTAAAGCTTGATGTTGGGAAAATTCCTGAAATTCTGCTCGATAATACAGATCGTAACAGAACATCACCTTTTGCGTTTACCGGAAATCGTTTTGAGTTCAGAGCTGTCGGATCATCAGCCAATGTTGCCTCTCCAATGATCACATTGAACACGGTTGTTGCAAATCAACTTAAACAGTTTAAAAAAGATGTAGATGCACTAATTGAGAAGGATGTTAAAAAGGATGAAGCGATTTTTCAGGTTCTTAAGAAATATATTATTGCCTCTAAAAAAATCAGATTTGAAGGCAACGGATACAGCGAAGATTGGATTAAAGAAGCAGCTAAACGTGGTTTATCTAATATCGCTGATGTGCCTGAAGCTCTGAAAGCTTTTATATCGAAACATACAAAAACTGTATTTGAAAATTCGCAGGTTCTTTCTGGGCGTGAACTGGAAGCTCGTTATGATATCCGTTTAGAAATATACACCAAAAAGGTACAGATTGAGGCGCGTGTTCTGGGCGATTTAATTCGAAATCACATTATTCCTACGCTTATCAAGTATCAAAACACGTTAATTAATAATGTGAAAGGATTAAAGGATTTATATCCTGAAGAAATTTATACTAAAATGGCTAAGCCACACTTAAAAACAATATCGGAGATATCTGATCGAATGTCAATTATTAAGGAGGCAGTTGATGAAATGATCGAAGCTCGTAAAAAGGCAAACAAAATAGAAGATATTCGGGATAAAGCTTCTGAATATTCTCAGAACGTAGTTCCGTTTATAGAAAAAATAAGATATCATGTTGATAAGCTCGAACTGATTGTCGATGATGAAATATGGCCTTTGCCAAAATATAGAGAGATGCTCTTTACAAGGTAAATAACATGGATTTAATATCCAGATTATATTTATGTTACGAGTAGTTTTTTAATTGTACGACGATAAAAATGAATTTTAAAAAAGGAGGAGTAAAAAAATGATTAGTGAAGTTAAAAAAGCGGATGAATTACGCTGTAAAGTAAAGAAAAAAGCAGCTTTGCTTTCTAAATCAGTTAAGCAAGCCAAGAACCTGGGGGTTGATATTACAGCTAATGCACCGATCGAAGGTAAAATGTTTTGGTAATACCAATTACCAATTCTTTTAGAACTAAGTAAGCAGATCAACATAACTTGAGTTTAAAAGCACTAACCCTGTTATTTAAATAATAATCGGGTTTTTTAATACTAAAACGCAACACAAATGGTATTATATAAATGTTATAAACACCATAATAATCATCTTTTTATTTTATGTAAAAAGTCTTACTTTTACAATTTACTACTAATGTAATCTTTAAAAGCATGAAAATTAAAAGTGTAATTCTTTTTAGCATTTTTGTATTGCTTATACAAGGCATTTCTGTAGCACAGTTAAGTGTTTACAATAAAGCAAACGAATATTATGAGAATGGTCAGTATTATCAGGCCATTGATTTGCTAAGAGATGCCTATAGTAAAGTTACGGATAACAATATCAAATCAGAAATAACTTTTCAGGTTGCTGAGTGTTATCGAAAAACCAATCAACCGCGTAAAGCTGAAATGTGGTATAAGAAAGCAATACAGAAAAAATATTCAAACCCAATCATTTATCTGTATTATGCAGATGCCTTAAAGATGAACGAGGATTTTGAAGAAGCTATTGAGAATTATAAAGAATATAAGAAGCTGGTTCCTGAAGATCCACGAGGAGAAACGGGAGTAAAATCATGCGAATTGGCCATTAAGTGGATGGAAAATCCAAATGGGTATAAGGTAGCTAATATGAAATTTTTTAACTCTCGTGAGAGTGAATACAGTCCGGCATTTGCAAAAGCCGAATATGATGAGGTATATTTTACTTCAAATCGCGATGGTGCAACAGGTGATGATGTGCACGGCGGAACAGGATACAACTTCTCAGATATTTTTACCTCAAAGCAAGATAAGAAAGGCAACTGGAGCACTCCGGTGCCACTAGGGGAGAACATAAATACTGAGTTTGAAGAAGGTGCAGTTTCTATGAGTAAAGATTTTAATACCATGTTCTTTACGCGTTGTGAGCGTCATAAAAAAGATGCAGTCGGTTGTATGGTTTTTCAATCAAAACGCAGAAATGAAGAGTGGGGAAAAGCTGAACCTATTTTAATGCTCGATGATAGTATAGTGGTAGCGCATCCTTCATTATCTGACGATGAGCTTACTTTGTATTTTGTGTCTGATATGAAAGGCGGACAAGGGAAAAAAGATATTTGGAAAGTAACACGAACAAGTCCCGAAGGAGATTGGGGTGTACCAGAAAATTTAGGTGCAGCTGTGAATACTCCGGGAAATGAAATGTTCCCGTTTATTCATGATGATGGGACCTTGTATTTTTCTTCCGACTATCATTTAGGAATGGGTGGACTGGATATTTTCAGGGCCAGAAGGGAGAATGGAACGTGGAAGGTTGAAAATATGCGTTATCCTATCAACTCAACTAAAGATGATTTTAGTATTATTATTGAAAAAGATAAAGAGAGAGGTTACTTTAGTTCATCTCGCGATGGTGACGACGATATCTATTCGTTTGTTCTGCCACCATTAAAGTTTGATGTGGAAGGTGTTGTAATTAACGATAAAACAGATGCTCCTTTAGCTCAGGCAACGGTTAAACTGGTTGGTAGCGATGGAATGACCTTAACTAACGAAACCGACGATGAGGGTGCATTTAAGTTTATGTTACGTCCGAATACCGATTATGTATTTATTGCATCGAAGAAAGGATTCTTAACAGGTAAGGATAAAGAAACAACCAAAGGAATTACCGAAAGTCAAACATTTAGTGCAGAAATAAGATTATCCTCAATTGCTGAGCCAATCGAGTTACCAAATATTTTCTACGATTTTGCAAAATGGAACTTACGTCCTGAGTCGATGGTTGCATTAGACAAATTAGTAGAAACATTAAATGATAATCCAAATGTGGTAATTGAGTTAAGAGCACACACCGATTCCAGAGGTAGTGCTTTAGCCAATGTTGAATTATCACAAAAACGAGCTCAGTCTGTTGTGAATTATCTTATCGAGAAAGGCATTCAGCCTGCACGATTAAGAGCTAAAGGATATGCAGCAACAATGCCGAAAGTAGTAGATAAGAAACTTGCCGAGCAGCATGATTTCTTGGTAGAAGGTACAAAGTTAACAACCGACTTTATTGAAGGATTAGAATCTGAAGAGCAACAGGAAATTGCACATCAGATTAATCGTAGAACCGAATTCCAGGTAATATCTACGAACTTTCAACCGCAAGAGTAACAAGATTAAAATATAGTAACAGAATTCCCGATTTTTTCGGGAATTCTTTTTTTATTTCAAAACCGGATAGTTATTATTAATTTTGCAGTTTCAAAATAGTAAAAAAATGTCTCAAGATTCAAGGTACAATTTACGAGGAGTTTCCGCATCAAAAGAAGATGTGCACAACGCCATAAAAAATATTGATAAAGGATTATATCCTAAAGCTTTCTGTAAAATTATTCCCGATATAATTGGTGGCGATGAAGCATTTTGTAATATTATGCATGCCGATGGTGCTGGTACAAAATCATCATTAGCATACATGTATTGGAAAGAAACCGGCGATTTGTCTGTTTGGAAAGGAATAGCACAAGATGCTATTGTTATGAACCTTGATGATTTGTTATGTGTAGGAGCGACAGAAAATATTTTACTATCCTCCACCATTGGACGAAATAAAAATCTGATTCCGGGCGAAGTAATTGCGGCTATTATTAACGGTACCGAAGAATTATTAGCTGAATTACGTGAGATGGGCATTTCAATTTATTCAACAGGTGGCGAAACTGCCGATGTGGGCGATTTGGTTCGTACCATTATTGTTGATTCGACAGTTACAAGCCGAATGAAACGTTCCGAAGTAATTGATAATAGTAATATTCAGGATGGCGATGTAATTGTAGGTTTATCATCATTTGGTAAAGCAAGTTATGAAACCGAATATAACGGCGGAATGGGAAGTAACGGTCTTACCTCTGCACGCCATGATGTATTTAACAACTATTTGTCAAGTAAATATCCTGAAAGCTTCGATCCTTCTGTTCCTTCAGAAGTGGTATATTCAGGAAGTTATAAATTAACCGATAAAATTGAAAAGTTAGGAGTTGATGCAGGAAAATTAGTGCTTTCCCCAACAAGAACATATGCTCCTATAATGATTGAGATATTTAAAAAGTTCAGATCAAATATCCATGGATTGGTTCACTGCTCAGGAGGAGCGCAAACCAAGGTGATGCACTTTGTAGACCAAATGCATGTTATTAAAGATAATATGTTTGAGTTGCCTGAATTATTCAGAATAATACAAAAAGAATCTGGAACTACCTGGCAGGAGATGTATAAAGTATTTAACATGGGGCACCGGATGGAGATATATGTGAATCCTCAATATGCTGAAGAAATTATCAATATATCAAAACAATTTAACGTTGATGCAAAAATTATTGGTAGGTGCGAAAAAGCCAAACAGAACCAGCTGACTATAAAAAGTGAGTTCGGTGAATTTATCTATGATTAACCTATTAAATTAATTATTAATTTTACAACGAATTTTAAGAATTACGCAATATGATATTAGAAAAGTTAGAAGGGGTTAAACTCAGGTTTGAAGAAGTTGGGCAGTTAATAACCGACCCGGAAGTTATTAATGATATGAAGAGGTATGTAAAACTGAATAAAGAATATAAAGATCTGGAACCTCTTGTAGAAGCTTATGAGGAATACAAAAATATATTAAGCAACATTAAGGATGCTAAAGAGATTATAGCCACAGAGAAAGACGAGGAGATGCGCGAAATGGCTAAAATGGAGTTAGATGAGCTTGAAGCAAAAGTGGAGCCTCTGGAAGAAGAAATTAAAGTTTTACTCTTGCCCAAGGATCCGGAAGACGATAAAAATGCAATTCTGGAGATACGCGCCGGAACAGGTGGAGATGAGGCAAGTATTTTTGCAGGTGATCTGTTTAAAATGTATACTCATTTTTGCGAAAGTAAGAAATGGAAGATTGAGGTTACCAATATAAGTGAAGGTACAGTAGGCGGATATAAGGAAATTGTAATGAAAGTTACAGGACACGGAGTGTATGGCGTACTTAAATATGAATCGGGAGTGCATCGAGTGCAGCGCGTACCACAAACAGAAACACAAGGACGCGTTCATACATCTGCTGCAACAGTTGCTGTTTTGCCCGAAGCTGAAGAATTTGATGTTGAGTTAAAACAAGAAGATATTAAAAGAGACGAATATTGTTCATCAGGACCTGGTGGTCAGTCGGTGAATACAACGTATTCAGCAATTCGCTTAACACACATTCCTTCAGGAATTGTAGTTACCTGTCAGGATCAGAAATCTAAGCTAAAAAATTTGGATAAGGCGATGAAGGAGCTGAAAACAAGATTGTACAACTTGGAGTATCAAAAATATCTTGACGATATTGCATCGAAACGAAAAACAATGGTTTCTACCGGCGACCGTTCGGCAAAAATTCGTACATATAATTATCCGCAAGGACGTGTTACTGATCATCGAATTAACTTAACTATGTATAATTTACCAGCGATTATAGGTGGTGATATCCAGGAAATTATAGATCAGTTGCAAATGGCTGAAAATGCTGAACGATTGAAGGAAGCAGGAGTTGAGTAATAAAAGTAGTGAACAATTAGAGGAGTTTGAAGTTTTATTTTAAAGTTTGCAATCGGATAATTCGTCATTGAACATTGAAAACTGAGTTTATGAACTACGATGCTTTATGTGAACAGATTAAAAGAAAAAGAAGTTTTCTTTGTGTAGGTTTAGATACCGATATTACCAAAATTCCTTCGTTTTTATTGAAGGAAGAAGATCCCGTTTTTGAGTTCAACAAACGAATAATTGATGCTACTGCTCAATATGCAGTTGCTTACAAACCTAATATTGCTTTTTATGAGGCACATGGTGTGTCGGGATGGAAAAGCCTCGAAAAAACAATAAACTATATCAACCTTATATACGAGGAGATTTTTGTAATTGCCGATGCCAAAAGAGGTGACATTGGCAATACGTCAAAAATGTATGCCCGCGCATTTTTTGAGCAGTTAAGTTGCGATGCTATTACTGTTGCTCCATATATGGGGAAGGATTCCGTTTCCCCGTTTTTAGAATTTAGTAACAAGTGGGTTATTTTGTTAGCATTAACTTCAAATCAAAGCGCCAGTGATTTTCAGTTGCTCGAAACAAAGAATGACACAAAATTATACGAAGATGTTCTTAAAAAGTCGTTGGAGTGGGGTAATAAGAATAATTTAATGTATGTTGTTGGAGCAACCAAAGCGGATCATTTAAAAGAAATTCGCAAACTGGTTCCCGATCATTTTTTATTGATTCCCGGAGTAGGAGCACAAGGTGGTAGCCTTAAAGAAGTTGCCGAAAACGGTATGAACGAAAATTGTGGTTTGCTTGTAAATTCGGCCCGTTCAATTATTTATGCTGATAGTTCTACAGATTTTGATCGAATGGCAAGTAAAAAAGCAAATGAACTACAATCTGAAATGGCACAATTACTCCGAAATCATAGAATCGTATAATTTATCTTCCAGATTCTTTTCTCTTAAAACATATTTATTAATTTTATATAAGTGATCATCATTTATATAAATTTTTATGAAAGAAGAATTTTTACACTATATCTGGAAGTACCAACTTTTTAGTAATTCTGCGCTAAAAACTACTCATAATAAATCGGTTCAAATTATCAAACCTGGAATGCATAATCACGATTCTGGTCCTGATTTTTTTAATGCTAAAATTAAAATTGAGGATACCATTTGGGCAGGTAATGTTGAAATACACATAAATTCATCCGATTGGTACAAGCACAATCATCAAGATGATGGAGCTTACAATAATGTTGTTTTGCAAGTGGTTTATACTCACGATAAAGATATTACAAGAGCAAATGGAGAGACTATTCCAACAGTTGAACTTTGTTTCGATAAAAAGTTATTAGATAATTACGAAACACTAATTCAACAGGAAACATGGATTCCATGCGAGCACGACCTGAATAAAGTTGATTCGTTTACCATTCAGAACTGGATAGAAAAACTGGCAGTTGAACGATTAGAGGAAAAATCGGATCGAATATATGACCTATTAAAACAGACAAATAACAGTTGGGAAGAGGCATTTTATATACAGTTAGCCAGAAATTTTGGATTTAAATTGAATGCCGAACCTTTTGAGCAATTAACAAAATCTTTACCCTTAACGTATCTGGCAAAACATAAAGATAATCTATTTCAGATCGAAGCTTTATTATTTGGCCAGGCAGGATTTCTCGATGAAAATGAAGGCGATGAATACTTTCAGAAACTAAAACAGGAATATCTTTATCTTAAAAAGAAATTTAATTTAAAAGGCATCGAAAGGCACTTGTGGAAATTTCTGCGTTCTCGCCCGGGTAACTTTGCTACCATAAGAATTGCTCAATTTGCACAACTTATTCATCGTTCAGCTGCACTATTTTCAAAAGTGTTACAAACAGAAAATGTTAAGGAATTCTATACATTGTTTTATATAGTGCCGTCAGATTATTGGGAAAATCATTATCAGTTTAACAAGGAGTCAGTTAAGAAATCGAAATCATTAGGAAAATCGGCGATCGATATCTTATTAATTAATACGATCATACCATTTTTATTTGTTTATGGCAAGGCAAAAGGTTTAATCGATTTGCAAAACAGAGCCATTGAATTTTTGGAAGCCATAAAACCTGAGAAAAATTCTATCATAACTAAATGGAGTAATCTGGGAATAAAGTCGGCAAGTGCTTTTGAGACTCAGGCATTAATTCAGCTAAAAAATCGTTACTGTAATCATAAAAAATGCTTAAATTGCCAAATTGGGAATTCTTTAATTCGGAAAAACTAATATGAATCCTGGACGTCTAAGAAAAGAGAATTTTACATCGTTTTATATAGCCATTGGATTGCTAATGCTAACCGTAATTACTGGTACTTCGGGCTATATGTTAATCGAAGACTTTTCGTTTACGGAAGCCTTTTTTATGACCATAATTACCATATCAACGGTAGGTTTCAGAGAAGTTAAACCGCTTTCGGAATTTGGTCAATTTTTTACCGCATTTTTAATTGTATTCAGTTTTGGGATTTTTGCATATGCGGTTACAACACTTACCCGCTATATTGTTGATGGAGTATTAAGAAACTATTTAAAAGATAATAAAGTGAAAACAAGGATCGGAAAGTTAAACAATCATGTTATTGTGGTTGGTTATGGCCGCAATGGTAAGCAAGCAATTGAAGAGCTTCGCAGGCATAAATTCCCGGTAGTTATTATCGATAACAACGATGCTATCGTGGAAACTATCCGAGAAGATGCCAGCTTACTTTACATTCAGGGTGATGCAACCATGGATGAAACCCTTATGGATGCAAGAATTGATAAAGCGAAGGCATTAATTACTGCTTTACCTAACGATGCAGATAATTTATTCGTGGTATTGACAGCTCGATCTATGAATTCAGACATTACGATTATCAGCCGGGCTTCAAATTTTAAAACGGATAAAAAACTGCGCAATGCTGGAGCTACTAATGTTATTATGCCCGATAAAATTGGAGGTCAACGCATGGCAAAGCTGGTTGCACAACCCGATATTGTTGATTTTTTGGAATACGTGATGTTGCGTGAAAGTGACGAAATGTATATCGAAGAAATTTCATGTAAAGATTTGGCATCAGAGTTTACCGAAAAAACCATTGGTGAATGGTCTATCAGAAGTACAACCGGAGCCAATATTATAGGTTTAAAAACTGCTGATAATAAATATATTGTTAATCCAACAGCTGATGTAAAAATTTCAGAAAACGATCAGTTGTTTGTTCTGGGAAACCCGGAACAGATAAAAAAGCTTAAAAAAGTGATGTTTAGCTGATTATCAAATATGCATAAATGGACCCTAACAGGTTATCAAAATTCGTTAGGCCTTTAAATGCCGGAATAATTATTAAGTTCTTTTAAAAATATATTTAATTGTACACAGTGCCCTTTAAAACATCAGCTAAAGCATTAATTAATCGTTAAATCCAAACTTTTTTATCCAATTTTGTTGTTATGTGAAAAAAAATAGATATTTTTGCGCATTCTAAAGTGTATATAGAAAAGAAATTATTAAATAAATCGTAATAGGTATGAGCTATTTAACAGCAGAGAAAAAGCAAGAAATTTTTAAGGAGTACGGGAAGTCAGAAACCAATACTGGTTCAACAGAAGGACAAATTGCTCTTTTTACACGACGTATTGAACATCTTACAGGTCATTTGAAAACCAACAGAAAAGATTATAGTACACAAAGGGCACTTTTAAGATTAGTAGGAAAAAGAAGAAGGCTGCTTGATTACTTAAAAGATAGAGATATTGAAAAATATCGAGCACTGATTAAAGAACTTAATATCCGTAAATAAAATAAAAAGGGCAATTTTAAAATTGCCTTTTTTCTTACTATATTGTGCTTGATATAGAATAATAATAAATTGAAAAGAAGATTATGTATAAATTAATTGAAAAAACAATCGACTTAGGTGGTGGAAGAGAGATTACCATTGAAACAGGTAAACTGGCAAAACAGGCAGATGGTTCGGTTGTAGTTAAAATGGGGCGTACAATGCTATTAGCCACTGTTGTGTCGGCTAAAGAAGCAAGAGAAGATGTAGATTTTATGCCCTTGTCGGTAGAGTATAAAGAAAAATACGCATCGTTTGGTCGCTATCCGGGAGGATTCCTAAAACGAGAGGCCAGACCTTCAGATTATGAAATATTAGTATCACGTTTAGTCGATAGAGCTTTACGTCCATTATTCCCAGACGATTATCATGCTGAAACATTTGTAAATGTTCAACTGATTTCTGCAGATAAAGATATCATGCCTGATGCTTTAGCAGGATTAGCAGCATCGGCTGCATTAAGTATTTCGGATATCCCTTTTCACGGACCAATATCGGAAGTACGTGTAGCACGTGTAGATGGTCATTATATGATTAATCCTACTTTCGAAGAACTGGAAAGAGCTGATATTGATATTATGGTAGCTGCAACCATGGATAATGTAATGATGGTTGAAGGTGAAATGGAAGAAGTTTCTGAACAGGAGATGTTACAAGCTATAAAATTTGCGCACGAAGCTATTAAGATGCAGTGTATTGCGCAAAAAGAATTAGCTGAGGAGTTAAATGTTGAAAAACGAGAATATGCTCACGAAACCAGTGATGAAGCGTTAAGCGAAAGAATTCATAAGGATTTATATGATCAGGTTTACGAAATAGCAAAAACACAAAAAGCGAAGCACGACAGAGCAGAAGCTTTCAAAAAAGCAGAAGAAGATTATGTTGAAAAGCTAAAAGCAGAATTAGGAGAAGATTCTGAAGAGGAAGTAAACGAAATGTTAGTTGCTCGTTATTTTCACGATGTACAAAAGAAAGCGGTTCGTAACTTGATATTAGATGAAGGGCTGCGTTTAGATGGCAGAAAAACAAATGAAATTCGCCCAATCTGGTGCGAAGTTGATTATTTACCTGCTACACACGGTTCAGCAATTTTCACGCGTGGAGAAACACAATCGTTAACTACAGTTACGCTGGGAACCAAATTAGATGAAAAAGTAGTTGATCAGGTTTTAGTTCAAGGAACAGAAAAATTTGTATTACATTATAACTTTCCTCCATTTTCAACAGGTGATGCACGCCCTTATAGAGGTGTGGGTCGTCGCGAAATTGGTCATGGAAACTTGGCATTCAGAGCCTTAAAAGGAATGGTTCCCGAAGGAGAAGAGAATCCATATGCAGTTCGAGTAGTATCTGATATTCTAGAATCGAATGGTTCATCATCAATGGCAACTGTTTGTGCAGGAACACTTGCATTAATGGATGCTGGTGTTAAACTTAAAAAGCCTGTTTCTGGTATTGCCATGGGTTTAATTACCGATAAAGATTCTGGTAAATTTGCAGTATTATCTGATATCTTAGGTGATGAAGATCATTTAGGTGATATGGACTTTAAAGTAACAGGAACTGTTGATGGAATTACTGCTTGTCAGATGGATATTAAAATAGAAGGTTTATCGTATGAGATAATGAACCAGGCTTTAGAGCAAGCAAAAGAAGGAAGAATGCATATTTTAGGTGAAATGCTTAAAACATTGCCTGAACCAAGAGCTGAATACAAACCGCATACTCCAAGAATAGTTCAACTTACTATTGCGAAAGATATGATTGGTGCAGTTATTGGTCCTGGTGGGAAAGTAATTCAGGATATCCAGGAGAAAACAGGAACTACAATTACAATTACACAAGAAGGTGATGAAGGTATTGTAGATATTTTTGCTGAAGATAAAGAAGCGATTGACGCTGCTTTAAAAATGGTAAATGGAATTACTGAAGTTCCTGAAGTTGGCAAGGTTTATACCGGTAAAGTTAAATCGGTAGTTGACTTTGGTGCTTTTGTTGAAATTCTGCCTGGTAAAGAAGGATTACTTCATATATCAGAATTAGAATGGAGAAGAGTTGAAAAAGTAAATGAGGTAGTTAAAGAAGGTGACGAGGTTGAAGTGAAAGTTATTGAAATTGATAAGAGAAACGGAAAACTGAAATTGTCAAGGAAAGCTTTATTACCAAGACCGGAACGAAAGAATAAACCTAACAATCCGGAGAAACCAAAAGAATAAAATTGAAAAATTAAGATATGAAAGCAGAGTTAAGCTCTGCTTTTTTTATGTCCTGCTATCTCATCTAATGTATTAATTTTGAAAACATTTATTTCTTTTATAAATTTACTGGGAACAAAATTTGGGAGCTTATAGCTTTTAAGGTCTTTGTAAATGATTATTTAATAGAGGTTTTATAAAATTACATTTAAAATTATACCTATGAAACAAAGGACACTACTCTTTTCAATTGCCATGTTAATTGGATTTACAGCATGTAAAAATTCAAGTATTAATTATCCCGAAACAAAAAAGGTAGATCAGGTCGATGAATATTTTGGTGTACAAGTAGAAGATCCGTATCGCTGGTTAGAAGATGACAGATCGGAAGAAACGGAAGAATGGGTTAAAGCGCAGAATGAAGTTACACAAAACTATTTAGCAGCTATTCCTTACCGGGATAAAATAAAAGAGCGATTGACTGAGTTATATGCTTTTGAAACAATCAAATCACCCGTAAAAAAGGGAGACAAGTATTTCTTTCTTAAAAATGATGGTGTGCAAGATCAACCGGTTTTATACATGCAGGACAAAGACAGTGAGCCTGTTGTGTTAATTGATCCTAATAAACTTTCAGAAGATGGAACAGTTGCTATGAGTAAAAACTTTTCCATTTCAAACGATGGAAAATATATGGCCTATCAAATTGCAAGAGGCGGATCAGACTGGCATGAGATTCTAATAAAAAATATTGAAACAGGCGAAGACCTTGAAGATCACATAAAATGGGTTAAATTCTCCGAAATAGCATGGTATAAAGATGGTTTTTTTTATAGCCGATATCCTGCACCTGATGAAGGTGATGAATTATCTAATGTAAATCAGTTTCACAAAATTTACTATCACAAATTAGGAGATAATGAAGCCAATGATAAGGTAGTATTTGAAAATAAAGATTACCCTTTACGAAATTATTCTGCAGAAGTATCAGGAGATGAAAAGTACCTGTTCGTATACGAAACCGAATCAACAAGTGGAAATAATCTGTATGTAAAAAACCTGAAAAAAAATGATGAGTTCGTTAAACTTACTACAGGCTTTAACTACGATTATGATGTGCTCGATCAGGTAGGCGATAATTTGTTTGTATTAACCAATTTCAATGCTCCAAAATACAAACTGGTTCGAATTAATGTTAATTCACTGGATGTTGGAAACTGGATCGATGTAATTCCGGAGAAAAAAGATGTTTTAAAAGAATGTGCTATTGCACAGGATAAAATTATTGCATCGTATATGGTTGATGTAAAATCAAAACTTGAACTATACGATATTAAAGGTGAATTCTTGAATGAGATAGAATTGCCAACTATTGGAAGTGTTAGTGATATGAATAGTTCGGTAAGTTGTAACGAGCTATTTTATACCTTTAAATCGTTTACAGTCCCTTCAACTGTGTACAAGTACAATGTTAAAACAAAAACAAATGAAGTCTATTTTAAGCCGGAACTGAACTTTGATGCTTCGCAATATGAAACTAAACAGGTGTTTTATAAAGGAAAAGACGGGTTAAAAGTTCCTATGTTTATTGTACATAAAAAAGGATTAAAACTGAATGGCGAAAATCCAACGTTGTTATATGCTTATGGAGGTTTTAATGTAAGCTATACACCATATTTTAAGGTAGATCGATTAGTTTGGTTGGAAAATAATGGCGTTTTCGCATTAGCTAATATACGAGGTGGTGGTGAGTATGGAGAAAACTGGCACAGAGCAGGAATGCGTTTGAATAAGCAAAATGTATTTGATGATTTTATTGCCGCATCTGAATATTTAATTGATCAGAAGTATACTGATCCAGATCATCTTACAATACAAGGTGGATCAAACGGAGGTTTATTAATCGGAGCTGTTATTAACCAACGTCCCGATTTATATAAAGTGGCGTTTCCCGAAGTAGGAGTTATGGATATGCTTCGTTTTCATAAATTTACCATTGGTTGGGCCTGGGTTGATGAGTATGGATCAAGCGACGATTCAATACAATTCGAGAATCTATATAATTATTCTCCATTACATAATATTAGTAGTGACTTGGATTATCCTGCAGTAATGGTAATTACAGCCGATCATGACGATCGGGTAGTGCCTGCACATTCATTTAAGTACATCGCAACATTGCAAGATAAGTATAATGGAAGAAATCCAACACTCATCAGAATACAAACAAAAGCAGGTCATAGTGCCGGTAAACCTACCAGAATGAGAATTGCAGAAGCAGCTGATAAATGGGCGTTTGCTTTCTATAACATGGGAGTAAAACCGATATATTCTAAGTAATAAAATGTATTGTTTATAAAAATTTAAAATATTATGTATTAAAAACTGCTTTGAAGTTTATCTTTGAAGCAGTTTTTAATTTAATTATCGGTGAATTTGAATTATATTGTAATAGAGGGAAATATAGGCGCAGGGAAAACAACCCTTTCCAAAATGATTGCCAAAGAATACAATGCGAAGCTTATTTTGGAGCAATTTGCCGATAATCCTTTCTTACCAAAATTTTACAAAGAACCCGATAAATATTCATTTCAACTGGAACTTTCGTTTCTTGCGGAAAGATACCAGCAGCTTAACCAGGAGTTAACATCAAGAGATTTATTTCGGCCGTTTACCTTAGCCGATTACTATTTTATGAAATCGTTAATTTTTGCACGAGCAACGTTAAAGGAAGATGAATATAATTTGTACCGCCAGATTTTTAATATTATTTATAAATCAATTCCTAAGCCCGATCTGTACGTATACCTGCATGTCGATGTTAAAAATTTAAAAAGAAATATCTCAAATCGCGGAAGAGATTATGAAAAGGAAATTAGCGAAGAATATCTTGCTCGGGTTCAGGATGGTTATTTCGACTTCTTTAGGCAGCAAAACGATATAAAATATTTGATCATAGACACTAATTCGTTGGATTTTGTTGAAAATCAGAGAGATTATGCTAAAATAAAAGAACTGATTTTCGAGAGGCAATATCCGGTAGGAATTAATAGAATAACGATATAACCCCTTATACAATATATATTTTAGGCCCTTTTTTTTTTTTTTTAGCTAAAACATTATTAAGTTTGTATTTTACAGAAGGTAGAAAGTAACAATTTTAAAAACAAATAACTTAATCAAACTATGAAAAGAATCAACTATTTAGCATCTTTCTTATTTGCTGCAGTAATACTAAGTAGCTGCGGTGGATTAGATAAAATGAAAGAAGAAGCTTCTAATCTTCAGTACAGTGTTACGCCAAAAGTATTAGAAATGCATGCTGGCAAAGTAAAATACGAAATTAAGGGTGATATACCTGCTGAATGGTTCAACAAAAAAGCAATTGTTGAATTTACTCCTGCTTACAAATATGACGGTGGAGAAGAATTGTTAGAGTCTAAAACTTACCAGGGAGAAAGTGTAGAAGCTAATAATAAGGTAATAGGTTTTGAAACTGGTGGATCTGTTGAATTTGCCGGTGAATTCGAGTACAAAGAAGCCATGAGAACTGGTGATCTTGAAATGAGAGCTGTTGCTACTATTAAGGACAATGAAGTTGCTTTATTGCCTGTTAAATTAGCCGATGGTGTTATCTCTACTCCATTACTCGTTATGGTTGACCCTATGCCGATAGCTGCTAAAGATAAATTCCAAAGAGTTATTGAAAAAGAGAAATTAGCAGACATTCATTATCTAATTCAAAGATCAAATGTAAGAAGATCAGAATTAACTGCTGAGGACATCAAAGAACTTGAAAAATTTGTTAAGGAAGCTAACGAAGCTGAAAACGAAGAATTCAAAGGTATTGAAGTTGCTGCATATGCTTCTCCTGATGGACCAGAAAAGTTAAATGAAAGATTATCAGAACAAAGAAAGAAATCTGCTGATAATTATCTTGAGAAAGTTATTGGTAAAGCAAAAGTTAGTAAAGAGGACGCTGAAACTTTATATAGCTTAAAATCAACTGCAGAAGACTGGGATGGTTTTAAAGAATTAGTTGAGGGTTCTAGCATCGAAGACAAAGAACTTATCTTAAGAGTTCTTTCTATGTACTCAGATCCTGTTGTACGTGAGAAGGAAATTAAGAATATGTCAGCAACATACGAGGTATTAGCTGATGATATCTTACCTAAGCTAAGAAGATCAGAAATTAAAGTTAAAGTTGATCAAATTGGTTTCTCCGATGAAGAAATTGCTGATTATGCAATCAACAATCCTGATACTTTAGGTCTTGAAGAGTTGTTATATGCTGGTAAAATGGCTGAAGACTTAGAAACTAAAGCTACAATTTACAAAACAACAACAGAAAAGCATGAAGGTTGTTTCAGAGCATTTAACAATTTAGGTTATGTTTATATCTTACAAGGTAACTTAACTGATGCTAAAGCTGCTCTTGAAAAAGCAAATGAAATTAAAGAAGGCGATGCTATTGTTACCAACAACTTAGGTGTTATTGCACTTATGGAAGGTGATAAAGAAACTGCAAAAGAGAAATTTTTAGCAGCTACCGATGCTGGAAATGCTGTTGACTATAACTTAGGTATCATTAACATTATGGATGGTGAATACGAAGCTGCAGTTAACTATTTCCAAGACCACAAATCATTCAACACTGCATTAGCAATGTTATTAGCTGGTAAGAACGATTCAGCTAACAAAACTATTGATGTAGTTGAAAAAGAGCATCCAATGAATTATTACTTAAAAGCTGTTATTAATGCACGTATTGGTGACGAAGCAGCTGTTATGAATAATTTAAGAACTGCTATTGAAAAAGATGCTGACCTTAAAGGTATGGCTAAAACAGATTTAGAATTTAGAAATTACTTCGAAAACGAAACATTCAAAACGATCGTTGAATAAGTAATTATATCAAAATATTTAAAAGGTGGTTCATAAAGAGCCACCTTTTTTTTTTCTTCTTGTTGAAATGTCTCTTTTTTACAATTTTTTTAGTATATCATCATTATCTTTGTACCGAAAATAGTAACTGATGGTATATCAATATATTAAACCTTCGAAAATATTAGAGCCCTTTATAAAGCAATACTGGGTTTTAGAAGTAAATAAACCTGTTAAAAATACTTCTCCTTTACGGATATTTCCAACAGGTTTTACCGAACTCATACTTTATTATGGAGACCGGTATCTGCATATTGATAAAAATAGTTCAGAAACACTTCAACCATCATTCTTCTTTATAGGACAAAGTAGCTCTTATTATAATATTGCACCAACAGGGAAAATCGGATTAATAGCCATTACCTTTAAACCTGATGCAGCAAAGCTTTTCTTTAAAATGCCAATTTCCGATGTTGAAAATAATTTTGTAGCTCTTGAAAATGTATTGGGTAGATCAATGGTAAATCTTGAATATAAATTGCAAACTGCTGCGGATAATCAGGAGCGGATACAAACAATCGAAGAGTTTTTGATTAATCAGTTAAAGGAATTATATACTGATTATTATAAGAGGATTAATCATAGTGTAAATAAGATTAATCAAAGCCGGGGACTTATTTCTGTAGATAGCTTGGCCAGTGAAGCCTGTTTAAGTACAAAGCAGTTTAATAGAAAATTTACAGAATTTGTTGGAATTCAGCCAAAACAGTTTACACGAATCGTACGATTTCAATACGCAATTTATAGTCAGCAAACCCAATCGGTAAAATCGTTAACAGAACTGGCATACAAATGCGGTTATTACGATCAGGCACATTTCACAAATGAGTTCAAGTCATTTACAGGATACGCTCCAAAAGATTTCTTTAAGATGTGTGAACCTCATTCTGATTATTTTTCTTAATTGTCCCTTTTTTACAATTTCCCAAATACTCATCAAACTACTTTTGTTGCGTAAACAAATTAAACGTAAAAGCTATGAGTAAATTAATTTCCTGGGTAGAGATACCTGCAACAGACATTCAACGAGCTGTGAAATTTTATAATGCAGTATTGGATTTGAAATTAGAAGTTTTGGATTTTGGGACTGAGAAGATGGCTTGTTTCCCAAACGGAGAAGGTGCTATTTCATTAGCTCCGGATTTTAAACCATCTAAAGATGGTGTTATTGTAAGCTTTTTTGTCGGAGGTGATATGGAAGCTACGTTGGAAAAAGTTTGGAACGGTGGAGGAAAAGTAACTAAGCCAAAAACAAAAATTGAAGCAGAAGGCAGAGGATATTTTGCTCTCTTTATCGATTCGGAAGGCAACCAGCTTGGATTATATTCCGATAAGTAAAAGATTAACCCTGTCAGAGTTTTAACCTCTGGCAGGATTTTAAAACTTTGGATTGATTTTTTTAACGGACTAAAGTCCTTGTATGTCTGTATCTGTCAAAGAAGCATCAATTAATTGGGCTTAAGCCCAGAATATTTATAAAGTTTTAATCTTCCTGAACAGTTCCCATAATACAATACCGGCGCTTACCGAAATATTAAACGAATGTTTGGTTCCGTATTGTGGAATTTCAATTGCATAATGACTTTCATTAACTACTTCTTGCTGCACACCTTTTACTTCGTTACCAAATACCACAGCATATTTTTTGTTTTCTTCCGGTTCAAAATCCTGAAGCATTAAAGCTTTCTCTGTTTGTTCAATAGATAAAATAATGTATCCTTCTTTTTTTAGTTCTTGTATTACATCTAAGGTATTTTTGTGATGTTCCCACTGAACCGATTCGGTTGCACCAAGAGCTGTTTTATGAATATCTTTATGAGGAGGTTGTGCTGTAATACCACATAAATAAATTTTCTCAACTAAAAATGCATCCGAGGTTCTAAATACGCTTCCAATATTATTCAGACTTCTGATATTGTCTAAAACAACTACTATTGGAGTTTTCTCTGATTGTTTAAATCCATCAACACTTAATCGGTCTAATTCACTATTCTTTAATTTACGCATGGTATTTCAAGTTAAATTGTAATCGAAAAATTGGTTAAATGTATAAAAAATCGATAATTTCGTGATATTAATTTATATACAAAAATATCTATACCATGAATATCCACGAATATCAGGCAAAGAGTATATTAAAACAATTTGGTGTAGCTGTTCCAGAGGGAATAGTTATTGATGATGTAGACAAAGCAATTGAAGCGGCAAAAGAGATACAACAAAAAACCGGGATGGATACCTGGGCTGTTAAAGCACAAATTCACGCCGGGGGTAGAGGAAAAGGAGGCGGAGTTAAAATTGCAAAATCTCTGGAGGATGTAAAACAGTATGCTTCTGATATTTTAGGAATGCAGCTGGTTACCCACCAAACGGGTCCTGAAGGAAAGAAGGTAAACAAGGTTTTAATTGAACAGGGTATTTATTATCCGGGAGAAAGTGAGATAAAAGAGTACTATATGAGTGTGCTGTTGAATAGAGATTCAGGGCGAAATATAATCATGTATTCAACCGAAGGAGGTATGGATATTGAAACCGTTGCAGAAAAAACACCTCATTTAATATTTAAAGAGGAAATTGATCCTCGTGTTGGAATTCAGGCTTATCAGGCGCGAAAAGTTGCTTTCAATCTTGGGTTAAGTGGCAAAGCATTTAAAGAGATGGTAAAGTTTGTGATGGCTTTATATGCAGCATATGAAAAAAGTGATTCTTCTCTTTTTGAAATTAATCCTGTTTTTAAAACTTCAGACGATAGAGTTTTTGCTGCCGATGCAAAAGTTAACCTGGATGATAACGCACTTTTCAGGCATAAAGATTATGAAGCCATGCGCGATACATCGGAAGAAGACCCTGCAGAATTAGAAGCCGGAAAATATAATCTGAATTTTGTAAAATTGGATGGAAATGTTGGTTGTATGGTAAATGGTGCCGGCCTGGCTATGGCAACCATGGATATTATAAAACTGGCAGGTGGCGATCCTGCAAACTTTCTTGATGTGGGAGGTACTGCAAATGCAGAAACTGTTGAGGCAGGATTTAGAATCATACTAAAAGACCCCAGAGTAAAAGCTATTCTCATAAATATTTTCGGTGGTATTGTGCGTTGCGATCGTGTTGCCCAAGGTGTGGTTGATGCTTACAAATCAATAGGAACCATTAATGTTCCTGTTATTGTTCGCTTACAGGGTACAAATGCAAAAGAAGGAAAAGAACTAATTGACGAATCAGGATTAAAAGTTTACTCGGCAATAACACTTCAGGAGGCTGCAGATTTGGTTAAGAAACTGGTGTAAACATAACATGAATAGAAAAAAGGATGTTGTAACTCAACATCCTTTTTATTTATTACCATTTAACAGGTTTTCTTTTTATTGGCATAGTCATGCATCGGGCTCCGCCACCACCTCTTGGCAATTCTGAACCTTCTAATGTAATTACATATTTTTTATAGGTTTTCGGATCAACTTTACCACTGATAACATCGTTGGCTTTTAACACCTCGAACCCGTTTTTATTCATTTCATCAATGGTATAAACATTTCTGCCATAACCAATTACTTTTCCGGGACCCACAGCAAAAAAGTTAGCTCCACTATGCCACTGTTCTCTTTCCTGTACCCAAGGATCTTTACTTCCACCGCAAAGAACTGGTTTTAGATCCATTCCAAGATTTTTTAATGAGCTAAGTAAGTTATCTTCTTCCTGTATTGAAGTTACTTTACCATTTTCAATTGTAATATGTATGGTTTCAAATCGATTGGTTTGCATAATTAATGGCTCGTAAACCATGCACGTATCTTTATCGAGGAATGTAAATACCATATCTAGGTGAATGAACGATTCAGGTTTGTATGGAAGTTCCTGAACCAAAATATGACGGTTTTTCTCACCCTGAGCTAGTAATCTTTCTAAAATAAAGTCAATTCCCTGCGATGTAGTGCGCAGACCTGTTCCAATGCATAAAATATCATCACGGGCAATTAAAACATCTCCACCTTCAATAGAGGTTTTATCACTAAATTTCGGACTATTGATAGGGTTTACAGTTTTAGTAACAAAGTTCTCATGATAATCAAAAATAGATTCCATGATAATCGATTCTCTTTCACGTACATTACTTGCCATTCTTCCAATTAAAACATCATCTAATACTGTCATAGCAGCATCACGTGTATAGAAAAAGTTATGTAAAGGTCGTAATGAGTACCTTTCTTTATTTAGATATTTGGTTAGCGTATCTTTTTCTTCAATTACACCTTCAATTAATTGCCTTGAAAGCTCTTTTGCATCAAGTGTCATTAAATAATCATTTAAAGTACACTTATGCTCATGCTGACAAATTTTTCCCAGTAAATTTTCTTTTACCTTTTCGTTGGCCAGGATATCTGTTAAAAGATCTTTTACCTGGAAAGTTTTTGTAAGTTTTCCAAGTACACCGCTAAGTTGGGAATATTCCTTTTGTGCCACTTTTAGGTTTAGGATATCACTATATAATGCTCTTTCAGCATTCTTAGGAGTCATATTTTCCACTTCGCTACCAGGTGTGTGCAATATAACACCTTCTAATTCACCTATTTCAGATCTTACACTTATATTCATTTTACCTGCCATGATATTATTGTATTAATTTACTTAACTAAGAGCGCACAAAATTATGAATTGTTATTCAAATAATTGAATAAAAAAATGTGAATAATTCTTTACATGTTATTAAGCACTATTTATAGATCTTACTTAAAGGTTTCAAAAACCTTTAAGGTCTTTTTATTAAAGTATAAGAGCAATCAAAAAAGGAACCAAAATAGTGAGCACAACTCCACTGAACACCGAGATGACAGCATAATCTGACCCAATGTATTTTGTTATTATAGGCAAAGTTGTATCCATAGCAGTTGCTCCTCCCGACGATATGGGAGCCAGTTTACCAAAATATCTGGCAAAAACCGGGGTTAACAATAAAGTTATAATTTCGCGTGTAATATTTGAAAGTAAAGCAATAACACCCAACACATCAGTCGACACCTCGGAAATTAACACGCTGGATAAACTATAATATCCAAATCCCGAACCTATGGCCAAAGAATCAATCCAGGTTAAATTATCTTGAACCAGGGCAAAAACCGATACACCAATATAAGTACCTACGATTACAGATAATGGCACCAACAAAATCTTGAAATTAACAGATTTAATTAAATCGAGTGATTTTTTATTACTGCCAATTCCTATTCCTACCAAAAACATCAGAAAATAGAGTGCATACATACTATAATCATTTTCTAAAAAATGATCCGGCAACATTTGATAGATTCCGGCAAAAATACCGAGAACAAAAAACAGTAATATAATTAAGCTACCCTTCATTGTTTTTAAAAAATAGTATATAAGTTAACCATGAAACTAAAATGCTGCCTGCTACAGCAAATAGTGTAATAACAATTGACTGAACTCCTATTTTATCGAAATTATTTAAAATCTTTTCGTTGGTTCCTACCGATACACCCAGCAAAAAAAGAAGCGCGTAAATGGCCCAATTGGTAGTGTGGGAAACAATTTTTAGAAATTGCTTTTTATGATGCAATAGCCATCCTAAAAAGATGCCGGCTGTCATTATGGCTAAAACTGTAATCATTATTCGTTGGTTGATTTAAATGATAAAATATGCAGTGTAACTACAGCTGCAATGATCAAAAGTACTATTTTTATGATAACTTTTTCGACTACAAAAATTGAAGAAGCCAAAATTGTAACCCATAGTATTGTTATGGAAATTATTTTGGATTGTACTGATATGGTGCGATTATGAACATAATCACATAAGTATTTGCCCAGAAATTTATTGTTCATCAGCCAATTGTAAAGTCTCCTTGAACTTTTCATAAACAGAGCTGCCGATAATAATAGAAATGGCGTGGTTGGAAGCAATGGCAGAAAAATTCCTAAAATGCCCAGAACCAGAGATACTAAACCAAGAAAAGCTAAAATGTATTTAATGAGTTTATTAGTAGGTTGTTGTATTGTCCTTGTCACTTGTTATCTGTTTTCTTTAAACCCGGTTTTATTGTGTGTACCATCGCAAAATGGCTGTGCCGATGATTTTCCGCATCGACATAAGGCAATATTTCTAGCGGTTGATATTTTTGAACCATGAATATCTTTCACAACAAAATCGCCTGATATTAAGGCCGGACCATTTTCCATGATTTGTATTTTTGTCTCTGGTTCCCTGGTTTCGTTTACAGGAGTTTTGGTTTCGGTTTTTTCCGGCATTTTTTCTGATTTAACCGATTCTTTATTTCTTGTATAGGTTAATGCATCCGTAGGGCATTGATTAACAATATCGATTATTTCTTCTGTTGTTCCTTTATCTAATCTTATCCAGGGGCGCCTGCTCGGATCAAAAACTGATCGTAGCTTAGCATAACAAATAGTAGAATGAATGCATTCTGAAGGTCGCCAGTGTACTGTTATTTCACCATTACTGTAATCGCGGTCGTTCTTATCCATAACCTGATATTTTTTTCGAAAATAAGCAACTATTTGATAAATACAATAAAAGAAGGGGTATTGTTTATTTATTCAGATAATAATCCAGTTTACCCAGCAGCTTATCTTTTTTGATTGGTTTGGCAATAAAATCTGTACAACCTACATCTATTGCCTTTTGCTGATCAGAAGGCATAGCATAAGCTGTAAAAGCTATAATCGGGATATTGTTATTAAATCTGCGTATCTCTCTGGTAGCATCTAAACCATTTAGCTTCGGCATTTTGATATCAAGAAGTACCAGTTCAATGTCAGGGTTTTCTATGCTTTGTTTAACAGCATCCTTCCCGTTTTTAACATGAACAATATTAACCTTGGTTTTTTGAAGCAGCATACTTAACATCTTGATGTTATTATCTTCATCTTCAGCCACCAGAATAGTTTTATTTTCCCAGTTGTAGTTAACGTTTGATGATTCTGCTTCGGTGTATGTTGTTTCTGTTTTTATATATGGAAGTGTAAAATAGAATGTTGATCCGATACCTTGCTCAGACTCAACCCAGATGTCACCTCCCAGTTCTTCAATAAGATTTCTGGATATGGCAAGACCCAATCCGGCTCCACGATAGAGTTTGTTATTTTTCTCCGAATCACCTTTCCGGAATTGATGGAATACTTCATCTTGCTCTTTCTGACTTAAACCTATTCCGGTATCTTGTACGAAAAATTTAATAAATCCATCATATCCCTCCGGTTCAATCTGGTATCCGAATTTAATAAACCCTTGGTCGGTAAATTTTATGGCATTACCAATGAGGTTATTCATAATTTGTTTAAAACGATAAGGGTCGGTATGAATAGAGAGGTTTTCGTCGGTATTTTCAATTTCTGCAATCAGCTCAACATTTTTATTATCTTTTAAATGTGTTTCACTGAACGATTCGTAAAGCTCAATAAAAGATCTGTTAATAAAACAATCCTGCTTAAAAATACGCAATTGTCCTGCTTCAATCCTTGCAATGTCTATAATGTCGTCTATTAAGTGCAATAATGAATTACAATTGCTGTTTAAGTGAGTAACAAGCTCAGTTCGTTGATCATGATGTATTTCAGGATCGGATATTAGTTCAGCAAATCCAATAATGGCATTCATCGGAGTGCGGATTTCATGCGACATATTGGCCAGGAATGATGATTTTAAACGATCAGATTCTTCAGCTCTTTCTTTCGCAAATTTGAGCTGAGCAGTACGTTGTTCAACAAGCTTTTCTAGTTGCGACTGATGCTTTTCCAGTTCTTTATTTTGTTTCTGTATCTGCTTATTTTGTTCGTTGGCCAGATCTCTTTGTGCTTCAATTTCTTCTTTTTGTTTTAAGATTTCTTCTTCGGCTTCTTTTAACTTCGTAATATCAGAATCGATAGCAACCAGTTTGTATATTTCACCATTTTCGTCAAGAATAGGGGTTAGCGTTGTTCGCATCCACATGGAAGCATTATTTTTTCCAACTCCTCTTGAATTATATCGGTATGTTTTTTTGGTAATGGCAACTTCAGCAATAATCTCTCTTATGTTTGGGTTAGTGCTTGCCGAGATTAACGATAAACCTTTTTCTTCAATAAATTCAGGTAAAGAATAGCCATAGATTCTGGTAAATCCCTCATTAACCCATTCTATTTCACCATTCTCGTCAGCAATTACAATTGCATTGTCGGTTTTTTGCGCTGTAATGTAGAGTTTTTCCAGTTCCTTGTTTTTTATTTCAAGTTGCCGGGCTTGTTCTTCGATCTCTCTTTTTTGCTGATTGATTTTTGTGTTCTTATCTTCAAGATCTCTGTTTATTAATCGAAGATGTTCGGTTTGAACAAGATTTTCTTCAATTTGCTGCTCAATTTCCTGATTCCGGTCCAGTAGCTTTTTTTCCATTTTAGAGTATAAAATGGCATTTCGCATGGCAATAGCAATCTGATCCATTAAAGCTATAGTTAATACTCTTTCAGTATCAGAAAAAGGTTCTATCACCTTATCGCTTTCGAGGTATAAAATTCCAATGTTTTTACTCTGATAGCTAAGAGGATAACAAAGTAAAGATTTAATATTGTTGTTATGAATATAATCTAATCCTCCTTTACAATTTGTTTCTAATGTACTATTGTAGCATGCAAATTGATTGCTTTTTATGACCGATTCTATAATTTGGTGAGATAAATCCTTTGAATTTTGGTAAGGCATTGAGTCAACAATAATAGGCTCTTTTATAACTGTGTTTTTTATAGCCCGAATATTTATTGAATTATTTTCTTCTATGAGAAGAATCGATTTTGTTGCAAAGAAAAGTTTATTTGTAATCGTAAGAATTTTGGTAAATAAGTTTTCTTTAAATAACTCGTCGGATAGTTCTTGTATAGCTTTGATGATTAACTTAGAGTCAAAATTAACAGAATGGATAGTATCCTGATTATTCGGTTGGTTTTTCATTGTTGTTAGCACAATATTTTAAAAACTTTACAATGTATAAATGCAATTTGAACATTGCTAAAAAATATCTATATAGTTATTAACAATTGCTTAACATAATTTATCTTGCGCAAAAAATCTAACACAACAAATTTCAAATTCATTCGTATTATTGTTGGAAATTTTAGAAGAACCATGAAAGGGTATTTTTTATTCGTATGTATATTTTTACTATTGTTTGGTAAAGCTTTATCGCAGAATAGTAAAGATTCGGTTACAGTTGCCCGTTCGGTAATTGTAGATGGGGATACCATACCTAATGTTAGCTTGGAAGAAATTGTAATTTTTCCACGTTTAGTATTTAAGAACAGATATCGTGAATACCGATACAGAAAGTTAGTTCGTGATGTACGAAAAGCTTATCCCTATGCACAATATGCAAAACAGATGCTGGATGAGATGGAAAGGGAATTTCTTAAGCTTGAGACGGAAAAAGAACGAAAGAAATATATTAAAACCGTCGAAAAACAACTGATGGATGAGTTTGGTAATGAGTTAAAAAAATTAACCATTACGCAAGGAAGGATTTTACTTAAGCTTATCGATAGAGAAACTGGTAATACATCATATGTGTTACTTAAAGAACTCAGAGGGACGGTTTCTGCAGTATTTTGGCAGGCTATTGCCCGTTTATTTGGATCCGATCTAAAATCGCGTTATGATCCCAAAGGCGATGATTATTTAATAGAGCGGGTAGTAAGAATGATTGAAACGGGGCAGCTAACGGTCGATCCAAATGTTAGGAAGCGTTTGGAAAGGTCTAATTAAAAAGATAAATGAGGCTGTCTGAAAAGTTAAATAATTACGTTTATTAGTATACTTTTCTTTGAGTAACTCTGTGTCTTCTTTGTGATTCTTTGTGTAACAGCTTTTTATAATTACACCACAAAGTTTCACTAAGAAGACACAAAGGACCACTAAGACTTTTCAGACAGCCTCATTAACATTTTAAATAAGATCTAAAACGGCTTTTACAACGTTTTGTGCGCCATCTCCAATCTGGGCAATAGTTGCATCAAGCATATAGCACGGTGTGGTTGCTATTTTATATTTTTTATCAATTACTACTTCGCCATGTGTAGTGTCTTTATGATTGGCTCCCATGATTTTAACAGCGTCGGCTGTTCCTTTGTCTTGTCCGATGGTTAATTCAACATCGCCAAGAATTTTTGCTAATAGAACAGGAGCAATGCATAATGCACCAATCGGTTTGTTTTGTTCTATCATTGCCCGAATCGCTTTTTCAACATCAAGATTGATCTTGCAATCGGCACCATCAAAAGCAAAAGTAGATAGGTTTTTAGCTGCACCAAATCCTCCTGGTAAAATCAGTGCATCAAAATCTTTGGCCTTAAATTCTGATAAGTTTTTGATGTTTCCTCTGGCTATTCGTGCCGATTCGATAAGAACATTGCGTTTCTCGGGCATCTCTTCACCCGTAATGTGGTTTATTACATGATGTTGTTCGATATCTGGGGCAAAAATTTCATAGCTGGCACCGTTTTTTGCAATAGAATACATGGTTAGTGTTGCTTCATGAATTTCTGCTCCGTCAAAAACTCCGCTTCCGGATAATATTAGTGCAATTTTTTTCATGCTAATTTATTTTTAGATTAATTGAATTAAACAATACTTTCTGGATTAATTGTAAATATAATTTTAATTTAGCTTGATTTCAAGATGAAATTAAGATGAAAAGAACATTTATTGCCATAAAAATTCCATTATCCAGACAGTCGGCCGAAATTATTGATGATGTGAAAAAACAATTAGTTACTGAAAAAATTAAATGGGTTGATACGTGGAATATGCATATTACCTTGCATTTTTTGGGTGATACAGATGAAACAATTCTTGATGATATTGGAACAGAACTTAAGAAGCAGTTAAAAGATTCTAAACCTTTTACTTTACGGTGCAATGGTTTAGGACTATTTAAAAATATTCATAATCCGAAGGTGTTGTGGTTTGGGATTAATCCCTCAGATGAGTTAAATTATTTAAAAGAAAAAGTAGATGATGCACTAAAACCTTTTGGTTTTTTTAAAGAGGGAAGAATGTTTAAACCGCACTTAACTATTGGTAGAATAAAATTCATTAAGGATAAGAATACATTAAGTGATGTTTTAAACGAATATAGAAATACGCATCTACAAGATTTTAATATTACTGAGGTTTTGTTTTATGAAAGCAAACTTACACCTAAAGGACCAATTTATAGTGTTATCCAGAAATTTGATCTAGCTTAAATATGTTTCCCTTTTAAGATTTTCAGTATAGTGTAGATCATTATTTTAAAATCGACATACACCGACATGTTTTCAATATATAAGATGTCATATTGTAACCGTTCAATCATCTGATCAACATTTTCTGCATATCCATATTTTACTTGTCCCCAGGATGTTATTCCTGGTTTAACTTTTTGTAAATGCAGATAGTGAGGAGCCTTTTGTATGATTTGATCTATGTAGTGTTTTCGTTCCGGACGTGGTCCAACCAAAGACATGTCACCTTTCAACACATTATAAAAATTGGGTAGCTCATCAAGTTTCGATTTGCGCATGAATTTTCCAAAACGAGTAATTCGGTCATCATCCATCGACGATAGAGCAGGACCATTCTTTTCGGCATCGGTATACATCGAACGAAACTTGTATAATGTAAATGGTTTCCCAAATTGTCCTATTCGCTCATGACTGTATATAACTGGTCCTTTTGATGTTAGTTTTATGCCCAGGGCAAGAAATAAAATCAAAGGTGAAAAGACCACCAAAGCAATTATGGAAAAAGTAATATCTATAAGCTGTTTTGTTTGCAACTGCCACGTAGGCATTAGGCTGTGTGATATCTGAATTAAAGGAGTACTGTAGATATGCGCCATTTTAACTTTTCCGGTTAAAATGTCGTACATGCTTGCAATTGCTTTTATGGTTACATTCTTGTCGTCCAGATAATTAATTATTTTTTCAACTTCTTTATGCTCGGTAGATTCAAGAGCTATAATTACTTCTTCGATTTTATATGTATCAATTATTTGACGCACTTCTGCTAAATTACCCAGTTTTTGGAGATGTTTACTTAGTAAGTATCTTTCTTTTTCAACAATACTTATAAAGCCAATAAACTTATTACCTATCGATTTGGGTTGATTCTCAATTTTTGTAAAAATATCAACAGCCTTTCTGTTCCCACCAATAATAATAGTATTAAATCCAATTTTACGGGTGTGTACTCTATGGTTGGTTATGGAAGTTAAAATTAACCGGGGAAAATAGGTTAACGTGAACTGTAAAATGAAAAGTGATGAAAAGAGTTTATAATAGTGTTTGTAGTTTAATACTTCATCATCGAGAATTGCAATAAAGAAAAGTATGGTAGTTCCAATTAGAATGGTAAAAAATGTTTGTGCAAGCTCCTTTAATCTCGATTTTCTGTAAATATCTTTATAGTAGCCGCTCAGGTAATATAAAAAGATCCAAAACAGAGGAATAATTATAATGCCGAGCCAGTATCTATCGTTGAACTCAACAGGTGCTTTGTAACCCAGTTTCAACGGTTCAATAAAAGTTTTTCTGTAGATGTAAAACGAAGTCCAGCTTATTACTGCCGATAATAAATCGAAAAAAAGGTATTTTACCGTATGTAAACGCTTGTTCATCTGGTTTAGTTCGTTGGCAAAAAATCAGAGTATTTTAACAACGTAAAAGAAATAAATTTGTTGCTAATATAAAACCTTTTGTAGTTTTATCTGGGATGTGTCGATTGTATTAGGCGGTCCATAATATCGTTCGTAACCTGAATAAGTTTTAATTCCTTGGGCGATTCCGAAATATTTTGCAGATCAAGATTTTTACATGAGGTTATAAAATTCATCATTTCAGTATTAAATGCCGTTTCTTTGGGTATGTTAAATTCTCTTCGTACAATTTGTCCCTCTGAAAACCTTTGTTTTACAGCAAAATGATCGTTAAAATCAACCTGTATCATTCGGTCTTTTTCATAAAAATCGGCAAAACTCCTGTTTTCATCCGATATGTTACTGAAATTCATATTTACAACTGCACCATTGTCATAATCCAGTCTTATTTGGATTAAACTAAAGTGGTTGTGGTCAATCGGCAATGCCAGGGTCGATATTTTCTTTATTCCAGAATTAATATTTTGATAAGCAAAATAGAGATTGTTTAAAATCTCTGTGAAGTAATCGTCGTGTCTTAGAAATTTCGAATAGGTTTTATTGATCTCAATTAATTTGGTATCCTTCAAATAATCTCTAATTTCAATGTATTCAGGAGTAAAGGCTTTCGTTAGTTTTAACTGGATTTTTGTTCTGGCTTCAAAAGCTACTTTATAAAGATGTTTTATTTCATCGATCGTAAGATTTGAAACATCTTCGATAAAAAGATGACAAGATTTTTTTAGTGCACTTATTGCAAAATCGTAATTTGGCTTTAACGCTTGTGCAAAATAAACGGCTTCTACATTTTCAAAAAGAACTGTAGCCGAATCGTATAACTTAATATTATATTTTGTACTTATAGCAAGTATATCATCAGAGTGAGAGAATATTCCATACAGGTTTTTATTTAATGCCTGCTTAATAATTTTGAAATGATCTTCCTGTTTTAAATTATTGATGCCGATAAGTCCAATTTTCATAACTTCTGATGTTTTATACAAACTTAATTGTTTTGATAAACTACAGCGGTGTAAAGTCGATCATTTTATTAACCATTTTATGTTAATAAACTTTTCTAAAGAGGTTTTTATCAATTTGTTTGGGATAACTAGTTCATTCTAATGAATTATTCTAGTTTCGAAGAAGATAAGGATTAAGCATTGTATTGATAATTGTGAATTGTTCTGTTATATTTGCGTGAACATTTAAAAAGTGAGTAATAATTAGATGATTGATTCGTACAGACATAAAGGGCTTCGAAAAAAACTGGTTGAAACCATAGCAGAAAAGGGAATTACGGACATGAAGGTTTTGGAGGCCATTGGAAAAGTTCCTCGACATCAATTTATGGATAGTGGTTTTATTGAGTTTGCGTATCGTGATCAGGCTTTTCCAATCGGATCAGAACAAACAATTTCTCAACCATATACTGTAGCGTTTCAGACAGAACTCTTAAATGTTCAGAAACACGATAAAATTTTAGAGGTAGGAACCGGATCTGGTTATCAATGTTCTATTTTACTTGAACTGGGAGCGAAGGTGTATACTATTGAGCGACAGCGGGAGTTGTATTTAAAATCGCGTGCATTGTTAAATAAAATGGGATATAAGCCTTACTTTTTTTATGGCGATGGTTATTTGGGGCAACCTAAATTTGCTCCTTTCGACAAAATATTAATAACCGCCGGAGCACCTGATATTCCGCAAGAGTTATTAAAACAACTAAAGATAGGCGGAAGAATGGTTGTGCCTGTGGGCGATGGAAGTGGTCAGGTAATGACAGCAATAGATCGTTTGGGTGATGATGATTTTAAACAAACTGAACATGGGTACTTTTCGTTTGTTCCTATGTTAAAAGGTAAACAATAATATAAACTAATTATGACCAAGATAAAGACATTTGTATTTAATCCTTTTCAGGAAAACACTTTTTTATTGTATGACGAAACGAATGAATGTATTATTATAGATGCCGGATGTAATGAAGAGCATGAATTTGAAGCTATCGATAAATTTATTGAAGAAAACAATTTGATTTTAAGATCAATTGTGAATACACATTGCCATATCGATCATATTATGGGGAATGCATATTTGGTGAATAAGTACAAAGTACCGTCTGTTGCACATAAAGATGATATGCCATTACTGGAACGCTCAAATGATATGGCGCTTGCTTTTGGATTTAAAGTTGAAGAACCACCGGTACCTAATCAGTTTGTGACCGAAGGTGAAAAAATAACATTTGGTAATACAGAACTAGAAGTTAAACATGTGCCTGGTCATTCACCTGGTAGTATTGCCTTATATTGCGAAACGGAGAGTTTTGTTATTGTAGGGGATGTATTGTTTACGGGTAGTATTGGTAGAACCGATTTGCCTGGAGGAGATTATGACACACTAATTGCTAGTATCAATGATAAGTTGTTTACACTCCCTGCCGATACTGAAGTTTATCCAGGGCATGGTGAAAAAACAACAGTAGCCCATGAAAAAAGCACAAATCCGTTTTTTAATTAATTGAATGTTAGTGCTGAACAATGGTTATGGCTTGTTGTTTTATAACATGTTTAGAAAGTAAATAACATGATATTTTTAATGGTAATTCATGATACTTATTTTTAATTTTGAACTCAAACAGAAAAATAAATAAATAATTCAATACTTTAATAACTTTCAAAAATATGGCTCTAGATAATTTTATTCAACGTCATAATGGTCCAAGAGACCACGAAATCGATGAAATGATTGATAAAATTGGCGTTTCAAGCTTAGATGAATTAATTAATAAAACGGTTCCTTCTTCTATTCGTTTAGATAAACCAATGGCAATAGGAAAAGGTATGAGTGAGTACGAATATTCCAGCAAATTAAGAAGAATTGCTGCTAAAAATAAGCTGTATAAATCGTTTATTGGTTTGGGATATTACGATACTATTATGCCTGCTGTAATTCAGCGTAATATTTTGGAAAATCCAAGCTGGTATACTTCATATACTCCTTACCAGGCAGAAATTTCTCAGGGACGCTTAGAGGCATTGCTAAATTTCCAAACAGTTGTTTCCGATTTAACCGGAATGGAATTGGCTAATGCATCCTTGTTAGATGAGGCAACGGCTGCTTCTGAGGCTATGATCATGCTTTTTAATGCACGACCTAGAGCTCAGGCAAAGGCAGGCGCAAATGTATTTTTTGTTGATGAGAATATCTTCCCTCAAACGTTTGATGTAATTCATACGCGTGCCGTTCCATTAGGAATTGAGATTGTAAAGGGTGATTATAAAAGCTTTGAACTAACCGATAAGGTTTTTGGAGCAATTGTGCAATATCCTGCTGCCGACGGAAAAATAGAAGGCTATGGTGATTTTGTAAATAAAGCACACGAAAATAATACTGCAGTAGCCGTTGCAGCAGATATAATGAGCCTTGTATTGTTAACACCTCCCGGTGAATGGGGAGCTGATGTAGTGGTAGGTTCAACACAACGATTTGGTATTCCGATGGGATATGGCGGACCACATGCCGGTTATTTTGCTACATCAGAAAAATATAAAAGAAATATTCCGGGACGTATTATTGGAGTATCCAAAGATGCACAAGGAAAACTAGCTTTACGTATGGCGCTTCAAACACGCGAGCAACATATTAAGCGTGAGCGCGCTACTTCAAATATTTGTACAGCACAAGCATTACTTGCTACTATGGCTGGTATGTATGCAGTATATCATGGTTCGGAAGGACTTAAGCGTATTGCAAATCATATTCATAGCATGGCAGTTACCTTAAACGAAAAACTGCAATCGTTGGGTTATGAGCAAGAAAATAAAGATTTCTTCGATACGCTGATGATCAAATTAGGCGATGTTAAAGCAGAAGATATTCGAAAACTTGCATTAGAAAAAGAGATTAACTTCAACTATATTGATGATATTACCATTAGTATCAGCACCGACGAAACTACACTTATTCAGGATGTGAATAATGTGATTGAGATTTTTGCTTCAGCAAAAGGTAAAAAGGAAGAAGCTTGTCACATCAACGAGAAAGCTGCTTTCGATAAGAAGTTTGCACGTACAAGTGATTTTCTAACACTTGATTTATTTAATCGTTATCGTTCTGAAACGGAAATGATGCGTTATATTAAGAAGTTGGAACGAAGAGATTTCTCGTTAACACATTCTATGATTTCATTAGGTTCTTGTACTATGAAATTGAATGCAGCTACAGAACTTTTCGCACTGAGCTGGCCTGAGTTTGGTGGTCTTCATCCGTTTGTTCCTGCTGATCAGGCAGAGGGATATCATCAGTTGTTTACCGAGTTAGAAGAAGATTTAAAAGTAATTACCGGTTTTGAGGCTATATCATTCCAGCCAAATTCTGGTGCTGCAGGTGAATATACCGGATTAATGGTTATTCGCCAGTATCATATTGAACATGGTGAAGAACATCGTAACATTGCCTTAATTCCTTCGTCGGCCCACGGAACAAACCCTGCAAGTGCTGTAATGGCCGGAATGAAAGTTGTGGTTGTAGATTGCGACGACAATGGTAACATCGATATAGAAGATCTAAAAAAGAAAGCTGAAGAGCATAAGGATAATTTGGCTGCATGGATGGTAACCTATCCTTCAACACATGGTGTGTTCGAAAGTAAGATTAAAGAGATGAACAAGATCGTTCATGATAACGGTGGTTTAGTATATATGGACGGTGCAAACATGAATGCACAGCTTGGATTAACCAATCCTGCAATTATCGGAGCAGATGTATGTCACTTGAACTTACACAAGACTTTTGCAATTCCACACGGAGGTGGCGGACCAGGAGTAGGGCCAATTGGTGTAAACGCAAAACTAAAACCTTACTTGCCTTCGCATCCGGTTGTTAAAACTGGTGGTGAAAAAGCAATTGATGCAGTTGCAGCAGCACCTTGGGGAAGTGCACATATCTTAACCATTTCACACTCATTTATTAAAATGATGGGTGGCGAAGGTTTAACCAGTGTTAGTAAAATATCGATTCTGAATGCAAATTACCTGGCTGCTTCGTTAAAAGGATATTATGATATTCTTTATACAGGCGAAACCGGATTTGTTGCACATGAAATGATTGTTGAGTGCCGTAACTTTAAGCCAATGGCAAATATTACCGAAGCGGATATTGCAAAACGTTTAATGGATTATGGATTCCATGCTCCAACACTTTCGTTCCCGGTTCACGGTACCTTAATGGTTGAACCAACCGAGAGTGAATCAAAGCAAGAGTTAGATCGTTTTGTGGATGCTATGATTTCTATCCATAAGGAAATTATTGAAGTGAAGGATGGAAAAACAGATGCTGAGAATAATGTTTTGCGAAATGCACCACACACGCAAGATGTTGTTGCTGCCAATGACTGGACACGACCTTACGATCGCGAGAAGGCGGCATTCCCAATAGATTGGATTCGTGATAATAAGTTCTGGCCTTCTGTTAGCCGTATTGACGATGGCTATGGCGATAGAAACCTAATGTGCACTTGTGCACCAATTGAAGAATATCGCGAAGGTGAATTTACTTTTGAGAATTTGAAATAAAAGAAGTCTTATATAATTGAAAAGCTGGTAGAATTATTTACCAGCTTTTTTATTTTTGTCACCTGGAAGGGATTTTATATTAAAATCGATACACCAGCGATATTCTTGCTGAGGTATTGGATAATCCATATTGCATTCCGGATATATCTCTTTTTTGGTCGTTATCTTCTTTTATTTCGCCAAACTGGTAGCGCACATAGGGAAGAATTTCGGCTCCTACAATGAAATGATCATTAATTAGGTAGTTTAATCCAAGTACAAGATTTAGTCCCGGAGTAAAAGTTGAACGTTCTTGTGAACGATCACTATCGTTTATTGATTTATCATTGCGATCATATAATGCGTGATTATAACCAAACGAGATATCGGTTCCATATCTGAACTCAACTTTTTCGGTTATAGTCTTAATAAATTCATGTCCTACTTTAAGTTCGATTCCCGTATTTTCATTTTTGGTATCAAGGCTATCTGAATTTTCCTCAATATTACTTCCGTTAATTACCAGGGTATTAAATCGCCAAAGAGAGTGGTCATTTCCTGTTTTATAAGAAATTCCAAAGCTGTTAAGACTAGAAAAGGTTATACCTGCTTCATTTCGTTTAATATTCTGTGCAGATAATAAAAAAGGGAATAGTAAAGCAATTAATAAAAAGGAGTGTTTTTTCATGCTATTAAGTTTTAGATTAAAAATTAATTTCATTTATTACACATCAATATATATGCCGAATGGGATGCATTTAGTATTATTTTATATTTTTTAACGTAACTCCAGTAGTAATTTCTTTCTAAAAAGGGTTCACACAATAAAAATATGGCTTTTAATACTTCTATAACTATGGCTAAGTTCTTCTTCGGAAATGATTTATTAATGCTCCGAGAGAAACGGAAGTCCATGTTGCTTCTAATATAATAAAGGGTACATACTTTAATAAAACAGAAGCATAACAAGCTAATCCTGCGCCAAAAAAGTTCATGAGGATGTACCAAAAATTTTTGGTAGATATAACTTGCATTAAGTTAAGAATAAACGCGATTAGAATCATGGCTACACCAGCTGATCCAATAATGTCTGGTAGGTTCATTTGTGTGATTTTAAGAATTTGATGGTGAAAATAAGAATTTTTATGGAATACAGATTACTCTTCCATACTTAAAATTATACCAACAGTTGGAATGGTTTCTATTTTTAGTTTAGGTTCATCTTTTAAATGTTTTCTGAGTTTAGAAATAAAAACATCAAGACTTCTACCTATAAAATAATCGGTCTCGCCCCAGATCTCTTTCATCAAAGTTTCGCGGTTGACAATATTATTCTTTGATTTAGCCAGTAGTTCCAAAATTTTACTCTCTTTGGAGGTTAATCTTTTCGATTGGCCATCAATTTTTATAACCTGATTCTGGGCATCAAATGTTATTTTACCTAGTTGGTAAAGTACTTTTTGGGTTTCTTCTTCGGGATTTACTCTTTTTAAAATGGACTGGATACGAAACAGAAGTTCTTCTTCGTCGAATGGTTTGGTTATATAGTCATCAATACCTATTCTAAAACCTTTTAACTTATCTTCCTTCATGGATCGTGCAGTAAGAAAGATAATTGGAATTTTTTGATTTTGCTCACGAATCTTTTCGGCCAGAGTAAAACCATCCATTAATGGCATCATAACATCCAGAATACAAAAATCAAATTCTGATGCACGAAAACCATTCAATCCGGAAATACCATCACGATAAAGTTTAACATCAAATCCGTTGCTTTCAAGGAACTCTAGTAACAAAAATCCAAGATTGGTATCATCTTCAACGAGTAATATTTTCCATTTTCTTTTACTCATGGCAGTAAGGTAATTTAATGATAAATGTAGCTCCCTCGCCCGGTTTACTTTGTACAGTTATTTCTCCCTGTATGGATTCAACAATTGATTTTACCGTAGATAAACCTATGCCCGAACCTTTTACATTATGCACATCGCCGGTAGGAACCCTAAAGTACTTTTCGAATATTTGCTGCTGGTGTTCGCGCTTTATTCCTATACCATTGTCTGTAATCTCAATAAATATATAATCTGATTTATCGTATGTTCTAATTATTATGTTCGGTTCTTTTTCACAGTATTTTAATGCATTATCAATTAAATTTGAAATAGCTGTTTGAAATTGCTCTTTATCTGCATGCACTGTACATTTTTGGGATAATTTCTCATATTCTATCTTACCTTTTAGTTCTTGAACCTGAACCTGGTACGAATCAACGGTACATTTTATAAAATTGCAAATATCTATGGTTTCACAGTTTTCTCCATTGCTGTTTTCAATTCGTGCTGCATCTAATAATCCTTCAACTCTGTTTTTTAGCTTCTTCTGTTCAACTTTAATAATTTTTGAATATTCATGCAGCTTTTCATCTTGCCGGACTTTATCGTTTTTAGATAACATACTATTTGCAAGCGCAATGTTTGTAATTGGTGTTTTAAATTCGTGGGTTATGTTATTGATAAAATCACGTGTGCTCTTATATAAAGCTTTTTCTCTTCTGTAATATTTAAGGATAATTAAAAACGAAACTGTGATTAAGCCAATAAGTAAAATAGATGATATAAACATCAGCCCAATTTGCGCAGCTATGAATTCACGTTTTTTGGGAAAACGAATTTTTAGTTCTATGGCATTTGCTAGCAGAACATTTTCAAGATTTTTTGAGAAATATGTTTTTCTGCATGTATTATAATCTTTATCCTTTCTGGTATCTACGATATCGAACTCATAATCTGTTTCTATGTTATAATTACTTAAACACTTTTTGACAATGGCATCAATTTTTTCCCACTGCAGATTATTTTTCATGGAATTATAACACGATGGGTAACCATCCTCCCCGATGCAATTCGACACTTCTTTACAAATAGACTGATCATCTGCAATTTTAGTTACAATCTCTTCCATAGCCATTTTCACGCTGTGGCTAAATTGTTTTTCCTGTATATTGGCTGCCTTTACAATCCATGTGATCTGAATAATCAATAGAGCCAACAGACTGATGAATGTTATGGCAATATAAGCTATTTGTTGTTTGTTGTTTTTCATTAGCACAAATGTAGCCAGAAAATGAATGTTTTACACTTTTTTTAACATCGCATTAACATGAATTAACCTCGCAATAACTTTAACGCGATCGATCTCTTGTTATATTTGTTAGTAGAAATTAATTACAAACAAAAAATTATTAATTATGAAGAAGTTTTTAGTAGTACTATCAAGCATAGCATTTATTGCTGTTATTTCTTTAGGAACTGCGAATGCACAAGAACCAGAAAAGAAAGCTGAAAAAGCAAAAACAGAAAAATGTTCAGAAGAGAAGTCAAAGAAGTGTCCTAGCACTTGCGAAAAGAAAGCAAAAGAGTGCGATAAAGAAGAGAAAAAAGAAGAAAAGAAATAGTGAATTTTTTCATGTAAGTTGATTTTAAAAGCCGGTTCTGTTTAAGAATCGGCTTTGTTTATTTGTGATATTCTCATTAAGTATTTAGCTTAGGTTTTGTAAGTGACCAGTGTGTTTGGATAATTTTCCACTCATTATTACTGTCTTTCCTGAAAACCTCGGTACAGTTCCAGCGAACAGTATCATTATTAATATGCGAAATAAGATTATAAGTTAACACAGCCATTTCTTCGGAACAATGAACTTTGGGATTAATCATTTCGTATCGATCAACCTTTATTTCTCCGCGAATGGTTTCGTAAAGCTGTGTGAGTTTCTCTAATCCATCAATTCGATGCTCTGTAAAGGGATCAAAGTAAACCACATCATTTGCTGATAACTCTAAAAATCCCGAAGGATCACCCTGGTTCCATCGTTCAAGTGCTTTTTTTTCCAATGAGATAATTTTGTTTTCGATTGTTTCTTTCATAGATGTGTTTAATATAAAAAGACGCCAGTAGAATAGAACGAATTGATTTTATCAGATCTACAGAAAGCAGCTCGTAAATAATTATATGTTAGTCTCTTTTTTATTTATCTAATAATAATTTCGCTCCCAGTCCTATGAATATTAAACCATTTACTTTTTGCAAAATCTTACCAATTCGATTATTGTTTCTTAATGTCTTAGTTATTAAGGAAGATGCGTATGCTAAAAAGAGACACCAAAGTGTGCCGGTTGTCATAAATGTGACACCAAGTATTAAGAACGGAATAGCACTATTTGTATACTGTGGTTCGATAAATTGTGGTAAAAAAGCGAGGAAAAATAAAGCAACTTTTGGATTTAAGATGTTAGTTATTAGTCCTTGTCGATAAATTTTACCCAGACTTAATTTATCAAAATTTTGCGTTTTGCTTTCAAATAAATTATTTTTTTCGATCAGCATTTTAATACCAAGATATATTAAGTAAGCAGCCCCAAAATATTTAACTATCATAAATGCGAATGCTGATTTTGCCAGAATTATTGATAATCCGAAAGAAGCAAAAACAGTGTGTATTAAACCACCTGTTGATACACCCAGTACTGAATAAATACCTGCCCTTTTACCTTGGGCAATGCTTCTGGTCATAATATAAATTGAGTCTGCACCTGGGGTGATATTTAAAACAATGCCAGCCAGAATAAATCCTAAATAATTTTCAATTCCAAACATATTTAATTCATTTTTTAATTGTTTTTCTTCGTTATCAAAAGGTACGCGAATTAATCATTACATAGATTTGTGGTCGAACAGATTTTCTATAACCTCACATTCGGAAAACCTTGGTTCGGATACGAAAAATGCAGTTGCCTGAATTTCCAGTTGCCGCTTTTTTTCTGTAAAACACCTGAAACTCTTACCGGCCACACAAATTCTTCGCCTTGTTCGTATTGATAGAGCACAAGATTGGCCAGATATGCGGTTTCTAACAATTTAAATTTATTAGATATACTGTCTTCTTTCTCTGAATTAGCATTGATTGATCGTAATAAATTCCCTGCACTTTCTTCAATTGTTCTGCCATTGGAGTTTTCCGGCGATTTGGTTAATGTTGCTTCAAAGCTAACCCAGGCCAGATCATTATCGTAATTAATATGCGCATTATTTAAATTTATGGTTAAGTCGCCCCAGTTTAACCAGTCGTTGCGGAATAATTCAGTTGCCTTTTCCAGTCCGGTGCACCACTCCCGCGTATCAATATGCATAGAGTAGGTACCAATAATTTCAACATTATCGAAAAGTATTGTACTGCACCATTCATTCAGCTTGGCCGTATCTCTTTCGAGATATCCCTGTTCAAATATTTCTAAAACCTTTGTGATGTTTGTCAGTGTTTTGTTTTCTTGTGAATAGGCTTGTGTAAAAAAGCCAACAAATGTAAGGGCCAATAAACCGTTAAAAATTGCTTTTGTTTTCATTGTTTTAGTCTTTATTTTTTCATTGCTTCAGTTCTTAATTCTTTGGGCATTTTTTCTATGGCATATCGGAGTGTTGTTCTCGGCATAATGGATTTGTTTTTTATAACGTAGTTGAATACTTCTTTCTGGTAGAACTGGCTGGTAACTTTTAACATCCATCCATAGCCTTTTTGAACAAGATCATCCTTGTCCTGCAATAGCAAGTCGGCAATTTCAAAAATATCATTCAGAAACTTTCCTTTTCGTGCCGGAATTATAAGCGAAACAGCCGAAGCTCTTCGCATCCATCGATTATCTGAGGTTGCCCAATTTTTTATATAATCAATTTGTTCGGGATACTGCTCCAGTAATTCGCCAACACTGTGATTGCAGAAGGTATCGCACGATGCCCAGTTATTTACATATTGGGCTATCCATTTTTCGAATAGCTTAATATCTTCGGGTTTATATCTTTTTTTTATGTAGTATGACCAATTGCACGCTACAAATGATTCTTCCAGTTTACCCGATTGCCATAAAATTTCGCAGAGTTCAAAAATTTCACTTTTATTACTGCTTTCAATGGATTTAAACAATTCTTTACTGATTCTGTGAACCACAGGTACTTTCACACCATAAAACTGAATTTTTTCTTTAAAAAAATTCTGACTGTTTCTTTGCGTTTTTTCATCAATATGTTGATGTAATTCTTTTCGAACGTTATCTATTATTCCAGGCATTCTAATTTATTGTTTTATTGAACTTGGAGAATGACTTCAACAGTTAATTTTATGTCTTTTGTTTGAAAAACAAGGCATTTTTGTAACGTAAACCACTAGGTATAACGCTTTCTTTTACTGATTTATTCATCATGATCTACGTAAATTAGATTTCTTCATTTTATTAAAGCTTAGGCTTTTAGGGTTTTTTGCATCCAAATGATGTCAAAGTATCTGTCTTGTTTTCTTATTATTTTCTTAAATCTGCCACATTCTTTAAATCCATTTCTTGCGTGAAATGCTACACTTTTTGTGTTCAAGGAGGATATGTGTGCTAAGATTGTTTTTATACCAAACTTTTTAGCTTCTCTCTTCAATTTTTCTAAGGCAATTTTTCCAACTCCTTTCCCGGTATAATCTTTTAAAATAAAATAAGTGATCTGTGCTGTTTCACGAAAAGATGAAAGAGGATTATATGCGCTAAGATAGCAGAATCCAACTGTTTTTCCTTCAACTTCAATAGCATAGGCCGGATATTGTGTAGAAATCTCCAGAAATTTATCATAAAAGTCATAATCAAATGTTTTTTCCGGATAGGCTGAAAAACTATTCTCAATATAATAGTTGTAAATATCCATTACAGGAGTTCTATGCTTTTCAGTAAGTGGTTCGAAAGAAATATTCCTCATTATGTCGACGATTAAGTTTAACGTTTCTTACAATAAAAATAATGCCATGAATTATAAAATATTTATTTATAGCGAAGAACCAAGTTTTCCCACAGGATTAATGTTGTTTATTTATGAACATTAATGTTCATTATCGGACAATTTTTATTAACTGCCAAGGTTAGAATTTACTTAGTGTAATTGAATTTCTTTCCCTGGTTCAGGAACATTTAGCTCATTATAAAATTCTATACGGTCAATAATTTCGCCAACTCCTGCTAAAATGAGTATCAGAATTATATGCTGGTTGGCCGCAAAAAGTCCAAACGAGGATAAAAGTAAAAGTATTCTTATAAAAGCTTGTAGGCCGAACTTTTTGTATTGTTTGCTTTTGTACAAGTAAATTGTTAAACGAAAACCCGTTATAAAAGCAAGAAGATACATGTTGGCTGTTAATAAAGCATAAATAGTAATACCAATAAATAAGGTTTGTGCAGAGTGAACCTTTAAAGGCCATCGCCAGGTTGCCAGATAGTAAAGCATATCAATGGCCAGTAATAGCAATATTCCTAATAAAGTAATAATTATATAGGGGATGTGTAGAATAAAAAAATCAAGAAAAACGGCACTGAAAAATAACGAAAACAGGAGTATTTCTTTGCTAAGCCAGGAGTTTTTAATATTTAGTAATGATCTCCAGGCGCGCTGTTTTTTTCCTAAATGTAATGTGCTAAGAATAGCAGCGGCGGTGGCAAAAGCCAGGTATATTATTTTATATGTTAATGTAAAGTTTTCTGTTTTGCCGGATGCAAAGAAGCTAACTAACAATGTACATAGCAAGGTAAAAATCAATAAAGGCCATTCCTCAATTGCCGATATTTTAGCATGCTTTTTTTGTGATTTGATTTCTTTCGGTTGATTTTTAAAAATTTCGTGATCTATTCTAGGTTTTATGTTGCGTAACTTCTTTATTTCAATTTTTGATCCCACATCAACAGGAATAGGAGTAGACTGATTGGAATCTTCCCTGTTAAATTCTTTTGCAGTAAAATCTAAAGCTCCAACTGGGCATAAGTTTGCACAGGCTGGTTTAAGATCATCCTCAATTCGATGATTACAGAATGTGCATTTTTCAATAATACCTTGTTTTGGGTTAAACTTAGGAGCATCATACGGGCAGGCCCAGGTGCAATATCTGCATCCAATGCATTTTTCGGGATGATGAATTACGGTTCCAGTCTTTTCATCACGAGAATAGGCATTGGCGGGGCAGTTTTTTAAACAAGGAGCATCATCACAATGATTACAAGCAATGGAGAGACAAAAAAGCGGCAAATCGGGGAAATGCGATTCCTGAGATTTGTGCACATTTCTCCATTGTGAAGGTTCCTGAAATCCATTCTCATTTATACAAGCAACTACGCATGCATGGCAGGCAACACATTTATTCTGATCGAATATAAAAATGTTCTTTTCCATAACTAATCTGCTTTTTCGTAGTTCACCATATTATCGTGAAATGCGGTTCCGTGCCCCATATCTGTTTCGCGCCCTTTGGATAAACTGTTCGGGCAGGCACCTTCTTCGTGCCAATATCCATTCACAATTACGATATTCCCGGGGCGTAAGCTGGCATCAATTTTAACTTTTATAGTAAGTTCGCCACGGTCGTTAAAAACCCGGATAAAATCATTGTCCTGAATATCTTTTTTTGTAGCATCGCCCAAATTAATAGTTGCCAGAGGTTCCGGATCTATAAGCTTTATACTTTCCAGATTTCCAAATTGGGAATGGATCCTGTTTTTAGTATTTGGCGACATCAGGTTAAAAGGATATCGCTTCTGATCTCTTTCTACCGTCTTTTCATAACTTGGCAGAGGATTTACTCCCCATTTTTTATACGCTGTTTCCGATAACAGTTCTATTTTCCCTGAAGGAGTATTGAATTTATAATCCGAAAATGCAATCTCTTGCAAAACGGGCGACAAAACAGGCCCGTCTTTTAATTTTTTGAGTGTAATTTCAGACCAGGGTTTCAATATATTGGTTAGCCATTTTTCAATAGATTCATCGTTTGGTTCCGGAATATTTTGTTCAATTTCTTTATCTGAGAAACCTAGTTTTTTTGCCAGCAAATAGTAAATTTCTGTTTCGGGTTTTACCTCACCAATAGGTTCTATTACTTTCTGACGTAACTGAACATAAGGGTTCCAATAGGATGATATAACATCCGATTGCTCAAACATGGTTTTTGCAGGCAAAACAATATCAGCTTCGCGAGCAGTGTCGGTCATAAATTGCTCTACAACCACGCGGAATTCAAGTTTTCGAAAAGCTTCTTTAATTCTATTGCTATCCGGATTTTGTGATAATGGATTTCCTCGCTCAACCCAGGCCATTTTTAGTTCCGGATCTTTTAAATGGAGCATATCTTCACCTAAACGCGCTGTGGCAATTTCTCTGCGGAATATACCATCTGGTTTTTCAGGTGGAAAGTAGCTTAAAGGTTCTTTTATTTCGCTAAATATATCGCCTTGCAGATCGGCGTAATGCCAACAAGCTCCCGGTTTGCCAATATTTCCGGTTATTACAGATAATGCCAGTAAACACCTTGTTGTTTGTCCTCCATTGGTATAACGTTGCATTCCATAACCCGGAATGAGTGTCATAGGTTTTGTTGTACCAATAGTTTGTGCAAGTTCTTTAATAAATTCAACAGAAACACCGCACTCTTTACTTGCTTCATCAATGTTTATTTTAAGAACCGATTCTTTAAATTCAGTAAAACCCAGAACATATTTATCTATAAATGACTTGTCTATCCAGTTGTTTTCTATTAAAATCTTGGCAATTGCTAATGCAAGTATTCCGTCGGTGCCAGGTTTAGGTTGTATCAACAGATCGGCTCTTTCTGTTGATAGTGTTCGCCTTGGATCAACAAAAATAAGTTTGGCTCCATTGTGCTGGGCTTTTTCAATGGGGATCATTTGCTGAATATTTGATTCAGCTGGATTTTTTCCCCATACCAGAATGAGTTTGGCATTTTCTACATCCCACGGAACATTGTGTTTATTTTCTCCAAGAGTTAACCTGGTAGCTTCTAAACCAGCAGGCCAGCATAGATTTCCATACACAGTGGTTGCTCCGCCAAACATTTTCCAGAAATTGGTGCTCACAGAGTTTAACAGACCAGACATTCCGCTGGCATAATAAAATAAAATACTTTGTGGAGAGAATTTTTCTTTAAAGTATTGGAGCTTTTCAGAGATTTCGTTCAAAGCTTCATCCCACGTAATTCTTTGAAATTCACCATTAACTTTTTTTAATGGATGCAGAATTCTTCTTGGAGAGTTTACTCGTTCAACATAGCTTAGTCCTTTAAGGCAGATTCCTTCAGGTGTAGCCTTGTTCAACGGTTGCGGATCGATATTAACAACCTTTCCATCGTCGGTCCATACTTTGAATGAACAGGTGCTGTAACAATTCCGCGGACAAGCTGTGTTATGAACTTTCTTCATGTCTACTTTTTTATGCTCTGATCTCTTTCCAGTGCATCTTCAATTACAATGGTAAAAATATCTTTGGGATTGTATCCTGCAGCTTCGATCTGTTGAGGAACAATGCTGGCAGCACTCATACCCGGAACAGTATTTACCTCCATAAAATAGAGTTGCTTGTTGGTATAAATGTAATCAACCCGAACAATTCCGTTCAGTTGAAAAATATCATAAATTTGAGATGAAAGCTGCTGGACTTCTTTCGCAAGTTTATCGGAAATACGTGCCGGTGTAATTTCATCGGCCATTCCCTTTGTATATTTGGCTTCGTAATCGAAAAACTCGTTTTTACTTACAATTTCTGTAGGAGGGAAGATATACGATTGTTTTGTTGTTTTAACTAATCCACAAGTAAGTTCCATGCCTTCAAGGAATTCTTCAATTATTACCTCATGATCTTCTTTATATGCTTCTTCAATGGCTTCTAATAACTTTTCCTTGTCTTTAAGTTTGGTTATTCCAAAACTTGATCCTCCGCAGTTAGGCTTAACAAAACAAGGTAAACCGGTTACATTTAAAATAGCATCCGCATCAATAACATCTCCTTTTTTTACCGTAACATATTTTGCAATAGAGATATTGAAAGGTTTAACGTAATTTTTGCTGAATATTTTATTAAATGTTATTGCTGATGCTAATGTATTTGCAGTTGTATAAGGAATTTGCAGCGTGTCAAAATATCCCTGTAGCTTACCATCTTCACCTGGTGTGCCATGGATAATAATTAATGCGCAATCGAAAGTTGTTTTCTGATTGTTAAGAGTAAAACTAAAATCATCTTTGTTAACAATAACATCGCAAAATGATTCACTATTTACAATCCATTCCGTACCTTTTACCAATACAGTGTACACATTGTACTTTTCTTTATCTACCCAATTCGCAACTTGTTTGGCACTATTTATGGAAACTACATATTCGGAAGAATCTCCTCCTGCAACAATGGCAATATTTTTCTTCATCTTGTTAAATCAAATTATTATTTATCAAAAATAAGATTTATAGAGATAATGTGATAAGATGATAGGGAAAAACTTCTGTAATTCTTAGGATAAGAATAAAAAAAGGAGCTTTTTCAAGCTCCCGCGTAATTTCGGTTCATTATAAAATTTAGCTGCAAAAATTAATTAAACCACCCGAACTTAAAGCTAACGAATGCTCCAAGTTCAGAGAAATCTTTATCTGAATAGTTATCAAATCTGTCTACATCAAACATTAGGCGATAGTTTGCGCCAATGCCAACACGTAAAAATTTAGCCACATTAAATTCTGCCTCTAAGCTTGGTGTCAGTACAAATATAAAGTCATCCTCAATCCAGGTATCAAAAATAGTATCATAGATTTCAAGATTTCCTTTACCTGCTTGCACGTTAACATTAAAATGAATCATGCTTTGAGGCATAAAAATGTAACCCAACCAAAGACCTTTATGATCAAAGTCCATACTTGATCCATTGTAACTGCTATTGCTTGAATAAACACTATTTTCGAGATCAACTTTGTAAAATCCAAAAATGAAATGATCGTTGAAAATTCCTCCGGCATTTACTCCGGTCATATAGGCAACATCACCATCCAATGTTGTTGTATTGGTTATTGGGCCAATGAAACCTCTAACTTTTGAAGGTTTAGTTAAAATGGTTTTAATTTGATCTTTATCATTATCCTGCGCTTGCACAAAACTAAAGGTGCTGATAAGTATAAGAATAGGTAATAAAATATTTTTCATAAGATATTTTTTAAATGTATAACTGGATAAATGATAACAAATAGTTTGCCAAAAAGGTTTGAATTACAAAAAATAAAAAAGCCGCCATATCGGGCGATATAGCGGCTGAAGTACTCGTTGTGTTTCTAATTCTCCACCGGAGCTTTTATTTTACTCCAGTTTTCCCCTCGCTTAATTCTGGTAACTTGCATTTCACTTATTGAAAAAAGTTTAGCAATAACATTTTGTTTTACTCCTTTTTCCAACATTCCTTTTAAAACCTTTACATCTTCGGGTTTTAATTTTGAATTTCGGATAATGCCTTTATTTTTTATTTTGTTTATTTCTTGCAAACGAGGCATAATACGGGCGTATGCTTCGTCTTTTGTAACCCATTGAAGGTTTTTATAATGATTATTACGTTTATTCCAGTCTAAGTGAATAGCAATGGTTTGATCGTCGTTTTCTTTCGGAACAAATACCATGGCAACCAACTTGTGCACAAGGAACGTTTTCTTTTTTTCGTTTGTTTTAAATGTTACGGTGTAAAACCCCTTGGTTAACCCGGGCCTTAGTATTTTACCATTCACTTTATCGTAACAATAACTTTTTACCCGACCGTAATTACTTACCTCGTATTTTTTATCTGCAAATGGAATTTCTTTCCAAACTTCGTCATCCAGTTTTCTTAATTTTCGATCAGCCATTTTCAATTTTGTTGTTTTCGTTCTTTAGTGTTTCTATGGTTGATTACGGTAGGTTTTCTAATTTGTTTTAACCTTATGACGAATGTGATTATTTTGATGATAAATGAACTTTAAAATTGTATTAATACGATCTGTGCTGAAATGTGTGCGGACCAGATTAGGTACTATGCTGATTTAAGTTTTTAAGAAAAATTTAAAGCAGTTATTTTAATATTTTTCTGTTCAATAGATCATACTGATCGCCTGGTTTTAAGAAGTAAAACTCTTTTCTGTTGTTCAATTGAATTGTGGTATCCCGTTCCTCTGACCAACGTGTATTGTCGTATACGGCAACATAATGCTCACCGACAACTTTAAAAGTATTTCCTTTTACAATTATTCCGGTATTTTCATCTAATCCCATTCCTAATAATTGAGGTTTTTCAGCTAAAATTTCGAACATATCAAAATGCCGGTTACGAGCCAGTAAATGCTGATCAATGGCAATATTCTTGATGAATGACAATCCTTCTTCATGATCGCCCATCATAATGGTATTGGCTTTTGTATCGCCACGTGCCAGATAGGAGCCCTGGATTGTTGCACCTGCCGATGTTCCTGCAACAACACCATTTCTATGCAGTACGCCATAAATGTCAAGATGAGTTAAAGTATTTAAATACGAATCTGCCAGTCGCCATTGACGCCCGCCTTGAAACCAAACTCCTGTGGCAGTTTTTAACGGTTCGGTAAATTCGGGTGAATTAGCTTCTTGTGGGTTCCGGGTATGCAAAACACTGACTTTCTTAAAACCGAATTTTTCGAAACGAGCAATTAGTGTTTTAAAATCGGGATCTCCGGAAATGCTTTCATCATCGCGAGCTGTTGGTATAATAACAATTTCAGCCTGATCTCCACCAGCTAGTTTTTTAAACATAGGAATAAAAATACTGTCATTTGCATGGCCTCCAATAATTAAAAGTTTTCCTGATTCGGGGCCGGTTGTTTGGGATTTTGTTAATGGTATAAAAATAAAGCAGAGTATAAAGAGGAACAGAACTCTTTTCATAGCGAATTGCAATTTTGATTTGTTTTAACCAGTAAATCGGTATTGTAATCTTGGTCTTTCAAACGGGTAATAATTTCTTCATATATTTTACTATCCATGGTTGGTTTTCGCGATAAAACCCAAAGATATTTTCTGTTGGGGTGACCTACTACAGCGTAACTATAATCATCTGCTAAATCAATAATCCAGTACTTTCCTTTAAACGGCCAAAAGAACTGAACTTTTAATTTGGCGGGGTTTTGTTTATTTACAAATGCTTTGCCTTCAATTTGATTTGCCGGACCATTAACTGAATCTTTTCTACATGAATTTAATACCCTAACATATCCTTTATCTGTTAGGGAATATTCTGCAATAGTGCAGCGGCAGCCTTTTTGAAATTTTTGAGGAATCGTTGCTATTTCATACCACTTACCCATATATTTTTTTAAATCAACGTGGTCGACTGTTTTTAAGGGTTTACCTGATTTGCACGAAAATGATAGAAAGAGAAGCATTGTAAAAATGATTTTAGTTGTATGTGTAACTATACGCATAATAAATACCATATTTAAGTGGGTAAGTTACAAATATTTTGAGAAAATATAAACAATAAAACTATTCGAAATTTTCTCTGCCTGAAAGGTATCTTCTCCACTTTTCAACAACTTGCACCATATCATCCGGTAATTCCGAATTAAATCGCATAAACTCATCGTTTACAGGATGCCTGAAACCAAGTGTTTTTGCATGTAGAGCTTGGCGTGGTAGAATTTTAAAACAGTTTTGAACGAACTGCTTATATTTTGTAAATGTTGTACCTTTTAAAATCTGGTCGCCACCATACTCAAAATCGTTAAATAACGGATGACCAATATGCTGAAAATGAACTCTTATTTGATGCGTTCGTCCGGTTTCCAGTTTACATTCAACAAGGGTAACATAACCTAATTCTTCTAATACTTTATAATGTGTAACAGCATCTTTTCCTTGTGAACCATCAGGAAAGACCTGCATCACCTTACGGTTTTTGATATTACGTCCAATGTGGCCTGTAATTGTTCCGTATTCTTCGTCAAATGTTCCCCAAACCAGTGCATAATATTTTCGTTCTGTAGTTTTATCGAAAAACTGCTTGGCTAGTTTATTAAGCGCTTGTTCAGTTTTAGCAAGAACCAGTAAGCCGGAAGTGTTTTTGTCAATGCGATGTACCAATCCAGGGCGCATATCGCCACTGTTAAAAAGGGGTAAGTCTTTTAGATGATACATCATGGCATTAACCAATGTTCCTGAATAGTGACCATAGGAGGGATGCACTACCATTCCGGGTTTTTTATTCACAATAACTAATGCATCATCTTCATAAACAATATCCAATGGAATATTTTCAGGAATTAACTCTATTTCTCTTGGTGGATAAGCCATAACAATTGAAATAATGTCATTGGGCTTAACTTTATAGTTCGATTTTACAGGTTTCTGATTAACCAATATATTTTCAGCATCGGCAGCACTTTGGATTTTACTTCTTGAAGCATTTTCTATACGATTTACAAGAAATTTATCTATGCGAAGTGGTTTTTGTCCTGCATCAACTTCTATTCGATAGTGTTCGTATAATTCATTCTCTTCGTTTTCAATAAATTCTTCTTCTTCTTTCATCCTGTTTTTCTATCGAATAATTATAAATTTCTTGGTTGTACTCACTCTTTGGTTATCTGTTATACGGATAAAATATACTCCGTTATTGATTGTTGAAATATCTATATATGATTCATCAAGCGATCGGTCAAGGTAAGTTTTGCCATAAATATCAAATATGGTTACTCTGTATTGATTGGTACTATTGTCTTTTATATTGATATTTAGTATATCCTGAGCCGGGTTCGGATAAATAGTATATTCAGTTTGATCAAAAGGATCAGGTTGTTCTACATTTGTTGAAATGTTAATGTCTTTGCCAAATACAGGTCTGATCATTACCGTTCCTTCAAGTTGAGATTTTATCCAGCTTCCGGCAAAGTTGTAATATAACTTGTTGTTATTAACCTTATTTACATCAAAACCTACATTAAGCATTTCGGTTGTGCCAATTTTTTGCCAGCCAATAAAAAAGTTTCCATTGAGCACAATGGCACTATCCAGTTTGTAGGTAATAAACTTATTCAGTTCATCAGCATTTTCAGGTTTTAATCCTTCTTGTGTGTACACTATATTACCAGGTAGATTCTCTGATTCTTTCCAAACGTGAAATTTGAATGAATACTGATTTGCGTTATTCAGCACCTGATTAAAGTAAAATTGAACACCTCTCAACGTATCTTCTTCATAAGTTCTGAATCTCATGGCAACCATTGCATTTTCTGTGCCTTCGCCAATTATTCCATAACCGCTTTCTGAGGTGCCATCGTCGTAGGCATAATAATTATAAAATTTCTGGTAACGAGTGGTAGTATCGTTCCATTGATAACGAAGATCACTTTCAGAACTGTTTTTGAAGTATGTTTGAACCTCAAAGAGCGCAGAATCTTCATCCAAACTAATTGGAAAATTATAATCGATATTTGTTGACAGCGTATCAATTTGCATATATAAAATTGGATCTACAGCACCTATCTTGCCATCATAAACACCTGTTGGTCCTAATAAATCTGTTACTTTTAACCATTTTTCCTTTTCTGTTGGATTTCCGTAAAGATTTCGGTATACAGTAGTAACACTATCGTTAATTTCGTAAGCACTGGCTCTTTGATAATGTGGCCATGGAATTGCTTCGTAGTTGTTTAGTAAAGAGCTTACCGGTTCAACAAAAGCAAAATCGTTGTATATGGTATCATTAGCACTTCTGTTTTGATCCAATAGTACATAATCTAAATTCCACTGATCAACATTGCTAGCTTGGCTTTCAGTTGATGATCCGACAGATAAACTGGCATAATTTCTAAATCTGAATTGAAATGTATCGGTTAGGTATTGGTCTTCATTTACAGGAATAAATACCTGCTGAAAACGATGATTTAAATTATCTAAAGAATCAGCCTTAATGGTAGTATTTGTTGTGTCATCTTTTAAAAAATATTTTTCTGTTAAAACTGAATCGTTGGCGTTATATACAACATGCCATTTTTTATACCATTTTGCCGAATCGGCCGAGAAAAATTCCAGCAGCAATGAATCTTTTATTTCAGGTGTATCTCCTAATCCTCCGGGTTGATAAAAGAAGCTGAGGAAAATAGTATTGTCTCCCGGATAGTCAAGATTGATATATGTGGAAGTAAGTGTGTCCGCCGGAAATGCAAATGTTCCCGCATCAGGATAGATTGCCCCTGTGCCATCAATCGCATCAAAGGTTGCAACGCCTACAGATATAGGCAAGTATGCGTAACTTTTATTGGTAAAAGTGTACTTGTTGGTCCACAACGATTCATCAGGATATCCAACTGATTTGGCAAAATCATCGAAAAAAGGTAGTTCAAGCGCAGCTTTCTCTTGTTTTGTTTTTTGTTCTATTTTGTTTTTTACTGCCTTATGTAACTTTTGAACTGCAGAATTAACCTGAAGGCCTCTTAACGTTTCTTGTGCATTAAGCGAAAACGATAAGAATAAAAGAATAATGGTAATATAATGTGTAACTTTTCTCAAAAAACAATGTTTTATTCAGTAATTACTGTTGTGTCTGCCATTAACTCAGGGTATAAAATAGCTGAATCAACTGTTAACCATACATCAATGGTAGATCCCAATCTTATTTTCTTATGCTCTTTATATGAAGGATATTGCCTCCAAACTTTAGCTTCTGTTGAATCTGTCTCATCTTTAATGGATTCATCATAAATTACAGCACCTATATTTAATGCAGATCGCAAAATTCTGTTTTTGGCTCTTCCCAGTGTGTAATGATTCAAATCAGGAACCTGTGTAGTTTGGTTGCTTAGTCCCATGCCTAATACCAAATCAATCTTTGAACCTTTAGGAATCAGCTCGCCTTCCTGAATTTCTTCACCATTATATTTTTGCTTTAATACATTATTTACTGCAATATCGGGAACATGAATTAATTTTCCGATTTCGAGTCCTACATTTTTAAGCACAGCTTCTGCCTGCCTGTGGGAAACACCAACAATATTCGGCATTTGAACTTTTTCAGGAACGTTGGCATTCATAATAAGAAATATACGACGGCGTTTTTTTACCTTAAATCCCGAATCAGGGTTTTGTTCTATTACAGTACCTCGTGGCAGATTGTTGTTAAATACCGAATCAGCTACTTCAATGCGTAATTTTTCCTTTTTAGCTAATTTCTGAGATTCCTCCAGGGTTAAACCGGAAAAATCTGGAACCGATAGTGCCTGACCATGATGAGTATAAATTCTTAAAATTAAAAAAGTTAAGATAAGGAGCGCAGCTACACCCCCGATAGCATATAACAAATGTTTTAAAAATGTTTTGCTGGTAAGAAATTTAAATAGAGTCATTATCTTGTTGCTAATATCTATAATATAGTTAACGGTGAGACAAATATAAAATTATGTAACCACAAACTAAAATTAATTTTAAGCAAAACTTAGTATTCTTTAATTGTATTGTATACTGTATCGCGTTCGACCGGTATTTTACCAGCTTCTTTTATTAGTTTTATTAACTCATCTGTTGTCATGGTTGGTTTTTGATCTTTAGCACCTGCCATGGAGTAAATTTTTGTAGAATCGTCGATGGTTCCATCTATATCATCTACACCAAACGATAACGTAATTTGCGAAACATCTTTACCTAACATAGGCCAGTAAGCTTTAATATGATCGAAGTTGTCGAGGTAAATTCTTGAAACAGCAAACGTTTTTAGATCTTCCAGCGTGTTTACTTCACCAATATAAGATAAAGGATTATTTGCTTTTTTAAATTTTAACGGGATAAATGTGTTAAAACCTTTCGTTTTATCTTGAAGTGATCTTAACTGATCAAGATGTTCAATTCTGTGTTTTTTACTTTCAAGATGTCCATAAAGCATGGTTGCATTGGATGGTAATCCCACTTTATGAGCGGTTTCGTGAATAGTTAACCACTGCTCTGCAGTAGATTTTTCATGGCATACCTGTTTTCTGATCTCCGGTTCAAATATTTCCGCACCACCACCAGGGATACTGTCCAGGCCATATTCTTTTAGTTTTTTTAGTCCTTCTTCCAGCGACACGTGTGCTTTTTTAATCATGAAGTCTAATTCTACTGCTGTAAATGCTTTTACATGAATTTCGGGTAGTATATCTTTGATCTTCCGGATCATTTCACCATAATAATGTAAATCGCGATGTGGATGAACCCCTCCCACAATATGAACTTCTGTAATATCCTTATCTTTATACGATTCTGCTGTTTTCAGGATATCATCCAATGAATATTCCCAACTACCTTCCTGGTTTATTTTTCGGTGATACGAACAAAATTTACAGTCGTAAATACAAATATTAGTGGGTTCAATATGAAAGTTTTTATTAAAAAATACCTTCTGTTGATTTTTATTCTTATTCTTATTGATTTCAGAAGCTAAGATTCCTAAAACACCAAGATCAAAATTAAATAGTTCAATTCCTTCTTCTATAGATAACCTTTGCTGGCTGGTTACTTTATGTACTATATCTTTTTGTTGGTTGGATAAATTATCCAAGGTTATTTCTTGTTTAAGCACGTCTTGTTTTTTGAATGTAAAAATAAATTTTTTCTATATAAGGAAATAACAAACGTTAACAAAGTATTGTTTGATGTGAGGTATATATACAAAAAAGTAAGGAACAATATAAACCGTTCCTTACTTAAATACTTTATGGAGTAATTAAATTATTTCTTTGAATTAAACTCGCTAGATACAGATAATTTTTTTCTTCCTTTAGCTCTGCGTGCCGAAAGCACTTTTCTTCCATTTACAGTTGACATTCTTTCTCTGAATCCGTGCTTGTTCTTTCTCTTTCTGTTCGAAGGTTGAAATGTTCTTTTCATCTCAAAATATTTTTACAATGTTTTTACTTTTTCTTTTGGAACTGCAAAAGTAATGTTTTTTTCTTTCCTGCAAAAAGATTTTGAAAATATTATTAAATTAAATAGGAAGATAAATAACTCTTTTGGTTTCAAAAAAAGGTTCGGTAAAGTAATCAGAAATATTGTAGGATGTAATTCTGGATTTAATTTTTTTTAATTCTTCATCCAAATCGCCACCTTTTAAGTATAATATCCCGTTTTTTAAACTGTTTTTCGATTGGCTCTTTATTTTTTCTCTTACCCAGTTATAAAAAACAGGAAAAGCTGTTACTGCTCTGCTTACTACAAAATCGTATTTATCTTTTATTTTTTCTGCTCGTACCTGTTCCGACGAAACATTTTGAAGACCGAGTGAATTTGAAATTTCCTGTACAACTTTTATCTTCTTGCCAATAGAATCGATTAAATGAAAATTACATGCGGGAAAGAAAATAGCCAGTGGAATTCCGGGAAATCCGCCGCCGGTTCCTACATCAAGAATATGAGAATTTTTGGTAAACTGAATTACTTTAGCAATAGCCAATGAGTGCAGTATATGGCGTTCGTACAATTGATCAATATCTTTTCTTGAAATTACATTAATTTTATTATTCCACTCGTTATATAGAGTCTGAAGCATTTCAAATTGCTCGTATTGCTTTTCCGTTAAATCGGGAAAGTATTTATGAATGATTTCCATAAGGTGTTACTACTTTATGTTCGGATTGCTATTTTTTAAGATATTGAAAAGAAGTTCTCTGGCCCTAAAGAGTTGCGCTTTAACCGTACCTAGAGGCAGGTTTAGCTCATTTGCAATTTCTTCGTACGAGTATTCTTTAAAGTATCTTAGTTCAACCAATGTTCTGTACCGGGGTTTTAGTTTCTCAACAACACTCCGGGTTAAAGCCATTCGTTGGCTTTTTATCATATCCTCTTCTGGGTCAGGAGAGTCGGATTGCAGTGGAGTGGTCATATTCTCTTGATCATCGGAAGTATGATCCAGAGAAACCAAATTGGCTTTTTTCTTTCGAATAAAATCAATACAGTTATTGGTTGCAATTTTAAACAGCCAGGTGCTAAAAGCATAGTTCGGAGTATACTGAGCGATATTCTTAAATGCTTTTCCAAAAGCTTCGATGGTTAAATCTTCAGCATCACTCTTGTTATTCACCATTTTAAGAAGCATATAATAAATGGCGTCCCGGTATCTTTCCAGCAATTCTGCATAAGCTTTTTCATCACCAGCAATGGCAAGTTTAACAAGCTTATAATCGTGCTTCGCTTTATCTGATAAATTTGGACTTACTTCCATTTATTTCTTTTTGAGGTGAAATAGTTTGCTAAAATAAACGAAAAACTTAAAAAAGGTATGAAAAAATCGTAAAGAAGTGAAGGTAACCACAGATTTTTTTCGTCAAGTTTATGTATAGCAACCTTAAATATGATAAGTTGTAAAATCATTCTGAATGCGAATGCACCTAAGATATAAATATAATATGATGGAAAAAACACCAGTGATAATACAAATAAAATGTAAAAGCTTACTCTGCTAAAATTTTCCCAAAAAAGTCTCCATTTTGTTCCAAATTTATAAAGTTTACTTGTTGAGATGTGTCTTTTTTTCTGCTTAAACCATGACCTAAAACTTTGTTCAGCTTTCGATCTTGTAATAGATTCTTTGGATATTTCAATTGCAGTATTTCGCTTTGTGGCAGCCTGACTAACAAAAAGATCATCATCTCCTGATTCAATGTGATTATGTTGTGCAAATCCCTTGTGTTTAAAAAACAAAGATTTTCTATATGCCAGGTTCCTTCCTACACCCATGTATGGCCTTTTTGAAAGGGCAAAAGTAAGGTACTGAAGGGCTATAAACAGCGTGTCAAACCGAATAAGGTTATTAATTAACTTCTTTTCTCTCTTATAACCACCATATCCTAAAATAATCTCTTTTTTATCCGAAAAGTTTGCTTGCATTTGTTTAATCCATTGGTTGCTGGTTGCAATACAATCGGCATCTGTTAATAAAAGAAATTCATTTTTAGCTGCTTTAATACCGATTGTCAATGCAAGCTTTTTACTGTGGTAAAATTTCTCGTCTTGTTTTATGGTGGTTGTTTTTAAGTGCTTGTATTTTTTTTGAAATCGTTCTAAAACAAACTCTGTTTCATCTTCTGAGCAATCGTTCACAACTATGACTTCATAATCAGGGTAATCTTGTGTTAAGATAGAGGGTAGATTTTTCTCAAGGTTCACTTCTTCATTGCGTGCACATATAATGACAGAAACAGGTTCTTGTGTTTCTTTTTTATCTTTATGATTTTTGTAAAACAAAATTCTGGAGTAGAATATCAGATAGTAATATGCTTGAATTAATAACATTAGTCCGAAAGCTATAAGAATGCTATATATGGGATTTGCTATGACAAAATCGATGTACTCCACTTTTATTTTTGAGTTTAATAATGTTAATTGGCAATTTTATTAAACATTTTGGTGTAAAACAAGAATTGTGATTCCAATAAATAAAATATTTATTCACATTTTTTATCTTTGCCCCGAAATTTGACCTTTATGAAATTTGAGATATTTGAAAAAGAGCCTAAGACAAAGGCTAGGGCAGGGGAGATTACTACGGATCATGGTAAAATACAAACTCCGATCTTTATGCCTGTAGGTACTGTTGGTAGTGTAAAAGGAGTTAATCAGCGTGATTTAATAGATGATGTAAAAGCACAAATTATTTTGGGTAATACCTATCATTTATATTTACGGCCGGGTATGGATACTATGCAAAAGGCCGGAGGTTTGCATAAATTTATAAATTGGGATCGTCCAATTTTAACTGATAGTGGAGGATACCAGGTTTTCTCGTTAGCTGAGAATCGAAAGCTTAAGGAGGATGGAGCGCATTTCAGGTCACATATTGATGGTTCAAAACATATTTTTACACCAGAAAATATTGTGGATATTCAGCGTATAATAGGAGCTGATATTATCATGGCATTTGATGAATGTACACCATATCCTTGTGATTACGATTATGCAAAAAGATCAATGGAGCTTACACACCGCTGGTTAGCACGTGGGTTAAAACATTTTGATGCTACTGAACCCTTATACGGACATAAACAAACCTTTTTCCCAATTGTGCAGGGAAGTGTATTTAAAGATTTAAGAATTGAATCGGCAAAAACAATTGCATCGCACGAAAGAGACGGTTATGCTATTGGTGGTTTATCTGTTGGCGAGCCCGTTGATGAAATGTACGATATGATTGAGGTAGTTAATGAAATTCTCCCTGAAGACAAACCAAGATATTTAATGGGTGTTGGTACTCCGGTAAATATTTTAGAAGGGATTGCCAGAGGTATTGATATGTTCGATTGTGTAATGCCAACACGTAATGGTCGAAATGGAATGCTATTTACAAAAGAGGGTATCATAAACATAAAAAATGTTAAATGGAAGAATGATTTTTCTCCCATTGAAGAAAATGGTGCGTCATTTGTAGACACAAAGTTTTCAAAGGCTTATTTACGACACCTGATAACCTCAAAGGAGATATTAGGAGCAACAATTGCTAGTTTACATAATTTAAGTTTTTATCTTTGGTTGGTTGGCGAAGCAAGAAATAAAATATTAGACGGATCGTTTTATAGTTGGAAAAACGAAATGGTTCAAAAGCTATCGGTTAGATTATGAGATTTTTAGGTCTAAAAAAAATAGATTATTATATTATTAAAAAGTTCCTTGGAACGTACTTTTTTGCAATCGTTATTATTATTAGCATTGCAATTATTTTTGATATCTCCGAAAAGGTCGAGGATTTTATTGAAAAATCAGCTCCTTTAAAAGCTATAGCTTTCGATTATTATTTAAATTGGATACCCTACTTTGCTAACCTCTTTAGTTCACTTTTTACGTTTATTGCAGTTATCTTTTTTACCTCAAAAATGGCTTATAATACGGAAATTATAGCCATCTTAAGTAGTGGAGTAAGTTTTAAGCGATTAATGTATCCTTATTTTATATCTGCGCTGGTAATAGCCCTTTTGTCTTTTGTGTTGATGGCTTATATAATTCCGCCTGCTAATGCAACTCGTAAGACTTTTGAATATACCTATGTAAAAAACCCAATACGAAATACTGATAAAGATATTCATCGGCAAATTGAACCCGGTGTATTTATCTATATGAAAAGTTATAATACCTCAAATGATGTGGCTTTTCGGTTTGGTATGGAAAAGTTTGAAGATGGTGTTTTAAAATCTAAATTGATGTCTGATTACGCAAAATGGGATTCGACAAAAGCAAAATGGACCATACGTAATTATTACATACGCGAAATAGATAGCTTAAACGAAACAATAACCACAGGAACGATAATCGATACGGCAATTAATATGTATCCTGAAGAGTTTAAGCGAATGCAAAACTTTACTGAAACCATGACGCTTCCTCAGCTTAACGATTATATTGAGGAGCAATATATGCAAGGTGCAGATAATGTAGTAGAGTTATTAATCGATAAATATAGCCGCTTTGCTTACCCATTTTCAACATTTATCTTAACGCTAATTGGTGTGGCACTTTCTTCCCGAAAAGTGAGAGGAGGTATCGGTATGCACATCGGATTTGGATTGTTATTAAGCTTCTCATATATTTTATTTATGAGATTTACTACAATGTTTGCTATTAGTGGAAGCATGCAGCCATTATTCGCAGTATGGTTGCCGAATATAATATATGCTGTAATAAGCATTTTCCTATATCGTTTAGCACCTAAATAAAGTTTTATATAGCATAAAATTGTCTAACTTTGAATTGAATTAATTAGTAAAAATTAAATTATTTTTCTGATTACTAAAACTTTATATTATCAAGTGTAATTTAAATCATTGTTAAATTTTCATAAATAAGATGGATTTTGTAATGTTGCACTTATTTTTTAAGTTACTGCTTATGATATAACGACTAGATCATAGGTATTTATTAACTAAATGAACAATTTATGTCTTTGAAAAGAAAAATTCTTGAACTTCAAAAGAAGCGAGAAAAAGTTCTTCAAGGTGGTGGTGAAAAAGCCATTGAGAAACAAGTTGCCATGGGTAAGATGACAGCCCGTGAGCGAATTATTACGCTTTTAGATGAGGACTCATTCCATGAGTACGATCTGTTTGTTGAGCACGAAGCGCGTGACTTTAACATGGATAAAAAAGTACTTCATGGTGATGGTGTTATCATCGGGACAGGAACAATCTATGGCGCTCCCATTTGTATTTATGCTCAGGATTTTACTGTTGCAGGCGGATCATTAGGATTAATGCATGCCAGAAAGATTACAAAAATCATGGATCATGCCATGAAAATGAGAGTTCCTATTATCGGAATTAACGATTCAGGTGGAGCTCGTATTCAAGAAGGTGTGAATTCGTTAGCTGGTTATGGTGAAATTTTTTATCGTAATACCATATCTTCAGGTGTTATTCCTCAGATTTCTGTAATACTTGGTCCTTGTGCTGGTGGAGCTGTATATTCTCCCGCCTTAACAGACTTTGTATTTGTTGTGGATAAAATATCTAAGATGTTTATTACCGGACCTGAGGTAATTAAAACTGTTTTAGGTGAAGAAATTTCGATGGAAGATCTTGGTGGTGCAAAAGTTCATAGTGAGATAACAGGTAATGCGCATTTTTATGCAGAAAGCGAAATTGAATGTTTTGATCAGATTAAGAAGCTAATTACCTATATCCCATGGAATAACAGTAAAAAAGCCCAAGCATTCGAGGCTAAAGAACCCAAAATTGATCAATACAAGATCGACGAAATTGTACCTGGCAATCCTAAGGAACCTTACGATGTTCGTGATGTGGTTCGTGCAATTACCGATGATTCTGATTTCTTTGAAATTCAAGCGATGTGGGCAGCCAACATTGTTATCGGATTTGGTCGTTTAGATGGTCAAACAGTAGGTTTTGTTTGCAATCAACCGCTGGTAATGGCTGGTGTTTTAGATGTTGATTCATCTGATAAGGCAGCTCGATTTATTCGTTATTGCGATTCGTTTAATATTCCACTTGTAACATTAGTTGACTTACCGGGATATCTTCCCGGAGTTGATCAGGAACATGCAGGTGTTATCCGTCACGGTGCGAAAGTTCTTTATGCTTATTCTGAGGCTACAGTTCCAAAAATTACAGTAATTCTTAGAAAAGCTTACGGTGGTGGATATATTGCTATGAATTCTCGTCATTTAAATGCCGATTTCGTATTTGCATGGCCAGGAGCTGAAATTGCGGTTATGGGTCCAGAAGGTGCAGCAAACATTATCTTTAGAAAAGAAATTATGGCAGCTGATGATCCTGACCAGATGCGTAAGCAAAAAGTTAAGGAATACAAAGAGAAATTTGCTAATCCATATGTCGCAGCGGCAAAAGGGTATGTCGATTCGGTAATTGAACCGGAAGAAACCCGAAAGCTATTATTACATGCAATTGAGGTTTCTCATAATAAAGTGGAACGTAAGCCGATTAAAAAACATGGAATTCCTCCATTTTAAAAACTAAGCTTATGGCAACAAAGAAAACCGAAACTAAAAAAGCTACTGTTTCACAAAAGAAAGAACCTGCAAAAACGAAAGAGCAAAAATCAGCTAAAGCAAGAGAAAATGCTCCAAAAGTTCGTTATAGCAGTTTAGTTCTTCAGGAACAGGGCGCAAGATATAGAACTCTTTTAACAGAAAAATATAAGAACAGAAGAAAGTGGGAGAAACCAAATTTCAAAAAAATAAAATCGGTAATCCCTGGAACTGTTGTTAAAATTTATGTTGAAGAGGGGCAAAAGGTCAAAGAAGGTGATCTAATGATGATTTTGGAGGCAATGAAGATGAAAAATAAAATTTACTTTCCTATCGACGGAACGGTAAAAAAGATATATGTTAAAGAGGAACAAAGGGTGCCGAAAGATCATTTAATGATCGAACTAAAATAAAAACAAAAGAAAATTCGGAACAATTGTTCCGAATTTTCTTTAAGTATTCAGTTGAAGTGTATAAGAACGGACTAAAGTCCTTGAATTCGTGCATTCCCTAGCCCAGACTTAAGTCTGGGGTTAATAATAATTCAATCTTACCTGGGCTTTAGCCCATATTGATAACCATTGGCGCATAAATTTTCTTCTGTTTTTATATAGAGTTTACTACATCAATTATAAGCTTTCTGTCCAGACAAAATATTTTTCAAAATATTTCTGGACGTTTGGTTTGTGATCAAAAAATCCATAAATAGCAGATCCACTGCCCGACATGGACGCATAAAGAGCTCCCAGGTCATATAATTTTTTCTTAATATCTTTTAGTTTTGGCTGTTCCTGAAAAACAGATCCTTCAAAATCATTTTTTATGAATTCTTTCCATTTAACGAGTGGTTGTTTTATGAGCTCCTTAATACTAACTTCAGGTTTAGCAGGTTTAATCTTTAAATATGCACTTGCAGTATCTACATGAATTCCAGGATGAATGATAACAAGATGATAGCCTTTTAACTTTAAATCTATCTCGCTTAAGATTTCTCCTTTCCCTTCAGCATAAGAGGGTTTATTAAGAATAAAGAACGGACAATCGCTACCAATTTTTTCTGCATATTTAAGTAATTCTTGATTGTCTAGGTTAAGTTTATAAATGGAGTTTAACGTTTTTAATGTAAAAGTCGCATCAGAAGATCCTCCACCTAAACCGGCTCCAAACGGTATTATTTTATGCAAATGTATGTTTACAGGATTTAAATCAAAATTTTTATGAAGAAGCTTGAAGGCTTTATAACAAAGATTTGATTCGAAATTTTTATCTTCAACAACTAAACCTGAATTTGTAAATTGAACTGTATCTGAAGGGTTGATTTCTAAAATGTCCGATAAACCTATAGGATAAAAAACTGTTTCGATATTGTGAAATCCATCAGGCCTTTTTTCAGTAACATTCAGTCCTATGTTTATTTTTGCGTTTGGGAATACTATCATTGAAATTTAATTAATGTCTGCTGCAAATTTACTATTTTACTGCAACTCCCTGCTATAAAAATTTAATTAACAATTGTTAATAACTTCGGTTAAAAAAAGTAAGAAAAGAAATCTTTAAATAATATCAGTTTTGATGATTGTATGCTTACCTTTGATCTCCCTAAAAATTTGATCAGAAATGGCAGGAAATACAAAAAACTATCCGAGGAAAAATAATATGGATCAGATGCTTGATTATGGTAAGCTTCCGCCTCAGGCACTCGATTTGGAAGAAGCCGTGTTAGGTGCAATAATGCTGGAAAAAGATGCGATTATTGCAGTAATGGATATTATTCGTCCGGAAAGTTTTTATAAAGAGGGACATCAGAAAATATTTAAAGCAGTACTGGATTTATCACAGGAGCTGCAGCCAATTGATATTCTTACGGTTACTGAGGAGTTAAGAAAGCGTGACGAACTCGATTTAGTAGGAGGTCCGTTTTATATTACGCAACTTGCAAGTAAGGTTTCATCTGCCGCCCACATCGAGTATCATGCCAGAATAATAGCGCAAAAGCATATTCAGCGTGAGTTAATCAGGGTTTCAACTGAAATTCAGGGGAGAGCTTATGATGATACCATAGATGTAAATGATCTGATTGATTTTTCAGAATCGGAATTGTTCAAGGTTGCAGAGGGAAATATTAAAAAAGAAACTACAAAGATTAACGTAGTTATTCAGGAGGCTATTACGCAAATTGAAGAGGCAGGAAAACGTGAAGATGGCTTAAGTGGTGTACCTTCAGGATATACCAAACTGGACAGGGTAACTTCAGGTTGGCAGCGTTCCGATTTAGTTATTATTGCGGCTCGTCCTTCCATGGGTAAAACAGCGTTTGTGCTTTCTATGACAAGAAATATGGCCATTGATCATCAGCAGGGAGTGGCACTGTTTTCGTTGGAGATGTCATCCGTGCAGCTGGTAAACCGATTAATTGTAAGTGAAACAGAATTGTCATCTGATAAAATACGAAACGGAAAATTAGAGCCTTTTGAGTGGGAACAGCTTGAATATAAAATTAAAAGATTAGTCGATGCCAATATTTTTATTGATGATACCCCGGCAATTTCTGTATTTGAGCTTCGGGCAAAATGTCGACGGTTAATGAGCCAGCAAAAGGTGGATATTATCATTATTGACTACTTGCAGTTGATGACTGGTCCGGCCGAAACAAAAGGTAATCGTGAGCAGGAGGTAAGTATGATTTCAAGATCATTAAAAGGAATTGCCAAAGAATTGAATGTGCCAATTATCGCATTATCGCAGTTGAATCGTTCAGTGGAAATGCGTTCGGGAACCAAGCGGCCACAGCTTTCCGATTTACGTGAATCGGGAGCAATTGAGCAGGATGCCGATATGGTATTATTCATTCACCGTCCGGAAAAATATGGATTTATAGAGGATGAAGAAGGTAATTCGTTACTCGGAATGGCAGAGATAATTCTGGCTAAGCACAGAAATGGTGCATTGGCAGATATTAAGCTTCGCTTTAGAAATGAGTTGGCTAAATTTGAAGATCTTGAGGAAGATTTCATCGGAGATTTTCCGGTTGAGAATGATATGAATGGAGGAGCGAAAACTTTCGGATCAAAAATGAACCAGGAACCTAATCATGGTCATCAAAGTTCAAATGATGATATTTTTGATATAGGAAGTAATAAGAACTTTGATAATGAAGCTCCTTTTTAAGGAGCTTTTTTATTTAATTATACTTGCTAATTTCCTAACAGTAAATCTGATCAAATAAAAGTTGTTTTTTTAAAAAAGTATTTTGTATTTTATTTTAGTGTTTTACAAAATAGTTATACTTTTGTTCGGTATTTAACGAACAATGAAATGAAGAAGGAAGTTATCAACGAAAAACAGAAACGCCTTGCACGATATGCTAAGGCTATCGGACATCCAATAAGATTGTATGTCCTTGAAATTCTTTCGAAACAAAGTTGTTGTTACAGTGGCGATTTATCAGAAATTTTACCCATTGCAAAATCAACTTTATCTCAGCATTTAAAGGAATTAAAAGATGCTGGATTAATTCAGGGTGAGATAGAAGCGCCGAAAATTAAGTATTGCATTAATCAAGAAAACTGGAAAGAAGCAAAGAGTCTTTTTGAGACCTTTTTATCATAATAAAAATTTTTTAACCTATAATTTCGTGATTCTACGAAATACGAAATAAAACAGATTCAATTATGGAAATTAAAGTATTAGGGACAGGTTGTCCGAAGTGTAAATCACTGGAAAAAGCAACACGAGAAGCTGTTGCTGAGATGAATGTAGAAGCAAACATTGCAAAAGTTGAAGACATTATGAAAATTATGGAATACGGAATTATGCATACGCCCGGATTAGTTATTAACGGGAATGTTGTAATTGCCGGAAGAGTTCCATCATCAGCTGAAATCAAAGAATTAATAACTAAAAATCTATAAATTATGAAATGTGTTAAATTTTTAACTCTTGTATTATTAGCTATAAGCATAAACTTTGCTTGCACAGCTCAGGCTAATAAAGATGAAAAGAAAGAAACTACTGTCCAAGCAAATAATGTTGAAGTTTTTTATTTTCATTACACGCGTCGTTGTGCTACATGCAATGCTGTAGAAGATGTAGCAAAAGAAGCTGTAGAAGAGTATTATGGGGATGATGTTTTCTTTGTATCATACAATCTTGATGAAGCTGATGGTAAAGAAAAGGCCGAAGAAATCGGTGTGTCTGGACAAACATTAATCATAGTAAGTGGCGAAAATAAAATCAATATTACAAACGAAGGATTTATGAATGCCAGAACAAATCCTGAGAAACTTAAAGAGATTATTAAAGAAAAAATTGATCCTATATTGTAATGGAGGAATTTTTGTCAAATTTAATGAGTAACAGTTCGTTACCAATACTCTCTGCATTTGTGCTTGGACTGATGACTGCCATCAGTCCCTGTCCGCTTGCAACCAATATTACAGCCATTGGTTTTATTAGTAAAGATGTTGAGCATCAAAAAAAGGTTTTTAGAAACGGGTTAGTTTATACCTTGGGAAGAGCAATATCGTACACATTATTAGCTGTAATCATCTTTATAGGTGCTGATCAGTTTAAACTTTCAGGATGGTTTCAACAATATGGTGAAAAGATTTTAGGTCCGATACTAATAGTCATAGGATTATTGATGTTGGATATTCTTAGAATAAAATTTCCAGGATTCAATGGTTTTACAAAAAGATTTCAGGAAAATGGAACCAGAAATTATTGGGAAGTTTTACTCTTAGGAATTGTTTTTGCGTTAGCATTTTGTCCTTACAGTGGGGTTCTCTATTTTGGAATGTTAATACCTATGACCATTAGCAGTGCTTCGGGCTTATATTTGCCGGTGGTATTTGCGATTGCAACAGGAATTCCTGTAATTATTTTTGCATGGTTGCTTGCATATACCATATCGGGTGTAGGTAAATTATATAATAGCATAAAGATTTTTGAGATTTGGTTTCGAAGAATCGTGTCAGTTGTTTTTATTGGTATAGGAATATACTACGTAATAATAATTTATATAGTTAAGTAATGGAGCGTATAATTTGTTTTTGTAAGGGTGTTTCTGAAAGTGAAATTGAAAGTGCAGTAAGTCAAGGAGCAAAAAACTTAAAAGATATTCAGCTTGCAACTTCTGCCTTCACAGGTAATACATGTGCCGAATTAAACCCAAAGGGCGTTTGCTGCTCTGAAGATATTATTGAGTTATTAAAGTTAAATAATAAATTAGAAAGAAATTGTTGTTGCGGTAAATAAAAAATTTGAACATTATGTTCGTTTAATTACGAACAGCGGAAGCGAGTTTTAAAATTTAATAAAGATGGAAGTTAAAAAAGAGATTAAAATATTGCTATGGATATCTGTAGTATTTGTATTTGCATATTTTATGCCAATTGAAAGTGAGCGATTTAGTAGTGCTATCTACGCGATGCTTGATTTAACAAAATGGTATGCACAGGAGCATGTCGTTTTATGTCTTTTACCGGCATTTTTTATTGCAGGAGTAATTGCCGTTTTTGTTAGCCAGGGTGCAGTAATGAAATATTTTGGTGCCAATGCAAAAAAATGGCTTGCATATACTGTTGCCTCTGTTTCCGGAACAATATTGGCGGTATGTAGCTGTACTATTTTACCACTGTTTTCAAGTATTCATAAAAGAGGAGCCGGCTTAGGACCCGCAGTGGCTTTTTTATATTCAGGTCCGGCAATTAATATACTGGCCATTATATTAACAGCGCGAATTCTTGGATTTGAAATGGGGGTTGCACGTATTATTGGAGCAGTTGTTTTTGCTGTGGTTATCGGTTCTGCAATGTCTTTAATTTATAGAAAAGAGGAAAGAGCAAAGCGTGAAGAGCAAATAAACTTTCCAAATATGCCAGAAAAGAGACCAATGTGGCAAACTGCATTTCATTTTTTTACATTGGTTTTAATTCTTGTTTTTGCGAACTGGGGAAAACCTGGCGAAGGAGTTACAAGTGGAGCATGGTATTGGATATGGTCAAATAAGTGGTATATCACATCATTCTTCGGACTATTTTTAATGTTTTCATTAATATACATATTAAAATTAAATTGGAAGCATGTTTCACTTGTAGCATTAGTTACCGGAATCTTAGGATTTATTAGTAGTTCACCGTTAGTGCCAATGCTAGTTGCAATTGCTGGTTTAAGTATTATTACTTTATTTGATAAAAAAGAGCCTGAAAACAAAGAATGGACTTTATCAACTTGGGATTTTGCAAAACAAATTTTGCCTCTATTGGCAATAGGTGTATTAATAGCTGGTTTTCTCTTAGGTTCAACACATGATAATACTGTTATAGCAGGAATTATTCCAAATGAATGGGTATCTAATCTTGTAGGTGGAAACTCCGTTTTTTCCAATTTCTTTGCATCCATTGTAGGCGCCTTTATGTACTTTGCAACCTTAACGGAAGTACCTATTTTGCAAGGATTAATGGCAGCAGGAATGGGGAAGGGGCCAGCACTTGCGTTATTGTTAGCCGGTCCTTCGTTGTCACTACCTAACATGTTGGTTATCCGTGGAGTTATGGGAACACAAAAAACGTTAGTTTATGTTTTATTAGTTGTTGTTATGGCTACTGTGTCGGGGTTAATATTTGGTGCAATATAAGACTAGAAGAAATTAAGTAGTCATTAAAAGCAGATAGTAGCAGTAAATAACTGGTTTATCATGTGATTAAAACTGGACATAATTCTAGTTAATTGCAAACATGTAGCAATGTTGCGAAATCATGTATGAAGATGAATAATCAGAATAAACATATCAAACTGAAAAGTATAACACCGATTGTTTTTGTTAGTTTATCGGTGTTATTTTTCATCATTTTGTTTCTTTCAAAAAGCAGACTTAACGATTTTGCTTCACAAGCTGTAAAACTAAAAACAGGTTCAGTGGTAGAAAGGGAATTGCAATTTGAAATTGATTCGTTATATAATTATTCAAAAAACAGATTGCCTTACGAAATAACTTTTCTGGAATTTGGTTCAACAGGATGTTCGGCATGTAAACGAATGGAAAGTGTTATGGATGAAATAAAGGAAAAGTATCCCGATAGGGTTAATGTGATATTTTATAATGTAACTTACCGACAGAATCAGGATTTAATGAAATATTTTGGAGTTGCGGCCATTCCTACTCAAATTTTACTGGATAAAAACGGGGAAGAGTTTTTTAGGCATACCGGATATTATGAAACTAAAAAGTTAATCAAACAGATTAATCAGAAATAAATTGTACCATAAAAGAATAAATAAAGATTTTTTTATCTGATTTAATGCCGTATGTTTGCGACATAAAACAATTAAAATGACATATAAAAAATCCAGTTTATTCGACGATGATTTGCAAAAGCTTGCAGAAATAGCAAGGGTAATGAGTCATCCTGCACGCCTGGCAATATTGCGTTATCTGGCAAAATGCAGTACCTGTATATCAGGCGACATCAGTAACGAAATTCCCTTAAGTCGAACAACAGTTTCTCAGCACTTACAGGAATTAAAAAAAGTTGGATTAATTCATGGTACAATAGATGGTTTAAAGGTAAACTATTGTCTTTGCAGCGATTGTATAAAGGATGTTAAAAAGTTAATTGAAGGTTTTTTAAAAGAAATATCGGTTAATCAACCAAATCAATGTTAATTATGAGAGTTTTTTTTCAGAAAATGGGAATAAAATCATCAGGTATACTTCATGTATCACCAAAAGAAACCTATGATCTTTGCAAGCAAAGTGCAATTATAGTTGATGTGCGCGAAGAATATATGAACTGTTTTAAGATGTTCGATGTGGATGAATTGCTTTATTGCCCTTATAGTGTTTTAAAAGATAACTATCAGGACTTACCTAATGATAAAGCATTAATATTTGCTGATGCAACAGGAATTCATAGCAAAGAAGCTGTTCTTTTTTTGAAAGAAAAGGGATTTGAAAACATAGCCAACATGGCTGGAGGATTGGTTGAGTGGGAAAGAGACGGATTACCTTTAAAAATAGATAAAAAGGAACGTTTAAGTGGCTCATGTGCTTGTATGTTAAGAAAACGAGAAAAAAATAATAAATAATAATTTATGAAAGTATTAATTCTGTGTACAGGTAACTCATGCCGAAGTCAAATAGCTCATGGTTTCCTTCAATCGTTTGATAAAAACCTTATGGTTCGGTCGGCAGGAACAGAAGCATCTGGGAAACTTAACGAAAAAGCAGTTAACGTAATGAAGGAAATTGGTATAGATATTAGTCAGCACACTTCCGATTCTGTTGATTTGTATTTAGGTGATGAGTGGGATTACGTAATAACTGTTTGCGGCGGAGCAAATGAAAATTGTCCAACTTTCTTGGGGAAAGTAAAAAATAGAATTCACATTGGATTTGATGACCCTACTTATGCAGAAGGATCTGAAGAGTTTGTTTGGAGCGAATACAGAAGAGTTAGAGATGAAATAAAAGAAGCTTTTTTTAAGCTTTACAACGAAAAAATAAAATAATAGATGCAAGATAAAAAGAACAAAGCCTTATCGTATTTTAACAATAGTTTTAATTGCGCTCAATCTGTTCTAACAACATTTGGTCCGGAACTGGGATTAGGCAAAGATGAATGTTTAAGAATTGCCACTGCTTTTGGCGCAGGTATGGGAAAACAACAGCATGTTTGTGGTGCAGTTTCTGGTGCACTAATGGTATTAGGATTAAAATTTGGAAAAGCCTTAAATGATCCGGAATCGAATAAGGAAAATACATATGATAAAGCTGCAGAGTTTTTGAAACGTTTTGAATCAAAAAATGAATCTATATATTGTAAACAGCTATTGCAAGAACTAGATATGAAAAAAGAGAAGGATTTGATAAAAATACATGAACTGGGACTGTTCGAAACAGATTGTATCAATTATATTAAGCAAGCTGTTGATATTACCGAACAGTTAATAAATAACGAATAAAAAAATATTATGAAAGATATTAAACGTGTAGTACAAGAAAAGTACAGCCAGATAGCTAAACAATCAAAAGATCAAAATGAGACATCGTGTTGCGGAAGTACAGGTTGTTGCGAATCCATAGATTATACTATTTTTAGTGATGATTACTCAAATCTTGAAGGATATAACGCCGATTCAGATCTGGGATTAGGTTGTGGTATTCCAACAGAATTTGCTCATCTTAAGCCTGGTGATTCTGTATTGGATTTGGGTTCAGGAGCAGGAAACGATTGTTTTGTTGCGAGAGCCATTGTTGGTGAGTCTGGAAAGGTTACCGGAATAGATTTTACAGAAGCAATGATTGAGAAAGCTCGTATTAATAACGCAAAACTTGGTTACCAAAATGTTGAATTTGTTCAGGGAGATATTGAAGAAATGCCTTTGCCGGATAACTCTTTTGATGTAGTTATCTCGAATTGTGTTCTGAACTTAGTGCCTGATAAACGGAAAGCGTTTAAGGAAATATATCGCGTATTAAAGGCAGGTGGACATTTCTGTGTTTCTGATGTAGTTATTTCAGGTAACCTGCCTGAAAAAGTTAAAGATAATGCTGAAATGTATGCAGGTTGTGTTTCAGGAGCACTGCAGAAAGACGATTATTTGCAGATAATTAAAGATAATCAGTTTAATAGAATAGAAATTAAAAAGGAAAAGGAGATTAAAATTCCTAATATCATTATGTTAAACTATATTTCGATCGACGAATTAAGAACTTATAAAAAAGAAAAAACCGGAATTTATAGTATTACTGTATTAGCTAAAAAATAGTGTTATATTAAAATTAAAAATTATGCCATCAAAACCACGTTTAAAATTTTTAGACCGATTTTTAACTTTATGGATCTTTCTGGCAATGGCCATAGGAGTATTATCAGGATACTTTTTCCCGGGAATAGCTGATTTTTGGGAGTCGTTAAAATCATCTCCGGAAAGCACAACTAACATTCCTATTGCAATAGGCTTGATTCTGATGATGTATCCACCATTGGCAAAAGTAAAATATGAAGAATTAGGTGATGTTTTTAGGAACTATAAGGTACTTTCATTATCGCTTGTGCAAAATTGGATTATTGGTCCGGTGTTAATGTTTGCGTTGGCAATTATTTTCTTTAAACTATTTCCCGGTGAAAATAATGCTAACCTTCCTTACATGTATGGAATCATCATGATTGGTTTAGCACGCTGCATAGCCATGGTAATTGTATGGAACGATCTGGCAAAGGGAGATACACAATATGCAGCCGGATTAGTCGCCTTCAATTCCATATTTCAGGTTCTTTTCTTTTCTGTGTATGCCTATTTCTTTATTGCTATACTTCCTGGATGGTTTGGAATTCCTACAAATCATGCAGTAGAAAATATTACCATCGGGCAGATTGCCGAAAGTGTTTTCATCTATTTGGGGATTCCATTTATTGCAGGTTTTTTAACACGATTTATTTTAATAAGGATTAAGGACAAAACCTGGTATCACACTAAATTTATTCCAAAAATTAGTCCAGTAACGCTAATTGCTTTGTTATTTACAATCATTGTGATGTTCTCTTTAAAAGGAGAGTATATTATAAAAATTCCAATGGATGTGGTAATAATTGCTATTCCGCTGCTAATCTATTTTATTGTAATGTTTGTGTTATCATTTGCAATGAGCAAAAAAATAGGGGCAAATTACGAACAGTCGACAACTTTATCTTTTACGGCAGCAAGCAATAATTTTGAGTTAGCCATAGCAGTTGCCATTGCAATATTTGGAATGAATTCAGGCGAGGCATTTGCAGCAGTTATTGGGCCGCTTGTTGAAGTTCCTGTTATGATCGCACTAGTAAATCTGGCATTTAGATTTAAAAGGAAATACTTTTGATAATCTGTCCGGTTATCGGATAGATTATAGTTTTTCCTTAATAAGTGATTTCAAATCAACAAGTTTGGTAATTGTTTCCTTAACTTCTGTATAGGTCATTCCTGCTTCTATAATACTATTATAGTGCAGTTTTAACAACCTTTTGTCATTTCTGTTAAAGGTGCTGTTTCTATTATAGTATCGTGAATAAATACTGTAAGGATCTTCAGATTCACCTAATAATCCTATAGATTTTAAGAATAATCTTTTTAGATAATAAGCTCCGATTTGATTGTTTTTTATGAGTTCCGGAACCATACAAAATCCTGTCCAACTCAACTGATAAGAGTTATTCCATCGTTTGCTGCTCCATGTGCTAAAATCATTTTTGATTGTATATGGTAAATCAGCATTGCTAACTTCGAAAAAGTCACTAAGATTACCAAAATAGATCAAAATATTTGTGCTATTTATGTCTGTGCTTTTACAAAAGTGAAGATTTGTAATTTTTTCAATCTCCTCTAAAAATATATTCCATCTCTTCGCATTTATATAGTGCAGATCACCTTCAATAAAATAATAGATGGTATCTCTATTTTCCCATTTGGTCAAAGGGAATCTTTTTCCATCTACACTATTGAAGGCAACACTTAGGTAGTTGTTGGTTAAGTTTTTAACTTTTGCCGATTGTGCGTCAGCTGTAAAGCTGTAAAAGAATATTGCTGCTATTATTAGTACTAGTTGCTTCATAAAAAAGAATGAATATAACAAATATAAATAAAATTGGATTATTTACTATCTTCTAATACTGTAGTCTGTCGCTTAGTCATTGAAAATTAATTAAATACCTTAGTTTTTATCTGTTGTTGCCAGTTATGAATATCTTGAATAAGGTGCTATAATTTTGTAACTTACCAAATTGCAACAGGGAATATTGAAATTCCAATACAGCTAAGAATCTTAAAAAATAAATAAAATCTGAAAAGTATGGAAAAAAAGAATCAAGGTACAATGAAAGGAACAACAATCAAGGATTGGTGGCCCAATCGTTTAAGTTTAAATATTTTGCGTCAGCATTCATCGTTGTCTGATCCAATGGGTGACGAATTCGATTATGCAAAGGAGTTCAAATCACTCGATCTGAACGCTGTAAAAGAAGATTTAAAAAAAGTAATGACCGACTCACAAGACTGGTGGCCAGCTGATTTTGGGCATTACGGAGGGTTAATTATTCGAATGGCCTGGCACAGTGCCGGAACATACCGAATTGTTGACGGTCGTGGTGGTGCAAGTTTAGGTGCTCAGCGTTTTGCCCCATTAAACAGCTGGCCAGATAATGCTAACCTTGATAAAGCACGACGTCTGATTTGGCCTGTTAAGCAAAAATATGGAAGAAAAATATCGTGGGCTGATTTAATGATACTGGCAGGAAATGTCGCACTGGAGTCGATGGGTTTTAAAACATTTGGTTTCGGTGGTGGTCGTGAGGATATTTGGGAATCTCCACAAGATGTTTATTGGGGGTCTGAAGCCGAATGGTTGGCTGATGAAAGGCATAGTGGCAAGCGAGAACTCGAAAAACCTCTTGCGGCATCTCAAATGGGTTTGATTTATGTTAATCCTCAAGGTCCTAATGGTAATCCCGATCCTGTTGCAGCTGCTCATGATATCCGTGAAACATTTAAACGTATGGCTATGAACGATGAGGAAACAGTTGCTTTGATTGCTGGTGGACACTCGTTTGGTAAAACACATGGAGCCGGCGATGGATCACACAAAGGTCCTGAGCCTGAGGCGGCGGGAATTGAACAACAAGGATTCGGGTGGAAAAGCAGTTTTAAATCTGGAAAGGGGCCGGATACAATAACAGATGGAGAAGAGGTAACCTGGACTAAAACACCGACGAAGTGGAGTAGTAATTTTTTTGAAAACCTATTTCAGTTCGAATGGGAACTAATGGAGAGTCCGGCAGGCTCAAAACAAATGGTTGCTAAGGATGCACCTGAGATTATACCAGATGCATTTGATCCCAAGAAATTTCACAAACCTACAATGCTTGTAACGGATCTTTCACTTCGATATGATCCTGAATACGAAAAGATTTCACGACGTTTTTATGAAAATCCGGATGATTTTGCAGAAGCTTTTGCCCGAGCATGGTTTAAGCTCACACATCGCGATATGGGGCCAAAAATACGTTATCTCGGACCTGAGGTTCCTAAGGAAGATTTACTATGGCAAGATCCTATACCAGAAGTGACTCACAAATTAATTGATGAAAGGGAAATAGAAGAACTAAAAGATAAAATTTTAAAATCCGGATTGTCGGTTTCAGAACTGGTATCAACAGCATGGGCCTCAGCATCAACTTTTCGTGGATCCGATAAGCGCGGAGGGGCAAATGGAGCACGAATTCGTCTAGAACCACAAAAAAACTGGGCAATTAATAATCCAGCTCAACTAAATAAAGTGCTTTCCAAATTAGAAAAAATACAAATAGATTTTAATGGTGCCCAAATGGGTGGTAAACAGGTTTCATTTGCAGATCTTATCGTTTTAGGTGGTTGTGTGGCAGTAGAGAAAGCTGCTAAAGATGCAGGTCATAATGTTACTGTTCCATTTACACCAGGGCGCGCCGACGCTACACAGGAACAAACCGATGTAGAAGCTTTTGAAGTACTGGAGCCAATGGCCGACGGTTTTCGCAACTATATACGAACCAGATATCTTGAATCTACTGAGGAAATGTTAGTTGATAAAGCACAATTATTAAAACTTACCGCACCTGAAATGACTGTTCTTGTTGGAGGTATGCGTGCTCTTGGAGCTAACTACGATGGTTCAAAACTCGGGGTTTTTACTAAAAATCCAGGCTTACTAACCAATGATTTCTTTATTAATTTATTAGATATGAGTACAAAATGGGAGGCAGCTGCAGACGATAAAGAGTTATTTAAGGGGCTTGATCGTAAAACCAATAAAGTAAAATGGACCGGAACGCGTGTCGATTTGATCTTTGGGCATCATTCGGAATTACGTGCTATTGCAGAGGTATATGCTTGCAAAGATTCCAATGAAAAATTCGTAAAGGATTTTATTGCAGCCTGGGATAAGGTGATGAACCTGGATCGTTTCGATATCAAATAATATGTAAAGACATTTTAATAAAGGGTGATTAAATATTTGGTCACCTTTTTTTATTGTGTCCTGTGCTAATATTATGTCAACTTATTTTAGCACGAGACAAGACCGGACGACCAACAAATTGCTTGTCAGATAGCTATTGACAAAACACTAGAAAACCAATCTAAGAACTACAAACATTAAAGTTTGGAATGGAGTGGGGGAGCAATGCGGAGTTTTTAACAAACCAGTCAAACTGATTGGATTCAAAATAGGATTAAAAGTCAGAACGAAAAAACGTAAACATACTTACTTAAAATATCAGATTTAATTTACTTATCAGAATTGAAAAAACTTATCACTTAAAAAAACGAAGCCCGGGTTGGGTTACCTCAGAAAATATCGGCATGTTTTTATAACGGTCCCGCCATAAGTGGCGGTGCGGGAGCTCGCCGTGTTTCAGGGTCACCCGTTGACCCTGAAACAAATATAATAAATACTTGTCAAACCAACACCATACACCCGTATGCCATTTGATGGCGTGTTATAAAGCGTTTTTTAATTCTTTTTCAATAACCTGGATCATTTCTAAGACAGAATCAAATAGAGGAAGAACAGATTTTGAGTCAAATTCATATAAGCTTTCATAATCACCTTTCTGTCTCCAATCATATAATTCTGCTAAAAGCTTTCCATATTTCTTTTCCAGTTTACCTGTCTTGATAAAATGCAATGAAAATTGACTCTTTACACCTGAATGAGACTGAGCTATTATTTCATTCTGAACTAAAATTGCATTGACTGCATAAAATACAGAATAATACAATCGATTCACAGCTGAATTCCAGAAACCATTTTCTGATAATACTTTTGCAGCTTTAAATGTTTTATAAGCAGTCTCTATCCTATTCTTAACATATTCATTTCTATCAATTGGCTTCATAGACTTATTCCTTCTCTTGTAACATTTGTATGAAAAGGAGTAATATTTTGCCTGGTATTCCAGTCATTCTCGGAGTATACAAATACAGAAAAAGGTTCCCCTGTTTCCAATTCTAAGTCATAAAGAGCATTACGAAACTGTCTTTCTTTAATTATATCAACAGGGTATTCTGTAAGTATTAAAACATCCCAATCAGAATCTGGTCTTTCATTTCCCCTTGCTCTTGATCCATAAAGAATTATTTGAGCTTTGGAGTCAATTCTCGCAACTGCCTGCTTTATCAAAGTGCTTATATGTCTCGTTCTTCTCTTCATATTTCAAAAGTAATAAATATTTCTGATTGTGTCTATTTTGGTGAATTAAAAAATGCTTTTATAACGGTCCCGCCATACAAGCCTGTGCGGGTTTCCCCGCCGTGTTTCACGGTCACCCGTTAAAAAATTACACTAATATAATTAAAAGTCACAAAACCACCAACCCCCCCCCCCCCCGTATGGCTTGTGATGGCGTGTATTTTACGACTACTAGCAAATCATTTAGCTATTGGAATTTCAATTAAATAACTTACTGTAACATTTTCATTATTATTAATTGCTGGTGTAAAGTCTGGAAACTTCTCAACTATCTTTTTTATTGAAACCAATTCATCTTTATTATTTGTCATTGCATTTTTTAAAGTAACTTTTCCAGTTTCATTTATTAAAATATAAACTCTTACTTTAGTAAATTCATTTGAAGAATTTGATTGTCTTTTAACATAATCAAAAATTAATGAGTCATTTTCAAATTCGTTGTCGGCATCAGCAAATAATGGTTTTTGGTCAACATCATGATAGCTGTAAACACCACTTTCATTATTTTTCACAGTGCTTACAATAGCATTTTCAGTTTTCCAAACACGTTTCACAACCGATATAAATTCATACCTATCAGGTTGATCTTTTTCAATCTTAATTTTCAAACTATCTGATGTAGAAAAATCTTCCGCTATTTCATTCAATCCAAAATGACCTGTGTAATTTTTCTCAAGGTAAGTATATGAAAAATAAATTCCACTAGTATCAATTCTGTCAACAGCAACTACCTGTGTTGAGTATTTACTGTTACAACTTGAGAAAATGACCAAAAACATTAAAAAAACTATCAGTATATAAATTTGTTTCATATTGAAATGTTTTGTTTACTAAAAACGCGAGTGTATTATACTGAAATAGGTTGACCTTTTTTTGGTTATTTTTTAGATTAATAATT